>NZ_ATDP01000103.1 GCF_000445105.1 Sphingobium lactosutens DS20 | reverse complement strand
CGTTCAGCCTGTTCAACGCCGATCAGGTCGATGGCTACGCGCCCGAACCGGCGCCGGACCTGCCTGAGAGCGAACGCCTCGCCGCCGCCGAAGCCTTCATCGCCGCGCTCGGCATCGATACTGTCTACGGCTCGGCCAGCGCCTATTATCATATCGCCGAAGACCGCATTCACATGCCGGATTTCAGCGCCTTCCACGATGCCCACGGCTTCTACGCCACCCACATTCACGAAGCGGCTCATGCCAGTGGCGCAGCCCATCGGCTTGACCGGGATTTCAGCGCCAAGTGGACCAGGCACGCGCTCGCCATGGAGGAAGCGACCGCCGAACTGACCGCATCGTTCCTGCTCGCCGATCTTGGGATCGCGCACGAACCGCGACCCGATCATGCGGCCTACATCGCCTCCTGGCTGCAACTGCTCAAGGACGAGCCTCGGGCGATCTTCACCGCGGCGAGCAAGGCGCAGGCGGCAGCCGACTGGATGCACGCCCGACAGCCGTAATGCTCACGCGACCCGCACTTCGGCGCCAAGTGTGTCGAGCAGCGGACAGCCCGGATCCCGACCGGCATCGCAGGCGCGCACCGAGTCGGCCAGAACCCGTTCCATCCGCTTGAGGTCCGCGATCCGCGCGCGTACGTCCTTCAGGTGCGACGCCGCGAGCTCGCGCACCTCGGCGCAGGAGGCCTGACCGCCAACCGCGAGTCCGAGCAAGGCGCGTACCTCGTCCAGGGTAAAGCCCAGCTCCCTCGCGCGGCGCACGAAGCCCAGGCGAGCCACGTCCTCCCGGCCATAGCTGCGGTAGCGGCCCCGCCGCGGCGGAGCGGGCAGCAGCCCGATCCGCTCGTAATAGCGGATCGTCTCGATGTTGCATCCGGTGCGGCGTGAGAGTTCGCCGATCTGGATCGCGCCGGTTGCGGCCATCCCCAAAATACCTCTTGAGTCTGTAGTCGCTACAGATGTTAGGACAGCTCAATGCCCGCCACAAGGAGTCGCCCGTGACCCAGACGCCAAGCCCGCCTAAGGGGATCGGCACCGCCACGCTCACGCTGGCGGGGATCGCTGCGGCGTTCGGCGTCGCCGCCTGCTGTGCGCTGCCGATCCTCTTCGCATCCGCCGGGATCGGCGCAGCTTGGCTCGGCGGCGTGGCCATTGTCGCCGCGCCGTATCGCACGCCGCTTCTCCTCATTGGCGCATTGTGCCTGCTTGCCGGCGCGGCGCTGCTGTTGCGCCAGCAAGTTACGGCGGCGCGCTGTGGGCCGGGCGGCATATGCACGCCGCGCTGGATGCGTGTTCTCACGCTCATCGGATTGCTGCTCGGTGCGGCCCTGCTCTGGGCAGGCTATCGCTATGTCTGATGCCACCCCCGAGCTGCGCTCGACGCTGACCTGTCCCCACTGCGGTCATCGGGCGACGGAGACCATGCCGACCAATGCCTGCCAGTATTTCTACGACTGCCGGGGTTGCGGCGCGGTCCTCAAGCCCAAGCCGGGCGATTGCTGCGTCTATTGCTCCTACGGCGACGTGCCCTGTCCGCCGATCCAGGAGAGCGGCGGCAAGGCGTGCTGCGGCTGAGGAGGGCGGGCGATGGCGCGCGCATCATCCGCTGAAGCCGCCTTTGGATCGACGGTTACATTTCCCGGCGGTGCCGTTGTCCCGGACTGGAGCGCAGTCACAACACCCAGCGCCCGCGCAGCCCTGACGGCACTGTTCGCGGCGTTCATCGGTTCGAAGTGGCGCGGGATGGACGGCGTCGAGGAGCGGGTCCGGCGCGCCGTGCTTCAAGCCTATGCTGCCGATGGTCGCTCGCCGGTGCCGGCACAGATCGCCGCCGCATCGGGACTCCCCTCCGGCGAGGTCGGCTCGGCCCTGCAGCGGCTCGCCGGGCGCGATCTCGTGGTCCTCGACGGCGCGGGCCGGGTGACCGGCGCCTATCCGTTCACCGACGGCCCCAGCGAACATCAAGTCGAAGTCAGCGGAGTGACCATGAGCGCCATGTGCGCCATCGACGCGTTGGGGATCGGCGCCATGCTGGAGCGGGACTGCATGATCCGCTCGGCCTGCCGCCAGTGCCGGCGCACGCTCGCCATCCATACCCCCAGCCGCGGCCGCGAGCTGGAAGAGGTTGAGCCGGGCGCGATCGTCGTCTGGTCCGGCCGTCGCTATGCCAGTGGCTGCGCGGCATCGTCGCTCTGCACCTTGCAGGCCTTCTTCTGCGATGACGATCATCTGGCGGCCTGGTGCGCGAGCGGTCCGGTCGGAGCCGATGACGGCATTCGTCTGTGCCTGGCCGAAGCGCTCGAGGTTGGGCGCGCGATTTTTGCGCCGATGCGGATGGAGATGCGACCATGGCTTCCTACGACCTGATCGTCATCGGCAGTGGCACGGCAGCGCAGGTCGCGGTCGGCCGGGTCCGTGCCGCTGGATGGTCCGTCGCCGTCATCGATCACCGTCCGTTCGGCGGCACCTGTGCGCTGCGTGGCTGCGATCCCAAGAGGATGCTGGTCAGCGGCGAGGAAGCGATCGACGCGGCAAGGCGCATGGCCAGACATGGCGTCGACGGCACGCTGGCGATCGACTGGCCCGACCTGATGGCGTTCAAGCGGACCTTCACCGATCCGATCCCCGCCAAGCAGGCGCACCGCTACGCCGAGCTCGGTGTCGACGCATTACACGGTGTTGCTCGCTTTGCCGGCCCAGACACGATCGTGGTGGAAGGCCGGACATTGCGGGCCCGCCATATCCTGATCGCCAGCGGCGCGCGTCCAGTCCCGCTCGGCATTCCGGGCGAAGATCTGGTGAGCACAAGCGATGCGTTCCTGGAGCTTCAGGCCCTGCCGCGCCGGATCGTGCTGATCGGCGGCGGCTATGTCGCTGCGGAGTTCTCGCATCTGGCGGCCCGAGCGGGCGCAGAGGTCACCATCCTACAGCGGGCCGAGCGGCTCCTGCCGCACTTCGATCCCGACCTGGTGGGCTGGCTGACGCCCCGGTTCGAGGCGCTCGGCATCCGCGTCGAGACCGGTGCCACCGTTACCCGGGTCGAGCGCAGCGGGAGCGGTCTGCTGGTCCACGCCGAGCGCCAGGGCGAGCCTGATCTCAGCGTCGCCGCCGATCTCGTCGTTCATGCCGCCGGGCGCGGTCCTGACCTCAAGGCGCTCGACCTGTCCGCCGGCGAGGTGGCGGTGCAGGACGGGCGCCTGCAGCTCGACGCGCATCTGCGGAGCATTTCCAACCCGCGGGTCTATGCCGCCGGCGACGCTGCCGGAGTCGGGCCGCGGCTGACGCCGGTGTCCAGCCACGATGCCAAGGTAGTTGCCGCCAACCTCCTGGATGGCCCGACGCACCAGCCGGACTATCGCGGCGTGCCGAGCGTGGCCTTCACTCTGCCGCCGATCGCCGCCGTCGGACTGTCAGAGGAGGCGGCGCGCCGCGGCGGCGTCGCGCTCCGGGTCAACGCAGCCTCGACGCCAGACTGGTTCACCGCCCGCCGCCTCGCCGAGCCGGTCTACGGCCATAAGCTGCTGATCGACGAGGACACGGACCTCATCCTCGGCGCGCATCTCGTGGGGCCGAACGCCGACGAGGTAATCAACGTTTTCGGTCTGGCAATCCGCCACGGCCTCACCGCGGCCGATCTTCGCTCCACCATGTTCGCCTATCCGACCGGCGCCTCCGACGTCGGCTACATGCTGACTTAACGCACGAGCGCCACTGCCATGGCGGCCGATCCCTCGCGCGATCGGCCGCTTCGCGATGCATGTCGATGCGGGCTGTCGCCCGCCATTAAGCGGACGCCGCTTGCGCGGCGGCTCCGATTTTTTGGCCTCTCCCTCGATGCGGGAGTGGTCGGCGCTCCCTGCTAGGCCCGCCGCGGCGCGCTGCAAGCCTCGGCTTCGCCGGGCTGCTCCATTTCATTTCGCCCCTGCGGGTGCAGCCCGCCGCTTCAGCAGGCCTCTCCGGTCGCTCTCGCCGCCCACCCCCGCCTCGGGGGAGGCCATGGGGCTTTTGGGCAGTGCTGGAGGCAACCGATGGTTTTCACCTTCCAACCGCCATTTTGGGCTGGACTGTCAGGATATGTCGCCGAAATGGGGTCCGCCTTCCTCTGCGCGGCGCTGGGCATCGTGCCGACCGTGCGCCATGCCGATTATATCGGCTCATGGCTGGAGGTGCTGCGCGAGGATAATCGCGCCATCTTCCGCGCCGCAGGTGCCGCCAGCAAGGCGGCCGATTGGCTGCTGTCCCGCCATCGCGAATCACAGGGCGCCGTCGCGGGCATTGAGGAACCGACCAGCACCGCCGAACCGGCCAGCACCGTCGAACAGGAAAGGAAGGCGGCATGATCCTCCTCACTCCCGATATTCGTCAGGCGCTGCGCGCCAATGCTTGTCGCAGCGCTGCCAGCCGAGCGCGGGGAGAGACGTTCGATCCTCGCTGTGACGCGCGTGACTCGCTGCGACCAGCGGTCAAATTCTTCAATCCACTGGGCGCCGCCACTTGGCTGGCCACCGAACTTTATGAAGACGGCGATACGCTCTTCGGCCTCGCCGACCTTGGCTTCGGATGCCCGGAAATGGGCGTCTTCTCCCTTATGGAGATTGAGAGCGTCCGACTGCCCTACGGCATGCGGATCGAGCGCGATGAGGGATTTTATAGCCCCCACAGTCTGTCCCGCTGGGCGGCTACCGCCCGACGTGCAGGCTCTATCATTCACGCCGAACAGCTTCTGAGACACGCCGCGGCCGATGCGGCTTTCGACCTTCCGACCGATCCATTCCAAGGAGCGGCAGGATGACGCGCGGCGCGTAACGCCGCATTTCCGTAAAGCCGGGCCGCCCAACTCGCCAAAGATCGACGGCCCGGCACTCACAAGGAGTAGACCCATGAAACTCGATTTCATCCCGCTCGACAAGCTGTCAGTCAGCAAGGCCAATATGCGCTTTTCCAGAAGCGCTCCCGATGTGTCGGACATCCTGCCGACCGTGCGCAAGCGCGGCGTGATCCAGCCGATCATCGTGCGCCCCAATCCCTGTCCCGAGCTTGTCGGGCTGGAGGCGACCGAAGGTCAACGGTGCGCGCCCGATGCCTTCGAAATCCTCGCTGGTTCCCGCCGCTATCATGCCGCCATGATCGTCGCGGCGGAGAAGCGGGCCATGGGCGAGGCCGACAGCGAAATCGCGCTGCTGCCCTGCGCCATCCTTGAAGAGGGCGACGACGCCGACGCCGTGGAAGCCTCGATGATCGAAAATATGGCCCGGCGCGATGCCGATGAAGTGACCCAGTGGGAGAGCTTCACCCGGTTGGTGAAGGAAGGGCGCAAGACGCACGACATCGCCGCAACCTTCGGCCTGCCCGAACTCACCGTCAGGCGGGTGCTGGCGCTGGGCAATCTTCTGCCCCGCATCCGCCGCCTCTATGCCGCCGACGAGATCGATCGGGCGACCGTCCGCCATCTGACGCTCGCATCCAAGAGCCAGCAAAAGGCATGGCTTGCCCTGCTGGACGATGAGGATGCCCACACGCCTGTGGGCCATCAGCTAAAGGCCTGGCTCCTGGGCGGCCAGTCCATCGGCACCCATCATGCCCTGTTCGATGTCGAAGCGAGCGGCCTTGCCGTCATCGCCGACCTGTTCGGCGAGCATGCCTATTTCGCCGATGCCGACGGCTTCTGGAAGGCGCAGGACGCCGCCATCCACGACCGGCGAGAAGCCTGTCTGGACGAGGGCTGGAATGAGGTCGTCATCGTGCCGCCCGCCGAGCATTTCTCGACATGGGAATATGTGAAGGCAAGCAAGCGCCATGGTGGCCGCATCTATGTCGATGTGCGCGGCACCGGTGAAGTCATCTTCCATGAAGGCTATCTGACCCGCAAGGAAGCCGAGCGGATCGAAAAAGGGCAGTGCGCAGGAACAGGCGGGAAGGTCGTGCGCCCCGAAATCACCTCGACCATGGCGACCTATCTCGACCTTCATCGCCATGCCGCCGTGCGCGCCGCCCTCACCAGTGCCCCCACTGTCGCACTGCGCCTGATGGTGGCCCATGTCATCGTCGGTTCGCCCCTCTGGCGGGTCGATGTCGAACCGCAGACCAGCCGGAATGAAGCGGTCGCGGAAAGCATCGAGAATGCGGTCGGCGAGGCGGATTTCGACCATATGCGGCGCAAGGCGCTGGCCCTGCTCGGCTTCGACGCGGAAGAACCCGCCATCATCGGCGGGCTTGGCGGCGACTTCGGCCCCAATACCGGCCTTGTCGCGCTTTTCCTCACCCTGCTCGATCTTGATGATGCGCAGGTCATGGATCTGATCGCCATCGTCATGGGCGAAAGCCTCGCCAGCGGCAGCGCCGCCGTCGATGCCGTTGGCCTCCATCTTGGCATCGACATGGCCGACTATTGGCAGGCCGATGCCGCCTTTTTCGAGCTGCTGCGCGACCGCGAGATAGTGGGCCATCTGGTCGCGGACGTCACCAGCCCCTCGGTTGCGGCCTCCAATGCGAACGAGAAGACAAAGACCTTGAAGGCCATCATCCGTGATGCGCTCGACGGCACCAATGGCCGCGACAAGAAAGATCGCTGGGTGCCACGCTGGATGCAGTTCCCACCCTCGGGCTATTCGCAGCGTGGTGGAGCCGGAACCATCGCGGCCCATGGGGCGGCGATGAAAGCGAAGGAGGCGCATGACAGCGCCAGAGCCGAACCGGACATGCCCGATCCCGCTACCCCCGCCAGCGTCATGTCGCTGCCTGACGACGGTGAGGAAGGAGACGCCCGGCTTGCGGCCTGATGGTATCGCGCGGGCGGCGCTTCGTCGCCGCCCGCCTCGCCATTGCCTTCGAAAAATCGGCGCGCCGTCGCGGTTCCGGCCCCGGCGCGCTTATCGGGATTTTCATCATGGTAGACCGGGTTTCTCTCTCCATTACGCTGGGCGGCGATCTACCCGCCGCGCTGCGCGGCGATCTCCTTGCCTGCATCCAGAATGAAGGGCTGGCTCGCGATTATGACGCGGACGCCTTCACGGCAGACGACTTCCCGAGCGACGCATCGCTATCTCTCTACGCGCATGAGGTCGCATGGGGACGGGTCGATCTGCTGGAAGGATTTTGCGCAAGCCATGGCCTGTCCTATGTCCGCTGGTCGGGCGGCTGCGCCGCGCAGTTCGGCCCGGAACGCGCGGTGTTCAATGGAGCCGGCGAGGTTCGCCTCTTTGCTGCTGACGAAGATGATAGGCTGGTCATCGACATCGACCGCGCCAAGAGGCTGGGCAGCTATGAGGCGATCATGGCCCATTTCGCTGCGGGTGATCTGTTGGTGCCGCCCTTACGCTTTCTGGCCTGAAAATCGGTCGCGCCCCGGCCCGCATGAGCGGGCCGGGGCGCGGATCATCGCTACCGCTTGCGATCCTGTTCTTCCTTGCGCGCAGCCTCTTCTTCGGTCGTGTCGCGGGCAATATCGTCCGCATCGCCAGGCGGCTCGCTGCGACCTTCCTGCGGCACATCATCGATCTGATCGTCCTGCACATCGGCCTGATCCTGTGCGCCGTCCTTGGGATCGGGTTCCATCATCGCTCTCCTGCCGTCTGCAACCCAACCTGCGACCGTGCGCGATGTTCCGGTTGTTACGCCATGTCGCTATGGACCGATGCCTCGGTGAGATCGGCACCAGTCGGGCTTCGCGCGACCGCGCGGCCACCCGTTGGCATGGTATCTGGCCACCAGCCTCGCAGCCAGATCCCTGCCCTGAAGTCTCACCATCGCGACCGTCCGGGCATAGCTGCGGCGGACCCGCTCGAAGCGAGGATTGCTGCCTTCGATCTCGCCTTTTGAGCCATGTTTTTGCCGCTTCACCCCGGCGGCGTTCGGCCGCATATTTTGCGTTACAAGCCTGGGTTTCAGGCGCGTCGATCCCCGCGAAAGGGACGAGCTCGCCGCTCGTCAGCCGGCATGTATCGCCATCGCTGACATGGCGCAGCGTCCCTTTCGACTGCGCGCCCGAGATTGGCATAGATGGCGCGGGTTGGTCGCTTGCGCAGGCGACATGGGCGCAAGCGCCAGCAGGCCTATTGCGCCCATCCCCGCAGCATCGATCGCACGTCACCCATTCGCAGATCCATAGTGGGCATTGCGATAAGGCACGGCGCGCGGCTTGTCGAAAACGGGCCTCCATATCGAGCGGATCACGGGTTGATCGGTGCCGGGGCGTTGCGATTTTCAGGGGCTCCACAAGGATGGCGAGGGCTTGTCTTTCCTTCTTGTCACTGTCGCCGATCACGCCTGGCTGAGTGCGTTGACCTGGCAGCGTCTCGGTCGCCTCACGAAACCATCGGCCCGCCCCCATTTCCCCGCCGTTCCGGCTCCTCGCGGTCGCTTCGCTCCAAATGGCGGCGCGTCCTCCGGTCCTCCGCTTGCCGCTACGGCCTGCCGGTTCGGTGGCTCGCCTCGCGCTGCCGAACGGTCCGCACGCCCGGCGGATCGGCCGCAGGGCAGTTTGAAGGAGACTTATCATGCCTGCCATCGGATATGTTCAGCGCCTGGAAAACGGCAGCTTCAAGGGCGTCCTCAAGACCCTCGCGGTCCGCGCCGAGATCGAAATCATCCCCAATCGCGGCAAGGTCGGCGATCAGCCCGATTACCGCATCCTTACTGGCGGCAGCGAGTTGGGCGGCGGGTGGATCCGTACCGGCGAAGTCTCGGGCCGGGAATATATCCGCGTCGCCATGGCGGCCCCGGAGCTTGGCGCCCGCACCATCTATGCCAATCTTGGGCGCGCCGCCGGCCAGGATGACGAGGACAGCTATGCCCTCATCTGGAACCCGGACTGACCTGAAGACCCCCGCGCCGCACGGCGCGGGGGTCTGATCATATCGCCGAAAAAAATCAGCCAAGCGAGCAGCTGCAAAGGAGGGACCAAGCCGCCCGGGGGACTGGACCAAGGGGGTGTCGAATTTCGAAGGGCGCAAATCGACACTCCCGCGCCTGCGCTCCAACCCCGATCACCACCCCGTCGGACCGCCATTTCACCCACGCGGTCGGCAGGAGAGACGATCATGGGCGAGAGTGAAATCGCGCGCGCCGAGCAGGCGCGCAAGGGCAGTCCATTTCTCAATACCGCGCAGGCCGCCCATTATATTGGCCTGAGCTATCGCACGCTCGAACAGATGCGCTGGAACGGTCTGGGACCAAGCTTCCGCCGGCACGGTCGGTTCGTCCGCTACCATATCGACGATCTCGATAGCTGGTCGCGCAGCACCCAGGGCGACACCGACAAAGGAGGGCGCGATGCCTAAGCGCCCGCGCCGACAGGCCCCCGCGCCGTTGCTCGAATGGGTGCCGCCGCTTACCCGGCAAAGCCGGTTCAGGCGCAGGCCCATTCTTCTTCTGATCACTATCGGCACCGGCCTCATGGGTGCGGCGACGGCACTCGATTATCTGATATGCCCCGCGCCACGGCTCGTGTGGAACGCGTCGGCCAGCGCACCGATCGGCCTGTGGCGCGTTCATCCCGGCGTCCCGCTTGCACGCGGCGATATGGTCCTGGCCCATATGCCGGCAAGGGTACGCCAACTTGCCGCCTCACGTCATTATATACCGGCCAATGTTCCGCTGCTGAAGCGAATCGTCGCCCGCGACGGCGACGATGTTTGTGCGCTCGGGGACGCAATCTATGTGAATGGAGCCCCTGTCGCCAAGCGGCTCGTCCGCGACCGCATGGGCCGCATCCTGCCAAGATGGGAAGGCTGCGAGACGTTAGGGGGCAGTCGTCTTTTCCTTCTGATGGACCGCGCGGACTCTTTCGACAGCCGCTATTTCGGGCCGCTGGAACCCGAAGCGATCATCGGCAAGGCGAACCCGCTATGGCTCCGCTGATCCGCATCCTTGCCGCAGCCATGCTGCTGATGTCGCCGGATCCCGGTACGGCGCAGCGGGAGATGCCGCGCGCGGCGGCAGGCGCTGCGATCGAACGCTGGCGCCCCCTCATCACGCAAGCGGCCCAGCGCTTTGGCGTGCCCGAAGCCTGGATTGTCGCGGTCATGAAGGCGGAAAGCGGGGGGCATACGCATCTTGACGGACACCCGATCGTCAGCCGGGCAGGGGCGATGGGCCTCATGCAATTGATGCCGGGAACCTGGGCGGCGATGCGCGCCCGGCATGGTCTGGGTTCCGATCCGCACGATCCGCACGACAATATCCTGGCGGGCACGGCCTATCTGCGCATCATGTATGACAGCTTTGGCTATCCCGGCCTATTTGCAGCCTATAATGCAGGCCCAGGTCGCTATTCCGAGCATCTGCGATCAGGCCGGGCGCTGCCCGCCGAGACGCGCCTCTATATCGAGGCTACCTCGGCGAAGGCCCCCATGCCCCCTCCAGTCCTGTCGGGTACGCAGCTCTTCTTCACCCTCAATGTCGCCTTGAAGCCCGCGGCCAGCCCCGCCTCCAAGGATGACGCGACCGCGCCCCGGTCTCTCATTATCGCACCATCAGCACCGCGGGCGGAGGGTTCCAGATGACAGCGCGGCGCCCTGACGAGAGGAAAAAATCCGCTCAGTCATTCCCAGTGTCCGGCAGGCAGCAGGCCGCCTCAAGGACGATGGTACCCCCAATTTTGCTGACGCAAAATCGGCACCCCCATCGCCGCTGGCGCGGCCGCTTCGCGGTCCTTGACCCGGCCCGCTCCCTGCCGGGCGCAGCCTCCTGTCTTTCAGGATCAGGAGGTCAAAATGACACTTCAGCAGCATATCGACGAGCTTCGGGCCGAACTCGAATGGAACGAGGATCCAGCCGAAATTCGGCAGATCAAGGCCGAACTGGAGGCCGCCCTGGCGGCACGGGATCGACCCGATGGCTAAGGAGGAATTGGAAGCGGCCGGCAATGCCGCTCCTGCTCTCTCTGCTTCTCGAGGGAGGCGCCGGATCGGAAGAAAGGTCTGTGATCGTGGGGATGGGGCTAAGGCAAGATGAAAGAAATGGCGCCATGCCCTCCGGACATCACGCCATAAGCCGTTGTCTGCACATCGTTTTTTCTGACTTTTGGTATGGCGCCACTATCGGGGACATGGTGCTATGGCCGGTTCAAGCTGCTGAATTGAGGCCTTTTCTTATGGCGCCATGGCTGCTTTGGCGCGTTCCGCCCGGTCAGGTGTCCCGTCATGGAGGATGATGATGTCGAACCCCGGCTCGGCCGGATGCGCACCACGCCGATCCGGCGCGGCAGGAGCTATATGAGCCAGGTGCTGCGCGCCACCAATCTGGCGGGCGGCATGGCGGGACCGGGAGGGCAGCGTGGTCGCTTTCACGGCAACCGCTCCGGCGTGGGTGTCGGTGTTGGCCGCGTGCTCGCCTCGCGCGATCATTTCGCGGCGTGGCGGCAGCGCCGGGTCATCGTCAAATCTCGGATCGTTCGCCTTGACCGTGCCAAGGGTATGAATGCTGCCCGTGCGCACCTGCGCTACATCCAGCGCGATGGCGTCACCCGCGACGGCGCGCCGGGCCAGCTCTATTCGGCCGATCAGGACAAGGTCGATGGCCGCGCCTTCCTCGATCGGGCGGACGGCGACCCGCACCAGTTCCGCTTCATCGTTTCGCCGGAAGACGGCCAGCATTATGATGACCTCCAATCCCTGACCCGCCGCCTCATGACGCAGATGGAGCAGGATTTGGGCACGAAGCTGGATTGGGTCGCTGCCGATCACTTCAACACCGGCCGTCCCCATACCCATATCATCCTGCGCGGGAAGGATGAGCGCGGATATGATCTCGTCATTGCCCGCGACTATATCACGCAAGGCATTCGCGAGCGGGCGGCGGAGCTGGTGTCGCTGGACCTTGGCCCGCGTGCCGACATCGAGATCGAGGATCGGCTTCGTTGCGAGATGGATCAGGAGCGGTTGACCAGTATCGATCGCCGGCTGCTTCGCGACATGGATAGCGACCGCGCGGTGGTAACGTCCTTGGCCGATCCGTTGCAGCAGAGCCTGCGCGCTGGCCGGCTCCAGAAGCTCGGGCGACTGGGGCTGGCCGATGAGGTCGAACCGGGGCGCTGGCGACTGGCCGAGGGCATGGACGATGTGCTGCGCCGTATGGGGGAACGCGGCGACATCATCCGCATGATGCAGCGTGCCTTCACCGAGCATGGCCTGGAGCGGGCGCCGGGCGACTATGTGATCGCCGATCCCGCGCGGATGACGCCTATCGTCGGGCGGGTGGTCGAGCGAGGCCTGTCCGAGGAACTGGATGACCGCCATTATCTGATCGTCGACGGGATCGATGGGCGCAGCCATTATGTCGACATCGGCAAGGGCGAGGCGGTGGAGCCGATCCCGCCCGGCGCTGTCGTGCGCATCGAGCCGGAATCGATCGAGGCGCGGGCGGTGGACCGCACGATTGCCGAGGTCGCCGCTGCCCATGGCGGGCGCTATTCCATCGACCTGCATCTGCGTCATGATCCAGCCGCGACCGAGAGCTTTGCTGAAACCCATGTCCGCAGGCTGGAGGCCATGCGTAAAGCCAAGGGTAGCGTGGAGCGCGAGGCGGATGGCACATGGGTTATCGCGCCTGACCATGTCGAGCGGGCGGCGGCGTTCGAGGCGCACCGTGCGAAGGCAACACCCGTGATCGTCCATACCCTGGCTTCCCTGCCGCTGGATCGGCAGGCCGGAGCCGACGGCGCAACCTGGCTCGATCGCGAACTGCTCTCGGCCGATCCGATGCCGCTGCGTGAGGCCGGGTTCGGGGCCGAGGTCCGGGAAGCCATTGACCGGCGACGGCAGTGGCTGATCGCGGAAGGGCTGGCACAGGAAGAACAGGGACGCGTGATGGTCCGCGCGAACCTGCTCTCGACGCTACGCCGTCGGGAACTGAACCTGATCACCGGTCAGCTCTCCGACCAGCTCGGCCTCGCCTATACCGAGCCCAGGCCGGGCGAGCGGATTGACGGCATTTATCGTCGCCCCGTCGAGCTTGCTTCCGGCCGCTACGCCCTGATTGAGAACAGCCGGGAGTTCACCCTCGTTCCGTGGCGGCCGGTTCTGGATCGCCACATCGGCAAGAAGGTGTCCGGCCTCATGCGCGGTGACAGCATCAATTGGACGATCGGCAGGCAGCGCAGCGGGCCGTCGATTTCATGATGGGGGAATGACTGGGTCTGGCCGGTAGGCGAATGACCGCTTCGAATGTGGAATGGAGGGATAGCTGACGTTCACAGCGCGGCAGTTTGCGACGACTTAAAGCCGTTCCGACGCCGCGGACGGAATGTCGAGTTACGCCAGAACCGGTCATTCAAGGCTTAATCAGCCGGCAAGCGCATCCGCGTGACTTTACGCAGTTCAGCGGCTCATCTTCATTTTTTTGGAAGCGCTCACCTTTTTAGATCCAGCGGATCGCCGAAACCGCTCCGCCTCTCGCGATCGGCGTTGCACAGCAGAACATGGCAGGCACTGCCCTGCGCGGGTTGTCTTGGCGTATGGCGACGGTCGATCGGAACCCAGCCAGGCGGCGGCGCGCCGCAAAATGGGATGGAGCGCGCAACCGCCGGTGCCGGCAGAGCCCCCGCCGCCAGATTGAGGCAAGCAGAAGCCGCTAGCCATGCCGCGCTAGACCGCATGGCTGAAGCGCCTTTCCTCAGCCGCCAGATAGGCGTCGAACCGTGCTGCAATGACCCGCGCATAGGGACGAGCGGCCGGTGTCAGAAGCATGCGTCCCTCGCTGCGCCGGACTAGCCCCAGCGCCTCGAAATCCGACAGATCGGGCATGGGTGTCGCACCCGGATGGGCCTCGCCCCGGCAGAGCAGTGCCTCTATGATGCGCCCCCGCCGCCGGTCTTCCCCATCGCGGATGAGCCCGCGAGAGGCAGTAAGCCGGTCGGCGGCGATCCGCTCGCGCCAGGCCCCGGCGCGCTTCTCATTCTGAACCAGCAGATCGGGAAAGGCGCTGATCGCGCTCGCGCCCATTCCGATGAGTATGTCGGCGTCATCGTCGGTGAAGCCCTGGAAATTGCGCCGCAGTCGCCCCTCGCGCGTGGCCTGCGCCAGCCCGTCGCCGGGGAGGGCGAAATGATCGAAACCGATCGCTTCATACCCTGCGGCGATCAGCCGCTCGTGCCCCTGCGCCGCCATGGCGAAGCGGGTTGCCAGATCCGGCAGGTCGTTGGCGTCGATCCGCTGCTGGCGCGGCAGAAGGCGTGGCATATGGGCATAGCCAAACAGCGCGATCCGTGCGGGCGCAAGCACGATGCTGGCGTCCAGCGTAGCGATGAGGTCTTCAATTGTCTGTCCCGGCAGGCCGTACATCAGGTCGAAACCGGTCGCCACGCCGGCGCGGGCGAAGCCCTCCACCGCGCGCTTCACCAGGTCGTGCGGCTGAATGCGACCGATCCGCGCCTGCACCGCCGGTGCGAAGGTCTGCACGCCCAGATTGACGCGACTTACCCCCATAGCCGCCATCGTCGTGATCCACTGGTTGTCCAGTCGGCGGGGGTCCAGCTCCACCGAGATCTGCGCATCATGCGCATCGAAACAGCGGCTCAGTTGTTGCGACAACCGGACGAAATCAACCAGCGGCAGGGAATTGGGACTGCCTCCCCCAAAGGCGATGCGCCGCACCCGGCCGCGGCCGGACAAGCGCGTCGTAATAATTGCTATTTCGCGCTCCAGCGCCTCGATATAGGCAGTCAGGCGTTGGATGCGATTAGCCGCTCCGGTGTTGCAGCCGCAATACCAGCAGATATCATGACAATAGGGAATATGGACATAGAGGGAGAGCGACGTGTCCGTCTCCAGTGCGTCCAGCCGTGCCATCAATTCAGCCTCTCCCACAGCATCGCTGAACTGGGCTGCGGTGGGATAGCTGGTGTAGCGCGGCACCGGCCGCGCGAGCAGATCGGGATAATAGGTCCACATACGCACGTGATCGCACGGGCGCGGTCAGTGCACATTGCGCCATGTCAAATAACGCGTTGCGCCGGATCAATGTCCAATCGGCCGATGGGGCTCAAAGGGCAGTCACCAACCAGAAGGGAAGGAGACCCCTATGAACAGGACAGTCCTATTGCTGGGCGCCGCAGCCATTGCCGCCGCGCTCGCCACGCCGGCGCAGGCGAAACAGGGCGATGTGCTGATCCGCCTGCGCGGCATCATCGTCGCGCCCAACGAAAAAAGTGGTAGTGTGCTGCCTGGGTTCCCCGGCGAAAAGGTGAGCATCGATAATGCAATCACGCCGGAGATCGACTTCACCTGGATGGCGGCCGACCATATCGGCTTCGAACTGATCGCAGCGACCACCAAGCATAGCGCCAGTGGTCGTACCGGCACGACGGGCAGCATCGGCAAGCTCGCTTCCACCTGGGTGCTGCCACCGACCCTCACGGCGCAATATCATTTCGTGCCCCAGGGCAAGGTGCGTCCATATGCAGGTGCCGGCATCAACTACACGCTGTTCTACAATGAGGACGCTTCCACGGCTCTGGAGGGCGCTGTCGGCAAGACCAAGGTGCACATGTCCGACAGCTTCGGCTGGGCGGCGCAGGCCGGCGTGGACATCGACCTGACCGATAAGGTCTTCCTGAACTTCGACATCAAATATATCGACATCGACACCGACGCGCGGCTTAGCACGAGCGCTGCGGGCGTACAGAAGGTCCATGTGGAGCTAGACCCACTGGTCTTCGGCGTTGGCTTGGGTATGCGCTTCTGACCTCCGAGAGGGGTGCCGCCGCTGAAACGGTGCCCTTTTCCGTTTGCGGGTATCCGAACCATTGACCGCCCAACTGGTCCTGCCACTATGCGGCCATGCGCATCGCGATCTTTGGCACCAAGGACTATGATCGGCAGTTCCTGAGCGGGGCCAATGTCGTGCACGGGCATGAGCTCCATTTCCTGGAACCCCGGCTGGATGAGAGCACGGCGCCTCTGGCGCAGGGGTTTCCGGCTGTTTGCATCTTCGTCAACGACCGGGCCGACGCTGCCGTGCTGGAACGGCTGGCGGCGCAGGGCACGCGACTGGTGGCGTTGCGCTGTGCGGGGTACAACAATGTGGACCTCCGGACTGCGGCGCGGCTGGGTGTCGCTGTCGTACGGGTGCCAGCCTATTCGCCGCATGCCGTCGCCGAGTTCACTATTGCGCTGCTGCTGGCACTCGACCGCAAGGTGCATCGCGCCTGGGCGCGGGTGCGGGAGAATAATTTTTCGTTGGACGGCCTGATTGGCCGCAACCTGCACGGTCGTACCGCAGGTGTCATCGGCACCGGCCGGATCGGCGCGCTGGTGGCGCGCACGCTACAACTAGGCTTCGGCTGCCAAGTGTTGGCGAGCGACGTCGTCGAGGATCCGGAGCTGGCGGCGATGGGCGTCTCCTATGTGCCGCCCGCCGAGTTGTTGGAGCGGGCCGAGATCGTCTCGCTGCATTGCCCGCTGACACCGCAGACGCGCCATATCATCGACGCCGATGCAATCGCGAAGGCGCGCGAGGGGCTGGTAATCGTCAACACGAGCCGTGGTGCGCTCATCGACACGCGGGCGCTGATCGCCGGACTCAAGGCCCGCAGGATCGGCGGCGTCGCGCTCGACGTCTATGAGCAGGAGGCCGATCTCTTCTTCGAGGACCTGTCGAACGAGATCATCGAAGACGACGATTTCCAGCGCCTGCTGACCTTCCCCAATGTTCTCGTTACCGGCCACCAGGCCTTCCTGACGCAGGAGGCGCTCGAAGGCATTGCCGAGACGACGCTGGCGAACATTAGCGATTTCGAGGCGGGACGGCCTCTTGCGAACAGCATCGATCCGGCGCTGGCACGGTAGCGCCTCTCGGTGCCAGCGCTGTTCAGAAACAGCGCTCCAGCATCACTAGGGTAGCATCGCCATCCACGGCTCGCGCGGAGAAACCCTTCTCCCGCTCCAGCGAGATCGCGGCGTGATTTTCGCGACTTTCGATCGAACGCAGCCGGCGGATGCCCCAGTGCCGGGCCTCGACGGCTGCGTGATCGAGCAGAGTCCAGCCGATGCCGCGTCCCTTATAGTCAGCATCGATGGAGATCGCGACTTCTGCGCTCTCCCCGGTCCGGTCGGCTGCGAGCGTGGCGGCAGCGATAATCTCGTCCGTGCCGGGCAGGAAGGCGAGGAAGGTCTCGCGCCGGTGATAGTCGAAGTCGATGATGTCCTTTGCTTGCGCCGCCGTCAGGTGGCGGATCGAGGACAGGAAGCGGAACCGGCGATCCTCGTCCGACACCCGGTCGAAGAAGTCGATCACCGCGGCGGCATCGGCGGGCGTGGCAGGGCGGACCGCGAGGCTGAAGCCGGCGCGGGTTTCGAGATAAATCATAGCCATGTCCTTTCGTTTAGGCGGGCGCGAGGCCCTTGACCAAGAAGGGGAGCTGCGCGCCGTCGGGCTCCGTCAGCGTCAGATAGCTGCCCGGCCGGACGCTGTGCGCGTCCAGCCGGAATATCCTTTCGTCATCCTCTTCCCCGCGGGCATAGGACAGCACCCACCCCTCCGGCGTCCGCAGCAGATAACCGCGCCGATCCGGCTCGTTCGGCCAGAAGCGGCGGGCGGTCGCCAGTTCAGGGTGGGTCCGATATTCCTGCTCGTCGATCAGCCCGTCGGATTGCAGCGGCAGGCGCAGCACATAGCTGCGCGCCGCCGAACCATTGGGGAAACCCTCCGTGCGGGCCAGTTCCAGGCGTATCGTCGTCCATGTCATGGCCTCTCTTTCCGGTTTCCGGGCGTCCGAAGAAATAAGGACTATCCCTGATGGTGCGATCCCGGACCTCCGGCCTAAGAAAAGGCGATCGGAAGCATCCGCTCGGAAAGGCCGGGGCCATGAAATCGATATTGCTTCATATCCATGACGATCTGGGTCAGGAAAGCCGGCTTCAGGCCGCCTTCGACATCGCGCGGGCGACCAGTGCCCATATCCGCTGCGTTCAGGTGACGATGCTGCCGGATTTGGTGGCGGCCGATCTCTATGGCGGTGCGGGCTTCGCGCCGACGATCATGGCGGAACTGCGGGACATCGACCGCAAGGCGCGGACGGAGGTCGAGGCGCGGCTGGCGCGGGAAGGCGTGCAATGGGACTGGATTCAGTGCGAGGGCGAGGCCGTGAGCGGTATCCTGTCCGCCGCACGCCTGGCCGACCTGATCGTGGCAACCCTGCCGCGAGGGCCGCGCAGCGGCATGCACGACCCGCTTTCCATCGTCCCGGACCTGGCGCTGGGCCGCTGCGGACCGGTACTGGGCGTACCGCAGGCGGCGACGCGCTTCGCCGTTGCCGGGCGGGCTCTGGTGGCCTGGGACGGGTCGCAGGAAGCCGGCGCTGCGCTCCGCTCCGCCGTTCCGCTCCTCAAACTGGCGGATGCGGTGCTGGTCGTGACGATCGAGGAGGGCGGGAAGGATGTCTTGCCGGCCACTGACGCGCTGGAATATCTGTCCCGCCATGGCATCGAGGCCGAATTGCGTAGCTGGCCGCGGCAGGAGCAAACTGTTGACGAGGCGCTGCTGCGCGTCGTGGGCGACCTAGCGATCGATTGGATCGTCATGGGCGCATACGGCCATAGCCGGTTGCGCGAAACGGTGTTTGGCGGCGTAACCCGCCGCCTGCTGCGCGACGCGCCCGTCCCGCTCTTGCTGGCGCACTGAAAGGGCGGCATGGTCGCGGCATGGCGGTGGCGGATGACGAAACGGACGGGCTGAGCGCGCGCGCGCACAGCTTGGAGCAGGCCCTCCTGGGATCGATCCTGGCGACCGTGCCCGATGCGCTGATCGTCATCGACATGGCAGGGCGCATCGTGTCCTTCGGCGCGGCGGCGCAGCGCATGTTTCAATATGCCGAAAGCGATGTGCTGGGCGAGAATATCTCGATGCTGATGCCATCCCCGGATCGGGAGCGGCACGACGGCTATATCGGCCATTATCTGACGACGGGCGAAAAACGGATCATCGGCATAGGACGGCTGACCAGCGCGCGGCGGCGGGACGGGTCCACTTTCCCCATCGAACTGTCAGTGGGCGAGGTGAACGACGGGACGCGGCGGCTATTCACCGGCTTCATCCGCGATCTCACCGAACGGCAGCAGGCGGAGCGGCGTGTCGCCGATCTCCAGGCGGAACTGGCCCATGCCAGCCGCCTGACCGCAATGGGCACACTGGCCTCCGCCCTCGCGCACGAGCTGAACCAGCCGCTGACCGCGATCGCCAACTATATGGAGGCAGGGCGCGACCTGCTGGACGCCGAAGGCCCGGTCGATCGCGACATGCTGCACGAGGCGATGGCCGAAAGTGCCGGCCAAGCTCTCCGCGCGGGGGAGATCATCCGGTCGCTGCGCGAATTCATCCGGCAGGGCGAAACCCTGCGCCGGCCCGAGGCGCTGCGCGGCGTTCTTGCAGAGGGCGTCGCGCTGGCCTTTATCGGTGTGGACAGCCGGGGCATCGATATGGACATCGCCGTCGACCGGCAGGTGGACAAGGTGCTGGTCAACCGGGTGCAACTCCAGCAGGTGATCATCAACCTGGTCAAGAATGCGGTAGAGGCGATGCAGAACTGCCCCGCGCGCATTCTGCGCCTGACTGCCAACCCGACGGAGAACGGCCGTGTGGAGGTCGTTGTCGCCGATAGCGGGCCGGGACTGGACCCGGAAATGTCGCGCACCCTCTTCACCCCCTTCACCACCACCAAAGCGCAGGGGATGGGCCTCGGCCTCTCGATCAGCCAGACCATCGTGGAGGGGCATGGCGGCCGCATCTGGGCCACGCCGTCGCAATGGGGCGGCACCGCCTTCCATTTCACCCTGGACGCCGCGGACTAGCAACGGAAGACCGGCATGAGCGAACCCTACATCATCTATGTCGTGGACGATGACGAGGCGATCCGCCGCTCGCTGTCCTTCATGCTCCGGACCAGCGGCTATGCCGTGCGCCTGTTCGCGGGCGGTCTGGAGTTCCTGAAGGAGGCGGGCACGCTGCCGCGCGGCTGTGTGCTGCTCGACGTGCGCATGCCCGACATTGACGGGCTGGAGGTGCAGCGGGAACTGCGCGCGCGCGGCATTACCCTGCCGGTCGTAATCATGACCGGCCATGGCGATGTCGACATGGCGGTCGCGGCGATGAAGACGGGCGCCAGCGACTTCATCGAAAAGCCCTTTGAGAAGGCAGCGCTGCTTGCCTGTATCGAGGCCGCCAAGGCGCTGTCCCTGGCGGAACGCGGCGCCATCGCGCGCGCTGAGGAGGCGCGGGCGCGGCTCAACGTGCTGACGGATCGCGAACGCGACGTGCTGGACGGGCTCGTGCAGGGCCTGCCCAATAAGAGCATCGCCTACGATCTGGGGATCAGTCCCAGGACAGTGGAAATTCACCGTGCCAACCTGATGCAAAAGCTGAGGGTGAAGAGTCTGGCTGAGGCGCTGCGTATCGCCTTTCATGCCGGATAGAGGAGGCGAAGAAATCATCAGCTTGATGAGTGAAGCCTGACACGCAATTTCCAGTTTCATTCCTTCGACGCCGCCCACCGATAGGGACATTTACGGATAGGTCGCGGCCTGCGCTCTCGTCATCCAGCGGCATGGATATGCGATTTGACATGACGCAAAATGGCGCCTTCTCGACCCCGGCACGATCCTGCGGCAGCCAGTGCTGCAACGCTTGCGTCGTCCGCGACCGTGCCATCTGCGCGGACCTTAACGAAGGTGATCGCGATGCGCTGAGCCGCCTGGGACGGCGGGTCACTTTGCAGGCCGGTCAAACCGTTATGTGGGAAGGGGACGATAGCATGGTCGTCGCCAATGTGATTGAAGGCACGCTGAAGCTCGCCACATCCACGGGTGACGGGCGCGAGCAGATTGTCGGCGTCGTCTATGCCGCCGACTTCATCGGCCGCCCTTTCGGCGCACGAACGCCGCATAGTGTTACGGCGTTGACCAACGCGCGGCTGTGTCTTTTCCCGCGTGGCGGTTTCGATGGTTTCGCCATGCGGCACGGGGAATTGCAGCATCGCTTGTTGCAACGAACGCTGGATGATCTCGACCGGACCCGCGCCTGGATGCTCCTGCTGGGCCGCAAGTCTGCGCGGGAGAAAGTCGCCACTTTCCTCCTCGACATGAGCCGGCGGCTGCACGCGGACAGGGACGGCGTGATCGCGCTCCCGCTGTCGCGGCAGCAGATCGCCGACATTCTGGGCATTACCATTGAAACGGTCTCCCGGCAGCTGACCGAGATGAAACGTGACGGCTTCATCGACTTGGTCGGGCGACGCGGCGTGCGGCCGGTGAACATGGCTGCACTGGAAGGGCTGTCTGAGGCGGCCTGACGCTTGCCTGTCAGGCTCATTCACCGCGAACACCTCAGCCTACGCATTTTCCCGTAAAGACCCGCCGCATCGCTTTTGACAGAGGTCGGGGCATAGCGGCGGGCACTTTCCAACAGGGCGCCGCTAAGCCTTTGCGGGGATAGATCCATGGACAGACTGGTAATGCGGACAGGCGGCTGGTTCGCGCTGGCGCTGCTCGCCTTCGCGGCGATGCTGGCGGCGCGCGACAGCGGCTTTTCCGTTCATATGGGGATCGTGAGCGCGGTGGCGCTCGGCCTCGCCATCTACGGCGTGCGCACCGCCGATTATACAGCCTTCGCGCGAGGACTGGTCAGGATGCCGCCTGATCGGGGGCGCTATTATGACGATGTGATCCGCTGGGGCGTGATCGCCACCGTCTTCTGGGGCCTCGCCGGTTTCTTGGCGGGCCTCTACATCGCGTTACAGCTTGCCTTCCCGGCGCTCAACCTCGGCCTGGAATATACCAGCTTCGGGCGGCTGCGGCCGCTACACACCTCGGCTGTCATCTTCGCCTTTGGCGGCAATGCGCTGATCGCGACCAGCTTCTACGTTGTCCAGCGCACCTGCCGTGCCCGGCTCTTCTTTCCCGCGCTCGCGAACTTCGTCTTCTGGGGATACCAGCTTTTCATCGTGCTGGCCGCCACCGGCTACCTGATGGGCGTAACCGAGGGCCGCGAATATGCCGAACCCGAATGGTATGTCGACCTGTGGCTGACCATCGTCTGGGTCGCCTATCTCGTGGTCTTCGGCGGCACGATCCTGAAGCGCAGCGAGCCACACATCTATGTGGCAAACTGGTTCTACCTGTCGTTCATCCTGACGATCGCGATGCTGCACATCGTCAACAACCTGACGGTGCCGGTCAGCTTCCTGGGCTCCAAAAGCTATAGCGCCTTTGCGGGCGTGCAGGATGCGCTGACCCAGTGGTGGTACGGCCACAATGCGGTCGGCTTCTTCCTGACCGCCGGCTTCCTCGCCATGATGTATTATTTCGTGCCCAAGCAGGCCGAGCGGCCGGTCTACAGCTATCGCCTGTCGATCATCCACTTCTGGTCGCTGATCTTCCTCTATATCTGGGCGGGTCCGCACCACCTGCATTACACCGCGCTGCCCGACTGGGCGCAGACGCTGGGCATGGTCTTCTCGATCATGCTGTGGATGCCGAGCTGGGGTGGCATGATCAACGGCCTGATGACGCTGAATGGCGCCTGGGACAAAATCCGCACCGACCCGATCATCCGCATGATGGTGATGGCGCTCGCCTTTTACGGCATGTCGACCTTCGAAGGGCCGATGATGTCGGTGAAGGCGGTCAACAGCCTTTCGCACTATACCGACTGGACCATCGGCCATGTCCATTCCGGCGCGCTCGGCTGGAACGGCATGATCACCTTCGCCTCGCTCTACTATCTCGCCCCGCGCCTGTGGAAGCGCGAGCGGCTCTATTCGCTGCGCCTCGTCAACTGGCACTTCTGGCTCGCGACGGTGGGTATCGTCCTCTACGCCGCGTCGATGTGGGTCGCGGGCATCATGCAGGGGCTGATGTGGCGCGAATATGGGTCGGACGGCTATCTGGTCTACGCCTTCTCGGAAGTCGTGAGCGCCATGCTGCCCATGTACCTGATCCGCGCGGCCGGTGGCCTGCTCTACCTGTCGGGCGCGATCATCATGGCCT
Organism: Sphingobium lactosutens DS20; assembly: GCF_000445105.1. Taxonomy (GTDB): domain Bacteria; phylum Pseudomonadota; class Alphaproteobacteria; order Sphingomonadales; family Sphingomonadaceae; genus Sphingobium; species Sphingobium lactosutens. The sequence goes on along the minus strand of NZ_ATDP01000103.1, from coordinate 183,317 downwards.
GGAACATCGGCCGTACCATCGCCGGCAGCCCGCTGCGCGTGGAGAAGCCGATGCACGACGCGGCATACGACCCGGCGGTCGACAAGCCGCTGATCGCCCAGCCCGTTTAAGGAGACGCCCTCATGGCATCCCGTTTTTTCGACCATGGCAAGCTCGAGCGCAATGTCTCGCTGCTGGGCATCGCCGCTCTGATCGTCGTGGCCATCGGCGGCATCGTGGAGATCGCGCCCCTCTTCTGGATCGACAACACGATCGAGAAGGTGGAGGGGATGCGCCCCTACACGCCGCTGGAGCTGGCGGGCCGCAACATCTACATCCGCGAAGGCTGCTACAACTGCCATAGCCAGATGATCCGCCCCTTCCGGGACGAGACCGAGCGCTACGGCCATTACAGCCTCGCCGCCGAGAGCATGTTCGACCATCCGTTCCAATGGGGGTCGAAGCGCACCGGTCCGGACCTTGCCCGAGTAGGCGGTCGCTATTCGGACGAATGGCATGTCCAGCACCTGAAGGACCCGCGCGCGGTGGTGCCGGAATCGATCATGCCGACCTATCCCTTCCTCGCGGAGCGTGATCTGAAGCCGGGCGACATGGCCGCGCATCTGACGGCGCTGTCCGACGTCGGCGTGCCCTACAGCAAGGATGACGTCGACAAGGCCAATGCCGACCTTGCCGCCCAGGCCGACCCGACAGCTGACGCCGCCGACCTGCTGAAGCGCTATCCCAAGGCGCAGGTGCGCGATTTTGACGGCGACCCGAACAGGCTCACCGAGATGGATGCACTGGTCGCCTATCTCCAGATGCTGGGTACGCTGGTCGACGTGAACGCCGCCGAGCCGCAGGAGGTGGAGCGATGAGCAGCTATGACACGCTGCGGCATTTCGCCGACAGCTGGGGGCTGGTGTTCATGGGGGCGAGCTACCTCGTCCTGGTGGGCTGGCATTTCCTGCCGCGCGGCCGCGCGCACAGCCGCGCCGCATCCACGATGATCTTCAAGGACCGTGAAGAGACGGAGGCCGATCATGGCTGACGAGAAGCATATCGACCCCGCGACTGGCACGGAGCTCAAGGGGCATGAATGGGACGGCATCCGGGAACTGGACACGCCGCTGCCCCGCTGGTGGCTGTGGACCTTCTACGCCACCATCCTCTTCGCGATCGCCTATACCATCGCCTATCCCGCCTGGCCGATGATCCACAGCGCCACCCAGGGCATGCTCGGCTGGTCCAGCCGGGGCGCGCTGGACAAGGAACTGACCACGCGCGAGGCACAGGTCGCGCCGATCCGCAAGGCGATCGCCGAAACGCTGATCGAGGCGCTGCCGGGCCAGCCGCAGCTCATGCAGGCAGCGGTCGAGGGCGGGCGGGCGGCGTTCCGGGTGCATTGCGTGCAGTGCCATGGGTCGGGCGCGGCGGGATCGAAGGGTTATCCCAACCTCAATGACGACGACTGGCTGTGGGGCGGGAACCTGGCGACGATCGAGAAGACGATCTTCGATGGCGTGCGCAATCCCGATCATGCGGCGACCCGCATGTCGCAGATGCCCGCATTCGGCCGGGATCAGTTGCTGACCGAGCCGCAAGTGGACGATGTGGTCGCCTATGTGCGCACCATCAGCCGGCAGGATCGTCCCGGCGCGGCGGCGCAGCGCGGCGCAAGGCTCTTCGCTGACAATTGCGCCGTCTGCCACGGCCCCACTGGGCACGGCAGTCGCGAACTCGGCGCGCCCAATCTCACCGACGGCATCTGGCTCTATGGCGGCGACCCCGACACAATCCGGGAGACCGTGTGGAACAGCCGTCAGGGCGTGATGCCTCGTTGGGGCGACAAGCTCGACAGCGCGACCGTACGGATGCTCGCTGCTTATGTTCACAGCCTTGGGGGCGGCGAGGCGGCACCGGTCGTTGCGACTGCCGAAGAGGTGCGCGATGGCGGCAAATAAGCTCGCTCGGGGGTAGGCAGCATGCTGATGCCTGCGGGCTCCTCCGACCTCTACGAAAAGCGCAAGGGCGTCTATCCCAAGGCGGTGGACGGCTTCTATCGCCGCTTGAAATGGGCGGTGATGGTGGCGACGCTCGCCATCTACTGGGTGACGCCGTGGCTACGCTGGGATCGCGGGCCCTATGCGCCCGATCAGGCGGTGCTGATCGACCTCGCCCATCGGCGCTTCTACATGTTCGCGATCGAGATCTGGCCGCAGGAATTCTATTATGTCGCCGGCCTGCTGATCATGGCGGGGGTGGGGCTGTTCCTGGTCACCTCGGCAGTCGGGCGGGCCTGGTGCGGCTATGCCTGCCCGCAGACGGTGTGGACCGACCTCTACCAGCATGTCGAACGCTTTATCGACGGCGACCGCAACGCGCAGATCCGGCTGGCGAAGGCGCCCTGGACCCCGGCGAAGCTGGCGAGGCGCCTGCTCAAATGGACCGCATGGCTGGCCATCGCCTTCCTGACGGGCGGCGCCTGGGTCTTCTACTTTGCCGACGCGCGGACGCTCCAGCAGCAATTCTGGACCGGCGCCGCCGCGCCCGTCGCCTATGCGACGGTCGGCGTGCTGACCGCCACCACCTTAGTCCTGGGCGGTTTCATGCGCGAGCAGGTGTGCATCTACATGTGTCCCTGGCCACGCATCCAGACCGCGATGCTGGACGAGAAGTCGCTGGTCGTCACCTACAAGGACTGGCGCGGGGAGAAGCGCGGCAGCCTGAAGAAGGCGGAGGCGCATCCGGGCGATTATGGCGACTGCATCGACTGCAACCAGTGCGTTGCGGTGTGCCCGACCGGCATCGACATCCGTGAAGGGCCGCAGATCGGCTGCATCACCTGCGCGCTGTGCATCGACGCCTGCGACAAGGTGATGGCACAGGTCGGCCGCCCGCGCGGCCTGATCGATTATTGCACCGAGGACGATGCGGAAGCGGAGAAAAAGGGCGCAGCGCCTCAACCGGTGTTGAGGACGCTGCTGCGTCCCCGCACCATCGCCTATTTCACGCTGTGGTGCGGGATCGGCCTTGCTATGCTGTTCGCGCTCGGCGCCCGCACCCGTATAGAGATCAGCGCGCAGCAGGACCGCAATCCCATTGCCGTGCGCCTGTCCGACGGCATGGTCCGCAACGCCTATACGGTGAAGCTGCGCAACATGGAGGCGCGGCCACGCCCGATGGCGGTGACGGTCGAGGGACTGCCCGGGGCGCGCCTCTGGACCGACGGCATGACCCGTGAGGAGGCCCAAGCCGACGTCGGCACAACCGTGCCCGCCGACAGCGTCGCCAGGCTGCGCCTGTTCGTCGCCCTCCCAGGCGCCGGGCCGCAGCGCCAGGACTTCCGTTTCACCGTTCGCGCTACTGACCGCGAGGGCGGCGGCGACAGCGAGCCCGCCCGTTTCGAAAGGTCCCGATAATGTCCAACAGCCTTCCCGCGCGCCGCTTCACCGGCTGGCACATGACTGCGATCCTGGTCGCTTTCTTCGCGGTGGTGATCGCCGTCAACGTTCTGATGGCGACCGTCGCCGTCCGGTCCTTTGGCGGCACGGTGGTGGAGAACAGCTATGTCGCGAGCCAGCGCTTCAATGGCTGGTTGGCCGCTGCCCGCGCGCAGGATGGGTTGCGCTGGAAGGACGGGGTGGCGACGGATGGTGCGCGCCACGTCGTGCTGACGCTGGGCAGCGGGGCCGGCGCGCCGGTCCGGGGCGGGACTGTGAAGGCGCTCGCGCAGCATCCGCTCGGCCGGGTCGCCGATATTCCGCTCGCTTTTCGTGAGGCCGCGCCCGGCCGCTATGTCAGCGAAGCTGCGCTACCACCCGGTCGCTGGCGCGTTCGCCTCGACGTCTGGCATGGTGGCAGCGAGCAGCATCTGCTGCGGGAGATCGACTGATGGCGACACGGGCGCTGCTCCCTGAACCCGCACCGCTGGCCGAAACACGCGAAAGCCTCCTAGCCGTCCCTGGCATCCACTGCGCGGGCTGCATCTCGAAAATCGAGAACGGCCTGCCGAAGGTTAACGGTATCGAATCGGCCCGCGTCAACATGGGGGCCAGGCGCGTCGCAATCCGGCATGATGCGGCTTTGAGCCCGCCAGACCTGAAGGCGGCGCTCGCCCGGCTCGGTTTCGAGGCCGAGGCGCTGGCCGACCCTGGCCTTGACGTTGCGGCGGCGGAGAATCGGGCCTTGCTCCGAGCCCTCGCCGTTGCCGGCTTCGCCGCGATGAACATCATGCTGCTGTCGGTATCCATCTGGTCCGGTGCGGAAGGCGCCACGCGGCAGATGTTCCACTGGCTTTCCGCCCTGATCGCGCTGCCGACCGTCGCCTATGCCGGCGAGCCCTTCTTCCGTTCCGCCTGGGCGGCGTTGCGGCAAGGGCGCACCAACATGGACGTTCCGATCAGCATTGGCGTGCTGCTGACCACGAGCATGAGCCTGTTTGAGACCATAAGCGGCGGCGCGCATGCCTGGTTTGACGGGGCGGTGATGCTGCTCTTCTTCCTGCTCGCGGGACGCTGCCTCGACAGTATGATGCGCGGCCGGGCACGGGCCGGGGTCGCGGCGCTGCTGAAGCAGACGGCGCCGGGCGCGCTGGTGCTGGACGAGGCGGGACAGAGCCGGTGGTCGGAGGCCGACGTGCTTCGTCCGGGAATGCGGATGCTGGTCGCGGCGGGGGAGCGGCTGGCGGCGGACGGGCGCGTTCTAATGGGAGACAGCAGCCTCGACATCTCGTTTCTGACTGGAGAAAGCACGCCCGTTCGCGTCCAGGCGGGCGATGTCGTGCAGGCCGGGGCGCTCAACGTCGCCGGCCCGTTGACGGTCGAGGTGACGGCGGCGGGCGCCGACACGGTGATTGCAGACATCGCAAGGCTGATGGAGGAGGCGGGACAAAGCAAATCGCACTATGTCCGCCTCGCCGATCGGGCGGCGCGCTGGTACGCGCCCTGCGTCCATCTGCTCGCCGCCCTGTCTTTCATCGGCTGGACGGTCGGTGGTGCGGGCGTGCATCAGTCGCTGCTGATCGCGGTCGCGGTGCTGCTCATCACCTGTCCCTGTGCGCTCGGCCTCGCTGTGCCCGTCGCGCAAGTTGTCGCGTGCGGTGCGCTGATGCGGCAGGGCGTGCTGGTCAAGGACGGCTCCGCGCTGGAGCGGCTGGCCGAGACGACGGAAGCCGTGTTCGACAAGACGGGGACGCTGACCCTTGGCCGCCCCGTTCCGCGTCATCTCGACAGGCTCGACGGGGAAGATCATTCCATCCTGCTCGCGCTGGCGCAGGCCAGCCGCCACCCGCTGAGCGTCGCGCTGCGGCAGGCGCTGGAGGCCGAAGGCGTCCGACCCGCCACGCTGGATCCCATCCGTGAGGTGCCGGGCGAGGGGTTGTTCGCCAACCATCGCGGCGTGCCGGTCTCGTTGGCTCGGCCGCGCAGTCTGATCACCCTGTTTGAGTTGGCGAGCGAATATCGCCACGGCGCGGATGTTCACCTGCTCCCGTTCACCGACGCTCTGCGACCCGATGCGGCCGAGACGCTGGCCGCGTTGCGCGCTGCCGGCCTTCAGACACTCATCGCCAGTGGGGACCAGCCCGAGGCACTGGAGGAGATCGCACGCGCGACCGGTACAACCGCGATTGGCCGACTTCGACCTGCGGACAAGTTAGCGCTGCTCGACCGTATAAAGGCGCAGGGGCAGAAGGTGCTGATGGTCGGTGACGGGCTGAATGACGGACCTGCGCTTGCCGCAGGGCATGCCAGTATAGCGCCGGCATCGGCTAGCGACGCCAGCCAGCTCGCAGCCGATATCGTCTTCCTAGGCGACAGGCTGGCGCCGGTCGCGATCGCGCTGCGGGCCGCGCGGCGCACGATACGCGTAGTGAAGCAGAATTTCGCGCTCGCCATCTGCTACAATATATTGGCGGTGCCGCTCGCGATCGCGGGCAAGGTGACGCCGCTGGTGGCGGCGGTAGCCATGTCTTTGTCCTCGCTAATCGTCATCCTCAACGCCCTTCGTCTCAAAGACAGCGCGAAATGACAGGTCTAACCCTCCTCATCCCGCTCGCCCTGCTGTGCGGACTTATGGCACTTGCGGCCTTCTTCATGGCGCTGCGCACCGGTCAGTATGACGATCTCGACGGAGCGGCGATGCGAATGCTGGTTGAGGGCGAGGAGGACTGATCCTGACCGACACTCTGGGTCGAAGTTGTAGCGAGGACGACCGCTCACGCCTAAAATCGAACATTTGGAGGCGCCAGTGGCTAGTAGGGCAGCTGCGCGCACCAATTTTAGCCAACAGGGTGTCAACAACTCTATCCCGGGCTGAAATCGGCGAAGTCAAGGAAGACGGAGACATGGCCATCCGACAGCGACAAGCTATGCGCCAGGCAGAAACCGCGCACCGCCATTGCGTCGGGCGACGCATTCAATGCAAACTGCAGAAGCAGTCGATTTGCGGCATATATGATCACGCGGGGGTACGAGCCACCTCGGCGCCGCCATGAAAGGATATACCGCGGGGCAAGCGGAGGCCCTGTGCTGGCAGACCTCCTTCTTTCTGGCGCGAACGAGATCTCCAGGCCAAACTCAGCCGCGGCTGGTGAGCTTTAGATATTTTTCACCGTAAGCTGCCAAAATCAAGCGATCATGATGTCCCCCGCGCTTCGCAAAATGCCAATCTCTACTAGGGCGGCGCTTACCCTTTCCCTTGTGATCGGATCGCTGTTTATAGCATTTGGCGCTGCAGTGTATTTTGACATCAGGCGCCAAGCTCTGAGCGAGTCGCTAACCCGGCTCGACAGCCAGAACAGGCAAGTGGCTGCGCTTCAGGAAGGGCGTTTCACTCGTCTCCGGGCAGCGCACGACCACGCGAAGCAGTTGTTGCTGGCAGAACTTGCGGCCGGGGCCGATCCCGACGATGTAGGCAACCTGGACACTCTGTTTCCGCGCCACAATCGGGGGGGGCGGCGCAGTTCGGACTTGCTATTCGACGGTGGCCAAACACCGTTCGGCTATGTGCGTGGTGTAGGCGCCTATATCAGGACGGAACCGGATCCCCAATAGCGCGCACTCATTCTCCGTGCCACACGCGTAGCTCACGCAGTCGGAGAAGGCATTCGCCCTGACCTGAAAAGCCTGTACTTCTTCACGCCGGGAAATACGCTTATCATGTTCGCCCCAGACCGTGAGGACAGGCGTGGCTTCTACCGGAAAAGGCCCCCGAAGACCTCGACTTCCAGCAGGAGACCTTCGCGAGAATAAGCACACCTGCGCTAAATCCATCTCGAGCCACGCGATGCACGCCTCTTGTTCACATATTATACGACACTTCCGGTCGAACCTGGACTACAGGTTGCATGACTCCTGTCGACTGGAAAGGACGTCACATTGGGACGTGGGGCACGAGTCTTCTGCTTGATGATCTATTATCGGCGGATGAATTGAAAGGGCTGCCGGCGACTGACACTGTCCTTGTATCGGCGGAAGGGATGTTGATCTGGCATCCACAATATACTCACCAAAGCATAGCGGGATCGGAGCAGTTGCTGGATCTTACGCGGACGCGTGATCCAAAGCTCAAGGCATTGTGGCGGTTTATTCGAGGCAACGCCGGCAAGCCCTTTTTGGGCCATGTGCAGCAATTAGGCGCGCATGTTTCAATGCGTATGGTCAACACTCCTCGATGGTATGTGCTGACCATCCAAAATGACGAGGTGATACAATCGGGCGCGATGCGAGCCGTTGCACGCGTCGCGATAGCCGCTGTGCTTTGTCTTGCGCTGCAGGGTGTCGCTGTCGGCCTACTGCTCCGACGCTATGTGGGCAAACCACTTGCGCGCCTGACCCACCGAACGCGGATATTGACGCAGCGCTTTCAAACCGAGGGCGCTCCTCCGTCTCGCGCGAAAGTTGGGCGTGATGAGGTGGAACAACTGGCGCATGACTTCGACGATATGGCCGATAGGCTTACGCGCGTACATCGCGACCTGGAGCAGCAGGTCGCACAGAGAACCAAAGAACTGCATCGTGCCAATGTTGAACTCAGCCGGCTAGCTGACTACGACCCCCTCACCGGAGTCTTGAGTCGCCGACGGATCGTTCAGGATGTTGAGCAGCTATTGATGTTGCGGAACCCGTCTCGACTGTACATGCTCGTAATCGATGTTGATCACTTCAAATCTGTGAACGACACCTATGGCCATCTCGCTGGAGATCGCATCCTGACCGAAGTAGCGCGCGATGCACGGTCGCTGTTGAGAGATAATGACCTGTTTGGCCGAATTGGCGGCGAAGAGTTCATGGCTCTGATCGAGGCCAGCGGTTCGGACGAAGCTGCGGTAGTGGCAGAACGGCTTCGTTCCGGCATTGCCAGGACGAAGCGGGTATTCCGCGAAGGAGCAGCGGGACAGGTAAGCGTCAGCATCGGTGTTGCTAATGCTAGCAACAGGTCGTCGTTTGCCGAATTATATGCGGTAGCGGATGCGGCGCTCTACAAGGCGAAGCAGCAGGGACGCGACCAGTGTGTCATGGATGCTGCGTCAAACGCCGAGCAGATGGACTGCTCTGAACGCCTAATTGACTGGCATTCTCGTGATTGGCAGTTAAGTCAGCAGGCTAGCTAAAATCGCGCTCGTCGCCTTTGACCCGCTTTGGTCAATTTTCCAGTGGTGAGGGGTAGCCCTCCGGTGAAGGTCGCGGTTTCGCTAGGCTCGCCTTCTACAATGTGGTGCAGACGGACGTCGCGGCATTCCTTGCGGGGAGATCGGCTATCGGCAACGCGTAAGCTGCGGTCGAGACACGCGGAAGCGCCCGACGCGGCCAACGCAGGAGACCGAGCGCGACAAGAACCCGTCGCAACCTGCGCGCGCCAATGGTGAAGGCTTATCGGCTATCTCGAACTTCAGGTCGATCACGACGGCTTCTAGCTGAGTCGGTCATTCAGGGCATCTGGCTTGAAGGACCGGAATGTCCCAAACTCGATTAAGTTGGCTCCCCATCCGAAGGGGGAGCCAACTAGCTTTTCAAATTTCAGTGTTCTCGGCGAGGGCAAGGGCGTCCTCAACGTCGATGCCGAGGTAACGCACCGTATTCTCGATCTTGCTATGGCCGAGCAATATCTGGACTGCGCGCAGGTTCCCTGTCGCTCGGTAAATGATCGAGGCCTTGGTTCGGCGCAGTGAATGGGTGCCGTACTCATTTCGCATCAACCCCACTCCCGTCACCCATTCATCAACCAGCCTTGCATACTGGCGGGTGCTAAGATGGCCGTTACGATCAACACGGCTTGGAAACACGTAATCGTCTACCGTGCCGCCACGACGTTCAAGCCATGCGAGCAAGCTGGTGCGGGTATCTGGCAGCAGCTCGAATTGAACCGGTCGTCCGGTCTTCTGCTGCATCACGATTGCGCGGGTGCGAATCTGTCCACCGCTGACAATATCGCCAATCTTGATCTGCACGAGGTCGCAGCCACGCAGCTTACTGTCGATAGCAAGGTCGAAGAGAGCTCGATCTCGCAAGCGGCAGCGCTGGTTGAGGTAGAAGCGGATCTCCCAGATCTGCTTCGGCTTCAGCGCCCGCTTGGCACCGACAGTGCGCCCCGCGTTCCAGACCTGACGCTTGTGGGATGCGAGTGTGTTCTCAGGCATGTCCATGTTCGTTCTCCGATGGCCAGAATTGGCCTTCTGAAGAACGATTGCCGGCCTAATGTGGAAATGCCTCTTGGCTCGTGCCGATCAGCTTGCGCCGCTAGCCCGTGGGTCTGCAATCGGCAGCTTTCGCCAGAACCACCCCTCCGATCAACGCAGGACGGTCTGTCGACAACTCGCACGAAATTCCAACATTCGGGTGCAACGACCGTCAGCAAAAAGTCGCCGTTCTAGCGTCTTGAAAACTGCTGCTAGAGGAACTGACGCGCTGTTCGGACAGCTGGGAGTGCAAGTCGTCCACGGCGTTTCGCCGCTGCAAGACTGATTGATCAACTATGAGCACTGTGCAGAGAGAATTACCTGCTAATTCATGCATCCACAGGCGCGAGGAGGTGTGAAAAATCGCCCTTGCGCGCCAGCACGTCGGCCAGTGAGTAGCCGTCGAGTACCTTGAGGAATGCCAGCAGCGCCTCGTCGAGCACGCTAGTGAGGCCGCAGGCCGGGGCAATCACACAGGCCCCGCAGCCAACCAGATCGAAATCGTCCTCGGTCTGGCGAACCAGTGCGCCGACGTTGATCTCGTGCGGCGGGCGGGCGAGGCGGATCCCGCCGTTGCGACCGCGCACGCTTTCCAGATAGCCCGCGTTCACCAGATCGTTGACCACCTTCATCAGGTGGTTCTGCGAAATGGCAAAGGCGCGCGCAATGACTGCAATCGAGGCCAGCTCGCCCGGCTGCCGCCCGAGGTATAGCAGCACCCGCATGGCATAATCGGTGTAGCGCGTCAGGCGCATCGCAGCTCCGCAAAAATAATCATGTATTCTCATTGCATGTTTTTCAGCGTCAGTATAGATGCATCCTAGATACATGATTTGGAGTCGCAGCCATGCCAGCACTCGACATAACCGAACCCGGCCTCACCCGGCTGGTCGACGCGTTCTATGCCCGCGTCCGTTGCGATGAAGAACTCGGCCCGATCTTCAACGATGCCATCCACGACTGGCCCGAACATCTCGAGAAGCTGAGAGCCTTCTGGTCCTCCGTCATGCTCACCAGCGGACGCTACAAGGGCCAGCCGGTGCCTGCGCATGTGAAGCATCGCGATCGCATCACCCCCGCCCTGTTCGAGCGCTGGCTCGCACTCTGGGCCGAGACCACCGATGAACTGATGGCCCCCGAAGCCGCTGCTGCCTTGCAGGCCAAGGCCGCGCGGATCGCCGAGAGCCTGAAGCTCGCGATGTTTTTCCGGCTGGAAGCCCAGCCAGTGCCCGCCTCTTCCCACCGACCCGGCAGCCCCACAGCAGCCGCGACGGACCATGCCTGAAAAGGAGCATATTGCCATGACCGACATTCCGCTGGTCGATCTGACCGTTCACCACACCCCGCGCGACCTGCGTGATCGGATCGCGCTCGGCTTCACCAAGGTCTTGCGCTTGTGCGCCGATACCTTCTTCGCCAAGCGCTACGGCCATCGCGCCATCGTGCTCGAAACCGTCGCCGCCGTGCCCGGCATGGTCGGCGCCACACTCACTCACCTCAGGTGCCTGCGCCGGATGCAGGGTGACAACGGCTGGATCCGCACCCTGATGGAAGAGGCGGAGAACGAGCGGATGCACCTGATGACCTTCATCGAGGTCGCCCAGCCGTCGCTGTTCGAGCGGCTGGTGATTCTGCTGGTGCAGTGGGCGTTCTATCTCGCCTTCTTCGGCCTCTATCTGGTGAGCGCACGGACCGCGCACCGCGTGGTCGGCTATTTCGAGGAGGAGGCCGTGATCAGCTACACTCTCTACCTCAAGGAGATCGACGAGGGTCGCAGCCCGGATGTCGCCGCCCCGATGATCGCCCGTCGCTACTGGAAGCTGCCCGATACAGCCACCTTGCGCGACGTGGTGCTGGTGGTCCGCGCCGACGAAGCGCATCATCGCGACGTCAACCACGGCTTTGCCGATGAACTGGCGGGCAAGCCTGCACCGCTGAGTGTTGCTCCTTATCCCGAGCACGCGGACGATATCCGGCTGGCAGCCTGACCATGTCAAAACCGCGCCCCTATCGCTCCACCCCCGTGTTCGATCAGGATAGCCTGCCCGCTGCCCTGCGCGCCCGCCACGATACCAAGGCGGGCGTGTGGGGCGTGATCCGGGTGATCGAGGGAGAGCTCCGGCTCACCTATCTCGATCCAACCAGCGAGGTGATCCTTACCCCTGATCGGCCCGGATTGATCGAGCCGCAACAACCGCATTTCGTCACGCCACTGGGCACGATGAAAATGCAGGTCGATTTCTGGGACCGGCCTCCACCCGGTTTCTGACCACGACCTGCCCCCTTCCCGAACCACCTTTCCATCTCAGGAGAATTCCATGTCGCAGCCGCTCAGCGAGCAGACGATCGCGCTCGTCAAGGCCACGGTCCCCGCACTCGAAGCCCATGGCCTCGCCATCGTGCACGAAATGTATGCCCGCCTGTTCCAGAACCCCGAGATCGCCGCCTTGTTCAACCAGTCGCACCACGGTGATGCGGGATCGCAACCGCGCGCCTTGACCGGGGCCATCCTTGCCTATGCGAGCAACATCGAGAACCTCGCGGCACTCGCGCCGGCGGTGGAGCGCATCGCGCAAAAGCATGTCGGTTTGCAGATTTTGCCCGAGCATTACCCCTATGTCGCCGATGCCTTGCTCGGCGCGATCAAGGCGGTGCTGGACGATGCTGCGACCGATGAGATTCTCGCTGCTTGGGGCGAAGCCTACTGGTTCCTCGCCAATATCCTGATCGCGCGTGAAGATCGGCTCTATTCGGAACAGCAATCGGCCGACGGAGGCTGGAGCGGCTGGCGCGAGTTCAAGGTGGTCGAAGTCGTGCCGGAAAGCGCGGTCATCACCTCGTTTATCTTGTGCCCCGCCGATGGGCTCCCTGTAATGGCATACAAGCCCGGCCAGTATCTGACCTTCTGGTTCGACATCCCCGGTCATCCGTCAGTGAAGCGCAACTATTCGATTTCCGCGGCGCCCAATGGCGAGACCTATCGCATCTCGGTCAAGCGCGAACCACAGGGGCTGGCCTCGGGTTGGCTTCACGATACTGCGGGCGTCGGCAGCAGACTCAAGGTCGCAGCTCCGGCGGGCGAGTTCTTCCTTGATGATACGAGCGAACGACCGGTGGTGTTGCTGTCGGGCGGAGTGGGTCTGACGCCAATGGTCGCGATGCTGGAGGCGCTCGTGGCGAAGGGAGGCACCGCGCCGATCCACTATGTCCACGGCACACATGATCGTACCACCCAGGCAATGCGCGATCACGTCCAGGCACTGGCGGCGAGCGCCGGTTTGGTAAGTGTCACCGACTTTCATCAGCACCCGCTGGGCGACGAAGTGGCGGGGCGCGACTACGACATCGCCGGGATCATCACCGACGAATGGCTGGTGGCCAACACGCCCATTGCCGAAGCGGACTACTACATCTGCGGGCCCCGCGCCTTTCTGCGTCACGCGGTTGCCACACTCTCGCAGGCTGGTGTAGCGGCTAGTCGCATCCACTATGAATTCTTCGGACCGGCAGACGAATTGCTGGCCGCCTGAGAGGCCCCTATCCGTTGCATCGATTGAAAAGCCCCGCCTTCTGGCGTCAACCCGGCATGCATCCGGCCCGTTCGGCGATCGGTGCGGGAATCGCTCTCGCGCTGACCGGGCTTGTCACAGCCTGGCTGCTTCCCGATCCCTCGGCGCTGCCATTTCTGGTGGCGCCGATGGGGGCATCGGCGGTGCTGGTCTTCGCCCTGCCAGCCGCCCCGCTTGCCCAGCCGCGCGCGGTACTGCTCGGCAATTTCGTTTCGGCGCTTTTTGGCGTATCCGCCGTGCAGCTGTTCCCCGATCCGCTCGTGGCGGGATCGCTTGGCGCTGGTGCGGCCATTCTGGCCATGCAGCTGCTGCGCTGCACTCACCCGCCGGGCGGGGCCGTGGCCTTGTTCGCCGCTTTCGGCGGCGATGCCGTGCGAGAGGCAGGCTTTGCCTTTGCGCTTCTTCCGGTCGGGCTCAACTCGCTGCTGCTGGTGGGGCTTGGCATAGCTTTCAACAATTTGGCCGGCAGCCGCTACCCCCATCGGGCCGAAACTGCCTCAACTGCGAGTCCCCGCACAAGCGACCAACCTGCCGCCGAGCGAACCGGCTTCAGCGACAGCGACGTCGAAGCTGTGCTCGACCGGTTGGAAGACCGGCCCGATATCGAGGCCGAGGATCTTGCCAGCCTGCTGCGCGCAGTCGAAGCTGAAGCCTTCGCCCGGCGCAAGCCGCTGCCGCTGTGCTTCGACATCATGTCGCGCGACGTGATCACCTGCCGCGCCACCGACGAGATCGCGCCGACCCTCGCGCTGATGGACGAACGGTGCGTCTCGGCTCTGCCCGTGCTGGACGAGAAGGATCATGTGATCGGATTGGTCCCGCGCCATGTGCTCGCGCCAGCGTCACAGGGAACGGTGCGGGAGGTCATGCTGAAGGGCGCGTGCCTGGTGGCGGTGGACAGGCCGGCTGCTACGCTGGTGCCGCTGCTGTCCGATGGTGTGCACCATCATGCCGTGGTGGTCTGGAGCAACGGCACGCTAGCGGGGCTCATTACGCAGACTGACCTGCTCGCTGGCATGCGGCATTTGTCGGAGGATGAATGAGGAGGGGGTCTCCCGCGACTGAAATGCGAGCCATATCTGAGTAATCTGTGTGGGGTCGCTAAGATCTGCAGGACAACAACAAAATACTTTACCAGCAGCAAGCGACCAATCCCAGCTGCTAGGATCAACTGTCATGAAGGTCTGCTTCCGGCAGAAGCGGCAGCGCCTCGCATCTTCCTAAACGGTCGGACACATGGGTATGGCCAGAAAATCACGCTTCCCGGCATTGGCCTCCGCTTCCCACCGGCCTGACCGGACGTTATTGTCGCGCCCAAAGGGGACGTCATGCGGATTGTCATTATCGACGATAGCGGGCTGCGCGCGTCCGTTCTGGAAGACGGGCTGCGCGATGCCGGCTATGACGACATCCACATTGTCCCGCCGCGCGGCGCGTTCGTTGCGAGGCTGGAGCGCATGGCGCCCGATGTCGTCCTGATGGACCTGGGTAGCCCCAGCCGCGATACGCTGGAAGAAATGCTGATGGTCAGCCGGGCGCTGGCCAAGCCGATCGCGATGTTCGTGGATCAGTCGGACGACGCCATGATCGGTGCGGCGATCGACGCGGGCATATCCGCCTATGTCGTCGACGGGTTGCGCAAGGAACGCGTGAAGCCGGTGCTGGAACTGGCGGTGCGCCGCTTCAATGCCTTTGCCCGGATGCAGGCCGAACGCGACGATGCGCGCGCCGCCCTGACCGAGCGCAAGGTCATTGATCGCGCCAAGTCCATCCTGATGAACCAGCGATCCATGTCAGAACAGGATGCCTATACGCTGCTGCGATCGACCGCGATGAACCAGGGCAAGAAAATCGTCGACGTGGCGCAAGCGTTGATTACCGCCAGCGACCTGTTGGGAGGGGGAGCATGACGACGACAGTGAAGATTTCCTTTTTGCCCCTGACCGATTCAGCCGCGCTGGTCGCCGCGCGCGAGCAGGGATTTGCGCAAGAGGAAGGTATCGACCTTGATCTGGTCCGCAGCACGAGCTGGGCGACGCTGCGCGACCGCATGATTTACGGGCAGGTTCACGCCGCGCAGATGCTGGCACCGCTGGCGGTTGCGGTCACGCTGGGCCTCAGCCAGCAGCCCGCCCCCCTCGCCGCGCCGTACAAGTTGAACGTGAACGGTAACATGCTGGTGATGGCAAACGACTTCGCAAAGGCGCTGGACCCCGATGTGGCGGCGCGTCTGGCCGATCCGCTGGGCACTGCGCACGACTTTGCCGCAGCGATCGGCCTGTGGCGGCGCAAACCCGTCATCGGCGTGGTCCATCGCTTCTCCAGCCATTCGCTGATGCTGCGTTACTGGCTGGCGAGCGCGGGCGTCGATCCGGACAAGGATGTCGTGCTGCGCGTGCTGCCGCCGTCGCTGACGGTCGAGGCGATGCAGGCCGGGGAAATCGACGGATTTATCGCGGGCGAACCGTGGGGCAGCGCAGCGGTCGAAGCCGGACTGGCCGAGGCGGCGGCGATCGGCGAACGCATCTGGCAGCGCGGCGTGGAGAAGGTTCTGGCCTTCCGCGAAGCCTGGATGGAGGAGAATCCCGAAACGGTCGACAGGTTGCTGCGCGCCCTGGCACGCTCCGCCGCATGGTGCGACGATCCGGCCAGTCACGACAGGCTGTCCGAGCTGCTTTCCGATCCACGCTATATCGACCAGCCGGCGCATCTTATCCGGCGCGCCCTTGCCGGCCAGATTATGGCGCGGCCGCACGAGCCGGCTTTGGCCAGTCCCGACTTCATCCTGTTCGGCCGGGAAGCGACGCCCTTTCCATGGCGCAGTCAGGCGCTGTGGATCTACTCGCAGCTTGTGCGGTGGGGCATGGTGGATCATGACCCGGCAACGGCGACCCGCGCTGCGGCGGTTTTTCGCCCCGATATTTTCCGGCGCGCGCTGACGGGCAGAGATGTGGCAATGCCCGGCGCGAGCATGAAGGTGGAGGGCGCGGTCCAGCTGCCGCTTGCAGTCGGATCGCGTCGGGGAGACCTGACCCTTGGCCCCGACCGTTTCTTCGACGGGCGGATTTTCGATCCCGAACGAATCGAGGCATATCTCGCGGAATTTTCGCAGACGCGTTGATTTCCCGGGCGAAAATTGTGCTTTGCAACAGCCTGCAGATTCCATAAGACTATAGGAGTCGCGCGACGAAGCGCGCTTATATCGATGCGCTGTCCCAAAGGTGGGATCGCCATCCCCAATTTCTATCGCAGCAGAGCCGCTGACCGGACTTGCCCATAGGGGTGACGTCCGGGCTGCGGCTTTTTTCGTGTCTATTTTCCATTTATGGGGGAAGCACCATGGCAACCGCTTATTGGGACCGCGAACAGACTGGCGCCGCGCCGGCGCCCGCGACAAGTTTCTGGAAGGCCGGTCACACACCGACCCTGATCGCCGCCTTTCTCTATTTTGACCTCGCCTTCATGGTGTGGGTTCTGCTCGGGCCGCTGGCGCCGATGATTTCCAAGACATTGATGCTGACGCCCGCCGAAAAAGGCCTGATGGTCGCGACGCCGACGCTTGCCGGAGCCTTGCTGCGCGTCGTCAACGGCCTGCTCGTCGACCGGATCGGACCGAAGCGGTCGGGCGCGATCAGCCAAATCATCGTCATTGCCGGATTGTTCTGCGCCTGGGCGCTGGGCGTCGACAGCTTTGGCGGTACGCTGGCGCTGGGCGTCATTCTGGGCTTTGCAGGCGCAAGCTTCGCCATCGCCCTGCCGCTTGCCAGCCGCTGGTATCCGGCGGAACATCAAGGCAAGGCGATGGGCCTGGCGGGCATGGGCAATTCGGGAACGGTGCTTGCGTCGCTCTTTGCTCCCGTGCTTGCCAAGATGTTCGGCTGGAATGCCGTGCTTGGCCTCGCCTGCATCCCGCTGACGATCGTCTTTGTCGCCTATATGCTGATGGCCAAGGACGCGCCCAATGCGCCCGCACCCAAGAAGATCGTCGATTATTTCACGCCACTCAAGCAGGCTGATGCCTGGTGGCTGATGGCCTTCTACGCCGTGACGTTCGGCGGTTTCGTGGGACTTGCCGCCAGCCTGCCCATCTATTTCACCGACCAGTTCGGCCTGACGCCGATCGTTGCGGGTTATTGCACCGCAGGCTGCGTTTTCGCCGGATCGCTGGTGCGGCCGTTGGGCGGCGCGCTTGCTGACCGGATCGGCGGGGTCAAGGCGCTGACGATCGTCTATATCGTCGCGGCACTGGCGCTGGCGGGCGTGGGCTATGCCACGACTTTGGCCGGTGCGCTTGGCCTGTTCGTCCTCGCCATGCTGGCGCTGGGCACGGGTAACGGCTCGGTCTTCCAGCTCGTCCCGCAGCGTTTTCAGCCGGAAATCGGGGTGATGACGGGTCTGGTGGGCATGGCCGGCGGGATCGGCGGCTTCTACCTCGCCAGCTCGCTGGGTCTGGCAAAGCAGATCACCGGCAGCTTCGCGCCCGGCTTCCTGATCTTCGCCGGACTTGCGGTTCTGGCGGTGCTGGGCCTGACGGCGGTGAAGGCCCGGTGGCGCGCGACCTGGAGCACCGGAGCGCGCATCTGACGATCTGAAACCGGGGGCGGCGCAGCTTTTGCCGCCCCCGGTTTCATCGCTTCACCATTCGTCCGGGGGGACGCATCCCATGAAGGTTTTTATCGTAACCGCGGCCGCGCTGGTCGTCGCACGCCCCGCTTGCGCCCAGACAATTGCCCTGAAGCCGCTCGCGGAAGCACGACTGCGCTACGAGCATGTCGATCAGGATGGCTTGCCGCAAGAGAAGGCCGATGCCCTTACGGTCCGCGCCCGCGCCGGACTTACCGCGAGCAGCGGCGCGCTGTCCGCCTCCATCGTCGGGCAAGGGACGCTGGCGATCGTCGATCATTATTATGACGGCCTCAATGGCGCGCCGACACGGCCGATCGTCGCCGATCCGGAAAATGTCGCGCTCTACATCGCGCAGCTTCAATATAAGACGAAGGCGGTCGCCCTGACGGCGGGACGCCAGAAGATCGTGCTCGATGACGAACGCTTTGTCGGCAATGTCGCCTTCCGCGACAATGCGCAGACGTTCGATGCAGTGCGGGCCGAACTCACGCCGGTAAAGGGCCTGAAGCTGGACGTCGCCTATGCCTGGAGCGTCAGGTCGATCTGGGGCGTTCAGGGGACACGTGCCCGGCAGCAGGCGGTGAGCGGCGACAATATCCTCGCCAATCTTTCCTACACGACGCCCATCGGCACGATGACGGGCTTTGCCTATCTGGTAAATCAGGATGAGGCGGCGGTGCAGGCATATCGCCTGTCGAGCCAGACCTACGGCGTGCGGCTCGCCGGCGCGAAGGCGCTGTCGAAGGCGGCGAAGCTCAGCTACCAGCTCAGCTATGCGCGCCAGTCCGACTATCATCGCAATCCCAACGACTATAGCGCCGATTACTGGCTGGCGGACGCCACGCTGGACGTGAAGGGGTGGAAGCTCAATGGCGGCTACGAAGTGCTAGGCGCCGACAACGGACGACCCTTCACCAGCTTTCAGACGCCGCTCGGCACCAATTTCAAGTTTCAGGGATGGGCCGACAAGTTCCTGACCACGCCCGCCAACGGCGTGCGCGACCTCTATGTCGGCGGCGGCTATGACTGGAAGAAGTGGGGCAGGTTGTCGGCCATCACCCTGACGGCAAGCTGGCACAGGTTCGACAGCGATAGGCTCGACCAGCATTATGGCAATGAGGTCGATCTTCTGGCGACCGCGAAGGTGAAAAAGACGGCTCTGTCGGTGCGCTACGCCCATTATGATGCGCGAGCGCTGGCGACCGACACGAACAAAGTCTGGCTTCAGGCGGACTGGGCCATCTGATTTGAAAGCATCGCGACGAATCGCTTGAGCCACCTAGCGATTCGTCCTATGCTGCGACGCAAGGGACAAGGATGTCCTCCTTCACATAGCCGCGACGATCCACAGACGGGTCGGCAAGGCACGATATGATGGCAAAGCCGCCATCCAGACTCTCGGTTCTCACCGATGGTCCGGATGGCGGCTTTTTTGTTTTCCGAAAGGCACTGGGATGGAATTTCAGCGTGAGACTGTTCCGGTCGCGGAGCGCGTTGACGATCTTCTCGTCACCTCCCCCGACCCGCGCGAACATCTGGTTGTGGTGGGCAACGGCATGGCGGGATGCCGTGCGGTCGAAGAACTGCTGGCGCGCGACGCGGGGCGCTATCGCGTCACGATCTTCGGCGCCGAACCGCATGTGAACTACAACCGCATCATGCTGTCGCCGGTTCTGGCGGGGGAAAAGACTTTCGAGCAGATCGTCATCAACGATGCCGCCTGGTATGCCGACAACGCCATCGAGCTGATCTCGGGCGACCCGGTGACGGCGATCGACCGCACCGCCAAGCGCGTGACGGCGCAGAGCGGGCGCAGCGTCTCCTATGACAAGCTGCTGATCGCGACGGGGTCAGACCCCTTCATCATCCCGGTGCCGGGCAAGGATCTGCCGGGCGTCATCAGCTTCCGTGACATGAAGGATGTCGACACCATGCTGGCGGCGGCGGAAGCCGGGAAGGCCAATGGCGGCGGCAGCGCGGTGGTGATCGGCGGCGGCCTTCTGGGACTGGAGGCGGCGCATGGCCTGACCCTGCGCGGTATGAAAGTGACGGTCATCCACCTCATGGACACGCTGATGGAGCGGCAGCTCGACGAGGCGGCGGGCTGGCTGCTGAAGACGGCGCTGGAGGCGCGCGGCCAGACGATCCTGACGGGCGCCAATACCGAAGCCATCTATGGCGACGGCAAGGTCGAGGGCGTCCGCCTGAAGGACGGTCGCGAAATCCCCGCCAGCCTCGTCGTCATGGCGGTGGGCATCCGCCCCGCGACGGCGCTGGCGCGCGAGGCGGGCCTCACCGTCAATCGCGGCATCTGCGTCGACGATCATATGGTGACGAGCGATCCCGACATCCTGGCGGTCGGCGAATGCGTCGAACATGACGGCAATGTCTATGGCCTCGTCGCGCCGCTGTGGGACATGTGCCGCAGCCTTGCCGATGGCCTCACCGATCAGCACAGCGGCTATCGCGGCTCGGTCACATCCACAAAGCTCAAGGTCGCGGGCCTTGACGTGTTCTCCGCTGGCAACTTTTCGGGCGGAGATGGCTGCGAGGACATCGTGATGCGCGACGCATCGCGTGGCATCTACAAGCGCGTCGTGGTGAAGGACGACCGCGTCGTCGGCGCCGTGCTCTATGGCGATACCGTCGATGGCGGCTGGTATTTCGACCTGCTCAAACGCGAGGAAAATGTCGCGGATATTCGCGACATGCTGATCTTCGGACAAGCCTTCGCCCAGGGAGGGGGCGCGCTGGACCCTAAGGCGGCCGTTGCGGCGCTCTCGGACGATGCCGAGATTTGCGGCTGCAACGGCGTCAGCAAGGGGCAGGTCGTGGCGTGCATCGGGGCGGGCAATGCCAGCCTCGACGCCGTGCGCGCGACGTGCAAGGCGTCGGCCAGCTGCGGCAGCTGCACCGGCCTTGTCGAAAATCTGCTGAGCGTCGTGCTGGGCGATGATGTGAAGTCCGGTCCCAAGACGATGTGCAAATGCACCAGCTTCACTCATGACGACGTTCGGCGCGAGATCGTGGCGCAGGACATGCGCTCCATCCCCGAGGTGATGCAGAAGCTGCACTGGTCGACGCCCGATGGCTGCTCGTCGTGCCGCCCTGCGCTCAACTATTATCTGCTGTGTGCGCTGCCCGGCGTCTATCACGACGATCAGCAAAGCCGCTTCGTCAATGAACGGATGCACGCCAACATCCAGAAGGACGGCACCTATTCGGTGGTCCCGCGCATGTGGGGCGGCCTGACCAACCCGCGCGAGCTGCGCGCGATCGCGGATGTGGTCGAGAAATATAACGCGCCGATGGTCAAGGTCACGGGCGGTCAGCGGCTCGATATTTTCGGGATCAAGGGCGAGGATCTGCCCGCCGTCTGGGCCGACCTCAACGCCGCGGGCATGGTTTCGGGCCACGCCTATGGCAAGTCGCTGCGGACGGTGAAGACCTGCGTCGGGTCCGAATGGTGCCGCTTTGGCACGCAGGATTCGACCGGCCTTGGCGTCAAGGCCGAGCGGATGACCTGGGGATCGTGGATGCCCCACAAGTTCAAGATCGCCGTGTCGGGCTGCCCCCGCAACTGCGCGGAGGCGACGATCAAGGACTTCGGCGTCGTCTGCGTCGATTCAGGCTATGAGCTGCATGTCGGCGGCAATGGCGGCATCCACGTTCGCGCCACCGACCTTCTGTGCAAGATTTCGACCGAGCAGGAGGCGCTGGATTACTGCGCCGCCTTCATCCAGCTCTATCGCGAAGAGGCCCGCTATCTCGAACGCACCGCGCCGTGGATCGAGCGCGTCGGCGTCGACTATGTAAAACAGCGCATCGTCGAAGACGCCGCCGGTCGGGAAGCCCTGCGCGCCCGCTTCCTCTATGCCCAGAGCTTTTCGCAGGACGATCCTTGGGCAGAGCGCGCCGCTGGCCAGCACGCCGAACTGCACCAGCCCATCGCCCCCTTCGCCATCGCAGCAGAGTGAACGACATGACCACATGGATTGACATCGGAACGCTGGACGACATCCCCCAGCGCGGTGCCCGCACCGTCCAGATCGCGGGGCAGAAGGATCTTGCGGTGTTCCGCACAGGTGATGATCATGTCTTCGCGCTGGTCAACGAATGCCCGCACAAGAAGGGGCCGCTCAGCCAGGGCATCGTGCATGGGCACAGCGTCGCCTGCCCGCTGCACAACTGGAACATCGCGCTCAGGACCGGGCAGGCGCAGGGTGCGGACGAGGGATGCACGCCTGTCATCGAAGTGCGTCAGGAGGGCGGCCGCATCCTGATCGCGCAGCCCGACGCCATGCAGGCGGCCGCCTGATGCAAGAGGCGGTCCGCACCACCTGCGCCTATTGCGGCGTCGGCTGCGGCATCGTCGCGACGCCGACCGGCCCGCGATTGGTTTCTGTGAGGGGGGATGAGGCGCACCCGGCCAACGGCGGGCGCCTCTGTTCCAAGGGCACGCATCTGGGCGAGACGGTCGGTCTTCAGGGGCGGTTGCTGCATCCGATGATCGGGGGCAAGCGGGCGGGCTGGGACAAGGCGCTCGACCTTGTGGCAAAGCGCTTCAGGGACGCGATCGATCGCCACGGCCCCGACAGCGTCGCCTTCTACGTCTCCGGCCAGTTGATGACCGAAGACTATTATGTCGCCAACAAACTGATGAAGGGCTTCATCGGGTCGGCCAATATCGACACCAACAGCCGCTTGTGCATGTCGAGCGCGGTCGCGGGGCATAACCGCGCCTTCGGCGAAGACATCGTTCCGGCAAGCTATGACGATCTCGACGCGGCGGACCTCATCGTCCTGGTGGGATCGAACACCGCCTGGTGCCACCCGATCGTCTATCAGCGGATACAGGCGGCGCGGGCGGCACGCGGCACGAAGCTGGTCGTCATCGACCCGCGCCGCACCGAGACTTGCGAAGGCGCGGACCTGCACCTGCCCATCCGCCCCGGAACCGACGTTGCGCTTATGAACGGGCTGCTGGCCTGGTGTAATGCGACATGGACGATCGACCGGACGTTCATCGAGCGCTCGATCACCGCGCCAGAAGGCTTCTGGGAGCATATCCGGAACGGTCATGACCTTTGGACGACGGCGCAGACATGCGATGTCGAGCCCGCGCTCATCAAGCAGTTTTTCGAAATGTTCGCCGCGACACCGCGCACCGTCACACTGTTCAGCCAGGGCGTGAACCAGTCGATCCGCGGGACCGATCAGGTCAATGCGATCATCAACGTCCATCTTGCCACCGGCCGCATCGGCAAGCCGGGCGCGGCACCCTTTTCGATTACCGGGCAGCCCAATGCGATGGGCGGGCGCGAGGTCGGCGGCCTTGCCTCGACCCTTGCGGCGCACATGGACTTTGCGCCGGACAATGTGGCGCGCGTGGGCCGCTTCTGGGCCGCGCCCAACATGGCGACCAAGCCGGGGCTGAAGGCCGTCGATCTGTTTCGCGCAGTGGACGAAGGGCGGATCAAGGCGCTGTGGATCATGGCGACCAACCCCGCCGTATCGATGCCCGACGCAGGCCGCGTACGCGACGCTTTGGCCTTTGTCCCCTTCCTCGTCGTGTCGGACATCATGGCCAACACCGACAGCAGCACGCACGCCCATGTCAGCCTGCCCGCCGCCGGATGGGGGGAGAAGGACGGCACGGTCACCAATTCGGACCGCACGATCAGCCGCCAGCGTCCCTTCATGGCGCTGCCGGGTGAGGCAAAGCCCGACTGGTGGATCGTGAAGGAAGTGGGCCGTCGCATGGGGTGGGCCAACGCCTTCGCCTATGACCGGCCCGCCGACATATGGCGCGAACATGCGCGCCTGACCGCCTATCAGAATGACGGGCAACGATTGCTGAACCTTAAGGACAAGGCGACGATCGGCAACGAAGCCTATGAGGCGATGGAGCCGTTCCGGTGGGGCGGTCGGCCTTTTGCCGATCGCTCGTTTGCCACGCCCGAGGGCAAGGCGCGACTGGTGCTGACCAGACAAATGGACGTGCAGCCGCCGCTCAAGGACTGGCCGATGACGCTCAACACCGGGCGCTATCGCGACCAGTGGCACACGATGAGCCGCACCGGCCTGTCGCCCAAATTGTCGCGGCATCGTGAAGAGCCGCTCGTGGAAGTCCATCCGCAGGACGCGGCGGCGCTGGGGCTTGCCGATGGCGATCTGGCGCGGGTCGATACTGCGCAGGGGAACAGCGTCTTTCGCGTCGCCCTGAACGAAGGGCAGCGTGTGGGTGAGATTTTCACGCCGATCCACTGGACCGATCGCACGAGCAGCGGCGGGCGCACCGGGCTCCTGCCGCGTCCGCTGGTGGACCCACATTCGGGGCAGCCGGGCTTCAAGTCCACGCCCGCCAGCGTCACGCGGGTCGAGACCGAATGGAAGGGCTTCCTGATCCTGCGGGGAGAGACCTTCCCGCACATCCCCTGCCTGTGGGCCACCAAAATCACCGTGCCGGGGGGCGCCCTGTTCGAAGTAGCCGGGAACGGCGATCCCGCTCGGCTCGAGGCATTGCTTCCTCATGGCGAGCGGGTCGAGGCGCTGGACCGGGCGAAGGGCACGCGCCGCGTCGCCAGCATCAACGAAGGCCGTTTGCAAGCCGTCCTGTTCGTGACGCGCACCGGCCTCCTGCCCTCCCGCGACTGGCTGATCGCGCAGTTGGAAGCGGTCAACGTGGGTGGTTCGGTGCTCGCGGCACGTGGTCCGGGCAGTCAGCCCGACAAAGGCGCGACCGTGTGCGTCTGCTTCGACATCGGCCTCAACCAGATCGTCGCTGCGATCCGCGACCAGCATCTGATGGATGTCGCCGCTGTCGGCGCCGCACTTGGGGCGGGCACAAATTGCGGATCGTGCCGCCCCGCGATCGCGACCATCTTTACCCAGACCATGCAGGAGACGCTTGATGCCGCGGAATGACCTGATCGCGCCCGGAGACGTGTGGCTGGTGGGGGCTGGCCCCGGCGATCCCGACCTTCTGACGCGAAAGGCCGAGAAGCTGATCGCAGCGGCAGAGGTCGTCTTCTATGATGCGCTGGTCGGGCCGGGCGTGGTGGACCTGATCCCCTCCAGTGTCGAGCGGGTAAGCGTAGGCAAACGATCCGGCCGCCATTCGAAGGATCAATTGACGATCGACCAGATGTTGGTCGCCGCATCGCTGGCGGGCAGGCGCATCGTGCGCCTGAAGGGCGGCGACCCAGCCATGTTCGCCAGAGCAGCCGAGGAAATGTCCGCCCTGCGTGCGATCGGCGCGCGCGTTCGGATTTGCCCCGGCGTGACGGCCGCCAGCGCGGTGGCGGCGTCGGCGGGCGTGTCCCTTTCTCTCCGGGGTATCGCCCGCCGCGTTCAGTTCGTCACCGCGCACAGTCGGCGTGGGCAGGCGCTCGATCTGGACTGGAATGCGCTGGCCGATCCGACCAGCACGCTAGCGGTCTATATGGGCCGGGATGCCGCGCCCGAACTCAGTCGCGCCCTGATCGCCGCTGGCTTGCCCGGGTCGACCCCAGCGCTCATCACGTGCGACGCGTCCCTGCCGCAAGAGCAGATGCTGCGAACCCGGCTGGACCTGCTGCCTTTGGTGATCGAGTCCTTTGCCCAGGATCGCCCGACGCTGATCCTGATAGGAAAAGCGGTGGCGCAACCCGATCTGACCGTCGTAGCCGGGGCGGTTGCCGACAATGTCATGACGCACTAGGGCCGCGTCATGACCGCAGCAACCAGCATTGCGTGCGCCGCGACCATTGGCTTCGATGAAGCGCAGGCGATCGTGCGGAAGAGTTGCGTGCCGCTAGGTTTTGAGTTCGTGCCTCTTGGCAAGGCAGGCCGGCGCGTCCTTGCCAGGGATGTCGTCGCCGGGATTGATTCGCCACGGCGGGACTGCGCGGCTATGGACGGATATGCCGTGCATTCCCGCGATCTTGCGCAAGGGGTCATCCGGTTTCGCCTCTCCGGCGAAAGTGGCGCCGGTGGACCGCTTCCAGTGCCGTTGCCACCCGGCACGGCGGTTCGAATATCGACCGGCGCGCCGATGCCTCCGGGTGCCGACCGTGTCGTCATGCGCGAATATGCGATGATCGACGGGAAACATGTCATACTGACGGACAGGGGTGGCAAGGGCCATGTCCGCAGGCGCGGCGATGATTTTGCGCGAGGCCAGACATTGCTGACCGCAGGCACCCGCATGGATGCGCGGGCCATGGTCGTGACCGCCGCCGCCGACGTAGAGGGTGTGACCGTATGGCGCCGGCCGCGCGTGCATGTCATGACCAATGGCGACGAACTGGTCGAACCCGGCAAGGCCGCAATGCAGGCCGATACCGTTCCTGATAGTCTAAGCGAAGCTTTGACGCTGATAGCGCGGCAATGGGGCGGCAAGCTGACCGGCATGTCACGCGCGACCGACCGGATCGACAGCCTGCGCGATGCCGCGCAGGCCGCGCTTTCCGAAACCGACATTTTGGTGCTGGCGGGGGGCGCATCGCATGGACATCGGGATCTGGCCCGCGCAGCGCTCCTGCCGCTCGGCCTGCGCCTCGCCTTCGCGGGCGTTGCCATGAAGCCGGGCAAGCCTCTGTGGTATGGCAGAATCGGCAGGACTCACATTCTGGGCCTACCAGGAAATCCGACTGCCGCCCTGACGACCGCGCGTCTGTTTCTGGCGCCGATGATCGCGGCCATGTCAGGCGCCGGTTTCGCCTCTGCCTTGCGCTGGTCCAGCCATGCGTCGTCCCTTGCTTTGGAGGAAGGCGGCGACAGGGATCAGTTCTTATGCGGGGTGACGCAGGGCAATACCGTTCGAACTATTGAACGCCAGCAGGCGTCGGCGCAGATGATGCTGGCGCAAGCGGATGTCCTCGTCGAGCGACGGGCAGGTGTGCCTGCCGGTCCGGCAGGTTCCGTTCTACAATGCCTGCGCTTCTGACATGGCCCTGCTGGGAGCGATCATTGGAGGTGGCATGTCGCGGCGCTTCGGCTCCGACAAGGCCATGGCGCGGATTGATGGCGTTACGCTTCTGGACCACGTCCATGCCGCCTTGCAGCCTCAGGTCGACGATATCGTCTTGTGCGGGCGTAGCTGGCTGGAGTGGACCTCCATCCCGGACGTGCCGGGCCCGGGCCTTGGGCCGTTGGGGGGCATGGCCGCGGCCTTGGAATATGGCCGCCGTAACGGCTTCGACGCTGTTCTGACAGTTCCGTTAGACACCTATCCACTTCCAAGTGACCTCGCTCGCTCGCTCGGAACTGGGCCAGTTTGTTTCGCTGACCAGTATATGGTGGGTATTTGGCCAGCATCGCTATGTGCTCGCTTGAACGCGCATATTGTCAGCGGCCACCGGTCCGTGCGGTCATGGATCAGCGCCTCAGGCTGTCAATTAATAAAAGTCGATAATCTCGCCTGGAGAAACATTAATGTAGCTACAGATCTACATGAAATTTTTGAATAATCACAACATCATCTCGAAGGGATTCTTAAACTGCTAATCGCAGAGTTGACTGGCCACTTAGATGTGGCCTGATCAGAATCGCGCGCTTTCGGCGATGTTTAATCTTTTTAATAGTTCCTGGACAGGTGAGGCGGGCCCGTGGGGTGCACCCTTTCAATAATTTTATCGCCAGGGTCTTGCTGGGCCGCCAGCCTCTCCGCCAAGGCTGCCCGTTTCAAAGAGCAATGACGGTAAAATTACCGATGTCTGTTTCCAAACCAAAACCTGCCGCTCGCAAATACAAAACTGAATGGCAGGTTTGTCCCAGGCCCAGTCATAATCGGGCGGTCCGCTTTCAAGCATCGTAATATTGCGGTCGAACGGCTTGAGTGGGCGCAGTCCGGACAACTCACGGCAGCATCCACCGGCGCATTCCAGCCAATGGCGCTTTCCAGCTTGGTATTTGGACTTGGCTGGAAGGTCGCCATGCCGCTGGCGATCACAAATGTCGGCGAAGCCTTCGCCGCGGCGTGGATGGTCCGTCGTGCCTATCCCCGTTTCGGACAATTCTTGTCCGCTCGCGAGATTCTCTGGTTTGTAGCCGTTGCCGGCATCGCCGTTCCGCTGGTCGTCGCATTTGTCGGGGCCTTGTTCGTCCATATCGCCGGCCGGGCGCCCTATTGGACGACGTGGCGTGATTGGTTCACCGCCCATGCAGTGGGCGTGATCGCATTCGGCCCGCCGATGATCCTCCTGCTTGGAGGGTACATCAACAGGTGGATGAAACGCGTCGACCGGATCAGGGCGATAGAGGCATGGGCGATCATGCTGGCTGTGTGCGCCGTGGCGACTGTCACGTTTGGCTAGGGCCAGATCCCCCTTCTCGCGTTGCCCTTTCTGCCGATGATGCTGGCAACGCTACGACTTGGGCGTTTCGGTGCAGTCACCTCCATCGTCATCCTCGTCACCATCGCCAGCATTTTCTCCCTGTCCGGCGTGGGGCCCACGACGATGATTTCGGGCGGAATGGGCCTGCGCCTCCAGATCCTTCAGGCGTACTTCGCCACCGTCGTGATGGTGATCCTGCCAACCGCCGGCGCGCTCAAGTCAAGAGGGCGCCTGTATGAATTGAAGAGAGCCGAACGCTGGCTAGCGGCATTCCAGATGCCACCCTTTCGATAATCGAAGAAACGGGGTACCTCATTCCGTTGGAACAACCTCAACCGCTAATGAGCGTCTTGAAGGCCAAACTTTTCAATTGATTGGATGCCATGAATCCCTGTCTGTCATTAAGCGAACTTGCCGAGTTTCTCGATGGCGCATTTCCGAGCGAAACGCGCGCGTCCCTTGGCGCTGTGGTCGATGTTCAAGCTGGGCATGTCCGCATGACCCTCGATCCGAACTCAAGCATGGGTCGGCCCGGAGGGATCGTATCGGGGCCAACGCTCATGGCACTTACCGATGTTGCAGCCTATGCGGTGATTATCGCTCACCATGGGCGAAAGGAGATGGCAGTAACAAACGGTCTGTCCATCTCCTTCCTCCGCGCCTGCAAAATGGAGACGATCATTGCAGACGCCCGATTATTAAAGCTGGGCCGCCGACTGGCCACGGTCGATGTGCGGGTCTGGCAGGGGAATGAGGACCACCTTATCGCCCAAGCCACTGTCGGTTACGCGCTCCCGTAGCTTGGGCTTCAACGCGCCGCTGACGGAGGATCTGATACGCTCGTAAGCCAGGAATGTCCTCTGTCAGCGAAAGCGGGCGGTCGGGTGGCGAGCTTGGAACGACTGATTAGTCCCACACCAGTCAAATCCGAATGTCCGATTCTGGGCGGGAGCATAATGCTGCCAAACGGCTTGAATGGGCGCCGAGCTGCTGGACCGCTTATGAGGAACCAACGTCATTTGCCCGTCGGCGGTTGAAAGGACGTCTTAAGCGGGTTGGACTGAGCGTAACCGATGTAACGCTCTCGAACTGGCCTGATCCACCCTTGGTTTCACTTGCGCTGCCGTGATGGCCGGCGAGTCGGAGCCAAGGCACATGACCCCCACCAAGCTGCTAGTCGGGCAGATTTTCATCGTTTTCGCGATCGTCCTGCTGGGCGTATGGGCGGGAACCCAATGGGCCGCCGCCATGCTGGGCTATCAGGCGCAGCTCGGTGCGCCTTGGACGATCGCGTGCGGCATCCCGGTCTATCGGCCATGGCAGCTGTTCGGATGGTGGTATCATTACGAGGCTTATGCGCCCGAGGTCTTCGACAAGGCTGGCGCGCTGGCCGGGGCTAGCGGATTTCTCGGATGCGCTGCGGCCATCGTCGGATCGCTTTGGCGCGCGCGTCAGAACCGCCACGTCACCACTTATGGCTCGTCACGCTGGGCGTCGCAGCGCGAGATCGCTAACGCGGGCCTGCTGCGCGATGCCGGTGTCTTTCTCGGCCGGCTCGGCTCCGACTATCTGCGTCATGACGGCCCTGAGCATATCATGGCCTTTGCGCCGACCCGCTCGGGCAAGGGCGTCGGCCTCGTCGTGCCGTCTCTCCTGTCCTGGACCGGCAGTGTCGTCGTTCACGACATCAAGGGCGAGAACTGGACACTGACCGCCGGCTGGCGCTCGCGCTTTTCGCACTGCCTGCTGTTCAACCCGACCGATCCGCGCTCGGCCCGGTACAATCCGCTTCTGGAGGTTCGCAAAGGCCCGGACGAAGTGCGCGACGTGCAGAATATCGCCGATATTCTCGTCGACCCGGAAGGCGGGCTGGAGCGGCGTTCGCACTGGGAAAAAACCAGTCACTCATTGCTGGTCGGCGCCATTCTCCATGTCCTCTATGCCGAGGAAGAGAAGACGCTGGCGCGCGTCGCCACCTTTCTCTCCGATCCCCAGCGCAGCTTTGCCAGCACCCTGCGCCGCATGATGGCGACAAATCATCTGGGCACGTCCAAGCATCCCCAGGTCCATCCCGTCGTCGCCAGCGCCGCGCGCGAAGTGCTGAACAAGAGCGAGAACGAGCGGTCCGGCGTGCTCTCCACGGCGATGTCGTTCCTTGGCCTCTACCGTGATCCGACCGTGGCGCAGACGACATCCGCTTGCGACTGGCGCATCGCCGATCTCGTCGATGCCAGGGCGCCGGTGTCGCTCTACCTCGTCATTCCGCCCTCGGACATCTCGCGGACCAAGCCGCTGGTCCGGCTGGTCCTGAACCAGATTGGCCGCCGCCTGACCGAGCGGCTGGAGGGCGATCCCCGTAAGAGCCGCAAGCACCAGTTGCTGATGATGCTGGACGAATTCCCGGCACTGGGCCGCCTCGACTTCTTCGAGACCGCGCTCGCCTTCATGGCCGGCTATGGCATCCGCGCCTACCTCATCGCGCAGAGCCTGAACCAGATCAGCAAGGCCTATGGCGAGAGCAACGCCATCCTCGACAATTGCCACGTCCGCATCGCCTTCAGCTCGAACGATGAACGCACGGCCAAACGGATCAGCGATGCGCTCGGCACCGCGACCGAACTGCGCGCGCAGCGCAACTATGCCGGGCATCGGCTCGCGCCCTGGCTCAGCCATGTCATGGTGTCGCGACAGGAGACAGCCCGGCCGCTGCTGACGCCCGGCGAGGTCATGCAACTGTCGCCCGCCGATGAACTGGTGATGGTCTCGGGGCTGGCGCCGATCCGGGCAAAGAAGCTGCGCTACTATGAGGACCGCAACTTTGCCGCGCGCGTGATGCCGCCGCCAGTGCTTAGTGATGGCCCCTATCAGGATCGGCCGGAATCCCGCGCTGACGACTGGGGAATCGAAGTCCGCAGTCCCCATGATGGCCTCGCTGCTGCATCCACGGACGATGCCGATGCTTTCGCGGAGGCGGAGGGTGGTCTTCAGCGTGAGCGCCATCCCGGCCTCGCCGAGGAGCAGGCCCCGGCCCCGGATGAGACGGAGCGCGATGCCGCCCCCGGCACCGACGACGAGAGCGACGAGGTCGCCGACCGACGCGCCATGGACCGTCTGCGCAATCTGAACCCGGTCCAGCGTGCCTATGGCATTAACGAGAGCACGGATCGCGGCGACGATCTGCTGCCGAACTTCTGACGGGGAGAACGGCAGTGAAACCACGCCATCATCTCTATCTCGACGAGGAACTTACCGCCCGTCTCGACATGCTGGCATCGAAACCGGGCACGTCGAAGTCCGCGATCATCTCCGACGCCCTGCGCGAATATCTCAATCGCCGCGCCACCCGCGAAGTCGATGACCTGCTCAAGCACCGGCTCGACCGGCTCAGCAATCAGCTGGGACGTATCGAGCGCGACGCAACCGTGCTTCTCGAAACCCTGTCGCTGTTCGTCCGCTATCAGCTGACTGTGACGGCGCCGCTGCCCGAGGCGGACAAGGCTGCACAGGTGGTCGGGCGCGAGCGCTTCCGCCGTTTCGTCGATCAGGTGGGACGACAGCTTGCGACTGGTCGGTCGATCGACACTCCGGCTGGCGATGGTGAGCCGTCATGAGCGGCGCGCTTGGGGCACAGTCACGCGACCGTCGCAGCGCCATGCTGCGCACCGCCATGGGACCGGCCATTGCCGCCGCGCTCGCCGATCCGCTTGTCATTGAGATCATGGTTAACCCGGATGGCGTGCTGCGGCTCGACCGTCTTGGCGAAGGCCGGATCGAGACCAGCGCCCGGCTGGAAGTGGCCGAGGCAGAGCGGATCGTGCGTCTCGTCGCCAGCCATGTGCGCGCAGAGATCCATGCCGACGCGCCGATCATCAGTGCCGAACTACCTGACGGTGGCGAACGCTTCGAAGGTCTGCTCCCGCCGGTAGCGTCGGCGCCATGCTTCGCCATCCGCAAGCCGGCTGTCCGCATCCACCGCCTCGCTGACTATGTGGCCGACGGCATCATGCGTGCTGAAGTCGCCGTGGTGCTCGCCAAAGCCGTCGTCGACCGGCGCAACATCCTCATCGCGGGCGGCACCTCGTCGGGCAAGACCACGCTGGCGAACGCGCTGCTGGCCGAAATGGCTCAACTCGACGAGCGGGTGATCCTGATCGAGGATACGCGCGAGTTACAATGCGCCGCGCCCGATACAGTGGCGCTGCGAACGAAGCCCGGCGCCGTGACGATGGCCGATCTCGTCCGCTCGACCTTACGGTTGAGACCCGACCGCATCATCGTTGGCGAGGTCAGGGGCGGCGAAGCCCTCGACATGCTTAAGGCCTGGAACACTGGCCATCCCGGCGGCATCGCCACCGTCCATGCCAACAGCGCGCGATCCGCGCTCTACCGCATCGAACAGCTGGTGGCGGAAAGTGTCGTCACCGTGCCGCGCCGCCTGATCGCAGAAGCGATCGACATGGTGGTGCTCATCTCCGGCCGAGGCATCGGCCGCAGGATCGAGACCGTTGCCGAGGTCGGCGGGCTCGATGAGGGCGGCGATTACGCCGTCACTGACCTCGTCATCCCCCACAGCACTGGAGACTGATCCATGTACGCATCACGTTCGTTCGTCCCCGCGCGCCTGTCGCGCGCCACGCTCATCGCTGCCGCTCTGCTGCTGCCCGTCACTGCCATGGCGTCCGGTTCGGGGATGCCGTGGGAGGAACCGCTTCAGCAGATTCTGGAGTCGGTACAGGGGCCGGTCGCCAAGATCGTCGCGGTGATCATTATCATAACCACCGGCCTGGCGCTGGCGTTCGGTGAGACCTCCGGCGGTTTCCGCAAGCTGATCCAGATCGTTTTCGGCCTCTCGATCGCCTTTGCCGCCTCCAGCTTCTTCCTCTCCTTCTTCAGCTTCGGCGGCGGGGCATTGGTCTGATGGCCGGGCCTGGCTCCATCGCCGACGGCGGGCATAGCGGCAGTGCTCGTATCGAGGGCTTCGAGGTGCCGCTGCATCGCTCGCTGACCGAGGCGATCCTGCTCGGCGGCGCGCCGCGCGGGATCGCGATCCTCAACGGCACGCTCGCCGCCGCGATGGGGCTGGGCCTCCAGCAGTGGATCGCAGGCCTGCTGCTCTGGCTCGCCGGGCACAGCCTCGCCGTCTTTGCGGCCAAGCGCGATCCCGATTTCGCGCCCGTGCTGGCCCGACACCTCCGGCAGAAGGTCTATCTCTCATGCTGAACCTCAAGGAATATCGCAGCACGGCCGACCGGCTGGCCGACCATCTGCCATGGGCCGCGCTGGTGGCGCCGGGCGTTGTGCTCAACAAGGACGGCAGTTTCCAGCGCACCCTGCGTTTTCGTGGTCCCGACCTCGAAAGCGCGACCGAGGCCGAGCTGCTCTCGGTCTGTGCCCGTGCCAACAATGCGCTGCGGCGCCTCGGATCAGGCTGGGCCTTTTTCTTCGATGCCGAACGGATCGAGGCAATGGATTATCCCGACAGCACGTTCCCCGATGCAGCCTCCTGGCTGGTCGATGAGGAACGGCGGGTACATTTCGACGGGCGCAAGGGACAGCATTTCGAGAGCCGGACCCACCTTACGCTCTGCTACCTGCCGCCCGCCGATCAGGTCAGCCGTGCCGAGCGCGCGTTGCTGGAGCGCGATGCGCCCCAGCAGGATCGCGACTGGCGCACGGAACTGCGGGCCTTCATCGCCGAGACCAACAGGGTGCAAGACCTGCTCTCAGGCTTCATGGCAGAGGTTCGCGCGCTCGACGATCGCGAGACGCTGACTTTCCTGCACAGCTGCATCTCGCCCCGGCGTCACGTTGTCGGACTGCCGGAGACGCCGATGTATCTCGACGGCCTGCTGGTCGATACGCCGTTGTCGGGCGGGATCGAGCCGATGCTGGGCGACCGGCATCTGCGCACCGTCACCGTGCTGGGATTTCCCAACGCGACCCGGCCTGGCATTCTCGATGCCCTCAACCATCAGGACTTCGCCTATCGCTGGGCGACCAGGTTCATTGCGCTCGACAAGACGGCAGCGACCAAGGCGCTGACGAAGATCCGGCGCCAGTGGTTCAACAAGCGCAAGTCCATTGCCCAGCTGATGCGCGAGGTGATGATGAACGAGCCGGTCCCGCTGATCGACAGCGATGCAGACAACAAGGTGGTCGATGCCGACCTCGCGCTTCAGGCGCTTGGCGGCGATCATGTAGCTTTCGGTTACTACACGTCGACAATCACCGTCAGCGATGCGGATCGGGGACGCGCCGAAGAAAAGGTCCGCATCGTCGAGCGGATCGTCAATGGTCTGGGCTTCACCTGCATCCGCGAGAGCGTCAATGCGGTCGAGGCCTGGCTCGGATCGCTGCCCGGCCATGTCTATGCCAATGTCCGGCAGCCGCTGGTCCATACGCTCAACCTCGCGCACCTGATGCCGTTGTCGTCGGTCTGGGCTGGCCCGGCTTGCAACCGGCACCTCGGCGGACCTCCACTGCTTTATGCCGAGACCAGCGGTTCGACGCCGTTCCGCCTGTCCACTCATGTCGGCAATGTCGGTCATATGCTGATCGTCGGCCCGACTGGCGCGGGCAAGTCGGTGCTGCTGGGGCTGCTCGCGCTTCAGTTCCGCCGTTATCCCGGTGCCCAAGTCTATGTCTTCGACAAGGGCTTGTCCGCCCGCGCAGCGGTGCTGGCGATGGGCGGCGAGCATCATGCCTTGGGAAGCGGCGGCGAAACCGGAGATGCGCTGGCATTCCAGCCCCTGCGCAATATCGACGATGATGCCGAACGCACGTGGGCGGCCGAATGGATCGCGGCGCTCCTGACTGCCGAGCGCATGGAAGTGACCCCCGAGATCAAAGAGGCGCTGTGGTCGGCGCTGACCAACCTTGCCGGCGCTCCGCCCGAACAGCGCACACTGACGGGCCTATGCCTCCTGCTCCAGTCCAATGCGCTGAAGGCAGCGCTTATGCCCTACACTTTGGAAGGGCCGTTCGGCCGCCTGCTCGACGCGGTCGAGAATGCGTTGGCGTTGGGTGATGTGCAGTGCTTCGAGACCGAGGCGCTGATGCACAGTGCAGGCGCGGTCGCTCCGGTGCTGACCTATCTTTTCCACCGGCTGGAAGAGCGGTTCGACGGGCGGCCGACCCTGTTGGTGCTCGACGAGGCCTGGGTCTTCCTCGACAACCCGCTCTTCGCCGCTCGCATCCGCGAATGGCTGAAGGTTCTGCGCAAGCGCAATGTCAGCGTGATCTTCGCGACCCAGAGCCTTGCCGACATTGCCGACAGCAGCATCGCGCCCGCCATCATCGAAAGCTGCCCACAGCGCATCTTTCTTGCCAACGATCGGGCCGTCGAACCGCAGGGCCGCGCCGCCTATGAGCGTTTCGGCCTCAACGAGCGGCAGATCGAGCTGATCGCCCGTGCGACGCCCAAGCGGCATTATTACCTACAATCGCGCGCGGGGAACCGCCTGTTCGAACTGGCGCTGGGGCCGATCGCCCTTGCGCTGTGCGGTGCCTCCGATCCCGGCAGCCAGAACCTGATCGACCGGCTGCTCGATGAGCATGGGCGCGACGGTTTCACCGCTGCCTTCCTGCTCTCCCGCGGGCTCGACTGGGCAGCGGCGTTGCTCGCCGGCTTCGATGCCGTGCCCGATGCCGGCGCCGACCCTACCGCGACCGCTTCTCACCCCCAGCAAACGGAGCTTGATCTATGAAATCCCGTTTTCTCGCCGCCCTGATGGCCGCCACCGCCACGGTGACTGCCGCCGTCGTGCCCGTCCCACCGGCCTATGCGCTGCTGGTGTTCGATTCCTCCAACTATGCGCAGAACGTCCTGACCGCCGCGCGCACGCTTCAGCAGATCAACAACCAGATCCAGGCACTCCAGAATCAGGCGACGATCCTGACCAACATGGGCAAGCATCTCCAGCGGCTCGACTTCTCTTCCCTGAGCGAGATCAGCCGCTCGATGCAGCGGATCGGCACTCTGATGAATCAAGCCGAGGGCATCGCCTTTGATCTTGCCTCCACCGACGAAGCCCTGCGCAAGCAATTCCCCGCTGCATTCGATACCGCGCTCTCAACCAACGAGATCATCGCGCAGGCGCGTGCCCGCTATCAGGCATCGATGCAGGGTTACCGCCAGACCATGCGGGTGCAGTCGCAGGTGGTGGAGAATATCCAGTCCGACGCGACGCTGCTGACCGAACTGGTCAGTCAGAGCCAATCCGCCACCGGCAGCCTTCAGGTCAGCCAAGCGACCAACCAGTTGATCGCGGTCTCCACGCGCCAGCAGCTCCAGATCCAGCAGATGATGGCGGCGCAATACCGCGCCGATGCACTGGAGCGTGCCCGCGAGCAGCAGGCGATGGAGGCCGCGCGCGAGCAGAGCCGCCGCTTCATCGGCACCTCTACCCTCTACACCCGCCGCTAGGAGAACAGGCGATGGACCCCGACATTGGCGGGCTCGACCTCAATATCGTCGACGCGTTTCTCGACACCTTCCTCACCTATATCGACAGCGGCTTTGGCCTGCTGTCCGGCGACGTAGCCTTCCTGACTACGGTGCTGATCGGCATCGATGTCACGCTCGCCGCCCTGTGGTGGGTGATGGATAACGATCAGGATATGCTCGGGCGGCTGGTCAAGAAAGTCCTCTATGTCGGGGCCTTCGCTTATATTCTCGGCAATTTCTCGCGGCTTGCCGACATCGTCTATCGCAGCTTTTCGGGGCTGGGCATCACGGCGGGCGGCGGCGGCCTCTCCGCGGACGATCTCCTTCATCCCGGCAAGATCGCGGGCACCGGATTTACCGCCGCCTATCCGTTGATCGCCAAGGTCAACGACCTGATGGGCTTTCCCGAATTCTTCGGCAATTTTCTCGCCATCGCGGTGCTGCTGATCTGCTGGCTATTGGTGGTGCTCGCCTTCTTCATCCTCGCCATCCAGCTTTTCGTCACCATCGTCGAGTTCAAGCTGACCGCCTTGGCAGGCTTTGTGCTCGTGCCGTTCGCACTCTGGAACAAGACCAGCTTCCTAGCTGAACGGGTGCTGGGCAACGTCGTCTCGTCGGGCATCAAGGTGATGGTGCTCGCCGTCATCATCGGCATCGGCACCAACTATTTCGACCAGATGACCAGCCTTGTCGGCGATGATCCCGGTGTCTCCGAAGCGCTTACTCTACTGATGGGCGCGCTGACGCTGTTCGGTCTCGGCATCTTCGGCCCCGGCATTGCCTCCGGCCTAGTATCCGGTGCGCCGCAACTTGGTGCGGGCGCCGCCATCGGCACGGCGGCAGGCGCGGCGATCATGACTGGCGGCGCTGCCTTGCTCGGCGCACGCGGCGCGATGATGGCCGGGCGCGGCGGCATGGGCGCGATCCGTGCCGGGACGGCAATGGGTTCGGCGGCCTCGACCGCCTACAAGCTGGGCCAGGAAACCTCTGGCAGTGCCCGCGTCGGCGCAGGCCTCGGCGGTATCGCGACCGCAGCAGGCGGCGCGGCATCGCAGGTAGCCAGAGCGACGGCATCGCGTATCGCCGCCCCCGTGCAGGCCAGCGCCGCCGCAGGGCAGCAAGCAGCCTGGAATGCCGGGCGGACATCGCCAGCACCTGCCGCGCCCTCCGCCAACACCGCACCATCCGATCCGGCACCGGCCTGGGCGCAGAGCCTCCGGTCCCAGCAGACAGCACGGCACCACCGGCACATGGCGATGCAAGCCGTGAAGGACGGCGATCGACCCGGCGGCTCCGCCAATCCCGACCTCAGCGAAAAGGGGTGAAAGCCATGATCTTCAAGCGATCCATCCAGCGCTATGGGCAGACGCCCGCTCCGGAAACCCCATGGCAGCGCGCCGGGCAGCTATGGGATGAACGCATCGGCTCTGCCCGCGTTCAGGCGCGCAACTGGCGATTGGTCGCCTTCTCCAGCCTGGGCCTCACCGGCATCCTCATCGCCTCCAATGTCTGGCAGTCGATGCAGAGCCGGGTCGCACCCTATGTCGTGGAGGTGGATCGGCTTGGTGAGGCGCGCAGCGTTGCTCCGGCGATCCAGAACTACCGGCCGACCGATGGCCAGATCGCATGGCATCTGGGCCGGTTTGTTTCCAACGTCCGCTCGGTCTCGACCGATCCGGTGCTGGTGAAGCGCAATTGGCTCGATGCCTATGACTTCGCCACTGACCGGGCGGCGATCTTCCTCAATGACTATGCGCGATCCAATGACCCGTTCGCCGGGATCGGGCAGCGCAGCGTGTCGGTGCAAGTGACGAGCGTGGTCCGGGCATCGGACAGCAGTTTTCAGGTCAAATGGACCGAGAGCATCTTCGAGCGCGGCAGCCTTGCGAAGACCGAGCGCTGGACGGCCATGCTGACCGTCATCATGCAGCCGCCCAAGACCGCCGATGCGCTGCGAAAGAACCCGCTCGGCCTGTTCGTCAACGCCATTGACTGGGCGCGCGAACTGGACGGCCCATCCTCCGCAGCAGGGCGGCAGGCTGGCCGTGCTCAGGTGCCGACAGATAATCTGCCGACTGCCGAACACGCAGAACTTCCGAGCGAGCCGACGGCCGCCCCCATGTCAGCAGTTGCGCCGGCACCAGTCCCCACCACCGATGAGAAGGGAGATCGCCCATGATCCGCCTGTCCCTGCTGCCGCTTCCGATCCTGGCCCTTGGCGCTTGCGCTGGCGCGACGCCGCCTCCGGCCATCGCGCTCGATGCCGCCCGGTTCCAGCCTGCCACCCGTGAAGCAGAACCGCCCAGGCCCGTCGAGATCGTCACCGTTCCGCAGCCGCTGCCCTTGCCGGGACAGATGCTGCCGCCGCCATCCGCGACGAAGGAGACCGGCGCCCCTACCGCGCGGGTGGAAGCCGCGAACAGAGCGGCAACCCGTGAGCCTTCGAGCGCAGGCTATATCAACGCGATGCAGGTCTATCCCTGGACCGACGGCGCGCTCTATCGTCTCTATGCCGCGCCGGAGCGGGTAAGCGATGTCACGCTCCAGCCCGGCGAAAAGCTGCTGGCCGTTTCGGCGGGCGATACGGTGCGCTGGGTCATCGGTGACACCACCAGCGGCTCGGGCGACGATGCCCGTGTGCATGTGCTGGTGAAGCCCTTTGCCCCTGGGCTTGTCACCAACATGGTCATCGCGACCGACCGGCGCGCCTACCATCTGGCACTGGAGAGCACCGACCGCACCGCGATGGCAGCGATTAGCTGGACCTATCCGCAGGACAGGCTTCTGGCCTTGCAGCGGCAGAACCAGCTTGCCGAGCAGGCCAAGCCGGTTGCGTCCGACATTGTGCTGGCCGACCTGCGCTTTGCCTATGCCATCACCGGCGACAATCCGCCGTGGCGCCCGGTCCGGGCATGGGACGATGGTCGCAAGGTCTATATCGAGTTCCCGGCCCGGCTCGATCAGGGCGAAGCTCCGCCATTGTTCGTCGTTGGCCCGAGTGGTGGCAGTCAGCTCGTCAATTATCGCGTGAGCGGCAATCACTATATCGTCGATCGGCTCTTCGGTGCCGCCGAACTGCGACTTGGTGAAAAACCGCAGCAGGTCGTCCGCATCAGTCGGACCGACGCCGGGGTTGAGGGGAAGCGCAAGTGAGCGCGGGCGAAAATTCTCCCGCCAACGGCGCACGGGCTGACGATGTCGTTGCCGCTGAACCGGAGGCGACGTCAGCGCCGCAGAAGGTCGCACCAGAGGGACTGGTGCTGCGTGCCAGCCCCCGCCGCGTTGTCCGTTTCCGGCGCGGCGTCATCATTGGTGGGGCGGCGCTTGGCTCGCTGGCGATTGCCGGCGTGACGTGGATGGCGCTCGGGTCGAAGACGCTGCACATCGTCGAGGCGGGCAGCGAGAAGGCCGTCAGTGACCGCCGCACGCCGGCCGACGCCGTTGCCGATCTGCCCGGCGATTATAGCAAGGTCAAAGCCGGGACGCCGGTGCTGGGGCCACCGCTGCCGGGAGACCTTGGCCGTCCGATCCTTGAACATCAGCATGGGCTCGCCAATCAGGGAGATGGTCCCGGCGCCGGGCACACGGCGTCGACTGCCGCCGAGCAGGCAGCCGAAGCCGAACGCCAGCGGATCACGTCGCAGGCGCATCAGGCCCGCGAGGCCGGCGTGATGGTGCAATCATCGGCACACGTTGCGACTAGTTCGGCGAGCGATGCTGCCGGGGCCGCCGTCGCAGGACAACCAGTGGCGACCGGCGAGGCCGGGCGTCTGGCTCTCGATCCCGATAAGGACCAGAACAACCAGCAGCGCAAGATCGACTTCATGGCGCAGCAGGCAACCGGGGGAACGGCCAGTGTCCACCGGCTCGAAACACCGGCATCGCCCTATCAGTTGATGGCGGGAAGCATCATTGTCGCCAGTCTCGTCACCGGGCTGAACTCGGACCTGCCCGGCATGGTCGTCGCGCAGGTGACGGAGCCGGTGTTTGATACGGTCACGGGCCGGACCTTGCTGATACCGCAAGGCTCGCGGTTGATCGGCAGCTATGACAGTGTCGTTGCGTTCGGGCAGAAAAGAGCGCTGCTCGCATGGCAGCGCATCATACTGCCCGATGGCAGCTCGATCCAGATCGACAATCTGCCAGCGACCGATGCGGCGGGTTATGCGGGCCTTGCCGACAAGGTGGATTTGCACAGCTGGCAACTGCTGAAAGGCGTGGCGCTATCGACCCTGCTGGGCGTCGGCACGCAGCTTTCGCTCGGCAGTGATGAGAGCGATCTTGTCCGCGCGATCCGCCAGTCCACGCAGCAATCCGCCAATCAGGCGGGACAGCAGATCGTCTCAAAGAACCTCAACATCCAGCCCACGATCACGGTCCGCCCCGGTTGGCCGCTGCGCATCGTCGTCCACAAGGACATCACCCTGCGGCCCTGGGGCGGCGCTCGCTGAAAGGAGGAAACCATGCTCAAGCTGGCAAAACTGCCCGACCGTACCCCGATCAAGATCGGGCTGACGGTGACGCCCGATCTTGCAAAGGCGCTGGGCGACTACACCGCGATCTATAATCGCACCTATGGCGACAAGGCTGAGATGGCTGATCTCATTCCGGCCATGCTGGAGGCATTTCTTGCCAGCGACCGGGTGTTCGCCAGGGCGCGCAGGGATGGGGAGGGAGGGCCATGAGGCGATACATCGTGATCGGTCGGCTAAAGCATAGCTTTCAACGTGGCTGGGAAGGCAAGATCAACACCCTTACCCTTCGCCGACAGATCCGTTTGGTGCCGAACGATGATCGTGGAAGCAGTCATGCCCCCGCTTCCCGCATCACGCTGGGATGGCAGCACATTGAGAAAGCATGGGAAAGCGAGACCTGCAAGCAGCCCTCGCGAACCTATCTGCACCTTCCGATTGAGGATCCGCATTGTCCGTTAGATGCCTTCCTCTTTCCGGATGCGGACGCCGATTGCGCAAGCCTGATTATGGACTGTGGCAGGAAGGCGCCATCCGGCCATCCGACCAGGGAGGATTCGGATGGCTGAAGCTGAGCCAGTTCCGGAGCGGTTGCTGAGGTTGGATGAGGTAATGCGGCGCGTCGGCCTCGGAAAGTCGATGATCTATCGTCTGATCTCTGAGCGACGCTTCCCGCCGCCCTACAAAATTTCTCCCTTTGCCTCTCGCTGGAGCGAACGTGAGATTGTCGGCTGGATCGCGGATGTCAAAGACGGGTTTGAAGGCAAAAAGCGATCGATCTGAGCTACATTGATAGTTCCTAGCCTCGCAATGTCCTGAAATCCGCGTCTCACCGGCGATTATGAAAAGCGGTGACGATGCGCCCGATGCGCTCCGCTGCTGCGACGACCCGCCGCGCATCACCAAGCGAGGCAGCGAACGGCTTATTGATCACCACATGTTTGCCAGCATCAAGTGCTTGCACCGCATGATCCGCATGAAGATGGTCGGGGCTGGAGACGACCACGAGCTCGATGTCGGGCAGCGCCAGCATCTCCTCCACGGTCGCCGAGACAGCGACGTTTGCAATGTCGGCGTGAACCTTGCCCTGATCGCGTGATACGACGGCGCGCAACGACAGGTCGCGCGCAGCTCGGATATAGGGTGCGTGAAAGGCACGCCCACCAAGGCCGTACCCGATCAAGCCAACGCCAATGGGTTTGCTATGGTCAGTTTCTTTCGTGGTCTGCGGGTATTCTCGCTGCCAACGAATGCAACGCATCAATGTCCTTGAATGCGCCAGCAGCAAAGGTTGCATGGCCCTCTGCTGCTGGCGCTAAGCTTCAAATGGGATAGTGACCGGGCTGGGTTTCGATCGTGACCCACCGGGTCTCGGTAAAGCTGTCGATGCCCTGCCGTCCGCCAAAGCGACCATAGCCCGATGCTCCAACTCCGCCGAACGGCATCTGGGCTTCGTCATGAACGGTGGGACCATTGATATGGCAAATGCCGGACCGAATGCGCCGCGCGACCGCCAGACCCCGTGCCGCATCCCTGGTAAAGATCGCAGAAGACAGGCCGTATTCGCTGTCGTTCGCCAGTTCTATCGCATGATCCGCATCGCGCGCGCGGATGACGGCGACGATCGGGCCGAAACTTTCATCGCGGTAAAGTTTCATGGTCGAAGTGACTTCTGCAACAATGCTGGGCTGGATAACGACGTCGCTGGCCTTGCCCCCGGTCACGACGGTTGCGCCCTTGGCAACAGCGTCGTCGATCAGATCGTTAAGATGGTCGACGGTTTTGCGATCGACCACTGCACCAAGCGGCGTTGCGCTATCGCGAGGGTTGCCCGCACGCATCGACCCGACCTTGTCGGTGAATTTCTGCAGGAACGCATCCGCAACCGACTCGACAACGATAATCCGTTCGGTCGACATGCAGATCTGCCCCTGATTCATGAACGCGCCGAAAGCCGCCGCCTTCACGGCTTCGTCCAGATCCGCGTCGTCCAGCACCAGAAACGGCGCCTTGCCGCCGAGTTCCAGAAGGCAGGGCTTTAGGTGTTCGGCAGCCCGGCGGGCAATGATCTTTCCGACGGTAGTAGATCCGGTAAAATTGATCCGCTTTACCTCAGGAGCGTCGATCAGAGCGCCCACCACGTCCCCGGCATCCCGCGGGGCATTGGTGACGATGGACAGCACGTCAGCCGGGAGACCTGCTTCCTCGAACGCCTCGACTATGAGGCTGTGAGTCCGAGGGCAGAGTTCGCTCGCTTTGAGAATGACGCTGTTGCCGCATGCGAGCGGGACCGCGACGGCTCGGACCCCCAGAATGATCGGCGCATTCCATGGTGCGATACCGACTATCACGCCAACCGGTTCCTTCATCGCCATCGCGACGCATCCAGGTTTGTCGGATGGGATTACCTCGCCAAGAATCTGCGTCGTAAGCGCCGCGGCTTCCCTGACGATGCCTGCAGCCAGAGCAAGATTGAAGCGCGCCCAATTTTCAGCGGCGCCTACCTCGTCCATCATGGCGGTGACGAACGCGCTCTCCTTGGCCATGAGTGCATCGGCTGCCCTGTTCAGAACGGCGCGCCGCGCATTGGGGCCGAGCGCAGCCCAAGCGGGAAACGCGTCGCCCGCGCGCGTGGCGATCGCGCGAACGGCATCGACGGTCATGGCCTCAGCTCGCGACGCAACTTCGCCGGTAATGGGGTTCAAGCGTTCGAATTCCGGCATTTTCTCTCTCTCCTGTTTCTAACCTCGTGAACCCGTAGCAAATAATAGTTGGACATCCAACTATTATTTGCTACGGGGAGCGGGACGGCGCTCCCAAGACGCCGGGCCAGGAGAGGGAAGGAAAAAGATGGTTTACCCCCGCATCGCAAAGATTTGCTCGGTAAGCGTGATGGCATTGGCCAGCGCGAGCCTGTGGCAGCCTATGGCGCAGGCGCAAACGACTGCAGATACGCAGGATGCTGCCGCGACCACCGACGCTAGTACCCCCGCCGAAGCCGATATCGTGGTCACCGGATCGCGCCTGGCGTCGACCGGTATGGCGCAACCTACGCCGGTTACGGTCATGAGCGCTGAAAACCTGCAAGCGGCCTCGCCCAAGGGACTGGCTGAAGGCGTTCTGCAGTTGCCGAGCTTCAACGGCTCCAATTCACGCACGGCTGGCGGCGCCGCCGCCAATGCTGGCCATAGCTATCTCAACCTGCGCGGGCTCGGCATCAACCGCAACCTTGTGCTTCTTGACGGTCGCCGCGTCGTGGCGACCCAGGATACCGGTGCGGTCGATATCAACCTCTTTCCCCAACTGCTGATGAAGCGGGTGGAGGTCGTGACTGGCGGCGCATCGGCTGCCTATGGTTCCGATGCGGTGGCGGGCGTCACAAACTTCATCCTCGACGATCGCTTCTCTGGCATCAAGGGTCTCGCATCGCAGGGCATCAGCCGATATGGCGACAGCAAGACCACACGCCTGTCTCTTGCGGGCGGCGCGTCGTTCCTCGATGGCAAGCTGCGTGTCGTCGGCAGCTTCGACTTTACCCGTGATACGGGCGTCGAAGGCTACGCCAT
The DNA here is from genome assembly GCF_000445105.1 of Sphingobium lactosutens DS20. GTDB lineage: Bacteria > Pseudomonadota > Alphaproteobacteria > Sphingomonadales > Sphingomonadaceae > Sphingobium > Sphingobium lactosutens. The sequence goes on along the minus strand of NZ_ATDP01000103.1, from coordinate 138,661 downwards.
CGGTGGTAAGCGCCGTGCCTGGCAGGAGCGGGGGCGCTTTCTGATCAACAACCCAGGAGTGACCGCCGCCAACCCGGCCTCGCCCAGCAATCCTACGTTGATCGTTGGCGATGATGTTCGGTTCCCATTTGCGACAGATGGTGGCCTCATCACCTCAGGGCCGTTTGCTAACACGCAATTCCTACCCGGCGGCGCGACCGCGCCGATGGTTTACGGTGCGAACCGCACAGGTAGCACGATGTCGGGCGGAGACGGCGCGACCGCAGCGGGAACGGGCACTCTGTCCACACCGCTGAACTCCAAGGTCGCCTTTGGCCACGTGGCTTATGGTGACGCGCAAAGCGTCGAGGTCTTCGCCGAGGGCATGTTCTCGCGAACCTATGCGACGAATAACGCCGGCGCCAACAGCTACGGCTTCAACGCCACGGCCTATCGCATCTTCGGCGACAATGCGTACCTGCCGGCAAATATCCGGGCGGGCATGGCGCCTGGCGACAGCTTCACCATGGGTCGATGGAACGCGGACCTCGGCATTTATCAAAAGCAGGTTCTGACCAAGGTGTATCGTGGCGTAGTCGGCGCCCGTGGCAAATTGGGCTCAGCCTGGGACTGGGACGTCTATTATCAGCACGGCACGACCAAGGGCGACTTCACCGGCGGCAACGGCATCATCACGGCCAATCTCTACAATGCCGTCGATGCGGTGGTGAACCCGGCCAATGGCCAGATCGTCTGCCGTTCCACGCTCACCAATCCAGGCAATGGATGCGTGCCGATCAATCTGTTCGGCGTGAATTCGGCGTCGCAGGCGACGAGAGATTATGTGTCGGGTGACCCGTTCGCCTACCAGACGCTCAAGCAGGACGTGGCGGCGGCGACCTTGCGCGGATCGCCTTTCTCGACGGCCGCCGGGCCGGTCCAGTTCGCGCTGGGCTATGAGCATCGGCGCGAAGGCCTCAAGCAGGTGGTGTCGCCCTTGTCGACCATCAGGCAGGATGGAGGCGGCGCACGCGGCTTCCCCGCCAGCCTGATCGGCGTCCAGGGAGGATATTTCCTTGGCAACTCCGCTCCGGCAAATGCGAGCTACAACGTCAATGAGGCCTTTACCGAAGTCCAGGTGCCACTCGCACGGGATCAGGCCTGGGCACATTCGCTGGAATTCAATGCTGCGGGCCGTGTCACGCATTATTCCACGGCCGGCACAGTTTGGACCTACAAGGTTGGACTGGACTATGCCCCCGTGTCGGACGTCCGCTTCCGCGGCACCCTCTCGCGAGACATTCGGGCGCCCAGCCTTGGAGAGCTTTACCTGCCGCAGGCTCAGACCATCGCTGCCGTGCTCGATCGTCAGAATAACAATGCGGCCGTTACTGCTACGATCCAGTTGCCCGGCAATCCCAATTTACGTCCGGAAAAATCCGATACGAAAACGGTCGGTATTGTCCTCACCCCGACCTTCCTGCCAGGGTTTAGCGCCTCGGTCGATTATTACGACATCAAGATCAACGACGCTATTGGGCGCTTGTCCAACCAGCTGACGGTCGATCAGTGCGCAGCAGGCAATGCCGATGTGTGCAACCTCATCACCCGCAGCAACGGCGCTATTTCGTTGATCTCTACGCCAAATCTCAACCTTGCGACGCTCAAGACGCGTGGTCTGGACGTTGAGGCGAACTATAGCTTTGGTCTGGGCACTCTCTTCGGCGCTCCATCAAGAGCCTCAATTCGCGCCTTGGGTTCCTATGTGGCGAAGCTTGAGACCACGACGCAGGGGTCCGCGCCGGTGGATCGTGCCGACCAGACCCCGTTCCAGACGACGCTGAGCGCTAATTTCGACATCGGACGCTTTTCAGCGCTGCTTCAGGAGCGCCGGGTCGGGCCCCGCGAAATTGACACCACCTATTCCCCATCGTTCATCGGGCGAAACCGGATCGGCGCCGTGTGGTACACCGATCTCAACATCACCTATCGCCTCGGCGGCGCGCTCGAGGGCGTCGAGATATTCGGCGCAGCTAATAATCTGTTCGACCGTAATCCTCCCACGGGCAATGTTCCCTATGGTGTCGGAGGCGCGCCGACGCTCGTCCAATTCTATGATGTGGTCGGCCTCTATATGACCGGAGGTATTCGCTTCAAATTCTGAGCTTCTTCAGGCGTGGCCGCGACAAGCCTCGTTGCCGCCGCGCCCGAAGATCAAAAAGATACTTGGGACAGGAGACCTTTCATGAGCAACTCTTTGAAGAAAATGATCGCTGGTTCGCTGCTCGGCTTGAGCGCATTGGGGAGCCAAGGTGCTCTTGCCCAGTCCTGCGATCGTGCATGCCTGACTGGCATCATGAACAGTTACCTTGATGCTTTGCCGCTTCATGATCGCACAGCCTTACCGATCGCTGCCAATGCGCGGGAGACCGTTAACGGGCGGGAATCGAAGGCTGAGTCCGACTATCTTTGGCAGTTAATCGACGGCGTTCCCTACCGGCAGATTTCGGCCGATCCCACCACAGGTGAAGTTGCGTTAGTGGGCGTGGTGACTGAAGGCGGCGCGCGCGGCCCTTACTGGCTGCGCCTGAAGGTGCAGAATCGCAAGGTCACGGAGATCGAGCAGATCGTTGGCGCGCGCACCGCTGGCGGCGTGCCTGGGCTCGCCGCGCCCAATCCCTATTTCGAAGAGGTGTTGCCCAAAGAGAGCCGCTCCACGCGCGAGCAGCTGATCGCAATCGCCGACAGCTATTTCGAAGGGCTGGAAAAGCATAGCGGTGTCGGCGTGCAGACGGCGCCCAATTGCCGCCGTTTCGAAAACGGTAACCAGACGTCGCTGAATCCACTCGGCAACAACTGGCCGTGTGACGAGATGGACGATTACGTCTACATGGACAAGATCAAGGAGCGACGTTTCCCGATCGTGGACGTTGAGCGCGGGGTTGTAGTCGGCGCTATGGTCATCGAGGTTTCTAAACCCAAGGCTCCGGCAGTCCCAATCCCTAATCCTGGAACCGGTCCGAACCCGCAGAGCATCCCCTTGTTCAGCCGTCCGCATGACACGATGATTCAGGAGGTCTTCAAGATTTCCAACGGCAAAATTCAGGAAATCAACGTGATCAGGCACGACATGCCCTATCGTTGGGGCAGCGGGTGGTGATCTCCTATTGCAGCTGTATCGACCCAGAAGGGCCAAGGGGCATGCAACCATGAAGGTCGCGGTCGTGGGCGCGGGCGCTATGGGCATGTTGTTCGGCGGCCGCCTGGCCCGAGCTGGACACGACGTCATGCTGATCGATGTGGACGCCGCCCGCGTCTCTGCGATCGACGCGCACGGCGTGACCGAGAATGGCGCCGCCGTGTCATGCCGGGCGTTCCTGCCGGGGACCGCGCCGCGATCTATGGCTGACTTGTTGATCGTCTTCACCAAGGCAACACATACCGTGCCCGCCATCCGCCAGAATGCCGCACTGCTGCGCCCTGGGGGCGTGGTGCTGACGGTTCAGAATGGGCTCGGAAATGGCTCAGCCATCGCGGCGGAGGTTGGAGCGGATCATGTGCTGGTAGGCATTACCAACTGGCCCGCCGATCTCGAGGGGCACGGCGAAATACATGTGAGCGGAAGCGGCATGGTAAAGCTGTGGAGTTTCGATGGCGAGGATCGCCCCGTCGTTCATTCCATCGCGGATGCGCTGGAGGATGCGGGGCTGAATGCCTCAGCCGAGCCATCGGTCGATTCCGCGATCTGGACAAAAGTAATCTTCAACGCGACGCTCAACGGTATTGCCGCGCTCACCGGACTCACGGTGGGCCAAATTGGCGATATCGAACCCACACGCGCACTGGCGATGCGTCTGGTCGCTGAAGGTGTGGCGATTGCCGGGGCGAGCGGGATTACGATCGACGAAGAGGAGGTTCGCTCCTCCGTTGCGTTCGCTTTGACCCATCATCGCGATCACAAACCGTCTATGCTTCAGGACGTGGAAGCTGGCCGGCGAACCGAAGTCGACGCAATCCAGGGTGCGCTGGTGAATGCGGCTTATCGCCACGGCATCGCGGTTCCGGCCCTTGAAACCTGCGCAGCCCTGTTGCGGGGTATTGACGCGCGCAACGCGCCCGCCTCGCTTCAACAATGATTCCCCTGTCTGCTGCCGCATGGCCGCTGGAGTAAAGAATGTATACTAGCGCTACAGCCTTCCTCGAAGCCCTCGTCGAACAGGGGATCACCCACGCGTTCGTCAATTTGGGCAGTGATCATCCGGGCCTGGTTGAAGCGATTGCAAGAGCGCGGGCTCTGGGCAATCCCGTGCCGCGCATGATTACCTGCCCCAACGAGATGGTCGCTCTGAGCATGGCCCAGGGCTACGCACAAGTCAGTGGTCAGCCGCAGGCGGTCATCATCCATGTCGAATGCGGGACGCAGGCGCTTGCGGGCGCTGTTCACAACGTAGCGAAGGGCCGTGTGCCCGTCCTTATTTTCGCTGGCTCCTCACCCTTCACGCAGGAAGGGGAGATGGTCGGTAGCCGCAACGAGTTCATCCAGTGGATTCAGGATGTCCACGATCAGCGTGGACTGGTCCGTGGTTATATGCGCTACGATAACGAAATTCGTACTGGCGCGAATGTGAAGCAGATGGTCCACCGGGCCATGCAGTTCGCTAAATCCGATCCGAAAGGGCCGGTCTATCTGATGATGGCGCGCGAAGTGATGGAGGCGGAATGCGAGCCACGCGACATCGATATGGATCGGTGGCAGCCACTGGAGCCCACCTCACTCGGAGCCAGTAATGCTCGGAAGCTGGTCTGTGCTCTTGCAACCGCCAAACGGCCTTTGATCGTTACCTCCTACGTGGGCCGCAACGCTGATGCGGTTGATGCACTGGCCGAATTGAGCATGCGCCTTGGTATTGGGGTCATCGAGTCGGTGCCGAGCTACGTCAATCTTCCGCATGACCACCCCATGTATCTCGGCAATTACTGGAATGAGCCGAGCCGCAATATCGCTCTTGCGGAAGCCGACCTTGTCCTTGTGATCGACAGCGACGTTCCGTGGATTCCTACAAAGAATAGTCCGGCGGACGACGCGCGTGTCTATCATATCGATGTCGATCCCCTGAAGGAACAGATGCCGTTATGGTACATCGAGCCCCATGGCAGCTTTCGTGCGGACGCGGGTACCGCTCTGGCGGAGATGCTTCACGCACTAGATGATACTGCCTTGCAGGACACCGACGTGGAGGAGCGTGCGGCGCATTATCGCGCCATGGCTGCGGAGCGACGGCGCGCGCTGGAAGACAGGGAGCAATCGGGCGGTGGGCTGTCTATCGGCCGGCTCATGGCGGCGCTGCGGCAGCATGTGGATGCCAACACGATCCTCCTTAATGAAGGTATCACTAACTATCAGCCTGTCTTCGACCATTTGGCGCCCACGCAAGCGGGTACGATGTTTGCGAGCGGTGGCGGTTCGCTGGGTTGGAACGGGGGCGCGGCGCTGGGAGCCAAGTTGGCCCGGCCGGATGCGACCGTCGTGGCGGTGACGGGCGATGGCTCCTACATGTTCACGACACCGTCGAGCGTTCATTGGATTTCCCGCCGATACAATGCGCCCTTCCTACAGGTCGTTCTCAACAATGACGGGTGGAACGCGCCGCGACACTCCGCGCTCGCCGTCCACCCCAGCGGCTATGCGAGCCAGGCGGACGATCTCGATCTCAGCTTCTCGCCGGCACCCGATTATGGCGGCATCGCAGCTGCCTCTGGCGGGGCAGCATCTTTCGTTATCGACGCCGACAGTGATGTTGATGTGATATTGCACCAGGCGTTTGAAGCGTTGGAGCAGGGCCTTTCCGTCGTAGTAGAGGCGCGGCTGTCATGATCCTCAGCGGGGCGGACCCGGTAGGCGGCGATGACCGTGCAACCAACATCGGCGCCCTGATTGATAGAGCGCCTTGGAGTCCGTATCAGAAGCTTCTGCTTTGTCTCGTCTCGCTGGCCATTCTGCTGGACGGGTTCGACAATCAGGCGCTCGGGTTTGCCTTGCCGCATATTCTACGCGACTGGAAATTGGCCAAGGCTGACCTCTCCATGGCGCTTGCCGCTGCGCAGCTCGGGATGTTCTTCGGCGCAATCGGCGGCGGCCTCATCGGCGACCGGCTCGGACGAAAATCTGCTCTGGTGGGCAGCGTCCTGCTTTTCGGGGTCGCTACTGCGTTGATCGGGCTGGCTGACGGTCCCGGTACGCTTGCTGCTCTACGCCTTTGCGCCGGTATCGGTCTCGGCGCAGCTTTTCCCAATGTCGCCGCGCTTGCGGCGGAATTCACGCCCGCGAGACGCCGCAGTCTTGCCGTGGTCATCACCATTGTATGCGTGCCCCTCGGCGGGGTGATTGGCGGCACTGCCGCATCATTTATCATGCCGCTTCTGGGATGGCGCTCGCTCTTTGTCGGTGCGGGCGCGGTGACGCTTGCGATTTGCGGCCTAATCGTCATCGCATTGCCCGAATCTGTCCGCTTCCTTGCGCGGTCACCCAAAAATGCCGATCGGGTCGCAGCCATCCTGCGTCGAATGGGCATTGATCCGTCAGACGGCCTGCCTCTGCTGATGTCCGAGGGATGCACCGTTTCAGAGAAGCGGCATTCGGAAGGGTCGATCTTTGCATCCAGTCTGAGGCTAGACACACTTCTCCTGTGGACCGCGTTCTTCTTCTCGCTCATGTCCGTCTATGCAGCCTTCAATTGGCTTCCTACGCTGCTAGCGGACGACGGTCATGACATCGTGGTTGCCAGCAGAGGACTTGTAGCCTTCAACCTTGGCGGGGTTGTAGCGGCATTGTGCGGCGGCTGGGCCATCAGTCGTTTCGGCTCGAGGGTGACTATGGTGACGATGGCGTTTGCCGCCATCCTGTCGGCTGTCGCCCTCGCTTTTATGCCGACCGCCACCCTTTCATTGCCCATGCTCTTCACCTTGCTTGCGCTTGAGGGCGGCTTCATCAACGGCGTGCAGACGACGCTCTATGCGCTTGGATCAGCAATTTATCCGACGTCACTTCGCGCATCTGGTGTGGGGGCCGCCACGGGCATCGGCAGGGTTGGCGCAATCGCCAGTTCCTTGCTCGGAGCTATGGTAATTGGCTGGGGTGCGGCGGCGGGCTTCCATTGGTCAATAGCCATTGTCATGTTCGTAGTCGCTCTTGCTCTACTTGGGATCCGGAACCATGCTCGGCCCGCAGTCGTGACTCGCGCATATTGAGTGCAGTGCAGCGGAAATTTCTCTACCCCTCAGCTTTATGGTACAGCGGCATCAATGGCGTTTGATACGCCGCAGAACCGTATCGTTTAAAGCAAGGTAGATAGATGGACGTCGAACCCTCGGCAGAGCTGAAATATGAAGACGGAGGGGACAGTTCGACGCGGGCTACTGAAGGTCTTGCTAATGTCATCGGCTACCACCTGCGTCTAGCACAGGAGGCATCGTTCGCAGCCTATGCGCGGCGGGTCGGAGACACCCACATATGGCCCGGCTGGTATTCACTGTTGCGGATCATCCACGACAATCCAGGCATTAACCAGACAGAGCTCAGTATCGCTGCGGGACGCGACAAATCAACCCTTACAACGTCACTGCGAGAACTGGGCAAAGCCGGCTTGGTAGTAAAAACGCGGGACGGCAGTGACCGTCGTAATCTTCGACTTTCTTTGAGCGCGAACGGGGAAGAACACCTGGCGCGGCTGGAAAATCATGCTTTGGCACATGATGCGGAGATCGATCGTATCGTGGGCAGCAATGAACGCGCGAGATTCCTGGATACTCTGAAACGGCTAGCATCCGAACTAGCGAACCAATGTTGAACCGCAGTGAGTAAACTGAATGGTGTTAAAGTATTGCTGATTGCTTCCTTACTACTGCACAACCCGCGCGGGTTTTTCATTTAGGGACACAAGTGTTGATTGCCACTGAGATGTGACCCGGGGTTTCCATTGAGAATTGGCTCTGACTCACTTTTGCTGGTGGTTAGCCTCATGTTGCCCCTACCAATCGGGCCTCGAGCAGATCGAGCTTTGCCCGGCCATACATCTGTCGCTTGATAAGTTTAAGACGCGTGATCTGTCCCTCGGTCTGGCCGTTCGACCATGGTGAGACGATTGCGTTTCGGACGTAAGCGCCGACGGAAGGTGGCGTTGACGCGGCTTGTCAGGCTTTCCGGCGTGTCCGCGGCGCCCATTTTTTCGCGAGCGCTTCCAGCCTTGCCTCGATCAAGGGGATATCGGGCTGGGCGTTGGGATCATGGTCGTCGCCGAGAGTATCGAGCGCTTCTTCATCATATTCATGCTGAGGGTCGCCGAGCGCTTCGAGCTTTTCGGCATAGCCCCATGGCCCGCCACAGTCCTCCGGCGGGCGCATGCCTACTGCATCGAGGATGAGCGGATATGTCAGGTGCGGGCTGGCCGCGCTGACGCGCTCGATCTTGACGCTATGCTCGATTTTAGCCCACAAGTCTTGCAAATGTACGGTGGGTTCGATAGAGAGACCCTCCGTCGAACTCAGGTGACAAGTATCTGTTTTCAGGCGAAAATGTCGATGTGGTACTTTTCGTGGCATTTGGGTCAGTAGTTTCGAATATAGGCTCTGTATATCAGTCACTTAGCCGTTGAGTGCGAATCCCTCCCTCTCCGCCAATTTACATCGACGCATGTCTGGCGATTGCCGTGTCTGAGCTGTGAGCCGATGCCAGGCGATCTGCCATTTATGCGGCTATCCGGGTTTTTCCTGGTTTCCACGATACATGCCCGCCAGCTTGAGCGTGTTCATGGGCAGACCGAAGATACCGCTTTCAAACTCGTGGCGATACAATCCTGCGAGATGGAGACTCGCTCAACGCGCGGCCTCAAGCTCCTGATGAAGGTGATGTCGACACAGGGGGCGTGGAGGCGCCCCGCCTCATGCGCGCGTTTTCCCGGATGGGAATGCAGATAGGTTGATATAGTCTGCGGCCGTCGCCAGTCTGATCCGGGCGTCCATAGAAAAAGGCCGCCCCAGCGTGGGAGCGGCCTTTCCTTTGTTCAAATGGCGACTCAGAAGCGGAATTTCAGGCTTGCGCGATAGCTCTGATATTCCACGTCGCTGCGCCAGGCGGTCGTATCCGCCGACAGGCTGATGTCGACATTGCCGGTCGTGACGGTCAGGCCACCACCGATTTCCGCCCAGTTCTTGTCCTGACCGCCCAGCGCGAAGGGTGCGAGCGGGCCGGTGCCGCCGATCAGGTTCGCCTGCAGGAAGGCGGGCTGATCGCGGAACTCGTGGACGTAATTGGCGGTCAGATAGGGGCGGAAACCGCCGCGATCGGACTTGACCGTGGCGCCCAGGCGGCCCTGCGCGCTCTGGATCGCCTTGCGCTGGATGACCAGCGCTGCATCCCCGCCATATTCAGCCAGATTGCCCGAGCTGATATAGGCGCCACGCAGCGCCGCGCGCGGCACGATGCTAAATGCGTCGGTGCCCAATGCCTTGCTGAGGCCGATTTCACCCGACAGCGCCAGTTCCTGGTCGCTGCCATAGAGGGTGTAGGGCGTCGTGCCGACCGAGAAGGACCGGCGCGAGCGCGTTGCCATGGTGCCTGCGCTGCCGACCGCGTCGAGCTTCAGCCCGCCAAGGTCGAACGCGCCATAGACGGTGCCCTGATACAGGCGCGCCCGGCCCCAGTCGCTGGCGGCCGTCTTGCCCTTCAACTCGCTGAACGAGGCGGAAAGACCAACGACGCCATTGTCCCCGAACGCCTTTTCCACACCCAGCGCGGCATACCAGCCGTCGAACGTGTCGCGGCCCATCGGCATGATCGAGCGCATCGGCTGCGCTTTGCCGTCGATATAGCCGCCCGCAAGGAACGCGCTCATGTCGTCGGGCAGCACGCCTTCGCGCGTCACGCTTTCATTACCGCCCTGGTCCATGCCGAGGTCGATATTGTTGAGGCTTGCGGCTGCCAACTGCATCGGCTGGCCCGTCATGGTCAGCGTGCCGCCCATGGCTCCGCCATCCAGCTTGGTCAGGCGGTCACGATAGAAACGCGCCATATTATCGTTGAGCACTTCGCTCATCGACGTCTTGAGCGTTTCGGTGCGCGGCGCCATCGCCTCCAGCGTCGCCTGGATGCCCTCGACGCTCAGCAGGTCCGCCTCGCCATAGAGATTGGCGTAGTTGGCGTAGAGCGACCGGTTCTGGTCGAGCAGCTGGGCAAAGCTGGTCTGCGTGACCGATGCGCCATTGACGACATCGGCATAGAGCCCGGCGTCGATGCGCATGGAAACGGCATTGTCGCTGTAGCTCAGCACGGGCTTGAGGATCGCGGTCAGCTGCGCGGGCTGTTCGAAGCTGCCCTCGACACCGCCTTCGGCCGTGACGAAAGTATAGCTGTCGCCATAGCGCGGGCGGGTGCCGCTGGTGGCGCCGATGGCCACGCGGCCACCGACCGAAGCGACGCCGTCATCGCCCGCTTCGCTGGTCTTGACCGCCAGCACGTCGGACGTGCCATTGGGGCCGATATCGATGTGCAGGGTGCTGCCGGACGTGAGGATCGCATTGCCCTCGACCGTCAATGTGCCGACCGTGCCGACGCCGCCGGGCGCGATCGTGCCCATGACGTTGGTGAGGAAGGGGGTGCGCACCGTGCCGCTGCCAGATAGCAGGCCCGACAGCAGGAAGTAATCGCCGGTGCTGTTGAGCGCACCATCGACATTCACGCGGCCGGCCAGATGGGCTACGTCCATCTCGCTGGTCAGCGATCCTTCGCTGGTGATGTCGAGCGCGGCTTCCGTGCCCGAAATCGTGAAGCGATCAATGGTCACGTCGGTGTCGAGCGTGGTGGTGCCCGCCGCGCTCAGCGTCACGTCATAATAGCGGCCGATGATGCCTTCCGACGCGACCGGATCGATATTATTGGGGACAAATCCGCTCGCGCCGGGCAGGCCGTTGGCCAGCGTCGCGTCGGGCAGGGCCGTCGCGGTGACGTCGCCTTCCGCCTGCGGCTGCGCGGTCGTATCCAGCGATACATTGGCGGCGGTGGGGCTGCGCTCGGCGATTTCCACCTTGCCCTTGTTGTTCGTGACGGTCTTGCCGCCCGTGCTGGTGGCGGTTTCCGTCCCGTCCGTCACCGGTTCGCCATCGACGATCAGCGTCTGCGTGCCGACATCATAGCAAATGTCCGACGAGCCGTCGGTCGGCTGATAGCAGAGCTGGCCGAACTTCTGCGCGTCATCCTGGCCGAAGGCGCCCGCGCCCGGCGAGGTCGGAACGCCGTTCACCAGCGAACCGGTGCTGTCGATGATCCGGTAATTGGGGTCGAGCGCCGTCACCCAGTGATCGGCGTCGCTCCAATTGCCATCGCCCGCCTTGGCGGTGGCGTAGCGATACGGGTTGTTTTCCGCGATCCAGTCCCAGAACAGGTAGAGCGGCTGATAGAAGGACGTGCCGCCATAGGAGCTTTCGGGCTGGTCGAAGAAATAGCGGCTGCCGCCCGACAAAACACCCAAAATCGTCTTTTCATCGAACGTCTGATCCAGGATCAGCGGGCCGCCTGAGTCGCCGCCCGCCGTATTGCCTTCATTGGGCAGCGCGTCATCCTTGAACGCGTTGAAGTCGAACGGATTTTCGCGATCCGGATCGTCGAAATCCGTCTGGTAGAGATTTTGCGTATAGCCGCCGGCCGAGCCGAACAGGAAGCTGTCGACATCATCCAGCGAGCCAAGCATGCCGAGGAAATTCTCGGCCGTCTTGCGGCGGAAATCGATGCCGCCGCTATTGCCGGTCGTGCCGCTGCCGGTGCGGCCATAGCCGGTGATGGTGACATGATAGCCGGTGCCGGCCGTTTCGCTGATCGCGTCGGGCGCGGGCAGGGCGGAAAACAGCATCGTCCATGTCGGCACATCGGCGGCGGGCGTGTCCAGCGTCGCCATCGCGACGTCGCCATAAAGGAAGCTGAGCGCCGGCGGATCGAGCGAGTCGGGATGATAGGCGATATTGTTGACGTTATAGACGCTAAGCGATGTGTTGGTGCGATAGCCGTTCGAAATCCAGTCGATCAGGCCCGGACGGGCGTCATTCTGGAAGGCGAAGGCCACGGGTACGCCGCCATTGACCGTGCTGTAATCAGGCGTCGTCAGGTCGTTCACGCAGTGGGCCGCGAAGATCACGGTCCGCGGATTGATCAGCGTGCCGGTGCACACAAATCCGTCGTCGCGATACATGATGCCGACGCCGTTCACGTCGCTGCCGTCGACAATGTCGTCCGGAGTCAAATTGTCGTTCGGCACGACCGCCTGTGCGGCAGGTGCGATGCTCAGCGCTGCGGCAGCGACGGAGGCAAAGAGGCTGGAACGACCGGCGCGCGCCAGCATCCCCGCCCCATTCTTACGAATGTGCATGATAAACTCCCCATAGACCGGAGGCGAAGCTAACCAACGGAATTGGCGAAGACAATTGGCGGGGCAAATAAAGTTTATGCCTGTCGTAAATTAGTCACTGTGCTGCCGATCGACTTTCATCGGGACTGGCCGTCTCTGTGCCGCTGGTCCATCTCGTCTGTCTTTCGCCTATCACGTCTTTGCCCTGCTTGCGTCGCTGACTGTTACGCGCACGTTCCGTCCATCTGGTCCTGCCTTGCGTATCGCGGCTCTTCTGCTTAAGCATGAGGGCAAGTTCCGATCCCAAACGGGGTCGGCGATACAGAAGAAGCGAGTTACGGCATGGTGCAGCAGAGCCGCCCATCGCCGCAGAGTTCCGGCCCGTCCGGCGGTTATGTGGGCAAGCATGCCCGTTCCGGATCGGGCAATGGGAGCAAGGCTGCGGCCATTCCTCCCCCGGCAAAGCAGCGGGGCTTTTCGTCCGCGGGCGCGCGTGACCGGCGATCCTATGCCGCCATTGATCTGGGCACCAATAATTGCCGGCTGCTGATCGCCAAACCATCGGCTGACGGGTTCATCGTCGTCGATGCCTTTTCGCGCATCGTCCGGCTGGGCGAAGGATTGGCGTCGTCGGGACGGATCAGCGACGCGGCAATCGACCGGGCCATCGCGGCCCTCTCCGTCTGCGCCGACAAGCTGCGCCGCCGCCATGTGACGCTTGCGCGATCGGTCGCGACCGAAGCGTGTCGCCGCGCATCCAACGGATCGGAATTCATCCAGCGCGTCTATCGCGAAACCGGCATCGCGCTCGACATCATCAGCGCGCAGGAAGAGGCGCGACTGGCGGTGCTGGGCTGTCATGCCTTGCTGGAGCCGGGCGACGGGCCGGCACTGATCTTCGACATTGGCGGCGGCTCCACCGAACTGGTGCTGGTCGACGCGCATGGTGACGGCGCGCCGCACATCGTCGATTGGGTGAGCGCGCCCTGGGGCGTCGTGTCGCTGACCGAAAGCGAGGCGTTCGATCATGACGATCCGGCCGAGCGGCTGGCCGCCTATGGCCGCATGCGTGCCCGCGTGTCGGAGGCGTTCCTGCCGCTCGCGCGCCGCCTGCCGCGCGACGCGCAGGGCATCCGCCTGCTCGGCACATCGGGCACGGTGACGACGCTGGCCAGCCTGCACCTCAACCTGCCGCGCTATGACCGGCAGGTGATCGACGGGTTGATCGTGCCGTGCGACGCGATGCGCGCCATATCGGACCGGCTTTCGGGCATGGCGCTGGCCGAGCGGCAGCAGCTTCCCTGCATCGGGACTGAGCGCGCCGACCTCGTGGTCGCGGGCTGCGCGATATTGGAATCGATCCTCGACATCTGGCCGGCGGAGCGGCTGGGCGTCGCCGATCGGGGCATTCGCGAAGGCATTTTGCGCGGCCTGATGGATCGCGACGGGAGAGCGATGTGAGGGGTGCGGGCGCAGGCAAGGTCCGGGTCAAGACCGCGAAAGGCCGCACCGCGCAGTCGGTGCGCTGGCTCGAGCGCCATCTGAACGACCCCTATGTCAAGAAGGCGAAGGCTGAGGGCTGGCGTAGCCGCGCCGCCTTCAAACTCATCGAACTGGATGAAAAATTCCATTTCGTGAAGGGATCGCGCGCGGTCGTGGATCTTGGCGTCGCGCCGGGCGGCTGGGCGCAGGTGGTGCGCAAGATGGCGCCCAAGGCGGCGGTGGTGGGCATAGACCTGCTGCCGACCGATCCCATCCCCGGCGTCACCCTGTTCGAAATGGATTTCATGGACGACAAGGCGCCAGACCTGCTGCGCGAGGCGCTGGGGCAGGAGCCGGACCTTATCATTTCGGACATGGCGGCCAACACCGTCGGCCATGCCCAGACCGATCATCTGCGCACCATGGGCCTGGTCGAGGCGGCGGCGCAATTCGCGGTCGAAAATCTGCGCAAGGGCGGCACTTTTGTCGCCAAGGTGTTTGCCGGCGGCACGGATGCCGAACTGCTGGCGGTGCTGAAAAGACATTTCACGACGATCAAGCACGCCAAGCCGCCGGCCAGCCGCAAAGGCAGCGTCGAATGGTATGTCGTGGCGCAAGGGTTCAAGGGCAGGGCGGACGATCCGGCCTGAACGGCCGGACCAAGGGGGGCATTTGGTCGCAACGGTTTCGACGGTCGCCTATCTGGGGCTGGAGGCGCGCGCCGTGGAGGTGCAGTGCCAGCTGGTCCCCGGCCTCCCTAATTTCATCCTTGTCGGCCTGCCCGACAAGGCGGTTGCCGAAAGCCGCGAGCGGGTGCGCAATGCCATCGCCGCGATCGGCCTGTCGCTGCCGCCCAAGCGGATCACAGTGAACCTGTCGCCTGCCGACCTGCCGAAGGAAGGATCGCATTTCGACCTGCCGATCGCGCTGGCTTTGCTGGGGGCGATGGGCGTCATCGATGCCGAAACGCTGTCGGGCTATGTCGTCGTTGGGGAATTGGGGCTGGACGGGCGGACCGCGCCGTCGCCGGGCGTGCTGCTGGCCGCGCTGCACGCCGGCGGGCAGGATATGGGGCTGGTCTGTCCCGCCGCGCAGGGGGCGGAGGCGGCCTGGGCCGGGCAGGTGGAAGTCGTCGCCGCGCCCGACCTTTTAAGCCTGCTCAATCATTTCAAGGGCACGGCCGCGCTGTCGCCACCGCAGCCGGGGATCATCGAATCGCCGCTGCGCACCGCCGACCTCCGCCAAGTGAAGGGACAGGAAGTCGCCAAGCGCGCGCTGGAAATCGCGGCAGCGGGCGGCCATAACCTGTTGATGGTCGGGCCGCCGGGTGCGGGCAAATCGCTGATGGCCAGCTGCCTTCCCGGCATTTTGCCGGACATGATCCCGTCGGAGGCGCTCGGCATTATGTAGCAAACGCACCAGCGTAAGGATAGATGTAATCGCCCGCGCTGCGTAATGTCATCATATGACAGACTACATGGTAACAGGGCTGGTGAAGCGCCGCGCCGCGCTCGCTGGTGATATGAAGCGCGCTCAAGAGGCGCTTTCTCAAATGGCGCGCGATCTAGAAACGCTGGACGCGGCTATCAAGCTGGTAGCGCCGGATATGGAGATAGAGGCGATAGCGCCCAAGTTCGTCAAGCCGCCCGAAGATTGGTCGCGCAGGGGCGAAATGAGCCGTCAGGTTCTGTCCATCCTCCGCACATCCCCCAAGCCTCTTACGGCCCGTGAAATCGCCTCCAGAATGATCGTGGATCGCGGGCTGGCCGCTACCCCTAAGCTGCTGAACCTGATGACCCGGCGCGTCTCCACCTGTCTGCGCGATCGGCGCGAGCAAGGGCTTGTGCGTAATCCGGATACGCGGGTTGGGCTTTGGATGGAGTGGGAGGTGGTGCGTTAGCAGATGCAATTTGCCAACAAGCAGTGTTTCAGACATAGCACCCGTACGGATGACATTGACGGATTCTAGCAGATTCCCTATATGTTCCGTAGGAGAACCTTGTTTATGGCATTGTCCATTATGCAGGTTGCCAAGACCATCGGAGACCTGAGCGGATGGTCAAGGTCCAACCTAGAGATGCAGAAAATAGCGTATATTGCTGAGATGATTTATCTCGGCCGCAAAGGCGCGCCCTTAATAAGAGGCAATTTCCAAGCGTGGGATAATGGACCCGTTCACCCGGAACTATATCATTGGGCTAAAATGTATGGTTCAGAACCCATAAGCAAGCGCGCTTTTTTACACGTCGCGCCCGTCCCTGCTGGGACAGATGAGCATGACGCCATCTTGAGCGCGTATAAGGCAATGAAAGACTTTTCGCCTTGGGAAATGGTGGATTTGACCCACCAGACGGATGGCGCTTGGGCGAAGCACTATGTCCCCCGCCAGCGTGGAACTGTGATTCCTCGGTCAAGTATCAAGGAAGAATATGGAATCCGAATCACAGAAAACGACTAAAAAAGAAGTCGGATTTCGTGTTGATCAATCAACCGACAACAAATCTCTGGCGAAGGCCGCAGAGGTTTTGGGGGAAGATTTGGAAACCGCCAAGGACAATCGGGCGGAAGAGCGTTTTATCTGGATAATAGTTTGCTTACTCCTATTTGACTGCCTCATATTTATGCAAATGCAAAGTTGGTCAGGGCCAATTGTCATCGGTATAGTTGAGTTAGTCCTTATCATTGCGCTCGCCAAAAGGCTCCGCGTTGAAGAAATAGCGGGCTTACTAAGGCCTGTGGACATTCACTTCGCGGCGAGGATTGTCGCGACGAGGTGCCAGTTGGCGGTGTAACTGCAGGCAGTTTTCTCGTAGCGCGTAGCGATGGCTCGGAACTCCTTGATCTTCGCGAAGAAGTTCTCGACCAGGTGTCGCCACTTATAGGCATGCCGGTCGTAATTGCGCTTGATCTTGCGGTTCGCTTTGGGCGGAATGACTGCGCTCGCGCCGCGCACATCCAACTCGGCAAGCAGCCAGTCAGCATCGAAGGCCTTGTCGGCCAGAAGCGCATCGAATGCTACGTCCTCGATCAGCGGTGCGACGCCTTTCAGGTCATGAGCCTGACCCGGCAGGAGAACAAGGTTGAACAGGTTTCCAAGCGCATCGACCAGCGCCACGATCTTGGTGGTCAGTCCGCCGCGCGAGCGCCCGATGGCCTGAGCGTGAGTCCCCCCCTTGCGCCGCTCGCCTTCTGGTGAGCCTGAACGATAGTACCGTCGATCAGCGCGTATTCAAAATCCGGCTCGCCGCGGATCTCTCTGAAAAGACGTTCGAAAACACCACCCTTCGCCCATCGCCGGAAGCGCCGGAACACGCTGTTCCAATTGCCGAATTCCGGCGGCAGATCCCGCCATGGAAGACCGGTGCGCACACGCCAGAGAACCGCCTCTAAAAACATGCGATTGTCCTTACCCGTCACACCGCTATCGCTCTTCTTGCCGGGAAGGTGGGGTTCAACGCGCGCCCATATCCCATCCGTCACCACAAATCGCTGCTCGTCCATTCAGAACTCCCCTTGGGAATCCTGAATCAGAAATCAGGCAGCGTGGGAATCCTGAATGTCCACAGGCCTTAACTCGGTTCATGGATCGAGTTGGGGATTATCCAGATAAAAAGGGCTAGCTGCCCTCACGCTGCCAATACCCCTTCCACTGTCGGCTGACCCGTGAAGCCATCGCCGCCGCCGTCACCATGGCGGCCTGTCCACCGTTCGCCACGCGGCGGTTATCCTCGCGCCACGACGCTTCACCGGCATAGGCATAGAGATACGGGCCAGCGATATGGTGGTGCGTGCCGACTTCCATGCGGCGCAGACGGCTGAAATAGCTTTCCGCCTGATTGGTGCACGCGCCGTTGTCGAGAAACGCGACCGAGTGATTGACTCGGCGCGTGTCCCAGCCAGCGTGCAGAGCGTCCCAGCCCGAACCTTCGTCAGCCATGATCGTGGCGACAGTGCCGACATGATAGCGGACATAGGGGACGGCATCGCCTTCATTGCGAACGACGAAGGGCAGCGACTTGCCGTTGCGCTCGCGCATGATGACAACGCACTGGCGCTTGCCGGTGAGGTTTGCCTTCAAGCGACGATCCTTGCGATCCTCCTTGCGGTTTTCCGGCTTGCTGTAGCCGCCGAAATACGCGCCGTCGATTTCGACCGTGCCGTCAAGCTGGCGACCGGCCAGTTCCTTCGCCATTGCTTCGCGCAGCTTGTGCGTAAGAACGAAGGCCGTCTTATACTGGCAATCAAGATCGCGGCTGAGCTGGAGCGACGAAACGCCCTTGGCACCGTTTACGAAGATGACGATCGCGGCCAGAAGGTCGGTGAACGACATCTTGCGCGAAGCAAAGATGGTGCCCGATGTTACCGAAAACTGGTGATGACAGCCCACGCACTTGAACTTGCGGCGCGAGGTGATGTTGTAGGTTTCGACGCAGCCGCAACGCGGGCAAACCGCTTCGCCGTCCGTTTCCGGCCAGCGCATTTCGCAAAAGGTCCGATACGCCTTGTCCTCGCCCATGGTGAAAACAGCCTTGAGACTGATCGTGCGGGCCTGGGCAGAGAGGAGAAAGTGTTGCATGTCATCGTATCCGTTGCTTATGCATCGTATATAATGACGTTCACGCACTGTTGTCAATGACAAACGTATCGAATATGATGCGTCTAGCATCATTGGAGATACGGCTATGCCTAAGACGGCAAAGGATTGGGAAGATCAGGTAAAGGCGATGCTCAAGGCAGAGCTAAAGCGCCGGGGACTGTCCTATGCCGACCTTGTGGGCAAGCTGGCCGACATAGGCGTTATGGACTCTGAGCCGAATATCAGGAACAAGCTGAGCCGGGGAAAATTTACAGCGGTGTTTCTGGTGCAATGTCTAGAGGCTATTGGGGCTACATCGTTGCGGCTGTCGGATTTATAGCACTCTACAGCTTCGGACTAGGCTATTATCATGCAGCCTTAAACTATCCCCAAGAGGAGCGGTATCAGACCTATCGTGCAGCCCCCGATAAGATAGATGAAGTCGATCCGGCGGCGGCGAGACCAGCCAGCGCCAAGCCCTTCAAGTATCGCGCCCCCTGCAATGAACCAAAAGGGAAGGACGAAAGCGACCTTTGCGCCCAGTGGCGCGCGGCTAAGGCCGGGGAAGATAGCGCATTTTGGGCAAAGTGGGGTTTCTGGATCGGCGTAATCGGGTCCAGTCTTTTGCTCTGGCAAATTATCCTTACCCGCAAAGCTGTCCGAGATACTGGCGACGCCACGAAAGCGATGCTGGAGGCCAACAAGATCGCCAGGAGCGCCTATGAGGCGAGCACTAGACCTGTGTTGATATTTGAGCGTTGCGATTTCGAAGAAAGGGGAACTGGGAATATCGTTGCCAAATGCATATGGAAAAATACTGGTGGAAGCCCGGCCCGCATTGTGGGGATTTCTTATGGAAATGATTTTTCCAATATTTTCGTTGCCGACCGTATAATCTCGAATATCAGATCTAGATTTACCTATACACTTGTTATGGAGAGCATTGTTTACGCCAATGGTTTTGGTGAAAACGGGCAAGTTTTGTTTGAAAAAAACTGCCTCGCCGATGACGGACCTTTTGTCAGCCAAAATTTTTTGGCAGACTCCGTAACATATTCCAGGAACGAAATATCTTTTGTTGTTAAGATTTACTACAGGTCGGCGATAGACAGTAAGGCTCCTGTTTATTGGTCCGACATTGTCATTATGATAACCAAAAAAACTAAAGAAATTGGATTCTCTTATGAGTGCCTGGCCAGCTATACTCAAATGACCTAGCGCCAACAGCACCGCGAAAAATATAAACACGCTCTTTACCCCTTAAACGGGGGCATACGCAGCGCGCACGGTGGCGTTCGTAATCGCCTTGGTGCGTTTGCTACATAATGCCGGAGGCGCTAGAGAGCTCCATGGTGGCCAGCGTCGCAGGAACCTTGGAAGGCGGCCGGATCAGCCGCGCGCGCCCCTTCCGCAATCCGCATCACAGCGCGTCGATGGCCGCGCTGGTCGGTGGCGGGCTGAAAGCGCGGCCGGGCGAGGTCAGCATGGCGCATCTGGGCGTGCTCTTCCTCGACGAATTGCCGGAATTTCAGCGGGCCGTGCTTGATTCGCTGCGCCAGCCGCTGGAAACGGGCGAGGTCACGGTGGCGCGCGCCAATGCGCATGTGACTTTTCCGGCGAGGGTCCAACTGATCGCGGCGATGAATCCCTGCCGCTGCGGCCATCTGGGCGATCCGGCGCTCGCCTGTTCGCGCGCGCCGCGCTGTGCGGCCGATTATCAGGCAAAGGTGTCGGGGCCGCTGCTCGACCGCATCGACCTGCATGTAGAAGTGCAGGCGGTGACCGCTGCCGATCTGGTGTTGCCCCCGCCGGCGGAGGGGTCTGCCGAAGTGGCGGCCCGGGTCGCGGCGGCGCGCGCGGTGCAGACAACCCGCTATGCCGGGACGCCGGCGCGCACCAATGCCGAAGTCGATGGGGAACGGCTGGAAGAGGTGGCCGGGCCTGACGAGGCAGGGCGGCAGCTGCTGGCGCAGGCGGCGGCCGCCATGAAGCTGTCCGCGCGCGGCTATACTCGGGTGTTGCGCGTCGCGCGCACTATCGCGGATCTGGCCGGCGCGGAACGGGTTGGGCGCGCCCATATTGCCGAAGCCTTGAGTTATCGCCGCCGCGCGCCGGTGAATTAAGACTCGGCCGCGCGGCAGAGCGGACGCCGACGCCTATTCCGCCGCTTCGTTCGCCAGCAGCTTTATCTCGGCGGGCGCGTCGCTCGCCTTCGGGCTGAAGCGCCCTTCGATCCTGCTGCCCGGCTCGATCGTGATGCGCTCATAGGTGACGTCGCCGGTAATCCGGGCGCTGCTTTCCACCACCAGCTCCCCGGCCGCGATGGACCCGTCGACCAGGCCCGCCAGCCGCGCGCTCTGCGCGGTGACATGGCCGATGATGCGGCTGTCGGGTCCCTGCACCAGAGCGGCGCACCGAATATCGCCATCCACCATGCCGTCGACATGCAGGTCGACGCTGGCCGAAATGTCGCCAGTGATGGTGACGTCGCCCCCGATGAGCGAAAAGGGAATGGCTTTACCCCCGGTTGCCGACATCGGCGAAGCGGGCCTTGGCGATTTGCTGGACTTTGAGAACATCTTTGCGAGCCTCCAGGAAGCGGCGCGGGTTGATGGCCTGGCCGTTGAGACGAACCTCGAAATGCAGATGCGGGCCGGTCGAACGGCCGGTCGATCCCATGCGACCGATCGTCTCGCCGCGCGACACCTTCTCGCCCATATGGGCGGCAAAGCCTGACAGATGCGCGTAGCGGGTCATGATGCCATTGCCATGCGTCACTTCCACGACATTGCCATAGCCGCTGCGCTGGCCGACGAAGCTGACCGTGCCATCGGCGGCGGCATTTATGGGCTGGCCGCGATGGCCGGGGAAATCCAGTCCTGCGTGAAAGGCGGCGTGACCGTTGAACGGGTCGCGGCGATAACCATAGGAACTGGACAGCATCGGCGTGCTGGTGGGCTGGCCCGATGGAATGGACAGCAGGCTGCGTTCCAGAAACTCCATCCGCGCCATTGCGTCGGCCAGGTCTTCCAGCTCCCCGGTCAGCGCCTTTTCATCGCCGCTCCACGGCACGAACGGACCGCCCTGCGCGCGGGCCGCGCTGCGCGCCAGCTTGTCGGGATCGAGGCCGAAGCTGCGAATCGCGGCGGCAGCCCGTTCGGCCCGGCGTTCCACGGCGCCCGTCAGCAACAGGGCAAAGCGCCGCTGCCGATCTTCAAGGCGCATCAGGGGCGCGGCTTCCGGTCCCATGCTGACCTTCGTGGCTTGCGCGGACTTGTCATCCGGCACGTCCTTGCCCAGCAGATCCTCGCCGGCCTTCTCGTCTTCACCGCCGAAATGCGCGCGGTAGAGTTCATCCATGAAATCCTGACGCGCCTCCAGGTCCTGCGCCAGTTGATCGACCGATTTGCGATAGTCCGCGACCTTGCCGGCGGCCTTGGCGACCGACTGGCCCTTCGCCGCGAGCGCAGCGCGCTCCTGCTTGAGCGCCATGCCGTCGATGGCCATGCTGACGGTCGCGCCGCCCCAGCCAAGCAGGATGGCGGCCGCGCCGCCCAGCGTCACCAGCGTCAGAAGCTGCGCGCGGCGGCTGATACGGATGAATTTGACTTGTCCGCCCGAACGCAAAAAGATTTCGCGCTCCGGGCAAAGCGCATTCCACCATGCGCGGAGGGCAACGACCCTCTGGCTATTCCACTGCAACAATGACGACCCCGTGCTCTTTTCGAGTCGGGCCGCTAGCAAAGAGCGGTCGGAGTCGCGAATCCAGCCCGCCCCACGCGCGGTGAGGCGAAATGTCGGCGCGACAAAATGATGTTTCCGGCATTTTGTTCCCTCTCGAGGAAATAAATATTGGCTGCAATAGCGGTGGAGCCGGGCGAGCAAGTGTCCTCAGCGGAGGGCTTTGGGGCCGGCTTGACCATCCGGGGGGACGCGGCTATAGCGCCGCCTGCCCAGCGGCCTTGCCGTGCGAAGACTTGTCTCCTCGCGTCATATCGGCTGAGCGACATTAGAGCTGAACATTGCCGGGTGCTCTTGCGGCTCCAGGGGGCTTATGCCCGCCGGGGCCTTTGCTGTTTGGCGGAATCCTCCGCCTTGCGCACAGGACGCGGGAATGCCGGTAAAGTAACTGAAAAAGGTGAAGGGCTTCATGCCAACGATCAACCAGCTGGTCCGCAAGGGCCGCGAACTGCAGAAGGCCAAGTCGAAGGTCCCTGCAATGGAGGCGAACCCGCAGAAGCGCGGCGTTTGCACTCGCGTCTACACGACGACCCCGAAGAAGCCCAACTCGGCGCTTCGCAAGGTGGCGAAGGTGCGTCTGGTCAACCAGCGCGAAGTCATCACCTATATTCCGGGTGAAGGTCATAACCTTCAGGAGCACTCGGTCGTGCTGATCCGTGGCGGCCGCGTACGCGACCTTCCCGGTGTGCGTTACCATGTGCTGCGCGGCGTTCTGGATACCCAGGGCGTCAAGGACCGCAAGCAGAGCCGTTCGAAATACGGCGCGAAGCGTCCGAAGTAAGAAGGGGAGACCAGGAATATGTCACGTCGTCGTCGCCCCGAGAAGCGCGTTATCCTGCCGGATCCCAAATTCGGTGATATCGTGCTGTCGAAGTTCATGAACAGCATCATGCAGGACGGCAAGAAGGCCGTTGCCGAATCGATCGTCTATGGCGCTCTCGAAACTGTCGAGACCCGCGCCAAAAAGGACCCGATCGGCATGTTCCATGATGCGCTGAACAATGTGAAGCCGGGCATCGAGGTCCGCAGCCGCCGTGTTGGTGGTGCGACCTATCAGGTCCCCGTCGAAGTGCGTCCCGAACGCGCCCAGGCGCTGGCCATCCGCTGGCTGATCACCGCCGCGCGCAACCGCAGCGAAACCACGATGGCCGCGCGCCTGTCGGGCGAGCTGCTGGACGCCGCCAACAACCGCGGCAATGCCGTGAAGAAGCGCGAAGACACGCACCGCATGGCGGAAGCGAACCGCGCTTTCTCGCACTACCGCTGGTAAAGAGGGGGGCGGGCGCCTTCGTGCCCGCTCTTCCATCAGGGTCTTGAACATCGGTCCGTTCGTCAGGGGTGCTACCCATGACGGACGGATTGGTTTAGGGGCCTCGCGCAGAACAAACGAATCCCCTCACCGCCGGTGCGCCGGCAACGGAGAAGCATCATGGCCCGCAGCCATCCGCTCGAACATTATCGTAATTTCGGTATCATGGCGCATATCGACGCCGGCAAGACCACCACGACCGAGCGCATCCTTTACTACACCGGCAAGTCCTACAAGATCGGCGAAGTCCATGACGGCGCTGCGACCATGGACTGGATGGAGCAGGAGCAGGAACGTGGTATCACCATCACGTCGGCTGCGACGACCTGCGTGTGGAAGGCGGCTGAGGGCAAGGGTCCCGAACATCGCCTGAACATCATCGACACCCCCGGTCACGTCGACTTCACCATCGAAGTCGAGCGTTCGCTGCGCGTGCTCGACGGCGCGGTTGCCGCGTTTGACGGCGTTGCCGGCGTGGAGCCGCAGTCGGAAACCGTGTGGCGCCAGGCGGACAAGTATAAAGTGCCGCGCATGTGCTTCATCAACAAGCTCGATCGCACCGGCGCCGACTTCTATTATTGCGTGCAGACGATCATCGATCGCCTGGGCGCGACCCCGGCCGTGCTCTATCTGCCCATCGGCGCGGAAAGCGATTTCAAGGGTCTGGTCGACCTGGTCGAAAATCGCGCGATCATCTGGAAGGATGAGAGCCTGGGCGCGGAATTCTATTATGAAGACATCCCCGCCGACCTCGCCGACAAGGCTGCCGAATATCGCGAAAAGCTGATCGAACTCGCCGTCGAACAAGATGACGAGGCGATGGAAGCCTATCTGGAAGGCAATGAGCCCGACACCGCGACGCTCAAGAAGCTGATCCGCAAGGGCACGCTGGGCCACGCCTTCGTGCCGGTGCTGTGCGGCAGCGCGTTCAAGAACAAGGGCGTTCAGCCGCTGCTCGACGCCGTCGTCGACTATCTGCCTTCGCCGCTCGACATCGAAGACGTCCAGGGCGTCAAGATGGACGGCGAAACGCCCGACAGCCGTCCGACCGCCGACGACGCGCCCTTCTCGGGCCTGGCGTTCAAGATCATGAACGATCCCTTCGTGGGCTCGCTCACCTTCCTGCGCATCTATTCGGGTACGCTCACCAAGGGCACCTATCTGAACTCGGTGAAGGACAAGAAGGAAAAGATCGGCCGCATGCTGCTGATGCATGCCAACAGCCGCGAAGACATCGACACCGCCTATGCCGGTGACATCGTCGCGCTGGCCGGCATGAAGGAAACGACCACGGGTGACACGCTGTGCGCCGAGCGCCAGCCGATTATCCTGGAGCGCATGGAATTCCCCGAGCCGGTCATCGAACTGTCGGTGGAACCCAAGACCAAGGCTGACCAGGAAAAGATGGGCGTCGCCCTCAATCGCCTGGCCGCCGAGGATCCGTCCTTCCGCGTGTCGACCGACCATGAATCGGGCCAGACCATCATCAAGGGCATGGGCGAACTTCACCTCGAAATCCTCGTCGACCGCATGAAGCGTGAGTTCAAGGTCGAGGCGAATGTCGGCGCACCGCAGGTCGCCTATCGCGAATATCTCAAGAAGCCGGTCGACATCGACTACACCCACAAGAAACAGTCGGGCGGCACCGGCCAGTTCGGCCGCATCAAGGTGAAGCTGACGCCGGGCGAACGCGGCGCGGGCATCATCTTCAAGGACGAGATCAAGGGCGGTAATATTCCCAAGGAATATATCCCCGCGATCGAAAAGGGCATGCGCGAAACCGCGGCCACCGGCTCGCTGATCGGCTTCCCGATCATCGACTTCGAAATCCTGCTCTATGACGGCGCCTATCACGACGTCGACTCATCGGCGCTGGCGTTCGAAATCACCGGCCGTGCCGCGATGCGCGAAGCGGCGCAGAAATCGGGCATCACTCTGCTCGAACCGGTCATGAAGGTCGAAGTCGTGACCCCGGAAGAATATCTGGGCGACGTCATCGGCGACATGAACAGCCGTCGCGGCCAGATCCAGGGCACCGACACTCGCGGCAACGCGCAGGTGGTTGAAGCCATGGTGCCGCTGGCCAATATGTTCGGCTATGTGAACTCGCTGCGTTCCTTCACCCAGGGCCGTGCGAACTACTCGATGATCTTCTCGCATTATGACGAAGTGCCGCAGAATGTTGCGGACGAGGTCAAGGCGAAGATGGCCTGAGGGTAATCCCGGGGCGACCCGTGCAAACGGGTCGGTTTGGGGCTGGTAATCTGTAAATTTGCTGCTATGGACGCGCCTTCGCGAGGCGCGGCCGAGCGGTCTGACCAAGCTGATTTGATTAGAAGGTAGGAAAAAATGGCTAAGGCTAAGTTTGAGCGGAACAAGCCGCACTGCAACATCGGCACCATCGGTCACGTCGACCATGGCAAGACCTCGCTGACCGCGGCGATCACCAAGGTGCTGGCCGAAACCGGCGGCGCGACCTTCGTTGACTATGCCAACATCGACAAGGCGCCCGAAGAGCGCGAGCGCGGCATCACCATCTCGACCGCGCACGTCGAATATGAAACCGAAGCGCGTCACTATGCGCACGTCGACTGCCCGGGTCACGCTGACTACGTCAAGAACATGATCACCGGTGCGGCCCAGATGGACGGCGCGATCCTCGTCGTTTCGGCCACCGACGGCCCGATGCCGCAGACCCGCGAGCACATCCTGCTCGCTCGCCAGGTCGGCGTGCCGCAGCTGGTCGTGTTCATGAACAAGGTCGACCTGGTCGACGACGCCGAAATCCTCGAGCTGGTCGAGCTGGAAATCCGCGAACTGCTGAGCAGCTATGATTTCGACGGCGACAACATCCCCGTCATCCCCGGCTCGGCCGTGAAGGCGCTGGACGGTTCGAACGACGAGATCGGTCGTGAAGCCGTGCTGAAGCTGATGCAGGCTGTCGACGAATTCATCCCGCAGCCCGAGCGTCCGGTGGACAAGGCGTTCCTGATGCCGATCGAAGACGTGTTCTCGATCTCGGGTCGCGGCACCGTCGTCACCGGCCGTGTCGAAACCGGCATCATCAAGGTTGGTGAAGAAGTCGAAATCGTCGGTCTGAAGCCGACCGCCAAGACCACCGTCACCGGCGTGGAAATGTTCCGCAAGCTGCTCGACGAAGGTCGTGCGGGCGACAATATCGGCGCGCTGGTGCGCGGCACGAAGCGTGAAGAAGTCGAGCGTGGTCAGGTTCTGGCCAAGCCCGGCACCATCACCCCGCACACCGAATTCGACGCCGAAGTGTACGTGCTGTCGAAGGAAGAAGGCGGCCGTCACACCCCGTTCTTCGCCAACTATCGTCCGCAATTCTACTTCCGCACGACCGACGTGACCGGCGAAGTGATCCTGCCCGAGGGCACGGAAATGGTCATGCCCGGCGATAACGTGAAGCTCGGCGTCAAGCTCATCGCCCCGATCGCGATGGACTCGGGCCTGCGCTTCGCGATCCGCGAAGGCGGCCGCACCGTCGGCGCAGGGGTTGTCGGCACGATCTCGAAGTAATATAGGACCGCAGCGGCGCGAATCGTCTGATTCGCGCCGCTCGGAATTTCTGCCGCCCCGGATCGCCTTTCTCCGGCTCCCTTGGAGCTAGAAGGGCAGGGAGGGGGCGGATATTTTTTGTTGGCGCATTTCCGCAAGTCATCGGCTGCTCCGGCTGACTTTCGAAAATGCTCCGGGTTTTTGGCTCTTTCGCATCGGTACAGGAACAATGGACAGCAATATCCGCATTCGCCTCAAGGCGTTCGATCATCGCGTGCTCGATCAGGCGACCGGCGACATCGCCGACACCGCCCGCCGCACCGGCGCCCTCATCCGCGGTCCGATTCCTCTTCCGACGCGCATCGAAAAGTTCACGGTCAACCGTGGCCCGCACATCGACAAGAAGTCGCGCGAGCAGTTCGAGGTCCGCACTTACAAGCGCATGCTTGACATTGTGCAGCCGACGCCGCAGACGGTCGACGCGCTGATGAAGCTGGATCTGGCTGCCGGCGTGAACGTGGAAATCAAGCTGGCCTGACGCCGGCAAGTCCCTGCTCCCGCCTTCGGGCTCATGGGTGAGCAGGGTATCGGGTACTTTGCCAAGGCAGAGGCTCAAACGACACAAGGGATACCGCACGGCCACCGGTGAACCGGCAAGGCGCGTGGTCCTGGTCCCCCGTCGCCTTCCCCGAGAGGGGTCGGCATCCAACCCTGACGGGGTGATCGCTAATTTGGGTTGGACCGCGAAGGATATCTCCTTTGCGGTTTTTTCGTTGGATACGCCCGTTGCTAAGACGGGCCTCTATGGGAGTAATCAGTGATGCGCACAGGCGTGATCGCTAAGAAAGTCGGGATGACCCGTCTGTTCCAGGAGGACGGACGACATGTACCGGTTACGGTTCTGGCCCTTGAAGGCAACCAGGTCGTGGCGCGCAAGGAAACCGATCGGGATGGCTATGTCGCCGTTCAGCTCGGCGCCGGCGTCGCCAAGGTCAAGAATGTGGCCAAGCCGCAGCGTGGCCAGTTCGCTAAGGCCGAAGTCGAGCCCAAGGCCCGTCTGGTCGAATTCCGCGTCGCCGAGGATGCGCTCCTCGACGTCGGCGCCGAAATCGCGGCCGACCATTTCGTCGCTGGCCAGTTGGTCGACGTCGCCGGCCATACCCAGGGTAAGGGTTTTGCCGGCGCCATGAAGCGTTGGGGCTTCGGCGGCATGCGCGCCACCCACGGCGTGTCGATCAGCCACCGTGCCCATGGTTCGACCGGTAACCGCCAGGATCCGGGTCGCGTCTTCAAGAACAAGAAGATGGCCGGCCACATGGGTGATCGCGAGCGGACCCAGCAGAATCTGGAAATCGTGCGCACCGACGTCGAGCGCGGGCTGCTGTTCGTCAAGGGCAGCGTTCCGGGCGCCAAGGGCACCTGGCTGACCGTCAAGGATGCCGTCAAGGTTCCGCGTCATGCCGATGCTCCTTATCCGGCCAGCCTGAAGGCTGCTGCCAACAGCAACAACGCTCCGGCCGAGACGCCCGCTGATGAAGCGGCGGCTCCCGAAGCGACCGAAGGCCAGGAGGGCTAAACCATGAAGGTCAATGTACAGACCCTCGACGCGCAGTCTGCCGGCGAGCTGGAGCTGAACGATGCCGTGTTCGGCGTCGAGCCTCGCACCGACATCCTGCACCGCGTCGTCACCTGGCAGCTGGAAAAGCGCCGCGCGCCGGCTCGCGCCACCCGCGAGCGTTCGGACGTTGCCCGGACCGGCAAGAAGTTCGGCCGTCAGAAGGGTGGCGGCACCGCCCGTCACGGCGACCGCAAGGCGCCCGTGTTCATCGGCGGTGGTAAGGCGCACGGCGCCCGCGCCCGCGACTTTGGCCACGACCTCAATAAGAAGGTCCGTGCCCTGGGTCTCAAGATGGCGCTGTCGGCGAAGGCCAAGGACGGTTCGCTGATCGTTCTGGACAGCTTCGACGTGGCCGAAGGCAAGACCAAGACTTTGGTCGCACATCTCGCCAAGCTGAACCTCAACAAGGCGCTGTTCATCGACGGTGACGCGGTGAACGTCAGCTTCGCAAAGGCATCGGCGAACATCGTCGGCGTCAACCTGCTGCCGGCCGTCGGCGCCAACGTCTACGACATCCTGAAGGCCGATTCGCTGGTGCTGACCCGCGCCGCGGTCGAAAAGCTGGAGGCCCGTTTCAATGGCTAAGAAAGAAGCCGCGATCGTCGACAACCGTCATTTCGACGTCGTTGTCGCGCCGGTCATCACCGAGAAGTCGACGCTTCTCTCCGAAAACAATGCCGTGGTCTTCCAGGTGGCCAATGACGCGTCCAAGCCGGAGATCAAGGCGGCTGTCGAAGCCCTGTTCGGCGTGACCGTGAAGGCGGTCAACACGCTGGTTCAGAAGGGCAAGGTCAAGCGCTGGAAGGGCAAGCCCTACAAGCGCAATGACGTGAAGAAGGCGATCGTGACGCTGGCCGAAGGTCAGTCCATCGACGTCACCACCGGAATCTGAGGCGGGATAGATGGCACTCAAGCACTATAATCCGACCAGTCCCGCGCAGCGCGGCCTGATCCTCGTCGACAAGTCGAGCCTGCACAAGGGCAAGCCTGTCAAGGCGCTGACCGAAGGCAAGCGCAAGACTGGTGGCCGCAACAACAAGGGCCATGTAACCTCGCGCGGCATCGCGGGCGGTCACAAGCAGCGCTATCGCATCATCGACTTCAAGCGTCGCCTCTGGGACGTGGAAGGCACGGTCGAGCGTCTGGAATATGACCCCAACCGCACCGCCTTCATCGCGCTGGTCAACTATGCCGACGGCACCCAGGCCTATGTCCTGGCGCCGCAGCGTCTTGCCCCCGGTGACAAGATCATCGCCGGCAAGAAGACCGACGTGAAGCCGGGCAATGCGATGGAACTGGGCCAGATGCCGGTCGGCACCATCATCCACAATATCGAGATGAAGCCGGGCAAGGGCGGTCAGCTCTGCCGTTCGGCGGGCACCTATGCCCAGCTCGTCGGCCGTGATCGCGGCATGGTGATGGTCCGCCTGTCGTCGGGCGAGCAGCGCTACATTCGTTCGGACTGCATGGGCACCATCGGCGCCGTGTCGAACCCGGACAATGCCAACACCAATCTTGCCAAGGCCGGTCGTAACCGCTGGCTGGGCAAACGTCCGCTGACGCGTGGTGTTGCCAAGAACCCGGTCGACCACCCGCATGGTGGTGGTGAAGGCCGGACCTCGGGCGGCCGTCATCCGGTCACGCCCTGGGGCAAGCCGACCAAGGGTGCGCGCACCCGCCACAACAAGGCGACGGACAAGTTCATCATCCGTAGCCGCCACGCGAAGAAGAAGAGGTAAGCGAGATGGCTCGTTCCGTCTGGAAAGGTCCGTTCGTGGACCTCAGCCTTCTGAAGAAGGCGGAAGCCGCGCAGGACGCGGGTGGCCGTGCGCCGATCAAGACCTGGTCGCGCCGTTCCACCATCCTGCCGCAGTTCGTCGGCCTGACGTTCAACGTCTATAATGGCCGCAAGCATGTTCCGGTCTCCGTGAACGAGGATATGGTGGGTCACAAGCTGGGCGAATTCGCCCCGACCCGCTTCTTCCCCGGCCACGCCGCCGACAAGAAGGGCAAGCGCTGATGAGCAAGGAAAAGGCTCCCCGTCGCGTCGCCGACAATGAAGCGCTCGCCGTCGGCACGCAGATCCGTGGTTCGGCCCAGAAGCTGAACCTGGTCGCGACGCTGATCCGCGGCCGCAAGGTCGAGGACGCGCTCAACATCCTCGCCTTCTCGAAGAAGGCGATGGCTGTCGACGTGCGCAAGGTACTGGCTTCGGCCATCGCCAATGCGGAAAATAATCACAATCTGGACGTCGACGCCCTGGTCGTCGCGGAAGCATCGGTGGGCAAGAGCTTCACCATGAAGCGCTTCCACGCCCGCGGCCGCGGCAAGTCGACCCGGATCCTCAAGCCCTTCAGCCGCGTGCGCATTGTCGTGCGTGAAGCTGGCGAAGAAGCGGAGGCGTAAGCATATGGGTCACAAGAGCAACCCGATCGGTCTGCGTCTGCAGATCAACCGTACCTGGGACAGCCGCTGGTTCGCGGAAGGCCAGGACTATGGCCGTCTCCTGCTGGAAGATCTCAAGATCCGCCAGTATATCATGAAGACGCTGCCGCAGGCCGCGATTTCGAAGGTCGTGATCGAACGTCCGGCCAAGCTGTGCCGCGTGTCGATCTATGCCGCCCGTCCCGGCGTCATCATCGGCAAGAAGGGCGCGGACATCGAAAAGCTGCGCAAGAAGCTGAGCAGCCTGACCTCGTCCGACGTGTCGCTGAACATCGTCGAAATCCGCAAGCCGGAAGTTGATTCCAAGCTCGTGGCGCAGGGCATCGCCGATCAGCTGGAGCGCCGCGTCGCGTTCCGCCGCGCGATGAAGCGCGCGGTGCAGTCGGCCCTGCGTCTTGGCGCCGAAGGCATCAAGATCACCTGCGGCGGCCGTCTGGGCGGCGCGGAGATCGCGCGCGTCGAATGGTATCGCGAAGGCCGCGTTCCGCTGCACACGCTGCGCGCGAATGTCGACTATGCCGAAGCCACGGCGCACACCGCCTATGGCGTGTGCGGCATCAAGGTCTGGATCTTCAAGGGTGAAATCCTTGGTCATGATCCGATGGCCACCGACCGGCTGATGCTGGAGGCTCAGACCTCCGGCGTGCGCCCGGCGCGCTGAAGATAAGAAGGTAATAGCGTCATGCTGCAACCGAAGAAAATGAAGTTCCGCAAGACCTTCAAGGGTCGGATCAAGGGCGATGCCAAGGGTGGCTCGGCTTTGAATTTCGGCGCCTATGGTCTTAAGGCCCTGGAACCCGAGCGCGTCACCGCCCGCCAGATCGAGGCGGCGCGCCGCGCGATCCAGCGTCACCTTCGCCGTCAGGGCCGTCTGTGGATCCGCGTGTTCCCCGACGTGCCGGTGTCGAAGAAGCCCGCCGAAGTCCGTCAGGGCAAGGGCAAGGGTTCGGTCGAATATTGGGCGGCGCGCGTCAAGCCGGGCCGCATCCTGTTCGAACTGGACGGCGTGCCCGGTCCGCTCGCAGCAGAGGCCTTCTCGCGCGCCGCGATGAAGCTGCCCATCAAGACGAAGGTCGTCGCCCGCCTCGGCGACACCTCGCACCTGGAGGGTTAAGCCGTGGCAACTGTCGCAGACCTCAAGACCAAGACGGACGACGAACTGTCGACCGAACTCAACAACCTCAAGCGCGAGCAGTTCAACCTGCGTTTCCAGGCCGCCACCAACCAGCTGGAAAAGCCCAGCCGGGTGCGTGAAGTGCGCCGGACCATCGCGCAGATCAAGACGCTGCAGGGCGAACGCGCCCGCGCGGCGAAGTAAGAAGGAAATCACACGATGCCCAAGCGCGTGCTGACGGGAACGGTGGTTTCCGACAAGACCGACAAGACGGTGGTGGTTCGGGTGGAGCGCAAGGTAAAGCATGCGCTCTACGGCAAGATCATCCGCCTGTCGAAGAAGTATCATGCCCATGACGAGGGCAATGTCTACAAGGAAGGCGAGACGGTCCGCATCGAGGAAACCGCCCCGATTTCCAAGCTCAAGACCTGGAAGGTCATCGAGCGTGTGGACACCCACAAGTCGCCCGAAACGGCGGCCTGAGGATCAGTTGCCGGCCCATAAGGGCTAGAAAGTTCGAACGCGGGGCTGGCCTTTTCCTTTTGGAAGGGTTACAGGCCCGCGCTTCGTGCTTTCGAATCTGCCGGGTCGAACACGAAATTCGGAACCGCCGGGAATTGTCCCGGTAGGCCAAATAAGAAGGAACCGGATCCATGATCCAGATGCAATCCAATCTTGACGTCGCTGACAACAGCGGCGCCAAGCGCGTCCAGTGCATCAAGGTGCTGGGCGGGTCGAAGCGGCGCTTCGCTGGCGTGGGCGACATCATCGTCGTCTCGATCAAGGAAGCCCAGCCGCGCGGCAAGGTGAAGAAGGGTGACGTGCACCGCGCCGTCATCGTGCGGACCGCCAAGGACGTGCGTCGCGCTGACGGCAGCGTGATCCGTTTCGACGGCAATGCCGCTGTGCTCATCAACAAGAACGAGGAGCCGATCGGCACCCGTATCTTTGGCCCGGTCGTTCGCGAACTGCGCGCCAAAAAGCACATGAAGATCATCAGCCTTGCTCCCGAGGTGCTGTAATGAGCGCTGCTAAGATCAAGAAGGGCGACAAGGTCGTCGTCCTGGCTGGCAAGGACAAGGGCCGGACCGGCGCCGTCCTTCAGGTGATGCCCAGGGAAGACCGCGTTCTGGTCGAAGGCATCAACGTGCATGCGCGTCACCGCAAGCCCGATCAGGCGAACCCTCAGGGTGGCATTGATCGCAAGCCTGCGCCGCTGCACATTTCCAACGTCGCTGTCGCCGACAAGGATGGCAAGCCGACCCGCGTCCGTTTCGAGGATCGCGACGGCAAGAAGGTCCGCGTCGCCGTCAAGTCCGGTGAGGTGCTGTAATGGCCGACAAATATATTCCGCGCTCCAAGGCGCTCTATGACGCCGAAATCGCCAAGGCGATGACCGAGAAGTTCGGTTACAAAAACGTCATGGAAGTGCCCCGCATCGAAAAGATCACGCTCAACATGGGCGTGGGCGAAGCGACGCAGGACAAGAAGAAGGTCACGTCGGCTGCCGAGGAAATGGAACTGATCGCCGGCCAGAAGCCGGTCATCACCAAGGCCCGCAAGTCGATCGCCCAGTTCAAGCTGCGCGAAGGCATGCCGATCGGCGCCAAGGTCACGCTGCGCCGCGAGCGCATGTATGAATTCCTTGACCGTCTGATCAACGTCGCGCTGCCCCGCGTGCGCGACTTCCGTGGTCTGAACCCCAAGAGCTTCGACGGCCGTGGCAACTATGCCTTCGGCATCAAGGAGCAGATCATCTTCCCGGAGATCAACTATGACCGCATCGACAAGGTGCGCGGCATGGACATCATCGTGACCACCACGGCGAAGACGGACGATGAAGCGCGCGAACTGCTGCGCCTCTTCGGCTTCCCCTTCCCGCTCGAAGAGAAGCAGGCGGCCTGATTGCAGGTCCCGCTTCTCTCCCAACGCTTAAGCTAAGGAAGAGAACTTAAGTCATGGCGAAACTGAGTTCGATCAACAAGAACGAGCGCCGCAAGAAGCTGGTGAAGAAATATGCCGGCCGCTATGCGAAGCTCAAGGCGATCGCGAATGATACCGCGGCCGACGACAGCGATCGTCTGATCGCGCGTCTGAAGATGGCGGAGATCCCCCGCAACGGCAATCCGACCCGCATTCGGAACCGCTGCGAACTGACGGGGCGTCCCCGCGCATATTACCGCAAATTCCGTCTCTGCCGCGTGCAGCTGCGTGATCTGGCCAACAAGGGCCTGATCCCCGGCGTCACCAAGTCGAGCTGGTAAGGATCATTTGAGATGGCATTGACCGATCCCCTGGGTGATATGCTCACCCGCATCCGCAACGGGCAGCAGGCGAAGAAGGACAGCGTGATGTCCCCCGCGAGCAAGCTGCGCGCCCGCGTGCTCGACGTGCTGCAGCGTGAAGGCTATATCCGTGGCTATTCCGAGGAAGCCCTCGGCAAGCATGCCGGCCTGCGCATCGAGCTGAAATATTTCGAAGGGCAGCCGGCGATCAAGCATGTCGCCCGCGTGTCCAAGCCTGGCCGCCGCGTCTATTCGGGTTCCAAGGAACTGCCGATCGTGCGCAACGGCCTTGGCATCACCATTGTCTCGACGCCTCGCGGCGTTCTGTCCGACGCCGAAGCGCGCGAGCAGAATGTCGGCGGCGAAGTGCTGGCGGAGGTGTTCTGATGAGCCGCACTGGCAAAAAGCCGGTCACCGTTCCTTCGGGCGTGACCGCGTCCATCGCTGACGGTCAGCTGTCGGTGAAGGGCCCCAAGGGGACTCTCGCCATGCCGCTGGCCGACGAAGTCACCTACAGCGTCGAAGATGGTTCGATCGCGGTGAAGCCTGCCAATGACAGCAAGCGCGCTCGCGCTTTCTGGGGCATGCAGCGTACGCTGATCCAGAACCTCATCACCGGCGTGACGGAGGGCTACACCAAGAAGCTGCTGATCACCGGCGTCGGCTATCGTGCGAATGCCCAGGGCAAGACCCTGAAGCTGCAGCTCGGCTACA
Organism: Sphingobium lactosutens DS20; assembly: GCF_000445105.1. Taxonomy (GTDB): domain Bacteria; phylum Pseudomonadota; class Alphaproteobacteria; order Sphingomonadales; family Sphingomonadaceae; genus Sphingobium; species Sphingobium lactosutens. The sequence continues at coordinate 103,487 of NZ_ATDP01000103.1, read as the reverse complement.
GCCACGACGTCGATTTCGCGGTGCCCGAGGGCATCGAGATCAAGACCCCGGATAACACCACGGTCGAGATCAGCGGCATCGACAAGCAGCAGGTTGGCCAGGTGGCCGCTGAAATCCGTCGTTGGCGCAAGCCCGAACCCTATAAGGGCAAGGGCATCAAGTATGACGGCGAGTTCATCTTCCGCAAGGAAGGGAAGAAGAAGTAAGATGGCAAAGCTTTCCCTCTTCGATCGGCGTCGTCGCCGCGTTCGTACCGCGCTCAAGGCGCGTTCGGGTGACAAGCCCCGTCTGAGCGTTCATCGCTCGGGCCGTCACATCTACGCCCAGGTCATTGATGACGCCGCCGGCAAGACCGTCGCCGCCGCTTCGACCCTGGACAAGGATGTGCGCGCCAAGACCGGCGCCACCGCCGAAGCCGCTGCCGATGTCGGCAAGCGCGTCGCCGCTGCGGCGACCGCCGCTGGCGTCACCAAGGTCGTGTTCGACCGTGGCGGCTTCCTGTTCCATGGCCGCGTCAAGGCGCTGGCCGATGCCGCCCGCGAAGGCGGGCTGGAGTTCTGATCATGGCTGACGAAAACCAAATCCAGGCCCAGCCTGGCGCACCTGCCGCCGTCGAAGGCGGCGAGCAGCCCCAGACCGAAAATCGCGGTCCCGGCCGTGGTCGTGGCAACCGTGGCGGTGGCGATCGCAACCGTGGCGATCGCGGCGGCCGTGGTCGTCGCGACGACCGTCGCGGCAACCGTGACGAGGATCAGGGCGAAGAACTGATCGAGAAGCTGGTGCACATCAACCGCGTCTCCAAGACGGTGAAGGGTGGTAAGCGCTTCGGCTTTGCCGCGCTGGTCGTCGTCGGTGACGGCAAGGGTCGCGCCGGGTTCGGTCATGGCAAGGCGCGCGAAGTGCCCGAAGCCATCAGCAAGGCGACCGCCGCCGCCAAGAAGGCGATGGTCCGCGTGCCGCTGAAGGAAGGCCGCACCTTGCACCATGACGGCCTCGGCCATTTTGGCGCCGGCAAGGTGACGGTTCGTTCGGCCCCGGCCGGTACGGGCATCATCGCGGGCGGTCCGATGCGCGCCGTGTTCGAAAGCCTCGGCGTGGCGGACGTCGTGACCAAGTCGAACGGCACGTCGAACCCTTATAACATGATCCGTGCGACCTTCGCGGCGCTGGGCGAACAGACCAGCCCCAAGTCGGTGGCGCAGCGTCGTGGCAAGAAGGTCGCCGACCTTCTGCGTCGCGGTGGCGCCTCGGCTGACGTCGCGCAGGCTGATGCCGAAGCGATTGCGGAGTAACAGGACATGGCAACCATCAAGATCAAGCAGATCGGTTCGCCGATCCGCCGCCCCGAAAGCCAGAAGAAGATTCTGATCGGCCTGGGCCTTGGCAAGATGCACCGCGTGGTGGAGCTGGAAGACACGGCGGAAGTTCGCGGTGCGATCAAGAAGCTGCCCCATATGGTGGAAGTGGTCGAAGGCTGAAGCCTTCCACCCCAAGACAATAGAAGCGGGAGAGGGGGCGACCCCTCTTTCGTTTTTTCAGCAGAAGCGTTAACCGGCGCTTCCTTTAGATGGTCCCTCAAGGGATCAGCGCGACAAAAGCGAAAGCGAGTGCGAACATGAAACTCAACGAACTCAACGACAATGCCGGCGCCCGCAAGGGCCGTATGCGCGTGGGCCGCGGTATCGGCTCGGGCAAGGGCAAGACCGCAGGCCGCGGCCAGAAGGGTGCCAAGGCACGCTCGGGCGTCAGCATCAATGGCTTCGAAGGCGGCCAGATGCCGCTCCACATGCGTCTGCCGAAGCGCGGCTTCAACAACATCTTTGCCAAGGATTACGCGATCGTGAACCTGGGCGAAGTGCAGAAAGCGATCGACGCCGGCAAGCTGGACGCGGCCGCGACGCTCGACCACGCCGCGTTCAAGGCCGCCAACCTTGCCCGTGGCGGCAAGGATGGTGTTCGCCTGCTGGCCAAGGGTGAACTGACCGCGAAGGTCAGCTTCTTGGTCGCCGGCGCGTCGAAGGGCGCTGTCGAAGCGGTCGAAAAGGCTGGCGGCAAGGTCGAAGTGATCGCCGTTGTCCCGGCCGCCGAAAAGGCCGCTGCCAAGAAGGGCACGGCCAAGGCCGCCAAGAAGGGCTGAACCGGGTCCTTATAGTCTTGCAAGCATGACCCCGCTGCCCGATATGGGTCGGCGGGGTCATGTGTTTCGGGGTTCCCGAACGCCTCTCCCCCCTTCCTTCGTTTCCCGCGCAGTCGAGAAACGCAGGGCTGACTGCTCCGTCGCCCGACTTTGCTCGACACGAACGGACCAGGGCGGTTAAGGGGATAGCGATTCCGGCCGGGCTTTTGCCCGGACCAAGAGTGATTTGAAGGGCAGCCACCATGGCATCGAGAGCCGACCAGCTCGCATCCAATCTCAGCCTCGCGAAATTCAGCCAGGCGACCGACCTCAAGAAGCGCCTTTGGTTTACGCTTGGCGCGCTGATTGTGTTCCGTTTCTTAAGCTTCGTGCCGTTGCCGGGTGTTGATCCGACCGCGCTGTCGACGCTCTATGCGCAGACCAATGGCGGCATCCTCGACATCTTCAACACCTTCTCGGGCGGGTCGCTCTCGCGCATGAGCCTCATCGCGCTCGGCGTCATGCCCTATATCACCGCGTCGATCGTGGTGCAGCTGGCAGCCTCCCTCTCGCCGCAACTCGCCGCGATCAAGAAGGAAGGCGAAAGCGGGCGCAAGAAGCTCAACCAATATACGCGCTATGGCACGGTCGGCCTGACGGCAGTGCAGGGTTATTTCATCGCCGCTGGCCTGGAAAGCTTCGGCGCGCAGTCGGGCGTCGCCGCCGTGATCGAGCCGGGCCTGCTGTTCCGTCTGACGGCGGTCGTCTCGCTGATCGGCGGCACGATGTTCCTGATGTGGCTGGGTGAACAGATCACGTCGCGCGGCATCGGTAACGGCGTCTCGCTCATCATCATGGCCGGCATCGTCGCGCAGTTGCCGGTAACGCTCAGCAACCTGTTCAAATCGGGTCGCGAAGGCTCCATTTCGGGCCTGCTGATCATGCTGGTCATCGTCATGGCGCTCGGCCTCATCCTGCTCATCTGCTACATGGAGCGGGCGCAGCGCCGCGTGCTGATCCAATATCCCAAACGCCAGACGCGCCAAGGCCTGATGCAGGCGGACCGCAGCCATCTGCCCTTGAAGGTCAACACCGCCGGCGTCATTCCGCCGATCTTCGCCAGCTCGCTGCTGCTGATGCCGCTCACCATCTCGCAATTTGCGGGCCAGACGGTTGCGGGCGAAAGCCGGCTGGGCGATTTCGTGCTGACGCTCAACCAGTATCTGTCGCACGGCAGCCCCGTCTATATGGCGCTTTATGGGCTGGGCATCGTCTTCTTCTGCTTCTTCTACACTGCCGTGGTGTTCAATCCGGAAGAGACGGCGGACAACCTCAAGCGCAATGGCGGCTTTATCCCCGGCATTCGTCCGGGCAAGAATACCGAACATTATCTCGATTATGTGCTGACGCGCATCACCGTCATCGGCGCGGCTTATCTGGCCTTCATCTGCCTGGTGCCGGAATTCGCGATCGCGCGTGCGGGCATCCCCTTCTACCTTGGTGGCACTAGCCTTTTGATCGTGGTCAATGTTACGGTCGATACGGTGACCCAGATTCAGAGCCATCTGCTGGCGCATCAATATGGGGATCTGATCAAGAAGGCGAAGCTCAAGGGTCGGCTGCGCTGAGGGGCGCGCCGACACTCTGACACAGCGCAACGAACAGGGGAGTATGCGCGCAATGAACATCATTCTGCTTGGCCCTCCGGGTGCGGGCAAGGGCACGCAGGCCGCGCGCCTCGTCGACAACCGTGGCATGGTGCAATTGTCCACCGGCGACATGCTGCGCGCGGCGGTGAAGGCGGGGACGCCGATCGGCCTCAAGGCCAAGGCCGTGATGGAAGCGGGCGAACTGGTGTCGGACGAGATCGTGTCGGGCATCATCGGGGAGGCGCTGGATGCGCTGTCGCCCGATACCGGCGTCATTTTCGACGGCTATCCCCGTACGGAGGCACAGGCGCATTCGCTCGACACCATCCTGTCGGAGCGCGATCGCACGCTTGACCATGTGATCGAGCTTGAAGTGAACGAAGACGCGCTGGTGGATCGCATTACCGGCCGCTTCACCTGCGCCACCTGCGGCGCTGGCTATCATGATCGTTTCAAGCAGCCCAAGGTCGAGGGCGAGTGCGACAAATGCCATGGGCATGAATTCAAGCGCCGGCCCGACGACAATGAAGAAACGGTGCGCACGCGCATGGCCGAATATCGCGCCAAGACCGCGCCCATCCTCCCCATCTACGAAGCGCGCGGCATCGTGTCCCGCGTCGACGGCATGGCTGACATGGATGATGTGACGGTAGCGATCTCCGCCATTCTGGATGGCAAGGCGCACTAAACTTCGTCGCGTGGCGAGGGTCGGGGCAGCGCCCCATTCGACCTTATCAAGGGCCGGCGCTGCGAAAGGCAGTGCTGGCCCTTTGCGTATATGGCGTTGCGCCGGTTCCTGTATCAAAGCGGGAAGGGGGGCAGCGAAACGCTGTCTTATCGTTTCCGGTTAACCATCTTCGTGGCGAACTTATTGCTGCTTCATTGCTATAGGGGTGCATGGATCGCCCGAAGCTCAATCATGGTCGCCTGACCGAACTGGATGCCCTGCGCGGTATCGGGGCGTTGTGCGTGCTGATCTTCCATTATTCGACGCGCTTTCACGAACTGTTCCCGCAGGCGGCGCATGTGCCGTTCAGCTTCCCCGGCGGCAATTATCGCGTGCTGCTGTTCTTCACGATTTCAGGCTTCGCGATCTTCTTCACGCTGGACCGGATCGGCACGGTCGCCGATTTCATGGTCAATCGCTTTGCGCGGCTTTATCCCGCCTATCTGGTGGCGATGCTGCTGACGCTTGCGGTCGAATATCTGGCCCATGCGACGCAATTGCTGATCGGCCCCGTCGCCATCCTGGCCAATTTCACCATGCTTCAGGGCTTTGCCTTCCTGCCCGAGGTGGATGGCGCCTATTGGACGTTGACGGTGGAGATCGCGTTCTATTTCTGCATGATCAGCATTTGGAAATTCGCCGGCACCCGTCGGCTCGAACCCTTGCTGGCCGGCTGGCTGCTGCTGCGCTGGCTCTACTGGATCTGGCCAGACATGCCCGAGCGCATCATCATGCTCCTGGTGCTGCGCTATACGCCCTTTTTCGTGATCGGCATGCTGGCCTATCGCTGCTGGCGCGGGGAACGCAGCCTCAGGCAGCAGGCGCCCTATGCCGCCCTGGCGCTGCTTTCCATCGCGACGATGGAAACATGGGACGTGACCCTGGTAGGGGTCGTGCTGCTCGCCGCCTTTACCGCACTCATCAACGGGAAGCTGCGTTTCCTGCGCTTGCAGCCCCTGATCTGGCTTGGTGGGATCAGCTATTCCTTCTACCTCATCCATCAGCATGTCGGCTTCGTCATCATGCTGGAAATGGCAAGGGCGGGCTACAGCCCCTGGATCGGCTTTGCTGCCGCCTTCGCCGTGGCGCTGCTGCTCGGCACCACGATCAATCGCTTGGTTGAGCGGCCAGCAGGCGAAGCCATCCTCGCCTGGTGGAAGCGCCGCCGCACCGCTCGCATGGTCATACCCGGTGTGACGCCCAGCCAGACATGACAAGGGCGCGGCCATCGCTGGCCGCGCCCTTTCGCCTCATTTAGCCGCCAACCCTTATTGCGCGACGGGCGCCGCCGCCGCCGCATTGTCGGGCAGGCCGCCCAGTTGCGTCACCAGCTTGGTATAGGCGTCGAGATAGGCGAGCACGATGACCTGGCCGATTTCGGTGTTCTGATAGCCCGAACCGCCAGCCGCCGCGAAGCCACCCCACCAGCCGCCGCCTGCGCCGCCACCAAAGCCGACATCGGTCTTGCGCGCATAGCCTTCGGTCAGCGCCTCTTCCTCGGTCGTGCGGGCGTTCACGATCGACAAGGTGACATTGGCTTCCTTCTTCTTGATGTTCAGCCCGCCCAGGATCGCGCCGCCAAAGCCGCCCATCAGGCCGCCCAGCGCGCCGCCGATGCCGCCGCCGCCCGAATTGCGGTTGGACGACACGATGTCGGGCTCCAGATAATAGTCCGCCGCCTTCACTTGGCCCTTGCCCAGATTCGATCCCGCCTGCAATTCGCCGGCGTCCGCCATGGCGCGTTCCATCGCGCGGCTCTGCATCGATCGGCCGCGATTGACCATGCGGAAACAGCCGGACTGCTGGACGAACACCTTCAGGATCGCCTCCGGGCTGCCCAGATTGAGTTCGCGCCACCACTGATTGTCCGGTTCGACGATCGCGACCGTCCCCAGCATCTTCGTGCAGTGCGGGATTTCGCGGGTTGCGCGCTCCTGCGAGCGCCGACCGGACGACGCGCCCTTGGTCGTGCCGTCCTTATAGGTCTTGCCCGAAGAACTCATGTTGGTCTGCGCGATGGTCGTCACTGGCGCGGCGGTCAGGACCGCCGTGGCGGCCAGCGCGGATAGGATTTTCGACATTGCCCCAATTTTCCCCTTGATGCGGTGAAGTTCAGCCGTTTTTTCTTATGGCGCGACCCGGCAAAGGAGGGCTTTCCTTAGCATGAAGTGACCCGCTTGCCTACAGATGCCGCACCGCGCGTCAGCCGTGCTGACAGGGCGGAGAATCGCTGCTATCGGGCGCCGATGACTGACCTGTCCCAGATCCGTAACTTCTCGATCATCGCGCATATCGACCATGGCAAATCGACCTTGGCCGATCGCCTCATCCAGCGCACCGGTGGCCTGACCGACCGCGAAATGAGCGCGCAGGTGCTCGACAATATGGATATCGAAAAGGAACGCGGCATCACGATCAAGGCGCAGACCGTGCGCCTCGATTATGTTGCCAAGGATGGGCAGAGCTACGCGCTCAACCTCATGGACACACCGGGGCATGTCGACTTCGCCTATGAAGTCTCGCGCAGCCTGGCCGCCTGCGAAGGCGCGCTGCTGGTCGTCGACGCCGCGCAGGGGGTGGAGGCGCAGACGCTGGCAAACGTCTATCAGTCGATCGAGCATGATCACGAAATCGTGCCCGTCATCAACAAGATCGACCTGCCGGCCGCCGAACCGGAAAAAGTGAAGGCGGAAATCGAGGAGGTGATCGGCCTCGATGCGTCCGAAGCGGTGCTGGCCAGCGCCAAGTCCGGCATCGGCATCGACGACATATTGGAAGCGATCGTCGCCAAGATCCCCGCACCAAAAGGGGACCGGGACGCACCCTTGGAAGCGATGCTGGTCGACAGCTGGTATGACCCCTATCTGGGCGTGGTCATTCTGGTGCGCGTCATGAATGGCGTCATCCGGAAGGGCCAGAATATCAAGTTCATGATCGGCGGCACCGAACATCTGATCGACCGGGTCGGCTGTTTCCGGCCCAAGATCGAGCAACTGGCCGAACTGGGACCCGGCGAAATCGGCTTCATCACCGCGCAGATCAAGGACATCAGCCAGACGCGGGTGGGTGACACCATCACCACGGTCAAAAACCCGGCGACCAAGCCCTTGCCGGGGTTCAAGGAAGTGCAGTCGGTCGTTTTCTGCGGCCTCTTCCCGGTCGACGCCAACGACTTTGAAAAGCTGCGCGATTCGATCGGCAAGCTGCGCCTCAACGACGCCAGCTTCTCGTTCGAGATGGAAACCTCCGCAGCGCTCGGCTTCGGCTTCCGCTGCGGGTTCCTGGGCCTGCTCCATCTGGAGATCATCCAGGAGCGGCTGACCCGTGAATATGATCTCGACCTTATCACCACCGCGCCGTCGGTGGTCTATGACATGCACATGAAGGACGGGACGGTGCGCCATCTGCACAACCCCGCCGACATGCCCGATCCCAACCATATCGAGATGATCGAGGAACCCTGGATCGAGGCGGTAATCTACTGCCCCGACGAATATCTGGGCAGCATCCTGAAGCTCTGCCAGGACCGGCGCGGCATCCAGAAGAACCTGACCTATGTCGGCGGGCGCGCGCAAGTGACCTATGAGCTGCCCCTCAACGAAGTCGTGTTCGATTTCTACGACCGGTTGAAGTCCATCTCGCGTGGCTATGCCAGCTTCGACTATCACCAGGTCGGCACGCGCGAGGGCGACCTCGTCAAGATGAGCATCCTCGTCAATAACGAACCGGTCGACGCGCTCAGCATGATCGTCCACCGCTCCGCCGCCGAAGCGCGCGGGCGGCACATGTGCGAGCGGTTAAAGGACCTCATCCCCCGCCACCTGTTCAAAATTCCGATCCAGGCGGCGATCGGCGGCAAGGTGATCGCGCGCGAGACGATCGCGGCGATGCGCAAGGACGTCACCGCCAAATGCTATGGCGGCGACATCAGCCGCAAGAAGAAGCTGCTCGACAAGCAGAAGGAGGGCAAGAAGCGGATGCGCGAATATGGCAGCGTGCAGATCCCGCAGGAAGCCTTCATTGCTGCGCTGCGCATGGGCGACGAAAGCTGACCGCGCCGGGCGATCCCTATTCGGCCCTGGCCGATCAGGTCGCCCGCATCGAACGCGCCGCTATTTTCCTTGCCAACGGGATGGCGACAGGCGGCTGCCCCGACGCCTGCGGTCGCCGCCGCGACGCCATGCCCGCGCGGCTCATGGGCAATGGCCTGCGCGAACTGGACCTGTTCCTGACCGACCTGATTGTCGAGGCCGACCGCGTCGACCGGCTGGGCGCGGCCGCCGGCGCAGATCCTGGCGTTCATCCGCAGCGCCGCATCTTCAGCGCCGCCGAAGCCTGGCGGCGGGTCGCCCCGCGCCTTGGCCTGCCTGCCGAAGGCCGCGCGCGCCTGCGGCAGATGCGCGCGGCCCAAAATCGCCATTGCTTCGGCGCATGGCGGGACGCGGGCAGCGGCCCGGCGCTCCAGCGCGCCTGCGCCGATTATGCCCGCTTCGCTGGCGACGTGCTGGCGGCGGCGCGGAGCAAGGCGGGGTAGGGCGGCCAATGCCGACAGCAAAAGCGACAGGTGCGATCCAACAAAAAGAGATGCCGCGCTACTGTCGGTTTCGGTGTCAATCTTGACGGCGCCAGCCTGTTCCTCAGCCCGCCTTCGGACAGTCGCCCACCCGCCGCGCGGTCAGGTCATGGGTGGTGCGCAGCACCGGTTTTCCACCCTCTGTCTTGGTCATCGTCGTGCCCAGCGTCATGCTGTCATTGGTATAATTGCCCTCGACCACCAGTTCCGACACGCCCGCGCCGGCCTTGCAACTGAGCGTCGCGATCAGCCGTCCCTTGCGCACCAGCTTGTCCTTGTAGACGCAATCCTGCCCCTCCGGCCCCGCAAGTGCATCGGCATCCGGCGCATTATCCGCGTCGAACGCGATGCAGAGCTTTTCCTCGCCTATCTGCTTCAATGCCTCCTGATATTGGGCGGGCGTCACGGTCGGGGTGTTATAGCCGGTCGTCTTGCGGGTCAGTTCCCATTGCCCGGCCTGCATGACGATGGGCGGCTCTTCGGCCTGCGGCGCGGGCGTCGGGTCACTGCCGCACGCGGCGAGGGCCAGCATCGGGGCGGTCATCGCGCCCAGCATCACAAATCGCATTTCCTCTCCCCAACCTTGGTGTCGAGTCATTGGCGCAAGGCTCTACTGCCCGGCCCTAAAGTGCAAGACCAAAGCGCATTGCGTCCCATCATCGCCCCCGCCGGACACCGCGCGTTGGCGCATGGAAATCGGGCGGCTTGCCGTCGATCCAGCGCAGGAAGGCGGCAAGGGCAGGCGCGCCACGCAAGTCGGCAGCGGAGGCAAAATCGCGAGCCAACTGCGCATTGGCGAAGGTCGCATGGATGGTGCGATGGCAAATGGGATGCACCGCCACCGTCTCCCGTCCGCCCCGGCTCTTGGGCACAGGATGATGCCACTCGATCCGCGCGCCCAATGGCCGCTCGCAGAGCCAGCAGGGCCGTTCGGCCTCATCCTGCATCGATGCTATGCGTTACTCGGTCTGCGTGCATTTCGGGCCGATCCACTTGCCCTCCGAACGGGCGGTCATGGCCATGGTCTGGCCTTCGGGGCCGCCTTCCATCTTCATGTCCATGTCCATCGCATAGCTGTCAGGTGCATAGCTGCCCGACATGGCGGCGTTCATGGTGCCACCCTCCGCCTTGCAGGAGACGCGGCCCTTCACCTTGCCCCCGGTGGCGGAGAAATCGGCGAAGCGGCAATTTTTGTCCTCTTGGCCTGAAAACATCTCCGCGCCCGGATTGGCGGCTTCTTCGGGCGTCACGCAATAGGTGAGTGATGTCTGGCTCATCATCCGCTTCATCTGTTCTTCCATCGCCGGCGGCGTGCCGGGCATGCCCGACAGATCAATGTCCTGGATGGTGAAGCGCCCCTGCCACTGGCCGGGCTTCAATTGCACCTTGTCCACGGCCTCTTTCACCTGCGCCTTGCTCATGGCGTCGGTCGCGGCAATGTCGCCGGCCTTCTCGCCTGGCTGATCGCCGCAGGCCGCCAGCGTCATGGTCAAGCCCAGCATCGTCAAAAGCGCTCCGCGCATCGTCCGATCTCCCTGTTGCACCCCTTATGTTCCGGCACCATATCAATCCGCGATGACAATTCAAATCCGCACCGACCTGTCCGAGCCGGAAACCGGCCAGAGCTTTGTCCCGCATCGTCCGGCGCGCCCGGAAAAGAGCGAGGGCGGGCGGCCGTTCACGCTGGTGAGCGATTATGAACCCTCCGGCGATCAGCCGACCGCGATCGCCGAACTGGTGGCGGCGGCGAAACAGGGCGAGAAGGACCAGGTGCTGCTGGGCGTCACGGGTTCAGGCAAGACCTTCACCATGGCTAAGACGATCGAGGCGTTGCAGCGACCCGCGCTGATTCTTGCGCCCAACAAGATCCTCGCGGCGCAGCTCTACGGCGAGTTCAAGAGCTTCTTCCCTGACAATGCCGTCGAATATTTCGTCAGCTATTACGACTATTACCAGCCCGAAGCCTATGTGCCGCGCTCCGACACCTATATCGAAAAGGAGTCGAGCGTAAACGAGAGCATCGACCGGATGCGCCATTCGGCCACCCGCGCGCTGCTGGAGCGCGACGACGTCATCATCGTGGCGTCGGTGTCCTGCCTTTATGGCATCGGCTCGGTCGAAACCTATTCGGCCATGACCTTCAGCATGAAGAAGGGCGGTGTGGAGGACCAGCGGGAGATTATCCGCAAGCTGGTCGCGCTCCAGTATAAGCGCAACGATGCCGGCTTTGCGCGTGGCAATTTCCGGGTGAAGGGCGACAATCTGGAGATTTTTCCGTCGCACTATGAGGACACCGCCTGGCGCGTCAGCTTCTTTGGCAATGAGATTGAGGACATCGTCGAATTCGATCCGCTGACCGGCAAGAAGGTCGCCAGCCTCGATTACGTCAAGGTCTTCCCCAACAGCCACCATGTCACCCCCGGCCCGACGCTCAAGCAGGCGATGGAGGCGATCCGTTTTGAACTGGCTGAGCGCCTCAAGGAACTGGTGGCGGAGGGCAAGCTGCTGGAGGCGCAGCGGCTGGAGCAGCGCACCAATTTCGATCTGGAGATGATCGCGGCGACCGGCAGCTGCGCAGGGATCGAGAATTATTCGCGCTTCCTGACCGGCCGCCTGCCGGGCGAGCCGCCGCCGACCTTGTTCGAATATCTGCCCGAAAACGCCGTGCTGTTCGTCGACGAAAGCCACCAGACCGTGCCGCAGATCGGCGCGATGGCGCGGGGCGACCACCGCCGCAAGATCACGCTCGCTGAATATGGCTTCCGCCTGCCAAGCTGCATCGACAACCGCCCGCTGCGCTTCAACGAATGGGACGCGATGCGACCGCAGACCGTCAGTGTGTCGGCGACGCCTGGCCCATGGGAGATGGAACAGACCGGCGGCGTGTTCAGCGAGCAGGTGATCCGCCCCACTGGCCTCATTGACCCGCCGGTCGAGATCAAGCCGGTCGAGGACCAGGTTGACGACCTCATCAACGAATGCCGCAAGGTCGCCGCGCAAGGGTATCGCACGCTCGTCACCACGCTCACCAAGCGCATGGCCGAGGACCTGACCGAGTTCATGCACGAGGCGGGGATCAAGGTCCGCTACATGCACAGCGACGTCGAGACGCTGGAGCGCATCGAGCTGATCCGCGACCTGCGGCTTGGCGTCTATGACGTGCTGATCGGCATCAACCTGCTGCGCGAGGGGCTGGATATCCCTGAATGCGGGCTGGTTGCCATTCTGGACGCGGACAAGGAAGGCTTCCTGCGCTCCGAAACCTCGCTCATTCAGACGATCGGCCGCGCCGCGCGCAATGTCGAGGGGCGCGTCATCCTCTATGCCGATCGCGTCACCGGGTCGATGGAGCGCGCGCTCAACGAAACCGCGCGCCGGCGTGAAAAGCAGCAGGCCTATAATCTGGAACATGGCATTACGCCGACGACGATCAAGCGCCAGATCGGCGACATCATCGCCCATGTCGCCTCCAAGGATCAGGTCACGGTGGATACCGGGCTGGACGACCGCCCGCATATGGTCGGCCACAATCTGCGCGCCTATATCGAGGACCTGGAAAAGAAGATGCGCGCCGCCGCCGCCGATCTGGAGTTCGAAGAGGCTGGAAGGATCAGGGACGAAATCCGCAAGCTGGAAGCAGAGGAACTGGGCCTGCCCGCCGACGAGCAGGTCGCCGCGCCGAGGGGGCGGGCGACGGAGGGCAAGCCGGGCACGCGAAAACTGCGCTATGGCAAGACACAGCGGAAATTCGGGCGATAGGGCTATCACTCCAATATCACAGTGGCTGCCCAAGAAACGTAGCATCGATTCAAATTGGTGTTGTGGGTTGGCAAGATGTGGGTTGAAAGGATTTCCCAATGGTCAAACCCGCCAAACTCTTGCAACGACTGCTCCAAGGCAGTCGCAACCTCAGTTTCCGCGATTTTCAACGGCTTCTCGAAGCCTTCGGCTTCCGGCTAAAGCGCGTCAGCGGCAGTCATCATGTTTACGGTCGCGCGGGCATTGATCGTCCTTTGATCATTCAGCCCCACGGCAAGGATGCCAAGACCTATCAGGTCCAGCAATTCCTTGATATGATCGAAGCGCAAGGACTCAGCATGGACGAATGATGGACCATCAGTATCACATCAATGTCTTTTGGTCGAAGGAGGACAAGGTCTGGATTGCAGATGTCCCTGACCTTAAGCCTTGTTCCGCGCATGGCGACACTCCCAGTGAAGCCATTGCCGAAGTCCAAATAGCGATCGCGCTATGGCTCGATTTTGCGCGCAAGAACGGTCATCCGATCCCGCAGGCCCGCTACCGCCCGGCCATCTACGCCGCCTAAAGCTGCTCAATAAGTCCGGCTCGTTACCTTGGCTGTACCGTCGGGCGTGATCTCGATCAGATGCGCGCTGTCATTGTCGCATTGCGCCTTCCAGCCTTTGACGCCCGGTCGAATGTCCGTTCGCTCCGACCCGGTGACGGTCGGGCAGGCAACGCCGGAATCGCGGATCGCCTTCTCGAACACGCCATTGCGCTGCTCAGGCGTCAGCTTGGCAACCTGCGCCGCCGCGCCGCTTTCCGCCATGGGCTGATTGCCGCTGGCCGCCGTCTGGTCCGTGGCCGCCTCTCCGCAACCGGCAAGTGCTGCCAACAGCGGCACCATCGTCCATCCCAGCATTCGTGTCGTCACTTGCATCGCTCCTGACTCATCTTGCTAAAGGCAAAACCCCACCGGACTTCCGGTTCCCGGGACTGGACCTTGTTTCTACCCCGCAAATCCATCCGTCGCGCGGATGAGGGCGTCCAATATGCCCGGTTCGTTATAGGCATGGCCCGCGCCCTCTATCAGTTCGAAACGCGTCTGCGGCCAAGCCTTGTGCAAAGCCCAGGCGGTTTCGGCGGGGCAGGCCATGTCGTAGCGGCCATGGATGATGACGCCGGGAATGTCGGCCAGCATGGCGGCATTGGCGATCAACTGGCCGTCGTCCAGCCAGCCGCGATGCACGAAATAATGATTTTCGATCCGCGCGAAGGCGAGCGCGAAATCATCGGCGTCATGCATCGCCGACAGCGCAGGATCGGGCAACAACCGCACCGTCTCGCCCTCCCAGACGCTCCATGCCCGGGCCGCCGCGAGGCGTGTGGCGGGATCGTCTCCGGTCAGCAGCCGTCGATAGGCCGCGACCATGGCGCCGCGTTCGGCTTCGGGCACCGGGGCGATGAATCGCTCCCATTTGTCGGGATAGATGCGGCTCGCGCCTTCCTGATAATACCAGTCGACCTCGGCCTGGCGGATCGTGAAAATGCCGCGCAGCACCAGTTCGCTGACGCGCGCAGGATGGGTCTGCGCATAGGCCAGCGCCAGCGTCGATCCCCAGCTGCCGCCGAACACCAGCCATTGGTCGACGCCCGCCATGGCGCGCAACCGCTCTATATCCGCAACCAGATGCCAGGTGCTATTGGCGTCGAGCGATGCATGCGGGGTCGACCGCCGCAGCCGCGCTGATCGAACAGCAGCAGATCGTATCGGGCGGGATCGAACAGCCTCCGATGATCGGGGCTGAAGCCGCCGCCCGGCCCGCCATGCAGAAAGACGGCAGGCTTCGCGCCCGGCGTGCCGCACCTTTCCCAATAGACATGATGGCCATCGCCGACGTCGAGATGGCCGGAGGCATAGGGTTCGATCGGGGGATATAAAGTGCGCATGCCGCCCTTGTAACAGGCGATGCGATTTCAGCCAGAGGCGGCGGCGACGCTTATTTCTTCTTGCCGAAATCCACCGTGACGACGTTCGAACCGTCCTCGTTCGTCACCTGCGGCCCGTCATTTTCCGCTTCGTCATGCGGTTCGGGGGCTTCGTCCGACTGGACCTGGAACTGAAGCGCGAAATTTACCGCGGGATCGACGAAAGCGGTGATTGCGCTGAACGGAATGACCAGATGCGCCGCGACCTGATTGAAGGTCAGGCTGACCTCGAAATGCTGATCGCTGACCTTCAAGTCCCAGAATTTATTCTGGAGGACGATGGTCATTTCATCGGGAAAGCGCTCGACCAGATGCTTGGGAATGTCGACGCCCGGAGCCTGCGTCTTGAAGGTGATATAGAAATGATGCGCGCCGGGCAGTCCGCCCGTCTGCTGCACTTCGTCCAGCACACGGCCAACGACCGCGCGCAGCGCCTCCTGCACGATCTCGTCATAGGGAATCAGGCTGTCGGGCAGGTCATCGCTCATGACGCAATGTCCTAACGGCCCGAAGCATGGGGTCAAGCCCGCTCCAGCGTGCGCGCGCACATTGCATGCTGCGTTCCACACGCTATAGGGCGGCCATGCGCACGGCCGAAATTCACCGCAACACTGCGGAAACGCAGATCGATGTGACCGTCAACCTGGATGGCACCGGGCTTTACACCGTGTCGACGGGCATCGGCTTTTTCGACCATATGCTCGAACAGCTTTCGCGCCATTCGCTGATCGACATGACGGTCAAGACCGTCGGCGACCTGCATGTCGACCAGCACCACACGACTGAAGATACGGCGATCGCCATTGGCGAAGCGGTGGCCAAGGCGCTGGGCGACAAGCGCGGGATCAGCCGCTATGGCAGCGTCTATTCTCCGATGGACGAAACGTTGAGCCGGGTCGCGCTGGATATTTCAGGCCGCCCCTGGCTGGTATGCAAGCTGCCCTTCACGGTCACGAAGGTCGGCGAATGGGATACCGAAATGGTGGAGCATTTCTTCCACAGCTTCGCCCAGGCGGCCGGCATCACGCTGCATATCGAACTCCTCTATGGCAGCAATAATCATCATATCGTGGAAAGCGCGTTCAAGGGCCTGGCCCGGGCGCTGCGGCAGGCGGTGGAGGTCGACCCGCGCAAGGCCGACGCCATCCCTTCGACCAAAGGCATGTTGTAAATTTCCGGCGTAAAGGACCATCAGGCATGTTCATCATTTCCCTGACCTATACCGCAGGGCTTGAAGCGCTTGAGCCCCACCGCCCGGCTCATCGCGCCTGGCTCGACCAGGGGATCGCCGACGGATGGATGCTGCTGGCCGGCCCACGCAATCCCCGCGACGGCGGGATCATCCTGGCGCGTGGCACGCGCGCGGAATTGCAGGAACAAGCCGCGACCGATCCCTTCTTCCAGAACGGGCTTTCGACTTTCGACCTCATCGAATTCAACGCGGTGCGCGCGGCGGCAGGCGTCACGCTGGAGTCGTTGCTGGCGTGACCATCGCCCTGATCGACTATGGCGCGGGCAACCTTCATTCGGTGCATAATGCCCTGCGCAAGGCGGGGGCGCGGCATATCGTCATCACGGCGGACGCCGATGCGGTAGCGCGGGCCGACCGTATCGTGCTGCCGGGCGTCGGCGCTTTTCGAGCCTGTCGCGACGCGCTGGTCGCGATTCCCGGCATGGTCGAAGCGATGGGCGAGGCGGTGAACGCGTGCGGCACCCCTTTTCTGGGCGTGTGCGTCGGCATGCAGTTGCTCGCCGATGCAGGCGAGGAATTTGGCCGTCATGAAGGCCTTGGCTGGATTCCCGGCACAGTGCAGCGGATCGAACCCGCCGATGCAACGGCCAAGGTGCCGCATATGGGCTGGAACGACGTGACGCTGACGGGCGCGCCGGGCCTGCTCCAGCCTGGGGAAGCCTATTTCCTGCACAGCTATCATTTCGATGCGGCCGATCCGGCCCATGTCGCCGCCGTGACCGACCATGGCGGCCCGCTGGTCGCCGCTGTCGCCCGCGACACGATCATCGGTTGCCAGTTTCACCCGGAAAAAAGTCAGGCCTATGGCTTGTCCTTCCTGTCCCGCTTTCTCGACTGGCGGCCCTGACAGCTGCCGCGCGCAAAGGTTTCACCCATGTCCCTGATCGTCTTTCCCGCCATCGACCTTAAAGGCGGCCAGGTCGTCCGCTTGGCCGAAGGGGACATGGATCGCGCCACAATTTATGGTGACAATCCCGCCGCGCAGGCGCTCCTGTTCGCGCAGGCGGGCGCGCAGCATCTTCACGTGGTGGATCTGGACGGCAGCTTCGCTGGCGAGGCGGTCAATGCCGCAGCGGTGGAGGCGATCATTGACGCCTTTCCCGGCCATGTTCAGCTGGGCGGCGGCATCCGTAACCGCGCGGCGGTGGAGCGCTGGTTCGATCTTGGCGTATCGCGCATCGTGATCGGCACCGCCGCGCTCAAGGACCCAGTCTTCGTCAAGGCGGCGGCTCGCGACTTTCCCGGCGGCATCGTTGTCGCGGTGGACGCGCGCGACGGGTTCGTCGCCACCGACGGCTGGGCGGAAAAGAGCGACATGCCGGTGGTCGACCTGGCCCGCCGTTTCGAGGATGCCGGTGTCGCCAGCCTGCTCTTCACCGACGTTGGACGCGACGGCCTGCTCAAGGGATGCAACATCGACGCGACCGTCGATCTCGCGCGCGCGACCGACATTCCGGTGATCGCCAGCGGCGGCGTGGCTGGGATCGCCGATATCCGGATACTCAGTCTTCATGCGGATGAGGGGATTGAGGGCGTCATCACCGGCCGGGCGCTCTATGATGGGCGCCTGGATCTGAAAACCGCCATGGCGGTCGCGCAGGCGGCGGCATGACCGTCCGCACCCGCGTCATTCCCTGCCTCGACGTCGCCAATGGTCGCGTGGTCAAGGGCGTCAATTTCGTCGACCTCAAGGACGCTGGCGACCCAGTGGAGCAAGCGCGCCTCTATGACGCGGCCGGCGCGGATGAGCTCTGCTTCCTCGACATCACCGCCACGCATGAGGCGCGGGGCACGATATTGGACGTGGTGCGGCGCACGGCCGAGGTATGCTTCATGCCCGTGACCGTCGGGGGCGGCGTGCGCAGCGCGGATGACGCACGCGCGCTGCTGCTGGCGGGCGCGGACAAGGTCGCGGTCAACAGCGCGGCGGTCGTACGCCCCGAACTGGTCGCGGATATTGCCGACCGTTTCGGCAGCCAGTGCATCGTCGGCTCCGTCGACGCGCGCAAGCTGGGGGAGGGGCGCTGGGAAATCTTCACCCATGGCGGGCGCAAGTCCACCGGCATCGACGCGCTGGAGCATGCGCTGCGCCTTGCGGAGCTGGGTGCGGGCGAATTACTGGTGACGTCGATGGATGGAGATGGAACCCGGCAGGGCTATGACATCGCCCTCACGCGTACCATTGCCGACGCGGTATCCGTGCCGGTGATTGCCAGCGGCGGGGTTGGCACGCTCGATCACCTCGTCGATGGCGTGATACAGGGGCATGCCAGCGCAGTGCTGGCCGCATCCATTTTTCATTTCGGTCAGCATAGCGTGGGCGATGCGCATCGCGCTTTAGCGGCCGCAGGGGTGCCGGTCCGCGCCGCCTGATGAAAGGGTGGATCAAAATGGCACATTTGCGCCGTCATTATTGTGGTTAATCCGTTGGAAAGGTGCCTGCGCGTCCCGTATTTCCGGACCTCGACCAATTCCGTTCTTTGGTAGCAGGGGTGTGACATGACATACGGAAAAACGCTTTTGATGGTTGGGGTTGCTGCTTTGATGGGCGCTGCCGTGCCCGCACCGGCGCAGGCGACCTGGGGATGCTGGTTCGGCAAGTGCGGCGGTTCGTCCTCGTCGGGTGGTGGCTCGTCCACCGGCGGTTCGTCGGGCGGCACGCCGACGCCGGTGCCCGAACCCGAGCAGATGGCGCTGTTCGCGATGGGTGCGGCCGTGCTGTGTGGCCGCGCGGTCGTGGCGCACCGCAAGAACCGCCGGAAGTAAATTTCATTTGACGGGTTGCGCGCGTGGCGCTTGATGCGCCCTATGCGCGCGACTCTTCATCACCTGGAACAGACCATCCTTCAACGGCGCACGGCCGATCCGACGGCGTCTTATGTCGCCAAGCTGACCGCCAGGGGCCGTGCGAAGATCGCGCAGAAGGTGGGCGAGGAAGCGGTGGAAACCGTGATCGCCGCGATGGCCGACGATCGCGCCGGCGCGGTGGGCGAAAGCGCAGATCTGCTTTTCCATCTTCTGGTCCTGCTCGCGGATCTCGATATTCCGCTGGACAGCGTCCTTGACGAACTGGACAGGCGCGAGGGGATGTCAGGACTTGCGGAAAAGGCGGCACGGCCGTCCGACTGAACGGATAAAATTGCCCCATCCGGCGTTTAGCCGGCGAAGTCATCGCAGGGATGGGGGACTATCATGGTTCGTTCGGTTATCGGGGGTCTGCTCGGCGGCCTCGCCATGTATATTATCGGCTTTGTCTTTTGGGGCACGCCGCTCAGCGCACTGGCCTTCAGCCGCGCGGGCGATCAGGAAAGCGCCAATCTTCAGGCCGCGCTCGCCCAGGGGCTGAACGCGACCGGCACCGGCGTCTATGTCATCCCCGATCCGGCCACCGCACAGGGCACGATCCTCTACGGCCGTGGCCCGATCGCCCAGGTCTTTTACAACAGCAGCGGTTTTCCGGTAACGGACGGCGCGTCGCTGATCGGCGGGCTGATCCTGGCACTGGCGGTCGGCATCCTCATCGCGCTCGCTCTGCGTTTTGCTTTGACCGATTTCGGCAGCCGCATGCGCGTCACCATTTTGTTTTCGATCGCCGCCGTGCTCTGGCTGCATCTCGGTCAGCCGGTCTTCAACCATGCGCCCTGGGGCTATTTCCTATATCTGGCCTTCAGCGATTTCATCGCGCTGGCCGCAGCCGGCCTGATCGCGGCCAGGATCATGGAGTCGAGGGCGCTGCCCGGAGCGTCGACGACGCATCCTTGACCGGCCACGCGGCCGCCTCCTGCGCCATGCGGATCATACAGGCCGCATGGCGACGCGCGATCGCCATGCGGTCCGCGCCATATCCGCCGCCCATGGTGCTGGCGACCGGAATGGCGCGCTGGCGGGCCTGACGCAGGACATATTTGTCGCGGGCGTCGAGTCCGGCGTCGGTAAGGTTCAACCGTCCTAACCTGTCATCGCCATGGGGGTCGACCCCGGCCTGATACAGGATCAGATCGGGCGCGAAGTCATCCAATATCCGTGGCAGGCTGTCAGTCAGCACGGCCATATAGCCATCGTCATCGACACCGTCCTCCAGCCCGATATCCAGGCTGGATCGCGCCTTTCGCACCGGGAAATTGCGTTCGGCATGAATAGACATTGTGAAGATATCGGCCCGCCCCGCCATCAATGCGGCGGTGCCGTCACCCTGATGCACGTCAAGGTCCAGGATCAGGATATGACCGGCGTCCCCTTCCGCGATCAACCGGTTGGATGCGATCGCCAGGTCGTTGAACACGCAATAGCCTGCGCCGGTTTCATACAGGGCATGGTGGCTGCCGCCCGCCGCATTGGCGGCATAGCCATGGACTTTCGCCAGTCGCGCTGCGGCCCAGGTGCCACCGGGCGACAGGAGGGACCGTGTCGCCACGCGGTCGGTGATGGGAAATCCGATCCGGCGCGCCTTATCCGGCGGGACAGTCAGGCTTGTCACCTCTTCCACATAATCGGGGTCGTGCACGGCTTCGATCCATGCGCGCGGCATCGGTTCTGGCGTATGAACGGTCATCTTCGCGCCGCTTTGCGCCAGCGCATCCATCACCAGGCCATATTTGTCGAAACGATAGGCGCTGCCGGGTGTTGCCGGGGAGACATAGGCCGGGTGGTGAACAACGTGCAGCATGATCTTTTCCACTATCGCGATTTGAACCTAGAAAGCTTTGCGCTATCTGGTCCAGCATGAACCGTCCCTCCATGACCCGATTTTCCTTCGCCGCAATGGTCGGCTTTGCCGCTTCATCGCTCGTCGTCCTGCCTGCCCTGGCGCAGACGCCGCCGCCCGCGGTTGCGCCGACCCTGCCGGGATCGGGCATGGTGCAGCCCATTCCCGCGCTGCGACCGCCCGTTCCCATCCCGTCCCTGTCCGCCGCGCAGGAAGCGTGGGCCAATGACTGGCTCAAGACCGGCGCTGCCCAGGGGCTGATGGCCCGGCAAAAGCGCAGCGGTCCGCTGCGTGGCCAGGCGCTTGTCGACGCGATGCTCGACCGCGCCCGCGCGCTCAGCACCGGACGCGTCGACACGGCCGATTTCCTCGATATCTGGGCGCTGCGTCCGGAAAAGTTCGACCCGCGCCCCGGCCTTGCCAAGGCGGTGGCGGAGGACAGCCTGGACCAATGGGCCAGCCGGCTGACACCGCCCTGGGCGGGCTATGAGACGTTGCGCAAGGGGCTGGAGCGCTACGAAGCGATCCGGGATCAGGGCGGCTGGCAGACCCTGTCCGCCTCCTCGTCGCCGGACGCCGTTCGCAAGCGCATCGCCCTGGAAGACCCCAGCGTGTCGCCGGACGAAAAGCTGACCGATATCATTCAGCGGGCGCAACGCCGCTACGGCCTCAATCCCACCGGCAATCTGGACGCCCGGACGCTCGCCGCGCTCAACGTCGGGGTCGATGACCGCATCGCCGCGATCATGGCGAATATGGAACGGTGGCGCTGGATGCCGCGCAGCCTGCCCGTCAACCGGGTGCAGGTGAACATCGCCGCCGCCGTGCTGACGCTGTTCGAAGGGGACCAGCCGGTCACGTCGATGCGCGCCGTGACAGGCAGCCCGGATAACCAGACGCCGATGCTGTCCTCCAGCATCCATTCGATCGTCGTCAACCCGCCGTGGAACGTGCCGATGTCGATCGCCCGGCGCGAACTCTTCCCCAAGGGACGCGCCACGCTGATCCGGCAGGGGTACAAGATCGTCAAGACGCCAGAAGGGGGCGAGCGCATCGTGCAGCCGGCCGGTCCCAACAGCGCGCTGGGCCGATTGAAGTTCGACTTCAACAACCCCTTCGCCGTCTACCTGCATGACACGCCGTCGCGGGGCAAATTTTCCAGCTATGACCGGCTGGCGAGCCATGGCTGCATCCGCTTGGAAAAGCCGGTGGCCTTGGCCGAGCAGATGGTTGCTGCCTCCCCGGACCTCAATGGCCAGATCCAGAACCTGATTGACGAAGGGAAAACGCAGCGCGTGTCCCTGCCACAGGATGTCGCCGTCTATCTCCTTTACTGGACGGCCTTTGCCAATGGCGACGGCGTCGTGTCGTTCCGTAATGATCCCTATGGCTGGGACAAGCTGCTGGCGCAGAAGATCGAGGCGTCGAGCAGCCGCGCCGATCCGACCGCCGCACCGGCCCCCGCCTCCATCGCATCGAAGGACTGATCCCATGCGCAAAATTGCCCTGATCGCGCTGTCCGGCGCCCTTGCCCTGGCCGCTTGCGGCAAAAAGGAAGAAGACGCGCCTGCGCCGGTCAATAATCTGGTCGAGCCGCCGGTCGAAAATGTCATCGTCGACGAACCGGACGCGCCGATGCCAGAGCCGCAAAACCAGGTCGAGGCGCCGCCGGTCGCGCCGCCGCCTGCGATCTCGCAGGAGCAGCAGATCCTGGATGATGCGGAGGCGACAGGCATGACGTCACGCCTGCCGCGCGACGATGAGGCGGTTCAGCCTGTCGATGAAGCGAGCAATATAGGCGGCTGACCTCTCGCGCTCCGGGGTTCAACCGGGGCGCGCGCTTTGCTATAACGCGGGCATGGATCGCCGCAATTTTACGAAGTTCGCTTTGAGCGGACTCGCTTTTTCGTTTTTATCGGACAGCATGGGCCGTGCCGCGCCGCCGGTCATGCCGCAACCCGCCGCGCCGCCTCCCGTCCCCGCAGCACCGGCGCGGCCGTTGCCGCGCTATGCCGCGCTGCTGGACCGCGCGCGCGCCGCGCTGGACCAGCATGGCGCCGCCTTCGCCCTGCGTGACCGCGTCGGCATCGTCGATTTCGACGCGCCGTCAAAGGATATGCGGATGCATATCGTCGATCTGGTCAGCGGACAGGCCAACAGCTATCTCGTATCGCATGGGCGTGGATCGGACCCCGGCCATTCCGGCTGGCTGCATAGCTTTTCCAATGAATTCAATTCTCTAGCGAGCTGCCAGGGCGCGTTCCGCACGGAGGCGGAATATGTGGGCCAGCATGGACGTTCAATGCGCCTTGCCGGGCTCGATCCACAAAACAACAACGCCGAAGCGCGCGCCATCGTCATTCATGGCGCGGATTATGTGACGGAAGATCATGTCGCGACCTGGGGCAAATGCGGCCGGAGCGAAGGCTGCTTCGCGGTTGCGCCGCATCTGGTGCCGCAGGTCTTGGGGCTGCTGGGGCAGGGCCGGCTCCTCTATTCAGGCAAGCTCGGCGCGGCCTGATCCGACGGGAGCGCGCGTCCATTCGCTGTCTGGCGTTGCTGATACACCGCTGATAGTCTGCGCGCATGAACGGGGGAATCGAAGCAGCGGGTGACGCGGTCACCGGGGCGATGCTGGCGCGGACTGTCGAGCCGGCCCATGGCGAGGCGCATCAGCCTGGCCACGGCGCCTGCCTCAATTGTGGCGCGGCCCTCGACGGCCCTTATTGTGCGCAATGCGGCCAGGCGGCGCACACGCATCGCAGCTTTGCTGCGATCGGGCATGATCTGGCGCATGGCGTGCTGCATCTGGAAGGCAAGATATTCACGACCTTGCCCGAACTGGCGCTGCGACCGGGCAAGCTGACACGCCGCTACGTCCATGGGGAGCGCGCGAAATTCGTGTCGCCCTTTGCCCTGTTCCTGTTCAGCGCCTTCCTGATGTATGCGGTCTTTTCGCTGACCAGTCATCATGGGCCCGAAGGCCAGAGCAATGGCGTCCAGATGAATGCCGCTGCTCGCGCCGAACTGGCGCAGGAACAGGCAAAGGCGGATGCCCGGATACGAAAGCTGGAAGCTGACCTCGCGCGGCCTGGCTTGACCCGCGACCGGCGGGAGGCATTGGCCGAGGCGCTTGACGATGCGCGCGATGACCGAAAAGGGCTGACGCTCGCGGGCAATATCACCAACGCCCTGACCGTCGATGGCGTTAATGGCGGCGTTGCCAGGACGGTGGGTAAAACCATCAATGCGGCCGCCAAAAATCCGGAGTTGGCCTATTACAAGCTAAAGGCCAACGCCTATAAATTCTCCTGGGCGCTGATCCTCATCTCCCTGCCGTTCCTATGGCTGCTCTTTCCCTTCAGCCGCCGCTTCAAGATGTATGATCACGCCATTTACGTGACATATTCCATCGCGTTCATGTCGCTGCTTTTCTCCCTGTCGATGATAATGACGGCCTTGCATGTCACCAGCGGTCTTGTCACAACCGCTTTGTTGCTGTTCGCGGCCTGGCATATGTATCGCCAGTTCAAGGACGCCTATTCCCTGTCGCGGACCAGCACGATTTTGCGCCTGCCGCTGCTGTACGGCTTCGCCTGCGTGTCGCTGTCGCTCTTCTTCACTTTCGTGGCGATGATGGGATGACGGCGCGCGCGTCCCCGCTATAGGACGCGGCATGATCACTTCTCCCATATGGCTGCCAGCCACCTTGGTCGCCGGCGCGCTTCAGGCTTGGCGCACGGCGGTCCAGCGCCGGGTGAGCGACACCCTGTCCCTGAACGGCGCGGGCCTGGTCCGCTATCTTTACGGCATTCCCTTCACCATTACGCTGCTGGCGCTCTATCGCGTCCTCTTTCCCCATCCCTGGCCGCGCATGGATGCGAACGTCCTGTTCTTCTGCGCCGCGGGCGGTCTGGCGCAGATCATCGCGACCAATCTGCTGATCAGCGCATTTCGCTATCGCAATTTCGTCGCCGGCACGGCCTATTCCAAGACGGAGGCGGTGCAGGGTGCCGCCCTGTCTTTTCTGCTGCTGGGCGAAAGATTGCCGCCGCTCGCCTGGATCGGCATCGGTTTCGGCGTTGCGGGCGTGATGTTGCTATCGACCGGCGGCCGCAAGATGGGGTTGATGGATTTCCTGCGCGCCCTGGGCCAGCCTGCGGCGGTTACGGGCATTGCCTCGGGCTTCTTCTTCGCGCTGACGGCAATCGGCATTCGTCGTGCGACGCAGGGCGTGCACACCGATACGCCGATCTTCGCCGCCCTTATCATATTGGCGATGACCGTGCCGATGCAGACGGTCATGCAGGGCGGCTGGCTCTTGTGGCGAGAGCCTGCCGAAATGCGCAGGGTTTTCAGCAGCTGGCGGGTATCCGGCCAAGTGGGTTTCCTGTCGGCCTTGGGGTCGGCCTGCTGGTTCACCGGCTTTGCCACCGCGCCGGTCGCGCTCGTCCGGATCGTGGGGCAGGTGGAGGTGGCATTCACCATGGCGTTCGGGCATTTCTATCTGCGCGAAACTATGCGCCGCAGCGAAGTGGCGGGTCTTGTGCTGGTGGCGACCGGCGTCGTCCTCGCTCTGGCGGGCGCGCTCTAACAGGTAGCTTGGTGCCGCTAACAGATAATTTACTATGCGGCGATAAGGCTTCATAGTGATGAGGGACACGCATTCCGACAATGTCGCGCGCGCGGTGATGAAGGTTGCCAAATTATCTGGCGACCTGGGCATTCGCACGCTTGATCTACAAGCCGATATCGGCGAGCTCGCCACGCGCGTGACGCAGCAGGCGCAGACGATCGAAGCCATCAGTTCTGCCGCCGCCCAATTGTCTCAGGATGGCGAACGCGTATCGCTGGCGGGTCAGGATGCCCGCGAAAAGGCCGTGGCCGCCCGCGCGATCATTGACGATTCGGGGCGTCAGCTGTCGGCCGCCAATATGAATTTCGTCGATCTGATCGAACAGGTCAGTCGCATCCACGCGCGGCTCGATGGCTTTGGCGAGGCGCTCAAGACCGTCGCTCATGTCACCAGCGTCATCAGCGGCATTGCCAGCCAGACCAATTTGCTGGCGCTCAACGCGACGATCGAGGCCGCGCGCGCCGGTGACGCCGGTCGCGGGTTCGCCGTGGTCGCGGCAGAGGTCAAGAAACTGGCGCAGGAAACCGGCGCGGCGACCCAGACGATCGAACGATCGATCGCGGCGCTGACGGGTGAAGCGGACGGCATGCTGGACAGCATTTCGCGTGGCGCGCAGACCGCCCGCACGGCCCAGTCCGACACGCGCAATATCGAGGCACTTGTGGAGCGGTTAGCGGCGCTCATGCTTGACCTGTCGAACAATAGCGAAACCGTGGCGCAACGCATTGGGTCCATGGTGGGATCGGCGGGAGAAATTCGCGTCGGGCTATCCGCCCTGGCCAGCACGTCGAGCGACAATGCCGGGGGTTTGCAGCGTCTGTCCGGCCGCATCACCAGCGCTAGCGAAGACACAAATCTCCTGCTGCAATATCTCGCCGAAAGCGGCGTCGATATTCCGGATTCGCCCTATATACGCTTCAGCCTGGAATCTTCGCAGGCCGTGTCCCAAGCGGTCGAACGAGCGATCGCCAAGGGGGAGATCAGCGAGGCCGACGTGTTCAGCGAAAATTATGCGCTGATCACGGGCACGGACCCTGAACAATATACCCATCCCGTGCAATCTGTGATGATCCCGGCGGCCCGTGCGCGTCAGGAAATGGCCAGAGGCTATACCGGCCTGTTTGGGATGACCTTTACCGATCGTAATGCCTTTGGCGCGGTCGCCATGCCCGAACGCGCGCATCCGCAGCGTCCGGGGCAACCGGTCTGGAACGCGGAGCATTCACGCCAGGGTCTGATCTTCGATTTTCCCGATACGCGCGAGCAATGCCGAACGACGCAGCCCTTCTGCATCAAGGCCTATCGTCGTCCGACCGCAGACGGCGAGGTGGTCCTGTTGAAACAGGTCATCGCCTCTATCCATATTTGCGGCCGGCACTGGGGTGTGTTGCAGATGGCCTATCAGGACCAGGGATAAGCCGACCTGCCGGGACCAGGCGCTCTGCGCGCCCGACCCCGGCAATCATTCAGCCGGATTTTGCGCCGGTCATGATCTCGATCGAGGGGCGATTGGTCGCGTCGATCGTGCCGTCCGCCATCATCGCCTTGCCCATGTTGAGCGCTTCGTCGCGCAGGCCTTCTTCCGTCGTCGTCTGGCTCGCACCGATCAGCGCCGACAGGAGGATATTCTTGCTGACCGCATCGGTCGGCTGGGCTGCCGCGGATTTGCGCGCCAGCGTCAACGCTTCCTGATAATAGGGATCAGCGCCATCTGTGTCCTGCACGGCGAGCTTTTGGTTACCCATCTGGATCAGCATGCCGGCCAGAATGTTCCGGCTCGCCGTATCTTCAGGCTTGGCCTCCACGACCTTGCGCCAATAGGGCAGGGCCTCGTCATAGAGCGAGATCACCTTGTCCATCTGGCCCATCGCGCCATAGGCCGCGGCATCGGCATAAAGCGCATTGGCCAGGAAATTCACATTGTCGATCTTGCTGGGATCGGCCTCTACTGCGGTGCGGATGGCGGGGATAGCCGCGTCATATTTGGCCACCGCGCCGGCATTGTCGCCGGCCTGCTGGGCGCTCTGGCCGGCGGTGAAGTCGGTCACGGCCTGATTGAAGGCCGCGATCTCGTCGGGCGTCATTTCGCGCGCCGTAGTAGCCGGCGCAGGCGTCGTTGCATCAGTTGCGGGGGTTGCCGTGGTATCAGCCGGCGTCGTCGCGTCGGTGGGCTGCGCGGGGGCGGCCGGAGCGGCCGGCGTCTGCTGCGCCATCGCGGGCGCAGCCAGCGCCAGCGGTGCTGCGAACATCAGATAGGCGAATTTGGCATATCGGGCCAATGTCAGGGTCTCCTTGAACTGGTTGCATCGAAACGATCGATCCAGCGCGATTTCCGCGCGTCTCAACTCCTTCAATGAACGAAGCAATAGCCCGGTTCCGAGTCCCTCAAACTCGGCTCATCGTGCAAAACGCTCCGGCTGTGGAAAACTCGCCCGCGCGACGCAGGTTCCGCGCGGCCGCTTGCGAATCTTCGCCCCATTGCTCGCTCTGCCACTGTTCGTCGACCTGCACCGCCTGCCATAGCGCGTCGGGATCATGCCCGCCCTCGACAATCGCCAGCCCGCAGATCAGCGATCCGCTTAGCGTCACCAATGTCGACAATCCTGCGAGCATGAAAGGATCATGGGCTCGTACCGCCGCCTCCAGGCGGGCGAGGCTGTCTTGGGGTTGCGACACCGGGATGACACTCTGGGTCACGATCAGAGGCGCATCATAGCGGTTTGCCGCCCAGTCCAGCAGTGGGTCCCATGCCGCCGCTTGCCGCGCCACCAGCGCGTCGGGGCCATCCGCGCGATAGCAGAGCAGGTCGCTTTGCGCGTAACGGGCGATGCCGGCCGCGAACTCCTCCGGATTGGGCGCGATATGATCGATGGCTGCGTTCGACAGGCCGGTGAAGATCATCGCCGCCGGGTCGATCTCGTCCCCCTGCGCCCGCCATTCGGCTGCAACGGCCTCCGCCAGATCCCGGGTGGGAAGCGCCAGCGGCGCGCGCGCGGGCGTGCGGACGGCCCGGCCATCCAGTTCGATGGCCAAACCATCCCGTCCCTCGACGATGGTCACGTCCTTGTAAAAGCGCTTCATTGCGGCGGCCTTTTGCGAAACAGCGCCAGCAGCAGGCGCGGCACGATGACGAACTGGAACAGGCCGGTCAGCACCATGATGGTCCCGAAGGCTTTTGCCTTGCCACCCTGCACCCAGGAAAATCGCTGCATGATCGCCAGGAAGCCGAACATGACGATGAACGCCCCGGACAGGCGAAACAGGCCGATGGCGAAATGGCGCTGGCGCGCAACCTTTTCCGGATCGGGGGAGGGCGGGGGAGGGGGGCTATCGTTCATGGCGCGCCGATATGGCGGCGCAGGTCGGCGCTGTCCATGGCGACGCCATGCGCGCCGGCCGCTGTCAGCTGCTGCGGCGGATGATAGCCCCATGCGACGCCGATCGCGCGTGCGCCGGCCGCCAGCCCCATGTCGATGTCGAAGCTCGTGTCGCCGATCATCACGGTTGTCTCAGGCGCCGCGCCCGCTTCCGCCATCGCCGTCAGCAGCATTGAGGGATGGGGCTTGGACGGGTGACGGTCGGCGGTCTGGAGCGTCACGAACCGGTCGATGATGCCATGATGCGTGAGGCAGAGATGGAGGCCGCGATCGGACTTGCCCGTCGCCACGCCCAGCAGCCAACCCGCCGCGTCCAGTTCCGCGATCAGGTCGGCCATGCCGGGATAGAGCGGTTCCGATACGGCATTGTCCTGCCGCAGCGACCGGAACGCCTGTTTGTAATGCTCGGCCATATGGTCATGGAAGTCGCTTTCCGCGTCCGGCAGCAGATGCGCCATCGCGACTGGCAGCGATAGCCCCACCACCGCGAGGATCGCCAGCCGTTCGGGCGGGGCAAGCTGCACCGCCTCGAACGCGCGGGTCATGGCGGCGCAGATATTATGCTGGCTGTCGACCAGCGTGCCGTCGCAATCGAACACGGCCAGGCGATTGGTCATGCGCGGCGCCTCACCCCTTGCGCGTGCTGCCGCGCGCGCGCCGTTCGCCCTTGCGCCCCTTGCGATATTGTTTGGCGTGTTGGCGCGCGGCTTTCTTCTCATCCTCGCGCGTGGGTGTCCGGTCGATCTCGTCGTCCAGCGGCATGTCGCCCAGCGCCAGATCGAACCCCAGTTCGTGCAGACTGTTGGCGAAATGCGTTGGCAATTGTGCCGTCATGTCGACCCGCCCGCCATCGGGATGATCGACCCGAATGCGCCGGGCGTGCAGATGCATCTTGCGGCTGATCGTGCCCGACAGAAAGGCGTCCTTGCCGCCATATTTGCCGTCGCCCACGATCGGGTGGCCGATCGCCGCCATATGCACGCGCAACTGATGGGTGCGGCCGGTATAGGGTTGCAACTCGACCCAGGCGGCGCGATTGCCCGCGCGTTCGATGACGCGATAGCGCGACCGGGCGGGCAGCCCTTCCTCCTCATCGACATGCATCTTCTCGCCACCGGTGCCCGGCTGCTTGGCGATCGGCAATTCGATCATGCCATCCTCGATCGACGGCACGCCCATCACCAGCGCCCAATAGACTTTCCGCGCCGTGCGGCTGGAAAAGGCCTTGGCGAAATGGGCGGCGGCGCGGCTCGTGCGCGCCAGCAGCAGCGCGCCCGACGTGTCCTTGTCCAGCCGATGCACCAGCTTCGGGCGGGATTCGGCGTCGAACAGCAGCGCGTCGAGCAATTTGTCGACATGCTCGTCGGTCTTGGTGCCGCCCTGCGTCGCAAGGCCCGGCGGCTTGTTGATGACGATCGCCTGGGCGTCGCGGTGGATCACCATGTCCTGCGCGTAGCTGATTTCATCCGGCGTCAGGTCGACGACCCGGACGCGCCTGGGTCGGTCGGCTGCATCGGGCTTTTGTTCGGCCGGCGGCACCCGGATCATCTGGCCTTCGCTGATGCGGTCGCCCGGCGCGGCGCGCGCGCCATCGACCCGCAACTGCCCGGTGCGCGACCAGCGTGAAACCAGGTTGAAGCCGACATCGGGCAGATGCCGCTGGAACCAGCGATCCAGCCGGATGCCGTCATCATCCGCCGCGACGCGATATTGCCGCACGTCGAGCGACACGCCTCTAGCCGGGTTGGGCTTGGCCGCATTGGGTTTTGTCGCAACCGCCGGCTTGGGCGCCGCGCTGCGGGCAGCGCCCGATTTCGCTGCGGCCGGCGCGCGGGGTTTGAACGCCGGCTTGTCGCCATCGCGGGTGCGCGCGCCCGTCGGCTTGCCGCGCGCCGCGGGCTTGCGGCCATCCTTGGGATTGCCACCGCGCGCGGGCGGGCCGCTTTTGCCGGGAGGACGCCCCTTCATGCCGCAGCGCTCCGCATCAGCATCAGGCCCAGCCCCAAAGCGCAGACCGCGCCACCAAGCGACGCCAGCGCATATAGCAACGCCGTGATCGCCTGACCGCGCTCGATCATCAGCATCGTTTCTAGGCTGAAGGCGGAAAATGTGGTGAACCCACCCAGCAGGCCGACGCCCAGCAACAGGCGCAGCGATTCGCCGTTGATCGGCCCGGTCGCGCCACTTTCGCGCGTCAGCCATCCGGCCAGCAGCCCCATGGCGAAGCCGCCGATCAGATTGGCGGCGAACGTGCCCCAGGGCCAGGTCGCGCCCGGCGTCAGATGCCCGGCCAGGCGGCCAAGCTGATAGCGTAGCGCCGCGCCAACCGCGCCGCCCCCCATCACGAGAAGAATATTGGTCATGCGGTTCGCCCTATAGCGAATCGGCCACAGGGGAAAGGACGCAATCGGGCCGGCTGTCCACCATGGACCCGCAGCACGACACGCGCTCCCCGGTCCTAACCGCCCTGGCCCTGATCCTTCTATCGCCGCCCGCCAAATGCCGGGGTGAACAATTTGCGGAACTGGATGGAGACGCTGCGTCCCAAGGGGTCGAGATAGTCCTGCTGATAGCGCAGCGGGGTCATTCCGGTCGCATCGCGCACCTCTCGCCGCTGATTGAACATATTATCTATCCGTAATGAAATGCGTGATCCTTTGAGGAAGGGCATGGACTTCACCAGATTGGGCATCTGCCCCAGATTGGCGAACAGGCGCAGGTTCGCCGTTGCCAGGCTGCCAAATTCCAGCCGCGACGTGCCATTGAGCGCGCCATCGACATGGGTGCCGCTCTCCCAATCCACGCCCAGTCGCGCGCCGATCCCGTTGTTGGAATAGCCGACCCGCGCCTTGATCTCGTGACGCGGCTGCCCGCCCGATGACCCGGTGGCGTCGCCGTTCAGCAGGTCAAGCTCCGGCACGCCGGGCGCGATCAGGATACTCTCCTCCAGATGCCAGGTGTGATACAGGCTGACGCTCAGCCGTCCGCCGCCATTGCCGCCGCCACGCCCGCGCCCGCCGCCGCCAAAGCTGCGTCCTGGCCCCCCGCGATCGCCGCGCGCCTGTTCGCGCTCGCCGCTTCCGGCACTCTCGTTCGATCTGTCCCTTTCGCCGTCGCCGCTTTGGCGTTCGCCATTTTGCGACTCGCCGCCCCGGACGCGGTTGCCGCCAAAGGCCGCGCGCATCTCGTCCAGTTCCTTGGGGCGATCCTCGGGCCGCGATCCGCTCGCGCGCCACGCCTCGATCACTTTCTGGATATGCGATTTGAGCGGCACCGACAGGTCGAAACCCCAGCGCAACTGCTCGCTGCGCGATCGCAAAAAATTGATCGGCCGCGCATCCACCTGGATCAGCGCGCCATCCGCGTCGCGCAGGAATCTTTGCGGGAATGCAGCCTCCAGATCGGGCGTGGGCGTGGGGAAGGCGGCGATGGGATTGCTGGTCCAGCTGTTGAGATAGGTCGCGGTCAGCGTGAGGTTCGGCTTGTCGAACGGTTTGATGCGCGCGTTCAGGCGAAACTGGTCGCGCACGCTTTCTTTCAGCGCCGCGTTGCCGCCCGACAATTGCGTCACGAACACGCTTTGCCCGGTGGCATAATCAAACACGGACACATTGGGCGTGGAAATCAGCGGATCGGTGATCTGCGCGCCCGTCGGCGCGGCGCGATCCTGATTGGCGGAAGCTAGGATCTGAATCGCCCTTATCGGTTGCCAGCGCAGGCCATAGCCCAAAGTGGACAAGGTGCCGAAATCCGAAAGCTGTTGCGCCGCGACGTTCAGGTTGACGCCGATATCGCCGATGCCGCCCATTATGCCCTTGGACCGACTGGTCAATGGGACGTCCACGCTGATCTGCCCGCTGCCGGTGTCCCGGCTATAGCTGGTGCTGCGCGCGACGCCGGATCGGACCGATCGGCTGTCAAATCCGTTCGCCGACGCGCCGAGGCGGATCGAGGTCATGACATCGCCGGCGGGCATCGCGAATAACGTGCCGCTCACCAGCAGGTCGCCGGTCACGGCCTGGCTCTTGGCGCGCGCGCTATCGATGGTGCGGGCGGCGATCAGCCCCGGCGCGAAATCGCCATAGGGGTTCACCGACGGATCGCCCGCATCCAGGGCGGCCTGTATGGCGTCGGTGTCGATGCCGCGATCGGTCCGGGTGCGGGTGATGGACAGGTCGCCATTGCCGGTGAAGGACCATTGCCATTTCCGGCTGATCTGGCCGTTGAGCGTCACGCCGATATGGCCGGTCGTGCCCCGGATATGCTGCCCCAGCGCCCCGCCTTGCGCCAGATAGCGATACAGGGTGACGTCTTGCGCGAAGGGTGAGAAGGGCGATCCGGCGGCCAGGCCCAGCGCGGCGGTCGACAGCCCCTGAAGCGAATCATTTTCCGACAGCGCCAATCGCCCGTTGATCGTCGCCGATACGCCCCCCAGCGCCCGCGCCAGCGTCGCATTGGCGGAAAAATTCTCCGTCGCCGGGCTCAGCGTGCGATAGGGGGTCAGGTCGGTGACAGACGCGTTGTTCGCGCCTGCCACGAAATCGGTCAGGGATGGCGCAGCATTGGCGGCATTGGCTGGAGCGGCGGCAATGGAAAGGGTCTGACCGACGAGCGCCGACAAGGCAGGGTCGACCTCTCCCCCAACGAGCGCCCCCGTGACATTCCCACCCAGCGCATAGGGGCGACGGGCCGGCGTGGTGATGATATCCCGCTCGCTCTCCAACAGCCGCCCGGCGCGGCTATATTCCAGGTCCAGCGAAAAGCGGTTGTCGCCCCGGATGCGCAGCAGCCCGGCTTCGACTTCGCCACTGTCCCGGCCGCCTTCGGTCGTCGTCCCCAGTTGCGCTTCTGCCTTTTCGGACCGGAAACGCTGGCGCAGGACGACATTGACGACTTTCTGCGTCGGCGCATAGCCATAGGACAAGGCAACCTGCTCGGGCAGTATGTCCACTCGCGCGACAGCTTCTGAGGGGATGTCGCGAATTTCCGAGAAGCTGGAAATCCGCTTGCCGTTCAGGAGAATGATCGGCGACCCGTTGGTCTGCGGCTCCAATTCGGTGATGATCTCGGCGATCGACGTAACGCCCAACGCCCTTATATCGGCCGACGACAATTTCTGCTCCGCTTCGATATCGCCGATCACCGCGCCCCGTTCCGGTTGCCCGGTGACGATGATCTCCTCGCCTTCGTCCGCCTCGTCCTGCGGCGGGGCAGCCCGTTGTTCGACCTCCTGCGCCATCAGGGCGCCGGGCGCGGCGCCGGTGAGCAAAGGCAACAGGATCAGATATGCGGATCGACGCACGAATACCCCCAGGCAAATCATTGACGCTTTCATGGCCGATCTAGGCGCCATCTGTCGCAAGATTCTGGCATATGTCGGACAAATTTGTCGCAAAATGTAATGGCTTGGCTGAACACAGGCTTGCGCGGCGCCAAAGGAGGCAAGGGCCTGTGCGCGTGCCGCTTGACGAGCGGCCAAGCCCCATGGTGAAAGACCGGACGATCGCGGGAGGCGGCATGAGCGACACCTGGCTATATGACGAGCATCCTGCGATGTTCCGGGCGCATCCGGTGCTGTTCCTGCTGCTGCTCATTTCCGTGATCGGCATCCTCGCCATCGCGATCTGGTGGCTGATGCACAAGGGCGAGCGGCTGGCGCTGTCCGACCGCGACGTGCTGATGGAAAAGGGGCTTTTGTCCAAGCAGCGAACGGAAATCGCGCTGTCGAGCATTCGGTCGGTGCGCATCACCCAGACGCTGGGACAGCGTATCTTTCGCGTCGGCCATGTCGAATTGTTCAGCGCGGGCGACTATGCCGAAATCGCGATCAAGAATATGCCGAACCCTGATCGGATCCGGGCGATCGCGGCGTCGCGGAACGTGGACCTGCTGCCCCAGCGATAGACTATTTCGCGCAGCCCCTTGACTTGCGCGCATATATTTCAACGATAGCGGCATCATGAAGCCGTCAGAGCTTCGACCGTGAGGACGCCATGTCAGGAATCCCTGACCGCATTTGGGCGGGCAGGGCATTGAAGGGGTGTCGCCATGGTAGGCTTGCGAGTGATGCCGTCCTTGCCGGATCTGACGGCCGAGGAACGCGCGACCGTCCGCCAATCCTGCGGCTTTGCCTGTGTGCGGTGCGGTGTCACCATCTATCGCTATCTGCGCTTGCCCGACAGTCCTGGTGTGACGCTGTTCTGTCCCACCTGCCACGGCCTGGTGGAGGAAGGACGGCTGACGCCCACACAAGTCCATAGCTTTCACGCCAATCCGGTCGTGCGGCAGCGCCATTTCGCGCGCGATCGCCTGCCATTTTCCGCCGAACTGCCGCAATTGATCGTGGGCGGATCGCGGCTGCTGCGCGACACGCCTATCCCGATCACGCTGGATGGCGAGCCGATCCTGATGTTCGCGCCGCCTCGCCGCACCAATGGCGCGACCCGCATCAGCGTGCGGCTGGGCAATGCCGATGGTGATGCGATGCAGGTGATCGACGGCAATGAATGGAAGCCATTGGACGGAAGCTGGCACTTCCTGCTGCGTGGCGATCGCTATTCGATGATGGCCGCGCGGGGCGACGGCCTGTGCGTGCTGCGCATCGTGGCGCGCAACCGGATCGCGGTCGAACATTTGCGCACCACCATCCGGGGACGACGGCTGGAAGTCACACCCGATTGGCTGGAGATCGACGGCAAGCGCCATGTCGATCGCATTGGCAGCGGCACCCTGATTGGTCTGGAACTGTGATCGCGCGGGTTACGCCA
This sequence comes from Sphingobium lactosutens DS20, assembly GCF_000445105.1. GTDB lineage: Bacteria > Pseudomonadota > Alphaproteobacteria > Sphingomonadales > Sphingomonadaceae > Sphingobium > Sphingobium lactosutens. The sequence goes on along the minus strand of NZ_ATDP01000103.1, from coordinate 67,955 downwards.
AAGTGACGAAGATTTCCGCTTCGATCAGCCAGGACCCCGCCACGTCGCGCCATTTCGCGCAATAGCTGCCCGATGTGAGGATGCGGCCGTCCGCTGCGGCCGCCCCCGTCCATCGACCTTCCTCCATCGCGATCGGTTCGACCGGGGAAATGGTGATCCGATCGGGCGTGCGCATGTAGACAAGGCGGTCCGATGCTGCAAATTCCCGCTTCCATGCGGCAAGCTGCGCACGCTTGCCCGCTAGAACCGCGCTATCCGATCCTGTCACCAGCATCACGTCGCGCGCGAGCAAGGGCTCGATCGCTTTCAGATGCGCTTCGGCCAATGCCCGATTGAAGGCGGCGCGCGCCATCCTGATGGCAAGATCAGCAGAGGCGGTCATCGAAGAAAGCTGGCCACGCGGCGGCTTATCCGCAGCGAACGGTGGTAATCGTCATTGCCTCGTCATAGCTGACGGTCAGCCGATCGGCACGGAAATCCATCGTCATGGCCATGCTTGGCGCGCCCCAGCGCAGCGTCTTCGCGCCCGATGCCGCCAGCAATTGCGCGCCAATGTCGCCGCTTGCCTTCTGTCCGACGAACCGGTCCAGCCCCGCGTCGCGGCAAGGGCCATCCGCCATTGCGGGCGGCGGCGTTCGGGGACCGGAGCCATGGGCGCCGGCACAGCCCGTCAGGCCGGCGATCATCATTGCCGTCATTGCCCAGCGCATCGCCATGCCTCCTACTCGGTTCGCGTCATTTTCAGCCGCCCGCCCTTGACCGCAAAGGCGAGCCGGCCTTCGACCAGGTCAACCGCGTCGCGGCCAAATTGTTCATACCGCCAGCCTTCCAGGATCGACAGGCCTTCGCGCACGCCCGCCGCCAGCGCGTCGATGTCGTCGCTGCGCGCGATCAGCCGGGCAGCGACGTCAATGTCGCGCGAGCGGATCTTGAGCAGCAGTTTCAGCAAGTCGGCGACCAGCGCGCCATCCTTGCCCAGGCCCGGCCGCTTGGGATCGCGCTCGGGCATTTCGTCGCGGTCCAGCGGTTGCGACGCCTTGATCGCGCTCATCAGTCGCGCGCCGATGTCGTTGGTCTTCCAGGTGGCGGACAGGCCGCGCACCTTGCCCAGATCCTCCTGCGCGCGCGGCGGGTGGCTGGCGATATCGGCCAGCGTCTCGTCCTTGACGATGCGCCCGCGCGGCAAATTCTTGTCCTGCGCCTCCATTTCCCGCCAGGCGGCCAGCGCCTTGAGGCGGCCCAGCACGTCGGCCTTGCGGCTGGCGATGCGCACGCGTTTCCACGCGTCGGCCGGGTCGTTTTCATAATTGGATGGATCGCTGATCCGTTCCATTTCCTGGTCCAGCCAGTCGCCGCGCCCGGTCTTCTTCAACTCTTCCAGCATTTTGGGGAAGATTTTGATGAGATAGGTGACGTCGCCGATCGCATAGTCGATCTGCCGCTTGTCGAGCGGCCGCCGCGCCCAGTCGGTGAAGCGCGCGCCCTTGTCGAGCTGCACGCCCAGCCATGCGTCGACCAGATTGCCATAGCCAATCTGTTCGCCAAGGCCGAGCGCCATCGCCGCGATCTGCGTGTCGAACATGGGGTGCGGGGTCTTGCCCGTCAGGTTGTGGACGATTTCAATGTCCTGCCCGCCGGCATGAAAGACCTTGAGCACATCCTCATTGTTGACCAGCAGGTCGAGCAGCGGCGTCAGGTCGATGCCCGGCGCCTTGGGGTCGATCGCCGCGGCCTCATGACTATCGGCGACCTGCACCAGGCAAAGGTCGGGCCAATAGCTGTTTTCGCGCATGAACTCCGTGTCGACGGCGACATAGGGGGAATTCGCGATGCGGGCGCAAAAATCGGAAAGCGTCTTGCTGTCGGTAATCAGCGGATGAATTTGCATATGGTCTTCGATCTTATTATGGGCTGGCCCGCGTCCGGCGGGCTGGTCGAAAGGTCGACAAGGCAAGCCCATAGCCGGGCCGCAACAATTTGTCATTTCCGTAAAACGATTCTGAAAGATCAAAACGCCATGCATGCCTATCGCACCCACACCTGCGGCGCCCTGACCATCGCCGATGCCGGCAATGAGGTCCGCGTGTCGGGCTGGGTGCATCGCAAGCGCGACCATGGCGATCTGGTCTTCATCGACCTGCGCGATCATTATGGCATGGTGCAGATCGTGACCGAAGTGGACGGCCCGGTGTTCCAGGTGATCGAGGGGCTGCGGGCCGAAAGCGTCGTGACCGTGACCGGCAAGGTCGTTGCCCGCGCGAAGGAAGCGGTGAACCCCAACCTGCCGACCGGCGAGATTGAGATTCGCGCGCTGGACGCGGCCGTCCTGTCTGCCGCCGCTGACCTGCCGCTGCCGGTCGCTGGTGAACAGGACTATCCCGAGGATATTCGCCTGCGCTACCGCTTCCTCGACCTGCGGCGCGAGACGCTGCATGCCAATATCGTCAAGCGCACGAAGATCATTTCGGACATGCGCCGCCGTATGGAAGGCGCGGGCTTCACCGAATATTCGACGCCGATCCTGACCGCCTCCTCGCCCGAGGGCGCGCGCGACTTTCTAGTGCCCAGCCGCATCCATCCCGGCAAATTCTACGCCCTGCCGCAGGCGCCCCAGCAGTATAAGCAGCTGCTGATGGTCGCTGGCTTCGACCGCTATTTCCAGATCGCGCCCTGCTTCCGCGACGAAGACCCGCGCGCCGATCGCCTGCCCGGCGAATTCTATCAGCTCGACCTTGAAATGAGCTTCGTCACGCAGGAAGACGTCTGGAACACGATGGAGCCGGTGATCGCGCAGGTGTTCGAAGCCTTTGCGGACGGCAAGCCCGTGACCCCGGCGGGCAGCTTCCCGCGCATCCCGCACGCCGAGGCGATGCTAAAATATGGCAGCGACAAGCCGGACCTGCGCAACCCCATCATCATCCAGGACGTGACCGATCATTTCGTCGGGTCAGGCTTTGGCATCTTCGCCAGCCTCGTCGATGGCGGCGCGCGCATCCGCGCCATTCCTGCACCGGGCGCAGGCGCGGGCAGCCGCAAATTCTTCGATGACATGAACGTCTGGGCGCGGGGCGAAGGCTATTCGGGCCTTGGCTATATCAACATCAAGGATGGCGTGCCCGGCGGCCCGATCGCCAAGAATCATGGACCCGAAGCGACCGCCCGGCTGATCGAGGCGCTGGGCCTTGGCCCAAATGACGGCGTGTTTTTCGCCGCCGGCAAGGAAAGCCAGGCCGCCAAGCTCGCCGGCCTCGCCCGCATCCGCGTTGGCGAGAGCCTAGACCTCATCGACAAGGACCGGTTCGAACTCTGCTGGATCGTCGACTTCCCATTCTACGAATATGACGAGGATACGAAGTCGATCGACTTCGCGCACAACCCGTTTTCCATGCCGCAGGGCGGGCTGGAGGCGCTGGAGAGCCAGGACCCGCTCACCATCAACGCCTATCAATATGACATGGTGTGCAACGGCTATGAAATCGCCTCCGGCTCGATCCGCAACCAGTCGCCCGACCTGATGGTCAAGGCCTTCGAACTGGTCGGCCTCAGCAAGGCGGACGTGGAGGAGCGGTTCGGCGGCCTCTATCGCGCCTTCCAATATGGCGCTCCGCCCCATGGTGGCATGGCGGCCGGTGTCGACCGCATCGTGATGCTACTGTGCGGCGCGCAAAATCTGCGCGAAATCACGCTCTTCCCGATGAACCAGCGCGCCGAAGACCTGCTGATGGGCGCGCCCAGCGCAGCGGAGTTCAAGCAGCTGCGCGAACTCCACGTCCGCGTGGTGGAGCCGCAGGCGAAGAATTAGGTCGACCCCGTTCGTCCTGAGTAGCCCCTGAGCTTGCCGAAGGGGTGTATCGAAGGGCATGGTGCGCCCAGTGCTTCGATACGGGCCTTCGACATGCTCAGACCCTACTCAGCACGAACGGATGTTGAGAGGGATATGCGCATGACCATCGACCTGTCCGACCACGAAAAGGGCAAGAAATATAAGGGCGACTATGACGCCGATCTGGCTGCCCTCCAGGAGCGGCTGGCGAAGATCCAGGTCGCGCACATCGTCCACGACCGGCGCAGCGTGATCCTGCTGGAAGGCTGGGACGCGGCGGGAAAGGGCGGCATCATCAAGCGGATGACCGCTGACTGGGACCCGCGCTATTATCAGGTGCACCCGATCGCCGCGCCGACGGAGGTGGAGCGCGACCATCATTTCCTCTGGCGTTTCTGGACGCGCCTGCCCGCGGGCCGCAACATCGCGATCTTCGACCGCAGCTGGTATGGCCGCGTGCTGGTCGAGCGGGTCGAGGGCTATTGCGACAAGGCAGACTGGAAGCGCGCCTATGACGAGATCAACGCCTTCGAACGGCAGCAGATCGACGCGGGCGCCAATATCGTCAAACTGTTCGTCCACATCACCCAGGAAACGCAGGACGAACAACTCGCCCAGCGTCTCGACACGCCGTGGAAGCGATGGAAGACGGGCGCCGACGATTATCGCAATCGTGCGCGGCGCGCCGACTATCTCGACGCGATGCATGATATGTTTCGAAAGACGGATACGAAGGACGCGCCCTGGCATGTGATCGACAATAACTACCGAAAGGCCGGACGCATTGCGGCGCTCACCTATGTGGCCGATCGCCTTGAAAAGCTGGTGCCGATGGACTTCCCCGACGCCGATCCTGCCGTGGTCGAACTTGCGCGCGAGGCGTTCGGCTATCAGAAGACGTGACAGGAAAACACTTAGAAAACAAATGCTTGTAATATAAATGTAACTTTAGCCTAACTGCGCTTTTACGATTGCGCTCTATGGCGTCGGCCATGACCGCTACCGTGCTGCCCTTCTCCTCGCCCTCTCCGGCATCCCTGCTGGCTCGATCCGACATCCATCTGGCGGCGAGCGGGCCGTCGGTGCGCCTGGATTGTCCGCTGAGCGAGGTCGTCGATTATTTCCAGCGCGATTCCGCGCTGCGTCTGCTGCCGGTGCTCGACATGGCCGATCGACCCGTTGGTGCGATTTATGAGCGCGACATGCGCCGCATCCTCTTCAATCCCTTCGGCCATGCCCTGCTCCGCAACCCCAGCTTCGGCGGCTGCCTGAACGACCATGTCCGTCCCTGCGCGAGCGCGGATCGGGCGACGGACGTGGAAACGCTCGTCGATCTTTTCGCCGCGCAGGGGGAGGGATGCGAAGGATTGATCGTCACCGATGGCGGGGTATTTGCCGGAGTGCTCGGCGGGTCGCTGCTGCTGCGGCTGACGGCGCAGCGTGATGCGCGCGTCGCCGTGGCGCGGGCAGAACGCATTGAAAAAATCGCGCAGGAAAGTGCTGATTTCCGAACCGATGTCGAACGATTGATCGCGGATCTGGTTATCATGGCCGACCAGTTGGCGACTCTCGCTGGTGAGGCGACAGAGCGGGCGGCGCTGGATGATGCCGACGCGGCCGCGATGGCGGTGGCGGCTGTTCAGACCGCCGACCGGCTGGCGGGCATCTCGACGGGCGGCGCGGACCTTGGCGCATTATTCGCTGCGATGGAGGCGGAAACGCGCGACGCTGGAGAGGCGATAAGGGACGCGGTGGCGCGCAGCCGTTCTGGAGCCGCTCGAAGCGAGGCCTTGGCGCAGGAGGCCGAGGATATCGGCACCGTGGTCGCCATGATCGACACGATCGCGCGGGCCACCAGCATGCTGGCGCTCAATGCCAGTATAGAGGCGGCGCGCGCGGGCGCTGCCGGGGAGGGCTTTGCTGTCGTGGCCAGAGAGGTGCAGTCTCTGGCCGCCCAAACGCGCGATGCGGCCGCGCAGATTTCCGGGAAGATCGACCATTTTCGCGGCGCGATCAGGGAGGTTGCCGCCGGCCACGCCCATATGGACACCGCCATGGCGCGCGTGAAACATCTTTCAGCGGCAGTCTTCGATGCGGTGGCCCGGCAGAGTGCCTTCAGCCTGACCATTTCTGAGAGCGTCGCCGAAGCCGCTCTGTCGAGCGACCATATCCGCACAGGCGCACGGCAGATCAGCGACAATGCGTCGGGCCGGGCACAGGCGGCGCGCCTGATGCGCGATGTCGCCGGGCGGCTTGCGGAGGAGGCGCATCGGCTGGAAAATCGGGCGGGCGGATTCATCACCGCGATCCGGGCGGCCTGATCGCGACCCACTGGCGCGATCTTGCGAAACCGCTACTCTGCGTCTCCCATAGAAAAAAGGAGAGGCATGCCATGCTCGTCATGTTCGTCGGTACAGACCGCACGCAGACCGCGGTCAATCCCGCGCAAGTCACATTCGTCACCCAGGTCAGCGACGGCACCCGCATCCGCTTTGGCGAGGGGCGCAGCGTTACCGTGACGGAACCGATTGCCGCGGTGCTCGAAAGTCTGAACCAGGCGTTGCGACCGCACGACTAGCGAAGGGGAGGGAGGGGCGCTGCCCGCCCTCCCTCAATAATCCTTCGAATAGCGCAGGTTCGCGGACGACCCTGCGTTGGTGCCCGTATTCGACAGCAGGCTCAGCGTCTTGGACAGAGCGATTTCCAGCTGAGTCGCGGTGAAGCCCTTGGAGTCGGTGATGACCTCAACATAGATATTGTTGGAGATATGTTGGCCAACCGCCAGGCTGGTGCCGCGACCCGTCGAGTCATCTCCGCCAACGATGCCGATCCGGTCTAGCCCGGTCGCGCCCTGCAGCTTGCCCATCGGATTGAGGCCACCGCTGCCACCCCGCAAGCCGTTCAGCGCCGCCGCCAGCTGCACCGCCTGGATTGGCGAGAGATTGGCGACATTGTCGCCGAAGAGGATGCGGGACAGGATTTCATCCTGCGGCAGCGTCGGCGTGGAAATGAAGCTGATGTCAGGCTGCTGCGCGCTGCCCGTAACGCGAATGCCCGCTGTCACCGTGTCGATCCGCGTTTGCGCCGTAATCTGCAGGGTCGGGTTCGTCATCGGGCCATTGAAGCTGATCAGGCCCTGTTCCAGATCGAACTGATGGCCTGAGAAGCTGTAGCGGCCGCGGATCACCTCGACCTGCCCGACGACGCGCGGATTGGTCGCCGTTCCGGTGACGCGCATGTTCGTCTTCCATTCGGAATCCAGTCCCATGCCGGTCACATAGATCTCATTGTCGGCACGCACGCGAATGTCCAGCTTCCACGGTTTGGGCGCAGCGGCCGCCTTGCGATCGGCCAGGCGCTGGTCGAGGAGATCGGTCCCTTCGCCCTTGCGCCGCACACCCGTCAGCTGTCGGATTTCCGTGCCTCCCTGCCAAGCGACGCGATAGCGCGTTTCGGGCAGCCGCAGGTCGCCCTTGATCAGGCCGCCATTGGCCGCGCTGTTGGTGATGTTGAGCGTGCCGCTGACGACGCTGGTGATCGCCTCGCTGCGCGCGAGACGGGCGCGGTCCAGCTTGATCGCGATGTTCATTGGGAAACCGCTATCCGCCGCCAGCCCGACATCGCCGCTCGCCTGCACCGTGCCATCGCCAGCGCGTCCGGAAAAGTCGCGAATTTCCAGATGATCGTTCGTGAAGCGGCCATCGAGCCGCATTTGCGTCACGCGGGTGCCGAAGCTCTCATTCTCGTACGTCAGGCTGTTGGCGCGCACCACGCCATTGAGGCGCGGGTCGCTGAGCCGGCCATTGAAATCGGCCGCCACGGCCATGCCACCGGTCAATTGCTGATCGGCCAGCCCCGCAAAGGAGAATAGCACATCGGCCGGACCCGAATAGCGAATGCCTCCGCCCAATGGCGCATTCTGCAACTGCTCCGTCCAGGACGCACCGGCTCCCGGAGGCGCCAAGGTGGCGACGAAGCGGCCGAGGGTCGCGCCGCCGCGACGGATGAGGCCGCGCATGTCGCCGCCTGCCGACGACAGCTTGCCTTCGACATTCATCGATACCGGGTCCGAGACCGCGGTCAGGCTGGACCGGCGAAAATCATTGATGGCCAGGCGCGTGGTCGCGGTCGGGAAGGCATTGCCGGTCTGGCTGTAATCCAGAGTGCCGGTGGCGCGCCCGCTGATGCCCAGGCCAGGCGCCGCCATATTGGCGATGGCAAGGTCGAAATCCTTGAACCGGGCCTGCATCGCGGTAGTGCCGCCGAACCGGCCGGCGAGATCCACCTTGCCCTGCGGCAGCACCAGCGTGACCGGCTCCAGCCGATATCCGCCGCTTTCCGACCGGATGATCGCCGGCTTTGCCAGGCGGAAATCAATATTGGCGGCCTTCCCCTGGAGGGCGACGGCATAAAGATCAGGGCGCAGCGCTGCATTGACCGCGACCGAGAAGGGGACGCCGCTGGAGCCGTCGGCGACCAGCTGCGCCTTGCCGCGTCCGCCCTGATAATCGAGCTTGGCGCGGGCCTTGCGCACGACATAGTCGCCATAGGCGGCATTGCCGATCTGCGCGTCGGCGCGGATCTGCGGCTGGTCGGTGAGCAGGATCGACGCATTGACGATCGCGCGGCCGATGATGATGTCGGCCTCACCGGGCAATTTGGCGTTGGTCGCATTGGCGTTCACGTCCACGCCCTGCACCTTGCCGACGGCTGCCAGACGGACGGCGCCAGTGATGCCGGACCCGTTCATGTCGAGCCGTCCGGTGAAAGGTCCGGCCGCACTTTGCTGGATGCGGCCGTTCATATCGATCCCGGCGAAGCGCGCGCGGGTGACGTCAATGGTCAGCGGGCCTTGCGCCGTGCGGATGAGGACATTGGCGAAGAAGGGACCATAGGGGGAACCGCCCGTCGCCTCCAGCCGGTAGCCGGCGGCTTCGCCGTTCAGCTTCGCCACCACATCGGTCAACTGAACGCCGACATTGGGACGCGCGGCGCGCAGGACGGCTTGTGGGCGATCCACGGTGCCACGAACGCTAAGCGCTAATGGGCCATATTGTTTGGACGACGCCGCCGCATCGAAGGCGATCTGCCCATCGGTGTCATAGCTGCCGGAGCCTGACTGGATGGTGAAATTGGGCGCCGCGCCCTTGAGGCCTGCCAGCGTGAATTTGCCCTCCGGCGTCATGCCGATCCGCCCTGACACCACGGCATTGCCACCCAGGAAATCCCGGACCGAGGCGTTTTCCCAGCGCGCCGTGCGCACGCCGAACCGGCCGGACAGACCAAAGCCGCCCTTGGGCCCTGGCACCAGTTCGACATCGGTGTTCAAATTGACGATGCCGACGCCATCGATCCGATAGTCATTGACGCGGCCTTTGAGGCCGCCGCGATAAATGGCGTTGTCGAGGTCGGCGAGCACGATCGCCGTTGCGTCGACCTTGTCACTGTCGATCTTGAGATTGTCGCTGATCAGCTTTCCTGCGGCATAGGCGAAATCGCCCTTCACCCGAAGATTCTGAAGCAGGCCGCCGGCAGCGGCGTTGAGGCCGGTCACGCGGCTTGCGGTGGCGTTCACGGGAATGCGGATGCGATCGGCGTCGATCACCGCGCGGCCGCTGGCCTTCAAATTCTCGATACCGGTCGCGTCGAAGGCAATGCTCCTGGCGGTGATGTCATAGTCGATGAACGGCGTGGCCATCGGTCCATCGAGGATGACCGAAGCGCGCACGTCGCGACCCCGGACTTTTTCCATGATCGCACCGGGCGTCAGCAGCGCGGCATTGATCCGCAGCGCGCCGAATTTGCTTTGGGCAAGGTCCACCAGACCCTGAATATCGGCGGTCATGGCCGATGACCGCACCGACCCCTTGAGATTGACCTTGCGCTCATCAAGGCCCGCGAACAGGTCCAAATCCAGCTGCGGCGCGGTCAGCCGATCGACAGTGCCGGCAAAGACCAGTCCGGGGCGCAGCGGGCCCTTTGCCGTGAAATTGCCGTCGCGCGCCGCCAGCGCGATGTTCGCCAGTTCGCCCTTGGGCGACGTCGCGACGATCCGCCCGTCCCAGGCTTGCCAGCTACCCTTGCCGTCCAGCGTTGCGGTCATGCCATCGGTCAGGCCGGACATGGCGGCGATGACGCCGCCTTTGGGCGCGGTCAGCGTGCCGCTCATGGCCAGGCGGTTTTGATCGGGCACCGCGTCCAGCTTCGCCTGCAAACGGTCGCCACTGTCGACCAGTGCGCTTGCCTCCAGCTGGGCACGGCCATCGGCGATATGGGTGACAGCGTCGATCGCGATTTCCCGCTTTTGCCCGATCACCGGCTTGGCGAGCACGAACTTGCCGATCTTCAACCTGTCCACGTCGATGTCGAGGTCAGGCAGGATCGGCGCGTTGGGATCGCTTTCCGTGACGTTGAATTGCGGGCTGCGCGCCAGCACGACCAAGGGGGTTTCCAGCAGGCTGACGGAAATATGATTATTGACGTAGCGAAAGGGCTTCCACACGACATGGACGCGTGGGGACACGGCAAATACGCCCTTGGGATCGCGCAGGATAAGGTCATGGATGACCATGTCGCTATAGATCGACCCGTCGATCCGGCCGACCTCGATCTGCATGCCCGATTCAAGCTGAAGCGCCGCAATCTGCTTGATCAGGAATTTCTTTCCAGGCTGGGTGTTGAGCCCGAGCAGCAGCACGCCGACCAGCAGGATGAGGCCGACCAGCACGCCAGCTACGCCAATGGCGATTTTTTGCCATAGCGGCCGCTTTTCGCGCACGACGATGGTTTCGGCAGGCGTCTCAGCCACTGCCGGAGCGGAAGGAGGGGTGTCGTCCTGTGCCATCAGAAAGCCTGCCCAATGCCGATATAGATGGCGAATTTGGATTCACCCGGTTGCCGGTTGATCGGCATGGCGATGTCGGCGCGGAACGGGCCGAAATTGGTATAGAAGCGCCCGCCCACGCCGACGCCGTAGCGCATGTCGGAAAATTTGGGGATCGAGCTGTCATAGACCTGGCCAGCGTCGACAAAGGCGACGACGCCATAATTGCCGAAGCGATAGCGCCCTTCGACCGCGAATTCATTGACGGACCGCCCGCCGATCGGATGGTTGTTCACGTCCTTGGGGCCAAGTTCCTGATAGCCAAAGCCGCGGACCGATCCGCCGCCGCCGGCATAGACGCGCCGCGATGGCGCCACATCGTCGCGGTCGACGCCGCTGATCGTGCCCAGCCGCGTGCGCGCCGCGATGACCAGGCTGTCGGACACCGGATAGTAGCCCGAAAGATCGAAGGTGGCGCGCAGATAGGGCGAGAAATTGCCCTGCAATGATCCCTCCGGTTCGGCGCGCAGATTAGCGCGGAACCCCTTGGTCGGATTGAGCAGGTCATTGGACCGGTCATAGCCGATCTGGAGCGGCAGGCCGCCGATGAAATAGGTGCGCCGCGTCTTTTCCGCCGTGGTCGGGTCGATCACGACCTGTTCGTTGGTCAGCAGGATTTCGGCGCCATAGCTGTAAGTCCAGCGCTTCTGGAAGATCGGCGTGGATTGCCGCGCCCAGCCGATGTTGATGCCGGCGGTATAGGCTTCATAGGCATCATAATTCTGGTGATTGAGCGTGATGCCGGTCTGGAAGGTCTTGTCCCGCTTCCCGGCATTGGAGCGGCGAAATGTCGCCGACGCGCCCTGTTCCTGCGTCCCGGCGATCGCCCCAAGAATGAGCGCGCCTTCAGGCGGAAACAGGTTGCGATGCGTCCAGGTGCCTTCAGCGCGAAATCCCTGGCCCGTGCCGTACCCCGCTTCACCGGCCAGCGTGCGCGGCGGGCCGGCATCCTGTTCGACGTGCAGGTCGACATATTCTGTGCCGTCAGGCCCCGGTTCGCCCGTGCGAACGGGATCGACCGCCACGCTGGAGAATAAGCCAGTCGCCACCAGCGCCTTGCGCAGGTCATCGACCTTGCGACTGTCATAGAGTTCGCCAGGCTTGTACCGCTTGATCACTTCCATATGGTCCGCGCCGAACGCCTGATCCTCACCACTGGTGGTGATGTTGCGGAAACTGGCGCGCGGGCCGGTTTCCACCGGCAGCGTATAAGCGCCCGTCACGGTCGCGGGATCGAGCAATATGTCGCGCTGCCCCACTTCGACGAAGGGATAGCCATTTTCGGGCAGCTTGAGCGCGACATTGGCCTCCGCGCCCTCGACATTGGCGGCAACGATGTAATCGCCGGTTTTGAGCGGCAGGCTGTCACGCACCAGTCCGGGCGGCACGGTTGGCTTGGCGTTGATGACGATATCGCCAATCTTGTAGCGCTTGCCCGGCGTCACCGACACGACAGCGGTCAATGTCCCGTCGCCGCCCTGATCCAGGCTGGCGATCGCCGTCCCGTCATAATAGCCCTGGGAATAGAGCAGGCGCACGGCCAGATCCTGATCCGCTTCGGCGCGCTGCTGCACCATCGTTGCCGTATCGGCCTTCCCATCGCCATCGAACAGCGCCGACTCCGCCCGGAATTCGTCCTCCAGTCCGGTCTTGCCGAAGCCCTCGACCCGGGTCGCGTAGCGGACGTCGGGCAGTTCGGCATTAGGGTCGTCCTGCGTCGCTTCATTCGCTGGAACCGTCACGCTACCTAGGGGCGGCAGGGGCTGCGCCAATTCACGTTCTTCCGCAGGATCAACGGCAGGCGGCAGTTCCGCGGGCATGGCGGACTCGGCCGGCATCTGCTGGTCGATCCAGTTGTCGATCGAAGGCAAGGGTGCGTTGGGATCGCTACCTTCGATCTTGGGCAAGCGCGCCTCGAACTGCGCATCGGGCAAAATGGGTTCTTCGGCGTCTGGTTGTGGGGCGGGGGCGGTCTGGGCAAGCAGGGGAAGGGGAGATGCGGTCAACAGCAGGAAGCCCAACATGCGCTGGACATGAAATGCCTGTCGTCTCGTCATTGTCGTGCGTCGCCCCTTTTGCGCCACGCCCGTTATGACGTCCGGCAAAGACTAAATACGCCCAACAGGTTGCGACGGTTCCGCCTGCGACATGATTCCCGCCACTTTCCATGGGGCTTGCGGGCGGCTACAGGCTTTTCATGACATTTGCGCTCAATATTTCGCGTTCCCTGTCCGGGCAGCCTTGGCGCTGGCGTGGGCCGGGGGCCGACACGCGAGAGCCTGCCTGTCTCCCCGACGATCTGGTCACGCAATTGCTGCTGGCGCGCGGCTGCACCCGCGACGGGCTGGATGTGCATCGCAATCCGACGATCCGCGGCTTCATGCCCGATCCCAGCCTGTTTCGCGACATGGACGTCGCGGCCGAACGCTTGGCCGATGCGGTGCAGCGTCAGGAAGATGTGCGCATCTTCGGTGATTATGACGTCGATGGCGCGACCAGCGCGGCGTTGTTGATCCGGTTGCTGCGCGACCTGGGGCTGAGCGCGCGTCCCTATATTCCCGACCGGCTGATGGAGGGATATGGCCCATCGGGCGAGGCGCTGGTCCGCCTGGCCGGCGAAGGGGCGAGCCTGATCGTCACCGTCGATTGCGGCGCGCAGGCGTTCGAGGCGCTGGCGATGGCCAAGGCTGTCGGCGTCGATGTCGTGGTGGTGGATCACCACAAATGCGCCAGCCAGTTGCCCGAGGCGTTTGCGCTGGTGAACCCCAATAGGCTGGACGAACATCCCGAAGCGGCGCTGCACGGACATCTGGCGGCGGTCGGCGTGGCTTTCCTGCTGGGCGCGCGCTTGTTGAAGACGCTGGATGACAGGGGCTGGTTTGCGAACCGCAACAAGCCCAATCTGCTCGACTTGCTGGATATCGTCGCACTTGGCACCGTAGCGGACGTAGCGCAGCTGAAGGGGCTGAACCGCGCCTTCGTTGCGCAGGGGCTCAAGGTGATGGGCAAGCGCCGCAATATCGGGCTGGCTGCTTTGATCGACGCCAGCCGCCTGACGCGCGCGCCGCTGTGCCATGATCTTGGCTTTGCGCTCGGTCCGCGCATCAATGCGGGCGGCCGGGTGGGGCAGGCGGATCTGGGCGTCCGGCTGCTGACGACCGAGGACCCCGCGGAAGCCGCGCAGATCGCGGCGCAGCTCGACCAGTATAATGAGGAACGGCGCGCGATCGAATCGACGGTGCAGGAGCAGGCGGAAGCGCTGCTCGCCGCCCAAGGGAACAGAGCCGTCGCAGTGATTGCGGGCGCCGGCTGGCACCCCGGCGTCATCGGCATCGTCGCAGGTCGGATCAAGGAGAAAGCCGGGCGTCCCGCGATTGTGATTGCGCTGGACGACGCGGGCGTCGGCAAGGGGTCGGGCCGTTCGATTTCCGGCGTAGACCTGGGCGCGGCGGTGCTGGCCGCAAAGGATAGCGGGTTGCTGGTTGCCGGCGGCGGGCACGCGATGGCGGCGGGGCTGACCGTGGCGGCGGACCGCATCGACGCGCTGGCGGATTATCTGGACGACCGACTCTCGGCAGCCGTGGCAAAGGCGCGGGACGATCGCGCCCTGCTGATCGATGCGGTCCTTGCGCCCACCGGCGTCAACCCGGACTTTGTTGCGGCGCTCGACCAGGGTGGCCCTTATGGCGCGGGTTGGCCCGCTCCGCTCATTGCAGCCGGCCCGATGCGCGTCATCAAGGCCGACGTGGTGGGCAATGGTCATTTGCGGGCGATCATGGCCGGCGATGATGGCCGTTCGATCAAGACGATCGCGTTTCGGCGCGCGGAAACCGAACTGGGCCAGGCGATCCTTGCCGCGCCGCGTGACCGACGGCTCTGGGTTGCGGGCAAGGCCAAGATTGACGACTGGGGTAGCCGCCCTGCTGCCGAACTCCATTTGGAGGACGCTGCCTGGGCGGATTGAGGCAGATTGCAATTTTCTTGGCGTTTAGGGGTTGACCCTTTTTCCGTCCCCGCCTAATTGCGCCCTCGCTTCGCAGCGCTGCCCGGCAGCACTGCTGAACGGCCCCTTCGTCTAGCGGTTAGGACGCGGCCCTTTCACGGCTGAAACACGGGTTCGATTCCCGTAGGGGTCACCATCTTTATTTTTGGTGGTTTTTTCGGCTCATGAAGCCGGTTCCCTGGTTGATAGGGGAAGATTTCTCCCACCTGTCTTATCGCCCCATCTTCGGCGGGTGTTACGCAGGTCATTTTCGCGCTGGCATGGCCATGCGTTGCGTTCGGGCACTACCGCACCTAGAACGTGGCATGATGCTGCTTTTACGACTGTTTTTTGCATTTTTGATCTTCGCGCCATCGTTGGCGCTGGCCATTCCCACCAACGCACCGACACCCGGCTATACTCGGGTCGCGATCGAGAC
This sequence comes from Sphingobium lactosutens DS20, assembly GCF_000445105.1. Taxonomy (GTDB): domain Bacteria; phylum Pseudomonadota; class Alphaproteobacteria; order Sphingomonadales; family Sphingomonadaceae; genus Sphingobium; species Sphingobium lactosutens. The sequence goes on along the minus strand of NZ_ATDP01000103.1, from coordinate 52,828 downwards.
ATCGGTGGGGACCATCGTGATTGCCGCGGATTCGAAGCGTGCGCCGCGCACGTCGGCGAATTTCCTGACCTATGTCGATGATGGCCGTTTTGACGGCGTGATATTCTATCGGGCCGCGCGGCGCAAAAGCCAGCCAAAGCTGGGATTGATCCAGGGTGGCATCGACACGGACTTGCGCCGGTCCCTTCCTCCGATCAGGCATGAACCGACGAGCGAAACGGGGATACGCCATCTGGATGCGACCGTGTCGATGGCGCGACCCAACCGGCCCAATTCCGCCACGGGCAACTTCTTCATCACAATAGGGGCGACGCCCAACATGGATGCGCGCGACGCCTATATCGGCTATGCCGCCTTTGGCCATCTCGTGGCGGGAATGGATGTGGTGAAGACTATCCTGGCGGCGCCCACTTGTTGCGGGTCCGGGCCGATGCGGGGACAGATGATCGTCAAGCCCATCAGGATCATCCGCGCCCGTCGGCTGGACGGCAGGCCAACCCCCTCGCGCGCCCCGAAACCGTGGCTGCTGGGGCTGAAACGGACTGCGAAATAGACAGGTCAACGCAATGCGCGCCTGATCTTGATCATCGCTTCAACAAGCGCGATGCCGCTAGTCTGGGCGATCATTTGTGTTGCGCAGGAGGTGCGGCATGACGGGACAGGTCAGGATAGGGATTGGGGGATGGGTCTATGAACCATGGCGCGGTAGCTTCTATCCCGCCGGGCTGCGGCAGAAGGATGAACTGGCCTATGTCGGCGCACATCTGACCGCGACGGAAGTGAATGCGACCTATTATAGCAGCCAGAAACCGGCCACCTTTGCAAACTGGGCGAAGGCGGTGCCCGATGGCTTCCAGTTTGCCCTGAAGGCCTCCCGCTACTGCACGAACCGCAAAGTCTTAGCAGAAGCGGGAGGGTCGATCGCCAAATTCACTGGCCAGGGCATAGCGGAGCTGGGCGACAGGCTGGGGCCGATCCTCTGGCAATTCATGCCCACCAAGCGTTTCGATCCCGATGATTTCGGCGCGTTCCTGGAGCTGCTGCCTGACGCCGTCGACGGCATCCGCCTTCGCCATGCGCTGGAGGTGCGGCACGAAAGTTTCAAAGATCCGGCGTTCTTCGACATGGCCAAGGAAGCCGGGGCGGCGGTGGTGCTGGCCGATCATGAAGACTATCCCGCCCTCACCGGCCACAATGTTGGTTTTGCCTATCTGCGGCTGATGCGAACGCAGACGCAGGAGCCGACCGGCTACGCCCCGACCGATATCGACCATTGGGCCAAGCGCGCGGTCGACCTGTCCGAGAAGGGCGATGTCTATGGCTTTTTCATCAGCGGCGCGAAGGAACGCAACCCAGCCGCCGCCCAGGCGATGATCGCGGCGCTCGCCTGACGGCCTATGTTGCGTTTGTTGCAATCGGAAAGTCAGGCTTTGCGATTGTTACAATGACATGACGGGCTTAGAGGCTCCTCACAGATGCGGAGGCGAATGTCCTTCGCAACAATGGAGTCAATTATGCGTCAGATTTTTCAAGGTGCCGTGCTCGCCGCCGCTGTGGGCGTGCAGATGGTAACATTCTATTCGGTTCTCTATGCCTGACAGCGGCTCGGCCGCAAGTTTCAGGACATTGTGCCAAGACTGAAAAAAGGCCGCTCTCCGACTCATCGGGGCGGCCTTTTTAGTATGCGGTCATTTGCTGCGACTGGACGACGTCACCCTTCGGCGAGCCAGCCCGCCAGCAGATAGGCGGCGACACCGATCGGGCCCAAGGCGCACAGGGTCAGCAGCACCAAGGCAACTCGGATCAGCGTAACGTCCAGACCGGTGCGATTGGAAAGCCCCGCGCAGACGCCCATGATCTTGCCATGGCGGCGGTCGAGGGTGAAATTGCTGTTCATGATATTGGCCTTCTGCATATGTATGGGGGGTCGAAAAAGGGGGGCGGCGGCGATCAGGCGATCGGCGCGACCGGAACCGCCGCGCTGACGAACAGGCTGGCGACGACAACGGCGCCGAGGAAAGCGAAGGCGGCGTTCTGGATCTTGGCAACGAACATGATGATAACTCCCTGATTGGCTGGCCGGATCATCCGGCCTTCATGCCCCACAGCATTGCAGGGGGTGTGCCAAATGCAGATTCGTCAAGAAATCGGCCGTTTTCAGGATGTGAGCAAAAGTCAGTCTAGTCCGTCAGTGCTGACCATTGGTGAAACATCCTCATGATTGGTAAATTTCGCAAAGGGATATGTCATGAGTGAGGCGTGGTTATTCGTCTATGGAACGCTGCGACCCGACCATGGAGGGATGGTCGCGCGTCGACTGGAGCGCGAAGCCACGCTGGTCGGCCCTGCGAGCGTTGACGGTGTTTTGTATCGGATCGCGGATTATCCCGGCTTGGTGCCAGGCGGCACTGCCAAGGTCGTGGGGGACCTCTACAGGCTTTCCGATCCCGTCCGTACGCTGGCGTGGCTCGACGATTATGAGGAATGCAGCCCGGCCTTCCCCCAACCCTGGGAATTTCGCCGCGTTCTCATCGCGGTTGCCACGCGGGAGGGTATGGTCGATGCATGGACCTATCTATATGCGCGCAACGTCGCGACATTCCAACGGATCGAAGGCGGCGATTTTCTTGCCTGACACCGGGCCAGCGATGCTTTGAAAGGAACTGGCCCAAGCTCGGGCGCTTTTCCTCTTCGGGGCGCCCATTTTAGGAAATGCATATGAACGAAGCCGTGGCAGCGGGACTATGGGGGCTGGTCGGCGGATCGGCCCTGCTGGTGGGCGCCGGCATCGCCTATTTCGTGCACTTGCCCCAGCGGTTGATCGCGGCGATCATGGCGGCAGGGTCAGGCGTGCTGATTTCTGCGGTCGCGTTCGACCTGATGGATGAGGCCTATCGGCGCGGCGGGTTTGACGCGACCGCGATCGGCTTTTTCGGGGGCGCCCTGGTTTATACGATCGCCAATACTCTGGTGTCGCGCGCAGGCGCCAGGCATCGCAAGCGTTCCGGATCAAATCCGCATCACCGCCAGGCGACGGCGCAGCAAGGATCGGGCCTGTCGATTGCCATAGGCGCGTTGCTCGACGGTATTCCCGAACCTGTCGTGATCGGCGTCAGCTTGCTGGAGGGCGCGGGGGTCAGCCTGGTGACGGTGGCGGCCGTATTTTTGTCCAACGTGCCCGAAGGTCTGTCGAGCGCGGCGGGCATGAAGAAAGCGGGCCGCAGCGCGATCTATATCTTCGGCGTCTGGGGCGGGATCGCGATGGCGTCGGGACTGGCCGCAGCGATCGGCTATGCCGTCATGGCCGGGGCCAGCCCGGACATTATCGCCGCAACCACGGCCGTCGCGGCCGGCGCGATCCTGGCGATGCTGGTCGACACGATGATCCCGGAAGCAACCGAGGAGGCACATGAATTTTCCGGCCTCATCGCCGTCGCTGGCTTTCTTCTGGCCTTCATCCTCAGCAAGCTGGAGGGGTGAAGGCCAGGGCGCCGTCATTTGGCCTTCATCGACTCGACGGCTTCCAGCGTGCTCTTCACATGATTGGCATAGTTCATTTCGCTGTGGACGAAGGCGATCCGTCCTGACGGGGCAATGACATAGGATGTCCGGTCGGTCATGCCCGGCCGCATCTTGAGGCCCACATCATAGCCTGAAATTATCGTCGATCCGGCCGACGCAACCGGGAATTTGCCCGCACATTCCTTGGTCGAAAAGGACACGAGATCGTCGACCGGATCGGCCGACATGCCGATGACGGTGGCGCCCGCCGCCTTGAACTTGTCGATATTCTCGGCAAATTCGCGCGCCTCGGCCGAACAGCCGGGGGTGAAGGCCTTGGGGAAGAAATAGAGCACCACCGGCCCGCGCTTGAGCTGATGCGAAAGGGTAAGAGTAAAAGTCTTGCCGGCAAGCGCGCCGCGCGTCGTGAAGTCCGGCGCTTTGGCGCCCACCGCAAGCGCCGCCATGGCCTGTCCGGCGGGGAGCAGCATGGCCGTGGCGGCGAGGATCAGGGACGGGCGCTTCATCGACAGATTCCTTTCAGTGCGACCTTGGGTTCAGGCGGGCGGTTCCCACAATTCGATGGCATTGCCCTCCGGATCGTGAATGCGGGCAAAACGACCGACGGCGGGGTCATCCCATTGCGGATCGGTGATGATCGCGATTTCGGCTGCGCGCAAGCTGTCCAGCAGAGAATCGAGATCGGCCACGCGAAAATTCAGCATGAACGCCTTGTCCGGCGCGAAATAATCGCTGTCCTGCGGGAAAGGCGCGAAGATCAAGGGTCCACCCGCAGCCTGCCATGCCCAATCATGCGACGGCGCATCGAGCATGGCGACGCAGCCGCCGCCGACATTGAGATGGGTGCGATACCAAAGTCCCAAAGCGTCGGGATCGCGCGCGCGAAAGAAAAATCCGCCCATTCCCAGAACTGGCATCGCACCGACTCCGTACGCGAAGGCGCAATCTCCCTACCATGCGGCGATCGATGCGGGAACAAGGCGATGGGGGCCGGGTTGTTTCGTCCATGCGCCTGCCATCGCCCTTCATGCCGCTCATCCTGACATCGATGATCCTGCTGGGCGGCTGCGGGCAGCAAAGTGGCAATGACGCAGCGCAGCCCAATGTCGTCACCAACATCATGGAGAAGGCGCTGCCCGACACGGACGAACCCGCACCGCCTGCAAACGCGATCGTGCCGGCAGAGCCTGTCCCCACCAGTGAAACGTCCAAGCCGCCAGCGTCGCCGGCCGGCATGATCCCTGAGAGCCTCCAAGGACGGTGGACGGGCATGCAGGCGCGGTGTGACGACCGATCCGATGCCCTGGAACTGACGATCAAGCCGGACCAGCTCATTTTTCACGAAAGTGTCGGCACGGTGCAGTCCGTCGATGCGCAGGAGGGCGGAGAGATACAGGTGAAGGCCGCCTTCACCGGCGAGGGCGAAAGCTGGACGCGTACGCTCAGCCTCAAACCATCGGCCGATGGCGCGCGACTGACCATCGTCAATGACGGGACGGCGGTGACTCGCAAGCGTTGCTGACGAAGCGCGCTTCCTTCCCGGTCCAGTCCTCGCTACAGCGACGCGATGATCGGCCGCCTGACCCTGAGCGACTTCCGCAATCATGCGGATGCGCTGATCCTGCCCAATCATGCTTTCATATTGCTGACCGGCGACAATGGCGCGGGCAAGACCAATATCCTGGAAGCGGTTTCGATGCTGGCGCCGGGCCGGGGCCTGCGTGGCGCTTCGCTTGGCGCGATGGCGCGGCAGGATGGGCCTGGCGGCTTCGGCATCGCGGCGGAGGTCGATGGCGTCATGCTGGGAACCGGCGTCAACGCGAATGCGCCGGAACGGCGGCAGGTGCGGATCGGCGGTGTCGCCTCGTCCGCCAACGCGCTCGCCGATCATCTGGCGATCGTATGGCTGACCCCGGCGATGGACCGGCTGTTTCTCGACAGTCCGGGCGGGAGGCGGCGTTTTCTGGACCGGCTGACACTGGCGCTGCATCCCGGCCATGCCGCGCACAGCGGGCGTTATGATGCCGCCATGCGCGCGCGCAACCGGTTGCTCAGCGACCTGCGCACTGCCGATCCGGTCTGGCTCTCCGCGCTGGAAACGCAGATGGAAGAGCATGGGGCGGCCATTGGCGGGGCGCGGGCTGACCTTGTCGCGCGCCTCAATCAGCTATTGGCGCATCAGCCCGATGCGCCTTTCGCCCGGCCCATGATCGAGATCGAGGAAGCCGAACCACAAGGCGATGAACCGCTTGCGATCCGCCTGGGGAGACAGCGCCGACGCGACGCAGCGGCCGGGCGAAGCCTGACCGGGCCGCATCGCCAGGACCTTGCGGTTACTCATGTGGCGAAGGGGCAGGCGGCGGCGCTTTGTTCGACCGGAGAGCAGAAGGCGCTGCTGCTGTCGATCCTGCTCGCCCATGCTGCCCTGGTCGCCGCTGAACGCGGGCAGCCGCCGGTGCTTTTGCTGGATGAAGTGGCGGCGCATCTCGATCCTCTCCGCCGCGCTGCTCTGTTTGACCGGCTGGCGGACACGGGGGGGCAGATATGGATGACGGGCACGGAGCCGAGCCTGTTCAGCGACTTGAGCGCGGCAACGCGGCTGTCTGTAACCGCCGGCCACATCTTTCGTTCCACAACATAACGCATCGACAAAACGATTCGTCGCCAGCGACTTTTCAAGCCGCGCGTGGTCTGCCCTAAAGCGGCCATCGGGGTTCAAGCCTTACCAAAAAAAGTCGGGGTCGCAATCGCATGTTGGCTGGTTTTCGCGCGTTTTTCGCGGCGTCTATTCTTGCGCTTTCGACATTGGCTTCCGTTCCCGCCGTCGCCGGCACGCTGCAATGCGCGCCCTTCGCCAGGCAGATTTCCGGCATCGACATTCATGGCAATGCCAACACCTGGTGGGGACAGGCGGAAGGCCACTACGATCGCGGGCATGAACCGCGTGTCGGCGCGGTGCTGGCCTTCTCGTCCAGCCGTTCGATGCCGGTCGGCCATGTGGCGATGGTCAGCAAGGTGGTCAGCGATCGTGAAGTGCTGCTGACCCACGCCAACTGGTCCTATCGTGGCGGCATCGAACGCGACGTCCGCGCCGTGGACGTGTCGCCCAATAATGACTGGACTGACGTGCGCGTCTGGTATGGTCCGATCGGCGGGCTTGGGACGCGGTCGAACCCGGCGCGTGGCTTCATTTATGCCGATGCGCCTGCCAAGATCGACCAGCCGGTGCAGATTGCATCGGCCGATATGGACGGCGGCGCTGCGGTCCGCTCTGCTTTCTGATCCTTTAACCTTTTGCCAACCGACTGACGCATAGGGTCGATCCCGGTGGGGCGATTCTAGACGTTTCAGGATCGCAAATGATTCGAAATCTGGTCTGGGCAGCGGCGCTGATGCTGTCCGGGATGACGGGCGCGCAGGCTTGGGGCGCGTCGGTGCTGCAATGCGTGCCTTATGCGCGCACCGTGTCGGGCGTCGACCTTTATGGCGATGCGCTCAACTGGTGGGACCAGGCCGATGGTCGGTTCAAGCGCGGCCACGCGCCGAAAAAGGGCGCGGTGCTGGCGTTCCGGGCGTTCGGGCCAATGGCGCTGGGGCATGTCGCGGTGGTGAGCCGCGTGCTCGACGATCGTCGTATTCTCATTCGCCATGCCAATTGGTCGGTGCCCGGCGCGATCGAGGAGGATGTGCTGGCGATCGACGTGTCGGACCAGGGCGACTGGAGCCAGGTGCGGGTATGGCACAGCCCGACCGGGCAAATGGGCGCGCGCACCAATCCGACCTTCGGCTTCATCTATCCGGCCAAAGCGAAGCTGCATGACTTCACGCCCGACCCTGCGCTGGGCGCGAGCATCCGCTTCGCCAGGATGGACATGGACCGTTGGAATCGCGAGGGCGCCTCCGTCCGCCCGGTGCGAACCGCGCAGGCGACGGTCGAAGCCAAGCCGGAACGGCGCGGCCGCGCGCCGCATCTGCGCACCGATCCGGCGATCCTGCACTTTGCCGACAATGCGCCGGTGGAGCGGAGCCTGAGCGCCATCATCGCGGACGTGAAGCGTGAAACGATGCTGAACTGATAGCGAAAGGGGCACCCATAGCGGCGCCCCTTGCTTTTATTCGCCGTCCGGCGCCTTGTCGTCGGCAGCGCCCTCGGCCGGATTTTCGAACCAGGCCTCAACCTCGCCATTCAGCTTGATCGTCAGCGGGTTGCCATGGCGGTCGCGGGTCTTGCCGGCGGCCACGCGGATCCAGCCTTCCGATATGCAATATTCTTCCACATCCTTGCGCTCCCGGCCCTTGAAGCGGATGCCGATGCCGCGCTGGAGCACATCCATGTCGAAATGGGGGCTTTTGGGATTGGTGGACAGATGGTCGGGGGGCGTGTCGCTCATGATGGAAATCCTTGCAAAGTTGCGCAGCGCCTAGCGCCTGGCCAACGCGCTCGTCAACCGCCCGGCGGCGCGTCGACATTGCAGAAGATGCGACGGATCACCCCCTGATCCAGCCAGGCGACGAAGCGGCGGCTGGCGTCGGCGATATTTTCGATCGGATAGGCGACGGGCCGTTCGTCGATCATCCGGCTGGCGACGGCGAGCCGGACGACGGCATCGGGCGCTGTCGTCAATATCCGGCCGCGCCGATCGGTGGCGGCGCTGTTGACCCCGATGACATGGCCGTCTTCGGACAGGACGGGACCGCCGCTGATGCCCGACAGCGTGCCATCGCCGGCGGGCAGGCGGGCGCGTTCCGCCCAGGCAAGGATGGGTTGCGTATCTTCGCTCCGGCCGCGTCGCGCGCTGGCCGATCCGATCAGTTCCGACACGACCAGCGTAGGCGCACCGGCTGGGAAGCCCATATGATAGCCCGGCGTCCCTGGCTGCGGCACATGATCGGCCAGCGGCAGTGCGTCCGGACTGGCGAGGTTGGCCTGCACCATGGCCGCGTCCCCCTCCCGGCTTTCCAGCACCCGCGCGACCGGCCGGGCGAAGCGGCCATCCTCCAGCCCGACGCGGGTGCAGCCATGGGTGACATGCTCGGCGGTCAGCCATGCGCCATCCCGATCGACGGCAAAAGCGGTGCCCATCGAATCAGCCGGCCCGCCGGGGCGATCCTCGATCACGAATTGCTCATCGCCCCATTGCGGCATGGGCCGGCGCGGGCTGCGCGGATCGAATTGTTCGACCTGTAGCGGCGGGATGACGGCATCCTGCGTGCCCCAGGCGACAGCCAGAAGCAATGCGCCCAGCACGAAGGGCAGGCAGCCGCAGCCCTGCTTGCGCGCCATGCGCCCTTAGCCCGCCACCGCCGCAGCGGTCAGGCAGGCGACGGCCGCCTTCATCATGGCCAGAAAGATCGCCGCCGATCGCTCGTTCGCCTCGATCCGGGCGGACAGGGTGCCGATCAGGAAATCGACCAGACGAAACGCGATCAGTTGCAGCACCAGCGTCACGCTGCCCCAGATGACCACATCCCAGACATTGACCGACCCGGCCAGGCAAAAGCCCAGTGGCACGGCCAAACCGATAGCCGCGCCGCCCAGCGAGATGGCGGCAGCTTCATTGCCCGCACGGATCAGGGCAAATTCGTCGTGCGGTGTGATCCAAAGATAGAGCGTAAGCGCGGCCAGCCATACCAGTGTCGCGCTGCCCAGATGCAGCAACAGGATCGGCAGGCCCGCGAGCAGGCTCTGGATGACGGGCATGGGGTCGCTCATCCCCCAGCCATGCCGCAACCTGCCCGATCGATCAACCGGACAGGTTGCGGCCCAGCCTCATTGCATCAACGACAGATGCGCACCCGCACGTCACGATGCCGCCAGCGGTCATAGCGCCATTCCGTCCAGCAGCGCGGGCGATAGCGGTAATGGGACCGGTAATAGCCGCCATGCCGCCGCCAGTCGCGCCGGTCGCCGCGCCAATGCCGGCGATCATTCCAGCGGCGGTTGTCCCAGCGCCGATTATCCCATCGATGATCGCGTCCGTCGCGCCAGCCGGCATGATAGTATTGGGCCTGCGCCGGCGTCGCCGCCGCACCGAGGCCAGCGACGGCCAGGCTCAGCGCCGCCGCCGCTTTCCAGATCAGGGTCATATGTCTCTCCTCTCACGAACCGCCTGTCGGGGCGGGCCATGCGAGGGACAGTGGACGAGGGCGACTGAACCGGGCGGGAATGACGCTGTCAGCGCAGGTTCAGCGTCCGCGCAGGGCGCTTTCGTCCTCCTGCATATAATCGCGTGTGATCGGCAGTGCGCGGCGGTCGCGCACATATTGAACCTGATAATTCACCATGCCGCCATGTTCGAAGACGGTCGCCGCACCCGCCAGATAGAAGGTCCACAGGCGAAAGAACCGCTCGTCATACAGCGCGACGATCTCCGCCTTGTGCGCCATGGTGCGTTTATACCATTCGCGGATGGTCAGACCATAATGCAGGCGCAGCACCTCCACGTCCGTCACCATCAGCCGTGTGCCTTCGCTGCCCTGAATCATCTCCGACAAAGCGGGAATGTAACCGCCGGGAAAGATATATTTCTGGGTGAAGGCGTCGGTGATGCCGGGGCCGTCGACCCGGCCGATCGTGTGGATCAGCATGACGCCGTCCTGCGCCAGCAGATCCCGGCACTTGTTATAGAAAGTGCGGAAATGGGCGGTGCCGACATGCTCGAACATGCCGACCGACACGATGCGGTCGAACGGACCGGTCATGTCACGATAATCGATCAGTTCGAAGCGGACATGATCGGCGACACCGGCGTCCCGCGCCCGCTGGCGCGCGACCTTGAGCTGTTCTTCCGACAGGGTGATGCCCGTCACGTCGACGCCGCAGGTGCGATGCAGATACAGGGCCATGCCGCCCCAGCCGCACCCGATGTCCAGCACTTTCATGCCGGGCTTCAGAAGAAGCTTGGCGGCGATATGTGCTTTCTTGTCTTCCTGCGCCTGTTCCAGACTGATGCCGGCATCATTGTCCGCATCGGGGAAATAGGCGCAGCTATATTGCCGGTCGCGGTCTAGAAACAGCGCGTAAAGCGCGCCCGACAGGTCATAATGATGGGCGACATTCGCCTTTGACCGCGATTTGTGATTGGCCCGCCACAATTTCTGCCGCACCGTTTTGAAGCTGCGGGAAAGGCGGCTTTTCGCGTCGATGGATCGCCCGGCTTCCCAGGGGTTATTGGCGCGGATCATGGAGATGAATTCCATGATGCCGCCGCCTTCTATACCCACGCGGCCGTCGATCCAGGCCTCGGCCATGCCAAGGCGCGGATCTTTGACGATGTCGAAGGGGACACGGCTGTCGTGAAAGCGTAGCGCCAGGTCGGGGAAATCGGGATCGGGCCGCCCCGCGGTGAAGCTGCCGCCCTTGGCATAATGGACCGTCAGTTGGCCGCGCGTGACCAACCGTTTGAGAACGCGCTCGAATATCTTCATATGGCTCCACTGTCACGTCGTTACGCAGGCGTCAAATGCCCGCATACCAGTCATAGCCGGCATAGTCTTCCCAGAAGCCGCCCTTGCCCCGACCGATCTGGGCGATGCTCTCGACCGCCTCGATCCGCATCAGATATTTCGCCTGCTTATAGCCCAATTGCCGCTCGACCCGCAGGCGCAGCGGCGCGCCATTGGCGACCGAAAGCGGTTGGTCGTTGAGTGCGAAGGCAAGGATGGTCTGGGGATGAAAGGCGTCGTTGAGGTCGATGCTTTCATAATAGGGCCGGCCGCCCCCCAGATCGTCGGCGCAATGAAAGACGATATAGCGCGCATCCTGTCGCAGGCCGGCCGCATCCAGGATCGTGCGCAGCGGCACGCCGCGCCATTTGCCGATCGCGCTCCACCCTTCCACGCAATCGTGGCGGGTAATTTGTTCGCGATGGGGCAGGGTGCGCAGGTGCGACAGTGAAAGCGACAGCGGTCGGGAAACCTTGCCAACGACGCGCAATCGCCAGTCGGTAAAGCCCGTACGCCAGATCGCCTTGTAATCGGGCGTGTTAGGATTGGCCGTGCCATTGGCGCGAAAGACGGGCGAAATCTGGTCGGGCCGGAATTCCTGCGCCAGAGCATCGCGCGCCATCAGGCTGCGCTGCGCCCATTTGTGGAAATTCTCGGCTGAAAAAAGCGCGTTTCGGACAGTTTCGTTCCGGGCAAGGCGATCGCAGCCGGTGAGCGCGGCGGTCGCGCCCAGCAGCAGCGCGCGGCGGGCGATGATCATGGGCGTTCCTCCGGCACCTTGTAGCGTCCGGTGATCATGGATCGCACTTCGTTCACCGGTCCAGCCAAGAGGACCATCAGGATATGGACCAGGAAGAAAGCGACCAGCGCGAAGGCGGCTATGAAATGGATCGAGCGTGCCGATTGCCGTCCGCCAAACAGCTCCGCGAGCCAGGGCCAGGCCGCGTTCATACCAGGCGACATGGTGAGGCCGGTCAGGATGATGAGCGGCAGGGCGATGAAGATGACGCCGATATAGCTGGCCTTTTGCAGGACATTGTAGCGCAGCGCCGCAGCCCCCGTGGGGAAGCGCAAACGGGCATGATCCTTGACGTCCTGCCAGATATGGCGCGGGGCCAGCTCGTCGCGGCGAAAGGCAAGGTCGCGGCCGACATGCCGGTTGACCACGCTCCAGAGCATATAGGCGAGCAGGGCAAAGGCAAAGATCGGCGCGGCCGTCAGATGCCAATGGCGTGACAGCGCCAGATTATAGGTGGCCGGCAATGTCCACCAGCTGCCGAACCGGTCCAGCTCCAGCCAGGCCGGATCGAAATTCGCGCCATAAGCCCCCCAATAGAGGCGCGGGTGAGCATTGAAGATGCCAAGGCCGCTGGTGAACAGGATGTAAAGCAGCAGTGCGTTTAGCCAGTGCCACAGGCGGGTGGACAGGCGGTGGCGCTTGACGATTGGGTCGGCGCTGTCTGGCATCACATTCATGGCGGTCATGCTAGCGCACTTTCATGACAGGTCGACAGGGGTCGCACAGGGCTGGGTCCGGAGAGATGTCACCGTTTTGCAACACAAGGCCTGAAATTGATTGAAATAAATTCAGACCCTCTTTGCAACTGATTTCTGCGATCCTAGATGGGCCCTGCGCGATGATGATGCACAACGCGCTCCATTCTCTCTTTAGATGGAGAGAATAGAAGCAGGAGTGACCATAGGTAAAATGCCATGATCTCTTTGCATCGAACCTGAACGCCGGATGAATATCTAAGTCACGGCGACCAGAATAAAAATGAGGACTTTATGAAGACTGTGATTTTCGCAGCGATTGCTGCTGCCACCGCCGTTTCTGCGCCTGCCTTCGCTCAGGACGCTGCGCCCTTCACTGGGCCGCGCGCCGGCGTCACCATGGGCTATGACAAGATCGGCGGCGAAGATGGCTTCGCTTACGGCGTGACCGCCGGCTACGATCTCGCGCTTGCCCCCCGCATCACGGGCGGCGTGGAAGTGAGCCTGGGCGACACCACGGTCGATGACAGCGGCCTCGACGTCAGCCGCGACATCGCCGCGTCGCTGCGCGCCGGCTATGTCGTCACCCCGCGCGTCCTCGCCTTCGGCAAGGTCGGCTATGCCTCGACCCGCTTCGAATTCGATGGCGACGGCGCTGGCCTGGAAGGCGTGCGCTATGGCGGCGGCCTGGAATTCGCCGCGACGCCGAACACCTATATCTCGGCCGAATATCAGCGCACCGAGTATGAACAGAATGTCGGTGGACGCGATGCTGCCATGGTTGGCGTCGGCTACCGCTTCTGATCCTCCGGGAAAGCCGGAATGAGGGAAGGGCGGTCCGTTCGGGCCGCCCTTTGCCTATGCTGGCAGCGGCATGAGATCGGGTGAAACCCATTCCCGCCGCGCCGCCACTGACATCACTCGGTCGCGCAACCAGTAGGCAAAGAGCCAGTCTCTGTCGCGCAGCGGCGATGCCATCAGCGCGGCCAGCGCGGTCGCGGGCGTCGCATCACCGGGCAGCCCGGCGAGCAGCCGTCGCGCCATGTGGAGCGACGCCTGAGTGATTGTCTCATGATAGCCGCTCATGTCGCTGTTCACCCCGCCGACGCTTTCATTGTAGCGGCGGATCATGCCCGGCATCTCCCGCTCGGGATGCACGTCCGGGCAGGTCAGAATCAGCCAGAGCGCGGTCGCGAAATGTGCCTCATGGGTCCAGCGCTCCTTGGGCAGGGTGCAGGCCAGGAAGCCATCGGCCAAGTTGTCAATCTCGCCGTCCGTCATCATCGGTCCCCCAAAAAATGAAAACCCCGCCTTCTCAGGCGGGGTTCTGTCTCGCGCCTGAGGGTAAGGCCTGCCAGCCGCGTATCACCCCAGCGCGGCTTGCTTCTCCTCGGCCAAGCGCCGCATCTCCGCCTTGCTCTTCTTTTCGCTGGCGCTTTTCAACTGGCCGCACGCCGCCATGATGTCGCGCCCGCGCGGGGTGCGGACGGGCGCGCTGATGCCACCTTCGAAGACGATGTCGGAAAAGCGCCTGATCCGTTCGGGCGTGGAACATTCATAATCCGTGCCTGGCCAGGGATTGAAGGGGATCAGGTTGACCTTCGCCGGCAGCTTATAGTGCCGCAGCAGCCGCACCAGTTCGCGGGCGTCCGCGTCGCTGTCATTCTTGTCCTTGATCATCACATATTCAAAAGTGATGCGGCGGGCATTGTTCGCGCCGGGATAGGCGGCGCAGGCGGCGAGCAACTCCTCGATCCCGAATTTGCGGTTGAGCGGCACCAGTTCGTCACGCACATCCTTGGTCACGCCATGCAGCGAAACGGCAAGGTTGACGCCGATTTCCTCACCAGCGCGCGCCATCATCGGGATGACGCCGCTGGTCGACAGGGTGATGCGCCGCTTGCTGAGGGCAAGGCCATCGCCATCCATCACGACCTTGAGCGCATCGCGGACATGGTCGAAATTATAGAGCGGTTCGCCCATGCCCATCATCACGATATTGGTCAGCATCCGCCCGTCCGACGTATAGTGCGACGCCTCGTCGCTTTCCTCGTCGTCATTGGCCGATGCCATGCTGCCCTTGGGCCATTCGCCCAGCGCGTCGCGCGCCAGCATGACCTGGCCGACGATCTCGCCCGGCGTCAGGTTGCGCACCAGCCGCATCGTGCCGGTGTGGCAGAAGGAACAGTTCAAGGTGCAGCCGACCTGACTGGACACGCAGAGCGTGCCGCGATCCGCGTCGGGGATGAAGACCATCTCATAATCCTGCCCATCGTCCGAGCGCAGCAGCCATTTGCGCGTGCCGTCGCTCGACACCTGCGCCTCGACCACTTGCGGGCGGCCCACGACGAAGCGCTCCGCCATCCAGCCGCGCATGGGTTTGGCAAGGTCGGTCATCGCATCGAAATCGGTTTCGCCGCGATGATAGAGCCAGTGGAAAATCTGCTTGGAGCGCAGCTTGGCCGCCTTGGCGTCCAACCCGGCTTCCTCGAACACGCTTTTGATCTGCGCGCGAGACAGGCCCATGAGGTCGACGCGCCCATCCTCTCGCGGCGTCACCGCACGCGGCACGGGCACAGGATCGATAGCGCCGGGAATCGGCATCAGGGGGCTGGCGGATGTCTGCATGGTCGCGCCCATAGCCCAATTTTCGGGCAAATGTAAGGCGCAGACGCCTAGCGCAGGCGTGCGCAGCCCAGGGCGGCGGCGTCGATCGCGGTGGCCGCGCCGCGTAGGGCGTAGCTGTCGGCAAAGGCGCGGCCGTCCGCGCCGACACTGGACACGCTCATGCTGGTCGCCGAACGCATGGCGGCGATGATCTGGGCGTCGGTCCGCGCGTCCGGGGCCCAGGCGTCGACCTGTCCCGCCACCAGGGTGAAGCGACGTTCTCCGACGCTGAGGCGAACCGGCGCATCGGGGGAGCGGGCGCGGCTGAGGCGGATATGAACCTGCCCGCGCACATGCGCGCGGGGCCAGGTGCCAACCGACGCAAAGCCCTGCGGCGTGCGGCCGCGCCGGACCTGAGGCTGGGCAATGGCATAGCAGCGCGGCGCCGATTGCCCTGCGACAGGATCGCGAAACGCGCCCCAACTTTCGAAAATGCCCAGCGAATCGCGCGCGATGGCGGGCGACGCGACGAGCAGCAGCGGGATCAGGCAGGCGAGGGGGCGGCGCATCGCCATGGCAAAGCCCAGCATGATCCCATTTGCAACCCCCAGGGCAATCGGCAGGCGTAACGAAAGGGCGATGCCGCGCTTGCAGGGACGGCAACAGCGGTTATGAAGAAGCATCCATCAGTGTCGCCGGGATTCGACCGAACCCCCGGCTCTCGGCTTAAAAAGAACGGACAGAACAGGGACATGAAGGCCACCATCGAACGCGCAACGCTCCTCAAGAGCCTGAGCCACGTCCAGTCGGTGGTCGAGCGGCGCAATACCATTCCGATCCTGTCCAACGTGCTGATCGAGGCATCGGCCGACGGCGCGATCAAGCTGATGGCGACCGACCTTGACCTTCAGGTGGTGGAAAGCATTTCCGCCCAGGTGGAACAGCCCGGCGCGACGACCATTTCCGCCCACACCTTGTTCGACATCGCCCGCAAACTGCCCGAAGGCAGCCAAGTGTCGTTGCAGGCGGCCGACGGCAAGATGCTGATCCAGGCGGGCCGCGCGCGCTTCAACCTGTCGACGCTGCCGCGCGACGATTTTCCGGTGATTGCGGAGGGCGACCTTCCTACGCAGTTCGAATTGCCCGCTGAGACGCTGAAGCAGATCATCGACAAGACGCGCTTCGCGATTTCGACCGAGGAAACGCGCTATTATCTGAACGGCATTTATTTCCATGTGTCGGATGAGGGGCAGCCGGTGCTGAAGGCCGCCGCGACCGACGGCCACCGTCTGGCCCGCGTAACCGTGCCGCGCCCCGATGGCGCCGATGGCATGCCCGGCATCATCGTGCCGCGCAAATGCATCGGCGAATTGCGCAAGCTGCTCGATGAAGTGGAGGGATCGGTGCAGATCAGCCTGTCGGCGAGCAAGATCCGCTTTGGGCTGGGCAGCGCGATCCTGACCAGCAAGCTGATCGACGGCACTTTCCCCGATTACAGCCGCGTCATTCCGACCGGTAATGACAAGCTGCTCAAGATCGACCCGCGCAGTTTCGAAGATGGCGTCGATCGCGTCGCGACGATCGCCACGGAAAAGACGCGCGCGGTCAAGATGAGCCTGGACAAGGACCGTATCACCCTGTCGGTCACCAGTCCCGAAAATGGCACGGCGGCCGAGGAAGTCCCCGGCGCATTTCAGGGCGAAGGCTTCGATATCGGGTTCAACGCCCGCTATCTGCTCGACATATTGGGGCAGATCGACAGCGACCTTGTCGAACTGCATCTGGCCGATGCGGCTGCGCCGACGCTGATCCGGGAAAATGACGCCAGTCCGGCGCTATATGTTCTGATGCCGATGCGGGTGTGATGGCAGGGGCGGCATAGTCTCTCGCTTCCTGGATTACTGTTTGAAAGTAAGTCTCTGTCAATAGATCGCGCGTAGAAGAGAGGCATGTCTCTGAAACGCGCGTCTTCCCCAGAGTTGTCACGGCCTGCGACTTTGTTGATGGCGCTTGGCCTGACGCGAAGCGGCACCGATGTCGCGGCGACCTGGATCTGTGGCAGTTTCCTCCACATCGCGCGGCTGTGGCCGCTGATTTTGCTGTCCAAAATCTGCGTGATGCTGATGCTGGGCCTGCTCGTCTTTCGCCCGCAGGACTGGTCGCAATTTTTGTTGTTGGGGCTGATGTTCCTGGTCGACGGCGCATTGATGATAGTGCCGCGCAAGGACCGGTTCCGCCGCTTGCGACCCCATATCCAGACCTGGGCCATGTTGCCCATGCTGTTTCTGTCCGGGCTGAGCTACAGCGCCTGGATCGCCGGCGCGCTGGGATGGACTCAAACCGCCTCGCCGCTGTTGACCGCTCTTTCCGAACTGGTGGTGGCCTTGCTGGTGGCCTGTATCGTCGGCGACCGACGTCTGCTGGGTATGAGCTATTTTCTTGGCGTGCTGGTGGCGGCCCTTATCGGCAGCGCCGGGCTGATCCCGATCGGCCTGTTGTCCAGCGGTTTGCTGGTCATGGCGGTCGCCACCGTCAGGCAGGCCTCGGTCGATCGCGATCGCGCCATGGCGATGCATCGCCAGGATTTGCGCGCCCAGCGATCGGACCGGCTGTTGCAGGGACATGAGCGCAGCGGGCGTGGCTGGTTCTGGGAAACCGACCGGCAGGGAAACCTGACTTATATTTCCGATACGCTGTGCGAAACGCTGAAATTGCCGTGCGGCAGCCTCATCGGGCGGGCCTTCACCGACATATTGCGTCCAGGCGACCGGCAGGCCGGCGATGGCGAGCGCACGCTCGGCTTTCACCTGTCGGCCCGCACTGGCTTTTCCGAAATCCCCGTTTGTGCGGCCCTGTCGAAGGAAGAGCGCTGGTGGTCGATTTCCGGCCAGCCGGTGTTCAACGAATATGGCCAGTTCCACGGTTTTCGTGGGTCGGGTACCGACCTTACCGAAATGCGCCGCAGCCAGGCAGAAGTGACGCGACTGGCGCAATATGATTCGCTGACCGGCCTTGCCAACCGCATCCAGATGCTCCGTTCGCTAGAGCAGGCGGTGGCGGCACGCCATGGCCGACCGGGCGAATGCACGCTGATGATGCTGGACCTTGACCGGTTCAAGAGCGTCAACGACTCGTTGGGCCATCCGGCTGGCGATGCGCTGTTGCGCCAGGTCAGCCAGCGTTTGCAGCGCGTGGTGGGGGACAAGGGGCTGGTCGGGCGACAGGGCGGCGACGAGTTCAAGATATTGTTGCCGCGTCACCATGACAAAAGCAGCCTGGAACTTCTGGCCAAGGCGATCATCGCGACGGTGGCCGAACCCTATAATATCGAAGGGACATCGGTGGTCATCGGCGTGTCGATCGGCGTGTCGATGTCCCCCCAGGATGGCGTGACGGCCGAAGCGCTGATCCGCAATGCGGACCTGGCGCTGTACGCCGCCAAGGGCGACGGGCGTGGGGTGCACCGCTTTTATGCGCCCGAAATGCACGCCGATGCCGAAGACCGGCGCAAGCTGGAGGAGGATCTGCGCCACGCGCTGGCTGCCGATGGGTTGCACCTGGTCTATCAGCCGGTCGTGTCGTCACGCACCGAACAGATTACGGGCTATGAAGCGCTGCTGCGCTGGAACCATCAGACCCGCGGGCCGATTTCGCCTGCTTTGTTCATCCCGATCGCCGAGGATACCGGGCTGATCGGGCCGCTCGGCGAATGGGTGCTGCGCACCGCGTGTCTGGATGCGGCGCAATGGCCAGAGGGCATTCGCGTCGCGGTGAATGTCTCTCCCACGCAATTCGCCAATCCCGGCTTCCCCTCGACCGTGATGAATGCGCTGGCGGCCGCGCAACTCACGCCGGAGCGGTTGGAGCTGGAAATTACCGAAAGCGTGTTCCTGAACGACGATTCGGACACCGACTCGATGTTTGCGCGGCTGAAATCCCTGGGCGTGCGGCTGGCGCTTGATGACTTCGGCACCGGCTATTCATCACTCGGCTATCTCAAGAAAGCGCCGTTCGACAAGATCAAGATCGACCAGAGTTTCGTGCGCGGCGCCGCGATCAAGGGCAGCCGCAACAGCGCCATCATCAAGGCGATTGTCAGCCTGGCCGAAGCATTGGACATGGACACAACGGCCGAAGGCGCGGAAACACAGGACGAGCTGGCGCTGATCCGGCAATTGGGATGCAGCCATATTCAGGGCTATATCTATGGACGGCCGATGCCGATGGAGGATGTGCTGATCGCCCACCGCGGCGGCGTTACCACCGCGGCTGTGCCCAAGGGCTATCGGTCCAGTCGACCCGAGCGCAAGACGATGTTGCGGACGGTTGCGGTGCATCATGACGGGCACAGCTACACCGGCCGGGTGCGCAATATTTCCGAGACGGGCGCGCTGATCGAAGGGCTATGGAATGTGCCCGTCGGCACGAGTTTCTCGGTCGAACTGTCCGACCGGCTGGTGGTGCAGGCGACCGCGCGCTGGTCCAAGGATGACCGGATGGGCGTCGTTTTCGATCGTTCGATCGATCTCGCATCCCTTCGGGCCCAGCCGCGCGCGCTGGCCTCCTGAGGTCCCTCTAGCTGGGCTTGAGCGGGGCGAGTGTCACGCCCTGCCAGTCGCCGCCGGGGTGAGGCTCCCGCCCCATCGTCCAGTTGGTCTGCAAACGGACCATGGGGTTGGGCGCGCACCAGATTTCGCCCGAATCGCTTAGCCCCGTCACCCAGATGAGGTTATGCTCTTGGCCATAGTCGATGACGGCAAAGGCAAAGCCCTTCCCCTTGCCCTGGACATCGACGGGAAGGGGCGGGTCGAGTTGCGTGAAGGACATGGCAGACTCCGGCTGGGGGTGCCGCAATCAATGCCGGTCAGGGGCGCTGGTTCCTGCGGCTTGATCAGGGTTAGTCAGTTTGTTCTGGCCCAGTCTCGCAGGGGTGATTTTCTATGGCGGCTGGCGAAGGTCCGATGTCCTGCGCAGAGACTATGCGCTTGATGAATGTGACCAGCGGTCTTCCATCTCGTCTGGATATATGGGCTGTCCACCAGAAGCCGGCGGCCAGAGCGAGCGGGCAAACAGCGAGAATGATCTTGACGATGGCATAGGTTATCGGGTCCGCTGGCGCATGATCCGGGCGATATGCCAACAGGGCGGCGCTGGCCCATATGGCCATGAAGATTGCCGGGATCAGGCATAATATGATCTGGATCCCCGGAACGGCACGACCATGAATCCGGGTGCCCGATCCTGCGGGCGCGATCCATAAAATGAGCTTTGCTTCCGAACCGCGATTGATCCAGTCGTAGGCGCCCAGCCACATGATCAGCAAACTGCCGAAAAATTTTCCGCGCGGACGCTGATCGAAAGGTCGGTCCCAGCCCCGGACGAATTTTGCCTCCAGTTGCCGCCGGCACATGTCCGGCGGCAAGGGGCTATAGAGATTGACGCGGGTGCCGAATGGCTGGAACGTCACGCCCGCTCCAGTAGCTTTTCCTTGGCGATCTTTTCCTGCCACACCAGCGGCGCGAGGCGGTGGACATTCTGCCCTTCGCTGTCGACCGCGACGGTGACGGGCATGTCCTCGACCGTGAACTCGTAGATCGCCTCCATGCCCAGGTCCGCAAAGCCCACGACCTTGGCTTCCTTGATCGCGCGGGCGACCAGATAGGCCGCGCCGCCGACCGCCATCAGATAGGCGCTCTTGTGCCGTGCGATGCTCTCGGTAGCAGCAGGCCCGCGCTCGGCCTTGCCGACGCAGGCGGCCAGGCCCTGTTCCAGCATCATGTTCATGAACTTGTCCATGCGCGTCGCGGTGGTGGGACCGGCGGGGCCGACCACTTCGTCACGCACCGGATCGACCGGCCCGACATAGTATATGACGCGGCCTTTGAAATCGACGGGCAGGTCCTCGCCCTTGTCCAGCATGTCGGCGATCCGCTTATGCGCGGCGTCACGGCCGGTCAGCATCTTGCCATTCAAGAGCAGCCGGTCGCCATGCTTCCAGCTTTGAACGACCTCCGGCGTCAGCGTGTCGAGGTCGACGCGGATCGCTTCCTTGCTTGGCTTCCAGTCGACCTGCGGCCATTCGCTGAGCTTGGGCGCTTCCAGATAGGCCGGCCCCGACCCATCGAGCGTGAAATGCGCGTGACGCGTCGCGGCGCAATTGGGGATCATGGCCACGGGCTTGCCCGCCGCATGGCAGGGATAGTCGTGGATCTTGACGTCGAGCACGGTCGACAGCCCGCCAAGGCCCTGCGCCCCGATGCCCAACGCATTCACCTTGTCATACAGCTCGATCCGCAGTTCCTCGATCTTGTTCTGCGGCCCGCGCACCTTGAGCTCGCCCATGTCGATCGGGTCCATCAGGCTTTCCTTGGCGAGCGCGACGGCCTTTTCCGCCGTGCCGCCGATGCCGATGCCCAGCATGCCGGGCGGGCACCAGCCCGCGCCCATCTGTGGCAGCATTTCGAGTACCCAGTCGACGATCGAATCGCTGGGGTTCATCATCTTGAACTTGGTCTTGTTCTCCGACCCGCCGCCCTTGGCCGCAACGTCAACGACCACCTTGTCGCCCGGCACCATTTCCACGTTCAATACGCAGGGCGTGTTGTCCTTCGTATTCTGGCGGCTGAAGGCGGGATCGCGCAGGATGGACGCGCGCAGGCGATTTTCGGGGTTCAGATAGGCGCGGCGCACGCCCTCATCCACGACCTCCTGCATCGATCGGCTATTGTCGTCCAACCGGCAGTCCATGCCCCATTTGATGAAGACATTGACGATGCCCGTATCCTGACAGATCGGGCGATGCCCTTCGGCGCACATGCGACTGTTGGTCAGGATCTGCGCGATGGCATCCTTCGCCGCCGGATTGGCTTCCGCCTCATAGGCTTTGCCCAGCGCCCGGATATAATCCATCGGGTGATAATAGCTGATGAACTGGAGCGCGTCGGCGACGCTCTCGATGAGGTCGGCGGTCTTGATGAGCGTCATCTACCCAAATCCCTATATCTGCCGCCCGCCCTGCACGGCGGGTCTTCGCATCGGCGGCTATAGGGTTTTGACCGATAGGGTCAACTTGCCGTCAGCGGGGGCGTCTGCTGGTGCTGGACGACGCGCCATTCGTCGTGGGCGAGGCGGCGATAGGTGGATGTGCAATGCGCTTCATAGCCATCCTGCTCGCCGCGCCTGGCCGTGGCCTTGTACGCGATGACGATCAATCCCTCCTGCGGCCGCATCACTTGGCGCTCGGCGAAATCCACGCTGTCCCAGCGCGGCGTATCGGCCATTGCGTCTGCGGCATCGCGCCCTTTGAGGACATAGGGCGGTGCCGGCACGACCATCAGCGCTTCATCATCTATGGCTTGTGCATAATGGGCCGGGTCGCTGGTCCACAGGCTTTCTTCGAACTGCCAGACGCGTGCGTCTTCCATGAATAGCCTTTCCTGTCCGGGGGATACACATCAAGCGCTTGCCGGACCGAAAGGCTCCGTCTGCTTATCTTCGCGAAAGAGATTCCTGTCGCGCGACCTGTGTTCGGGGCTATGGGGCGGCACCGGCGCGCGCATTTTCGTGGCAAGGCAAATTTATTTTTCTTTCCCTCATCACCCCCTTGCCTTTTTTGAGAGCAAGGGAGGAGCGCGCGTCGCTGCTGCGCGACATAGGCAGTAGGAACCGGCCATGGCTCGTGCGAGTCCCCAAATCGTCATTTACCCCCTTGCGCCATGGGCACGCTGTGGCACTATCCCTTGTATCGGGTTAACGGGGGTTACCCAACAGATTGTGATTGCCCTCCTGGATACCTATCTGGGGGAGGGGCCGATTCCCGGCCCGGCGATCCGATAAGTTGGCCCATTTCCGTGCCCCTGTGGACCGGTCGATGCGAAGATGCGCTTTGCCGCAATCGCGCTTGACCGAATCGAACGAAACAGGAACATCGGGGACTCGCAGATGGATTTTCGCGACAGTGGACAGGCAGGGACGGGTGACGTGGCGACGGTGATGGACGAAGTGCTCGAAAAGATGAGCGAAGCGGCAACGACGCAGGGCGAGGCGGCCGAGCCGGTGACGTCCTCCACGGTGTTGGCGCGCCGTTTTCCTGTCGTGACCGACGCGTCGCGCGATGCGCTGCTGACCGAATTTGGCAAGGAAACGCTGAACGATCGCTATCTCCTGCCCGGCGAATCCTATCAGGACCTCTTCGCGCGTGTCGCCGCCGCCTATGCCGACGATGCCGATCATGCGCAGCGGGTCTACGACTATATCTCCAGGCTCTGGTTCATGCCCGCCACCCCCGTCCTGTCGAACGGCGGCACCGGGCGCGGCCTGCCGATCAGCTGCTATCTCAACAGCGTCGACGACAGCCTGGAAGGCATCGTCAACACCTGGAACGAGAATGTCTGGCTCGCCTCGCGCGGCGGCGGCATCGGCACTTATTGGGGCAATGTGCGCGGCATTGGCGAGCCGGTGGGCCTCAACGGCAAGACCAGCGGCATCATCCCGTTCGTGCGCGTGATGGACTCGCTGACCCTCGCGATCAGTCAGGGGTCGCTACGTCGCGGCTCGGCTGCCTGCTATCTCGACATCTCCCATCCGGAGATCGAGGAGTTCCTCGAAATCCGCAAGACGAGCGGCGACTTCAACCGCAAGGCGCTCAACCTTCATCACGGCGTGCTGCTGACCGACGAGTTCATGGAAGCGGTGCGCGATGGCGCCGACTTCCACTTGCGTAGTCCCAAGGACCAGTCGGTACGCGGCACTGTGAATGCCCGCGCTTTGTTCCAGAAGCTGGTCGAGGTGCGCCTCGCCACCGGCGAGCCTTATATCGTCTTCAACGATACCGTGAACCGGATGATGCCCAAGCATCACCGCGAACTGGGACTGAAGGTGTCGACCTCGAACCTCTGTTCGGAAATCACTTTGCCGACGGGTCGCGACCATCTCGGCAATGACCGCACGGCGGTCTGCTGCCTGTCCTCGATGAACCTGGAAACCTGGGACGAGTGGAAGGATCATCCGACCTTTGCCGAGGATATCATGCGCTTCCTCGACAATGTGCTTCAAGACTATATCGACCGCGCGCCGCCGGAAATGGCGCGCGCCAAATATAGCGCGATGCGTGAACGCTCGGTCGGACTGGGCGTCATGGGCTTCCACAGCTTCCTCCAGGCGCGCAACATCCCATTCGAAGGGGCGATGGCCAAGTCGTGGAACCTGCGCATCTTCAAGCATATCAATGCCAAGGTGAACGAGGCATCCATGCTGCTGGCGCAGGAGCGCGGTCCTTGCCCCGACGCCGCCGATCAGGGCGTGATGGAGCGTTTCAGCTGCAAGATGGCGATCGCGCCCACCGCGTCCATTTCCATCATCTGCGGTGGCGTGTCGGCCTGTATCGAGCCTATTCCCGCGAACATCTACACGCATAAGACGTTGTCGGGCAGCTTCGCGGTCAAGAACCCCTATCTGGAAAAGCTGCTGGCAGCCAAGTCCAAGGACAGTACGGCCGTCTGGAACTCGATCCTCGAACGCGGCGGGTCGGTCCAGCATCTCGACTTCCTGACCCAGGAAGAAAAGGATGTGTTCAAGACCAGTTTCGAGATCGACCAGCGCTGGCTGCTCGAACTCGCGGCCGACCGCACGCCCTATATCGACCAGGCGCAGTCACTCAATCTGTTCATCCCGGCGGATGTGGAGAAATGGGATCTGCTGATGCTCCATTTCCGCGCCTGGGAACTGGGCATCAAGTCGCTTTATTATCTGCGGTCGAAATCGGTGCAGCGCGCGGGCTTCGCCGGCGGCGTGGAAGCAGACAATACGATCGACGCGCCCCGGTTCGAAATCGCCGAGACGACGGATTATGACGAATGTCTCGCCTGTCAATAATATGGGCGCAAGCGGCGCGGCGGATGTCTCCGCCGCGCCCGCTGTCTCATTTTTCTTCTTCGAACGTCACCGCGACGTCGGCATTGGCGGACAGGCGCACCCGTCCGTCGCTCTCGACCTCCGCGACCAGGCCCTTTGAAATATAATGATGATGCCCTTCATGGCTTCCGGTAGCACCTTCGACCTGCGCCCCACTGTCCTTCTTGGTCAACTTGATGCGGTCGCCCTCGACATGGTCGACGGTGCCCACATGGACGCCGTCGGCGCCGATGACTTCTGCATGTTCCTTGATCTGGCTCAAATCGACCATCATTGCTCTCCTGTTGCTGAGGGGACGGCGCATCAACGTTCGTCCGCTGGCCCGGTTGCAACGATCCTTTCCTGATAACGCATTCGCCCCGGAGTAACCCGAAATGCCCCTTCTCCAAGCCTCCAAGGTCTACAAGCCCTTCGAATATCCCTGGGCCTATGAGTTCTGGAAGCGCCAGCAGCAGCTGCACTGGCTGCCCGAGGAAGTGCCGTTGGGCGAGGATTGCCGCGACTGGGCGCAGAAGCTCAGCGACCATGAGCGCAACCTGCTGACGCAAATCTTTCGCTTCTTCACCCAGGCGGACGTGGAAGTGCAGGATTGCTACCACGAAAAATATGGCCGCGTGTTCAAGCCGACCGAAGTGAAGATGATGCTGACCGCGTTCAGCAACATGGAAACGGTCCACATCGCCGCCTATTCGCACCTGCTCGACACAATCGGGATGCCCGAAAGCGAATATAGCGCCTTCATGCAGTATAAGGAGATGAAGGACAAACACGACTATCTGCAACAGTTCGGCGTCGACACCGATGAGGACATCGCCAAGACGCTGGCGATGTTCGGCGGCTTTACCGAAGGGCTGCAGCTTTTCGCCTCCTTCGCGATGCTGATGAACTTCCCGCGCTTCAACAAGATGAAGGGCATGGGCCAGATCGTCAGCTGGTCGGTGCGCGACGAAACGCTCCATTGCGAAGGGATCGTGCGCCTGTTCCACGCCTTTGTAAAGGAACGCGACTGCCTGACCGCCAGCGTCAAGGACGACATCATGGACATGTGCCAGAAGACGGTCCGCATCGAGGACGCCTTCGTCGACCTGGTGTTCGAAATGGGTCCGGTGCCCGGCATGACGCCCAAGGACATCAAGAAATATGTCCGCTACATCGCCGACTGGCGACTGGGGCAGCTGGGCTTGAAGCCCATCTACATGATCGACGAGCATCCGCTCCCCTGGCTCACCCCGCTGCTGAACGGCGTGGAACATGCCAATTTCTTCGAAACCCGCGCGACCGAATATTCAAAGGCTGCGACGCGCGGCCAATGGAATGACGTGTGGGATGCGTTCGACCGTCGCCAGAAGATCAAGGGCGGCGCTGCCGCCAATGCCGACGAGGAAGGCCCCGATATGTTCAAGGCCGCAGGGATCGCGGCCGAATAAGACGCTGCATTCATGCCAAGCGAGGGGCCGCTATCCCATCCGGGGTGGCGGCCCATCGCCGTCATGGACAAGCGCGCAATGGGGATGCGGCGAAGGTCCTTCGCCCGCCCATCTTCAGATGAAATCCTCCAGGATGCTGGTCCCCAGCAAAATGAGGTTCAGCGCCGCCAGCATCGCCACGTTCCAGCGGCGGTTTTTGACGAACAGCAGCGCGATCAGCAGGACGAACAGCACCATCGCCCCCAGTCCATAGATCAGAAAGCCGATGTCGCCCGCCGGCCCCGGCGGCGCTTCGGGCACGGGTCGCACCGCGTCGAGGATGCTCGTGGCGATCATCGTGACGATATTGATGCTGAGCAGCCCGCCGATCACCATTTGCTTCTGGCGCTCATACCACAGATCGAAGTCCGGCCATTCCTCCGGTTCGTCGGGGAAGATCAGCGAAGCCACCAGATAATAGCCGCCGGTGATCGCCAGCACGATGGCGAGCGTGAGATAGCTGGCGTCCATCTGGTCGCGCGCCATGAAGGCCAGACCCCAGAAGCTGGTCAGGTCCAGCATGACGAATAGCCCAAGGAGCGGGGTAAGCCATCCAATTCTGACCGGCCGGGCGCCGCGCTTCAGTTTCAGGACGCGCGCAAATCCGGCCAGCACTTCGCAGACCGCCAATCCCAGCAGCAGGCCGAACACCGCAAATACAAGGTCGAAAGCCGACATTTGCCCCCAGTCCCTTCCATCCATCGCACGTCCGCCAAGGGCCGTCGTTTCTCCACATCGGGTTGGAACCGGGCGGCGGTCAACAGGTTATTGGGTCAAACGCCTCTCAACGGCGTTGCGAAGGAGAAAGAATATGATCCGTACCCTGATTTTCGGCGCCATCGCCGGCTATGTCGGCAAGAAGCTGTATGACGAAGGCAAGCTGACCGAGTTCAAGAACGACCTCAGCACCCGCTTCAACGAAGCGAAGGTCAAGCTGGACGAACAGCGCGCGCAGAATGGCGTCACGACCGACACGACCCCGATGGTCAGCCCCACGACCAGCACGGCGCGGCCGCTTCCCAACTAAGCGCCGTCCCACATCATATCCAGTTTCCGGCCGCGTCTTTGCCCCCCGACGACGCAGCCGGCCGCCGCCCGCTCGCTGCCGCACTCCCCCCCTCTCACGGCAGCGAGCGGGCGGCTTCTTTTTACGCCCGTCCCCCGCAATCCTGTTCGACAGGCAACCATATCGATGGCGCGGTGTTGGTCGGTCACAGCTTTTAGGTAGAAGGAGACCATCATGCGCAAACCCATTCTCGCTGTGGCGATGCTTGCCATGCTTCCGCTCGGCGCGTGCGCCTCGGACAATTATGGCGGTGGCTATGGCTACGACCGTCCGGGAAATTATAATGGTGGTCCCCGTCACCATCGCCGTCGTCTGGGCGACAATGACCAGATCTATCGCGACCGCGACGGCCGCTATTATTGCAAGCGCGACGATGGCACCACAGGGACGATCGTCGGCGCGCTTGCCGGCGGCGTGCTGGGCAATGTCATCGCTCCGGGCGGATCGAAGACGCTGGGCACCATCCTGGGTGCCGGTGGCGGAGCGCTGGCTGGTCGCGCCATCGACAAAAACGACATCAACTGCGAATAACTGGATCATTCGCTCATGACGTGAAAAAGGGCGCGGAGATCATCCTCCGCGCCCTTTTCCTTGTCCGTGTTTCTTTCAGAGCTTCTCGGTCAGCTCCGGCACGACCTTGAACAGGTCGCCGACCAGGCCGATGTCCGCCACCTGGAAAATCGGCGCATCCTCGTCCTTGTTGATCGCGATGATCGTCTTGCTGTCCTTCATCCCCGCCAGATGCTGGATCGCGCCGGAAATGCCGACGGCGATATAGACTTCCGGCGCAACGATCTTTCCGGTTTGCCCGACCTGATAATCATTGGGCACATAGCCGGCGTCCACGGCCGCCCGGCTGGCGCCAACGGCGGCGCCCAGCTTGTCGGCCAATGGGAAGATCAGCTGTTCGAACGTCTCACCATCCTTGAGCGCGCGGCCACCCGACACGATCACCTTGGCGCTGGTCAGTTCCGGCCGCTCCAGCCTGGCGATCTCGGCGCCAACGAAGGACGACAGGCCTGCGTCGCCGGTCGACGCGATCGATTCCACCGTGCCCGAACCGCCCTCGGACGCAGCCTTTTCAAAGGCGGTGCCACGGACGGTGATGACCTTCTTCGCATCCTTGGACTTGACCGTGGCGATCGCATTGCCGGCATAGATCGGGCGGGTGAACGTGTCTTCGCTTTCGACCGACAATATGTCGCTGATCTGCATGACGTCCAGCAGGGCGGCGACGCGGGGCGCGATATTCTTGCCATTGCTGGTCGCCGGAACGACGAAGGCGTCATGATCGGCCATCAGCTGCACGACCAGCGGCGCGACATTTTCGGCCAGCGCATGACCCAGGGCCGCGTCATCGGCAACATGCACCTTGTCCACGCCGGCAATCTTCGCCGCGGCATCCGCGATGCCACCGACATTTTCGCCAGCTACCAGCAGGTGGACTTCGCCCAGCTTCGCAGCGGCGGTGACGGCAGACAGGGTGGCGTCCTTGACCGCGCCGCCCTCATGTTCAACCCATACCAGCGTCTTCATGCGGCAACTCCCATGGACTTGAGCTTCGTGACCAGTTCATCGACGTCGGCAACCTTGATGCCAGCCGACCGCTTGGCCGGTTCCGCGACCGACAGCGTTTCCAGGCGCGGGCTGATATCGACGCCATAGTCCGCAGGCGTCTTGGTCGCGAGGGGCTTGGACTTGGCCTTCATGATGTTGGGCAGCGAAGCATAGCGAGGCTCGTTGAGGCGCAGGTCGGTAGTGATGATCGCAGGCGTGGTGAGCTTCACCGTCTCCAGCCCGCCATCAACTTCGCGCGTGACGCTGACTGCATCACCTTCCACCTCGACCTTGCTGGCGAACGTGCCCTGCGGCCGACCGAGCAATGCAGCGAGCATCTGGCCGGTCTGGTTGCTGTCATCGTCGATCGCCTGCTTGCCCAGGATGATGAGGCCGGCGGCTTCTTCTTCCTGCACCTTGGCGAGCAGCTTGGCGACGCCGAGCGGCTCCACCTCGTCGTCGGTCTGGATCAGGATCGCGCGGTCGGCACCCATGGCGAGCGCGGTGCGCAGCGTTTCCTGCGCCTTGGCGACGCCGATCGACACCGCCACGACTTCCGTCGCCGCACCCTTTTCCTTCAGGCGAATGGCTTCCTCGACAGCGATTTCGTCAAACGGGTTCATGCTCATCTTGACGTTGGCCAGGTCGACGCCCGTGCCGTCCGCCTTCACCCGCGGCTTCACATTATAGTCGATGACCCGTTTCACGGGCACAAGGATCTTCATTTCAACATCCTCCTTATGAAAAATGCCAACGCGGGCGCGGGCAGTCCGTTTCCGGACCACCCGCACCCTGTTGGATGTTTGCGTCTAGGCGGGGAGAGCGATCAGGCCGCCTTCCTCACTTCCGCCACGATCTTCTTGGCCGCGTCGCCCAGATCGTCGGCCGGGACGATCGGCAGACCCGAATTGGCCAATATGTCCTTGCCCTGCTGGACGTTGGTGCCTTCCAGGCGAACGACCAGCGGAACCGACAGGTTCACTTCCTTGGCAGCAGCGACGATGCCATTGGCGATGATGTCGCACTTCATGATGCCGCCGAAGATGTTGACGAGGATGCCCTTGACCGCCGGATCCTTCAGGATGATCTTGAAGGCTGCCGTCACCTTTTCCGTGCTGGCGCCGCCGCCCACGTCCAGGAAGTTGGCGGGGAATTCGCCGTTCAGCTTGATGATGTCCATCGTCGCCATGGCCAGGCCCGCGCCATTCACCATGCAGCCGATATTGCCGTCCAGCTTGATGTAGGCGAGGTCGTATTTCGACGCTTCGACTTCGGCGGCGTCTTCTTCGGTCAGGTCGCGCAGTTCGGCGATGTCCTTGTGACGGAACATGGCGTTGCCGTCGAAACCGACCTTGGCGTCGAGGACGAGGAGGTTGCCCTGCTCGGTCAGCGCCAGCGGATTGACCTCGATCTGCTCGGCGTCGGTGTCGAGGAAGGCGGCGTAGAGCGAGGAGGCGACCTTGGCGGCCTGCTTGGCCTGATCGCCGGTGAGGCCCAGCGCGGCGGCGACGGCGCGGCCATGGTGCGGCTGGAAGCCCGAAGCGGGATCGACTGAGAAGCTGTGAATCTTTTCCGGCGTCGAATGGGCGACTTCCTCGATGTCCATGCCGCCTTCGGTCGACACGACGATAGCGATACGGCTGGTGGCGCGATCGACCAGCAGGGCGAGGTAAAATTCCTTGGCGATGTCCGCGCCGTCGGTGATGTAGAGGCGATTGACCTGCTTGCCCGCTTCGCCGGTCTGGATCGTGACCAGCGTGTTGCCCAGCATGTCGGTCGCGTGGGCCTTTACTTCGTCCAGGTTGAAGGCGAGGCGCACGCCGCCCTTCGCGTCGGGGCCGAGTTCCTTGAACTTGCCCTTGCCGCGACCGCCGGCATGGATCTGCGACTTCACGACATAGAGCGGCCCGGGCAGCTTCTTGGCGGCCTCGACCGCTTCTTCCACGGAGAAGGCGGGGTAGCCGGCGGCGATCGGCGCGCCATATTTCGCCAGCAATTCCTTGGCCTGATATTCATGAATATTCATGGGCTCGCCCGTCCTTTTGCGTTTCAAGCTGTTGCGCCGGGCATAGGCATAGCCCCGGCCCGACGCCAGAAAATTTTGCAAAATCACTTTGCAAAATTGCAAAACCCGAGCGGGCAGTTTCAGTCCGGGAATGCGAAACGCGTGCTAGAATGCGCAGGAAAAAGCCGCTTTTCCCGAAACGGCGACGATCTCCGGATCACCCAGGGCGCGCAGTTTGCGTACCAATTCCTCTACGGTTTGCGCTTCGCCTTGCGGTTTGCGGAGTGTGCCAAGCGACTGGAGCTTGCGCAATTGCGCAAGGCTCAGTCGGGACGCCATCCGCTTGGCCATGCACTGGGCCATAGGCTTCGATAATCCGGCATCCTCCAGCCCCGCCGCCAGGCGTGATTCGGGCGACAGGCTCGTGCAGGCCGCGAGCAGGGGGAGGAGGGCGAAGGCGAAACGCGTGGTGCGAAAGACAGTGGCGGTCATCACGCGATCATGGCAACGGCGGGTTGAACGGAGCCTAAACGGTCCGTCGAAAAGGACATGACGCCATGGACAGGATTTTTGCCGCGCTTTCCCACCGCATTGCCAGCTGGGCGGGGCAGCCGGCCGCCTTCATCCTCGCGGCGCTGACCGTTCTCGTCTGGCTCGTGACCGGCCCGGTCTTCGGTTATTCCGATACGTGGCAGCTGGTGATCAACACTGGCACGACCATCGTCACCTTCCTGATGGTATTCCTGATCCAGAATGCGCAGAATCGCGATGGCGCGGCCATTCAGGCGAAGCTCGACGAACTGATCCGCGCGATCGACGGGGCGCGCAACGACTTCATCGGGATCGAGCATCTGACCGAAGCGCAGCTGGAGCGCATCAAGCAAGTGCTGGAACAGGAGTGCGGGGACGATGCCACGCACAAGCTGGCGATCGAACGGCTGATCCAACGGCGCTAACGCGAGCTATCCGCTCGCCATTTGCGTCAATGCGCGCGGTCGACCATCTCTACGTTCGCGCGGCGATAGGCGTCGATTTGCTCGCTATAGCCGCGGGCAAGCCCTTCATAGGCGGCACGGCCCTGTCTAGACGGGCTGGACTGCGCCCGCGCCATGGATATCTGCTGGCGCAGCAGCAGATAATTGACATCCGTCTCCCTGATCATGATCGCCTTCCTCCGGTTGAGTGAGTCTGGTCGAAAAGGCCGATCCTTATCGGAGCGGCACCATGATCATAGCATGACGGGATCGCCGTGCGAACCGATTATCCGGCTGCCATCTCGGCCCGTCGCTCGCCCGGCGCGGCCCAGCGCAGGACAGCGAAGCCGACCAGCGCCGACAGCAGCGATCCCATCAAAATGCCGCCCTTGGCCTCTTCCACCAAAATGGCCTGTCCGGGGAAGGCAAGCCCGCCGATGAACAGGCTCATGGTAAAGCCGATGCCGCATAGCAGCGACATGCCGTAAATCTGCGTCCAGTTGGCGCCGGACGGACAATCGGCGATATTCAGACGCACGGCGGCCCAGATCGCGCCGAAAATGCCAAGCTGCTTGCCCACGAACAGGCCAAGCGCCACGCCCAGCGGAAGCGGCTCCAGCAGCAGCGCAAACATCTGCGCGTTGAGCGCCAGGCCGGCATTCACGAACCCGAACAGGGGGATGATGAGGTAGGCGCTCCAGGGATGGACCGCATGCTCAAGCCGATGGAGCGGGCTGTCGACCGCGTCGGGGGCACCTGGCGTGCAGCGGATCGGAATGGTAAGCGCCGCCAGCACGCCCGCGACTGTCGCATGTACGCCCGACAACAGGGTGAAATACCACAGCAAGGCGAAGCCGATCATATAGGGCGTCAGCGCCTTCACACCCGCGCGGTTCATACCGTACAGCACCGCGAGCACCACCGCCGCGCCCGTCAGCGCGGTCAGGTCCAACCCCTGCGTATAGACGAGCGCGATGATCGCCACCGCGCCCATGTCATCGACGATGGCAACAGCGGTCAGGAACAGTTTAAGTGATGCGGGCGCGCGGTCGCCCAGCAGCGCCAGCACGCCGATGGCAAAGGCGATGTCGGTCGCGGCGGGAATCGCCCATCCGTTGGTCAGCCCCGGCTCACCGCCGGTGACGAGCAGATAGACGATGGCGGGAAACACCATGCCGGCAACTGCCGCCAAAACGGGCAAGCGCCGCCGCTCCCAGGTGGAAAGCCCACCGTCCAAAAACTCGCGCTTGATCTCCAGTCCGACGACCAGGAAGAAAATCGCCATCAGCCCGTCATTGATCCACAAATGGACCGTCATCGGCCCCAGCTTGGGCGTCAGCATGGGGCCGACCTGCGCATGGACCAGATCATGATAGAAATGCCCCGCTGCGGGCAGGTTTGCGAGCAGCATGGCCAACGCCGCAGCCATGATGAGCAGGACCGCGCCACCGGCTTCTCCGGTCAGAAAATCCCTCAGGGCCGATGATGGGCGTTGGATCATGCGCGAATATTTCCTCTGTTTGCCATGCAGGGGGTTGGATAGCGGGAAGGCTGATGGCATCCTCTCCCCTGATTAGGCATGGGGGTCAAGCCTTTGGGGGCAGGGACGGCCGCGCTTCTCGTCGCGGTGCATCATGAAATCCTGCTCTTTGCGGCGGTCGGGCTGGCGATCGGCGGCCTTGACGATCTGTTGATCGACCTTCTCTATTTCGGGCGCAAGGCCTGGCGCGATCTGGTCATCTACGGCCGGCATGAGCGCATGACGGCCCCGGGCCTTCCGCAGTCGGCGCGCCCCGGAAAAATCGCGGTCTTCGTTCCGGCATGGCAGGAATCGGACGTCATCGCCGCGATGCTGGGCCATGCGCGCGCCAGCTGGGGCGACGCGCCCTATCGCATTTTCATCGGCGCATATCCCAATGACGCGGCGACCATCGACGCGGTCGCGGATCTGGCCTGTGACGACGCCCGCATGATGCTGTGCATCAATGACCGTCCGGGTCCGACGACCAAGGCTGATTGCCTCAACCTGCTCTGGCGCGCGATGCGGGCGGAGGAGGAACAGGAGGGTTTCCGCTACAAGGCGGTCCTGCTGCACGATGCGGAGCAAGTGGTTACGGTTGTATTTCCTGAAACCCGCAGAAAACTGCGAATTATGCCCTCCCCTACCCGTCAATTTAGCGTAGCTGCATAACCCGTTATCCACAAATGCGCCTTTGCGCGTTGAACTTTGGCCAAACGACGGTAGTGCCGCTTTGGACCATGGCGCAATTGATCTCCGTGTTCGCTTCATTCCAGCAAACGGCTGTTATGCGGTTGTAGCTGGTGCCAACCTGCTCGCACTGTAGCGTTTGGCCAGCCGCTAATTCAGTCAGCTTTGCCGTTGCTGCTGCGCCTGATGCAGATGGACATGGATGACCTGGGCTACAGGATTCGTCCTTCTCACGCGCAGCGACAGCATGGAGGCGTATCCTATTGCCATCCTCGCAGCGAAGCGTGTCGCCATCCGTGATGCTCTTCACAGCGCAGGAAAAACGGCTGGATGAGGCATCGCGCATCTCTTGCGATGGCGCATTGGTTGGCCAAAAAAACACGATGCAGAACGCGGCGACTACCAGCAGTCCCGCAAAGCCATACATCTGCCATGCGGGCATTGCGCGCTTTTGAGGCTGTTGCCAGCCATTAGAACGAGGCTGCCATTTATGCCGCCGTCCATAGGGACGCATATAGTTCCAAAAGAAGAGCGGGACCAACACAGCTAAGGATGGCACGATGACAAACAGACCAGATATGCTGGTGTTTTTCTCGATCCATATACCGCCTGCCAACGCACCAACGATGGCAAGCTCTATCAAGAATCCCTGCTGAGAACGCCGCCCCATCGCCACTTAACTCCCCCCAATGCAATCGTGCGTAATTGCATTTTTGAACGATGGCTACCGCTTGTTAAGCCGCTGGTTCATATCAAGCAGGCTTCTGAGAATCTGGAGGACTTGGCAGACTAATGGCTAGGCAGCTTCACGAACTGACCGTCGATGAAATCAACATAATGATCGCCAACTACGATAAGGCTGGCGTCACTGAGGGTGGCAAATGGCCACGGGTTGAACTGGCGCTGGAACTGCAACGGAGGAAAGCCTCTCCGTATCCGCTGATCGAAGTTGCTCGCAAAATCCTGACTATGAGCCATGCGTCTGACGATGGGCGTGTCAGCTATGGCGACCTTTGGCTGGAATTCAATGAAGGGCCAATTCCCCCAGGACAGGCTTGGGCGCGACCTATGCTGAATAGCTTGGAAGCGCTGGGCGTGTGGTGCTTCGATCGCAACCTTCCCCTCATCAACATTCTGGTTGTGAACGGTAAGACGCGAGAAGTCGTAGAGCAGACAGTGCAAGCGATGTGGGGCGCTGCGGTTGTGCGCGGCTTCCCTGTTTCAGACGACCTACGAGAGTTTGCGTTGGAACAGGCCAATGCCGCACTTGCGCTGGACGGCCTTGTCATTGAGGCAGCGTTCGAGAAAGATGCGAGCCTGACGGCATAAAGGCACCCATCGCTAACCTCACTTGAACAGGCTCAATTGGTTTGGGTCTGGGATCGCGGGATAATCAGAAAGCCGCTCAAGGATGGAGTTGGCAAGCTCTGTGGCGGCTTTCTCCCTCATTTCCTCGTCAGGCATGGTGATACCAACACGCGCCCACGCAGGGGCATGAAGGATGGCCTCTGATAGCTGATGGGTGTCGATTCGTTCCATGCGCCCATGAGAACAAATGACGAACGAATTGGCAAGCGGATTGCACCATGCCTTATTGAGATCGAAACCAGTCATTACCGATCTGTTCGGCATCCACTTTGATCGATTTCACCCTGTAAGGGGCGCAGGTAGCTATCTCGACAGCATCAAGGTCAAAGACAGCGATATTGAACCCATCATCATCACCAAACTGACTCTTATATGCGATGGCATCGTAGCCGTTGCTGCGGAATAGCTCTGCTAGGATTTGGGTCGGAACATAATCTGCGGCATCGTCTGAGAGCGTCACCGGCTTAGAAAATGCATTGTCGATACCTGTCCACACAGCAGACTTCTTGTCCTCTGCCGACGGCTCCAAATCTGGATTAAGGAATTTGAGCTTAAAAGATGATTTGCCGTGACCGAGCGACAAATCCAATGTGCGAAGCGGCCTTAGGATTTTACAGCGAGCAATTGACACCTCTGCGCCAACCCAAGGGCGAACCTCTGAAACAGCCGTGTCGAGGTTGCTACCAATATAGAGGACAGGAATGCCAGCGGGGTTAGCGCGCCCCTCTTTGGCGCGATTTATCAACGGCTTCATGCGGCTACCACCAAAACCATAGACGTCTTCGCCTATCCAGTTTCCGTCGTCGTCCTGTCGGTCTTCCCATTCAACGCCGCGCTGAGCGCGATAGAAAATGCGCCCCGCCTGTAGAACGCCGTCTCGCTGGGTGATTGTAGCCACAACCGTATCTAGGAATGCTTGGACTTCATCACTCCAAACATAGCGGCTGGAATGGCGAACTCGCTTAGCAAAAATCTCGTAGCTGCGCCACGATGCGAACTCAGGGATAGAGGGGTCATCCAGCGTCACAGTAGAGCCTATGAAGATTGTTATGGGCGTAGAGCCTCATAAACGACACCCTCAACGAAGAGAAGGACGCTATCTGACAGCTTGCGAAAAAACACCTGCTCGCCGTCATATTCAAACTCGCCTTCGTCCTTGTTCCAAAAGCGAGGATCAATATCGAGATATTCTGTCACGTCTTGAATAAGCTGTTGCATGGTGCAGTTCCTTTGTAACTGCCAATCCATCTAAACAGGTCGTTCAAGGCGTCGATATAAAAATCCAACTTTTGGGCGATGATTGCCGCGATATCCTGCTTATCATACGTCACAACCTCATACAGATCACCTACTGCTATTATCGCACCAAAAAGCAAAATCCATTTCTCCCACGGCTTAAACATAACATTCTCCTTAAAGTTAGAATGTCAGTCTGAACTAACGAGTCTTGAAGTCGATATCTGTCATGCCTTTTTGTATCGACTTTCAATGAGAAGACCTATTGATCGTCTGTTGGCCATAAACAAAGGAGCCAACAATGACGTTCAAGAAGATGATCCAAGAAGCCACATTCCAGCGCTTGCGGGCGAATTGGGATCAGCAGCAGCCGCTAAAAGGCACTGGCGGCGAAATCGACTTCATCCCCATCTGCAAGCTATTCAATCCCTGCGGCGCGGCAACGTGGCTGCTCACGGAATGCGACGAGGACGGCTTGGCATTTGGCCTATGCGATCTGGGCTTTGGCACGCCTGAGCTTGGATATGTCAGCCTTGATGAACTGGCAGAAATTAAGATGCTCGGCGGTGCCGTTGGCATTGAGCAGGACGTTACCTTTGTCCCAACCCAATCGCTGTCTCAGTATGCGGCGGAAGCGCGCAGTCAGGGACGCATAAAAGCCTAATCCGCCTCACTTCTAGTGAAGCCCCGTAGAGCAATCTGCGGGGCTTTCCATTCTGCTAAATATGCGATGGAAAATACATCGCAACGCGCAGGCTTGGCGCTCATCAAGCAATACGAAGGATGCAAACTCAAAGCCTACAAATGCCCTGCTGGCATATGGACGATTGGCTATGGCAGAACCAAGAAGGTCAAGGCAGGCGATACCTGCTCACAGGCACAGGCCGACGCTTGGCTGATCGAGGAATATGACGCTTTTGAACGTCAGGTTCTTGCCCTCGTCAAAGTGGCGCTTACCACAAACCAGTTAGGGGCGCTCGTCAGCTTCACCTACAATCTGGGCGCTCAGAGCCTCAAGGAATCCACATTACGCCGCCTGCTCAACGAAGGCGATTATGATGGTGCTGCCGGTCAATTTGCTCGCTGGAACAAAGCGGCTGGGAAAGTCCTCAAGGGTCTGGTTAAACGCCGAGCGGCGGAAGCCGCGCTATTTAGGCAGCTATTCCCGCCACTTGGCTAATCCGCTCCGTAAGGCACGCATAGCCATCACTGACCGTCGCCAGTGTTCCAAAGTGTAGTGGTTCCATTCTTGAACACTGACACCCGCCAGATGCTCACGGCATCGCACTTCCCAAACCCAGAGCAAGTCGGCTTCGACCTCTTCAGTCACGACCTCAAGCTCACGCAATCTTGCTACGCGATCAGTGAATGACTTGCTTTTCCCAAGCCCTTGCTGGCCTGGCCACAATGTCATCGCTTCGCAAACAGATCCCGTAAGACAAATGGCCTCTTTGACAACCATGTCCCTTGCCTGCCCTGCAATGGTCGTCCTTGCGATGAGCCACCTGAACACGTCATGCGTCATGCAGGCGTAACTTAGGTTGGTTCGAATGCGGCTATCGGGTATAAACTTCAGCTCTTGACGGTGGTATGCAGCCGTCCGCAAGACGCCTGTAGGAAAGCGAATTTTGGCCTTCGCTTCGATCCTTGGATTCGCGTTCGCGAAGTCATTTATATCTTGAATGAGCGAGTTGACGCTGAGAACAGCTTGAACCAGTCCTGCTTCATCTTCGATTGCCAATTTCACGCCCCCAAACAAATCAGCAAGTCCATGTCGGACACACAAGGTCAGACTGTCAACAGAAAGCCCGCAACTATCGTGTCAGGAGCGGGCTTCGTCGTGAGTGTTATTCTGGGTCAAAGAGGTTGGCGAGCATCCTGAAATGGGCTGCAATCTGCTTCTCCTTGGTTTGCTTGGCAGGTAGTGCCGCGACAGGCACAGGGCGCTGAACGATAGGCTTTGGCCCCTGAAATGCCTGTATCGCGCCGTTCGCTTCCACGTCGCGCGTTTCGCTGATGAAGCTGAGGCCAATAGCTGGGCCTGCATGTTCCTGCACTGCCTGCCCGCCTACCAGCTTCACAAGGAATGTTGGGGTGCCGCTGCCCTTGCTCAGCCCATAGACGCCAAGCTGCTGCACTAAGACGCCCGCGATACGCATGAAGCGGTTCACGTCTGGCTCAAATCCCAAGGGGAAAAAGACGCTGACGAACTGGCCGCTTTTGCGCTCTGTCTCAACGAACAGATAGTGCCACGGCATCTGCTTGAGGGCATTGAGCAATTCGACCTCGTAGCGCTTTTCATATTCAAGGACGACGCCAGTTAGGGCTTGGACGCTCTGGTGGTTGTGCTTTCCCGCTGGGTCATATGCAGTCATGGACCAATATGCTGGCAGCGATGTGTCATGTGGCAGAAGGTCACATACGGACTGGATTGCCTGACGTATCTCGTTTTGGTTAGCTTCAATATCTAATGATGGTTTGATTTCAGTTGTGGCTTTGAAGCCTGTGAGTAGTGTTTTCATTTTGAAAATATCCTGTTTAACAAACGCGGCAAAGCGCCTCGCTTTCAAGGATATTTATCGACAGACGTTATTTCAGGCGTTCTTAGCCCTGCTTCTTGTAGAAATCCCTCAGTATCTCTTCCTCAAGTTCCGTCACGAATGGCACTGGATATGGCTCTGCCAACAGCTTCATGATTATTTCAAGGTGTTGATGGTCCTCTGCAATGCGGAATATCAGTTTTCGTATCTTCATCTTTTTATCAGCTTCCCAATGTCAGCCATGCCTTTGCTACCTGCGATGCTGCCAAGGATGATGAACACGACATTCCAAAAATCCTGAGGAAATGCGGCCAAGGCACCTGCATACGCCAGCAAAGTGGCGGTGTTGAACCAGCCAACCACAAAGAGCGCGACGAGAAGGAAGAACGCACAAGGTCGCACCCACCTCATAATTCCGGTCGCAATGCCGTCATTATCAGCCAGCGGCTTCAAGGCGCTGATGACCTTCTTTATCCTGTCTTTGAGATTCTGGAACATACAGGTATTTATCAGGCAATATGAAACCCCGCTGGTTTAATCCAACGAGGTTTCACGGAGATAGTAAATGTCTATTGCCTTAGATATGGTAACGTCTTCGACATATCTATTTAGTCCAAAACATCAAAAACCCGTCATTTTGGAATGAACGCCTTTATATCTGGCTGCTTGCCAGATGGCTTGTAATTCTGCTGTTTCACAAATGGGATCGCAGGACCATTGATGCCAATCAGGGAAAATTCTGGCGCACCGCCAGCCAGCGGCGTGGATTTCATCACAATGCACTGAG
This sequence comes from Sphingobium lactosutens DS20, assembly GCF_000445105.1. Classification (GTDB taxonomy): domain Bacteria; phylum Pseudomonadota; class Alphaproteobacteria; order Sphingomonadales; family Sphingomonadaceae; genus Sphingobium; species Sphingobium lactosutens. The sequence goes on along the minus strand of NZ_ATDP01000103.1, from coordinate 12,639 downwards.
CAGTCGCAGGAGCCTTTTTCGCCTTAGGATCGCCAGCTGCGTAAATTGGGCTGTATTCAAATGCGAAGCGGCTTTCTAAGCCGTCAGTGGCGACAGCGATCCTTTCCAGCACCTTTTCCGCCAACTCGCTGTCATGGGCATCAGCCAACTTCTGCATAACTTTCTTGAGCTTGCCGTCGAAAAAGAGGTGTTCCTTGGTGCCGTCTTTGTAATCGAGATTGCCAGTTGTGCCGCTGGCGTTGTCCCAAACGCTGGCCGTGACGCCTGATGTGCGATCCAACGCCGCTTGCGGCTGCGCTGCTGCCTGAGGTTTTACAGAGCCATTCTCGCGCTCAAGGCGGTCAATTGCCGCGTGAGATACTGCCTCCCAGCTACCATAGTGTTCAACCAAGGCTGCCCATAGCGCCTCAGGATCATTCGATATGGTCGTTGTAGTTTGGACGCCGATCTTTTTGCGCCAGTCTGAGCGAACTTTCCTGCTGATCTGGACAGGCTGATTTACGTCAAGGTCCAAGCCAAGTTGCATATTGATGGTTTGGATGAAGTGCTGCGCCTGCTTTTCAGTGAGCGCTTTGCCATTAAGCAGTTGATCGCGATACTGAGTGATTGCCTTGCGAGTTACGCCGCCGCCCTTTGAATTTGTTTCTTTGGATAGGATTTGCTGAGATAGAGCAATCCAAGATGGTGTTTTCGTCATTTATGTTATTCCTATAGCATTGTCCTTTAAAGATGCATTCCACTGCATCTTGTCTCAAATTCAAATCCTATGGGCGGCAGTTTGCTATAGGATTTGTGGAATTTAAGACGTAACTACCGCCCAATATTATTTAGTATTTTATTGTAATTTACCCTCGATACGGAAGTCGATTTTAAAATCGCGCGGGGCCGTTTCCATTTATGATGGACTGGCGAAGCCTAATGCCTTCATGTGCTTTCCAGTGGGCGAGCTAATTAGGCCGTGAGCAGCTAATCTGCGAATGGCCTAATGCGAGTGATTGAACGAAGATGAAAAAATCCAACGTAAATTCGTTACGAATTTATTTTATGCGACCTGCAAGGTCGTGTATGGGATAAAAAATAAAATGGAAGAAGAAGGCGAGTAACTTGAGCCTTCGCCATTATTTTATTTTATATTATTATATCATTATAAGCCTCGGAAACCCGCAGAAATACTAGGGTTTTCGGGGCAATTTGTCACCCTGATGTTACTTTGGTGTCACTATGATGTCACTATGGCGTCACTTTGATGTTACTTTGATTGGGTAACAAAGTAACAATGTCACCCTGCCAAATCGTAAACGGGGGAAATCGCAGCGTTTCGCGGCGGGTGAAATCCATAAATACTGGATGAAGACCATCCCCACGCACCAGCCCCACCAACTCATCGACCTGTTCGTCCGCGCAGGATTCTATCAGGGCTTCAAGAACGACAAGCAGCTCAGCCATTTCGCCAAAAAGCTGGGATCGACGCCAGAGGCCGTAGAGCAAGCCATATTGGACTTGGACGGCAGCGGCTTCACTGACGGCATGGCCCTGCGCCGCCTGCGCTATGTCTTCCAGCAATATGCCAAGAAGGATGCAGACTTAGACAGCCTGATTGAGCGGTCAGAATGGCAGATGGTAGGCAAGGAACTGAACTGGCTATGCCGCATGGGATTCTTGGATATGGAAGGTGGCAGCGAGACAGCAGCGGCAATCAATCCGCGCCTTGAGGGCTTTCCAAAGCAGGAGTTCGTTGGCCGCGTCCGCTACCAGATCAGAGGGCCATAGAGAGGCTGACAAAATTCTTCCAGGCCATCAAGCCTGAATGCTGGATATAAAACTCAAACGAAATGCATAATTCGGGGCATTTTTCATCGCGACTATTGCGAATAAGATTCTACGTGATAATCACGGCTAGATTATTGCTATGGTGCAAGTGAGGCAACAAGATGCAGTTCGAAGAAATACCAGATGAATATCACGATCTTCGTAACAAGATAGCCAATGTTGTTTCACAACGAGCCTCGATTGAAATCAAAGAAGTTAAAGATGTCGAGAAAGTTCTCTCCATCGTGAAGGCTGCAATGAAAGATCATAGTGCGTCTTTCAGAGTCAGAACTAACAAAAGAGCCACTGCTGCTGTCGCCACGACAGGAACAGGTCTGGTGGGGGGAACCACTCTCGCTATTGTTGCAGAATTGACAACGCCGTTTGGTGTCGCAGCGATGGGAGCAGCCGCCGCACCATTCGTAGTTGCTGCGGGTCTTGTTGGGGGAGCAGGTATTTTGGCACACCGCGTCATCACGAAGAACGCCGATTACGAGATCGTAAAGCACCCACTCAAAAAGCAGATAGACTTAATTTTCAAAAAATAATGCGTGGTGGAACTGCCAAGCTATAAGATCGCTCGTTCAAGCCTCTTTGCGTGGCAAACGCTGCGCCAAATCCAGCACATTGTCGTTTAGCTGTTTGATGCCCACCTTCAATTCGTCCAGCGTCGTGTTGATATGTCGATAGTCCGTCTCAATGACGGTGATGCGGCGTTCGTGATCGTGAAGCGAGACAGACAGGGATGACATGCCTTTCACGCCCTTTTCCAGTTCGTCCAACCTGTTCCCGATCTGGGTAAAATCCTGAACTTCTCTCGCCGTGCGATCCTTCATCCAAGCGCCACCCTTTATGATGGCGAACACGGCACCCAAGAAGAGCAGGAAAGGCATTAGGCTTAGGGCTGCGTCATATGGCGAGAGCGCGGTGGTCTTTGGTTGCACAACAACCTGAGTTTCAAGCTGCGTCGTGCTATGCGTTTCATTCGTCATGCCATTGCGGCCCTCCCTGTTTCCAGTATTTAATTGGAACAGAGAATAGTCCTAATATTACAATGCGTTAAACTGCTGGACCAGTCAGCTTGAAACAATCCACTGTCATGATGGATTGAAGCGACGGATTGCTGGCGATGTTATAGCCGATGCCAATGCGATCAGGGCGGTTGCTGAGATAGTCCGTCACGCCCGTTTGCCCGACCTGTAGCCAGTTTTTTCCATCATGGCTGACATAATAGGTCAGCGTCGAACCAACGCAGGATGCGCGATAGAATGTTGGTTGCAGCGAGAAATTATGCATATCCAAGCCGCCGCCATAGCTGGTTAGACTGTCGAAATAGATCACACCAAACGGCGAATATTCGTTGTTCTGGCCAATAAGGACTTGCCTGCCGCTGATGCTGTCCATCAGGATCAAGCCAGCTTTTTGGTAGGCGGCATCGTTCATGGTGATGGGCGCGTGGATGAAAACGTCCCAATCCGCCGCTTTGTTGGTCAATGTCCTATATGCGATGCGGCTAATGTCGCCAGATGCAGGCGCAGGGCCGCTTTTGACCATCAACCCAACATCAGCATCGTCAGCAATTGTGAGGTTGGTTGCATCACCACTGAGCAAGGTCAGCGAACTCGCTGGTGGAGGATCGAAATACCAAGGTGCGCTTGAACCGCCGCCGCTACCTGCTGGCCCTTGCGGACCTGTTTCACCAGTGTCGCCCTTTGGTCCTTGCGGTCCTTCTGGCCCCTGTGGTCCTGTATCGCCGGTGTCACCTTTTGGGCCTGCTGGTCCTGTGTCACCAGTATCACCCTTTGGACCCGCTGGGCCTATTTCGCCTTCACCTGAGCCTGATGGAGCGTTGACCCATTGCGTGTTGAAATCAGTGCCGTCGATCTTCGATAGGATTTGACCGGCTGAACCACCCAACGGGACCAATGCAGCAACATCGCTGGCCACATTGCCTGCTTCAATGGTGTAGCCATTGGTGAGCGTGATTATCAGCGTCCCGTCTGGAGCAATGGTCGCGTCTGAAACGCTGTCACCATTCATGCCGGGCGTTCCTGGTAATCCAGATGGGCCAGTTGCGCCTGCTGGTCCTTGTGGCCCCTGAATGCCCTGCAAACCCTGTGGGCCTTGCGGACCTACTGGCCCCGCTGGGCCTGTGTCACCCTTTGGTCCCTGAGCGCCTATTGCACCTGCTGGGCCTGCCTGCCCTTGGATGCCTTGCAATCCCTGTATACCGCGTTGGCCTGTTTCGCCCTGTGGGCCAACTGGACCTTGCGGGCCGACTGCGCCCTGTGGGCCTTGCGGTCCTGCTGGACCTTGTGTGCCTTCTACAGTGAGGCCGCCTAACTCGTTTATCTCGATGATTGTTGTTTCGTCAGCTTGTTCAACAATCCTAACTTCATTGTTTTTCATCCTATAAGCTTCTCTCCATATATGCGCGTCCTGCGAACAGGGTTATGATCCTGCCAGTCTCTAAGGTTATATAATATTGGTAATCGCCGTCAGTTGATGACGTGATATCGCTTAGATCGCTGTTTTTAAGAACTAAAGAAAGCGACTGCGTTATACCATCCCATGTGATCCCATCGCCCAAGCTGAGGTTCACAATCTCATTGCCCTCAACGGCGATCTTGAAATGGGCGTCAGTGACGGTTCGCTCAACAGGGTTTCCGTCAAGGTCTTTATCCTTGATGATATACAGCTTGCGGAGGACCACAACGCCATCTGGTTCCTCTGGATAATGTCTCAAATGTAGCACTATAGGCAGTCTCCTTAGTTAGCCTTATATGGCGGATTGTTGGTTGTTTGATGGTATTGGAACCATGTGCTGCCAGCAGTTGCCGCGCCCTTCGCGGTTTCGCTGGTGATCTTGCTCAGGCGATATGCGAGCGCGTTCGTCTCAGCTTGGACCAAGGCGCTATCAGTTCTGCCCATATCGCGGAGCAATGACGGTGCAGCCAAAAGCTGGTCCATCGCCTGACCATCACGCGAACTGGCAGAGCCATTGTTGTTCCAGCTATCCCAACTAAAGGCAGCATTCGAGCCTTGGGCCGTTGCGATAGCGGAATAAGTCTGAGGCAGGTTTGCAGCTACGCCACCAGCCGACGCTATCATTGCTGGGGTCCAAAGCGGCACGGTGTAATCAATCTCATAGGAATTGACGTTCATGCCGCCATTGAGCCTGCCAGTTGCGCGCTTTTGATGCATGGTGATGAGCCAGTTCACGACAGCTTCGGCTTTGTCAGATGCTGCTCTGAGCGCATCGTTGAAGCCGATCTTCTCAGCGGCATGGAGCGCGCTGGTCCAATATCCAATCATGAAGTCATGCTGCCAAACGCCGTAATCGTCGTTCCATAGGCAAGGACCAAAGCGCTGAGTGCCCGCAAAGATCGCATTGTTACCGCCGCCGCTGACGTTCGTTGGCGGGTTCAGGAATCCAACTTCGCTGGCATAGAAATTGTCGTAGAAGCCCTCAAAATCGAACACGACCCAATCAAGGATATCAGCACGGCTATAGAGCCTGCTGGAATTGCTGGATGCGGTTTTCCATGCGATTGCCGCGTGCATATATTTCCATGCAGCGCCGCGTGATGCGAACTCGCCAGCTTCACCCCAGCCGTTGTTCAAAATCCAATTCAGATAGAGACGCGCCTGATCGCCAAACTTGTGGCCCAGCATCGCAAACTCAGGTGATTGCCACATGAGCGATCCCCAATGTGGGAATTGGTGGGCGTGGTCTTGGTCAATCTGGTTGGTGCCAAAATATGGCTTGTCGGAAGCAGCGCCACCATATGGCACTTGAACGCGCAGTGGGTTGTTCGCCGTGACGAACTCATATGGGCGACCGCCCTGAATGTAATAGGCTTGCTCTGCTGGAGTGCCGCTTTCGCCACCACCGTAATAGTGGTTTCGCAATGTGATATTGCGGCGCGCATCGCCCTTGTAGAGCGGCGTCAGGCGTCCATTCTCAAAACAGTGGAATGGATCGGAAGCGTAGCCAGTGAGGTAATCGAGCGCGATATCTTTCATGCTGCGATTGTCGTGGAGGCGTTTGACCGTCACGTCGCGCGCATAGCGAGCAACAGGCTCAGGCATAATCTGACGATCATCACGGACACCGCCCGGACCAGTAATTGGCGAACGGCCCATCTGATTGAACGGGGTATATTTCAGCCATGTGTTGGCGTTAGGGACCATGCCGTTCTGGTCAGAGCCATATTTCCACGGATTAAGCGTGTTGGTGCCAGCCGTAATCAAGTCGTTGTAGGTGCTGCTTTCCCAAGGCATCCAGCGATAATTCGCGAATCCGTTTAGCTGTTCGCCTGTCCCTGCGCGCAAATCGCCGCCGTTGACTGATGCACCACCCTGAGAAGCAAATGGCACGGCAATGTCATAGGTAGGAACGCGGCTCCAAATCTCCTGCTGGGTATAAGCTGGCGGCTCTGCGTGTGAGCGCCAGATAATGCCTGAGCGGACCGTTCCTTTCGGATACCATTTGTTGGCCGCCGTCACCATCGGATTGCCACGTCCATCAAGTGACCCACTCCAAGACACGCCTGTAGCTGTGGTGTTCAAAGGCTGGCCATTTGGCTGCTCAACGCGGCCAAGCAATGTGCCTGTATTGTCGTAGATCAGCCATTTATGCGGCACCATGTAGCTGTCTTTGCCTTGCGGATCGCCAAACGGATTTGCAGGCATTTGGGTGGTGTTCCCAATCATAGCCGAATTGGAACTGCACATAGGTTCCCATGCGGATGCCTTCGCAATAGTAGTTTATGCCATTGATGTTTGGCACGGCTCCCTTTGGTAGAACCTCAGTCCATGGTGCTTGTGCGCTGTATAGATCAGCATCCTCAAAGCGGCAGTTTTGCGCCGCTGGTTTGGTCATTACCAACTCATTTGGATGGGCAACGCCTTCGCCGCTGGACCAATCTTCAAGGACGGCCTTGTATGCGCGGCCAGCAGGCAACGTCATTTCGCCAACGACGACTTCCATATTAAAGGCGTTCTGTCCCGCCGCTTGATAGCTGACGGTGACGGGTGCCTGCGCCGTTGAGAAGCTGCGAGCATCGACGCAGAGCATTTCCAAATCGGCCGCAGTGATCGCGCCGCTGGTAGCAGTTTCGTAAGTGCTTTCGACCTCAGGCTTGCCGAACGAAACGCCCAGATAGGCAACGTCGAGATTGTTCACGCTGTCTGAGGTATTGTTGCCTGAGGAATTGCATTCCAGCGCCATGGCTGGGGTTATGCGCAGCTTCACTTCGCATGGCTTGTCTGCACCTATCTGGACGCCATCAGCATAAAAGCGGATCGAGCCACCAACGCCGTCTACATTGTCGATATATTCGACTGACCATGTTTTGAGCGATCCAGCGGCGAATGCAGGATCATCATCGCTGACAATCTGCGTAGACGAGCTGCCACGGCCAACTGTCACGGCAAGGGTCGCACTGCCTGACCAGTGACGGCGCAAAGTGAATTCGCCAACCGTGTAATCATACAAGGTCGCTAGGATTGGGTATTCCTCATTCACGATGCCTGAGAACGTAAGCCTGATGCTGGCTGGGGTCTGCGTGGTGCCGTCGTTCGTGGTCTGCTTGAACGACAAAGCCAGCGGGTCAGTGATAAGATGGATATGCCTCATCAGGCGCAAACGTCCATCGACCATGCTGCTGTTATCAGAGGATGCGCCGCCTGATCCTGAGTAGACGCGCTTGTAGATGACATTGGACGAACCAACGGCATCGCCGCTGACTGGCCATGGTGAGCCAGCGCTGGTGATGGTCCATTGGCTTGCGACTGGCACTGTAATTTCGTTGCGGCGTTCAATGGCGAGGGGAAAGCCTGACGGCACGGTAAGCGAGAAATTCGCGGTGCTGCCTGCGAGATAGATGCCTAATGGGAAAATAGTGCCGGGATCGCCGTAAACGGTGCCTGAGCCTGACAAATCCAGTTCTTCGTCACTACCGCCTGGCTGTGGCTCAGGAGCGTTTACGAGGCCCAAAACCACCGCAATTCCTGACGTTGTGGACTTCGCCCAAATCGCAATGCCTGCATCTGGTGTGCTGCTAGGGATGATGACCTGAGCGGATTGCGTCAGGTTCATTGGCGGATCGCCTGCCGTGACAGGGACAATTACGCTGATGCCGCTGCCGCCTGCTGGCTGGCCGCTATACTCGTTCAAGTTGACGATCGCGCCCAAGCCAACCTGTGAACCGTCGCGCCCATCTGTGCCTTTGAGGCTTTCCAGCCATTCCGCTTGGGTGCCAACAAACCCGTTTTTGACGGCTGTTTCATAGGCGCTATCGCCGCCCTCAACGCCGTTTTCGATTATGTCGCTGGCTATGTCGATGAGATCGAGGACGTTGCTGTTCAAGTCCTGCACATTGGTCTGCGTCGGGATGATCGCATATGAGGTGTTGGAGGATGTTGAGCCTGCATATGGCTTGGTCAGCTTCATTTGCGTGGAATTGACCACGCCATCTAGCTCATACAGCGAATTACCGATTTGAAGGGCGTCACCCTTTCTGATGCTGTTAGGGAAGCTGGTTCCGTTCCCTGTTACAATGTCTGAGCCATTTGTTAGATTAATCGTCCCAATCTTATACCAAGCCATGCGATAGTTTTCTCCTGTTTATACAGGAGTATTTATTTTTGCTGCTTAGGTATGCGGTTCTTCACCTCGTCAATCGACGCTTTCCAAGCATCGTAGCCGCCATGATAGAGAGTATCTAATTGCTCCTCGATTGAAGGATATGCTGCGCGTCTCGCTTCTGAAAATCCCTTCTTGATGTTTACCTTCATTCCCCCTCCAATGGTCCTGTTGGAACCTCAAAATATGCTGCTTTATGTCGTGGATGATCCACGTAGATAAGGACCGTCTCAAATACGTCCGCATCAAACTCCAATGTGCCATCATCAACGGTGACATGATCGTCGCCAAACATGATAGTCGCACCAGACGGGATATTCCCGACATGGTTGAACGCCACTGAGATTGGCAATTCAGCTTTCAGATTGACCGTCATTTCAGCGGCATCGAAATATATGTCATTGGGGTTTGTGCCGTCAGCCACGTTGGCTGAATGCGCTGCATTCTCTGGCGCCTGACATTCTCCGTCGATCAGGCAGATGAGCGATCCCGCTTCATTAAAATATGCTGTCGCCATTATCTCTTGGCTCCGTTCAACGTCATCACGATATCTCTCACATAGAAATTTCTGGCCACGGAACGCGGCGTAAATGCCCCTGAGACGCAACGAGCCAAGACGCGAACCTGAGGGCCATCAACTACGGTGCTGACCTGACCAAAATAGCGGCTGTAGGTGTTTCCGTTGTCGGTCGAGATGCCCAAGGTGATTTGCTTATTCAGCATCCAGCCGCTGCCTATGTCAGTGTAGAGCAGCACTTGGCATGAAGCGTCATATTCCAGCGTCGCGTCGATGGTGAATGACACGTCGATTGTGCCTGTTCCAAAAACGCCATCACCAATGGTCATGAATCCTGTGGTGATGAAATCGGCTGATCCGTTTGCCAGCACATAGGCATCCGCTGCCGTGGCGACTTGGTTCGCGGTGATAGCGCCGCCTGCGATTTTCAGCGTGTTGACGGACAAATCATCAATCTGCGCGCCTTTGATATTCGCCCTTTCAATGACGGCTTCTTTGATCCTGACCTGCCCAGCCACCACCTCAAATGGGTATTCCGCGCCGCCTGCGTGAGCGATAAGGAAACGGTCAGCCAAGAAGGCCATTTCGCTGTTGCCATTGGGATCGCTTGCCAAGCCAAAGCCTGACACACGGCCATTATTGTTGATGCGAAGTGTATATTGGGCGCTCAATCCGTCCACCGTGCTGCCCTGCGCGGACATGCTCTGCTGGATGGAAACCAACTGGTCATCATAGCCAGCCGTAATCTGGTCAATCCGCTCGCCTAGCGCGCCGTCGCCATCAGCTATCGTGCGGCTGACTTCTTCAATTGCAGCCATCCAGCCATCATCACCCATTTGCGCTGATAGGCTGTCGATACGCTCAGACAGCGCGCCGTCTGCATCTGCATATGCTGTCGTGATGCTCTGCGACGCGGCGGTGATTTTGCCATCTATATCGCTGTTCCACACGGCTGACTGATCTGTGATGCGCTGGGACAATGCGCCGTCAGCATCGACAAGGTTCTGTATCTTGTCATTGAACTGCGCCTCATTGTCGCCAATGCGGCTGGCAAGCTGGGTATTCATTTCGGTCAACGCCTCGTCTGCGTTGGCTCTGGCAATCAACTCCTGTGAGATTGCCGTCTCTGCATCATCAACGCGAGCGCCCATCAAAAGCACCTGCTGGCTTATCGCCTCGTCGGCATTTGCCCGTGTTTCTTGCTCAAGCTGAAGGATGCTCTCAGCATCATCGACGCGAGTTTCCAGAATGAGGACTTTGGACGATACGAGCGTGCCGTCCTCGATTGAGGTTTTCAGTTCCTCAATGGCGCGATGGTTGTTGTTGGAATATGCGCTTGCCACCTTGAGAAAGGCCGTGCTGCTTTTCACCTGTAGCGCCGCAATATGCTCAAGCGGCTCAGTTAGGACTGGCAGCAATATGCTTTCTTCGCTCAGCGTATGAAGCTGCACCGTGGCTTCGTTGAGCAGGTCAGTGCCAAAGGCATCATATGCGGCATAGGTTATGAAATAGTCTGTGTCAGGCAGCAAGCTCAGCGACACCTCATTGTTAGGCCCGATATATTTGGACGTAATCTGGTCCTTGCGGACTGGCGATTGCGTATCTGCCCATACACAAAAGCCAGCCCAATCCGTGTCATCAGGCTTGAGGAAATTGAAGCGCACCATGTCATAGCCGTTGAACCACGTCATAGGCGGCACGTCTGGCGCAGGGTTCAAGGCGTCGATTTCTAACTCAGCAGACCAATTGCCTGCGCCGTCTTGGGTGGAAAGAAACACCTTGGGCGAGCGAGTAAGCCCAGCTTTTAGGTTCTCTTCAAAGGTGAGAACGTCCTTATAGCCGCGCATCCCGTCAGGCTTGGTATATTGGGCCGCGTTCTCTGCATCCACGAAATGGACAACCGTGGCAGTCGCGCATTCGTATCTGACGCGGTAGCGAAATTCTCGTCCGTTCTGCGGGTTTTCCTCAAATCTGACCGTCAGGTCATGTCCTGTAAACTCTACTGTTGCCACTCCTTAATCGAACCCCACAAAAACGGGAGGAAGCACTTGCCCTTCTTGGCCTTCGCCATATGTGAAATCATGTTTGAGCAATGCGGCCTCTCCTGACCTATTCAGGATATTTATTGCTCTGACGCTGAACGTGTATGTTCCTGGCTGTGCATCTTGCATGGTGCAGAACGTGCTATTGCCATTGTAGATACGTTCCCAAACGCTTGTGTTTGGTCGCATCACTTCAACGACATAGCCATTGATCGGAATTTGCTGCCCAAGGTTCTCGCCTACAGGCAAGACATTCACGGCATCCCATGACAGGTTAATCTCATGGTGGACGCCTGTTAGATCATCAACCCAGCTATTGTTTCTCGCTTTCAATCCAGTTGGTTGCGGTGATCTGCCCCCCGCTGAGTGGCCCAGAGACTATGATAGTCTGGACCGCGAAAGGGACATTGAATGCCGAGCAAGAAGCACAAGCCGGAAGAGATCATCGGCAAGCTGCGTGAAATTGAGATCGTGCTGGCGCAGGGGGCTTCGACCGCCGAAGCCTGCCGTCGGATCGGGGTCAGTGAGCAGACCTATTATCGCTGGCGCAAGGAATATGGCGGGCTGAAGACCGACCAGGCACGGCGGATGAAGGATCTGGAGAAGGAAAACCAACGGCTGCGCCGGGCGATCTCGGACCTGACGCTGGACAAGCTGATATTGCAGGAAGCTGCACGGGGAAACTTCTGAGCCCCGCGCGGCGACGGCGCTGCATCGATCATATACGACGGGATCTGCCAGTCCGGCTATCCGAGCGACGGATATGCCGGGTTCTAGGGCAGCATCGATCGACACAGCGTAAAGTGCCGCGTGGGGCGGATGACGAACAGGCGCTGACGGAGGACATCATCGCCTTGGCAAAGCAATATGGTCGTTACGGCTACCGCCGGGTCACGGCGTTGCTGTGCCATGCGGGGTGGACGGTGAACCATAAACGGGTCGAGCGGATATGGCGGCGCGAAGGGCTCAAGGTGCCGCAGCGCCAGCCCAAACGCGGGCGTCTATGGCTCAACGACGGATCATGCATCCGCCTGCGGCCTGAGTATCCTGGGCATGTGTGGGCCTATGACTTCGTCGAGGGGCGCACGCATGACGGCCGCAAGTTCCGCATCCTGACGATCATCGACGAGGCCAGCAGGGAATGTCTGGCGCTTATCGTTGCGCGACAGCTCAAACATGAGGATGTGCTGGCGGCCTTGGCGGACCTGTTCATCTCGCGCGGCCCGCCTGCACATATACGGTCAGATAATGGCGCCGAATTTATCGCCAATGCCGTCCAGCAATGGCTGCGGCAGATCGGCGTGAAGACGCTCTACATCGCGCCGGGATCGCCATGGGAGAATGGCTATAATGAAAGCTTCAATGGGTCGCTGCGCGACGAACTGCTCAATGGTGAAATCTTCTACAGCCTCGCCGAGGCCAGGGTGCTGATCGAAGCCTGGCGGCGGCATTACAACACCGTCCGCCCGCACAGCAGTCTTGGCTATCGGCCACCGGCACCAGAAACGGCGACACCGCCATATCGGCCTCCGGTTCCGCTTCGCTCCACCTCCGTCCGGATATGGCGGCGATGAGCTTAATGCACTAACAAACCAATCGGTCCACTCGGTGGGGGCAGATCA
>NZ_ATDP01000102.1 GCF_000445105.1 Sphingobium lactosutens DS20 | reverse complement strand
GCCAGCATTTCGATGCAGGTGCGGCAATATGCCGGTCAGCCCGGCGAACCGATCGGCGAGCATGTCGATGTGCCCTTTACCGATGCCGCGCATGAAAGCGAGCCTGGCCTTCGCACGTTGCGCGTGGAGCCAGCCCTGTCGCGCGCGACGCTGGAAGCGATGCCGACCGGGCTCAATGCGCCCGAAGTCGGGGAAGCGGACCGGCATTTCCACGAAATCAAGCTGACCTATGCGGACGGGGCGCAAGACACGCTCTGGACCGGCGCCTTCTTCCTTGAGCCCGGAGTGGACGACACATGAATTTGCAGACGCCTATCAGGGACCGCGCGCGCGGTCTGCGCGGTCCTGGCCTGACCAGCGAGCAGGAAGCGCAGGTGGAAGAAGCGATCGCGGCCGGCGAGGCCATTCCCAATATTCGGCCGACGTCGGGCGAGCAGCTGCCGTTCACTTCCGCGCTCAATGGCGCGAACGGTGGGGCCGTGGCGATCGTCGAAGGCGGGCGGGTCGTCGGTTTCACCATCCCCGCAGGGCAGACGGGCGCGGGCTCCTTCACGCTGCCGCGCACCTTCTTCACTAAGGAAGAGGCGCAGCGCCTGAAGGGTTGCACCATCCGCTTTCCCGTCGTGATGGAAGCCAGTGTCGGCTTCCGGGCGGCGACGCCATTTGGCGGCAACGCCGTGCGGGCCGATCGCGACACTGGCTTTATCGACCTGAACGAAGGATCGGCGCTGGCGGCGGAGCAAGCCGAGGGCAGCACGGTCCTGACCCGCGATTATCTCTATGTGATGCAGGGCGACGAAATTTGGGTCGGGCCGACGCTGCAGATCGCGCCCAATGCGCCGACCAGCGCCGTGCGCTATTTCAAGGTGACGTCCTGCGTTTATGAAGTCGTCGCCACGCCGGCGTCTACCGCCACCACGGGTGCGGATGCGGTACTGGACAATCGCTTCGCGGCGACGGCGCCCAAGGTCGATGTGTTCCGGTCGATCGAGCCCGCGCTGAAGATGAATGGCGGCGCGCAGGTCCTGCTGGACGCGGCGGGCCGCGACATGGGCGCGACCGTGGAGATCGGCGCCACGGGCGCGGGCACCATCCTCCAATGGAAACTACCACTGACCGGCGCATTGCGCGAAGCAATGCAGGGCGGGCAGCCCGAACTGGAGCTGGTGTTCGAGACGAGTCCGGGATGGGACCGGGCCCATGCCATCAACATGCAGGCCGGCAAGTTCGACCTGACCTGGGTCGATTTCTTGACCGCCAACCGGCGCGATTATCAAACGATCGACCTGGCGACCGGTCAACGCACCAAGCGGGTGATGGGCTTTTCCTTCCTGGCGCCCGACGACCTGTCGGAATTTTCGGACCTGCGCGCCTATATCGCCCTTACTGACGCGACGCCGGCGACGGTTGCTGAGCGTATCCGCCTGACCGGCTATTCGATCAAGATGTTCCGAACGCGCGGCAATGGCGAATTGCCGGTGCCGCGCACGCTGATGCTGGCCGGCGAGGTGTCGCGCGCATCGGCCGTCGAACAGGCGCTGGCCACCGTCTATGGCACGGGCAAGCGGGTCGGGGCGCAGCTGCCCGTGTCGGACTATGGCAGCATTGCAGAAGCGCTGAAGGCGGCGACCGCGCTGGCGGGGCCCGGCGCGATCGCGATGGTCGAACTGGACGAAGGGACCTATTTCGAACACAGCTTGGGCAAGATCACCAACGGCACCGATGGGGTGCTGCCCGGCCAGGATGGCGCGTTCATCGGCCTTCGCGGCAAGGGCATGGGGCGCACGCGGATCGACGGGTCGCTGCCCGCCAACACGCCGATCGACGAGATCCGCGCGACCAGCACGATCGACTTTAACGCGAACCAGTATCTGGAAGGCGTGACCCTGATCGCCGAGGGCGAGCGCTATGGCGGCCATGTCGACAATGCCAATTACAAGAAAAATACCTGCCTGATCTGGCGACATGTCGAGGTGGAGCATCGCGGCAATGACGCGGCCGACGCCTATCATGGCACGACGGTCTGGCCATCGCAGCACCCGATCGCGATCGGCACCACGTCAGGGTCCTTCTACGGCTATTACGAATGCCGGCTGAAGGGTCGTCGTGCCGCCTTTTCCGCGCATGACCAGCGCAATTTCGAGCAGCCGTCGACGGTCGAATGGGTCGGCGGCCCCCTGACGGCCGTCGATACGACAGGCTGGAGCTATCGCCTCGAATCGATCGGGTCGATGGTCATGAACCGCGCGCTGCTGGCGCATGCGTCGCTGGGCGGGGAAATCAGCATGGCGGCGCAGCCATGGCTGCCCGATGAACCGGAAAATCAGCCGGCGGATCATCGCTGCTGGGAACTGACGGGCTATGGAAACAGCCCCGCCGCGTTCCGGATCCAAGATTTCGGCCGTGCGCTGCGGATCACGTCAGCGACGACCGGCCCGGGATCGAAGGTGGCCGTTTCCAACGCCGCAACGCCGATCCTGTTCGGCAAGACCGGAACGGAGGGCGTCACCCAGGTCGATGGCGATGTCGGCCTTTCGGGCTACGCCTATGGCTATATCGACATTTCCGACGCCAGCACCAAGGCGGACATCACCGCATTGAAGGCGAAGCTGGGCAACCGCACCGCTTCGCCGATCACGCTGACGGTGCATGTCGATGCGCTGGCGCCGATCGATATCGTCCTCAACAAAAATTATCTGGCGATGACCAATGCCGAAATCATCGCCGACATGAACGCGGCGCTGGGCGGCGTCGCCATCGTCTCTGAATATGCGGTTGGCGAACGCTATCGCCCCTTCTTTAGCGACGAAGAGCGGCAGCTGAAGAACAGCAGCGGCACGACGATCCTGATGGGCATGGCGCTGGCCGTCGACAGCGATGGCGCGGGCACGGTGCGGCCGATGACCGCGACCGACCTGCCCACCGCGTTCGCCGGCGTTGCTTGGGAGGATATTCGCCCCGGCGCGCATGGCCGGGTCAAAACGGATGGGTGGTTGCCCACGGCCGACCTGCTGCGTTCGGATGGCGGCAGCCCGAACCTTGGTACCACATTCGCGATCGACCCTGCCAAGCCTGGCTATGTCCTGTCCAACAACGTCAGTGGGTCGGGCATCCTGCCGGTCGTTCGTGGTTCGCTGGGCGCGGGACTGTGGACGGTCGCGGTTCGCACGCAGATTGATGGGCAGGATGTCGTCGATCAGGCGGCCGATCTGGTACAGGCAGCCTATGACACGATCGGCGCGCTGGGCGATCCCGACAATATTGAGGCGATTGGGCGGATACCAAGTGAAGGCGCGAATGTTATCCCCATCGACGGCAACGGCCTTTCACTCTCTCCCAGTGCCATTCTCACAGGTGCGCAGGCGGTCCTGCCGATCCATTTCAGATCGAGCAATATCTACCGCACCAAGCGGGCGCTGATTGCCGCGCATATTGCTGGTGATTCGCTGATTGATGACGGCCCGCGGCTGACATCTGCGATATTCGATGCGCTCAGGAAGGGGCGCGACTTAATCGTCACCGAGCCTATCTGGTGCAACACTGGCGCTGTTGTTACCGCCGAGGGCACGTTGTTAAAAATCATCGGCATGGGCGAGGGCAGCATTATCGGCGGTCCTGGTGTTGTAGGTCCTATCGTCAAAGCGTCAAACATTGCGGATGTCGGAGAGACCTTCGCCCGCTCAATCGACGCCATCGTTAACAATATCAAGTTTGACGCTCGCTTCGTACCAGGTGGCAACCTTACCAGCGCCGACTGTCTCAATCTTAATGGTTTCCGACTCACCCACATCGACCAGTGCGACTTCTATGCGGCGGACCATTTTTATGGCAGCGACAAGGGAGATGCGGGTGCGGGCCTTCGTGGCCACCGCGTGGTTGTTTCGCGCTCCAATTTCTGGGGATTTCTGGACGCTGGGCTCTACTTAACCGCGAACCCGGATGGCTCGCTGGATAACACCAGCGCGCTCTTCCTTGGCAATAACTATTATGGGTGTCGCGGTGGTTGGGCTGCAAAACGGGCCTTTGAATATATCCGGTCGGTAGGCGACTATTTCGATAACTGCTTCAATGCTTTCTCAACCGCGCCGGCGTCATCCTCCAACCCGGTGACCGGCTTCACCAACGCGGCGCGCAAAGTCTCGGTCAAGGGCGCGCAGATCGACAATCCGATTTCGTCGGCCATCGACCTCCGCCGCGCTTATGATAGCCATGTCGATGCGGTCATATCCGGGACGATTGGCCGCTACCCTGACGGCACGTCGCCAGCAGAGGTCAATATCGTCAAGCTGCTGGGCACAAGCCGCTCGCGGATAGATTTCGTAATCGACAACGAAGATCCGAGCATCGTTGCAACGACGACCGCCGTGCGGATCGAGCGGACGGTCAACGAAGACACTGGCCAGGATGAAGGCGCGACGGACAATGTGATCACCGGTACCGTCAGGCGGGTGAATACCGGCCTGATCGAGGGCGAACTATGTGATCGCAACGAAATCAGCCTCAAGATGATCGACGTGCCCAATCAAGGGACAACGACGGGGCCGCTTACCCGGTACGAGTTTAGTCGGGGCGGCGTCCCTTACGACCGCGCCCGCTATCGCCGCGCCCCGCGCAAACTGTTCGATTATTTTCATGCGACGGCCAACGACACCGCCTGGACCGACGAGGATAGCTGGCTGGCGGCCGAAATCTATGAGAGCGACGATGCAAGCGGGGCGACTGGCGAGCGTGTAAGGGTGGGCGTGCGGGCCACCGGTCCGAGCGGATCATCGTTTGCACGGTCGGTTAAAATCGACGATGAAATCATCTTCGATATCAGGGCCGATCAGGTTAAATGCTTCAAACCGCTCGTCGTGCCTGTCGTCGCCTCTGCAGCGGCGGTCACGCCCGGCGTCAATGCGACTGCCGTCTTTGTCGAGGGCGGGCTTCTCAAACTCAAGGATAGCAGTGGCACCACCACTGCCGTCCCGCTTTCAAGCGCTTCTAACATTTTTACGGCCACGCAGATTGTCAGCAATCCTACCGGTCCTTCGATCTTCGCGGCTGATTCAGTAGGCGGCCGGGAGGCGTCATTTAACTTGCGGGCTGGCGGCTTCGAACGCTGGAAGCTCTTCAAAAACAACACGGCAGAAACGGGCAGCAACGCCGGATCAGATTTCCAGATCACGTCCTATAATGACGCTGGCAGCCTGATCCGCACCAACCTGTTCATCACCAGGGAGAATGGTGATTTCTTCGTTGGCGGACGCGTGATGCCAAGCACTGACAATGTGTTTTCGCTAGGCCGCCCGTCTAATCGTTGGTCCACCATCTACGCTACCACCGGCGCGATCCAGACGTGCGACGAACGGGAAAAGCACTGGCTGGGCACAATGAGCGACGCCGAAATGCGCGCAGGCCGGCGCATCCTCAAAGAGCTGGGCCATTTCCAGTGGCTCGATTCCATCGCGGAAAAGGGCGAGGATGCCGCGCGCATCCATTTCGGCCCGCGTGCCCAGCGTGTCTTCGCGATCCTGGCGGACGAAGGGCTGGACTGGAAACGCTACGCCTGGTGCTGCCATGACAACTGGGAGGCGCTGCCCGAGCTGAACGAGCCGGAAATGGCCTTTGTCGAGCGCGAACGCCCGGTCATCGTCTATGAACAGACCGGCGTCGATGACGAAGGCGAGCCGATCTATCGCCAGGTCGAAGTGATGGAGCCCTATCTCGCCGAAGAACCAACCGGCGCGATCAACATCATCCGCCCCGCTCGCGCCGCCGGCGAACGCTTCGGCATCCGCGCCGACCAGCTGGCGCTGTTCCTCATCGCAATCAACGACGCGCGGCTGGAGGCGCTGGAGGCGCACTCCAGCTGAGGCGGCGCCGATTCGTTCGCCAGCCATTCCAAGAGGGAAATTATGTCTCCTGAATTCATCACCGCCTTCGGCCAGTTCGGGCCGCTGGGCCTCATGATCGCGTATCTGGTCTGGCGCGAGAAGACCGTTGCCGACCAGCGCACGCAGATCGACGAGAAGCGAGTCGAGGCGGACAAGGTGCTGGCGTCGGCGCTGACGGCCCTGACCGTCACCGTCCAGGACCTCAAGAGCCAGATTAAATGAGCGGCGCGGTTCCCATGGCGCTGGCCGATCGACACCGCGCGGCCGAGGCGCTGCTGGCGATCTGCGCCCCCAAAATTCCCGCACCCGTAAAAGCCCGGCCGGGACAGAAGAAAAGGAAAAAGCCATGACCATCGACGATCTGGTCGACGAGGCGATCGGCCGTGAAGGCGGCTTTGTCGATGATCCGCACGACGCCGGCGGCGCGACCCGTTGGGGCGTGACCGAGCGGGTCGCGCGGGCGAACGGCTTTGCCGGCGACATGCGCCTACTGCCCCGCGAGACGGCTGCGCGGATCTATCGCACTGTCTATTATGTCGCGCCCGGGTTCGACCGCATCGGCGCGATCAGCATGCCGCTTGCCGAGCTATTGTTCGACACCGGAATCAACATGGGACCGGAGACGGCGGGGACATTCCTTCAACGCGCGCTCAATCTGCTGAACGCGGGCGCCAGCCTCTATCCCGACCTCAAGGTCGACGGGGCGTGCGGCCCGAAAACCCGTGCCGCCTTGGAAAGCTATTTCCAGCGCCGGGGCAAAACCGGGGAGGGGCTTAGCGTCCTGCTCTGGACGGTGCATGGTTTCCGCACCGCGCGCTACGAAGCGATCAGCGTGTCGAGGCCGGCGAATGAACGCTTCGCCTATGGCTGGATCGCGCGCCAGGTGCGCATGGGAATTGCGGCATGAAGATCCCGGTCGGAAAGATCGTGGGCTGGATTGGCCGCACGCTGCTGGGTGCACTGATCAGCGAGGCGGCCGATCGGCTGTCACGATCGCAGCCAGGTGACGATCGGCGCGACCAGCGCGGCGAGGGTAAGCCCCGCGATCAGGACCGCCTCGATCGCCAGAAGCGCCCGCTTTAGTGGGGTATCGCGTGGGGTATCGTCAGGTCGGAGCATGGCCGGACTACAGCGGAAATCTGCGCCTTTGCGGAGATGCATGACGGAGGGGTTGTCCGTTTATCGACCACTTTGATCCTGCCCCTGTGACTCCTCGATCTCGCGGATACGTTGAGCAATTTGCCGTTTCACAGTTGTACTGTAAGCGCGATTCGACAGTTCCTGGAGACGTTCAATGGCCAATTGCTTCTGGCCGGACCGTTGAGCGTGATCTGCCAATACGGCTATTTCATCGGTGGAATATTGGTTGGTTACGTTTGGAACAGCACCAAGAACAATAAATAAGCCTGTGGCACAGAACGCTAGCGCACTACCTAATGAAGCGGACATTGCGACATTCCGCCGATCAACGTCAGGCAAAAAGATAGCGGTGAAGGCGAACACTGCCGCTAACCCGGCAAGACCGAATAGGAGTGCGAATTGTCGATCGATGTTTCCCGTTATCTGGTATTGTGCGCCTAGCGCAGCACTGGCAACGATGCCCAGAAACAAGCCAATCGACATAAGGAAGATCGCCTTCCGAACTTCGCGATGTTCGGGAAACGCATCTGCCAGTTGCAGTACGATGCCTACAACCGCGATCACGAACCCGATGACGGTTAAATCCACCTAATTGTCTCCCCCTTAGATATCTACGTCCTTCCAGACCGACGCGACGGACGCAAGATCGCCGTTTCTTCCGAAATAAAAACGAGGTGCGTACATGCCTCTCTCCAACGCCGCGGTGAAAGCCGCGCGGCCGCAGTCGCGCGCCTACAAGATATTCGATGAGCGAGGGCTGTTCCTGTTCGTCGCGCCGACGGGCCTGCGCAGCTGGCGGCTCCGGTACCGGGTGCAGGGGCGCGAGAAGCTGCTGTGCCTGGGCCAGTGGCCCGACGTGCAGCTGGTCGATGCCCGTGACAAGGCCGAGGAGGCGCGCGGACTGGTCGCGCAGGGCGTCGATCCGTCCGTGCAAATGCGCTCGGCCGCCGCCTTGCAAATCCGCACGTTCGAATCCGTGGCGCGCGAATGGCATGCGGTGCAGCGCGATCGCTGGACGGATCGGCATGCGGCCGACGTCATCGCGTCGCTGGAGGGCAACGTGTTTTCAGATATCGGTCCGCTGCCGATCGGCGCGATCACGTCGCCGGCGATCCTGCAGCTGCTGCGCGACGTGGAGGCACGCGGGTCGATCGAGACCGCGCGGCGGATCCGCCAGCGCATTTCCGCCGTGTTCGCCTTCGCCATCGCCGAGGGCCTGGCTGAACAGGATCCCGCCGCCTTCGTCGCGCGGGCGCTGCGACCAGCACCGATCGCGCGGCGGCAGCCGGCGCTGACTGACCTTGACGAGGCGCGCGCATTGCTCGCCGCATGCGAACGCGCAGGGGGACCGCCAATCATCCGGCTGGCGTCGCGATTCCTGGCGCTGACGGCGGTGCGCATCGGCGCGTTGCTGGGCGCGCAAGGGCACGAATTCGAGGGGCTGGACGGCGACGAACCGCTCTGGCGCATTCCGGCCGCGCGGATGAAGCTGAAGAAAGCGCGCAAGGCCGACAGCGCCAATGACCATATCGTGCCGCTCAGCCGACATGCAGTCGCAGTACTGAAAGCGATCGGCGAGAATGGGTATGATACCCTATCTTCGCGTGTGTTCCCCATTCACCCGGCGGCGATCGGCGCGCTCTACAAGCGCGCGGGCTATGCCGGCCGCCATGTCCCGCACGGCTGGCGCGCCTGCTTTTCCACGATCATGAACGAACGATTCCCGCTGGAGCGCGCCGCGATCGACCTGGCGCTGGCGCATGCTCCCAAGGGGGCTAGCGAAAGCGAGGCGGCCTATAATCGCGCGCAGCTGCTCGACCAGCGCCGCGCACTCTTCGCCCGGTGGGGGGAGATGCTGATCACATGATTTAATGTGTTTCCTGCCGCCCTCGCGCTGACGAGCGCCGGGAGCGGGGGTCAACGGGCGGCAACCCGATGAACCGACGAGAATGAGCTCGCCACGACACAGCTGGCCGACTGGCCGCCCCGCACCCGCGCATACGGGCGCTGGGTTTGTGGAGAGCCTCCATGCACTCGTCAAATGATTCTGCCTGCGTTTCAATGAAATGCGCGTCATGCCGCGCACTGCTCTTCAAGTCCGAGCCCGGCGCG
This sequence comes from Sphingobium lactosutens DS20, assembly GCF_000445105.1. GTDB lineage: Bacteria > Pseudomonadota > Alphaproteobacteria > Sphingomonadales > Sphingomonadaceae > Sphingobium > Sphingobium lactosutens. The sequence goes on along the minus strand of NZ_ATDP01000102.1, from coordinate 9,866 downwards.
ATCGCCGGCGTCATCGAGATCAAGTGCCGCCGCTGCGGCACGTTCAATTGCCTGAGGCCTGCGAGCCCGAACCCGACCGCCAATCGAGCGGCCGCCTGAAGGCTTACCCATGTCTCTGAACCCCGTTACCCCCGTTTCCCCCGCCGCCGGCTATCTGGGCGGCAAGCGCAACCTCGCCAAGCGCGTCTGCGCCATCCTCCAGTCCGTCGATCATGACGGCTATGCCGAGCCGTTCGTCGGCATGGGCGGCATTTTCTTTCGACGCGCGCGTCGGCCGCGCGTGGAGGTCATCAACGATATCTCGGGCGATGTCACGACGCTGTTTCGCGTGGTGCGTCGCCATTATCAGGCACTGGTCGACGAGCTCGACTGGCTGCCGGCAAGCCGCGACGACTTCATGCGGATGCGCGCGATCGACCCCGCCTGTCTGACCGACATCGAACGCGCAGCGCGCTTTCTCTATCTTCAGCGCCTGGCATTCGGCGGCAAGATCGTGGGCCGTGTTTTCGGCGTCGATAAAGCGTCGCCGGCGCGCTTCAATCTTTCCAGGCTGCGCTCGACCCTGGCAGCGATCCGAGACCGGCTGCAGCCGGTCGTCATCGAGCAACTGCCCTATGCCGACTTCATCCGGCGCTATGACAGGCCGGGCATGCTCTTCTATCTCGATCCGCCTTACTGGAATTGCGAAGGCGATTATGGCGCGGACGTCTTCGATCGCGGCGATTTTGAGCGGCTTGCCGAGCAGTTGCGCGGGATCCGCGGCAAATTCCTTCTCTCGATCAACGACACGCCGGAAACCCGCGCGATCTTCGCAACTTTCTCCATGAAGGAGGTGGGTGTCACCTACACCATATCGGCAGCAGCAACCGGAAATGGCCTGAGGGCTGGAGAGCTACTCATCGCCAATTTCGCGCTCGACAGCGCGGCCGGGTGCAGCGCGCCGGGCTGACGCGCCATCGTCACCTCTTGGCGCCCCTGGGAAGCCAAGCGGGGAGACAAGTGTCTCCCCGTCCCCGGGCGCGATAGGCTACCGGGGGTGCAAATTCTGCGTGTGTGGGGGCGTCTTGATATGGCCGACTAGGCCATTCCTTATCCTCTTAAACCCCTGTGAGGGTAAACATCATGATTTCCAAACTCGCGCCTCTCCCGCGGCTTCGACACGTTTGAGAGCCGCTTCCAGGGCAGGGTCGGTTGTCGCGGGGGCGCTGGCGGCGCCTGGAGCGCTCTGTGGCGCAGGGCGGGCAGAAGCCGGGGTCTGGGCCGCCCGTCGGCGGCGCGCCTCCCTGAGGTTCAGGAAGCGCGCACGGACCGCCTTACCTGCATCGCCCAGCGCGCGGCCGAGCCGGCCGATATCGAAGTGGTAGGCGTTGGTCGCCTGCTGGCGCTGCGGTCCCGCCTCGCCGACATGGGTCGTCTTCTCGCTCCGCCGTACCCAGTCGAGGAAACCATGCTCACGCAGGCGCTTAAGCGCATCGACCACGGCGTTCTTCGACAGGGCCGTCTTTTTCATGAGGGCGGTGATTGCCGGATCGAGCTGGCCCGTCCGGAAGTCCAGGAAGTTTCGCAGCAGCACTTCCAGCACCCGGATGCCGTTCGCCATCAATGGGCTCCGCTCGCCCTTCTTTTTGTGGATGACGTCATATTCCTTTGCCAGGCGCAGGTAATCGTCCGCCCAAGCCAAGCCGCCGGCGATCGTGCCATCGGCGATCGGCCGAAAGACATCGGCCTGTTTGCTGTCGACATCGAAGCTGTGACGCCAGACGGGATCGTTACCTCTGCGTCGGCCGCCGAGTTTGCCGCCCGCATCCTTGATCAGCTTGCGTGCCTGGCGCGCGATCGCGCGTGCTTCGGAAGCGGCGCTCATGCGCGCGCCTCCCGGCGCGTCAGCGCCTGGGCAAGGTCAACAGCGCCGCCGGGGCAGGAAGTCCGTCGAGCAGCAGGTCGGCCCATTCCTGCGCGATCTCGCGCCGGCGCGGCATATAGGCGGCGCGGTTGTAGATCGGCTCGGTGCCTTCCTGCATATGGGCAAGCATGATGTCGATCACGACGCGGTCGCCGGGCCGATCGCCCACCATGGCGCGCTCGTTCATGATCGTCGAAAAGCTCGATCGCCATCCGTGCGGCACATGCCGCCCCTGATAGCCCGAATCCCGATACAGTTTCGACACCGTCGAATCGCTGATCGGCCGACGCATCGACCGCGCGCTGGGGAAGGCGTAGGTGCCGTGCCCGGTCATGACGCGCAGCGTCTTCAGCACGTCCATCGCCTGTCGCGAAAGCGGCACGACATGATCGTAGGTGTCCTGCTGCTTGCGCTCCAGCGACAGCTTCATCCGTTCGGCCGGAATGACCCACAGCGGATCCTCGGCATCGTCGTCGGGGAGTTCCGCCCACGGCAGCAGCTGCACCACGCCCGGGCGCATCGCCGTCAATGCGATGAAGCGCGACGCCAGCTTCGAGATAGGATGGGCTGGTAAAGCCTCCACCGTCAGCAACATCCTGCGAAGATCCGCGATCTTCGTCAGGGCAGGCCAGTGCTTGCGCACCAGAGGCCGCAACGCCTTGCGCACGTCGGCCGGGTTCTTCACGTCGTAGCCGAGCGCCTCGGCGTGCGCGAATATCTCCTCGATGCGCTGGCGATGCCGCTTGGCCGTTTCGATCGCGCCGCGCTGTTCGATCGCTTTCAGCCGCTGGACGACCATCGGCTTCGTGATCTCGACGATCGGCAGCGATCCGAAATGCGGGTAGAAATCCCGCGCGAGCGCCTCCTCGACATTCTTCGCGTGCTTGCCATTCCAGCGCGGGCGCTGCTCGTCCAGCCAGCTGGTGGCGATCACCTTGAAGGTGGCCTGCGCCTGGATCAGCCGCGCGGCCGCACGCTGCTTTTTCACCACTGCCGGGTCGCTCCCGGCCGCGATAAGCTTGCGCGCCTCGTCGCGCGCCGCGCGCGCTTCCTGCAGGGACATTTCGGGGTAGGATCCAAGCACCAGGCGCTTCTTCACCTGGGCGAACCAGTAGCCCATCCGCCACGAGCGATGACCCGTCGGCGTGACGTACAGAAACAGCCCCAAAGTGTCCGAAAGCCTGTATGCTGCGCCCGTCGCAGACGCCTTCCTGCAAGCCGTATCTGTCAGCACCCCGCGATGACCCCGAAATTGTGATCCGGTGCCCCGCAGGTGAACCCGCAAAGGCTGCGCTTTGATGCCATCGATTGCGACAAGTTGCGACCCCTGATTTCCGCAAGGGCGCGGAAATCAGCGGCTTTTGCGCCGCCATGCCGCACCATGCGACATTGAACTGGCGGACAGGGTGGGATTCGAACCCACGGTGGGCGTAAACCCACGGCGGTTTTCAAGTTTGGGACACTCGGCCCGGCAGTAACCCGTAGCAGCACGCAGAAGCCCGTAAATCCCTGTTGAATCAGATACTTAACCTCCTTGCGCGCTCGTAGCTGCACGTCGTAGCACAATGCTGCGTGCTAGAAATGTGCTAGAAGGAGGTCATATGGTGAAGCTCACCAAGGCATTTATCGACAAGGTCCAAGCGCCAGAAAAGGGTTATCAGATCCATTGGGACGAGGCGGTGAAGGGCTATGGGTTGCGGGTCGCTCCGCCAGCCGAACCGGGCAAGCCGCCGCGCCGGGTGTTCATCGTCATGGGACGGGTTGCGGGTAAGTCGATCCAGTTCACCATCGGCGCATATGGCACCTACACCGAGGACGCCGCGCGCAAGCGGGCGCAGAAGCTGTTGCAGGACATGCGCGAGGGGATCGATCAACGCGATGCCAAGAAGCACGACGCCGCCGTAGCAGTGACACTCCGCGACGTGGCGGATGCTTACAAGGATCGACCGGGCAAGTTAAAGGCTTCCAGCGCGGACGTGATCGAGCGCCACGTCACCACCACGTTTGAAACGTGGCTGTCCAAGCCCATCGCATCGATCACCGAGGACGATGTTCGCAGGCGGTATCGCGAGATGCTGACGAAGGGCCTGCGCGGCAAGGCAGGGGCACCGGGCCAAGCAAATCAGGGATTTGCGGTGCTTCGCGCCCTGATTAACTTCGCCAGTCGCCGCTATCGGCGTTCGGACGGCTCGCCTGTCATCACGCATAATCCGGTTGGTGCGCTCAAGGACGACTGGATACAATTGAAGCCGCGCACCAGCCGCGTGCCTGATTCCAAGGTTGGCGCTGTGTGGAACGCGCTGGAACAGTGGCGCGGCGAGACGCACAATCGGGAAACGCTCGCTGCCATCGACCTATCGATGTTCCTGTTGCTGACCGGATGCCGTTTGAAAGAAGCTGCCTCCCTCACATGGGATCGCGTTAATTTGGAGGAAGGCTGGTTCCATCTGCCCGACCCGAAGAACCGGAATCCAGTGTGGCTCCCGTTGTCATCGCAGGCGGTCGCGCTGCTGGAAGCACGGGCGCGGGCACGGGCACGGGTTGAGGATAATCCGCATGTGTTCGCATCGTGGAGCCGGGCAGGGCATATCATTGACCCGCGCGACACCCGCCGGAAGATCAGCGAGGTTGCCGGGACGAAGATCACGAACCACGATCTCCGCCGGACTTACATCACCATCGGCGTTGCCAACTGCGCCGTGGACTTCACAAAGATCGAGTTGTTGACCAATCATATCCCGAACGGCTCGGTCACGGCCAAGCACTACCTCGAAACCTCGCGCCTCCAATATCTCAAGCCGGAAACCCAGCGCATTGCGGACTGGATTGTGCAACAAGCGGCACAGGCGAATGGCGCGAACGTGGTTCCCATGCCGCAGCGCGCGTGACGCATGGCTGGGACCGCTACAGCCGGGGTTACAGCCCCGATCGCAGCGCGTCGCCGGGGGTAGGCGGCGGGGTCCCGATCGCGCCCACAAGGCCTGCTATAAGGTGTCCGAATCGCGACCTAAGCACCTGCTTACCAAGCGAAAATAAGAGCTTGCGCGACTGGCTGCCGGTAGCATACGGTTTTCACCGTCACTTGCGGGTGACAGCGCCGCACTGGGGCGTGCCCACGAGGAAAATTCCAGAGACGCCGCCGGACATGCGGGAGGGTGAAAGTCCCTCTTAGTTCCCCGGACACCCCCGAAGCCGACTGGGGCAGGTGACGACACAAAACTCGGAGGCATGACGGACCTGCCATTGGCAGGATGCGCCGGAGTTGCGTGTATGTCTGACCTGTCTTTCGAGCAGCTTTGCGAGCTGTTCAATTATACGCCCAAAGGGCGTCCCCTCGATCCCAAGGAATGCGCCAAGCTTATCGGCGTGTCGGTCGATACGCTCGAAGGCTACCGAGGGCGCGGCATTCCCCTTTCGCCATTTCGCTCCCCCCGGAACCCGGATCGTCCGGTATGCGGAACGCGACGTGCTGGCATGGCTGGCGACCGGGGCGCGATACAGCACCAGCGAGCGGATCGCGTCCTGACCCATTTCTCACGAATAGCGGCAGGACCGGGTGCCCACCATGCCCTGCCGCCGGAGTACTACCGTGAACAGCAGCAGCGTAACAGAAAGCGGCAAAAGGTCGCAAACATCAACATGTTCGGACCTATTCGGGAAATTCGCGTCGCTTAAAAATTTGCCGGATGCAGGCGGCGTTGCCCGAAAATCCCATCCTACCCCCACCGGCAGGGAGGCGCGTCATGCCTGATTCGACCGCCGAGCGCTGGGCGCACATCCCATCTGAACTGCGCGAGCGCCCTCAATGGTGCATCAGTCCTGGTCTGGATGGAGATAAGGCACCTCGTTCACTTGATGGACGCCTCGCCAGCAGCACCAATCCATCTACCTGGAGCAGCTTCGACGCCGCCTGCGCTACGGCAGCGGAGCGCGGTTGGCATGTTGGGTTCATGCTGCATGAAACTGACCCGTTCGCCTGTATCGACCTTGATGTGAAAGACGGCACGCCTGACGCTTACCTTCAACGGCATCAACGCATTATTGCTGAGTCGGATAGCTACACGGAACTGTCCCGCTTTGGCTGAGGATGGCACGTCTTTGTCATCGGTGCCATTGGCAAAGGCAGGCGGCGCGACGCCGTGGAGGTGTATTCGCAGGAACGGTTTATCATCTGCACCGGCAATGTCGTGCATGACCGCCCTATCGCGGAGCGGCAGGCCATGCTCGCCAACATGGTGAACCAGATGGCACCAGCAGCGCCTCCCGAAGTTGAGCTTACCGGCGATGACAATGTCGATTGGTCTGGTGCGGCACAGGCAGCGGAAGATACCGGTGAATTGGGACGCCTGTTCCGCGGCGATTGGGAAGATCGATACGAATCTCAATCTGAGGCGGACCTTGCGCTCGTCAAGCTGCTCCTGCCCATCACGGAGTCGCCGCTAGAATGTTGGCGCACATTCCGCCTCTCGAAGCTGGGTGCGCGGGAAAAGGCGAACCGACCCTGTTGATTTCCACTGAGAAGTGACCCGGGTAGGGCGTAAATTTCCACTGAGAATTGACCCATGTTGAACTCGTCCCTGGCTTTGACAAGCGAGGGTATATGGAGTGTTGGACATGGCGTTATTGAGCGTTATCCGGCGCTGGCATTTTCGCGATCATCTACCGATCCGGGAGATAGCGCGGCGCACCGGACTATCACGCAACACGATCCGCAAATATTTGCGGTCCGAGACGATCGATCCGCGGTTCAAGGTGCCTGATCGACCAAGCAAACTGGACCCATTTGCTGAGCATCTGGCGGCCTGGCTGCGGCGCGATATGGGCCGATCGCGCAAGCAGAAGCGCACGATCAAGCAGTTTCACGCCGATTTGGTGAGCCTGGGTTATGAAGGATCCTACAACCGGGTTGCCGCTTTTGCTCGGGACTGGCGCGAAGATTATCGGCGCCAGCAACAGATTGGCGGGCGTGGGACATTCGTGCCCCTGTCGTTCGCGCCGGGGGAAGCTTTCCAGTTTGATTGGAGTGAGGACTGGGCAATCATCGCCGGGGTTCGGACCAAGCTGCAGGTCGCGCATTTCAAGCTCAGTTACAGCCGGGCATTCATCGTGCGCGCCTACCTGCTGCAAACCCATGAGATGCTGTTCGACGCCCATAATCACGCCTTCCGCGTGCTGGGCGGCGTGCCGCGCCGGGGTATCTATGACAATATGCGCACGGCCGTCGACAAGGTCGGGCGTGGCAAGGAACGCACCGTCAACGCACGCTTCCTGACGATGGTCAGCCACTATCTGTTCGAAGCTGAGTTCTGTAACCCGGCTGCGGGATGGGAAAAGGGGCAGGTCGAGAAGAATGTCCAGGATGCGCGGCACCGTCTGTGGCAACCCACGCCGCAGGTCGAAAGCCTTGATGCGCTGAACCTGTGGCTGGAGGAGCGCTGCAAGGCGTTATGGGAGGACATCCCTCACGGGATCGAACCCGGATCGGTTGCCAATGCCTGGGCCGATGAATCTGAGTGTCTGATGGTTGCGGGCAGGCCCTTCGATGGTTTTGTGGAATATCGCAAACGGGTATCGCCGACGTGCCTCATCCACTTTGAGCGCAATCGCTACAGCGTACCGGCCTCTTTCGCCAATCGCACTGTCAGCCTGCGCGTCTATCCTGATCGCTTCCAGGTCGTCGCCGAGGGGCAGCCAATCTGCGCACATCAGCGCATCATCAACCGCTCTCACGACGGTCCAGGTCATACGGTTTATGACTGGCGCCATTATCTGGCGGTCGTGCAGCGCAAGCCCGGCGCCCTGCGCAACGGTGCGCCCTTCCTTGAGCTACCCGATGCGTTCCAGCGTCTGCAGCGACATCTGTTGCGCAATCCCGGCGGCGACAGGGAAATGGTCGAAATACTGGCGCTGGTTCTTCATCATGATGAGCAACTGGTGCTGACGGCGGTCACCATGGCGCTGGAGGCTGGCGTTCCGACCAAGACCCATATCCTCAATCTGCTCTATAGGCTGGTCGACGGAAAACCGATCTCCACGCCGCCGGTGACGGCGCCCCAGGCGCTCAAGCTGGTCAGCGAACCGATGGCCAATGTCGAACGCTATGATGATCTGCGCAAGGAGAAGCGTCATGCGTCATGACCCTGCCAGCGGCGCCATCGTCGTCATGCTCCGCAGCCTCAAGATGCATGGCATGGCGCAGGCCGTCACCGATCTCATGGAACAGGGATCTCCAGCGTTCGAAGCCGCCATCCCGATCCTCTCCCAGTTACTCAAAGCCGAGACAGCAGAACGGGAGGTTCGGTCTGTGGCCTATCAGCTCAAGATCGCGCGCTTCCCTGTCTATCGCGATCTGGCCGGCTTCGACTTTACCAGTAGCGAGGTCAATGAAGCTCTGGTGCGTCAGTTGCATCGCTGCGACTTCATCGACATCGCCGACAATATCGTGCTGGTCGGCGGTCCTGGCACCGGCAAGAGCCATGTGGCAACGGCGCTGGGCATCCAGGCCATCGAACATCATCGAAAGCGCGTCCGCTTCTTCTCGACGGTCGAACTGGTCAATGCGCTCGAGCAGGAAAAAGCACAGGGCAAGGCCGGTCAGATCGCCAATCGCCTCCTGCACTCCGATCTCGTTATCCTGGATGAGCTTGGATATCTGCCGTTCAGTGCTTCAGGTGGCGCGCTGCTCTTCCTGATCTGCCCCCCGCTGAGTGGCCCAGAGACTATGATAGTCTGGACCGCGAAAGGGACATTGAATGCCGAGCAAGAAGCACAAGCCGGAAGAGATCATCGGCAAGCTGCGTGAAATTGAGATCGTGCTGGCGCAGGGGGCTTCGACCGCCGAAGCCTGCCGTCGGATCGGGGTCAGTGAGCAGACCTATTATCGCTGGCGCAAGGAATATGGCGGGCTGAAGACCGACCAGGCACGGCGGATGAAGGATCTGGAGAAGGAAAACCAACGGCTGCGCCGGGCGATCTCGGACCTGACGCTGGACAAGCTGATATTGCAGGAAGCTGCACGGGGAAACTTCTGAGCCCCGCGCGGCGACGGCGCTGCATCGATCATATACGACGGGATCTGCCAGTCCGGCTATCCGAGCGACGGATATGCCGGGTTCTAGGGCAGCATCGATCGACACAGCGTAAAGTGCCGCGTGGGGCGGATGACGAACAGGCGCTGACGGAGGACATCATCGCCTTGGCAAAGCAATATGGTCGTTACGGCTACCGCCGGGTCACGGCGTTGCTGTGCCATGCGGGGTGGACGGTGAACCATAAACGGGTCGAGCGGATATGGCGGCGCGAAGGGCTCAAGGTGCCGCAGCGCCAGCCCAAACGCGGGCGTCTATGGCTCAACGACGGATCATGCATCCGCCTGCGGCCTGAGTATCCTGGGCATGTGTGGGCCTATGACTTCGTCGAGGGGCGCACGCATGACGGCCGCAAGTTCCGCATCCTGACGATCATCGACGAGGCCAGCAGGGAATGTCTGGCGCTTATCGTTGCGCGACAGCTCAAACATGAGGATGTGCTGGCGGCCTTGGCGGACCTGTTCATCTCGCGCGGCCCGCCTGCACATATACGGTCAGATAATGGCGCCGAATTTATCGCCAATGCCGTCCAGCAATGGCTGCGGCAGATCGGCGTGAAGACGCTCTACATCGCGCCGGGATCGCCATGGGAGAATGGCTATAATGAAAGCTTCAATGGGTCGCTGCGCGACGAACTGCTCAATGGTGAAATCTTCTACAGCCTCGCCGAGGCCAGGGTGCTGATCGAAGCCTGGCGGCGGCATTACAACACCGTCCGCCCGCACAGCAGTCTTGGCTATCGGCCACCGGCACCAGAAACGGCGACACCGCCATATCGGCCTCCGGTTCCGCTTCGCTCCACCTCCGTCCGGATATGGCGGCGATGAGCTTAATGCACTAACAAACCAATCGGTCCACTCGGTGGGGGCAGATCA
>NZ_ATDP01000101.1 GCF_000445105.1 Sphingobium lactosutens DS20 | reverse complement strand
TCTCAGTGGAAATTTACGCCCTACCCGGGTCACTTCTCAGTGGAAATCAACAATATCGGGCGAATGTCGGTGCGGACTTCTTCAACAATATTTTCGACCCCGAAACGAGCAAGTCCATCGAGGCCGGCGTCAAATTCACCGCGCTCCGCGGCGCGTTGACCGGCACCTTGGCCGTGTATCAACTGACCAAGGATAATGTGTTGGCCAGCGACAATGATAATCCGGGCTTTTCCGTCGCCATCGGCAAGGCCCGCAGCCGGGGCGTGGAACTGGACGTGAACGGCCACCTGCCCGGCGATATCGATATCCTGATAAGCTATGCCTATACCGATGCCGAAGCGCGAGAAGCCGTCAACGATCCCAATTTCGCCGCTCAGATCCTGCCCGGGGACAAACTCATCGATATTCCGGACCATAATCTCAATATCCAGGTCGCAAAGCATTTTGAATGGGCAGGGCGCGGCGCGCAGTTGGGCGCAGGCATGCAATATGTTGGCAAGCGGCTGGGCGAGACGGGTACAGACTTCACCCTGCCCTCCCACCTGCTGGTCCGTCTGTTCGGCAGCGCCGATGTTATCGACGGCGTCGAACTGTTCGGCACGGTCAGCAACCTGTTCGATGTAGCATGGTATGCCAGCAGCTATAGCTCGGTCTGGGTGCAGCCCGGGACGCCGCGCACCGCCACTATCGGCCTGCGCGCCCGCTTTTGAACCGGGGGGATTGAGAGATGCGCAAGATGATCTCGCGCTTGCTGAGCGCTGCGACGTTGTGCCTTGTTGGCACCGCCTTCGCACAGCAGCCAACGCATAGGACTTTGCCGGGTTTGCCGGCGTCGGTACTGCCGCCCGCGCTGCCCTGGTCCGGTGCGAGTGAGGCGCTGATCGCGGGGAAGGGCGACCCCTGGATAACGCCCGCAGAACAGACCGGATTTGCGACGACTCCGCGGTATGCGCAGGTCGAGGCGTGGTTGACGCGTCTGGCGGCAGCGTCTCCTCTCATCAGCCTTGAAACCTTCGGCCGCACGGGCGAGGGGCGCGACATGCTGCTGGTTCGCGCCAGCAAGGGCGGGGCGGGCAAGCCGGTGGTGCTGGTGCAGGCGGGTATCCACGCGGGCGAGATTGACGGCAAGGACGCGGGCCTGATGCTGCTGCGCGACATCGCGCTGCGCGGCAAGGACAGCCTTCTGGACAAGGTCGATCTGGTTTTCGTGCCGGTTTACAATATCGACGGGCATGAGAAGATAAGCCGCTGGAATTTCCCGGCGCTACGCGGCCCGGCAGAAAAGGGCTATGTCGGCAACAGCCGCAACATCAACCTGAACCGCGACTATGCGAAGGCCGATGCGCCTGAAAGCCGGGCGATGATCGGCCTGCTGCGGCGGCTGGACCCGATTCTCTATATTGATTGCCATGTCAGCGACGGTTTCGACATGCAATATGACATCACCTTCACCTATGCCGGGTGGGGCCGCTACGCCTATCATCGCGCCACCGCCGACTGGCTGGAGGCGCGGTTCGGACCGAATGTGACGGCGGCGCTGGAAAAGGCGGGCCACATCCCCACAATCTATCCCAGCCCGATCGACACGCGCCAACCCACCAAGGGTATTCGTCAGGCGCCCGAAGGGCCGCGCTATTCGACCGGTTATGGCGACTTCATCGGCGTGCCGACCATCCTGGTCGAAAACCACATGCTCAAGCCCTATCGCCAGAGAGTGCTGGGAACCTATGTGCTGCTGGAGGCGGCGCTGACTCTGGCCGGACAGGACGCCCCTCGCATCGTCAGCGCCAAGGCTAAGGACAGGGCTTCGCGTCCGGCGACGATGCTGACGCGGTGGAAACCTGCCGCCCAGCCAATTGGGTGGATCGAAAAATTCAAGGGCGTGGCGTTCGACACCTACGTATCGCCAGCGAGTGGGCGGAAGGAGCAGAAATGGTTGGGCCGCCCGGTCACTTGGCGGATGCCGATCATCGGACAGGATCCGGTCGAGACGGTCCGCCTGCCCAAAGGCTGGTGGGTCCCCGCCGGACAAAAGGATGTCATCGACCGGCTGTCCCTACACGGAATTCAACAGGAAACGCTCCAAGCGCCGCGCACCCTGATGCTTGACCGCGTGCGTCTGATCGAGCCGACACTGATGCCGCCGCGGGATGCGCGCATACCGCTGGACACGAAATTGCTCCACGAAACTGTGACGGAAACCCTGGCGGCCGGCACCGTTGACATTCCTGCGGACCAGCCGCTTGGCCTACTGGCGGCGGCGCTGCTCGAACCCGAAAGCCAGGACAGTTTCCTCGCCTGGGGCTTTTTCCCCGAAATTCTCGTCACGCCTTCAAGGACGGAGGACTTCGTGCGGGCGCCGATGGCCGATGCCTTATTGACCAGCGATCCGCAGATCCGAGCCGAATTAAAAGCAAAACTGGCCAACGACGCCGCATTCGCGGCAGATGGTACCGCCCGGCTCGACTGGCTTTTCGAACGACTACCCCATCGTAGCGCCTATCATCATATGTACCCGATCAGACGACAGCTTCACTGACCGGCAGCCTTCACGTTCTCCGGGAAAATTGAATGGCGATCCGACCTGCGACTAGATCAGCTTGTCCAGCGTTAGCGGCAGGTCACGCACGCGCCTACCGGTGGCGTTGAAGACGGCGTTGGCGATAGCGGCCGCCACGCCGGTCGTCCCGATCTCGCCTATACCGCGCGCGCCCAGTGGGGTGCGGGGGTCAGCTATGTCGGTCCACAGAACATCGATGTCGGGCACGTCAAGATGCACCGGCACATGATAGTCGGCGAGCGACGTGCTCATGATGCGGCCGGTGCGCTCGTCGAGCAGTGTCTCCTCTGTGAGGGCCATGCCGAGTCCCATGATCATGCCGCCCTTGAACTGGCTTGTCGCAGTCTTGGCATTGAGGATGCGGCCACAGTCGAAGGCGCCGACAAGGCGGTCCACGCGAATCTCGCCCGTGACCTCACTCACGCGCACCTCACAGAAGTTCGCTGACGTGCTATGCATCGAATATTTCATGATCTCGAGCGGCGCGCCGCTTTCGCCGACCACGCTGAGGTCGCTCCGCCCCGCGCGGCGCAGGATGGAGGCGAAGCTCTCCTGGCGGGAAGGCTCCGCGACGCTGCGCATTCCTCCTTCGGCGAACTCGACCTCGTTCGGCTTGAGGCCGGCCAGCGGCGTATCATTGCCCGCCATGCGCAAGAGTTCGGTCACAAGTTTGTCGCTTGCGGCGCTAATCGCTGCGGCCAATGAGGCGGTTTGCGAAGATCCGCCGGCAAAGCTTGCGAAGGGCAGGCTCGAATCCCCTATCGTCACCGTCACGCGATCGAGCGGGAGGCCCAGGCGGTCGGCGGCGTGCTGGCGCTGTACGGTCGCTGTGCCCATGCCCATTTCATGCGCTGCGCTGGCGATATGAGCGTTTCCATCGGCATCGATGGTGATCCGCACGGATGTCCCGGGCATCCGCATGAAGGGAAAGGTTCCGGTGGCGCAGCCCATCCCAATCAGCCACTCGCCCTCCCGCCGCATTCCCGGCTGCGCGATGCGTCGATCCCAGCCGATGCGGGTCGCGCCCAGGTCGTAGGCCTCCATCATCGCGCTTTGCGAATGCGGTGCCCCGCTCACCGGATCGCAGGTCGCGACATTGCGTCGCCGCAATTCGATGGGGTCAATGCCAAGGGCATGAGCGAGTTCGTCCATCGCGCATTCGATCGCGAAGGTGCCGGGCGCTTCACCTGGGGCCCGCATGAAGCTGTTCGCCAGCAAATCAAGGTCGACATAATGCTGGACGATGTCGAAGCTCTCGCTGGCGTAAAGCGAGCGGCCTGTGAGGGTGAAGCCTTCATCGCAGATACTGTGCAGCGGCCTGGCGCCATAGCCATGGTGCAGCAGCGCTTTGAGCTTGCCGTCCGCATCTGCGGCCAGAGCTACCCGCTGCTCCGTTTGCATGCGCCCGCCGATTAGCCGGTGCATGCTGGCGCGTGAAAGGGCGACGCGTACAGGCCGGTCAGCAAGCTTTGCCGCCGCCGCGCCGAGGATTTGGTGATCCCACAAACCTTTTGCGCCAAAGCCTCCGCCGACATAGGGGGAACTAACCTCGACATCGCCGGCCTTCAGCCCGAATATCTTCGCGAGCGAACCGGCGGTCCCGTGGATCATCTGGGTCGCATCGTGAACGATCAGCTTGCCGTCCCGCCAGACGATCGTCGCGGCATGCGGCTCGATCGGATTATGGTTCTCCCAAGGCGTCGTATAGACCGCATCGATCTTGAAAGCGGCCTCGGCAAACTTTCGGTTTGGGCCGCCTTTCTCCAGGCGATTGCGTTCGACGAGCATGGAATCCGGCGTATAGGCGCTGGCTTTGCCCTCCGCGAATCGCAAGCGGGCCGGCGCGGCATCATAGCGCACGCGAACCAGCGTGGCCGCATGATCGGCCTGCTCGCGCGTATCAGCAAGAATAACCGCCACGACCTGCCCATTCCAGCGTATCTCCGCGTCCTGCATGATCGGCAATGTGTGATTGCCCGCGGCTTTCAGGTTGGTCATGCCGATCGGCGGGGGCACGCTCATTTTGGGGGCGTTGCGATAGGTCATGACCAGCGCGACGCCGGACCCCGCTTCGGCTGCCGATCCATCGATAGCGGCGATGCGGCCCCGCGCGATCGTGGAATGGACAAACGCGGCGTAAAGCAGGTTCTCCATGGGCACTTCGGCGGCAAAGCGCGCGGCGCCGCGCACCTTGTCGGGGCCATCAACCCGCGACTGCTGCTCGCCGAGCGACACACGCTTGTCGATCAGGGGATCTGGCGTTCCGCCGGGCAGCCAGCTCGCAGGGACTTGCCCTATGACGGCGCGCACCCCTCCGACGATAGCGTTTTGCAGCTTGGTCATGCGTGCGCTCCTGAAAGGGCGGTCAGGACGGCGACCACCGTGCGTTCGACGAGGTCAATCTTGAAACTATTGTCAGACAGCGGCCGCGCGTCGCCAAGCTCCTGGCGGATCGCGGCACGGAAGCCTTCAGGCGTCGGCGCGCTACCGATCAGTGCCGCCTCGGCCCGCGTCGCGCGCCATGGTTTGGCGGCCACACCCCCTAGCGCAATCCGGGCTTGCGTGACGCGACCATCGGCAAGCGCCAGGCCAGCAGCAACGGAAACCAGCGCGAAGGCGTAGCTGGACCGATCGCGTACCTTGCGATATTCGGCATGGGTCATCACCTCCAACGGTGGCGGCAGTTCGACCGCGATGATCAGTTCACCCGCTTTCAGCACGGTTTCCTCATGGGGCGCTGCATCCGGCAGGGCATGAAAGTCCGTTAACGGCACCGACCTTTCACCTTCGGGGCCGAGGATATGGATTACGGCATCGAGCATGGCGAGCGCTACGCACATGTCGGAGGGATGGGTTGCGACGCACTGATCCGATGCGCCAAAAATGGCGTGATAGCGGTTGAATCCCCCAATCGCATCGCAACCGGCACCTTGCTGCCGCTTGTTACAGCGAGTGGCCTCAACATCGTAGAAATACATGCAGCGTGTGCGCTGGAGAATATTTCCTCCGACCGTAGCCATGTTGCGGATCTGCCCGGAGGCGCCGGCGAGCAGCGCGCGCGCAAGTACCGGATAGCGGCTGCGCACGATCGGATGGGCGGCAACGGCGGCGTTCCTGACCGACGCGCCGATCATCAATCCGCCGTCGTCCGTTTCACGGATAGTGTCTTCCAAGAGGCTGACGTCCACCAAGCCGTTCGCCTGTTCGACATTTTGCCGAAGAAGGTCGATGAGGTTGGTCCCGCCACCCAGGAAGCGTGCGCCTTTCTCAACGCGGACTAGGGCGTCGGTCCGGTCAACGGCGCGGACATAGGTTAGGGGCGTCATGCCGCCGTCTCCGCCAGCATATCCTCGATCGCCTCGACAATCCCGTTATGCGCGCCGCAACGGCAGAGATTGCCGCTCATGCGTTCGCGTATCTCCGCGCGCGTCGGGACGGGTGGAGCCGTGACATCAAGGGTCACGTAGCTGGGATCGCCCCGGCGCAGCTCGTCCACCATGCCGATTGCCGAACAGATCTGGCCAGGCGTGCAATAGCCGCATTGCAGACCGTCATGCTCAACAAAGGCCTGCTGCAACCTGTGAAGATTGCCTGCGTCGCCGGTGATACCCTCGATGGTCAGAACCTTCCTGCCATCCGCTTGCGCGGCCAACATAAGGCAAGACAGGATGCGATTGTCATCAAGGAGCACCGTGCATGCGCCGCAGGCGCCCTGGTCGCATCCTTTCTTCGTGCCTGTGAGGTGAAGATGCTCCCGGAGCAGATCGAGCAGCGAAACCCGTGCATCGTCGGGCACAGGGACTTCCGAGCCGTTAACCCATATCGCCATGACGTTTCTCCTCAAGCCCGCGCGCCGCTGACACGTCCAAGATATAACGAGAATCGGATTATTCAACGTTCGTGTAGACGATCTTGGTTATCATTGCGATGAATTGATCCCGTTCCCGGGGCGACAGTCGGGACAGCATCAGCATATACATTTGTCGATAGGCGTCGACCTGAGCCTTGGCATAGGCCGCGCCCGCCTCGGACAATGTCAGGGCAACTGCGCGACGGTCCGCTTCGATGCGCTCTCGCTTCAAAAAGCCACGCCTCACCAAGCGGTCGGTCGAAGAGGACATGGTGGTTGTGGGCACTCCAAGAAAGCGCGCGACGTCAGTCGGGCCGCAACCGGCGTGTTCCGCAACATAGAGCAACACGGCCTTATCCAACTCGGCGAGCAGCCGCTCGGATCGCCGTGCGTCAGCAAGCTTGTATCTTCGCGCAAAGGTTTCCAACGCGGTGCCGAGCACTGCAATCTGTTCTTCGGTCGGATCGGTCATTTCGTCCGCATATCGCGTCACTATATCGATTAGCCAGCCTTGTCTGCGCCAGGAACGTGTCGGCCAGGAAAATCAGCGGAATTACTGGAGACCGGTTTCCCCGGCCATATCTTCCCTCCATCCCCGTGCAGCTGCCACCACGCTTTGCCTGGCATGTGGTAGGCGGACATAATCAACTTAGCTCCGTCAGCCCGGCGGCGTGATCCAGCTGGATACAAAACGCCCCATCGCCAAACGCTTTTCATTGTATATGATAGCGTTATCATGATATGGTCTGATTTTCGGAAAGTTAGATCATGTTCTAATTGTAGGCAATAAATCTACTATTGAACCTAATAAAACCAAACTAAAAGAGCATGAATGTCATATCCAACGCCAAACATAATTAATTGAGAGAGGGTTGATGCTATCACGTCGTGACATTCTTTCAGGTTCTGCGGCGGCAGCTCTTGCCGCTAGCCCATTGCGTGCCGCCATACGATTTGATGAGACAGGATTTCCACTCGCTACGGCCGAGGGTAGCGCGACACTGTTCGTCGATGAGGAGGATTTTGCGGGGGTCAAACGCGCCGCTGGGGATCTTGCAGCCGATATAGGTCGAGTGACGGGCGCGGATGCAGTATTTAGCTCACGGGCGGATCAAGCGCGCATGGTGCTCATCGGAACGCTGGGGCGCAGCGGCACGATCGACAGGCTCGCCGCTGCGGGCAAGATCGACGTTGCTCCCATAGCCGACAAATGGGAAAGCTACACGATCCAGACGGTTCGCGATCCCATGCCCGGCGTCCACGAAGCGCTGGTCATCGCCGGTAGCGACAAACGCGGCACAATCTATGGGATATATGATCTGTCCCAGAATATCGGCGTCTCACCCTGGTATTGGTGGGCTGATGTGCCTGTCGTCAAGCGTCGCAGCATTCATGTCGCCTATGGCAAATATTTCCAGGGCGAGCCGGCGGTCAAATATCGTGGCATTTTCCTCAATAACGAAGCGCCATGCCTGTCAGCCTGGACCGCAGAAAAATTTGGCGGGATGAATGCGGCTTTTTACGCGCGTGTTTTTGAATTGCTGCTGCGTCTGCGTGCCAATTACCTCTGGCCGGCCATGTGGAACAACGCTTTTAACGAAGATGATCCTCGCAATGGGCCTCTAGCGGACGAATATGGCATCGTCATGGGTACATCGCACCACGAGCCGATGAACCGCGCGCACAAGGAATGGACATCCCGCCGGCCCGGCAACGGCCAATGGAATTATCTGACCAACCGCCCAGCCGTGCAGAATTTTTTCCGCGAAGGTGCTCGGCGGGGCAGGGATCGCGAATTGCTGGTCACGATCGGCATGCGGGGCGACGGAGACACGGCCATCCAGGGGACAGGCGGGATCCGATCAGACGTTGAGCTGATTGAAACGATCATCAAGGATCAACGCCGGATTCTGATGGAAGAAACAGGTAAACGCATTACGGATATACCTCAGGTCTGGGTTCTGTTTACTGAGGTGCTGAAATATTATGAAGCGGGTCTTCATGTGCCTGACGACGTTACGCTGATGTTTGCAGACGACAATGTCGGCTATATTCGACGTTTGCCTACGCCTGAAGAGCGAGCAACGCGAACGGGTGGGTTCGGCGTCTATCATCATATGGATATGAATGGCGGTCCCTACAGCTATAAATGGATCAATACCAATCCCTTCCCCAAAATCAGGGAGCAGATGAACCTGGCGCTGGAATATGGCGCGGACCGGATCTGGATCACCAATGTCGGCGATCTCAAGCCGTTGGAACTGCCGATCGAATTCTTCCTGTCGATGGCTTGGGATCCTAAATCTGTTACGAAGGACCGCATCGCCGAATGGACGGTCCTGTGGGCAAAACGTGAATTTGGGGCCAGCCATGCTGAGGACATCGCTAAGCTCGTGTCGCGCTACGCCAAATATAATGCTTGGCGCAAACCAGAACAGATGCGGCCCGACATATACAGCCTTGAAAATTATCGAGAAGCGGAGCGAATGGTAGCTCTGTGGCAGAGGCTGCGTCAGCGGGCGGAGGCCATTCATGATGCTCTGCCGGACAACTTCAGAGCGGCTTATTATCAGTTGGTGCTGCATCCCATTCGGGGCTGCTGCAACCTGACGGAAATGATGGTGGCCGCCGGGCGCAATGCGCGGTTCGCACAGCAAGGGCGTGCGAGCACCAATGCCGAAGCCACCGAAGTCAAGCGCCTGTTCGCCCAGGCGCATCGCATCCGCGACACCTATAATCACGATCTATCAGGCGGCAAATGGAATCACCTGATGGATCAGCCCTATATCGGTTATGTTAGCTGGTATCAGCCGATCCAAGACATCACCCCTGCCGTCTCGGAACTGGATCTGGAAGACACGAGCCGCTTTGGCGTGGCTGTCGAAGGATCGGTGCAGAGCTGGCCCGGTTATTATCTTCCCCCCAGCCTGCCCATGTTCGACAGCCTTCACAGGGACAGGCGCTGGCTCGAAGTGTTCCCGCGGGGCGCCATGCCCACCACCGCCACCGTGCAGGCCAGCGACCCGTGGATTATCCTGACGGAAGCGCGCGCTTTTTCCTCAGGAAAAGAAGACCGTCGCTACTGGGTCGACATCGATTGGGCAAAGCTGCCTGCTGGAAGGCACGAGGGAGCTATCACGGTCAGCGATGGCACAGTGACCATGAGCGACAGCGCGGCACAAGAGGCCATCAGCATCACCGTCATTGCTGATAAAGCGTCATCTGGCCAGATGCAGGAAGCCAAAGGATGTTGGGGCAGTCTTGGGGCTGCCTTCTCGATCCCTGCTGATGGCTATGAGCGCACCATTGCCGTAGGCGATGTGCGATGGGATGCAATCGAGGATTACGGCCGGGTGGAAGCGGCCATGTCGATTTTCCCCGTCGACGCGGAGTCGATGCCAGATCCCACCCGATCACCCCGGTTGGAATATCCCCTGTTCATCGGCGAACCGGGGCGATGGACTTTTGATCTGATCACGGCGCCCACGCTCAACATCAATCCCAACAATCAATTGTCCGTCGCGTTGTGGATTGATGACGCGCCGCCGCAAATCTATTCGGTGTTCAGTCCTGCAAGAAAGGCTAGCGAGGAATTTGTCGGCGAGGCGCATGATCATGATTCCCGAACGGACATGCGCGTCGTACCATTCACGGTCGACATTCCGTCGGCCGGACGACACACGCTCAAGATTGCGATGATCGACCCCGCGCTCGTATTGCAGTCGATCATAGCCTACCGCGATCCGCTGCCAGCGAGCTATTTTGGTCCGCCAAGCATGCGGATTGGGGAGGGCTAGCGTGCATCCGCTTTTGTCCTTTGCGCCAAATTCGCCTTCACCTAAATTCGCGACCAATTAAGCCAGGAAGGTCAGATGGCCAGATCAAGTCAGCCGTCGCGCGGGGCAACCATTGTCGATGTGGCGGCGCGCGCAGGGGTATCGTCCATGACGGTATCTCGGGTCATCAATGGTCGCACGGGTGTCAGTGCGCAGACACGTATGGCCGTGGAAGAGGCAATTAGCGATCTGGCCTACACGCCAAATTACGCCGCTCGCAGTCTTGTCACGTCCAAGGAACTGAGGATCGGCATCGTCTATTCCAATGCCAGCGCCGCCTTCATGAGCGAGTTTCTTACTGGCGTTTTCGAAGAAGCGTCCGCCCGCGGAGTGCGGCTGACTTTGCTGAAGGGCGAGGGGGGGCACCCTCCTACGACCGCAGCGCTGGAGGAAATGGCGGCGTCGGGTGTCAGTGGCGTGTTGCTGGCCCCGCCGCTCGGGGAGGCACCCGAAGTTTTGCGTGTGTTTCGCGCCGCCCGTTGCATTCAGGCGGCCGTGGGCGCCTATATTGCCGCCGACACCATCTGCGTGCGGATCGACGATCGCACCGCCGCCTATCAGATGACGCGCCGTTTGCTTGACCTTGGGCATCGACGGCTGGGCTTCATTCTCGGCAATCCTGACCAGACGGCCAGCGCCGAACGGATGGCGGGCTTCTACGCCGCCATTCGGGAAACCGGCAACGTCGACGTGCAGGTGGCGCAAGGCGATTTCACCTATATGTCGGGTCTGGCAGCAGCGGAGCAATTGCTTTCGGCCAGCCATCGCCCAACCGCCATTTTCGCGAGTAATGACGATATGGCCGCAGCGGTCGTGTCCGTGGCGCACCGTCGGCACCTCGACGTTCCCGGTGAATTGACGGTGGCCGGATTTGACGACACGACAGCGGCGATCACGCTTTGGCCGCCGCTGACCACAGTGCGTCAGCCAGTGCGGGCCCTGGCGGCCGAGGCATTAGGATTGCTGCTTGCGGAAATTGCGATGCAAGGCGGCAAGTCTCGTGTTCCCCGGGAGCGCATCCTCGAATTCACGCTTGTCGAACGTCAATCGACAGCGCCCGCCTGTTCCAGCCCTTCATAAACGAAAGACAGGAAATCGGCAGGCGCTCCGGCCCCGGATAAATCCTGACAAGCCATGCCAACGAATGTCCCGGTAAAATTGGGGAGGCCGGGCAGTGTTGCCTCGTCAGACAATATGGTGGAGTCCAGCGGCGGGCCAACATGCGTCCAGACCTCGGCGTCTGCGCTGCACCAGGAAAAGCGCACTGTTTCGCCATCCAGATCGGCGCGCAAGGCAATCAATCCATCCGGCACATCGCCAAACTCGTCCAGTGTAATTCCCGCATCAGGCTCGGGTGATGCAGTCATTAGTTGCAGGACACGCCCGCCCGCGTCGGCGCTAATCGCGAGATAATAAAATTTGCTGCTGTTATAATAGAGCACCAGACCGGCAGCCTGTTGGAAGCTGGACGGCGTAAAATCTAGCGTCGTTGTAGCAGTGAATTTTTGATGTTCGACGCGCCGTGCGACGAGGCTTTGTTCAAATAGACTGCCGATGGTTTCGCGCCCAAACAGGCGCAAGGCTCCGCGACGGGCCGACAGGCTGAACAATCGGTCATGATCCGCGCTGCGCAGCCATTGGAACATGGTTGGTAGCGCCTCGACATCAAATTGTCCGTTCCACGCATCGTTTGGCCACGGCCAGGATGGAAGGTCGGGCGCCAATGGCGTCGCCATTGGGCGTTGATCGCCGTCCAATGTGCGCAGCCATCCGTCGGCATCCCAGCGCATCGGCTGGATGGCGGTTTCGCGACCCATGATACAGCGCGCGCGTCCCGGCGTCGGCCGACCGCAGAGGTAGGCCAGCCACGGCGTGCCGTCCGGCAGATGAACCAGGTCTCCGTGCCCTGCGCGCGTCAGCGGGGCATCGGTACTGCCTGACGCTGTCAGAACCGTCTGGTCAGGGTGTACGGCATAAGGACCCAAAAGGTCGCGGGATCGCGCCATGACGACGGCATGATCCCATCCCGTGCCGCCTTCAGCGACCAAAAGGTGATAATAGCCGTCTTTCTTGTACAGATGTGGCCCCTCTGTGAAGCCGAGTTCGGTGCCCTCGAAAATCAGATGGGGCTCGCCCACCAGTCGCATCGTCGCGCGATCCATTTGCTGGGCCTGAATGCCGGCAAATCTGCCGCGGCCGGGCCTGTGGTCCCACAGCATGTTGAGCATCCAGCTGCGGCCATCGTCATCATGAAACAGGGCCGGGTCAAAGCCACTATTGTTCAGATGGACGGCATCGGACCATTGCCCGTCAATTGTTTCGCAAGTGACGACGAAATTCGGGAAATCGCGAAGCGAAACGCCCTTCGCTCCATTGACGGTCGTAGTGCCGTAGCGTTTCACATCCGTATAAATCAGCCAGAAGCGACCGTCGCAATAGCTTAGGTCAGGCGCCCATACCCCGCAACTATCGGGGTTTCCCCGCATATCCAATTGGCATGCTCGGGCGAGCGGCCGCGCGGCCAATCGCCAGTGTACAAGGTCACGGCTATGGTGGATCTGGACGCCCGGATACCATTCGAAAGTTGACGTGGCGATGTAGAAATCATCACCCACACGCAGGATCGAGGGATCGGGATTGAACCCCCGCAGGATCGGGTTCGAAATATGTGTCATGTTGGCTTGCGCACCAATGTCCATAAAAGCACGGCCCCGACGAGGTCGAGGACGCCCAGGAGGATGAAAAAGGGCACATACCCCACCTGATCGACCATCTGGCCGAGCAGCAGCGAAAAGATGAGGACCCCCAGATTGCCCGCCAGTCCTGCCATTCCGGCTGCCGTGGCGACCTCGTTGCGGTTAAAGAGGTCGGAGGCCATGGTGATGACGGTGACGGACAAGGTCTGATGAGCGAAACCGCCAAGGCACAGCAATGCGATAGCCGCATAAGGGTTTGTGGCGAGTCCGACGAAGGCCATGCCCGTCATCAACAAGGCGCCAAGCGTAAAGGCCCAGCGCCGTGCATCGATAAGGTCGATGCCGCGCCTCTGAAGAAAAGTGACGACCGCTGGACCAAATAGGCAACCCAAATCGGCGGCCAGAAAGGGGAGCCAGGCGAACAGCGCGATCTGGGTCAGATCAAAGCCGCGCTCGCGCGCCAGATAGAGTGGCATCCAGAAGGACAGCATGCCCCATACTGGATCGGCGAGCAGGCGCGGAAGTGCGATCCCCCAAAGATCGCGTCGACGCGCCAGCGCCCATATGGATGGTCGCGCAGTGCGCTGCGCAAGACGTGCTTCCTGGCCGGTCAGAATGTAAGCGCGCTCTTCTCCACTCAATCTCGGATGCTTGGCGGGAATGTTATAGTAGAGATACCAGATAAGCGCCCAAAGCATGCCGATGCCGCCGGCGATCACGAATGCCAGTCGCCAGCTTTGTGTCATGACCGCCCACGCCACCAGGGGGGGCGCAAATACCGCGCCGAAGGACGCTCCAATATTGTAGATGCCGCCTGCAAGGCCGCGCTCGCGCGCGGGAAACCATTCCGCAATCAATTTCTGTCCGGCCGGTTGCGCGGAACCTTCAGCGAGGCCGAGCAAGCCGCGCAACGCAGCGAAACCGAGCCATCCGTTCGCAAAGGCGTGCGCCATGGTCACGACTGACCAGGCCGCAACTGCAATTGCGAACCCGATCCGCAGGCCAATGCTGTCGAGAAAATAGCCCGCGATCGGCTGTAGCATGACGCCCAACTGGAAAGCGCCAGTGATCCAGCCATATTCGACCGTGGTGATAGCCTGCTCGGTCAGAATGACGGGCGCGGCGACGCCCATGATCGAACGGGCCATGTAATTAAGGATCATGGCACCGACAAACAGGCCAATGATGGTCCAGCGGAATTTCATCAAGAGACGCATCGGCAAACGTTAACGCTATCATCACGGCGCGTCGATAGGCTTGAGGTCGTATATGGGACAAAGGTCGGCAAGGATGGCTAGACGCCGGCTTGATATGCCGGAGAGAGGTCTACCGGCTAACCAACGGTTCGTTTTTTGCCGCTCTACATCGTTATGCCCATATCCACCAACCCTCGGTGTTAGCGATAACTATTTGATGTGAGCGCGAATGGGCTTCCAAACTTTGTGGCGAAGTCATCGCCCATCGGGCGCCACTCTCCAAACAGTGTTGGAGACGTCATCCGCCACGATCAGCGCTTTGTGAACCGGGTCGAAGGTGACACCGACCGGGCGGCCCCGGGCGTGATCGCCCTTGATGAAGCCGGTCAGGAAATCCTGCGGCTCACCGGACGGGCGGCCATTGGCAAAGGGCACCCAGACGACCTTGTAGCCTGCCAGATCCTGCCGGTTCCAGCTGCCATGCTCTCCAACGAACGCACCTTCGGAAAAGCCGCCGCCAAAGCCGCCATCGGTGGTGAAACTCACGCCTAAAGCCGCGACATGGGACCCAAGCGCATAGTCCGGGCGGATCGCCTTGCGGACCATGTCGGACTTTTGCGGTCGGACGCGCGGGTCGACATTCTGACCCCAATAGCTGTAGGGCCAGCCGTAGAAGGCGCCAGGACGAACGCCCGTCAGATAATCGGGGACCAGCTGCGGCCCCAGTTCGTCGCGTTCGTTGACGACGGCCCATAGCCGCTGCGAGCGCGGTTCGATGGCCAGTGCGGTGGGGTTTCGGATGCCCGACGCATAGGTGCGATGCATGCCGCTTTGCCGGTCGATTTCCCAGATCACCGCCCGATCCTGCTCGATCCCCATCCCGCGCTCGCCCACATTGCTGTTGGAGCCGATGCCGACATAGAGTTTCGAGCCGTCCGGTCCGGCGGTCAGGGATTTGGTCCAGTGATGATTGATGTAGGACGGCAGGGGGAGAACCTCCACGCCCGGCGAGGTGATGCGCGTCATGCCCTCGCGATAGGGAAAGCGCAAAAGCGCGTCCTGAGCCGCCACATAGATCTGCCCGTCGACATAGGCCAGGCCATAGGGCGCGTTAAGCCCCGTGATGAAGCTGGTGCGCAATTCGGCGCGACCGTCATTGTCCGCATCCCGCAACAAGGTGATGCGGTTGCCGCCCTTGACCGACGATTTGCCCATCGCCTTGATATAGGTGGCGATCACGTCCTTGGGCCGAAGCGCCGGGGCGCCGCCACCGGACCCTTCGGCGACCAATATGTCGCCATTGGGCAGAACGAGCGTCTGACGCGGAATGGCAAGGCCGGTGGCCAATGCCGTGACGGTGAAGCCCTTGGGCGCGGTCGGCTTGTCGCTACCCCATCCCACAGGCGTGGCAATCTTCATCGGCGGCAGCAGCGTCTGTCGCTGGTCTGGCAAATCGGGCTGCGGGCCGGTTTGATTAAGGCCGGGATCGCTCTTGCCGCACGCCGTCAGAGTGAGCAGGCCGGCGCAGAGCCATACTGCATGTTTCTTCACGGCCGTTCCTCCCGATAGCCTGCAAAAGCGATCCAACCGGCGACGATCGCGAAAATACTGCTGATGATCGACAGGATGAGGCCCGTCGCGCCAACCGAACTCCACCCGTCGCGGCTATGCTGAAATGCGTTGACCAGGCCCGCTATCATCATCAGCACCAGCAAAATGGCGCAGATGCCGATCCGGGAGCGGGCACTGCCCCTGCGGCGGAAAAGCGCCACGATGCTCCATAGCAGGGCAAATCCTCCGCCCAGCAATCCCCCGGTGATCAGCCAGGCGGAAAAATTACTCCACTGGATTTCCGCCGTTCGGAGGTAGGTGATGTCGCTTATCAACGCCGCGGGAAACATCGCGACCGGCCAGGCGAGCAGCAGGCCATGGATCGGATGCAGCAAAGGCCGGCGATGCGGCGGAACACTGGGCAAGGGGGAACTCCCGGTCGAAGGATGACAGAAGCGCAATCCCTGGCGCGCGCTTTGGTTGCGCGGCGTCTTCGGCAGCCGCCGCTTGTTACGAAGCAGAAATAATTGAACCGGACGGCTGCTCATGTGTTCGGCCATCAAAACGCACTGTCGATGCGGCATGAAAGGGGTAATCTCGCGCTATGCGCAATCCGTGGCTCTGGGCGTTGCTGGTGGCCGGCCTGACCGCCTGCAATGCAGAGCAATCGACCCTTCATGTCTTCGGCGCAGAAGCGCGCGCCGTGCGCCAGATGGCGCTGGTGTTGACCATCGGCGCCGTCCTTATCGTCGCGATCATGGTAATGTTGTATGTTCGCGCTGTGCGTGCGCCCGAAGGCCGGCTCAGCCATGATGGCGGCATGCGGATGGTCCTGTGGCTTGGCGCGATCGGCCCGACTTTGATTTTGACGGCTCTGCTCATCTACGCCCTGCCGGCGATGCGGCCGCGCGCCACTGCTCCGGGCGACCTGACCATTCGGGTGGATGGCGAACAATTTTGGTGGCGGGTGGCCTATGATCCGGCTGGCGACCTGTCGCCATTGTTGTCGGCCAATGAAGTGCGCATTCCCGTCGGACGAACAGTCATTTTCGAACTCACCGCACGCGACGTCATTCATAGCTTCTGGATTCCCGGGCTGGCCGGCAAGATGGATATGATACCCGGACGCACCAACCGGCTGGTGGTGCAGGCGGAAAAGCCGGGTCGCTTTCGCGGCATATGTGCGGAATTTTGCGGTCTCAGCCACGCGCTGATGGCCTTTGATGTCGTGGCCATGGACGGCGCCGATTTCGATGCGTGGATGGCCCGAAGCAGAGCCGCAAGCACAGGCGTGACCGCTTCACGAGGAGCCAGGCTGTTCGATGCGCATGGATGCGGCGGATGCCACGCGATACGCGGCACGCCCCATGATGCCGACATCGGCCCGGACCTCAGCCGTTTTGGCGAGCGGCCTACATTGGGTGCAGGCATATTGCCGCCAACGCCCGCCAATGTGGCAGCGTTCATCCGCTCCCCCCAGGTCGCCAAGCCGGGCGCCCGCATGCCGGCCTATCCCCAGATCAGCGCTGCCGATGCGCTGGCGATCGCCGATTATCTCAAGGGGTTGAAATGAGCCTGCACGATCAGGACGATCCCGCACTGCGGGCCGCGCAGGAAGACAGGCTTCGGGCTGTGTGGAAACCGCCCCAGGGACTGTTTCTGCGCTGGACCGATACCAACAATAATCGGGTCGGCGTCTGGTATGTGCTGACCGCATTTGGCTTCATGCTGTTTGCCGGCGTGCTGGCGCTCATCATGCGCACGCAATTGGCCGTCCCGGACAATGACCTGGTGAGCGCGAACAGCTTCAATCAGCTTTTCACCCTGCACGGCTCGATGATGATGTTTCTTTTCGCCGTGCCGATGTTCGAGGCGGTGTCGATCATCCTGCTGCCGCAATTGCTCGGCGCGCGCGACCTGCCCTTTCCCCGTCTGTCCGCCTTTGGCTATTGGTCCTTCCTGATCGGCGGGGTTTTCGTCAGCGGGTCCATCTTCTTCAATGCCGCGCCCGATGGCGGCTGGTTCATGTACCCGCCGCTCACGACCCGGACCGACTTGTCAGGCCTTGGCGCGGACATCTGGATGCTGGGCCTGTCCTTCATCGAAGTATCGTCCGTCGCCGCCGCCGTCGAACTGATCGTGGGCGTGCTCAAATGCCGGCCGCCGGGCATGCGGCTCAACCTCATGCCACTATACGCCTGGTATATCCTGGTTGTCGCGGTGATGATCCTTTTCGCTTTCCCGCCCCTGATCGCGGGCGACATATTGTTCGAAATGGAGCGGCTGCTCGACTGGCCCTTTTTCGACGCGAACCGGGGCGGCGATCCGCTGTTGTGGCAGCATCTTTTCTGGATTTTTGGCCATCCCGAAGTCTACATCATCTTCCTGCCGTCGATCGCCCTGTTCGCGATGCTGGTGCCGACCTTCGCCAACCGGCATCTGCTGGGCTATCCGTGGATCGTGCTGGCGGCGGTGGGGACGGCGTTCCTGTCGTTCGGCCTGTGGGTGCACCACATGTTCACGACCGGACTGCCCAAGATCAGCCTGGCCTTCTTCTCCGCCGCATCAGAGGCTGTGGCGATCCCCACGGGCGTTCAGATTTTCGTGTTCATCGCGACGCTCTGGGCCGGCCGCGTCACCTGGTCGACGCCGCTGCTCTATGCCACGGGCAGCCTCGCCATCTTCGTGATCGGCGGCCTTACCGGCGTGATGGTGGCGGTCGCGCCCTTCGACTGGCAGGCGCATGACAGCTATTTCATCGTCGCGCATCTCCATTACGTCCTCATCGGCGGGACGTTGATGCCGCTCTTTGCCGGACTTTATTATTATTGGCCGCTAATCACTGGCAAGAAACTGTCCGACCGGCTGGGACGCATCGCCTTCTGGATGTTGTTTGCTGGCGCGAACCTCACCTTCTTTCCGATGCATCTGTCGGGCCTGATGGGCATGCCGCGCCGCGTCTTCACCTATCCGGCGGAGCTGGGGCTTGGCGGCCTCAATCTCATGTCGACCGCCGGCGCCTATCTGTTCGCGGCCGGCGTCGCTGTCATCTGCGTCGATCTCACGCTGTCGCCCCGTCGGGCCAAGGCGCCGCGCAATCCCTGGAACGCGGGCACGCTTGAATGGCTGGCACACCCCGATGACGAGGATTGGGGCATACGGTCCGTACCTTTGGTGGAAAGCCGCTATCCCATCTGGGACCAGCCCGATTTCGTCAGGAAGGTGGACGAAGGGCGGTTCTTCCTACCCGATGCGGAAGAGGGGCGGCGGGAAACGATCGTGACCACTGTCCTCGACGCGCGGCCTCTTGCCGTCATCCGGCTGGGCACGCCCAGCGTCAAACCGATGCTGACGGCCATCGCGCTGGGCGGGGTGTTTATTCTCACCACCTATCATCTCTATTGGGCGGCGCTGGCCTGCGGCATCGCGACTTTGGCCTGCACCCTCTGGTGGTTGTGGACCGGCACCGCAGAAATTCCCGAAAAGCCTTGCAAGCCTATCGGCCATGGCCTGGAATTGCCGCTCTATCTATCCGGGCCCGCCGCGCCTGGCTGGTGGGCCATGTTCATCACGATGATGGCCGACGCCACGGCTTTTTCCGGCCTGGTCTTCGGCTATTTCTTCTTCTGGACGCGCCATGCCGATTTTCCGCCGGCCTCTATGGCCGATGGACCGGGCATTTTATGGCCGATGATCGCGCTGGCGGTCGGGGTCATCGGTTGGCTGGCGACGATCGGCGCGCGCGACATCCATGCACGCGGCCGCGTGGCAGCGGCCCGCATCCTGCTCCTGCTTGGCATCATGCTCAGTATCGCGGGGGTCGGCGCGGGACTGGCCGGGCCGTGGATCAGCGGCCTTGACCCGCAAGCGCACAGCTATCCCGCTATTGTCTGGACGCTGGCCATCTGGACCAGCGCTCATGCCGGCGTGGCGGCCATCATGCAGGGCTATGCGCTGGCGCGCAGCCTGGCCGGCAAGATGGACCCGCATCATGATGCCGACTTGCGCAACGTCAGCGTCTATATGCATTTCTACGCGCTGAGCGCGGTCGTCACCTATGCCACCATCGGCCTGTTCCCGGAGGTCGCATGACGGATCGGGGCAAATGGCATGAGCGGCTGAAGGTCACGCTCTGGACGCTGATCGTTCCGCCCGCCATCTGGGCCGGGCATTTCCTGATGGCCTATCTGTGGGCCGCGATTTCCTGTGCGAAGGTGGGGACATTCGCGACCTTCCCGACCCTGTTCGTGGCTGGCACGATCATCGCTCTGACGCTCATCGCCCTGTCCGGATGGATAGCGTGGAAGCAGACGCGCCGCCCCGGCGATAGCGCCCCGCACCAGGATTCGACCGATATCGACCGGCTGCGGTTTCTGGCGAAATCGACGCTGCTCTTGGCGGGCCTCAGTTTCGTCGGTGTGATCTTCACTGCGCTGCCCGTCGTCTTTCTCCGGAATTGCCTGTGAAGCGGGTCGCTCTTGTCGCGGGATTGGCCATGCTGCCCATGGGGTGGCTGCTGGCCGCACTGCCGCTCGGCATGATCGGCCATATGGCGGGCCATATGATTGCGGTCGCTGTCGCTGCGCCCCTGCTTGCTTTCGGCCTGACCGGGACGGTGGCCGATCCCGCGCGGCGCTGGCCCCATAGGGTGACGCCCATGGCGATGATGCTGGTTGAACTGGTCGTCGTGTGGCTGTGGCATTTGCCTGCCCTGCGCACGGCGACGCAATCCTTTCCCGTCCTCGTCGTCGAGCAATTCTGCTTTCTCTCCGCCGGCCTGCTCCTCTGGTCGTCCGTATGCCATGCCCCGCAGCGTGTGGCGGGCATCGGCGCGCTGCTGCTGACGTCGATGCACATGACATTGCTGGGGGTGCTGATCGGCCTTGCGCCCCGGCCACTCTACCCGATGGTGCATCACAGCCATGCCGGCCTCGATCCGCTGGTTGACCAGCAACTGGGCGGCGTCATCATGCTGATGCTGGGCGCCGCAAGCTATTTCTTCGGCGGGCTGGCGTTGCTGGCCAGCCTCCTTCGGCAACGGAGTATGGCATGACTGTCCGCATTACCTGGCGGCGCGCGATCCTTGCGCTCGCCAGCATCATCGTTGCGGTCATGCTCTTTGCATGGTCGGGCGCGATGCAGGTTTCTGCTTCCTCGGGCCATTGGCGCGTGACTGATTGGTTCCTGCACTGGGTGATGCGCAACTCTGTGCGGACCTACTCGGCGTTGCAGGCGCCTGACGACCCTCTGGACAACACAGGCATGGTGAGCGCGGCGGGGCATTTTCGCCAGGCCTGCCAGGTGTGTCACGGCGCACCGGGCGTCCGGCCATCGCCGGTGATGCAAAGCGCCACGCCGCCCGCGCCGGACCTAGCAGAAACGGCCGTAGAATGGCGGGATCGTGAGTTGTTCTGGATCATCCGCCACGGTGTCAAATATACCGGCATGCCCGCTTGGCCCGCGCCCGATCGCCCGGATGAAGTAAAACGCATGGCGGCCTTCGTCCGCTTGCTTCCGCACATGACGCCGCAGCAATATCGAGCGCTGACGCAGGCGGCAGGCGACAATGCGGCGGCCGGCATTGCTCCTGCTACCTTGGCGGCCTGCACTAGCTGTCATGGCGCTGACGGGCAGGGGAGGGGGCAGCGCGACATTCCGATATTGGGCGGGCAGGAACCCGCTTATCTGCTGGCGAGCTTGCGGCGTTATGCAACCGGAGAGCGGTCCAGTGCGGTCATGCAGACAGCGGTCGCTGGTTTGACCGACGCGGAAATGCAGCGCCTGGCGTATCATTTTGCGGCGTTGCCGGGGTTGAAAAGTGACGTGCGGCTGGGAGATTTGCCCACCTTAAAGGATCAAGCCGGCTTGCCCATTCCAGCCTGCGCCAACTGCCATGCGCCAGGCAAGGCAGGACCAATCCTGGCCGGGCAAAAGCCGTCCTATATCGCGGCGCGCCTCAAAAACTGGCAACAGGACAAGATGGTGGTCGATGCACGGCAATCGCCGGCGACCATGCCAACGATCGCCCGGCGCATACCGACGTCAAAAATCGATGCACTCGCAACGACTATCGGCGCGTCACCCCGTGCGAAGCAATAACGTCGCGGGTGGGCTCACCCGTGCATGTTGACCCACGCAAATGCCAGGAGCGCTGCCAGAACAAAGGCGAAGAACAGGTAAATGGCCAGACGGGACGTCGCCTTGCGGGCAGGGCGTTCCTTGTGATGGGGCATGAGGGTCCTTTCAAACAATGGAGCCCATCAACGCAGAAGACACGGCAAGGTGTCCAAATCGATGAGAGACCTGGCGGGTCGGCCCCTCATTCCGCGGTGTGGCCTGTGCCGGTCGCGCCTGTGCTATGGATTTGATGCTGACATATTTCCCGCCAGCACGATCGCATCAATGCGGCGCAGCATCGCAACCAATTGCGCCCGTTCCGCCTGGGTGAAGGAGCCGAATATCTGTTCTTCCAGGGCGAGCGCCTGTGGGACGATCGCCTGGTACAGGGCAGTGCCGGCGGTGCTCAGCATCAGGAGGTGCGACCGCTGATCGGCTGGGTTTGGCGTTCTTTGCAACAGGCCGCGGTCGACCAGGGCGCTTGCGGCACGGCTCACCGTCACCTTGTCCATCCGCGTTTTGAGCCCGATTGCCTGCGGCGTCACGCCATCCGGATGTTCGGCCACCACCGCGACCACGCGCCATTCGGGAATGCGCAGCCCGAACGCCTCCTCATAGGCGCTGGCGACCGCGTCACTCACCAAATTGGTCGTGAACGACAGGCGATAGGGCAGAAAAGCGTCAAGCCGCAAAGAGGCGATGGTCATGGCCAAGGCTATCATTTGACACGCCTCTCGCAAAGCCTATATTGGTTGCATATGAAACTATAGGAGAGGGCGATGCTCAGTCCGGATCCAGATGGCATATCGGCCGGGATGACCCCCGGCTTTGCCAATCATATCGTGACGGAGGCCGTGTCCGGCGCTGTCCCGCTCGGCCGCAACTCACCGCAAAAGACCCCCTTTGGCCTCTATGCCGAGCAGCTTTCCGGCACCGCCTTCACCGCGCCGCGCGCGGACAACCGCCGTAGCTGGCTTTATCGTTTGCGGCCCACGGCTCAGCATGGGGCCTATCGCCCTTATCCTGGCGCCCGACATTTCGCCTCTGCGCCTTTCTCCGACCTGCCGCCTTCTCCCAATCGCCTGCGCTGGGATCCGCTGCCGATACCAGCCGAGCCGACCGACTTTATAGACGGTATCATCACCTATTGCGGCAATGGTGATGTCGCCGCAGTCGTCGGCTTCGCCGTCCATCTTTATGCCTGCAACCGTTCGATGGACGCGCGCGCCTTCTTCAATGCCGATGGCGAGATGCTGATTGTCCCGCAACAGGGCGCTTTGCGGATCATCACCGAACTTGGCCGGTTCGAGGTCGCGCCGCAGCAGATCGCGCTCATCCCGCGCGGCGTCCGCTTTCAGGTCACGCCTCTGGACGGAGTGGCGCGCGGCTATATCTGCGAAAATTATGGCGCGCTGTTCCGTCTTCCCGAATTGGGGCCGATCGGCGCCAACGGCCTTGCCAACGCCCGCGATTTCGAAACCCCGGCCGCCTGGTTCGAAGATGTCGACGCGCCGTTTGAGCTGATCCAGAAATTTCAGGGCCATTTTTGGGCGACGCGCTTGCCCCATTCCCCGTTCGATGTGGTTGGCTGGCACGGCAATCTTGCTCCATGCCGCTATGATCTGCGTCGCTTCAACACCATCAACACGGTCAGTTATGATCATCCCGATCCCTCGATCTTCACGGTGCTGACCAGCCCCAGCGATACGCCTGGCGTCGCCAATTGCGACTTTGTCATCTTTCCGCCGCGATGGATGGTGGCCGAAGACACGTTCCGCCCGCCCTGGTTCCATCGCAATGTGATGAGCGAATTCATGGGGCTGGTGACCGGCGCCTATGATGCGAAGGCCGGTGGGTTCGCGCCGGGTGGCGCATCGCTGCATAACCAGATGGCCAGTCACGGCCCCGACCGCTCCAGTTACGAAAATGCCATCGCCGCGTCGCTCGCTCCGCACAAGATAGAGGCGACAATGGCCTTCATGTTTGAAGGGCGCCTGCCTTTCCGCCCCACCCGCTTCGCCGCCGAGGCCGATTTCGCGCAGCGCGATTATGACGCCTGCTGGTCGGGCTTCGCCAAGGCGCGCCTGCCCGTCCAAGGAGACAATATGTGACCCCCATTGACGAAACCCACGCCATCGACCTGCCATGCTGGGTTGATGGCGCTATTGGCCACCCAGATTTTCCGGTGCAGAATCTGCCGTTCGGCATTTTTTCTCCGGGCGATGGCGCAGCCCGTCCCGGCGTTGCGATCGGCGACCATATTCTTGACCTTTCCGCGATAGGCGATCGACTGCCCGACGCCGTTCAGCCCCTGCTCGGCGATGACAGCCTGAACCGCATAATGGCCCTGCCGGCTGCGGACCGGGTCGCGCTGCGCCGCGCGCTTTCGCGCCTGCTCTGTGACCGGGACGCGCAACCTGCCCTTGCCCCGGCGCTTCACGCCCAGGCGGATTGTAGTCTCCATTTGCCCGCTCGCATCGGCGATTACACCGATTTCTATGTCGGCATTCATCATGCCACCAATGTCGGCACCCTGTTCCGCCCTGACAATCCGCTGCTGCCCAACTATAAATATGTGCCGATCGGCTATCATGGGCGCGCGTCTTCGGTGCGGCCGTCCGGCGTGCCGGTGGTTCGGCCAAAGGGTCAGTCCAAGGCCCCCGATGCCGCCGAACCGCGTTTTGGTCCGAGCGCGCGGCTGGACTATGAACTGGAACTGGGCATCTGGATCGGGCAGGGCAATGAACTGGGTGATCCCATCCCGGTTCAGAACGCGGCCGACCATATTGCGGGCTTCTGCCTGCTCAACGACTGGTCGGCGCGAGATTTCCAGGCGTGGGAATATGTGCCGCTCGGGCCGTTCCTCGCCAAAAATTTCCATTCGACCATTTCCCCCTGGGTGATAACGCCCGAAGCGCTCGCGCCCTTCCGTCAGGCGCAGCCTGCCCGGCCGCAGGGTGACCCCGCGCCTTTGCCCTATCTGCTCGACGCGCAGGATCAGCGTCATGGCGGACTGGCGCTTGACCTCGCCGTCTCCGTCCGCACCGCGAAAATGCGGGACGCCGGGATGCCGCCCTTCCGCCTCAGCCAGAGCCGGGCTGAGGCCATGTATTGGACGGCGGCGCAGATCGTCACCCACCATGCCTCCAATGGCTGTAACCTGACGCCGGGCGACCTGCTGGGCACCGGGACGATCTCGGGACCGGACCAGGGATCACTTGGCAGTTTGCTGGAGATGACGCAGGGCGGCAAAACGCCCGTCATCCTGCCGTCTGGCGAACGTCGCAGCTTTCTGGAAGATGGCGACGAAGTGCTGCTGGAGGCGCGCGCCCATCGCGAAGGGTTTGCATCCATCGGCTTTGGGGAATGCCGCGCCACCATCCTGCCCGTCCGCGCATAAGAAAATGGCTCCACCGGCATGTGCCGGCGGAGCCGAGGTTCAGGGAGGGTCACTCCAAAGGGGGGAAGGAGTGACGGGACTACAATAGCCGCCCAGCATGAATGTTCCATGACTGCCGCGATCGGCATGGCGCACCATCGTCATTTTGCGGTCGGGCGCCTGTCATCGCGCTGACTTCGACCCGTCATCAAAATGTATGGCCGCCTTTCTAGATGGCCGCGCATGAACCTGTCGAACCTCGCAATGCGCAAGAGTGTGTCGAGCCTGTCCTGGACCCGGCTACGCTCTCAGGTCGCGCGCATGACGCGCCGTGACGATGCGGAAGATTTGTTGCATGACGCCTGGGTCGCAAGCGCTTCGCGCGACGCCGGCCCTGACAATGCTGACGCCTTCATCGCCCGAACGGCGGCCAATCGCGGTATTGACGCCTATCGCCGCGAACAGCGTTGGGGACTGGTGGGGGATGACGCCTTCGCCCTCATAGCCGACCATAGTCCCTTGCAGGACGAAGTGCTGATCGCGCGCCAGCGCCTGGAACGCGTGCGCGCCGGCGTCGAACAGCTTAGCCCCCGCACACGCCAGATCTTCTTGATGTATCGGCTCGAGGGTCGTAAATATCGCGAGATCGCCCAGCACTTGGGGATCAGCCAGAGCGCCGTGGAAAAACATATCGCGCGGGCCATGGCTCATCTGGCCGAGTGGATGGAGAATTGGTGACGTGATGTTGCGCGGCAAGCCGGACACGGTAGACCGGCAGGCGGCGAACTGGCTGGCGCGTCTTCACGCCGACACCCGATCGGCGCAGGATGAAGCAGGGTTTCGCGCATGGCTGGCCGCCGATGCCACGCACGCACGTGCGTTTGACCGAGCCTCCGCCATCTGGGACGCTGTCGGCGGTCTGCGCGCCGACCCGCCCCGCCCGCATGTGGCGCGAGGCATGTCGCGCCGCGCCGTCATGGCCGGCGGCGTAGGACTGATGCTGACGGGCGGCCTGTCCCTTGGCTGGCAACAGGCGCGCGCCGGTGTATTTGAGACAGGCGTGGGGGAACAGCGTCGCTTCATCCTGGATGATGGCACGCGCATCATGCTCGACACCGACACCCGCGTCCGGTTTCGCGCTCGAGACAGCGAGCGTCGCCTGTCTCTGCAATCCGGCAGGGTCAGCCTGGACATTGCGCGTGATCCCCGGCCATTCGTGATTGACGCCGGTTCCCGTAACGCCGTTGCGCAAGCCGCCAGGCTGGACGTGCGACGGGACCAGGATCAGGTGGCATTCACGGCCCTGCAAGGGAGCGCGCGGGTGGATGCGCCGGTCCGTCCGGTCCTGTTGGCTGCCGGACAACGGATCGCCATGGCGCAGGGACGGGAGGATCGGCTCGATCGGCCGGAGCTTGAGGATCTGACCGCCTGGCAAAGCGGTCGCCTGGCTTTTCGCGACGAAACTCTGGCGCAGGCGACGGCGGAAATGAACCGCTACGCCGACCGACCTCTGCTGGTGTCCGATCCGCAGGCGGCCTCCCTGCGCCTGAGCGGCGTCTATCGCATCGGTGATCCGGATGCCTTTGCGCGCTCCCTTGCCCTTTTGCTGCCGGTTGACGTGTCATCCGAAAAGGACGCGATCCGAATTTCGGCTGCTCGATAAAAAAATTTCCCGATCAGGTGGGGAATCTCCGACCTCAGGCGACGAGGGAGGAGAGGCGCTCGCGGGGAGCGTCCGAACGGGGACATATTGCATGATCAACTCCAAACGGCAGCTCCGCCGATCGGCGGCGCTGGCCCTGACCCTTTGCGCCATCGCCATCCCGGCCGCCGGCCAGGCCCAGCAGGCGGATCGGCGCGTGCAGGTCAGCATCGCGGCGCAGCCGATGGATCGTGCGCTCGAACAGCTTGCACGCCAAAGCGGCCAGGACATCCTCTTCACCCGCGCGGCCGTGGCCGGCCTCACCGCGCCGGCCCTGTCGGGCGTCTATGATGCGCAAACCGCATTGCGCCGGCTCACCGCCGGCACCGGACTGACGATCGTGCAGGATCGCGCGGGGGCGCTGATCGTGCGCCCTCAGTCGGCGGCGGCCGCTCAAACGCCGGCAAGCGCGACTGATATAACGGCAGAGGGCAGCGATATCGTCGTCACCGCACGCTTTTCCGACGGTGTCGGCCGCTCACTGGACGTGAAGCGCAACGCGGATTCGATCGCGGATGCAATCGTCGCTGCCGACATTGGCAAGCTGCCGGCCTTCAACGTTGCCGAGGCGCTGCAACGCGTGCCGGGCGTCACCATCGTGCGCGAAGCGGGCGAAGGACAGTTCATCAGTGTGCGGGGGCTTGGCCCCAACTTCCAAGCCGTGACCTTCGACGGCATGCCGCTCGCCTATAATGAAAATATCCGCAATTCCGGCCAGTCCGGTCGCCAGTTCCGGCTTCAGGTGCTGCCCGCCACCCTGATCGACAGCATCGTCGTCATCAAGTCGCCCACCGCCGACCTGGTGGAAAGCGGCATCGGATCGACCGTTGATATCCGCCTCATCAACCCGCTCGATCGCGACTCCTTCGTCGCGGCCAATGCCTATGGCGGCTATGAGGAGCGGACCGACACGCTGAACCCCAATGGCACGCTGTCGGCCGGCTGGCACAATGCGGACAAGACGTTCGGCGTGCTGGCCGGCGTCTCCTATTCCAAACGCAAGGTCCAGTTCGACCGGCTGCGTTTTGGCTGGCAGGACGTCGATATCGAAGGGCTGGGCACATTGCGCGCGCCCGGTGATATTCAGCCCTATCTGGAAACCGAGGATCGCGAGCGCATCAGCGCGGTTCTGGGCATGCAATGGCGACCCGCGTCCAATGTCGAAGTCGACATTGACGGCCTATATTCCAAGTTCAACAATCAAGTGACCGAACGGCGCCTGAGCTATTATATCGGCAGCCAGATCGCCAACCTTGATGTGTCGAGCGCCGTGGTCGAGGATGGCCGGCTCGTTGCGGGTACGATCAATGGCGCGCGTATTCGCAACTACAGCGAATATATGGATCAATCGCACGAAAATCTGCAACTCAATGCCAAGCTGAAGCTCGACCTGGGCGGCTGGCAGGTCGAGCCGCGCGTCAGCTATGCCAAGGCCCGCAGCGATCTCGATACCCCGATCCAGCGCGTTCAATATCGCACCGCCAACGGCGCGGGCGGCAACCTGACGTTCGACATCAGCAATGATGTCGTTGGCGACAAGCGGATCACCTCGCTCTATTCCGACCTTGATCTGACCGATCCCTCTGCAATGCCGTTCGAAAGCTTCGCGGTGCGGCCGATCAATTCTGTGGATGAGGACAAGAGTTTCGTCCTCAACGTCAAGCGCGACCTGGATTTTGGTCTTGGTGGATTTCGCTTCACCAAATTGCATTTTGGCGGCCAGCTGTCGGATCGGTACCGCGACTATCAGCGCCGCGATCGCAGTGGCACTGTCTTGCGCGATGGTTTTGATCGGACCGACGCTTTTCTGCAATATCCCGTTCCGTCCAACGCCTTTGACCAGTCGATCGTCAATCGCCAGCCCTGGAGCAATGTCGACTGGTCGTTGTTCAACACGGCCTACACGCTGGGCAGCGAATATGACGGCGTCAGCCCCGATGCCTATGATCTGGAACCGACCGCCGCTGATCTCCAGAATTCCTATCGTATCGATGAGGATATTTCGGCGGGCTATGGACGTCTTGATTTTGAATCCGTCGTGGGTGACGTGCCGGTCACCGGGAATATCGGCCTGCGCTATGTTCGCACCAAAACGCAGGTGCGCGGCACGACGATTTCGCCGGTCCCCGATGGTGAAGGCGGCGTGACCACCGAAGTCACGCCTGTCACCGCCCGCGCCAGCTATGCCGAATTCCTGCCCAGCGCGAACGCGACGTTTAAGTTCACCGACAATGTGCAACTGCGCCTTGGCGTCGCGCGCACCATGACCCGGCCGTCGCTTTCGGAACTGCGCAATTCGATCAACACCAATAGCGTGACGGTCACGAACATCTATAATCTGGGCGCAGCCGCGCTGGATGACCCGGACCTCAATCTCACCGCCGCTGCCGGCAATCCCAATCTGCGACCCTATACGTCGTGGAACTTCGACATGTCGTTCGAATGGTATTTCGACAGGTTCGGGGCCTTCACCGCTGCGGCCTTCCACAAGGACATCAGCGATTATATCGCATCGGACTTCGAAACGCGCACCTTGGCCTTTGCGGTCAACGACGGATCGACGCTGCCGGTCGACATATTGGTGGCGACGCCCACCAATGTGGGCGATGCGACAATCACCGGCATCGAATTTGGCTATACCAACAAATTGCCCTTCGGCCTTGGCGTGACCGCAACCGCGACCTTCGCCACCACGAAGCTGGAACTCGATACATCGACTGTGGGAACCCAGTCGGCCGGTATCCAGGGGGTGTCCGACGTCAGCTATTCGATCACCCCCTTCTTTGAATCCGGGCCGTTCGAGTTCAATGTCAGCTACACCTATCGCAGCAGCTACATGACGGACTCGGGCGCGAATGTGACATCGCTGCCGACAGCGGAAGACGTCGTGGCCTATTATCAAAAGGGCTTTGGCATCGTCGATCTGGGCGCAAGCTACCAGTTGCGGCCCAATGTCGAACTGTTCCT
The DNA here is from genome assembly GCF_000445105.1 of Sphingobium lactosutens DS20. Taxonomy (GTDB): domain Bacteria; phylum Pseudomonadota; class Alphaproteobacteria; order Sphingomonadales; family Sphingomonadaceae; genus Sphingobium; species Sphingobium lactosutens. The sequence goes on along the minus strand of NZ_ATDP01000101.1, from coordinate 263,394 downwards.
CCAGGCGGTGAACATCCTTGACGAGCGGCAGGTGTCCTATGCCGGAACGGCAGCCGAGGTCAGCGAAATCCACACGTTCGGCCGCACCCTGAATGTGGGTGTGCGGGCGAAATTCTGACGCGACTTGCCCATGCGGCCCCGGCATCAAATCGCCGGGGCCGCGTGAAGGCGAAGGAGATTTTAACAGATGATGCTGCGATCGCTGCTCGCCTATGCGCTTGCCTTGGGGCTGACGTCCCTCTCGACAGCGTCCGCCCAGCCGGTGGCCGAACGTCGCTGGCTGGCCGGCGACCATCATGTCCATAGCGTGTACAGCGCGCGCTATCGGATCGATCCCGACCGCCCCGATCATGCGCCTGACCCCATCATCGGTGGTGATTCCCGGCACAGCATCCTTCTCAATGCGCAGAAGGCCCGGCACTTCGGGCTGGACTGGATGGTGGCGACCGACCATGGCGGGCCGAACCATTCCGCGCTCAATCATGCGCGCGCCTGGCCGGACGTCGTGGCGGCGCGCCAGGCTCAACCCCATCTCATTCTCTTCTATGGCATGGAATTTGACGTTCCGGGCGGTGAGCATGCCAGCCTCATCCTACCTCATGGTCCGGCCGAACGAGACATGCTGCGCGACCTGGAATCGCGCTTTGCTGAGCGCGACGCCTTTCCGGCCGATCCGGCGCGCGATCAAAAACCGCGCATGATCGCCGCGCTGCGCTACATGAATGGCTTGCCGGAAAAGCCCGTGCTGATCGCCAATCATCCCTCTCGCACCGCGACAGGCAGGGGCAAATGGGGTCTGCATGCGCCGGACGAATTCCGGCTCTGGCACGCCACTGCGCCCGACATCGCGATCGGCATGGAGGGCGCGCCCGGCCATCAGGCCGCCCGGCCCAAGCCCGGCCTCGATAACGCACATGGTTCACGGGGCCTCTATGGGGGATATCCAACCATGGGCGGTTTCGATCAGATGGTGGCAACCCTTGGCGGCGCATGGGACGGGCTGTTGGGGCAGGGGCTGCACTGGACGATCACCGCCACATCGGATTCCCATGGTCACTGGAGCGAGGGCGGCGCCGATTTCTGGCCGGGCGAATATGCAAAGACCTGGGTTTTTGCGGCACCGGACGCGGCGGACATCCTTGGCGGCTTGCGCCAGGGGCGGGTCTTTGCCGTCACCGGCGACCTTATCGACCGACTGAATGTCAGCGTCGCCGCCAGCGATGCTCCGGGGCGCTCTGCGTCGACGGGCGAGACGCTGGATGTGCGACCGGGGGAGGATATGCATGTCATCATCTGGGTTCGCCCTGCCCAAAGCGCCAATGGGGGTGGCGACATTCCGGTGCTCGATCATGTCGACCTTATCTCCGGCGTGGTGGGGGCGCCCAGCGCAGAGCATAATCCGACCACGCATGTCGTGCGCCGCTTCACCGCCCGGGACTGGCGCCATGATGGGGCCTTTCTCGTAATGGAGCATCATATGAAAGCACCGGACCGACCGGGCTATATTCGCGTTCGCGGCACGAACAGGACGGAAGGGGAGCCCAGCCCCGATGTCGCCGGCGAAAATCCGTGGCAAGATTTGTGGTTCTACGGCAATCCCGTCTATCTGAGCATGAGGCAATCGGTCCCAGCAGCCAGAGCGTCGCCAACGCAGCCCGTCGGGGATTAACCCCACTTAGTCCTTCTTCGCTAAACTTCGGACAGCGCGCCAAGCCATCTGCCGGTTCGTTCTGCTATCGGAACTTTCAATGAGGCCGCGCGCTGTTCCCGCGGAGGTTTCGCATGGCAGCACGTGCATATTGGCAGGGTCAGATTCGGCTGGCCCTCGTTTCCATACCGGTGGAAATCTATCCCGCCACCAAGTCCGGCGCTGCGGTCTCCTTCCGCCAGATCCACGAGCCAAGCGGCAAGCCCATCAAATATGAGAAGGTCGTGACCGGCGTCGGGCCGGTCGACCCCGATGAAATCCTCAAGGGCTATGAACTGTCCAAGGGCAATTATGTCCTGTTGCAGCAGGATGAGATTGAAGCGGTGAAGATCGAAAGCCGCAAGACGCTGGAACTTGTCCAGTTCGTCGAAGCCGACGCCATCGACGTGCTCTATTATGAAAAGCCCTATTTCGTGCTACCCGCCGATGACCTGGCGGAGGAGGCCTATGCGGTGCTGCGCGATGCCCTGCGCCGCACCAAGAAAGTGGGCTTGGGCCAATTGTCGGTGCGCGGCCGCGAGCAACTCGTTTCACTTAAGCCCTGCGGACGTGGTCTTGTGCTCGAAGTGCTTCGCTACGCCGATGAGGTGACGCGCGCGCAAACCTATTTCCGCAGCCTTCCCGACACGGAGGCGGATGCCGACCTGCTCGACCTGGCGACCACCATCATCGAAAAGAAGACCGGACCCTTCAAGCCGGAGGAATTTCACGACCGCTATGTCGATGCGCTGCATCAGCTGATCGAAAAGAAAAAGAAGGCCAAGGGCAAGCGCGTGATCGAAGATGTCGAGGAAGACGCCCCGTCGCGGGGCGGCAATGTCATCGACCTGATGGCCGCGCTCAAAAAATCGGTGGGGGACGGCGGCGAATCTTCCAGGAAAAGCGCGACCAAGAAAGCGACATCGCGAAGCACGGCCAAATCAAAGCCCTCGCGCAGCCGCGCCACCACCGCCCGCAAGAAGAGCGCCTGACCCCATGATACTGAATGCCGCCACGCCCTTGCACATGATCGATGGTCCGATCCTGTTGCGCCTGGGCGCTGCGGCTTTCTTGGGTCTGCTGCTTGGCCTCGATCGGGAATTGCGCGGGCACGCCGCCGGTCTGCGCACCCACGGCATATTATGTTTCACCTGTGCGCTGATGACGATCAGTGCGATCGCACTCCATAATCAACTCGGCCTCGACGGCAATATCGATCCGCTGCGCATCTTTGAGGCGTCCGCAGCCTTTACCGGGATCATCGCGGCGGGGCTGATCGTGTTCAATCGCGGCGAAGTCAAGAACCTGACGACAGCAGCCCATATCTGGCTAGCCGCGATGATCGGCATTGCCTGCGGCGCGGGGCAATGGCCGCTCGTCATCAGCGCAGCGATCGTGGCGGTGGTGATGCTGACATTGCTCGGCGTTGCCGAGGATCATTGGCTCAAAAAGGTTCGTCGGGGGGATGACCGGTGACGCGTGCCAAGGACCCGCTCGCAACCTATAATGCCAAGCGCGATTTCAGGCGCACGCGCGAACCCAAAGGCGCGGTCGCCAAAAGGTCCGGCAATAGCTTCGTCGTTCAGAAACATGCCGCCACACGTCTCCACTGGGACTTCCGTCTCGAAATAGACGGCGTCCTCAAAAGCTGGGCCGTTACCAAGGGGCCGAGCCTGGACCCTGCCGATAAGCGGCTTGCCGTGCGCACCGAGGACCATCCGCTCGACTATGGGGATTTCGAAGGCGTTATCCCCAAGGGAGAATATGGGGGCGGCACGGTGATGCTCTGGGACCGGGGACGCTGGGAACCGGTGCCGGGCAAAAGCGCCAAGGACCTCGACAAGGGGCATTTGCATGTCATCCTTCATGGAGAGCGGATGAAGGGGGAATGGCTGCTCGTTCGGATGAAAGGGCGCCCCGGCGAAAAGCGCGAAAACTGGCTGCTCCGCAAGGTCGAGGATGATGCCGCCGGTCCGTCCGAAGCCTTGGTGGAAAAGGCGCTGACAAGTGTCCTCACCGGCCGATCAATGGCCGAAATCGCGGCGGACAAACAGGCGAGCCACTCGCTCGCCGGCGCCAAGAAGGACGACTTTGCCAAGTCGATGCAATCGGCGCGGGATCACAACGCCGACGTCAAACGCAAGACGAAGCGAAGGGCCCCGCGACCCCCGGCCTTTGTCGCCCCGCAATTGGCCACGCTGGTCGACGATGTGCCGACCGGCAATGACTGGCTTCATGAAATCAAATTTGACGGCTATCGGGCATTAATCTCTGTCGCGGGGGAGAAGGTACGGGTCTTCACCCGCAACGGCCTTGATTGGACCGAGAAATTTCCCGCCCTGGTGCGCAATCTGGCTGCGCTTGAACTGCCGCCAGCCCTTATCGACGGCGAAATTGTCGCCTTTGGCGCGGACGGCAACCCCAGCTTTTCCGCGCTACAAGCCGTGCTCAAGCGCGGTCATGGCGCGGAGCAGGAGGATGCGCCGCTCAACCTCTTCGCCTTCGACCTTCTCTCGCTCGACGGCATGGACCTGCGGCCCCTGTCGACGATCGAGCGGAAGGAGCGGCTGGAGGCGCTGCTGCACGATGCTGCGCCACCTGTCCATGTCGCTGACCATGTCATAGGCGCTGGCGAAAAACTCTACCGCTCCATGTGCGATGCGCATCAGGAAGGCATTATCGCCAAGCGGGTCGATGCGCCCTACCGATCCGGGCGCACGCGCAGCTGGGTCAAGGTCAAATGCACGCGGCGGCAGGAATTCGTCATAGTCGGCTGGATCGAAAGCGACGCCAAGGGTCGGCCCTTCCGATCCCTGCTGCTGGCCCAGAAGGAGGGACGCGCCCTCGTCTACAAGGGCAAGGTCGGCACGGGTTTCAACGCCGATATGATGTACGATCTGGCCGAAGAAATGACGCCGCTTGCCGTTGAAAAGCCGCCGTTGGACGTGCCCAAGGGCGATGCGCGCGGCGCACGCTGGATCAAGCCCAGGCTCGTCGCGGAAATCGCCTTTGCCGAATTCACCGGTGAAGGGCGCGTTCGCCATGCCAGCTTCCTGGGGCTGCGGACGGATAAGAAAGCTAAGGATGTCACGCCGGAAAAGCCTGCAACTACGCCCAAGGCCGCCATCGGCGTGAAGATCAGCAGCGCCGATCGCGTCATCTTTCCCGACAGCGGTCAGACAAAGGGACAATTGGCCGACTATTATGCCCGTATCGCGCCCTTGATGCTGCCCTCTGCCGCCAATCGCCCGATCAGTCTTGTGCGCTGCCCCCAAGGCCGGGCGCGCAAATGTTTTTTCCAGAAACATGACAGTGGCGCATTCGGAAAGGCGGTCCATCATGTGCCCATCGCTGAAAAAGGCGGCGGCACAGAAGATTATCTGTATGTCGAGGACGCCGATGGCCTCTTGACCTGCGTGCAGATGGGAACGATCGAATTTCATGGCTGGGGCAGCCGGGCGAACGCGGTGGAGCAGCCCGATCGCATGATCTTTGACCTGGACCCCGACGAAGGGATGGATTTCGGACGGGTTCGCGATGCCGCTCGCCATATCCGCAGCGCGCTGGAAGATCTCGGGCTGATATCCTTTGCCATGATGTCAGGGGGGAAGGGCGTACATGTCGTCGTGCCGCTGACACCCGGTCACGACTGGGAGGCCCACAAGGATTTTTCCGCCCGTTTCGCGCAGGCGCTCAGCACCGCTGATCCAGATGCTTTTGTGGCTACCATGAGCAAGGCGAAGCGAAAGAACCGCATCTTCATCGACTGGCTCCGCAACCAGCGGGGCAGTACGGCCGTGCTGCCCTTTTCCGCCCGCGCGCGCGCCGGTGCCCCCGTCGCGGTGCCGATCGCCTGGGATGAACTGGACGAGTTCAAGAACGCGCACCCTTTCGACATAGGCGACGCCGATCAGTTGATCGAGCGGGCGGGCCAACTGAAAGGCTGGGGCTTCGCGGCGCAGTCGCTGCCGGACATTTGAAGCTTTTTGCGACCAACTGCTGGTCGCCCATGCAACTTCCCGATCGGGCAGGATTTTCACCATCGTCAGCGCGTTGGGGGGCGGCGCTTCGTCGTAAGAGGATCATCGCATGAAAATTGCCCAAATCGCGCCTCTGGCCGAAAGCGTTCCCCCCAAACTCTATGGCGGGACGGAACGCATCGTATCCTACCTGACCGAGGAACTGGTGCAGCAGGGGCATGACGTCACCCTTTTCGCCAGCGGCGATTCCGTTACGTCGGCAAAGCTTGTGCCGATCACCAAGATGGCGCTTCGCCTCAATCCGCATGTCAGGGATGCCATTCCGCACCACATGATCTTGTTGGATGAAGTTCGCCGCCGCGCCGACGAATTCGATATCCTGCATTTCCATATCGATGTGCTGCATATGCCGATGGTGCGCGACATGCTGGATCGTGCCGTCACGACACTGCACGGCCGGCTCGACCTGCCGGACCTCGTGCCGCTCTATCGCGCCTTTCCCGACAGTTGCCTCGTGTCGATTTCGGATCATCAGCGTTTGCCGATGCCGCCGGTCAATTGGGGTGGCACCATCTATCATGGCCTGCCCGCCGACCTCCTGCCCGCAAAGACCGAGACGAAGGATGGCTATCTTGCCTTTATCGGACGCATCTCGCCGGAAAAGCGACCTGACCGCGCGATCCGGATCGCGGTCGAAGCCGGCATGCCGCTCAAGATGGCGGCGAAGATCGACGCGGTTGATCGCGCTTATTGGGAGCAGGAAATCGAACCCCTGGTGCGAGCGCATGACAATGTCGAATATATCGGCGAGATCAATGAGCAGCAGAAGGCGGAATTTCTGGGCAATGCCGCCGCCTTGCTGTTTCCCATCGACTGGCCCGAACCATTTGGCCTCGTCATGATCGAGGCGATGGCGTGCGCCACGCCGGTCATCGCGTTCCGCTGCGGATCGGTCCCCGAAGTCATCGATCATGGCGTATCCGGCTTCATCGTCGACAGCGAAGCCGAGGCCGTCGCTGCCGTCCATACGGCGTGTCAGCTTGATCGCGCTGGCGTACGCGCCGTTTTCGACGCACGGTTCACGGCGGCGCGGATGGCGCGGGATTATGTCAGCCTCTATGAGGATATCATCACCGGTCGCGCATCGCCACGTCTGACCTCCCTGGTTGGCGAAGGGCCGGACCTGCTGATTGCCTGAGGGAGCACGCATGACGTCAGTTCAGCCTAACCCCGTCCCGACAGACCTTGATCCGGGGCAGATGCTCTCGCAGGGCCAGACCCAATTCTTCATTCCCGCCACAGCCTCGCTGGCGGAGAGGCGGCCCCGCACGCTCAAACATGGTGAAAGTTTCGCCGTCTTCGATCACAGCGGCGACGCTATTGCTGGGCCGGGCAGTCCGGAAGGCCTCTATTATCGCGACACGAGGCACCTGTCGCATCTCTATCTGACGATCAATGGTCTGCGCCCGATCCTGCTCAGTTCGGCCGTCCGCGACGACAACACGATGCTGACCTGCGACCTCACCAACCCGGACTTTTTCGATGAGGACGGGCGCGTCACGGTGGAGCATGACCTCATCCATTTGCGGCGAACGCGCTTCTTGTGGCAGGGCGCCATTTATGAGCGGGTGACGGTGCGGAATTTCGATGCGGAGGATCGCGATATCCGGATCGATGTGGGCTTTGCGGCGGACTTTGCCGACCTATTTGAAATTCGCGGCATGACCCGCAAGCAAAGAGGCACAGCGCACGCGCCGGACGTTGCGGATGCCCAGGTACGGCTATCCTATGTCGGCTTGGATGAGGTGGAGCGGTTCACGCATATTCAATTCGAACCCGTGCCTGATGAATTGACTTCGGCGAACGCGCGGTTCGACATGACCGTTCCGGCGGGCAAGCGCTGCACCATGTTCATGCGCATCTGTAGCAATGCGGCCGAGTCGTCGCAAAGCCTGCCGTTCGAATATCTCGCCACCTTGCGAGAGGCGATGCAGGGCGCCAAACAGGCGCGGAAGCGCAGCGGAGCCCTGCGTTCATCCAATGCCCTCTTCAACGAAGTTGCCGGCCGCTCCGTTTCCGACATTGCCATGTTGTCGACGGACACGGACTATGGCCCTTATCCCTATGCCGGCATCCCCTGGTTCAGCACGGTTTTCGGCCGCGACGCCATCATAACCGCGCTGCAGATGCTCTGGCTCGATCCGGCGCTGGCGCGCGGCGTGCTGGGTTATCTGGCCGCGCATCAGGCGACAAGTTTCGACCCCGCGGCGGATGCTGAACCCGGCAAGATCCTCCACGAAGTGCGGCGTGGCGAAATGGCCGAACTGGGCGAGGTGCCGTTCCGCCATTATTATGGCAGCATCGATTCCACCCCGCTCTTCGTCATGCTGGCCGGCGCTTATCTGGAGCGCACGGGCGACATGGGCTTCCTGCGCAGCCTGATGCCCCAGATCGAAGCGGCGCTGTCGTGGATCGACGATCATGGTGACAGGGATGGGGACGGCTTCATCGAATATGGGCGGCTGACCGATCAGGGGTTGCAAAATCAGGGCTGGAAAGACAGCCATGATTCCGTCTTCCATGCCGATGGCGCGATCGCGCGCGGACCAATCGCGCTTGCCGAGGTTCAGGCCTATGTCTTTGGCGCGTGGCGGGCGGCGGCCGACCTGTTCGAAGCGACCGGCGACATGGTGCGCGCCACGGGCTATCGCGCCCGCGCCGATGACCTTCGCCATCGGTTTGACGCCGCCTTTTTCGACGCAAAACTCAACACTTATGTGTTGGCGTTGGACGGCGAGAAGCGGCCTTGCCGTGTGCGCGCGTCCAATGCCGGACACGTACTCTATACCGGCCTTGCACTTGATGAGCGCGCCGAAAGCGTCGTTTCGACCCTGATGGCGCCGGCGTCCTTTTCCGGCTGGGGCGTGCGCACGGTCGCGTCCACCGAAGCGCGCTACAATCCGATGAGCTATCACAACGGATCGATCTGGCCGCATGACAATGCCCTGATCGCCGCCGGCTTTTCGCGCTACGGCTTCCGGCGGGAGGCAGCCCGCATTTTCGAAGGACTGTTCAGCGCCGCCACCTATGTCGACCTCATGCGCTTGCCCGAGCTCTTTTGCGGTTTCCCCCGGCGTCGGTCGCAAGGGCCGACCTTCTATCCCGTCGCATGCAGCCCGCAGGCCTGGTCGGCCGCGACGCCCTTGTCGCTGGTCCAATCCTGCCTTGGCCTGGGTTTTGACGTGCAGAAAGAGGAGATTTGCCTGCGCGAACCGATCATGCCAGCCTTTCTTCAGCAATTGACGGTGCGGGGTTTGCAGATTGGTGCGGGTGCGGTCGACATCGGCTTCGATCGCATGGAGGACAAGGTGGTCGTCCGTCCGCTCGGGCGGTCGGGTAGCGCGCGGATCGTTACCATCGCCTGACAGGCGACGGTCCGCCGGTGGCGATCAGCTTTCGTACAGTTCCAGCGGCAATCCGTCTGGATCGCTTAAAAAGGTGAAACGCTGCCCTGTATATTCGTCCACCCGAACGGGTTCGCACCTCACGCCATGGTCGGCCAGGCGCGCGATCTCCGCGTCCAGATCGGCAACGGAAAAGGACAGATGGCGTAGCCCACGCGCCTCCGGCCGGGTTGGTCGCTCAGGCGGGGAGGGGAAGGAGAATAATTCTATCTGCGCGTTCCCGGCGTCGAGGTCGCACTTCCAGCTGTCACGCGCCTCCCGATAGACTTCACGCACAATCGGCAAGCCCAGCACCTCATGATAGAAGGCGCGCGATCGCGCATAATCCGATCCAATGATCGCAATGTGATGGACGCCGCGCAAGGCCACGGGTCAACGCTCGATCTGGCTGACGTCGCGCACGGCGCCCTTTGCCGCGTTGGTGGTCATCGCGGCATAGGCGCGCAGCGCTGGCGACACCTCCCTTTTTCGGCCAAAGGGTTTCCAAGCCTTTGCGCCGCGCGCGTCCATTTCGGTGCGGCGCTCCGCCAATATCGCGTCGTCCAGGTCGACCTTGATCACACGGGCAGGAATGTCGATGACGATGGGATCACCCGTTTGCACCAGCGCGATGAGGCCGCCTTCGGCCGCTTCGGGCGAGACATGGCCGATCGACAGTCCCGACGTGCCACCCGAAAAACGCCCGTCGGTGATGAGCGCGCAGGCCTTGCCCAGGCCTTTCGACTTTAGATAGCTGGTGGGATACAGCATTTCCTGCATGCCGGGGCCGCCCTTTGGGCCTTCATAGCGGATGACGACGACGTCGCCTTCCTTGACTTCATTGCCCAATATACCCGCGACCGCCGCGTCCTGGCTTTCATAAACCCGCGCCGTGCCGTGGAAGACGAGGATGCTTTCGTCCACGCCGGCGGTCTTGACGATGCAGCCTTCGGGCGCGAGGTTTCCGAACAGGACGGCAAGGCCGCCATCCTTAGAAAAGGCATGCTCGGCTGAGCGGATCACGCCCTGTTCGCGGTCGGTGTCCAACTCTTCCCACCGTGCCGACTGGCTGAACGCCACCTGCGTCGGCACGCCGCCGGGCGCGGCGCGATAGAAGTTGCGCACCTCTTCGCTATTGGTGCGGCCAATGTCCCAACGGGCGAGCGCGTCCGCCATCGTGCGGCTGTGCACCGTGGGAAGCGATGCGTCGATCAGCCCGGCGCGCTCCAATTCACCCAAAATCGCCATGATCCCGCCAGCGCGATGGACATCTTCCATATGCACGTCATTCTTGGCGGGCGCGACCTTGCACAGGCATGGCACGCGGCGGGACAGGCGATCAATATCCGCCATGGTGAAGTCCACGCCGCCTTCATAAGCGGCCGCCAGCAGATGCAGCACCGTATTGGACGATCCGCCCATCGCGATGTCCAGGCTCATGGCATTTTCGAACGCGGCATAGCTGGCGATCGAGCGGGGGAGGACGCTGTCGTCGTCCTGCTCATAATAGCGCCGCGTGATGTCGACGATCAGATGCCCGGCTTCGCGGAACAGACGCTCGCGGTCGGCGTGCGTGGCCAGCGTCGATCCGTTGCCGGGCAATGACAGGCCCAGGGCTTCGGTCAGGCAGTTCATCGAATTGGCGGTGAACATGCCCGAACAGCTGCCGCATGTGGGGCAGGCGGAGCGCTCGATGGTCTGCACTTCCTCGTCCGTGTAGCTTTCATCGGCCGCGACGACCATGGCATCGACCAGATCCAGCGCAACCTTCTTGCCGCGCACGACCGTCTTGCCGGCTTCCATTGGCCCGCCCGACACGAAGACGACGGGGATGTTGAGTCGCATCGCCGCCATCAGCATGCCCGGCGTGATCTTGTCGCAATTGGAAATGCACACGATCGCGTCGGCACAGTGGGCATTGACCATATATTCGACGCTGTCGGCGATCAGGTCGCGGCTTGGCAGCGAATAGAGCATGCCGCCATGACCCATCGCGATGCCGTCATCCACCGCGATCGTGTTGAACTCCTTGGCGACGCCGCCAGCGGCCTCGATCTCGCGCGCGACCAATTGGCCCAGGTCTTTCAGATGCACATGGCCCGGCACGAACTGGGTAAAACTATTGGCAATGGCGATGATCGGCTTGCCGAAATCCTCGTCCTTCATGCCCGTCGCGCGCCAGAGGCCACGCGCGCCCGCCATATTGCGGCCATGGGTGGTGGTGCGGGAACGATAGGCAGGCATGACTCAGGGTCCTTTAGCGGGGAGAGGCGGCTCCTCTACCGGCTGGGCCATCATATTGAAACAAATTATTCCTTTTTACTGGCGCAGGCGTCATTTTCTTGCCGATAGCGGTGCCTGCAAAATGGGGGGTAAAGGGCGCCGCCGGGCCAGCGTGCAGTCCAGCCCGGCGGCGGGGGAACCAGCCTTCAAGGCCGGAAGCCGATTATCTTTGCGGGGTCAGGCGGATCGCTGCGCCGCCGCCGGGAGCCAGCCACAGGTCATAGCGGTCGCCCTTGCGGATGGTCCTCGTTTCATAGGCGATGCGATGGCGCGCATCCGTCAGATAGGTCGCGCCGTCTCCGTCCTTGTAAATGGTTGCGGTATAGGCTCTGCCGGGTTCGAGTTGATCGAAGGTCAGAGCCACGGTTCGCGCGGTCGCGTCGTTGACGCCGCCGACATACCAGTCGTCACTATTGCGGTCCTTGCGCGCGAAGATCGCATAATCGCCGACTTCACCTGCGACCAGATGGCTTTCCGACCAGTCCGCCGGCACCTGGCGGATGAAAGCCAGTTCCTTGGGATATTTCGCCAATGTCTCGATGAAATCGGCCGCCATCTGGATCGGCGAATACAGGGCGAGATACAGGCCCAATTGCTTGGCCAAAGTGGAGGCGAGCGGCGCCTTTTGCGCGCCCTCCAGGCTCAAAACGCCCGGCGTGAAGTCCATCGGCCCCGACAGCATCCGGGTATAGACGAGGGTCGGTTCATGATCCGGCCCGTTGGCGAAAGCGCCCCAGGCATTATATTCCATACCGCGCGCACCTTCGCGTCCGACCCAATTGGGATAGGTGCGACGCAGGCCCGTATCCTTGATGGGTTCATGCGCATTGACCGCGACATGATTGCGCGCGGCGGTTTCGACGACTTTCAGGTGATGCTGGGCCATACGCTGGCCGTCATGCCATTCCATGCGCGTTTCACCCGGCGCATCACCCGGCGCAATGATACCGCCTGCGTCGGCCACATAGCCGGTCTTGACGACATCGACGCCCAACCGTCCATATAGCGCCATCGCCTCATCCAGCTGCGCCTCATAATTGGCGATGTTGCCGCCGGTTTCATGATGCCCGATCAACCGGACGCCTTTCTGCCTGGCATAGACGGCGAGGGCAGGGAGGTCGAAATCGGGCGTCGCCTGCGTATAGCTGAAATCATCGCCATGGCCGAACCAGTCGCCATTCCAGCCCTTGTCCCACCCTTCGACCAGCACGCCGCGAAAGCCGTTCTTCGCGGCAAAATCGATATATTGCTTGGTCCGTTCGGTGGTGGCGCCGTGCTTGGGGCCTTCTGCCCAGGACCAGTCGCCCCTTATCATCCCCCACCAAATGCCGATATATTTGGCCGGGGTGAACCAGCTGACATCGCCCAGCTTGTTGGGTTCGTTGAGGTTGAGCTCCAGGTCATTTTCGACCAGCCCCGCCGCATCGTCGGCAATGCGGATGGTGCGCCACGGCGTGTTGAAGGGCAGGTTGCGGGTCACGCGCGCCGCTTGCGATGACGGGGCAAGCGTGGTGCGGAATTTGCGGCCGTCCGCGCGCTTGAGCCAATAGCCCGCATAATCGACCAGCGCTGCCTCGTGAAAACTCAGATGCGTGCCGTCGGTCAGTCGCATGGTGATCGGCGTATGCGCAGTGGAAACCGCATCGATCGGGGTCTTCTGATACACCTGTTCGTAGCGGTTCCATTCGCCGCCGGGTATCCACCAAGCCGTGCCTTCCGGCGCAATGTCGAACTCGGTCGTCTCGTCGGCGATGCGCATCGTCTTGAGGCCGGGCTGCTTGGGCAATTCATAGCGAAAGCCCACGCCGTCATCGAACAAGCGGAAGCGCACATTCATCAGCCGCGCGCCCTGCACGTCGGACTGCTTGAAGCGGACCAGCAGTTCATTGTGATTGTCGGTGACGAACCGACGCTCGCCCCAGGGTTGCTCCCAGCGATCCTTGCCGCTGCCTTTTTCAGACCCTGCAATGGCAAAGCCGCGCACCATGTTGAGCCCGTCGGTCAGGATGAAACCCAGTTTCGACGGCGCGATCAGCAGCTTGCCCTTACGCGAAAGCGACCAGACGGGCCTGCTGTCATTGTCGGTCGAAACGGTGAGCGCGATGCTGCCATCGGGTGATGTCGCAGTCACTGAAGGCCGGCTGTCCTGCGCCGATACCGGAAATGCCACGGCCATTGGCAGGGCGAGCGCGCAGGCGCGCAAAGTCATGGTCAACATGGGGCTCATTTTCATTCCTCGATCAGCAAGGCACCATAAGCAGGCAGGATGCCGGGCGCGGCGTCGTTGATGGTGCACAGTAGATGATTGGAAGCGGCGATCTGATCTGGCCACGGCACCGGCTGATTTGACAGGTTGAACAGACACAGGGTGGACTGTCCATCCGCTGTCCGGCGAAACGCCAACGTGCGATCATCGGCGATCAGGATGTCGAGCGCACCATGATGCAGCGCCGGATTGGCCCTGCGCAACGCCAGCAAATGGCGGGTGAGGTTCATCAGCGACGCTGGATCGGCGTCCTGCGCATCGACGGCCAGCGCCAGATGATCGTCGCCATGGGGGAGCCAGGGTACACCGTTGGAAAAGCCCGCTTGTGCCGCACTTGCGCTCCAGGGGATCGGCGTGCGCGCGCCGTCGCGCGACAGGGTCAGCGGCCAGTTGGCGATCGCTTCGGGGTCCTGTAGCCGCTCGAATGGAATATCGACCTGGGTCAGGCCCAGCTCCTCGCCCTGATACAGGATGGCATTGCCCCGCAACGCGATCAGCAGCGCCATCTTCAACCGGGAGAAGGCGGCGCGATCCTCCGGCGCGCACCAGCGCGACAGGGCGCGGGGCGCATCATGATTTTCAAAAGCCCAACTTGGCCAGCCGGTGCCGGGCTCATCAGGCCAGCGCTCGATCGTGTCCTTGACCAAAGCGGGCGTCAACCTGGCGGCATAGAGGAAGTTGAAGCCATAGGCGCTGTTCAGGCGCTTGTCCCCGGCGGTGTAGGCCTTCATCTCCTTTTCCGCGAGATCGCCGCCCACTTCCGCCATGGTGAAGACCGCCCCATAATCGTCGCACAGGGCCCGGATGCGCTCGACAAAGCCGACGACGTCGGGATGCGACTGGTTATAGCGCCGGATCTGGAAATCAAATGGCCGGGTGCGCGGCTTGCCATCGTCGGGCGCCGGCGGATTGTCGCGCAATTGCGGATCGTGCATCGAATGGTTGAGCGCGTCGAGACGGAAACCGTTGACGCCCCGGTCCAGCCAGAATCGCATGGCGTCCAGCAGCGCATCCTGCACCGCGCGATTATGCACGTTGAGCTGCGGCTGGCTGGAAAGGAACTGGTGCATATAATATTGGCCGCGCCGCGCGTCCCATGTCCATGCCGGCCCGCCAAAGACGGACTGCCAGTTATTGGGCGGCGTGCCGTCGGTTTTGGGATCCGCCCAGACATACCAGTCTGCCTTGTCGCCCGATTGGCCGGCGCGGCTCTCGACGAACCAGTCATGCAGGTCGGACGTATGCGCATAGACCTGATCGATCGTGACTTTGAGGCCGAGCTCATGCGCCCGGGCCACCAGCGCATCGAAATCGGCCAGCGTGCCGAAGATCGGGTCGACCCCGCAATAATCGGCAATATCATATCCAAAGTCGCGCATGGGTGACGTGAAGAAGGGCGAAATCCAGATAGCGTCCACGCCCAGGCGGGCGACATGCTCCAGCCGCTGGGTGATGCCGGCCAAATCGCCGATACCGTCGCCATTGCTGTCCTGAAAACTGCGCGGATAAATCTGGTAGATGACTGCGCCTTTCCACCAGGGCAGGTCGGTCGCACGCGGATCAGGGGTCATGGCATATTCCAAAGAATTCAGGGTTGGGCGGCGCAGACGGCATAGCCAAAGGCAGGCAGGCGCAACGACAGGCTGCCCGGCGCAGTAGCCGTGGCCGGGCATTCGCCCGACAGGCTGGAGAAAGTCCGGCTTTCCGGATCGATGGCAACCTGTGTCGCTACAGGCGCATCGCTGGTGTTGAAGGCGACCAGGACCTCGCGACCATTATCGGGGTCGAACCGCGACACGGCGAAGAGGCCTGGCTTGTCCGAACTGGCGCGCACCATGGTCACGCCCCGCGACAGCGCCGGGGTCGCCACCCGCAGACGGGCAAGGCGCGCAATTTCGACATAGAGTGGATGATCGGTCGTAAAATTGTCGGCCGCCGTGGTGGCGCTCGTTCCGACCAGCCGGTCCTGATTATATTCGGCAACCTTTGAAGGGAACATATCCTGCCGTGCCTGCTGGTCATTGCCGGTGCCGGCAAAGCCCTGCTCGTCGCCATAATAGATGGTCGGCACGCCGCGCAGCGTCAGCAGCATCGCGTGGCCCAGCGTCATACGGGCCAGCTCCTCCTGCGGCGACATGGCCGGTTTGGCCTCTCGCAGGAAAAAGGCGAAGCGACCGGCATCATGATTGCCTAGGAATGTCGGCAATTGCAGCGCGGCAGCCTTGCCGCCTTCATACAGCGCATCGTCGTCGCTGAGGCGCGCAAGCAGATCGGTGCCGCTCTTGCCGCTTGCCGCATCGACCGCCGCGCGCATGAACGCGAAATCCAGAACGGCCGGGAAAGCGGCATTGCGGGTCCAGCTCGCCAGCAATGCAGGGTCGTAATCGCCGGTCGCGACTTCGCCGAAGATGTGGAAATTTGGAATGCCCTTGGCGGCGGCATGCGAACGGATGGCAGGAATGAAAGCGCGCCAGAATTCGGGGTTCACATGCTTGGCCGTGTCGATGCGATAGCCATCGATCCCGAACCGGTCGATCCAGCCTTTGTAAATGT
The DNA here is from genome assembly GCF_000445105.1 of Sphingobium lactosutens DS20. Taxonomy (GTDB): domain Bacteria; phylum Pseudomonadota; class Alphaproteobacteria; order Sphingomonadales; family Sphingomonadaceae; genus Sphingobium; species Sphingobium lactosutens. The sequence goes on along the minus strand of NZ_ATDP01000101.1, from coordinate 247,182 downwards.
CGATGAAGCCGGCAACGACGCGGGGATTTTCAGTGGCAAGATCATCAAGGCCGACGAAATCGCCATATTGCGCGCTCTCGCCGCGCCAGTCGGTGTCACCGCGATTGTGATAATAGATCGGGTCGTTGAGCCAGGCGGGCACTTTGACCGTCTTCTCACCCTTGGCAATAACGGGCGTATAGGCAAAGGACGGGTCCTCAAGCTTTGCCCAATTCGCGGCGCTGGCGTCCTGATCGCCGGCAAATCCCCTATTGATTGCCGGGCCGGTCACGCCGCCTTTGCGCGAGAAGGGATAGTCAGCCTTGCTGCGATATAGCGGCGTGCTGCCGGCGCTCTCCCGATAGTGGATGACATCGGCCGTATGATTGGCGATGATGTCCATATAGACTTTCATGCCGCGCGCATGCGCCGCCTCGACCAGCGCCTTGAAATCGGCGTCGGTGCCAAAATGCGGGTCGACCCGCGTGAAGTCCGTCACCCAATAGCCGTGATAGCCGGCGCTCTCCTCGCCCGGTCCGCCCTGAACGGGCTTGTTCTTGAAAATCGGCGCCAGCCAGATGGCGGTCGCGCCCAGTCCCTGAATATAGTCGAGCCGGGCGGTCAGGCCTTTAAGGTCCCCGCCATGATAGAAAGCGCGGGATGTCGGATCATAGCCAGTCTGGAGCGGGCCGCCGCGCAGCCCGCCCTTGTCATTACTCTGATCCCCATTGGCGAACCGGTCGGGCAGGACGAAATAGACGATTTCCTGCTCGGGCGTGCGCGCTCTTAATTCGGTAAGCGTGTCCGCGCTGGCCGCCCCGCAGCCCATGGCCGCGATCATCGCGGCGGCTGTCATGTGAAGGGCCGTGGCCGGTCGTCCCATCGGGAAATCTCCCTGCTCCAAAAAGGCGCCAAGCGGCCCGGCGGCACGAACCGCCGGGCCAAGTCTACACATCAGAAGCGGTAGTTGAAGCCCGCCATGTAGCGCGCGCCATAGCTTTGATAGTTGCGGATCTGGATCGATGCGCCGGTATCGACCGACACAAAGGGTTCGTCGGTCAGATTCTGGCCCTGGAGGAAGAAGGACAGACCTTCCAGCGCGCTGCCCTTCTGGAATTCATAGCCGATCTGCGCGTCGACGATGGTTTCACTGAGCGCCCGGCGCAATTCCCGTTCACCGCCAAAGCCGACGAACTGGCCGACGAAGGAGGAGCGGTAACGCACCGATCCACGGGCCGAGAAGCCCCATTTTTCGAAGAACAGCGTTCCGTTGGCGACCCAGCGCGAATAATCGGGCAGGTCTTCGGCCGACGCCCCGACGCCCGGCCGGATGCTGGTCTTGGTGTAGCCTGCGCCTCCGGTCAGACCGAAGCCTTCCAACGCCGGCGTAATGACCTCGAACGGCACCGTGCCTGCCACCTCAAAGCCGTAGAGCTTGCCGCCCGACCCATTGACCGGGCGCGTGATCGTACCTTGCAGATCGGTGACGCCCGGCGGCAGGATGACCGGCAGGCCGGTATAGTCGAACGGCACCGTCTCGCGGTAGACGTAGCTTTGCAGCTTTTTGTAGAATAGCTGAAGGCCCACATAGCCCTTGGTGCCGAAATATTTTTCGAAATTCATGTCCGCCGCCCAGGCGCGATAGGGCCGCAGCGTGGGCGTGCCGCCGGTACCGGTTATCACGCCGCTATTGGTGTTATAGCCGTAGTCCAGGCTGACTTTCATGTCTTCAAAGCGAGGGCGCTGGATTTCGCGCGCGCCCGACAGGCGGATGACGAAGTCGCTGGGGAAGCGCAGCGACAGGTTGGCGCTGGGCAGCACGTCCCAATAGGTCGCGCCTCGCGTCGTCGGCACCAGATCGGCCGCCGCCAGATTCTGGAACCCGCGCGACTTTTGTTCGGTATTCTGGGCGAGCACGCCGACATTGCCGGTCAGTTCGGCCGATCCCACATCGGCCCGAATGTCGGCCATCAGATAGGCAGACATAACCCGCTCCGTCACCGAATAGGCCTTGGCCGGGACGTCCTTGCTGGGGTTGGTCGTCAGTACATAGACGCCATCCTCCAGCAACTTGAAGGGATCATAGGACAGGATCGGCCCAACGCCGATGAAGCTCAGGTCCGTGCCGTCCATGCGATATTGTTCGGGCAGCACGAGCGACGTCGCGCCATTGGCCAGGTTCAGGAAATATTCCTCCGGCGTCTTGGACTTGGTGCGATCGGTGTAGCCCAGCCCCGCCGTGATCTTCGACAGGAAGCTGCTTTCTATCTCCTTGCCGAATTCGATCTGATAGCTTTTCAGCTCATCGTCGATGATCCGGTCGTTATAATAGCCTTCCTGATGGCCCAGCGGCGCGCCCGCGCCCCAGCCCAGCGGGTCGGTCAATACCATCAGATTGAGTTCGCTATAATCCAGCTGGCTGCTGGTAAAGCGCGTGCCCGTCTTCGTGCTGACGAAGTCCAGCGTGTCGGTCGCGCCGACGCCGGGTCCATAGCCCGTGCCCGCGTTCGTCTCCAGCGACAATTCGCTGCGGTCGGTGCGCGAATAGCCAAAGTCGAAACTGGCCGACCAGCCATCATCGCCGGTATATTTGGCGTTGAAACCGCCGGAGAAAATCTTCGACGTGCGCTCATAGCCATGATTGTTCACCACGGCCTCGACATTGGTGAAGGTGCCCTTGTTAATGAAATTGCCATCGCTCGTCGTGCTGCCGGGAACCAGCGACGCGCTCGACCAGTAGAGCGGGAATTCGACGCCGCGCTTGATCTGCTTGTCCTTGAAATCGCCGTAGAAGCCGTCGAAGGTCAGCATCAGCGTATCGGTCGCCTGCATCTGCACGCTGCCCTGAATACCCAGGCGCTTGAGCTGGGTCGACACGCCGAACGGCTTGATGCCGCCAATAACCTTCTGCCCATCGGGCGTGTCGGCATAGCCCCAGGCTTCAAACTCCTTCGACTGATAGGGTTCGTCGCTATAGGCGACCGAAAGGGCGACGCCGATCCGGTCGCCGGCAAACTGGTCGACATAGGTGCCGGTCAGGCGATAGCCCATGTCGTTGCTGTCGGCGTTGACCTTGCCCAGGTCTGCATAGACACCACGGGCGCCGACGGCGATCAGCTGCTTGCCATAATCGAGCGGACGGATGGTGCGAATGTCGACGGTGCCGACCAGACCCTGATGGATCAGATTGGCCTGCGGCGTCTTGTAGACGTCGACGCGGCTGACGACTTCGGCGGGATATTGATCGAACTCGACATTACGCTGTTCGCCGGTCGAGGTTTGCGGCCGTCCGTTCAGCGTCGTGGAGGACAGGTCGGCGCTGGCGCCGCGGATCGCGATCGAATTGGCGCGGCCGAACAGGCGCTGCGATGTAAGGCCGGGCAGGCGGGCGATGGATTCGCCGATCGACGCGTCGGGCAGCTTGCCAATATCTTCGGCCGACACGGATTCGACGATGGTCTGCGCATTCTTCTTGACATTGACGGCGTTCTCGAGCGCGGCGCGGAAACCGGTGACGACGATGGTGCTGGCGGGGTCATCCTGCGGCGCGCTGTCGGCCTGCGGGGCTGTATCCTGCGCCATGGCCGGAACGGCCGTCGCAGCGACGATGATCGCCAGCATGGAAGCGCCCAGCCACTGGGCGCGCTCTGTTTGATTAGCCATTATCCTCTCCCCTTGTCACCGGCGGCTCTTGTCCCGGCTGGTGCAAACCCGTTGCGAATGCAGCGTGGCGATGCGCCGCCACCTCTATGCGCTGGCCGCTTCCTTACGCCGGCTTTCGGCAGGGTCGCCAGATGGCATACGTATACGCATAAGATACGGTCATGGCGGGAGGCGAGGGACTGTGGCCATCGCGCAACGCTGCGCAATTGCCTAATGTCCATGACGGTTCTAACCTTGGGCCGCGCCCTTCTGTCGGGGCGGGAGGCGAATGTGGGACGTCAGCCAAGCAGCAAGCCGACAAGCTTCGACATCGCCTATCTTGCGGGCGTGTCGCAACCGACCGTCAGCCGTGCGCTGCGCGGCTCGCGCTCCGTCAGCCTTGCGACACGCCAGCGGATCGAGGCGATCGCCCGCGAACTCAACTATTCCGTCGACAAGAACGCGTCATCGCTGCGATCGCAGCGTTCGAATACGATCGCACTGCTGTTTTTCGAGGACCCGACCCCGGACGAATCCAACATCAACCCCTTCTTCCTTTCTATGCTGGGGTCCATCACCCGCCAATGCGCCGCCCGCGGTCTTGACCTGCTCATCTCTTTCCAGAAAATGGAGGATGACTGGCACGTCCGCTATCAGGATAGCCACCGCGCCGATGGCCTTATCCTGCTCGGTTATGGGGATTATACGCTCTACAAGCAGCGGCTGGAGCAACTTGTCGGCCATGGCACGCATTTCGTGCGCTGGGGTTCGGTCAGCGACGATAATATCGGCGCGACGGTCGGGTCGGACAATGTCGGCGCCGGTCGTCTGGCGGGCGAGCATCTATTTGCATTGGGCCGGCGGCACATTGCCTTTCTTGGTCATGCCGACGAACATTATCCCGAATTTGCCGATCGCTATCGTGGCCTTTGCGCAGCTGCGGAAGCGCGCGGCATCGTGCCCGATCCACAATTGCAAGTGGACGCGCTGACCGCTGAGGACGCCGGCTACGCCGCCGCACGGACGCTGATTGCCCGACGAACGCCCTTTGACGCCATTTTCGCGGCGAGCGATCTGATCGCGATCGGGGCGATGCGCGCGCTGGGGGAGGCCGGGCTGTCGATCCCGCAGGACGTTGCCATTGTCGGTTTCGATGACATTCCAGCCGCAAACCTTACCAGCCCGCCGCTGACCACCATCATGCAGGATATGAAGGGGGCGGGGGCGCTGCTGGTCGACACCATATTGGCGCAGGTGGAGGATCGGCCGTTGCCGCCTACGGTTTTGCCAACCCGCCTGGTCACCCGCCGCAGCAGCGGCGGGTGACGTCGGCTGGGGGCCATTTGGCAGAGGCCCTCAGCCTTTCGACAGTGCCGCGACTAGGCCCAGAACCCGATCCGCATGCTCTTTGCGACAGATGAGCAGATCGGGCAGATAGACGTCGCGCTGGTTGTAGAGGAGGGGGCTGCCGTCGATTCGGCTGGCGTGCAGCCCATGGGCGATGGCGACGGCGGCAGGAGCCATGCTGTCCCATTCATATTGCCCGCCGCCATGCAGGTAAATGTCGGCCTGGCCCAGGATCACGGCCATGGCCTTCGCGCCGGCGCTTCCCATCGGCACCAGTTCGGCGTCCAGCGCATCGGCGACCGCCACGGCTTCGGCGGCCGGGCGAGTGCGGCTGACGACCATGCGCAGCTTTTGGGGGGCAGGGGGCACAGCGACCGTTTGGTCGGATCGCAGGATCGTGCCCCCATCTAGTCCCGGTAGCGCCACTGCGCCCAGTGTCGGCGCGCCGTCGACGGCCATGCCGACATGCACCGCCCAGTCGGACCGCGCCTCGCCATATTCGCGCGTTCCATCGACCGGATCGACGATCCACACGCGGCTCTTGTCCAGCCGCGCGGCATTGTCCTTTTCCTCTTCGGACAGCAGGCCGTCATCGGGCCGGACTTCGCGCAAAGCGTGGCACAGAAACTGGTTGGCGGTCTGATCGCCCGCCTTGCCTAGCGCCTTGGGGCTGAACAGGCCGGACGATCGAACCTCCACCAATATACGCCCGGCGATCTCCGCCAGATGCGCGGCCAGATCGCCATCGCTCATGGTCCTGGGATCAAAGATCTCGCTCACGGGATCAGCCTAGCAACGATCGCATCGGCGGCCTCATCGGCAGTCATGGCGGTGGTGTCGATCCGCATTTCCGGATCGTGCGGTGGCTCATAGGGGCTGTCGATACCGGTGAAATTCTTCAGCTCGCCCGCGCGCGCTTTCTTGTACAGTCCTTTGACGTCGCGCGCCTCGGCCTCGGCCAGCGGCGTGTCGATATGCACCTCGAAAAACTCGCCCGGCTGCATCATCTGCCGCACCATGTCGCGTTCCGACCGGAAGGGCGAGATGAAGGCGGTGATAACGATCAGGCCCGCATCCGTCATCAGCTTGGCGACCTCACCGACGCGGCGGATATTTTCCACCCGGTCGGCATCGGTAAAGCCCAAATCCTTGTTCAGCCCATGACGGACATTATCGCCATCCAGCAGGAAGGTATGGCGGTTCATCCGGGCCAGCTTCTTCTCCACCAGATTGGCAATGGTCGACTTGCCCGCACCCGACAGGCCGGTGAACCACAGCACGGCAGGGCGCTGGTTCTTCAGGCGCGCATGGAAATCGCGGCTGACATCGGTCGCCTGCCAATGCACATTCTGCGCGCGGCGCAGGCTGAAATGCAGCATGCCGGCGGCAACTGTCGCATTGCTGATCTTGTCGATGAGGATGAATCCGCCCAGCGTCCGGTTATCGGCATAGGGTTCGAACACGATTTGCTTGTCGGTCGACAGGTTGGCGACGCCGATGGCGTTCAAATCCAACGTCTTGGCCGCCAGATGCTCCATCGTATTGACGTTGACCTGATATTTGGGCTGCTGGATCGTCGCCGTCACGGTCTGCGTGCCGATCTTGAGCCAATAAGCCCGGCCGGGCAGCATTTCTTCGTCCGCCATCCATACGATCGTCGCTTCAAACTGATCGGCCGCCTGGGGCGGGCTGTCGGCCAACGCGATCACATCGCCGCGCGAACAGTCGATTTCGTCGGCAAAACAGAGCGTGACCGACTGTCCGGCCACTGCCTGATCCAGATCGCCGTTCAGCGTCACGATCCGGGTGACGCTGCTGGTCTTGCCTGACGGCAACACCCGCACGCTGTCGCCCGGCCGCACGCTGCCCGTTGCGATCAGGCCGGAAAAGCCGCGAAAGTCGAGATTGGGGCGATTGACCCACTGCACCGGCATGCGGAACGGCTTGTCCGCGTCCGTCGCGCTATTGACCTCGACCGTTTCAAGATGCTCGATCAGGCTTGGTCCCTGATACCAGGGCGTATTGGCCGACAGCGTCGTGATATTGTCGCCCTTGAACCCGGAAATCGGCATGGCGGTGAATGCGGTGATGCCGATGGACTTGGCGAACGCGGTATAGTCTTCGACGATGGCGTCGAACGTCGCTTGGTCATAACCGACTAGATCCATCTTGTTGACCGCCAGAACGATGTTCTGGATGCCGATCAAATGCGCCAGATAGCTGTGCCGGCGCGTCTGGGTCAGTACGCCCTTGCGCGCGTCGATCAGGATCACCGCCAGGTCGGCCGTCGATGCGCCAGTCACCATGTTGCGGGTATATTGTTCGTGCCCAGGGGTGTCGGCGACGATGAACTTGCGCTTTTCCGTTGCAAAGAAGCGATAGGCGACGTCTATCGTGATGCCCTGTTCGCGTTCCGCGGCCAGACCATCGACCAGTAGCGCGAAGTCGATCTCATGCCCCTGCGTGCCGACCTTGCGCGAATCCGATTGCAGCGCTTCCAGCTGATCCTCGAAGATCATCTTACTGTCATAAAGCAGCCGTCCGATCAGGGTCGACTTGCCGTCATCCACGGACCCGCAGGTGATGAAGCGGAGCATCGTCTTATGCTCATGGACCTTGAGATATTGGTCGATGTCCTGCGCGATCAGCGCGTCGGTTTTGTAAATGGGGTCTGCAACGGTGTCGGTCATGTCGTCTGTCCCGTCATTCTGTTCCGTCGTGCCGTCGTTCGCCGGCATTCAAGATATTTGGGGAAGGTCTGCGCTAAGGCGCTGAAGCTGTGGCGTGCGCCGAAGCAAACGCGCTGTCACCCGCGCCGCGGGTGACGCGACGCATCAGAAATAGCCTTCCTGCTTCTTCTTCTCCATGCCGGCACCCCCGGCATCCTTGTCGATGGCGCGCCCCTGGCGTTCCGATGTGGTGGTCAGCAGCGTTTCCTGAATCACCTCGGGCAAGGTGCGCGCCTCGCTTTCCACCGCCCCGGTCAGCGGATAGCAGCCGAGCGTCCGGAACCGGATGGAGCGCATGACCGGCTCTTCCCCAGGTTGCAGCGGAAAACGGTCGTCGTCGACCATCAGCAACATGCCGTCACGCTCCACCGTCGGGCGCTTGTCTGCGAAATAGAGCGGCACGATCGGCACATCGTTCAAATGGATATATTGCCAGATGTCGAGTTCGGTCCAGTTGCTGATCGGGAAGACGCGGATGCTTTCGCCCTTATTCTTGCGCGCATTGTAGAGGTTCCACAATTCCGGACGCTGATTCTTGGGGTCCCATCCATGGCTGGCGGTACGGAACGAAAAAATGCGTTCCTTGGCGCGGCTCTTTTCCTCGTCACGCCGCGCGCCGCCGAAGGCCGCGTCGAAGCCATAGAGGTTGAGCGCCTGTTTCAACCCTTCAGTCTTCCACATATCGGTATGCAGCGGTCCATGGTCAAAGGGGTTGATGCCTCGGTCCTTGGCCTCCGGGTTCTGGTAGACCAGCAATTCCATCCCGCTTTCGCGCGCCATCCGGTCGCGCAATTCGTACATGGCGCGGAATTTCCAGGTGGTATCGACATGCAGCAGCGGGAAGGGCGGCGGCGAGGGGTAGAAGGCCTTGCGCGCCAGATGCAGCATCACCGCGCTGTCTTTGCCGACGGAATAGAGCATCACCGGCTTTTCCGCCTCCGACACGACTTCGCGCAGGATATGGATGCTCTCTGCTTCGAGGCGTTCCAGATGGGTCAGGGTCTTTTTATCGAGCATGGTGTCTCCACGGCAAGGACGCCCCTTTGTGGCAGCCCGCCACGCATGTTTGACCTCCCATATGGGAGTGTGGCAGGAAAAGCCCATGCGCATGATGAATACTGGCGAGGCGGACCTGCTGGCCGCGCTGCATGACGGCCTATCCGATCAGCCGCTCTGGAACCGTTTCCTGAGCCTGTTGCAAGGCGTCACGGCCGTTGTCACCGCCAGTCTGATTATACGCCCTCGCGAGGGCCCCGTGGTGCAGTTCCAAGCGGGAGAAAAGCTGCCGATAGCATGGCAAGACTATCTGACAATTGATGATGATGCAGCCCCTCACCTGAGAGAAGGACGTGTTTACACGTTTGAAGAACTAGTCCCTGGCACATTCAATACACGAACGGCCCCCATGTTGGATGGGCTTGGCATCCACCATTTGCGGACGCTGCGCGTTAGCGATGTGAATGACAGCCACGCCTGGCTGACGATCGCTGGACCCCAAGACATGGGCGCGGCAAGCGCATCCTTGCTCAGCCGGTTGGGACCGCATCTGAAGATCGCGCTCAACAATTTGGCGGCGTTGGAGCGGGAGCGACGGCGGGCATCGATCTCGTCGGACATGATCGGGCGGCTTAATTTCGGCTGGCTCACCATCGACGCGCGCTGTCGTATCATCGACCAGTCGGCCAATGTGCAGGAAATTTTCCGACGGACCGCGCTCGTGCGCCATGGTCGCTATGACAGGCTGACCTTTGCATCACCGGCGATTGAACGCGACGTAAGCGCCTTGGCAAAGGCCTTTGCCCAAGACCCCCATATCCGCCCCCGCGCCTTTCGCCTGAGCCAGGACCCGTGGATGGACATCTTCGTGACCGCTGTCCCCGATCGCCAATCCTCCGGCGCGTCGCCAGCGGTGGCGATGCTGTATCTGAGCGGTGATCGCTGGTCGCGCGACGACCGGTGTGAGCAACTCATCGACCTTTTTGATCTTTTGCCGAGCGAGGCGCGCCTCGCCTGGGCGATGGCGCAGGGCCGCAGCATTGCCGAGGCGGCGCTGGACCTTGGCCTCACCACGGAAACCGCGCGTAACTATTCGAAGAAAATATACGCCAAGACCGGCGCTGGCGGGCAGGCCGACCTAGTCCGCATCATCTTTACCAGCGTGCTGGCGATCATCTGACATCGCGCCGGCCGGGCGCCGTGCTAAAGGCAGCGCCATGACCAAAGACAGCTATCAGCGCGTGGGCATTATCGGCAGTGGGCGGGTCGCGCGCGCCATGGGCCTCGCCCTCGCGGATCAAAGCCTTCATCCGCTCTCCTTTTGGGGTCGAAACGGAGGGCGGGCGCGCACTGCCGCTGCGAGTGTGGGCGGCAGCGTCATTCATGACGCTGCTACACTGATGCAGCGCTGCGATCTGCTACTGTTGGCCGTGTCGGATGACGCCATTGGCGCGGTGGTGGAGGCCCTATCGTCATCGCCCATTCCTCCACCGGCTCCCTTTTGCATTCATCTGAGCGGCGGCAGCGGCGTCTGCGTGCTGGAGCCATTGCGGGCCGCGGGCGCGTTGACCGCAGCCATCCACCCGGTGATGACGTTCACCGGCGATCCTGCGGCAGAGGTCACGCGCATGAAGGGTGCTTCCTTTGCGATTACGGCATCTGATGCCGCCGCGTCCGAAGAGGCCCGCACTCTTGTTTCGCGGCTTGGCGGCGTGGCCGAATATGTGGAGGATGACTGCCGTCCTCTCTATCATGCTGCGTTGTCGCACGCTGCCAACCACATGGTGACTCTGCTGGCCGGCGCGATGGATGCGCTGAACGCCGCAGGCATTCAGGACCCGGCAGCGCTGCTGGCGCCCCTGGTCCGCGCGACGCTGGGCAATAGTCTGTCAAAAGGGTTCGACGCATTGTCTGGACCGCTTCTTCGCGGTGACATTCAGACGATCGATGATCATCTTGCCGCCATGACGCGGGCATGTCCTGACCTTTTGCCAGCCTATCGAGCCATGGCGACGGCGACGCTGGCGCGGATGGAGAAAAGAGACGGCCATCCCGCCAGCGATGCATTGCATGCGCTGCTGAAGTGAAAGGCGGCGCGGCCCCCGTGATCAAACCAACCTGTTGGTCCGCACCAGTTCCCGATACCAGTCCGCCGACAGTTTAGGCGTCCTTTTCTGCGTTTTGAAATCGACGTGGTGGATGCCGAACAGCTTGGTATAGCCATCCTCCCATTCGAAATTGTCCATGAGGCTCCAGACGAAATAACCCTTGATCGGCAAGCCTTCGCGCGCCGCACGCTGAAGATGCGTGATATAGTTGCGCAGATACATGACCCGGTCGGCATCATAGACGCGTCCGTCCGCTGATAGCTGATCGTCGGTCGAGCAGCCATTTTCCGAGATATACATGGCCTTGGGCTTCCACATCTCATGAATGGCGCGAATGCCCCAGTAAATGACCTCCGGGCTGACATAGAGCCAGGGGGACGCCATGCGCGGCGACTGCGGCAGTCGGGGCAATATGTCATAGCCGCCTGGCTTTGCGGTGTCGGCGCGGACGGTGTTGCCGGTGTAGACGTTGATCGACAGGAAATCGAGCGGACTGCCGATTGCCCGCATATCGCCGGCCTTGACCACAGGCGCGTCCTTGCCCTGTGCTGCAAGATAGGTGTCGCGATAGGCCCCTTCCATGATTGCGGTCAGGAACATGGCATTTTCTTCGCGCACCGCCCGCTTGACCGCCTCGATATGGTCGGTCGTCTCGATGGCGGGGACATAAATGTTGGGATTGTCGGCTATGCCGACCTGTGTGCCCGACTTGGCGGCTGCGCGGATCGCCTGCACGCCCAGCCCGTGGGCCAGAACGCCATGATGGCGCACCTGGTTGACCTCCTTCATCGGCAGCTTGAGGCCAGGCGCCTTGCCGCCGGTCATGTAGCTCAGATCGGTAAAACAGCGCAGTTCATTGACCGTCATGATATGCTTGACGCGATCGCTGAGACGCGCCGTCATATAGCTGGCATAGTCGGCAAAGGCATAGGCGGTATCCCGGTTCTGCCAACCGCCGGGCAACGCATGGGGCAAGTCCCAGTGGAACAGGGTAACATGCGGCGTGATGCCGGCGGCCAGCAAACCGTCTACCAGGCGGTCATAATAAGCCACGCCCTTGGGATTGGGTTGCCCCCTGCCATCGGGGAAGATGCGCGACCAAGCGATGGAGAAGCGATAGGCCTTGACGCCCAATGCCTTCAGAAGGGCGATATCCTCCTGATAGCGATGATAGCTGTCGCACGCGACGTCGCCGGTATCCCCATTGGCAACCTTTCCAGGCGTATGCGAAAAAATATCCCAGTTGGTGAGCCCGCGCCCATCTTCCTTGACCGCCCCTTCGATCTGATAAGCCGCGGTCGCGGCCCCCCACAGGAAATTGTCCGGGAAAGCGAGCGGATCGACACGGCCGGTCGTCGCGGCTGCGCCCGTTTGCGCGCCCGCACTGACAGATCCGGTGAGCGATGCCCCGAGCGCGGCCGCGCCCAACCCCAGGCCCAGGTCGCGACGGTTGATGCCAGTCATGCCAATAGCTCCTTATTGACCCATGATCTGGACCAGGCCCTTGATCGCCTGGCCGCTGGGTAGTGTCGTCTTGCTGCTGAGTGACCGGCTCTGGTCGTTCCAGACCAGGTCCGCCTTTATGCCGCCCTTGCGATAGGCGTTGGTCTTGCCATCGTCATCATACAGGGTGAAGCGAGCGTCCGCGCCGGGATAGACCCGGATCGCTTCGAGCGCCTGGCGTTCCGCCGTGCTTTTCACCTGAACACCCATGGGGATGATCGACCCTGCCTTTACGAAGAGCGGCATGCGATGGATCGGCGCCGCCACTTCGATCGTCTGGCCGCCTTCGTAACGCTGGTTGGTCCAATAATCATACCAGGCCGTGCCCGCCGGCAGGTAGACCGAGCGCTTTGTCTGGCCCTGCTCCGTGACCGGCGCGACCAGGAAAGCGGGGCCGAACATATATTGGTCGCCGATCGTCGCGACCTTGGGATCATTGGGAAAATCCATGAAGAGCGCGCGCATGAAGGGAGCGCCGCTGTCATAGGTGTGGCGTCCCAGCGAATAGATATAGGGCATCAATGTGTAGCGCAGCCGCAGCCAGTCCGCCAGAATCGGCTCCGCCGCCTTGCCGTAGGTCCATAGCTCCGTGTCTGGCCGCTGCCCATGGATGCGCAGGGTGGGCGTGAAGACGCTATATTGGAACCAGCGAACGAACAATTCCGGATAATCGACATAGTCCATGCCAGCAGCGGTCATGCCGGCGGGATCGATCAACACGGGCGCCTGCGGTGGCGGACCCTTGGGCCATTGCCATCCGCCGATATCGCTACCCCAGTAGGCCAGGCCGGACGCGGTATAATTGAGCCCGGTCGGCACCTGTCGCCGCAACGCTTCCCAGGTCGATTTGACGTCCGAAGACCAGAACAGCCCGCCATTGCGCTGGGCGCCAAGATAAGCGGCGCGCGCCAGGATCATGTTGCGGAAATCGGGGCGATCGCGGGCGGATCCTTCGGCGACGCCACCTGTATGAACCAGTGGGAAGAGATTGCGGTAGCGGTCGCCCGAGCCGATCGAGAAGAAATAGCCCTCCGGGATCACATCCGGTTCGGTTTCGTCCAGCCACAGCCAGTCAAAGCCTTCAGACAGGATATTGTTGCGGATCTTGCTCCAGAACCAGGCGCGTGCCTCAGGGTTCGTGCTGTCGATCAGCGCACCGGCCCGGTCATAGCGAACGGGCAGGCCATCGACCGGATTGCCGTCCTTGTCCTTGAGCAGCCATCCCTTCGCCGCCAGCATGTCGAAATAGCGGGATTCCCGTTCGAAACGCGGCCACACACTGATGATAGAGCGCATCCCCATGGCGTTGAGCTGATCGTTCATCCCCCGCGGATCGGGAAAATAGGTGCGGTCGATGTCCAGTTGCCCCATGCGGGTCCAATAGAACCAGTCAAGCACCATCACGTCGAGCGGATAGCCCCGGTCGCGATAGCCCTTGGCGACGTCGAGCAATTCCTGCTGGCTTTCGTAGCGCGCCTTGCTTTGGATGAGGCCGAAGCCCGCCTTGGGCGGCAATGGGGTTTCACCGGTCAGCTTGGCATAGCCGGCGTAGATGTCGTCGGTGGTGGTGCCGGAAATGACGAAGAAGGACACGCGTTCGCCGACCTGGCTCTGCCAATGGGTGCTGCTGTGCAAACCCGGCCATATCAGCGTGCGTGCCGGATTGTCCCAGACGATGCCATAGCCCTTGTTCGTGACCATGAACGGTACACAGACGGTCTCGCCCGCCGGTGCGTCATAATAATGTTTGCAATCGATCTCTCGCCCCTTGAGGTCGAGCATACCCTCCTGATTTTGTCCCAGCCCATAATAATGTTCGTCGGCCGGGGCGTCGAAGCTGGCGCCGACCTTGAAGGTCTGCTCGCCATTCACGCTGTGCGGCGCCATTTCCCAACCCGTCATTTTTGTCAGCAGCCTGCCTTGCGCATCATGGACGGACAGGGTGACAGGCGGCAGCGACGGCGCGAAATAGCGGTCCATCTGTGATGGCGCTTTAGGCCAGGGTTGGGGATCGACGGTGACGGTCAGCGCGGAAGACCGAAAAATATCCGCGCCCCCGTCATTGCTGTGCGTCCAGCCATTGGCGTTTGATTGTGCGATCGGTCCGGGTCCGGGGGGCGCCTCTGCCAGCGCCTTGTCGAGTGCAATCGTCACGCGCACGATGTTGGGCGCATATGGTTCGATTGCGACGCGGCTGCCATGGCGGTCGAGCAACGCCATGGGTTCGGCGATTGCGGGCGCGCTCAGACCCATGCCGGACACGCCCAGCATCATCGCAACCAGTGCGGCCCTCAAAGCTTTTTTTGTCATCCCTCTCTATCCCTGTAATGATGTTAAACCAGGCCTCTGCCCTCGATGCGGACGGCGGGCACGAAACCCGTGTCGCGCGGCATGTCGAGATGCAGCCCGGCTGGATCCTGCCGGTGGGGCAGTACGCCGCCACCCAACAGCGTCACCCTGTCGACTTGGCCTGCCGCAAGATCCCGCGCCAGTGAGCGGATAGTCGTAGGTCCGCTGGCCCGGCCCAGGAACAGAGCATACAGAGCGCCCTTGTTCGTTGTGAACCGGATGTCTCGTGCCGTGAAAGGCTTGGCCTTTTCTTCATTCTGCATTCCTGCGATCAGCCGCGTCGGCCCTTCGCCGTAGCGACGCCATGGCCGCGATCCGAAGATCGCTTCGGCGCCATGGATCATCCATGATGCCATGCCATCCAGGATTTTCTCTTCTTCGCTGTCGATGGAGCCGTCGCCGGGTTGGGGGATGGACAGGAGGAGATTGCCGTTCTTCGATACCACGTCGGCCAGGCGCTGAATCACATCTTCGGCTGTCTTGTAGCTTTTGTCGGTCAGACGCGCGATATTGTAGAACCAGTCGCCGATACAGGTATCGGTCTGCCACGGCTCTTCCCACAGATGATCGGTAAAGCCGCGCTCAACATCTTCAACCATGGCGAAACGCGCACGGGGTTTCAGTTTCTTGCCCGTCAGCACGACGTCGATGTCGCCATGCCACTGTATCGAACGGTTGTAATAGTCGGCCGCCGCCTGCAGCCCAACCGGTCCGAATGGCAGTTCGTGATCGTCCATGTAGACGATGTCGGGCTTATATTTGTCGATCAGGTCGGTCTGGCGCAGCAACCAGCGGGTGACATAGGCCCGATCATCCTTGGGGCCGCTTTCGATCCACTGGCCATTATGCCTGTCGTGCCAGGCATTCATCGCCTCGATCGTGTCGATCCCGTCGGGCAGCACCCTATGCCCGCCAGTATAAAGTTGCTGCGGGTCCAGCCCCTCCCACCATTGTCCCTTGCCGTCGTCAGCGCGCAGGCGGAAGGCGTCGTACCGTTCCCCTTTTTTCGGGCCGACCGGATCATAGCCATAGGCTGGCTGATACCAGTGCCACGCATGGGCGGCATGATTGGACACGCCGAATTTCAAACCCGCCCGTCGCGCCGCTTTCTCCCAGATGCCGACCACATCCATTTTCGGCCCAACCCGCAGGCTGTTCCACGCGTGGTAGCGGCTGTCGTAACAATCCAGATTGTCATGATGACAGGCCAGGGCCATGAAATAACGCGCACCAGCCCTCTGATAGCGTGCGATCAGTGCGTCAGGATCCCACTTTTCCGCCTTCCAGAGATTCTGGATGTCCTTCATTCCCGCAACCGACGGGTGGCCGTAGGTCTTGATGTGATGCAGATACATCGGGTGGCCCTGCATATACATGAAGCGGCCATACCAGTCGCCCTGCTGCGGCACGGACTGCGGACCCCAATGCGACCATAGCCCCAGCTTTGCATCGCGAAACCAGTCCGGGTAGCGATAGTGGCTGACCAGGGAGTCCCAGGTAGGACGCACCGGCCCGGCTGCCATGCCCATCGGGCTGGCGGCGTGGGCCGCGCGCGCAAGGCCCAGCGCCGCAGCGCCGGCCAAAAATGATCGCCGGCTGTGGTTCGGTATCACTTCCCTTTCAACGCGCTGGCGATGGCGGCCAGAGCCAGCGGTCGCATGATGGCATAGCCTGCCTTCGTCGGATGGACGCCGTCGCTCGACAGGCCAGGCTTCATCGCGCCGTCGGGCTGCGCCATCGCGCTGTGATAGTCAACGAAGGTGAACCGGTTGGCACGCGCATAATCGGCCAGCCAGCGATTGATCTGGGCGATCTGCGCTGCGGGCTTCATGTCCGGGCTCCAGGGAAATGCGGCGGCCGGCGGGACGGAAGCGATGATGACCTTGATGCCGTGGACGCGGGCCAGTTCGGCCATGGACTGGACATGCCCGAGCACCGTTTCCATCGTCGCGGCGCCGGTATTGCCGGCAATGTCGTTGGTCATCGCCATGATATGCACCGCCTGCGGCTTTAGCGCGATTACGTCGTCGCGAAACCGGACCAGCATCTGCGCGGTCGTCTGGCCGCTGATTCCCCGATCGACAAGTCCATTGGTGAACATGGACGGATCTTCGTTGATCCAGTTGTCAGTGATGGAATCGCCCATGAAGACGACCCGGACGGGTTTCCCGGCAATCGACCGATTCTCAGCGGCGTAGCGGCAATGCTGGCCAAAATCGCGGGTCAGCATATGCAGGTTCCACATTGACCATCCGGCCTTGTCCGAGGGTTTGGGGTGAACAGGGCAGGGATCAACAACGATCCCGACGGGATCGCTGGCATGAGGATCACCGGGCACCTTCGTTTCAGCATCGGACGGCGCGCTCATCATTATGCAACAGCTGAGCAAGACCAATGCTAGGGCATGTCGAAGATCGGGCAGACGGGTCATCGTTGGAGCGTCCCCTGGCTAGTCATGAATGTGGCGAACAGCGCCGGCCAGGCCGCTGCCTGCTTCTCCTTGGGCAGGCGTACGCCAAAACCATGCCCGCCATCCTGGAAGATGTGAAGCGCTACCGGACGCTTGGCGGCCTCCATGGCTTGAAACAGGGCAATGCTGTTTGCCGGGGGCACCAGTCCATCGTCGCAGGCATGAACCAGAAACAGCGGCGGTGTGCTCGCGCCGACCCGTCGCTCGACGGATCGTCTCCTTCTGGCCATTTCCGATGCGTCTGGACCAAGCAGATTGTCCCGCGATCCGCCATGGGTGAAGGCAGCGTCCAGGCTGACGACGGGATAGATAAGGCCCGCGATATCGGGCCGGGCAGGTTGGCGATCGGCAGCATCCACGGGGGCATAGACGGGTTCGGAGTGACGGGTGGCGAGGGAGCCTGCCAAGTGGCCGCCAGCGGAGAAACCCAAAATTCCGATCCGATCTTTGTCTACGCCGAACGCGACAGCGCGCGCCCGTATCACGCGCATTGCCCTTTGCGCGTCCTGCAAGGGAACATCCTCGCGTCCGGACCAGCCTTCACCCGGCAAACGATAGAGCAGGATGAAGGCGGTGATGCCAATCGCGTTCAGCCAGTCGGCTTGGCTTGCGCCTTCATTGTCATAGGACAAAAAGCCATATCCGCCGCCTGGCATGACCAGCATGGCAGCGCCATTGGGCCTGGCGGGGCGGCGCACGATCATAACCGGCCGTGCGATGCCGGTTATGAAACGGTCGGGATGCGTAGGGTCCTTGGACTGATCCTCCGCCTTGCGAATTATACGCGTGCCAGTGTCTCCGGGGGGAGGCCCCGGCCACAGTTCGAGCATTTCGTCCTGCGGCTTGATCTCAGCACGCGCGGCCGCTGATAGCGTAGCCAGACCTGCCGCCCCCATGATGGCGGACCGGCGGTTGAGTTGCTTCATATGTCTTTCTCCTGTCGGGGCGATGGGGTCGCCACGATCGGTGACAGGGCAGCACCGATGACCTGCGCCGCTTCGCGTACCAGCGCGCTGCATTCCTCTAGCGTTGCGTCATTGGCCGGGCCGTCGGCATAGGGGATGGTGAGGGCGGCGCGGGCGACATTGCCAACCAGAATGGGCGCGGAGAGGTCAATGATGCCGGTGAGCAATGGACTTGGTGCATTGGCGCCCCCTGCGGCGACGGTGGCGTCGAGCTGCTCGATCAGGGCTTGCGTATCAAAAGTCCCATCGGCCGCTTCTACCGCCTTCAGCATCGCTGCGCGGGACTGGGGCGACTGAAAGGCCAGCAGAATACGTCCTGAGTTGGACCGGTTGAGCGGCCGGCGATAGCCAACCCGCACGGCAAACCCCGATAGGCCAGGCGCCTCGATCGCGATGATGACGACCATCTCAGCGCCGGATGCAACCGCAAGGTGACAGCTTTGCCCCGATGTCCGCGCCAGCTCCTGCATGACGGGCAGCGCCGTTGAGGCCAGATCCCGAATAGGAGGCTGGCTCATGCCCAAGGCGAACAGACGATTAGTAAGGCGATAGCCATCTTCGGCGCGCGCAATATAGCCATGCTCTTCCAGCACCTGGAGCATTCGAAAAATCTCGCTGACGGATCGTCCCAGCGCTGTTGAAATGTCGGACATGATCAGCGGCTTAGGGGCAGCGGCGAGAAGCTCGATGATCTCCAGCCCTTTTTTCAACGCCGGGGCCTGATAGCGCGCTTTTCCTGTCATATTTCTCCCCTCCAGCTCGACAGGCTGCCGGCCGCCGCAGCAACGCGCTATGCCAAACGCAGATATAAAATCAATTTTTATATTTCATAATTCATATTGTCGCGGTATGAGAGTGTCAAGTTGTTAGCGCTCTCATGCGCTGCGGTGACGAAAGCAATGATTGGTTTCGCCCTTATATGCGGCGCGACTCAATGAAGGCCTGATGGATCAGGCACGGGAGAGGAAGGGGTTCCATGTCCTACATGAAATATGCGCCGCGTCGCGCGGCATTATTGGCTGGCATTTCGATTGCCACCCTGACGATCGCCGGTCAGGCGTCGGCGCAAGATGCGGCGTCCATGCCGCAGGAAGCCACTGCCGAAGAAGGCAACGCGATCGTCGTCACCGGGGTGCGCGCCAGTTTGTCGAGCGCCCAGTCCATCAAACGCAATTCCGACGTGATCGTCGATTCCATCGTGGCCGAAGACATCGGCAAGCTGCCCGATCGCAACGTCGCAGAGGCACTGCAGCGTATTCCCGGCATCCAGGTCCAGCGGCAATATGGCGAGGGCAGTTCGGTTGCGATCCGCGGCTTGACGCAGGTGCGTACTGAACTCAATGGCCGCGACATCTTCACCGCCAGCGGTGCCAACCAGCTCAGCCTGGAGGATATTCCCTCCGAACTGCTGGCTGGAATAGACGTCTATAAAAATCCCTCGGCCGATCAGATCGAAGATCAGTTGTCCGGCACGATCAATTTTCGCACCCGCAAGCCGTTCGACTTCGATGGGTTCAAGGCCGCGGCAACGCTGACCCAGAGTCATTTCGATCTTGTCGACAAGTTCAAGCCCTCCGCCTCGCTGCTGTTGAGCGACCGCTGGGACACGGGCATTGGTGAAATCGGCGTCCTTGCCAGCATGTCCTATCAGAAGACTGCATTCCGCCAGGATACAATTTCCACCGAACCATTTTATACGCTTGATCCAAGCAATGAATCGGACGCCGCCGTGCTGGCGACGCTTGGGCGTACGGGTCAGGCGACAACCCTGCCTCATGGCACGGGTATCGGCCAGGTATTCGGCGATCGGCGGAGACTTGGTATGGACTTCGCGGTGCAATGGCGACCCAGCGATACGCTGGAATTGACGGCCGAGGTTTTCCGTTCGGATTACAAGTTCCGTTTGGACGACTACAGCTTCTTCGCCTACACATCGACCAGCGCCATCATTCCGCAACCGGGCGCACCCTTCAGCTACGCCGATAATGGCGATTTCCAGAGTGGCACCTTCATAGACCTGCCGATCGGCGACAATACCAGCGCGCAAACCCGTCGGTCGAAAACCACCGATTATTCGCTGAATCTGAAATGGGAGCCGACTGCCAATCTGACGGTCCGGGCGGATGGCCAATATGTGGACGCGACGACGCGCAATCTCCGCTCCATATTTGGTTTGAATGGCACCGCCGATACGCTCTACCAGGATATTTCCGGTTCGGTGCCAGTCGTGAATATCACCGCATCCAACGGGCTGGCGAACGTCGCTACCTATAATAGCGCCTTTTATCTCGACAATCTCAATGAGTCCAAGGCGTCGGACAAGGTGGGCAGGCTCGATGCGGAATATCGCTTCGACGGGGGCATTTTGTCTTCGATCAAGGCGGGCGTGCGTTATGGCGACCGACGCAACAAGACGATCGACACCGGCTATCGCTACACCGGCCTGTCGAGCATCCCCACGCAACTCGAAACAGTCAATCTGGATGACTTTTTTCGCGGCGACGCTGACTTGTTTGGGGACATCATCGCCTTCCAGCGCGGAATCATCCAAAATTATCAGCAGACGCTAGATGTGCTCGGGATAGACGGCCCGCCGGCCTATGTGCAGAGTGGCACCAACCAACAGCGGCAGAAAAGCTATGCCGGCTATGCGACCGCCTTCTTCAAGACCGATCCGGTCGACGGCAATGTCGGCGTTCGCGTGGTGCGCACCAATCTGGACGTGTCGGGCTATTATCAGCAGACGCCGATCATCATAGGTGACGACGGCACGGAAACCACTGGTCCTACGGTCTTCAACCCGATTGCGGTGTCGCAAAGCTATACCTCGGTTTTGCCAAGCCTCAATCTTCGCGTTCATCTGGCCGACGATCTTCAACTGCGCTTCGCGGCGGCCAAGAATATCGCGCGGCCCAGCTTCACCCAGCTTAACCCCAGCCTGACACTGACCGAGCCGGGAAGCGCTCAGCAGGATCAGGTGCACACAGCTTCGGGCGGCAATCCCAATCTCAAGCCGATGAAATCCGACAATCTCGATGTGTCGCTGGAATGGTATTTCTCACGCACCGGCTCCCTGACGGCAGCGGCTTTCTACAAGCGCATCAAAAATTACATCCAGACCGCGGTGTCGACGCGCACAGTCACCTTCGACAACGGCAACAGCTATGATTATGAAGTAACGTCCTACAACAATGTCGCGACAGGCAAGGTGAAGGGCGTTGAATTGGCCTATCAGCAATTTTTCGACTTCCTGCCTGGGCCTTTAAGCGGCTTGGGCATGCAGGCCAATTTCACCTATGTCGATTCGAAAGCGCCGTCTCCGGCGACGGCCGGTCCCGTCACCAATGTCCCGCTCGAACTGCTGTCGAAATATAATTATAACCTCGTCGGGATATACGAACTGGGCGGAGTATCCGCGCGCGTAGCCTATAATTGGCGCAGCAAATATGTCGTGACTACGGCGGGGAACGGGACTGGCAATCTGCCGATCTTCAACAAACCCTTCGGTCAGCTTGATGCGTCTATAACCTATAATGTCACGCCGGAGTTCGCTCTCACGGTGGATGGCGTCAACTTGGCCAATGCGCGCCGGTCGACCTATTTCGGCATCGATACCCGTCCTCGCGATGTGGTGGTCAACGACCGCCGTATCAGCTTGACTGCCAGGATCACCTATTGACTCGGTTCAGCCATCGATCTGCTTGGGGAATGGGCGCGTGCAATAGCATCGCCGCGCTCATTCCGCCGCCGTCCGTCGCGAGCCAACTTCGCACGGCGTGGCTTGAGGAGCTTTGGGTGCCGTGATCTTAGGCTTCAGTCTTAGGCTCCTGCGGTGATCGGAGCGCCTGCTCTGCCCCGGCTTGGCATGGGCACAGCGCCCATCGGCAATTTGTATCGGCGCGTTTCCGATGCAGAAGCCCGCGCGACCCTCGACGCGGCGTGGGACGCGGGGTTCCGCTATTATGACTGCGCGCCCCATTATGGTTTTGGACTAGCGGAGCGTCGGCTGGGCGCCATGCTGGCGGATCGGGACCCGGCGGCGGGTGCGCTGATATCCACCAAGGTCGGGCGGATCCTGGTGCCGACGCAAGCGCGGGGGGAGCGGCATGGGTTTGTCGATGCCGACCCGTTTCAGCCCGTTTTCGACTATGGCGCCGATGCCATCCATGCGTCTTTCGCGGATAGCTGCCGGCGGCTGCGGCGCGACCATATCGACCTGTTACTGGCCCATGATCTGGGGCAGCTGACGCATGGCGACGCCCATGCCATGCATCTACGCCGTTTCCTTGATAGCGGCTACCGCGCCATGCGCGACCTGCGCGACAGCGGCGCGGTACGGGCCATCGGCATCGGCGTCAACGAAGTCGCCATCTGCGATACGGTGCTCGACCATGTCGAACTGGACGTAATCTTGCTGGCCGGGCGCTATAGTTTGCTGGACCGCAGCGCGGTTCGCCTGCTGGATCGTTGCGCCGAGAAGGGCGTTCGGCTGATCGTCGGTGGGCCCTATAACAGCGGCATCCTGGCGCAGGACCTGACCATGTCGGCAAGGTTCGATTATGCCAAGGCGGATGAAGCGGTGCTGCGACGCGCTCGCAAGCTTGCTGATGTCTGCGCGCGATTTGGCGTATCGTTGCCGGCTGCTGCCCTGCAATTTCCGCTTCGCCATCCACAAGTCGCCTGCGTCATACCGGGGCTGGTGGGGATCAGCCAGGTCGCCGACACGATAGACCGTTTTGGCGCGTCTATCCCGGATGCGCTGTGGCATGCGCTGGATGCGATGATGGATACGGTCCCTGCGGTTTCGCTCCAGGCCGATGCGCGATTGCTGCTGCTGCATCCCGACGACAATGTGCTCATTTGCGTTCGCGCGATCCAGGCCGGCGATATAGTGGCGGCGTCAGGCGGGAGCATTCCGGCGCGCGAGGGCATTGCAATTGGTCACAAGATCGCCCGACATGCATTGGCCGCTGGCGACAAGGTCATCAAATATGGCGCGCCGATCGGCTCGATGACCATCGAGGCCGCGGCGGGGGATTGGGTCCACATGCACAATATGAAAAGCGATTATATAAGCACCCACAGCCGCGCAGGTCGGGACATGCAGCCATGATCCACGGCTGGCTGCGGCAGGACGGGCGCAAGGGCATTCGGAATATCGTCGCGGTCGCCTATCTGGTTGAATGCGCCCACCATGTCGCGCGGCGGATCGTCGACAGGATTGATGATCCCGACGTCCACCTGATCGGCTTTCCGGGCTGTTATCCCAACGCCTATGCCGCCAAGGTGATGGAAGCGATCGCCACCCATCCCAATGTCGGCGGGATGGTGATCGTGTCGCTGGGATGCGAAAGCTTCAATCGGGAAAGGTTGGTGGCCGCCGCCCTTGCCAGCGGCCGGCCCGCCGAATTGCTAGTGATACAGGAAACCGGTGGCACGGCGGCAACAATCACCGCGGGGATTCAGGCCGTGGAACGCGCACGCGCGCAAATCGCAGATGACGTCCGCGTGCCCATGATGGTCGATGAGCTGGTTGTCGGCACTATTTGCGGCGGGTCTGACGGCACGAGCGGCATCACCGCCAATCCGGCAGTCGGCCGTGCCTTCGATCGGCTGGTGGCACAAGGCGCTGCCTGTATCTTTGAGGAAACGGGCGAGTTGGTTGGATGCGAAACGATCATGGCCAGCCGGGCGGTGACACCTGCGCTCGCGACGGCGATTAAAGCCTGTGTGCGAAAGGCGGAGCGTTACTACAGCATCATGGGCTTTGGCAGCTTTGCGCCGGGCAATGCGGAAGGCGGCCTGACGACACAGGAAGAAAAATCGATGGGCGCCTATTCCAAATCGGGATCTTCGCCGATCGATGGGATTTTGACGCCGGGCGACGTTCCGCCTGCTGGTGGGCTCTATCTGCTCGATGTCGTGCCCGACGGAGAGCCGCGCTTTGGCTTTCCCAACATCTCCGACAATGCCGAAATCGTCGAGTTGATCGCCTGTGGCTGCCATCTCACCTTATTCACCACCGGTCGTGGCTCAGTGGTCGGTTCCGCAATCTCCCCAGTCATCAAAATATGCGCCAACCCCGACACAGCCCGGCGTCTTGCCGCGGACATGGACATCGACGCCGGCCGGATATTGGAAGGCGACGCCAGCCTCGATCAGGTCGGGGCGGAAATCTACGACCGTGTGATGGCGGTCGCCGGCGGGGCGCGCAGCGTATCGGAATCGCTTGGTCACCGGGAGTTTATTCTGACCTATAAGGCGTTCGATCCGATCGGCCCGGACTGCCTTCCAGGCCGCGCCTCTTCGGGCATATCGGCGTGACGGGGCGGCTGTCGGGAAAGGTCGCACTGGTAACGGCAGCGGCGCGCGGCATCGGCCGGGCGACCGCCGAACGCTTCGTGCGCGAAGGCGCGACCGTCATCGCGACCGACCGGGATCTGGCGGCGCTTGCAGGACTGGACGGCTGCGATAGGCGGCTGCTCGACGTAACCGATCGCCCGGCGGTCGAAGCATTGGCGAAGGATTTGGGCGCCATCGATGTCCTCGCCAATATCGCTGGCGTCGTGCATTCGGGCACCATCCTGGATTGTTCCGATCAGGACTGGGACGCTGCCCTTCTACTTAACATGACGGGTATGTTTCATACCATCCGGGCCTTTCTACCCGGCATGCTGGACAAAGGCGCTGGGGCCATCGTCAACATGGCATCGATCGCCAGTTCGGTGAAGGGCATCCCCGATCGCTTTGCCTATGGCGCGACCAAGGCCGGCGTCATCGGCCTGACCAAGTCCGTTGCCGCCGACTTTGTGGGGCAGGGGATACGCTGCAATTGCATCTGTCCCGGTACAGTGGACACGCCATCCCTGCAGCAACGATTGCGCGACACGGGCGACTATGACACGGCCCATGCTGCATTTGTGTCGCGTCAGTCAATGGGTCGGCTCGGAAGCGCGGAAGAAATCGCCGCGCTCGCTCTTTATCTGGCCAGCGATGAGGCAGCTTTTACTACCGGCGCGGTCCATGTGATAGACGGCGGCTGGGTGACGTAGCTCTGGAACGGGCTGTTGCTTGTCCATGTTGAAGGCGCAATGTCGCCGCTTAATGCGCGAACAGATCACCCTGTTTCGACCGGGCAGGCGTGTTGGGATGAGGCGGTATCGCCCGCCCGCTGATCAATGCCCTTGCGCATCCGGCCAATGTATAGACGGCCTGACGCTGCGCACCCCGATTGAGATGATCCACGCGATAGCCCTGATAGTGGCGTTTGAGCAGCCCAGCCTTTACCAGTTCGGATGCAGCGCGGCTCAGATTTGTTTTTCCTGATGCGCGGACGCGCCTGCGCACTTCGTCAGACAATATCTGCGCATCCTTTGGTGCTTCGCCCGTCAGATCGCCGTTTTTCTCCATCTCCTCACGCACGCGCTCGACCAATGCGAGGCGACGCGGGTCGCGCTGTCCCATGGGCGTCAACGCATCGCAGAGCCAGTCCCGCAGCGGGACCAGCGCTTCGTTCACCTTGACCAACGGGCCAGCGCTGCCATCGGGTCGGGCCACATCCGCGATGAGCGTCAGCAGCATGAAGGCGTAACGCGGACGGGAACAGCAATGCGACAGCTGGTCAAGCAGTCTCGAAATATCGCTGCCGCCGGTGAGCGGGGAGGGGCGGGGAGGATGAAACATAAGGTGAATCAAGCACAGAGAGGGCCGAATGTGAATCCGCTTTTTGCCAGATCCTCTATTTTGTCGACTGTGACACTTTGCCCTCGGTAAAGTGTCACAGGATCAACTTTGCCCGAGGCGAAATATCATAATGCAGGCGAGCAAAGCCATGAGCCAAACCCTCGGGCAAAGGCTTTGCGGGACATTGGACGAAGGCGGATTTTCGGCTCGCAACGATCAGAGCCCAAGCCCGTCGGCTCGATTGGGCGAACGGGCGATCCTGTTCTACCGCTTGTCTACCGCCACGGGAGCGATCTTCTGCCTATCCTGTGCCGCGCGGGTTCGATAACACGGAACCGCTCACCATGCTGCGCTTGCCCAACAGCGAACTTGGAATTCGCGCGCACAATCTTACGGGCCGAGCAGGGGTCCTTTACCGGATGCGTCATCCAAGCCCTCCCGCTTGGTTTTCAGAATGGTTTGTTCAGTCTCGACAGGGCGCCTTCAAGCAGTTGGGCCTGTTCTTGGGGAGCTCGATGGGTCAACCGTGACTCACCTATTGCCAAGCTGGATTCGATAACATCGCGACATCGGTCGAAGCGGCGTGCCTCATAAGCGGCGAGTCCTGCGCGCAGGCTGTCATGTTCACACAATTCCTCGGCCAGAACGATCGCACTTTCCACGGCCATGCCAGCGCCCGAAGCAAGGTGCGGGGTGGTCGCATGGACTGCGTCACCCAGAAGGACAAGCCGCCGGACGACCACGGCCGGGGTTGGAGCGCGGCAATCAAGGGGCGATAATTGATCCAGTCATTGATCGTCATTATGTCCCTGATCCATCCTGCGCTTCCCCCGAAATCGGCGAGCAGATTTTTCAGCGTTTCAAACAGTTCCAAGTCGGTCATGAAGTGCTCCCGCTCCTCATGCGCGGTGAGCATCCACATATAGGCGTCGTCTGCGCAGCACGGGTTGTCGCGCCCAAGGAAAAATTCGCCGTCTTCAAGGGCAGGCGGCTTGCGAATGGAAATGCGCCAGCAGCCTTGGCTTGTGGGCTGGGGCAGTCGCATGTGCGGGAAAGCGAGCTGCCGAATTGTCGAAAACACGCCGTCTGCGCCGATTACAAGATCGTGACGCACGCACTGGCCATTGTTCAACGTTACGTCAACGCCATCATTGCGCTCCTGGATCGCCGAAACTGTGACGCCGAGTTGGACAGGCAAGGCAAGCTCCGCGACCCGGCGCTGCATGATCCGGTGAAGGGTCGGCCGCATGATGCCGCCATTGGCTGGCAGCCCTTCCAACCGTGACGGCGGTGCCTCTCGCATCGGGGCAATCGCGATCGCCGAGGCCGCCCCAAGGGCGCCTTATGTCGATTGATATGCGCGCAGCATCAAGCCTTGGAACCCAGCGACAGCGAAGGTGTGAAATTGGGCATAATTGGCATCGACATTGGTCAGGTTTGGGTCACCGCCATATACGCCATGCGTCACAGTTTCGAAGTGGGCCGTGTCGTTCGCAACTGCGACCAGAAGCGAGATGACATAATAAAAGGCCCGCGAAACGATCTCTTTCGAAACGTCGGGATAGGCTTTTGCCAAGGCGTCGTGGAATTTGTCCACTGTCGGGCCGAACAATCTTGGCAGAAGGTGCAGCCAGCGATCATTGAAGACAATTTCTCGGATCATCCCCATATAGTTTCGCCATTCCGGTTGTTCCAGGCGCTTGAACATCGGACGGCAGAACGCGTCAAGGATTTCTGCCGGCGAAGGGTCATCCAGCTTTGCCAATAAATGCAGACGCTCTCGTTCGATATCTACGGCGCGCCGTGCCGCCGTCTCCTCGAAAAGCGCTTCCTTGGACTTGAAATGGTATGAGACGGCCCCGAGCGACATCTCCGCCGCAAGCGCGACGTCACGAATCGACACGCCATCAAAATTGCGCTGACCGAATAGGGACTCCGCGACGTCCAGCACCGCCTGGCGCGTTTTCTGGCCTTTGGACAAGTTCGTTTTCGCGTTCATCGCGTTCCCTTAGCAGCAACTGAAGAACAGGCAATCAGCCACCAATTTTCAAAAAACCGGACCCTGCGGCAATGGCGTTTCAAAGGTCGTTCCGACCTCGACAACGACCCTTGACAAAAAAAGAACACTCGTCCAGTTATCAAAAAAGAACGACTGTTTTGTAATCGGACCGGCCACTGCTGATCGGGTTCGGCAATGTCACGAAGCGCATTAAAATGCGCGAACAACGCCTTGGGGGAGGACAAATGAAAGCGCAGATGATTGGAGTTTCGACCCTTGCCGTGCTGACGGCAATGCCGCTGGCGGCAATCGCACAGGACAGTGCACCCGCTGATGACGGCCTCGCAGAAATTGTCGTTACAGCGCAGCGCAAGGCGGAAACCGCGCAGAAGGCAGCTCTGGCAATCGCCGTCATCCAGCCTGAGGCGATGGCAAATGTGCTGCGCCCTGCGGACCTCACCACGCTGGCGCCGGCCCTGCAGATTTCAACGGCGTCCGGCGCCAGCCCCATCATTTTTCTTCGCGGTGTCGGCACACAGACATCCAATCCCTACACCGATTCCGCTATCGCGGTGAACTATGACGGTGTTTATATTGGGCGGCCTACATCAACCTCCGGTTTTTTTTACGATCTTGAGCGAGTGGAAGTGCTTAAGGGTCCGCAGGGCACCTTGTACGGCCGCAACGCCACCGGCGGCGCGATCAATATCCTGCCTGAAAAGCCCCATCTTGGCGAGTTTGGGATCAAGGGCGCGGTCAGCTACGGCAATTACGATGCCTATAATGCTCAGCTTGCGGTCAATATTCCGGTTTCCGATAAGGTCGCGCTGCGCATTTCAGGTTCCGCGTTCGGCCATGATGGATATGCGACAGACGGAACTTATGACGACAAAGGGCGCGCCATACGTGCTCAATTGCTCATCGCACCTACCGACGACGTCAAAATTCGCTTGTCGGCCGACTATTTCGACCAAGGCGGAAGCGGGCCCAACAGCGTCATAGTCGCCCGCAATGTGCCCGGGACAGGTTTGGTCCCGACCGGATTTGACGCAGATGTCGGGCTCTTTGACCCGCGCAGTGTCGCCATACAGAAACAGTCCTTCTTCCCGCCAGCGGGCACCGTGATAGGGCCGTTCCCACAGCGCCCTTTCAACGACAACCAATATTGGGGGTTTTCAGGGGAACTCGTTAAACGCTTTGGCGACACCGAACTCACCATGCTGGCTTCTCTGCGCAAGGCTGACCTCAACTTGCTGTCCGTGTCGCCTGGTTTCGCGATCACAACCGATGAACGGGATCAGCAGCTCAGCTTCGAAACCCGCCTCGCTGGCCGCATCGGCGCGATCGACTGGTTGCTAGGGGCGTTTTATTTCGGCGAACAGGTGGATGCGACATTCGGCGTCAATCAGAAGGTCTTTGGCGGCTTTCAATCCCTGTCGCAGGACACCCAATCCTATGCTGGATTCAGCAAGGTGACGGTCAATCTTTCCGATATCTTTCGCCTTACGGGTGCGGCGCGATACACGAAGGACGAAAAAACTTTCAGAGGTGCGCTGAATTCTGTCCAAGGTATTTGTCTTTCACCGAGCGGCTGCCCGAACTTTGACTATTTTCCGTCCGGCTATTTTCCCGACGTCGATACGGCGATGAGGGCGATCGGCTTCATTCGGCCTCCCGGTTCGCCAGTCTATATCGATCCGACCAACACCAAACCGGTCATCTGGTCGCCCGGAAGTGTCGTGATCAACGATCGCACTGCGCCCAGCAAGCTGACCTACCGCATTGCGGCCGAGTTTGAGCCGCGGGATCAATCGCTGCTCTATGCGAGCTTTGAAACCGGATACCGCGCCGGCGGATTTTCCTTCTCGTCTGTCAATCCGGTCTATCAGCCCGAATCGATCGATGCCTGGACAATCGGCAGCAAGAACCGCTTTTTAAATAACCACCTACAGGTGAACCTTGAGCTGTTTCTGTGGAAATATAAGGATCAACAGGTAGCGCATGCTTCAATCGGTGCCACCGGCGGTCAGGAGTTTATCACCGAAAACATCGGCAGCTCGATAAACAAAGGCTTCGAGGTCGAGGTAACGGCGAGACCTTTACACAACACAACGCTCAATGTTAATATCCAGTATCTCGACGCAAAATATAAGAATTTCGTTTATTCGGAATTCGATACGAGTTCTCTGGCTCGTCTGCCCGCTGGCTCAATTCCGCCCAATGTCCAGTGTCCCTATGTGGTTGCTCCAGGTACGGGCACCTACACGGTCGATTGTTCGGGGAAAACTGCGCTGCGTTCGCCCAAAGTGGACCATCAACCTTGGTGCGCAGCAAACCGTTCCTCTCTCCGATAAACTCGATCTGAAGTTTGAGGCCAACGGCCATTTCCAGACGCGAAGCCTGGTCATGTTCGAGCGCTTGCCTTTCTCCCAACAGCCGTCGCACTGGCTCGTCGATGGAGCCATTACGATTGCTGCGTCCAATCATAAGTGGAGCCTGACCGGCTATGTGAACAACGTTTTCGACAGGCGTGTTTTCAATCTCAGTCAATATAACGGGATCAGCGGCCAAACCACGGCGTCCTTCAACCCGCCGCGCACATATGGCGTACGGCTGGACTTCGACTTCTGACCAGTCAAGCGCGGGGCGAGGGGGCGCGGCCCCGCCCGCCCCAAGCAGCAAAAAATCGAAATGCCAGCCAGTGCTCGGTTTTGCCACGAGCTGGTGGCTCCAAGCGGGACTGATACATGCTCATCGACTTTCCGAAAGGAATCGCAACATCGACTGATGCGAAGGCGCTTTCCGCTTTTGCTCGGGACGAGGACGTCACCGGTGTGCATATTCCGCGAGCCATCGCCCGTCCCGCCGATGAGGATCAAGTCGTGGAAATGGTCCTTTGGGCCAACAGCAAACAGGTTCCGCTGGTCCCGGTATCGTCTACCGGCGCGCGCCGTCGAGGCGACACCGTCCCTGCCGTTGCCGGGGCGGTCATCATGGACCTTTCTTCGATGAATGCCTTGATCCATGCTGACGGTCGGGACAAGATCGCGATCATCGAACCAGGCGTGACGTTCGGCGCAGTCGATGATCTGCTACGGCCTTATGGATTGCGCGCTCTGCGGCCGCTGCTTCCCCGAGCAGGCAAGTCGGTGCTCGCCTCTCATCTGGAACGCGAGCCTCTCCTCAATCCGGGCGTGCACTGGGACGTCGCCGACCCCTTTGGCGGCACCTGCGCCATTTTGGGGACGGGCGATCGCGTGCTGACAGGCTCCGCTGCTGTAGAAGGGTCACTTTCGAAGCAGTTGCAGCGCGGTCATCGTCATATGGTGGCCCCCGGTCCCGCCGCCATCGACCTGCTGCGCGTCCTGCAGGGAGCGCAGGGTACGCTGGGCATCATGACTTGGGGGGCGGTCTATTGCGAACCTGTCCCTCAAGCGGAACAGAGCTGGTTCATTTCATCCGACAGGCTGAGGCCGCTGGTCGATCTGGCGCGGGAACTGACCCATCGGCGAGTGGGAACAGCGCTTTTCATCGCCAATGGACAGCAGATACGATTGATGGCCGGTCGGGGGATGACCCTGCCGCATCCCGCAAATTGGACACTCTTTGTCACCGTTGCCGGCGACCAACATCGGCCGAGCGAGAAGGTCGCTTGGCAAAACAGCGATCTCGCTCGATGCGCATCAAATCTCGGTGCGTTGATGAGTGACGCGCTTGGCGCTATTGGCGCAGACGCATTTGCCGAGCAGCTGCGGCGTTCGAACGAAGCGAACTACAAGAGCCGGGCCGGTAGCACTTACACTGAGCTGTTTTTTCTCCAATCCTCCAGCCGGACCGCTGCCACCGTCGAACGCGCACTGGATCACCTGACGGCGCTAGATGCGGGGCCTGATCCTGCGATCTATATCCAACCGGTTATTCAAGGTGTGTCGACCCACGTCGATTTCACCTGGACCGATGTGGACGTCAAGGCCGCGGAGAAGGCTCGCCAGCTTGTCATCGAAACCAGCCGCAATTCGGGGGCGTTCTTCAGCAGGCCCTATGGGGCGTGGAAGGATATGGCTTTTGAGCAAGGCCGATCGGTGAAGGGCATGCTGGCTACGACCAAGGCGCTGCTCGACCCCAACGGCATACTCAACCCTGGTCAAATTCCTTATGCGAGTGCTATAGCATGACCAATTATCCAAAGCTTGAAGCCCGCCGGGACTTCATTGAGCGTTGCACCCGCTGTTCGCAATGCAAATTCGTCCCCACGCCAAAAAGTCAAACCCACGCGTCCATCTGTCCGAGCATGGATTTTGGCGAGTTCCACGCCTTCAGCGGAGGCGGGCAATTGATCATGGGGGCAGCGTTGCTGGCCGGACAAACGCCCGTGACACAGGGTTTCATCGACGCCATGTCAGCCTGTTCCATGTGCGGTGGGTGCGACGTCTCCTGCAAAGTCAATTTCGGCGAAAGTATCGAACCGCTCGACAGTCTTTACGCGCTTCGTGAACAGGTGGTGGCCGCTGGCCATTCACCCTCGGCTCACAAGACGCTGATCCAGAATATCCGGACCTTCGGGAACAGCATCGGCGCGCATCGGCGCGAGCGGAGCGCATGGACCGAGGGCCTCGCGCAAATGCCGTCATCGGCGCCGGGAGCAGATGTAGTGCTGCATATTGGCAGCACCCTGAGTTACGCGACTGCCAAACACGAAAGCCTGCGCGCTATCGTCCGTGCGATACAAGCTGCAGGCGTCACCTGCGCTTATCTCGGCGAGGACGAAGAGTCGTGCGGCTCGCTCGCTTTTGACCTTGGGTATCCTGACGACGCTCGCCGGCTCGCCTTGCAATTTGTCGAACAGGTTGAGCGGCTTGAGGTGCCGACGGTGGTGACATTCTCGTCGGCGGCCATTGCCGCGTACCGGGCCGTCTATCCCCGCCTCGGCGTGTCCTTTTCCCAGGCCCGCGTGCTTCACTTCACAGAATATCTGCTGGACCTGCTGAATTGTGGACGCATCCACCTGGCTAAGTCGGCCGCGCTAGTCGGTTCGGTCATCGCCTATCATGATTCCTGCAAGCTGGGCCGATTGAGTGAAGCATGGGTTCCGCATGATACCCGGGTGGACACATCACCCGGAGGTTTCAAGGTGTCGCGGGCGCCCGATCTCGTCCGGTTCGGTAATAACGGCGTTTACGATGCTCCTCGCAGATTGCTTCGGGCGATGGGCGCTCAACTGGCCGAACTTGAACGCAATAGAGCGGCCAGCTATTGCTGCGGCGCCAGCGGTGGCGTGCGCGAAGCGGCGCCTGAGGCTTCGGTGCAGGCCGCCCGCAATCGTCTCGCGGAGGTTTCTCCAAGCGATGCCGAATTGATGGTCAGCGCATGCAGCAATTGCACTGACCATCTAGCACGACATGGTGAAGGCATCGCGCAGACGCTCGATCTGCTCGACCTTGTCGCGGCCAGCATCCGTCCAGGAGCAAACTGACATGGCCCAAGGGGCGAAATTGAGCGATGCAGCGCGTCGCGAGTTCGAAGAAATCGTCGGCTCTCGTCACATCAGCGACGACCCGGCGATATTGAGCGGTTACGCATGGTCCTGCGGCGTCGGCAAGGTGCCGGGCGACTCCAAATTCGCCAAATTCTGGCCCGTTGTCGTCGTCATGCCATCGACCACCGAAGAAGTTGCCGCCATCGTCAAATGCTGCATACGGCACGATCTGCATTTCAAGGCGCACTCCACCGGCTACGGATCCATGGCCAATGTCTCGAGTGACCGGTCCATTTCGATAGACCTGCGCCGGATGAACCAGCTTGAAATCGTGCCGGAAGACCGCATGGCCATAATCGGCCCATATGCGACCGCCGGAATGTTGCAGGCCGAAGCGCTGAAGCACGGCATGACCTGTCATATCGTCGGGGCTGGCCCGGCGCATTCTCCCCTGGCGTCCGCGACGTCGCTGATCGGCGTAGGCATTACGTCGCAGGGGACGAGCGCGAATATGCGCAATTTGCTGTCCTGGGAATGGGTTTCGCCCAAAGGCGATATTGTTCGAGGCGGCACCTCGGGCAGTGATTGCGGATGGTTCGCAGGTGAAGGCCCCGGTCCGGGCGTGCGAGGCATGATCCGCGGCTTCTTTGGAGCAGGAGGGGGGCTCGGAGTCTTCACCCGGATCGGGTACAAACTCTATCCGGTTCCGCTTAAAGGGGTATTGCGGGACACGGGATCGCTGCCACAGATCGGATCAGAGATCCCTGAGCATTTTGGCTTTCATCAAGTGGTGTGGCCGGACGTTGAATGCCAGCGCGAGGGCACATTCCAGCTGCTTCAGGACGATCTGGTCTTCGCCATGTTGCGCATGCCGGCTGATCACATCGGTTGGACGGTGACTGCGACAAATGCCGAATATATAGAAAAGTCGGAAGCTGGGACGCTTCCCGAAGTCGCTTGGACGGAAAATGATAGCAGCTGGACGCTGTTGACGGTTGCGCGCTCTGCTGAGGAGCATGCGTGGCGCACGGCCTGCCTGCGCGATATCGTCGCGGCTTCGGGGGGGCGCTTCCTGAAACTCGATCGACAGGATGAGCAGGTGCTGTTTCGCAATCTGTTCACCTCTCACTATGTGCCACGCGTTTTGCGGCCTGCGAGCGGTATCACCACGTCTTTTGGCGTGCTGGATTCCTTTCATTTCCTGCCCCGAGCTATCGAAGCAGGCGAAACCATCCTCAAGGGGCAGAACCAGCCTGGCGGTCATCTCACCCAGGGCGGCAAGGAAGAGCAATGGATCTGGCCACAGGAAGGGCGATATATGTGGGCGGAGAATATCCTCCAGTTTGACCCTGCGAAAGAAGCGTCGCGCCGGGCCGCGCTCCATTCTCTGCTCGACCATTTCCGCGAAAGCTGGGCGAACCCGGTAGGCCACACGGCTCTCTCAGTCGGCCCGATCGCCGATGTCACCGGAGCGCGATTTGGCAAAGCGGCCAGCTACATGCGCAAGGTCAAAAACGCGTTCGACCCGGAAGACAGGTCGAAAAGCAACGAATATGTGATCGCCGCCATGCCGGCGGCCGTCGAAAAAATACTGCCTCTTGCCCGGCCCATCTTCGCTTCCAGACCCATGCTTTGGCTGGTGTCGCGGATGCTCGCGAAAAGCGGAATCTGAGCAATTCCGGCAAATCGAACCATTGGAGAGCGAACCCATGACCATATCGTTTGATGACGCCTATACCATGACCATCAACGGCGAGCCTGCGACGTCAAACGCGATGTTCGAAGCGTTCAATCCGGCCAGCGAAGACGTTATCGCCATGGTTCCCGCCGCTAGCCGTGCACAGCTTGACGAGGCCGTGGCGGCAGCGAAGTCCGCCTTTCCGGCGTGGAGCAACCGTCCGATCGCCGAGCGCCAGGCATTGGTCGCGCGCATCGGGGAAGTGATCGAAGAGCATGCGGAAGAGTTCATGCGGCTTCTTACCCGCGAACAGGGCAAGGCTCGCGCTGGCGCGGAGTGGGAGATTTTCGGCTCTGTCATCTGGTGCAAGGAAATCGCAACGCAGGTGCTGCCGGTGCATGTGGTAGAGAAAACCGCTGGCCGGACCGTCGAAACGCGCCGCGTGCCGCTGGGCGTAGTAGGTGGCATAACGCCGTGGAACTTCCCGGTCCTGCTCGCGATCTGGAAAATCGCGCCGGCTCTGGTGGCGGGAAATACCATGGTGCTAAAGCCTTCGCCCTATACCCCGTTAACCACCCTCAAGCTTGGCGAAGTCCTGCGCGACATTCTGCCCGCAGGCGTTCTCAACATCGTATCGGGGGGCAATGAGGTGGGCGCATGGATTACATCGCATCCGGACATCAGCAAGATCAGCTTCACCGGCTCGACCGCGACCGGTCGCAAGATCATGGAAAGCTGTTCAGGCAATCTAAAGCGCCTTACGCTTGAACTGGGCGGCAACGATCCCGCGATCGTCCTTCCCGATGTCGATATTGAGGAAACGGCAAAGCAGCTATTCTGGGCGGCATTCCAGAACTCTGCGCAATTCTGCGTCGCGGCCAAGCGAGTCTATATCCACGCGGACATCTATGATGATCTCGCTGCCGCGCTTGTACGATATGCCAGCACGATCAAGGTCGGAGACGGGTCGCATGAGGGCACGGACCTTGGCCCGATCCAGAACCGGATGCAGTTCGAGAAACTGAAGGATCTGTTCGCCGACATTCACGCCAACAACCAGAAGTTTCTTCTTGGCGGCGATATTCCCGAAGGGCCGGGATATTTTGTGCCCATCACGATCGTGGACAATCCTCCCGAAAACAGCCGTGTTGTTTCGGAAGAGCCATTCGGCCCGGTTCTCCCTCTGCTCAAGTTCACCGACATTGATGACGTGGTGAGCCGCGCGAACAACACTGAATATGGGTTGGCGGCATCGGTCTGGGGCAAGGATATCGCTACGGCCCGCAGCGTCGCCGAACGGATCGAAGCCGGCACCGTCTGGATCAACGAGATCCATAGCTTTTCGCCGCACGTCGCATTTGGAGGCCACAAGCAGTCGGGCGTGGGCATTGAAAATTCGCTGGAAGGGCTTGCCGAATACACCAACGCGCAAACCATCGTGACCCGGAACGACATGCAGGCGATCGCCTGAAAGGCAGGAGAATGACGATGTTGCCGCATCATCTGGGCGAAGTCGCCGCCGAAGCGGCCAATCGTTTCGGCGACCGCGAAGCCTTGGTGTTCGAGGACAGAAGCTTCTCATTTCGCGACATCGGCGCGCTTGTCGAGGGCGCCGCGTCCGGCCTAGCGCGCATTGGCGTGCGGCAGGGCGACATTGTCACTCTATATGCGTGCAATTGCTGGGAATGGATCGTCAGCTACTACGCCATCGCGAGGGTGGGGGCGGTCATCAATCCCGTAAACACCATGCTGACTTCGAGCGAATTGCAATATGTGATGCGGGATTGCGGAGCGCGGGTCATCATCACCTCGCCGGACAAACTGGGGCAAGTGGCGCCCCTCATTGGCAAGGTCGAGGCGGTCATAGCTTTTCATGGGGACTTGCCGGACGGGGTGCTCGATTTTGGCGCCATGCTCGACCATGCTGACAGCTCGCTGCCGATGCCAACCGTGTCCGCCGACAGCCTTTCGACGATCTGCTACACATCGGGGACAACAGGACACCCCAAGGGGGCCATGCAATCCCATCGTGCCGTTCTGCTGAATGGAGCGATGACGGCGCAGATGCAGATGCGGAGCGCCACCGATGTGATGCTCAGCGCGCTGCCTTGCCCTCATGTCTACGCAAACGTCGTGATGCAGGCCATGATGCTTCAGGGCGCCAAGCTGGTCCTGCATCGCAGATTCGACGCCCGCGCCGTTCTGCATGACGTTCAATGTCACCGCGCTACCGTGCTGGACGGTGTGCCCACCATGTACATGTATATGCTCGATGAACCGTCCATCGACGAATGTGATCTTTCGAGCCTGACCAGGCTCTATGTCGGTGGCCAGACGATGCCCGCCGCCACGATGGCGCAGGTCGAAAAGCGCTTCGACGCGCCCATCATCGAACTGTGGGGCATGACCGAGATAGCCGGGCTCGGGACAACGCATCCGCTGTGGGGCCAGAACCTCCATGGTTCGGTCGGTTGCGCGCTGCCTTATTGCCAATTGCGCGTTGCAGACCCTGCTGCGCCCGAGGTCGCTTTAAGCGAAGGGGAAGTGGGCGAACTCCAGATCAAGGGGCCTATGACCATGATGGGCTATTATGGCGATGACGCCAGAACGGCTGAGACGCTGTTGGCCGGAGGGTGGCTCAGGACAGGGGATTTGGCCAGGATTGACGCCTTCGGCAGAGCCTTTGTCGTAGACCGTCTGAAGGACATGATCCTGACGGGCGGGTTCAATATCTACCCCGCCGAGATTGAACGCGTGCTGGCTGAACATCCGGCAATTTCGATGGCCGCTGTCGGCAGGCAAGCAGACCCAGTCAAGGGTGAGATTGCAAAGGCATATATCGTGCTGAGGCAGGGATATCAGATTGAAGCCCACGAAATCGAGACATTCTGCAGGGAGCGCCTCGCCGCTTATAAATGCCCACGTTTAATTCAGTTTGTTGATGAATTGCCTAGAACCAGCAATGGGAAGGTCATGCGACGGGAATTGCATAAGCTTGATAAAGTCCAGTAGTCGCCAGTGAGGAGCCGCTTGGCCCCAAGGTATATCCGGGAGATCATGTAATTCTTCCAATTGGGCACGACATGGAAATTGGTCGAAGCCAGAAGCCGAGGACCTGCTGCTACCGGTTTATTAGCTGGCGAAAGGCCGTGGTCTGAAAGCTTATTGGTTACCAAGCATCAATGCTAGGGGAAATGCTTAACATAAGAAATATTATCGTACTTATCTGCTGTATCAGCAACGTTCAAATCTCACAGTGGCGCAAGTCAGAGATGTCTCACCTGCGCTACCGTGCCTTCCGACTGGTTGAGGCGTTATGCATGGCAGTGTTGTGGATGAGTAGCGAAGAGATTTCGCGGGTTAAGACGCTGGTTTAGGTGGATTATGAGCGTTACACGACGCAACGCGCATCGTCTGCTAACCCCCTTCATGGATGATGGTTCCTCCGAGCTTGCTTTGCGCCGCCATGGTCGCCCCAGTAATCGGCGCATGGACGACGCGATCCGCACCCCGGATTGCTGCGCTTGTCCTGGAGCATTATCACGACTTCCGTCCGACGTTGACTGCCGAGTATCTCGCCGTGCGGCGCGATATCCGCGTTTCGCGCGAGACACTGCGCAAGCTGATGATCGAGCCTGGCATCTGGGCTGATCGCGTGGCCTGGCGCCCACGTCCCTATCAACCGCGCTATCGCCCGGACTGCCGAGGCGAGCTGATCCAGATCGACGCATCGAAGCACTGGTGGTTCGAGGATTGCGCGCCGTAATGCACCCTGCTCGTATATATCGACGACGCGACCAGCGAGCAGATGCACCTCAAGATGGTCGAGAGCGAGAGCAACTGAGGCGATGCGCGAACATATCGAGCGACACGACAAGCCGGTCGCCTGCTATTCCGAGAGCGGGCATTTCGCTTATGACCGGGCACAAGAATCCATCGCCGTTTCTGCGTGGCCTTGGTGAGTGACGAAATTTGTTGCGGTGGTCACCAAGCAGTTGCGCCGGCATCCACCGGGAAATCCCCCCCTGTGACATAGCGCGCCTCGTCACTGGCGAGCCAGGTCGCGCACCAAGCTATGTCATCGGGCGCACCGAGCATCTGGAGCATGTTCTTTTCCAGCACCTTGGCCTCCATCGACGGATCGGAGCGCAGATGCCGTTCGGTCGCGGCGGTCAGGATGAAGCCCGGCGCGATCGTGTTGGCCCGGATGCCGTGCGGCGCGCCTTCCATCGCCAGTTGCCGCGTCATCGCCAACACGCCGCCCTTCCCCGCGCAATGGGCGAGCGCTGGCGATCCGGCCAGCGCATGGCGGGCGTTGGCGGACGCGAAGTTGATGATGCTCGCTGCGCCGCTCGCCTTCATCCACGGCCAGGCAGCGCGGGTCGCCAAGAACACGATGTCCAGCTCGCCCGTCAGCGTCTTGCGCCAGTCGGCGTAGGACAGGGTTTCGATCCAGTCGAATAGGGCAAAAGCGGCAGCGTTGACCAATATGTCGATCCTGCCATGCTCGGCGCCGATGCGGTCGAAGAGGGCTTGGGTCGCGCCCTCGTCGATCAGGTCGCAGTCCTGATCAGCGCCCTCCAAGTCGACGCCGATCACGCTTGCGCCTTCCTGCCGGAAGATGTCGGCGCATCCCTTGCCGATGCCGTTGGCCGCGCCGGTGACGACAGCCACCTTTCCGTTCAGACGATCACTCATAGACGACAGGCTCCTTGGCCATGGGGGGCGCGCGGGAGGCAAGGAGGGCGATCAGCACGCCCCCCAGCGCCGCCGCCGACAACAACGTAAAGGCCGCGAGCAGCCCGCCGCCGCGCTGCGAAAGGAATGTGACGACTACTGGCGAGAGGAACTGGCCGAACGCGAAGGCGGACTGCCAGAAGCCTACGCCCCGCCCGCGAAAGTCGAAGGACAGAATCGACATCGACCAGACCAGCAACGTCGGGAGCAGCAGGCCCGCGCCCAGCTGGTTGACGAAGCAGCCAATCAGGAACCCCGTCACGCTTCCTGCCGAACCCATGAGGAAGAAGCCGAGGGACAACAGGCCAAACTCGATGAGAAGGAGCCGGCTGACCGGCCATTTGGGCCCCAGTCGCGAATAGAGAAAGGTGCCGAGCGGCACGCCGATGCTGGCGATCGACGTCAGGAAGCCACGCTCCGCCGGGCTGGACAAACCCAGTTCGGCAAGACCCGAGGGCGCCTGTATCTGGACCGTGTAAAAGAAGATCGAGCCGTAGATCGTGATGAGCACGATCATCGCCATCCATCCCCACGGAAAACCCGCCCAGGACATCGAGCGAACGGGCGCAACCTCCAGGCTCGCCCTCTCGTCCGCGCGTGGCTCCCAGGTAAAGCGCGCCACGAGAAGAAACATGATCGCGGCGGACGCGTAGGCCCAGAAGGGCATGCGCCACCCCCCCTCGCCCAGCAGTCCTCCCAGGTTGAAGAATAGAAGCGCGGACATTGATGCGAATGCCGTCTGCGCCCCCAGCCATTTGTCACGGGCCGCACCCTTGTAATAATCGCCGATCATCGTCGTCGACAGCACGTAGATCAGCGCCTCCGCAATGCCGACGCCAATTCGCGAGACGAGGATGTGGGTGAGATCGGACAGGAACACCGGCGCCACGCCGACCATGGCATACAGAATGAACGAGGCGAGCAGTAGCCGTCGCCGCCCGAAATAATCGCCCAGCATCCCTGCGACCGGACAAAGCAGCGCGACACAGAGCGACGGCAGCGTCAGGATCATCGGCACCCAATATTCGTAATTGGGTACGTCCGAAAACTGCTTCATCAGGTCCGGGATGATCGGTGTCAGCAAAACCACCGCCATCGTCGTCAGGGTAATCGGCAGCAGCAGGGATATGCCGGTCATGAAACCCGGCTGGTCATGCTTGGTCATCGCGCGTCCCGTCATTGTCGATCTCATTTCCAGAAAAATGCCGCCTTG
This sequence comes from Sphingobium lactosutens DS20, assembly GCF_000445105.1. Taxonomy (GTDB): domain Bacteria; phylum Pseudomonadota; class Alphaproteobacteria; order Sphingomonadales; family Sphingomonadaceae; genus Sphingobium; species Sphingobium lactosutens. The sequence goes on along the minus strand of NZ_ATDP01000101.1, from coordinate 206,308 downwards.
CGGCGCTTGGCGCGCATGTCCCGCCACAGCTGTATGCCGGTGATGCTGAGCGCCAGCAGGCTAAGCCCGCTCAGGATGCTGACGATACGCCCGGCCCAGCCAAAGACGTAGCCGGCATGGATGTTTTGCAACACGTAGTGAAAGCTGGCAGGCGGCGGGCGCGCGACGATCCGCTGGCCGGTGCGCGCGTCGATTAACAACTGCGGCGTGCCCGGAGGACCGCCCGGCCCTGCACTCACGGTAACACGGGGACCGTCAAGATTGACCTGGATCGTCCGCACATCCAGCCCGCGCTCCGCCCGTGCCGCCGTCGCCGCGCGAACCACCATGGCGGCGAGGTCCGCGTCGGCGGGAATGGGCTGACGCGGACGGCGCGCTTCCTGATCCGCGCCGGGCGGGCGTTCGCCCAGCCGGATCATGTCAAGATGCAGCAGCACGCCGGTCAGGGCGATGAGGCCAAGGAAGATCGCAGCCGGAACCGCGACCCATCTATGCCATCGCCGCAGCGCCATCATCAGAATTTGGCCGAAAAGACCACGCCATAAGTGCGCGGGTCATTGATGACGCCATAGACCTGAGGCCCGGCTGTATTTGCCTGCTGGATGACGGGATGGTTCGTCGCGTTGTTGATGTATGCGCCGATCGTCCAGGCGTCGTCCGGCGCGGCATAGGTCAGCCGGCCATTGAGCAGAGCATAGGCGCTTTGCCGCGAATTGGCGAAGGTCAGCAGATCGACATTATAGGCCGACTTATACTGGCCATCGACCCGCGCCGTCACAGAGCCGTTGTCGGCGAGGTCGAACCGATGTTCGTAACCCAATGTGGCTGTCCATTTCGGTGTCCGGGGCAGCGACCGGCCGCTCAGGTCGGTGACGGTGCAGACCCCTGCCGGCGTGCAGCTCGTGGTGATTTGCGCATCGCCGAACTTGCTCTTTTGGTAATTCGCGGAAAAGTCGATCCGGTCGTTGCGGGTCAGGGAAAATTGACCCTCGATTTCCGCTCCCCAGATTTTCGTCGTTCCGGGCACATTGCTTGTGATGAAGCTTGGAACCGAACCTCCGTTCGCATAGACATAATAAGAGAGCTGATAGCCCTTGTAGAGATAATAATAGGCCGCTGCGTTAACCTGAAGCCGGTTGCCAAGGAAGCGGTTCTTCGAACCCAGTTCGAACGCGTCGATTGTCTCAGGGCGATAGAGGCCCCCGGCAGGATCGACGCCGCCAGACCGGATCCCCGTGGAATGCTGGGCATAGAGCATCGATCGCGGCGAAACATCATATTCGGCACCGATCTTGTAGGTCAGCTTGCCGTAACTTCCAGATTGCAGCGTGCCAGCGGTGGGTTGTTGCGTAATCTCACCGGTGGTTCCATCAACTACACCGATATCGTCGCGCCGGCGGAACTTGTCGCGGGTATAGCGCAACCCGCCAGTGACACGCAGAACGTCCGATACGGGAACCGTAGCCTGCCCAAAGACGGCGCGCGAATGCGATTCATAGACTGCATAGTCGGTATATTGGCCGAAACTGTAATTATATTTCTTCTCGCCAGCGCGATCCTGGTCGAAGACATAGACGCCGACTACCCACTGGATCGGTGCGTCCGACGCAGAATTTAGGCGAGCTTCGTATGTTTCCTGATCGACCGGCAAGTCGTCAATTTCCCATAAGCCCGAAAAGGGTTGGCCGTAGCTACGCTGAAATCGTTGGATGCCCGTCAGGAAAGTGGCGGTGGCAAAGCCGAAATCATAGCTCAATTCGCCGCGATAGGCCGTGTTTTTGAGCGTGAAGAACGCCTGGCATTGAGGGCTGCAATAGACCGGCGTAAACGCAGGAATAGTCAGCAACGTCGAATAATCGGGCGCCGTCCAGGGGTTGTCACGGTCAGTGGGCAAAATGACGTTACCCGGCCCATCCTGGTCGATCTCGGTCCGCTCGACGCTCAGCAGTACCCGCAATTCGGGCAATGGCTGCCAGAGCAGCTTCGCCCGGCCAAGATCCTGGTTCTGGTCGTTGAGGCCATTGGTGAGGTAGCCGTCATGCTTGTTGCGCGCGCCCACGATCCGCAATGCGAGCGTTTCGCTCAGCGGTATGTTGACCATCCCCTGAAGGCCCAGCGCATCGTAATTTCCATATTGCGCCATCACCGCCCCGCCAAGCCTGCCCAGCTCTGGATCATTGGTGATGAGATTGATCGTGCCGCCATTTGCATTGCGGCCGTAGATGGTGCCTTGCGGCCCGCGCAACACCTCGATCCGGTTAAGGTCGGCGAAGCCAACACCGATCATTTCCGCCTGTTGCTGATAGATGCCATCCTGGAAGACGGAAATGGGTGTTTCGCCGCTCAATCCGCGCGACCCGACACCTCGGATGTAGAAGGCCGACCCAATATTGCTTTTCTGAATCTGCACCGCGGGCGCACGCTCGACCGCGTTGACCAGATCGGTAATGCCGGACCTGCTAAGCTGGCTGCCATCGATTGCCGTGATGGCAATTGGCGTTTTTTGAATTGTCTGAGGGCGCCGCTCGGCGGTCACGACAATATCCGCGATGCCGGCCGGATCTTGTCCCTGCGGCTCGGCGGCAGCGACGGTAGGCGTGAGTGCCGTCGTCATATAAAGCACGCAGGTCGCCGCCGCGCCATAGGTTGTGGTGCGCATTACAAATCCCCTCAACTTTTTATCAGGTATCGACCTAATGCCCGGCAATGACCGACATCAAACCACTTCGATCAAAGCGATCTATCCAGGAAACCGAATACTGGCCGGCAGAGACTTTCAGCCGCCTGCCGTCACGGCTTTTGTCACGGCGTCGGGCGCCTCCGTGCGGCTGGGCAGACGCACGGCCGCGCTGCCTTCCTCCAATATGTCGCCCTCGATCGTCTCGATCCACCAGACCAGTTCGGCCATGAACCGGCCGTCGCGGACATATCTATCCGTCACATAGGATTTGACGATCATCATGTCCTGCGTCAGCCCATGGGTATCGACGAAGCGATCCTTCATGAACGGCACGCGGTCGAGGAAACGAGGCGCGTCAGGATTGCGCGGCACCGACTTGCCGTTCACCCAATGCGAACGCGGGTCCATGATGCTCCAGCTTAGAGTCTGAATCCAGCCGCGATCGCCGATCCAGTTGGTGATATGCCGGATGGCAAAATCGCGACCCATATAATTGACGAGCGGGCTGCGCTTCTCGCCGTCCTTGTGGATGTCCGACGTTACGATCGCGCCGCCGCTTTCACCTTCGTTATTGGTCTGTTCAAGCGGCGGGGTGGGCACGTTCACCTGCGGGTCGGTGGAGCGGTAGACGCCATCCTTCTGTCCGCGCACCAGCTTGGCGCGGGCCGCCGGGTCCATGATTTCGCGCCGCAATGTGCGGCTGCCGCCCGCGCCCATGCCCCATGGCGCGACGGGGATGACCGAGGCCAGGATCGGACCGTCCGCCGTGGGCGCGGGCTGATCGCCGACCTTCACATCCTCCCAATATAGCGGCTCCGCACCGCGCATCTTTTCCTGCGACCAGAGCGTTTCGATCTTGCGCCAATCCTCGTCGGTGTAGAAATGCGCCGGCCGCCGCCACCAGTCCGGGGCTTCCCAGATATCCATGAAGCCGGGATTTTCAGGTGCGCGCGTCGGGTCCTTGAAGATGCGCACGCTTTCCACGACGCGGAAGGTGACGTCCGTGACCTTCTCGCCCTTCTGATTATATATGGACCCGCCGCTGGTGATGGCGACGCTTCGCATCGGCGCGCCCTCAGGCGGCGTCAGATCCTTCATGCGGCGGTCGTTCATCACCAGATACAGCGTGTCGCCGGGATAGATTGGGCGATAGTTGGTGATGCTATGGTTGAGGTGGCTGACCAGCAAACGGTCGCGCGCGGCCGGGGGAAAAGGCACCATGAATGTATCGTCATGCGCCGCGAAGCTCACAAAACCGACGATGTCCTTGTAACCCAGCTGACGAGCATAGGCAGCGTCGTTGCGCAGCTTGCTTTCGGGATCATATTTGGCGTTATTATAGCGCACCCAGGCTTCGGTCGCCCGCACCACCGGACCAAGGCCTGGCGTCCCCTTGGGCAGGCGGCCGGTGACAAGCGCCTTGACATCGATCGGTCCACGGTCGCGCAGCGCCTGGTTATCAGCCAGATATTTCGCCACGAGCGGCCGTTCCCGGTCGGTCCAGACGCCTGGATAGAGCGTCAGGAAATCGCTGTCCTGAAACGTCGGCGCTGGGGGATTCGCCACCGGATCGGCATGCAGCGGCCCGGCGACGGCAAGCGCGAGCGCCGCCACGGCCGGCGTCAGCGCAAGCCATTTCAGATATTTCGATTGTTGCATCCTCATTCCCCTTGGAGAGTGCAGCGCGCTTTGCTCCGCGCCATTTTCCAGAGGCCGTCGTTGCGGCCCGCTTCGTCAGTCGGCCTGCGCGGCCGGGCTTTCCATCATGCCGTACGCGGCATCGACCTGTTCCGGCTTCGCTTCGGTAAGCGGCACGCCGTTGTGGAGGTAGGCCGGCGCCTCGATCAGGATGAAGGCGATGCGACACACCGTATCGGTTGTGTTGCGCCAGCGATGATTGGTCCCCCGCTGGACGATGACGCCACCTTCCTCGATCGTCCGCTTGTGGCCGTCCTCCAGCTCCAGCTCGATTGCGCCTTTCATGACGATCCCGTAGTCGATCGAGTTGGTCCGGTGCATCGGACTTTCGCTGTGCGGCAGCATATCGACGATGCGGATCACCGATCCGCCGTTCAGCGTGACGCCAGTCTCCCGATCGCGCCCCTCGGTCTCGTCATTATTGTCGGCAGGGACAGTGGCCGTGGACCATATGGTCAGCATCGCGGCGTCTCCCGTTGGCACCATGCGCAGCGGCGCGTGATCCTCGCCACGAAAACGCGCGCGACCGTCCGCGTCATGGCCGGTGACGACCCGCTGCACCGGCGGCAGGCCGGAATCGGAAAGTTGCTGTTCACTCATGGCTTCACCACCTTTTGTTCGAGCACGCCAAAGGGCGCGCGGCCGTCGGACAGGCGCGCTTCCATGCGCACCATGTCGCCATATTTCATGAAGTCCGTGCGCGGCTGACCATGATCGACGATCTCGATGCCGCGCCGCTCGGCAATGCAGGAAGAGCCGACTTCGCGGTAATTTTCGTTCGACACCGTGCCCGACCCGATCACGGTGCCTGCGACCAGGTTGCGGGTCCGTGCGGCATGCGCCACCAATTCATGAAAGCCAAAAGCCATCGGCTCGCCAAACGCATTGCCAAACGGCTCGCCATTCCAGTCGACCCGAAGGTGAAGCGCCGGACGGAAATTGCCCCACGCTTCGCCCAATTCGTCGGGCGTGACCGCGAAGGGCGCCATTCCGCACGGCGGCTTGGCCTGTATCCAGCCAAAGCCCGACTTCATTTCCGGGCCGGCCAGCTTGCGCAGCGACCAGTCGTTGATCTGGACGACCAGACGGATGTAGCGCCCGGCCTCGGCGGCCGGTGTGCCCATCGGCACATGGTCGGTGATGACGCCGAACTCGCCCTCAAAGTCGATGCCCAGAGCCTCGTCCGCCATCGGCACGTCGGCGTGAGGCGCGTAAAAAGTGTCGGACACGCCCTGATACATGGGTGGCCCTTCCGGCCGGAAGGGCTCTATGCCCAGCGCCTTGTCCATCAGCGCGCCATGGCTGGGGTAAACCGACCCGTCGAGCCACTGCCAGGCGCGCGGCAGCGGCGCCATCAACCGCCGGACATCGAGCGTATCGGGGAAATCCTGCACCGCTTCCAGCAGAGGCGCGACGTCGCGCCATGCCCCCAGCGCCTCCTGCAAGCTGTCCACCGGGGCGGGTGCATAACAAAGCCCATCGTTGGAAACGACGATCAGCCGGCCGTCCGGCCTCCCATCGTCCAGCGTCGCCAAGCGCATCCCGTCACCATCCTCTCATGGAAAAGGCCGCGCCAGAGCGTTCGGCCTGACGATCGGCTAACCGAGGGTCCGGTACGCCACAACGGGATAAGATCGATAGTCAGGCATTGATAAGATGCGATGGTCCGCCCTCTGGCCATGCGGCTAGGAACCACGCGAAATATGGTTCCAGACAAGAGTGGGAGATCGATATGGCCATCTGGCTCAAGCGCGGCGCAACAGCGGAGGCCAAGGCGGACGCGGATCGCAAGGTTCGCGACATCGTGGAGTCCGCGCTCGCCGACATCGAAAAGCGCGGCGATCAGGCGGTGCGGGACATGTCGATCCAATTTGATGGCTGGGCGCGGGACGATTATCGTCTCAGCCAGTCGGAAATCGACGCCTGCGTCGACAGCCTGACGCCACAGGAGCGCAAGGACATCGAGTTCGCGCAAACGCAGGTGCGCAACTTCGCGCAGATCCAGCGCGACAGCATGAAGGACGTCGAAGTCGAAACCTTGCCCGGCGTCGTGCTCGGTCACAAGAATATTCCGCTTAATTCGGCCGGTTGCTACGTGCCGGGGGGCAAATATCCGCTGCTTGCGTCGGCCCATATGTCGGTCATCACGGCCAAGGTCGCGGGTGTGAAGCGTGTCATTACCTGTGCGCCGCCCTTCCAGGGCAAACCCGCGCGCGCCATCGTGGCGGCGCAGGCCATGGCGGGCGCAGACGCGATTTACGCCCTTGGCGGCATCCAGGCGGTCGGCGCTATGGCGATCGGCACGGAGTCGATCGATCCTGTGGATATTCTCGTGGGGCCAGGCAATGCCTTTGTGGCGGAGGCCAAGCGCCAACTGTTCGGCCGGGTCGGGATCGACCTGTTTGCTGGCCCAACAGAAACCCTCATCATTGCCGATGACATCGGCTGCGACCCGGAAATCGCCGCGACCGATATATTGGGCCAGGTCGAACATGGTCCCGACAGCCCCGGCGTGCTGCTAACCAACAGCGAGGCGTTTGCGCGGGAGACCATGGCGCAGATCGAGCGGCTGCTAGACATCCTCCCGACGGCCGATCATGCCCGCAAGGCTTGGGAGACGTACGGAGAAGTGATCGTCGCGGACAGCTATGATGAAATGGTGAGCATCGCCGACGACATTGCCTCGGAGCATGTTCAAGTGATGACTGCCGACCCCGACTATTTCCTGAAGAACATGACCAACTACGGCGCGCTGTTCCTGGGAAGCCGCACGAACGTATCCTTCGGCGACAAGGTGATCGGCACCAACCACACCCTGCCCACCAAGAAATCGGCCCGCTATACCGGTGGCCTGTGGGTCGGCAAGTTCCTCAAAACCTGTACCTATCAACGCGTCACCACGGACGCGGCGTCCAGCCTGATCGGCGAATATTGCAGCCGCCTGTGCGCGCTCGAAGGCTTCGCGGGCCATGGCGAGCAGGCGAATATCCGCGTTCGGCGCTTTGGCGGGCGGAACGTCCCTTATGCCGGGCAGGCCGAACCCACGCCAGCGACGGCGGCCTGACGGTGGAGACGCTGCCGCAGGCGCCGAGCTTCCGACTCGATGGGCGGCGCGCGGTCGTCACGGGTGCTGGGCGCGGCATCGGCCTTGGCGCTGCGGCCGCGCTGGCTGAGGCCGGTGCGTCGGTCGCGCTTGTCGCCCGGACCGCTACAGAGATCGACGCCGCCGTTGCCAGCATCGGGGCGGCAGGCGGCGTCGCCGACGCTGTCGTGCTCGACGTGTCCGACCTTGCCGCAGTCGATCGCTTCTTTGCCGCAAGAGATGCCTTTCACATCCTTGTGAATAATGCCGGCACCAACCGGCCGAAACCGATGTGGGACGTCAGCGAAGCGGATTATGACGCGGTTCTCAACCTTAACGTCAAATCTGCCTTCTTCGTCGCGCAGGCATGCGCCCGGCGGATGATGCAGGCCGGGACGAACGGCAGCCTTATCCATATGGGCAGCCAGATGGGGCATGTCGGCGGGCCGAACCGGTCGCTTTATTGCGCGTCCAAATGGGCGCTTGAGGGCATGAACAAGGCGTTCGCGCTCGATCTTGCGACGCACGGCATCCGGTCCAACGTCATTGCGCCGACCTTCATCGAAACGCCGATGACGAAGCCCTTTTTCGAAGATGACGCCTTCAAGGCGGGCGTATTGGCCAAGATCAAACTGGGCCGGCTCGGCCGGATCGAAGATTTGATGGGCGCGGTCCTTTTCCTCGCGTCGGACGCATCGGCGCTGATGACCGGTACCAGCCTGATCGTCGACGGCGGCTGGACCGCGGACTGATTACCCGAAGGACATAGCGATGTTTGAACCTTTTCCCGGCAATTATGTGTGGAACCTCGCCGTCAATCTGGCGCTCGTGTGCGGCGGCAATCATGGCGAGCTGGACGAGGCGTGCCGCCCGGTGCGGGAGGCTGCGTTGAACGGCGCGGACGCAGGATCGGCGGCGCTTTTCGACAGCTGGATCGCGGTCGCCGATCAGGTGGCGGCCAACGCCGCTGGCGACGAAGCACAGGGCTTTCTTCTGTCGGCCGGCACCAAATATCTGCGCGCCTCAGGCTATTATCTGGCGGCCGAGCGGATGCAGAGCCGCGACTACGCGCCGCGCTGGGTCGCTTATGACAAGGGGATGGACCTGTTCCACAAGGGCGCGCGGCTGCGTGGCCTGCATGTCGAGAAGGTCGAGATTCCCTATGCGGGTGGCAGCTATACCGGCATCTTCTACCATGATGGCAGCGGCACGCCGCGGCCGACGCTGGTGTCCGTGAACGGGCTCGATTCGATGAAGGAGCAGGTCTGCATGGCCGGCCACGGTCAATCGAACCTGGAGCGCGGCATGAACACCCTGTTCCTAGACCAGCCGGGCACCGGTGAGGCGATCCGCAAACGGGGCCTGCCCGCCGTCTATGACGCCGAGCGCTGGGGCAGCCCGGCCTTCGACTATCTCTTGACCCGCAGCGACGTAATACCATCCAAGATCGGCATCTTCGGCCTGTCCTTCGGCGGCTATCATGCCCCCCGCATCGCCGCCAACGATCCGCGCTACGCGCTGTGCGCCGTCATGGGCGCAAACCATGTGTGGGGCCAGCGCCAGCGCGAGCGCGTGTCAAATGAGGGTGAAAACCCCGTGCCCCATTATTGGGATCATGTGCTCTGGGTCTTCGGCTTCGACGACCGGGATAAGCTTCTCGCCTATACTGACCAGGTTACGCTTGATGGACAGGTCGAGAAGATCCGCGTCCCCTTCCTCATCACCCATGGCGAGAACGACCGGCAAATTCCCGCCTTCAATGCCCAGCTGTCTTACGATCAGGCGGTCAACAGTCCCAAGCGCCACCTGCGCATGTTCACCAGGGCCGATTTCGAGGTCGAACATTGCGGCGCCGATAACGGTACTGGCATGCGCGACTATATCGCAGACTGGTGCGCCCAAAGCTTCGCGGAGATGCAATAATGGCCGAGTTTCGCTTTCACCATGGCGGCGTGTCGGTGCCCAGTCTCGACGAGGCGCTCGATTGGTACGGGCGCGTGCTGGGCTTCGAGCTGGAGCAGCGTTTTTATATCAAGGGCGCACGGTCCGACACGGCCATGATCCGCAAAGCGTCTTTGCGGTTCGAGCTGTTCGAGGTCGAGGGGGCAGCGCCTCTGCCAGAAGAGCGTCGCGTGCCCAACACCGACATCCGCACCCATGGCAACAAGCACGTCGCCTTCTGCGTTCCTGATCTCGAATGCTTTCTGGAAGAGATGGAGGCAAAAGGCGTCGACATCGCGTTCGTCGTGCGCGAAAGCTTCGGCAAGGGCTGCTTCATCCGCGATTGCGCGGGCAACCTGATTGAATTTATCGAGGACGCGACGCCATGATCCACGAAATCGCCACCTTCACCATAGATCCCGATCGAGCGACCGAGTTCGAGGCAGCGGTTGCACAGGCGCGACCGCATTTCGAAGCGGCGAGGGGATTCGTCTCTTTCGGCCTCCAGCGTTCTATCGAAAACCCCGACCGCTATCGGCTCATTGTCGGCTGGGACAGCGTGGACGCGCATATGGTCGACTTTCGCGCGTCGGAGGGCTTTCAGTCCTGGCGGGCGCTGGCCTCCCCCTTCTTCGTCTCCCCACCGGCGGTCGAGCATGTCGAAACGGTGATCTGAGCGACAGAGGCTGACACAAAAAAGGGGCCAGACGGCCCCTTTTTCATGCCCGCGATCAATGCTCAGATCGCGTGTTCATCATCTTCGGTCAGTTCAGCCAGCTTGCCGTCGATCGGCTGCTTGCCCGGCCGATTGCGTCGATAGGCCTCGAAGCTTTTGCGGTCGGCATCAAATCGCATGTCCCAGGGGATGTCGTCTCCGCGGAAGATGGCCGGCGCGTTATTGGACCAGAGCAGCGATCCGAAACGAAAGTCCCAGGCCCGGGGCACCCAATTATCATCCAGATAATCGGTGTCGGCGTGATATTCCGCCTCCCCGGCCTTGCCCGGCATGTCACAATAATAATAGATCGCGCTCGATACCCGGTGGCGGGAAATGCCGCCCGAGCTATTCATGCTCTGGTTCTTCCAGCCCTTATGCTCCATGATGTTCGCGCCCAGCATCACCTCGTCAATGTCGTCCATGCCAAAGGCGATGTGCATGAACTTGAAATAGTCCGGCGCGAACGGAAGGTCACAATTGACCCAGAAGATCGAATGATGCTCGTACGTGCCGCCGGCGCGGGCAAAAATTCCCGTTCCCATGCTGTGGTCGATATAGCGGAAGCCCAGGTGCCGCTCGTAAAATTCGAAGCTACCGACATAGTCGGGCGAAAAGAAGACGACATGGTTGATCGTCTTGGGGATCGCCTTGTGTCGCCAGATGCGGTGCTGGTTAAAGCGGGGATGGTGGGACGGCGTGTTGACCGGACTTGCCTCGCTCACGAACCGGCGCTTGGTCCACAGGCGTAACGCGATGGGCTGGCCATCGGGACAGCGGGCATGGACCGTTCCGTCCTCTGCCCGGGTCACATCGACCTCACCCGCCAGGCTGGCCGCCATGGCCTCCAGGCTCTCGGCCGTGTCGACGCCCCACACCGTCAGCTTCAGGCCGTCGCCGGGAAACGGATCTGGCGACGGCAGGCGCGGGTCGCCATGGGGTAGCACCACGACGCGGCTGCCCGACGGCAGCAGAAACACTGCCTCCGTATCGCTCGTTCGCTCGGCCGTCAGGCCAAAGTCGATCCAGAAGCGAGTATGTTCCGCCACGTCCGCGACACCGAACAAAACAGATTCAATGCCGATTATGCTCATTGCCCAAAAACCCCAAATATTATCACACATTCTTATGGCCGCAGGGCGCACGAGCGAGAAACGCGGCTTTTGGGACGGCACCTATTTACAGGACCGAATTGGCCGGATGATCAGCCCTTGCGAAACGGCAGCGACAGCAGGAACAGGATTGTTCCCAGGTCGAGCAGCTTCAACGCCGCGCGAGCCTGATCCGGCGTCACCTTGGCCACCATCGGCATCGCGCCGAAAATCTTGCCCCGGATCACCAGAGCGTCACCATCGCGCTCCAGCTTACGCACAACCATCAGTTCTCGGTCGTTGCCGTCCAGGATCGTCATGACTGCCGCCTTGGTTTGTCGCTGGTTCATTGCACCGCCCTCCCGCACACCTTGTCATAATCAATGTCCATGTCGTCCATCATCTGAATCGCGGTGGCCCGGCCCGCGCCGAACACACCGCCACCCGGATGCATGAACGGCCCGACCAGATAGAGTCCTTCGACGCCCGGCACCCGCAGCGATCCCAAGTCTGGAGTCGGCCGGTGCCCGACACTCTGGTAGAAGAAGGGGGCGCAGCCATGAATGTCGCCCTTGATAAAGCTCGCCGGACTGTCGCGCTCATGGTCAAGCGGCGACCGGATCAGCCGGCCACTGATATTGTCCTCGGTCAGGTTCGCGTAAAATTTGCGATATTGCGCCAGCGCCCGGTCGGCGATGTCCTCCTTTTGCACGTCCCATGATGACGGTCCGCCGGGATGGAGGTCATAGGGCGCGAAGTTGACGCCATAAAAGACGCCGGCACCTTCGGGGGCACGGCTTGGATCGAAGATCGTGTTGTCGCCGCCTGCGATCAGCCGCTCGGACACCTCGCCGCGTCGCAACTTGTCATATTCGAGCAGCATGTCGCGCACGGTGTAGAAGTCCATCAACTCAGTCATCATCGCATTTGTCTCGTTGCCGACCTTGAGCCGGAGCCGCTCCTTGAGCGTCAGATGGGTGAGATTGATCGAGAAGGTGCTTTGGGTCACGCGCTCGGCCCGCTGCAATACCGGTTCCGGGGTTTCTGCCACGAATTTGCGCAGCACATGCGGATGGATCGCCCCGATCACCCCGTCGGCCGCCATGAAGGTCTCGCCATCGACCAGTTCAAGCCCGACGGCACGACCGGACGAAATGAGAACCCGCCGCACCTCGGCGTCGCAGCGGACCTCTCCGTTGAAATGCTCGATGGCGCGGACCAGCGCGTGGCTGAGCTGCCCCGACCCCCCCTTGGGCATGGAACAGCCATAGGCATGGATGATGCCTGGCATCAGGAACGCCCCCATCCCCGTGCCCAGCTCGTCGGGCATCTGCAAATTTTCAGTCACCATCCGGACAATATGGATGCGCAGCAGGTCGCTCTCGAAATAGTGGTTCACGACATCGAGCGCGGAGCGCTGCATCACGTCCAGCAGGAAGCGTCCCTCGTCCGACTGGTCCATCATCGCCACGAACGCACCCATCGGGAAGGGCGGCGCGTAAAGGCCCGACATGAACATCGGCAGTGCCGCCATGCTCGCCTGAGCGAAGCTGCGATAAGCGTCGGCGTCCTTGGGCGAGAAGGCGGCGATCTCCTGACAGGTGCGGTCAAGATCACGCCAGGAGCGAACCACCGTGCCGTCCGCGAAGACGGACGCGTGGGGCAGTTCGGGATAAATATATTCTAGGCCGAATTTGGACAGCAGCCCCAGTTCGTCCTCGCGCAGCATCGGGTTGCCCTGGATCATGATGTGCACATTGCTGTGCTCGTCATGCCAATAGCCGGGGCGTATCAACTCGCGGGTGGAGACACCGCCGCCATAATGGGGCTTGCGCTCCAGCACGAGCACCTTCTTCCCGGCCTTGGCCATATAGGCAGCCGCCACCAGCCCGTTATGGCCCGCGCCCATCACGACAATATCATAACGGCTCATGCCTGTTCTCCAGCGAAAAAGGAACGGAACCGGCCGATGCCGGGGACATGGCTGGCGCAGCCACCATCGGCGACCAGCACTTGGCCCGTGATGTTGCGCGCGGCGTCGGACGCCAGGAAGGCGACGGCCTCAGCAATATCCTCCGGCTCACCCATCCGGTCGCGCAGCGTTTCCTCCTCGACCGCGCGGCGCAGCGCGGGCGGAAAGGCGTCGCGCAGCGCCGGGGTCATGGTCATGCCGGGGGCGACCGCGTTGCAGCGGACGCCATGCACGCCATGGCTGGCGGCGATCGCCCGCGTCATCTGAATGAGCGCGGCCTTGGAGGAGGAATAAGCGGCCTGGATCATATGCCCCTGCAGGGCGAGGTTGCTGACGGTATTGACGATATTACCCCGCGCGGCGCGCAGGTGCGGGAGCGCCGCCCGGCACGCAATCATCGCGCCGCGCACATTGACGGCAAAGGTGCGGTCCCAGACATCGACGTCCATGGTTTCAATGTCGGCATCGGCGCGGGCGACTTCGGGACTGAGCAGCGCGGCATTGTTGTGCAATATGTCGATGCGGCCGAAATGCTCGACGGTGGCAGCGATCATCGCTTCGACCGACGCCCGATCCGCAAGGTCAACCCGAAAGGCGATCGCGTTTCCGAGCATATCGGCGACATTCTGCGCAGCGCCCTCGGCAATGTCGGCGACAACGACACGCGCGCCCCGCTCCGCCATGAGCCGCGCCGTGGCGGCCCCTATGCCCCCGGCCCCGCCGGTGATGATGACCACCTTGTCATGCAGCCTTGTCGCATCCATCGTTCCGCTCCTCTCCCTTTGCTTTTGACTGTTCATAACCATGGCGTCAGTGGACAGAAGACGGCACTTTTTTGTACCCTGCCGCACATGAAGAACAGGATCTCGGACCCTCTGGAGCAGCCCGCCTTCACGGCCCTGGCACTGGAGATGGCGCGCCATGGAACCGACCCCGCATCGCCGCCGCGATCGGTCATGGCGATGCTGGGCGATCGCTGGACCAGCCTCATTCTCCTTGTCCTGCGCCACGGCGATTTGCGGCACGCCGATCTAAGACGCGTGCTGGCGGCGCTATCCTATGAGCAAGACATATCGCAGCGCGTATTGACGCTGAAGCTGCGCGCGCTGGAGCGGGACGGATTTGTCATCCGTACGGTGACGGACGATATTCCGCCCAAGGTGAGCTATCGTTTGTCGGACCTGGGCATCGAACTTGCGGCGGAATCCGAACGGATGATCGCGTGGATCAACGACCGTTCGTCCGGGATCATTGCCGCCCGCGACCGCTACGACCATAGCCGGTCGGACTCCTATTAAGCTTTAAAAATTGTTGGATTTCAGGCGATAGGCGAAGTCGATCCGCTCACGTTCCCGCGCGACGCGCTCCGCATCATTCAGGGTCACGACGTTCCGCGCGCCCTGCTGCCGTTGCGCTGCTACGCCCAGCCGCTCCACAACCCAGCGCAGCGCGCTGTCGTTATTGTTGCTGATATGCCATTGGATCGTCTCGCGGATCGGTGGGATCGTGAAGGGCGTCTCGCAGGTAACCAGCGGAAGGCTTTGCACGAAGATGTCGGCCATCTTGCGATGAACGGTGGCGATCCGGTTCGTATTGACCACCAGCCCGGCCAGCGAAAGAAAGGTGGGTGCGACGACTTCTACCCGCCGCTGCTGCTTCTGCCGCCGCACGAACCATTCGTCGAACGCCGCCAGCCGCGCCTTGCCAAAACGTGCCGTGACATGCCCAAGGGAAAAATAGGTCTCTCGCGTCATCGTCTCATGCATCGCCGGGTTTTCGCTCCAGCCCAGCACGACATAGTCATCCTCGAACAAGAGCTGGCTTGGATGGTCGGTCGAAATCGCATAATCGATCGTGAGCAGCAGATCGACATAGCCGCGCTCCAGCGTATCGACCGGGTTATCGTTCATCGGCTGGATTTCGAAGCGGATGCCCGGCGCGTCCTTTTCCATCGCGGCGATCGCGTCCGCCAGCAGAACCTGCGTCGAATAGTCGGACGCCATGATGCCGATCTGTCGTTCCGCCGTTGCGGGGTCGAAGGGCGGTTGGACAGTGATCGTGGTGCGCACCTGTTCCAGCACGGCGCGCACCGGCTCGATCAGTTCCTCGGCCCGCGCAGTCAGGATCATGTGGCGGCCCTTCACCACCAGCAACTCGTCGCCAAAATATTCGCGAAGTCGCCCTAGCGCGCTGGAGGTGGCCGACTGGGACAGGCACAGCTTGTCGGCGGCCAGCGATACGCTACGCTCGGTTAACAGCGCGTCGAGCGCCACCAGCAGATTGAGGTCCAGCCTGCCGAACCGCATCACATCCTCCCGTTCCGCGCCTCTACGACAATGTCCGCAGGGCGCTTTCGACCAGCTTAGCAAGATTTCCGTCATGCGCAAAACCGGCGCGTTCCGCGGCGGGGGTTATCAGCGGCGGCTGCGCCGCGAAGCCAGCTTGTAGCACCGGATCGGGATCATAGCTGACCAGGTCGGGTTTGCGCCCGCATTGCCGTGCGACCTCCTGCGCGAGCGCCCCCATGGTGCAGCGGACCGCCGGCAGCGTCACCGCACGCGTCGGGGGCATCCTGCCAGTATTCATGCTCAGCGCGTGCACGAAATTGTCCACCACCCTGTCGAGTGATTGCGCCCAGATCGTGCCTGCGCCCGACACGGGGCATAGGAACCGTTCGCCGGCGCGCAAGGCGTGAAACAGATTGCTCATGAACGCCGATTTCATGCCAGACGGCCCCTTCGGACGCGCCAGGACGCCAGGCAGCCGAATGGTGACGCCATCGATCGCGCCGCGATTGGACAACATGGCAAGAGCCTGTTCCATCATCGCCTTGTGCCCGCCGTAGATCAGGCGCGGCGACAGCGGCGTGTTGTCGTCTACCTGCGCGGGCAGCGAATCGCCATAGACGGCGATCGAACTGGCATAGACGAAACGAAGCCCGGGCCGCTGTAGGCTGGCTTCCTGCAACAGATCGTGCATCGCCTCCACGTTGATGCGCCAGGATGCAGCGGGGTCCGCCTCCGCCGCCCCGCCCGGAACCGTTGCCAGATGCACGATCGCATCGCATCCTCCGGCCAGCGCCGCACCCCGGACCTGCGGATCGGCGATGTCGCCGGCGACTTCCAGCGCGCCGTCCGGCACGCTGCCTGAAACCGTGTCCGTCCCGGTGACAATATCTCCTCGCGTCACCAGCCTTTCCACCAGACGCCGGCCGACAAAGCCCCCCGCCCCCGTCACGACGATCTTCATGTCCTGCTCGCTTGCTGTGCCAATGCCCGATCCTAGAATGACGAGGAGACGCGAAGCCCGTATGTGCGTGGCGCGGTGTAGCGCGCAATCGCAAAGCCGATGGGCGACGATTGTGGTGTGGCGATGCGCCGCTTGTTTTCGATATTCTGGACGAACAGGCCGATCGACAGATCCGTGCCCGTCAGACGCAGCGCCAAGCTGGCGTCGGTCAGCCAGTAGCCGGGAATTTTCTCGAAATCGAGATATTCGAACGCGCCATATTGCGACGAACGCCAGGAACTGTTGACCGACGCGCTCAACTCTGCGCCAGCCGAAACAGGTATGACCTGCTCCACCCCCATATTCACTGTCCATTTGGGCGAGAATAGCAGCGGCCTACCCGCGCAATTGAAGGCAAGGATGGGCGTGACCCCATCGTTCAGCAGCCCGCCGGTGGGCGTGGATGGGCAGTTGATGTTGTCGCGGGGCGACGCGGTGGTCAGCGTCAGCGCCTTATACTCTGTGTTGAGATACTGCACCTTGCCGTTCAACGTCGTGCGAGCGAAGGGCTTGACGATCAGATCGACATCGAACCCCTTGATGTCCGCCCGACCCGCATTGTCGATCGTGTTGATGAGCACGCTGTCGGGGGAAATGGAGAAATAGTTGATCTGCTGGTCTTTATACTTCCAATAGAAGGCCTCGACATTGAGCTGCACGCGGTTGCCGAAAAAGCGGTTCTTCGATCCAATCGTATAGGCGGTGATGAATTCTGGATCATAGGCCGGATTGCCCTCCGACAGCTGGAAGCCGCCGGCGCGATAACCGGTCTCGACCGTAGCGTAGAGCAGCGATCGCGGCCCCGCGTCGAACTCTGCTCCGACCTTCCATGTCGCGCGGCTATATGTGCCGGACGCCACCACCGGATAGTTGGTCTTGAGGATCAGCCCCCGACCGTTGCTCAGCGGATAGACCTGATCGCGGGCTTCGTTTGTGCTGCCTTGCGCGATGAAGCCATTGGCGATCAGCCAGTTTACTGTGTCGGCGGTGGACGTAAAATTGGGGAAGCGCGGCAGCGCGCCAGGCGCAGCGCATCCCGCCGCGAAGGAAGCGGGCGGCGTCACCGGCGGAATGCCGCCGCAAAAGGCGATGAAATTGTTGATGATCCCGTCGATCGACTTGCGATCATGCGTATAACGCAGGCCGCCGACCAGGCGAAAGCGGTCGCTGAGATGCCCAGTTAGCTGGCCAAAGCTCGCCCAGCTTTTCGTTTTGTGCGTATAATGCTGGATCGGCAGGACAAACTCCTGATTATATTCGCCCACATTGTCGATCGTTTCGTTGAAATAGAAGCCACCGAGGACATATTCGACGCCCCCTTTCTGACCGGCGAGCCGCGCCTCGAGGCTGATCTGCTTGTCTTTTTCTTTGGTATAGGCGGTATTGAAAGCCGGCCCGTAAAAATAGCTCTCGGCGTCTGACCTGCGATAGGCGGGCAGCAGCGTGATCGTGCCGATGCCAGTCTTGATCGCGATCTCCGCGTTCACGCCCCAGTAGCGATTGTCGGTCGATTGCACGCGGTTCATCGCCGTCAGGAAACCGAAACCCGGCGCGCCGAGCGCCGTCTGGCGATAGGCGTTCGCGGCAGTGGTGTTGAAGCCTTCGGAACTGTCCAGCCCCGCAGGCACGAAACTATAGCCGCTCGCGCCCTGCACATAGGCGCCGATATAGGAGCCGCCCGTGCCGATTCCGCCGACATGGGTATAGTCCCCGCCTACCCGGATGCTGATCCGGTCGCTCGGCTCGAACAGCCATTGCGCGCGCACGCCGCTGCGGTCGAGATCGTCGGTCCCATCTCGATTATAGCCGTCATGCACCTGCCTCATCGCGGCAAGGCGCAGCGCGCTGGTATCGCCGACCGGCAGGTTGACGAAGCCTTCGGCGCTGACCGCGTCATAATTGCCGATCGAGGCGGCAAAACCACCCGAACGCTTGCCCAGTTCCGGCCGGTTGGGGATGATGTTGATCGCGCCACCGGTCGCGTTGCGGCCGTAAAGGATGCCTTGTGGACCTTTAAGGACCTCCACCCGCGCCAGATCGTAAAAGGCCGCGCCAAACGCGCCAGCCGCGCGACCTAGCACCACGCCGTCATAGCTGGGCGTCACCGCAGGGTCGTTATAGCTGCTGTTGGTGATGTTTCCCACGCCACGCAGGAAGATCGACGTGTTGGACCCGCCGCCATTGGTGACAGTCAGCGCCGGAACCGCCTTGGTCAGCGCTTCGGCCTGGCCGATCCCCCGCGCGATCAGCGCATCGCCCCCCACGGCGTCAATCGCGATCGCGGCCGTCTGGGCCGACTCCTGCTTGCGCTGCGCGGTGACCACGATATCGGCCAGGCCGCTCTCGGCGGCGCCGCTATCCTGTGCATTGGCCATGCCGGCTGGAACCGCAAGGGCCATGACCAGAGCCGACGAACACATCGCATCGCGAAACTGAAACGGCACGACGAGCCTCCCCTATCCTTGTCTTTCCGTCTGCAGCTATCGAACCCGGGCCAGGAGGTCACACCGATTATATGGATGGAAAGGCATCCACAGTTCGGATTTGTCTGTTTCATCCATCACGCTAGTCGATGGGCATGGCACAAGATCATATTTGCAGCGTGACGAGCGCGCTCGTCGTTGGGGGGGGCATCGGGGGGATGGCCGCGGCCATCAGCTTGGCGGAGCGCGGCGTCGCCGTGTCTCTGATCGATCTTGATCCGCAGTGGCGCGTCTATGGTGCGGGAATAACCATCACCGGCCCGACATTACGCGCCTATCGCCGGCTGGGTTTGCTCGACGAAATCAAGCGCGAGGGCGCGATCACGAGCCGCACACGCCTGTTCCGCTTTGACGGCACGCTGCTCCACATTCTCGAAGAGCCGGTGATCGAGGAAGGGCTTCCCGCCACCGGCGGCATCATGCGGCCGACCCTTCATCGCATCATGCAACGCCGGGTCGAACAGCTTGCCCTGCCCGTGCGTCTGGGCGTTACAGTGTCGGCAATGGAGGAGCGCGATGATGCGGTCAATGTCACGCTCAGCAATGGCGAAGAGGCGCGATATGACCTGGTGATCGGCGCCGACGGCGTGTCATCCACCATCCGGCAACTCGCGTTCCCTCACATGCAACCGCCCCGGCCCACCGGCCAAGGATGCTGGCGTATCTCCATTCGCAAGCCACCCGGGCTGGAAGACGGCGAATTTTTCCTGGGCCATGACAATCCCTGCGGCATCACGCTTTGTGGTGCCGACACCGTGTATCTGTGGATGCTCACGCCGCACGAGGATCGTGAGAATTTCATGGACGACGCGGAGTTGTTCCGGACGTTGAAGGCGCTGCTTGCTGACTTTGGCGGCAACGCAGGCTGGATCCGCGATACGATGACGATGAACGACTGGGTCAACTACCGGCCTCTGGTCGCCGCGCTACAACCTCGGCCATGGTCAATGGGTCGCGTCGTCTTGCTGGGTGACGCCGCTCACGCCACGACTCCGCATCTTGCTTCGGGGGCCGGCATGGCGGTGGAAAGCGCCATCGCTTTGGCCGAGGAACTTGCCTCACATGACGATGTGCGCGCCGGGCTCGACGCCTATGAAGCACGCCGGTTTGACCGTTGCCGCGATGTCATTGAAACCAGTGTCGCGATGGGTGAACTCCAGCTTGCGCATCGCCCTCCGGATCAACATGCTAATCTTCTGGAGGGAGCGCTGTGCCGGTTAAACCAACCTTTTTAAGGCGAACAGCATCGTGCTTGGTGCGAGCCGGCAGCCGAAATAGCTGACGGTGCCCATGATCTCGAAAGGGAATATCCAAGAGCTGCTTGTTGCTGATCCCAAGCCTAGTAGGATAGCATGCTTCATTATTCATGCTAGGCCGATTTTTTGGAGCCTACGCACGATCTCCTAAGGAAAGTGGCAACGAATGTCGTCATAGTCGTAGTGCTTCACCACCGGCTTGACGCCGGCTGTGGCCGCCGTCTTGCCACCCACCTCGATGCAGTAGGTCAAGGCC
The DNA here is from genome assembly GCF_000445105.1 of Sphingobium lactosutens DS20. GTDB lineage: Bacteria > Pseudomonadota > Alphaproteobacteria > Sphingomonadales > Sphingomonadaceae > Sphingobium > Sphingobium lactosutens. The sequence goes on along the minus strand of NZ_ATDP01000101.1, from coordinate 185,846 downwards.
CTGGGCATGTGCGGCAGCGGGATCGAGGGTGACGATTGATAGTGGTTCGCCTCGATGGCGGTGACGCGGATATGGTCGCCGGCATAGACCGGCACGCTGTTTCGCTCGGCCGCGATGTCGGTCGCGGCGACCATCTGCGCCCACGGCGGCAGCCCCTTGCCCCCGACCGGATAGCCGGCCAGCGTCGTCGGCGCTGCCGCTGTTCGTCCGGCGACCAGCGCTGGGGCCGCGTGATCCCTATCTTACGTCGCGCTTTGCCGAGGCCTATGTGCGCGACTTTCAAGGCGACGATCTTGCCTCGCCGCTTAGCGTCGCGTCCTGCCCCGAACATTTTGCCGGCTATGCCGACATGCTGACCGGCAGGGTCGGCCCTCCGGCCGCCTGCCCGTCAGCTTTCCGCACGAATCGGGGCAGCAGCCCTTCTGTCACAATCACAAGTCGACCGGCCGTCTCCAGGCGCCGGGCGAGCCCGCCTTCTTCAAGGCGCGCTACATCGAGGTCGCGAACGAAGCGCTCTATCCCTTTGGCTTCGAGCTCGGCTATTCGCGCGTGACCTATGGCGATCTCGTCCTGAGTTCCACAACTCTGGCATGGGACGGCTTGATCGAGCTTAGCGCTTTTCCCTTTCCGCATCTACCATAAGCGGACAGACATAGGATGCTGCTTGATTGCCGACGATTTCAAAAGACCTGCGTCATGATCAATGGCAGTCAGCGCATGACAAACCCTACACGCCTTAGCAGGCTGCGAGAAAAAGCGTTTGCGCGAAGGTGGCCCTGCTGATTCCAGGATCGCGCAGAGTGATGTTGAAAGGAATCGGGAGGTGGTTCTCCACCCACTCGTCCAGTGTCGATGGTGAGTCGGCAATCGACACAACCGTCGCCCAGCGTGATGGAGGATCCCGCTCGTGATCCAGCACCATCCGGATCGCTCGATCGCCCACCTTCGGCGCAAACTTGTTCGTCGTCTTGCTCGTATTGGCTCCATCTACTCAAGAGTTGGAGACTCCGGCAAACCCGGCGCGGTTCAATCCTCGATTTGAGCCTTGTCAAATTCAGATTCAGTAAGGGGCCACTTCTTTGCGTCAATCAACACCCCATGGCCGAGATGCCAAGGGCGACCAAGGCGGGCTGAATGGGGTTATATCAGCGCTTCGGTTGCCCCAGCCGCTCGGCGTGCCAGCGCAGATGGTCCCCCATGAATGTGGAAATGAAGAAGTAGCTATGGTCGTAACCCGGTTGCAATCGCAGTAGAAGGGTGATGCCAGCCTTATCGCAAGCTTGGGCTAGCAGATGTGGCTTCAACTGTTCCGCCAGAAACGGATCGGCATCCCCCTGATCGACCAGCAATTCAGGATAACGCGCGCCATCTTCGATCAAGGCGACAGCGTCATGCTTACGCCAAGCCGCGCGATCATTGCCCAGATAGCCCCCCAGCGCCTTTTCGCCCCACGGAACCTGAGACGGTGCTACGATAGGAGAAAAGGCGGATACAGCACGAAAGCGGTCGGGATGGGTAAGGCCGATGGTCAAAGCGCCATGCCCCCCCATGCTGTGCCCCATGATGGATTGCCGCGTCGGATCGGCCGGAAAATTGTCCGCGATCAGTTTCGGCAATTCTTCTGTCACATAGGACCACATGCGATAGTGCGCTGCAAAAGGAGCCTCCACTGCATCGACGTAAAATCCGGCGCCCAGGCCAAAATCATAGGCCTCGGCAGCATCATCGGCCACGCCTTCGCCGCGCGGACTCGTATCGGGCGCGACGAAGATCAGGCCAAGGTCGGCGCAAAGCCGACGAAACTCCCCCTTTTCGGTGACATTGGCGTGCGTGCAGGTCAGGCCGGAAAGATACCAGACCACGGGCAGCTTCGTTCCCTCCGCATGCGGGGGAACAAATACGGAAAATACCATATCCGTGCCGGTCGCGCGGGAAGTATGACGATATACCCCCTGAACGCCATCGAAGCTGCGATTGGTGGACACGGTTTGAACAGTCATAGCACCTCGCTTCCGTCAGCCTGGCTGGCGGTCTGTCATGCTTCCGATTTCAACTGGCGGCGTTAGAACACCACCACAGACCGAATGCTCTCGCCAGCATGCATAAGATCAAAACCCTTGTTAATCTCCTCAAGCGAGAGGACGTGCGTGATCATCGGGTCGATTTCAATTTTGCCGTTCATATACCAGTCGACGATCTTGGGCACGTCAGTCCTGCCCTTGGCACCGCCAAAGGCGCTGCCCTGCCACACGCGGCCGGTGACGAGCTGGAACGGACGGGTCGAAATCTCGCGGCCTGCTTCGGCTACGCCAATGACCGTGGACACGCCCCATCCCCGGTGGCAGGCTTCCAAGGCCTGGCGCATTACCTCGGTATTTCCTGTGCAATCGAACGTATAGTCTGCGCCGCCGTCCGTCAGCGCCACCAAATCGGCAACCACGTCGGCCGTGCTCTTGCCGGCCGGATTGTAGAAATGAGTCATGCCAAAGCGCGAGCCCCATTCCGCCTTGCTGTCGTTGATATCAACGCCGATGATCCGGTCTGCGCCGACCAGACGCGCAGCCTGCAATACGTTGAGACCGATCCCGCCCAGGCCAAAAACGATCACATTGGAACCGGGTGTGACCTTGGCGCTGTTAATCACCGCCCCGACCCCGGTCGTGACACCGCAACCAATGTAGCAACTTTTGTCGAATGGCGCGTCCTCGCGAATTTTCGCGACGGCGATTTCGGGAAGCACCGTGAAATTGGAAAAGGTGGAGCAGCCCATATAGTGATAGATTGGCTGTCCCTTATAGGAAAATCGCGTGGTGCCATCAGGCATCAGACCTTTGCCCTGCGTCGCGCGGATGGCCGTGCACAAATTAGTTTTGCCGGATAGGCAGCTTTTGCACTGGCGACATTCGGGCGTGTAGAGCGGGATGACATGATCTCCGGGCTTGACGCTCGTCACGCCAGCCCCGACCTCCCGCACAATGCCGGCGCCCTCGTGACCCAGAATTGACGGGAAAATTCCTTCGCTGTCCAGCCCGTCAAGCGTGTAAGCGTCGGTGTGGCAGATCCCGGTTGCCATGATTTCGACCAGAACCTCGCCCGCCTTGGGGCCTTCCAGATCCAGTTCGACAATCTCCAGAGGCTTTTTTGCCTCAAAGGCTACGGCTGCTCTCGTCTTCATGCGTCGCTCCCAATCACATTCATCTGCCGGGCTCAATTTCAGGGAGCTATAGCGATATCCCCAGAGTGCGATAAGTAGCACGGAGGAGAATCATAATCTCAAATATGGGATAATCAGCGTGACTTCCTGGAATGGGATCGACGAATTTGTAGCCGTGGCGGGTGCTGGCTCCTTCATCGGCGGCGCGCGTGCACTGGGGGCTTCGACGTCCCATGTCAGTCGGGCCGTGATGGACCTGGAGCAGCGACTGCAGGCACAGCTTTTCTATCGGACGACGCGTGTCGTCCGGCTGACGGAAACGGGGATTATGTTGCTTGAGCATTGCCGGCGCCTCATCCAGGATCGGGATGAGATGCTGGCCTTGGTCAACGCAACCGGCGACCCGCAAGGTGAATTGCGCCTGACCTGCTCGACCGCCATGGGTGAACGCTTTGTGGCGCCGATCATGCGTCGTTTCGCTGCGCGCTACCCTAAACTCAGCGTAAGTCTGGACCTTACCAATCGGGTCGTGGACCTGATCGCCGAAGGATATGACCTCGCCATCCGTACCGGTGAGTTGGCGGACTCCCGGCTTATCGCCACACGCATTGGCGAACGAACCTTCCTCACCTGCGCGGCGCCCGCTTATCTTGATCGTGCCCCCGAACCCGCGCAGGTGGCGGATCTGGATCGTCACGAATGCCTGGCTGGCACCAACATGACCTGGCATTTCAAGGTAGATGGCAGCTCCGTCATCTACCGACCCAAAGCGCGGTTTCGCTGCAACAGCGGCCATGCGGTTGTAGATGCCTGCTTGTCGGGCATGGGCATCTGCCAATTACCCACATTCTATGTGCTGCCCTATGTGCGCAGCGGCCAATTGAGATTGATTTTGCCTGGCATCCAGCCAGATGACGAGCCGATTTGGGCGGTCTACCCGCAAAGGCGTCATCTCATGCCGAAAATTCGCAGTGCGATTGACTATATCCGAGACGAAATCTCGATCGAAATGAAAGGGATCTGACGTTCAAGTCGTGCCGAGAGACGTTATGCCGGCTGACCCTAAGGTCGGGTAACAATGAAAAAGGGCGGAGCTTTGTGGCTCCGCCCTTCTTTTGCGTCAGAAGCTGCCGCGGACGCCGATGAAATATTGGACGCCCGGCTTATATTGGGTGAAGGTAGCGCCCTCAAATTGGAAATAGCTGCGAAGAGTGGAGTTTGTGAAGTTCTGAATATCCAGCGTCACCTGCGGTGCGCCCTTCCAGCCAAACAACTCTTCCAGGTCGAAGCTGGATGAGAAATCCCACTGCTGATAATCGTCATTGAACAAACCGGCGGCGGGTATGCCATTTTGATTGAGCCCGCTGCTCTGCGATCCTTCACGGAATGTCGTGGAGACACGCAGGTTGACACCGCCATTTTCGTAATAGCCAATCACGTTATAGGTGAACGGCGACACGCCAAAGGCCGTGGCCGGACCATCGCTGCGTTGATCCACGATCGTCGCATTGGCGTTAAAGCCAAAGCCGCGCACATTGAGATACCGTTCAGTCAGGAAATCGAGCGGCTGAACCCACTGGAATTCCAGGCCATTGACCGTCAGCTTGTTGGGCACATTGACTTGCGTCTGGATCTGCACCGTGGCGACGGTGGGACCGCCGCGCAGATTGATCGCCTCACGCTGGGTCGGATTGAGTGAGTCATAAGTGATGCCATATTGCGCAAGGAAGGAAAATGGCTGCGTCGTGATCTGATTGGTCGTGAAGCCCGTCAGTGACTTGCGGAAGGCATTGAGCGAAATCAGCCCTTCCCGTCCGGTATAGAGGTCTACGCCGAAATCCAGGTTGCGGGAATAATAGGGCTCCAGCGCCGGGTTGCCGATGGTAGCGGTAGCGGCCGAGGGATCGCCAAAGCCGACACCAGGCAATTGCGCGGCCGGATCCGGACGCGTCATCGTTTCGGAAAATGCTGCCCGAACCACTGCATTGTCGCCCAGATTATAGGCCAGCGTGGCCGCCGGCAGCCACTTGTCATAGCTATTCGATGTCCGCACGAAATTGATGATGTTGGGATAGCGTGAGCCGTCCGGCAACTGACCGCCGCTGTCCGGCGTGTTGCGCGGATCCGTCAAAGACACGCGTCCTTCGATCGTCTGATCGGTATGGACATAGCGCGCACCGATGTTGAAGCGCAGGTCATTGTCCCCGATCTGCTGCTTGCCGGTGGCCATCAGATAGGCCGCCCAGCTTTTTTCCCGGATCAAGCCACCGCTGGCACCCGTGTTCGAGCCGCCCGATTCAGGGGCATTGTCATGATAAAAATCGTAATTGGAGGCTTGTTTGAACTTGTCCCAGTCAACGGTGACGAAGCCGGCCCGTCCTGGCATAAGGAAATTGGGCAGCTGTCCGGTCGGGATAAGCGACCCGCCATAATTCACCGTTCCCGTCTGGCCAGCCGTGTAGCCCGTTCCATAGCCGGGATAAGTGGGGTAGCCTGCATCGGCCGGGACGGTTGCCAGGCCCTGACATGGCGGCTGGCTATTGGGGCTCGGCAGCGTGACGCTGGGATTGCCGCCACAAACAGCATTTTGCCACGCCGACGTATTGTCGAACCCCCGGATACGGCGGCTGATGTCATCATAATTGGCGCCGCCCTGGATAGCGAAGTTTTCGTCACCCCAATTGAGCGATCCGCGGATACCCTTCGTCTTGTTGAGACGGCGTTCGTCCTGCATGTTCAGACGACCGCCGGTCCAGACAAAATTATTGGGGTCGTTGAGATCGACATTGGCGTCGATCGTCGGGGCGCCGTTGGAGTTGGTGGAATAGGTGACATTCACGCCCTGTCCCAGCGCCGTCACCGGACCGACGGTCGGGACTTCGCGGTGGAAAGTACTGCGCGTGTAATTCGCCTGGATGGACAATTTCAGCCGATCGGCCAGCTCCCAATCCAGCCCGGGATTGATGCTGTAGAGCTTGGTGGTTTCGATAAGAGGCCGATATTCCAGGAAGAATTGCGAATTTGCGTAGGTTCCGCCCGTGGCGAGACAGCCAGCAGAACAATCTTCACGGTCATACGTCGTGTTGGTGGGAATGATCTGGCTATTACGCACGATCCACGCGATATTTTCACGCTTCAGGTCATTCTTTTTATAGCCGTAGAGTCCGTCGATGTAAAAATGCATCGCATCCGTCGGCCGGAATTCCGCGCTGGCGATGGCGTTGATGCGGTCACGACGGCCATATTGGGCGGAAAAACGTCCCAGGCGCGGAAGCAATCCATTGTCGATTTGCTGAATGGTCGCGCCAGGATTGTTCGCGAGCAGCCAGGCCTGGTCAATTGTCTGGCCAGCCACTGTCCCTGCGCCTGCACCTGCCGGTACGGTCGCCGGAATTGTCCAGTTGCCGCCCCCGGTAGCGTTGCAGTTTGTAGCCGTTCCACATTGGGCTGCGGTCAAATTGGGATTGGTATATCCGATCGTTTCGAACCCGCGATTGTCGGTATGCAGACGCTGGCCTGACACACCCACCAATATGCCCATTGTGTCGTTCGTCGTGCTGAAAATAGCCGAACCGCGCGCACCGATCTTATCGACGCCGCTTTGTTTCGCGCCCTGAAGATTATAGGTGAAGCGTGTGCCCGGGCGATCGAAGGGCCGTGCCGACCGCATGTCGATGTTACCTGCGGCGCCGCCCTCCAGCAAATTGGCGGTGTAGCTTTTGTTGACGGTCAGCTTCGTGAACAGATCCGTGGGAAAGAAGCTGAGGTCGACGGAACGGTCCGTGCCCTGCGCGTCGGTCGCGCCAGACGACGAAACAGCGATCGGCGCGCCGTTCAGGGTCACATTGGTGAAGTTGGATCCAAGTCCGCGAATGGCGACGTTGACGCCCTCGCCGTTGACATCGCGGCTGATGGTGATGCCAGGAATGCGGTTGAAGGATTCAGCGATGTTCGTATCAGGGAATTTGCCAATGTCCTGTGCGAAAATCGAATCGGTAAAGCCGATCGCTTCGCGCTTTGCATTGGTCGAGTTCTGCAGAGACGCCCGATATCCCGTTACAACGATGTCGGTGACGCCTGCATCGTCCTGCGGCGCGATCGCTTGGGCTTCCTGAGCCTGAGCGCCCCCAGCGCCAGCGCCAGCCATGATGGCAATCGTCGAAGCGGCCATCAAAAAGCCGCGGAGTTCACTTTTTGCGTAGCGCATGGGCATCCCTCTCCTGTGTCCAATGTGTAGCGTCATTCTGTGGTATCGCTACCATAGCGCTATTAGAGGAAACAACTATTTTGTCAATTGGAATGACAATCGGTTCTCAAGTCCGCGATGGGCGCCGCCGTCATCGCCCTGATGGAAATGCTATATGGAGAGCTACTGAACAGCGCATAATCGCAGCTGAGGGGAAGTTAAAACAGTGACCGGCTAGTCCGCGGCCAAGGGTCAGCACACGTCAAAACGGCGAAAATCCGTGGCTCTCGCGCTGTTGCATAGGAAGCAGCGGCGGTATGGCGCTTGCATTAGCACATGGCTAAGTGAGCTGGAGGCGATCCTGGATTTGTCTGACCATTTTGATCCGCGTCCATCTGTGAAGGGCAGGCGCAGGTCTCGTTATGCCATCCGCCTGCATTATGTCGGCAGGTATGCGTCCAAATCGAGTCGATCGCACCGGCAGGCATGAGATCCGATGTAACGTTACCAATCTACACTGCAGGCGCTATTCGCCGGCTGACGTTCAGCAACGCTTGCCTCAGGCCGGGGCCATGCTGCCGGCGCGCATCCATATCGTTGACGATGATCTCGGCCGATCACCACGCTCGATCCCATCAGGGTATAGGATGACGTGTCAGCATCGTGCGTTGCGCATAGATCGCGATGATGACGAAGCACAGACCGGGCAGCATCATAGCCGGTGCGATCGAGCCCCAAGTGACACCGACGAAGCCCATGATCGGGGGCAGAATGGCACCACCAATGACCGCCATGATGATCATCGACGATCCAAGGGGGCGAGCGGCACCCAGGTTCGCCACCCCCATCGCGAAGATGGTCGGGAACATGATCGACATGAAAAAGCTGGTCAGGACTAAGGCGGAAACCGCCAACCAGTTGGAACAAAGCGCCGCTAAGCCGCAAAGCAGGATGTTGGCGACCGCACAACAACCCAGCAGAGCGCAAGGCCTTATCCGAGTCATGAGAATGGTGCCGGAAAAACGCCCGACCATGAAGAGGATGAGGCTGCCCGAAAGCAGAAATGCGGCTTGCCGCTCAGTGAGCCAAGGCAGGCTGTCCTTGACGAAGTCTATGAAAAAGCTCCAGATACCCACTTGAGCGCCGACATAGAAAAATTGTGCTGCGACGGCGCCTTTGAGTGCGCGGCTTTCCCAGAGGGTTTTCATCTGTTGACGCAAGGGGGCGACTTGAGCGTCTTTCACTGACGGCATTTTGGCCAAATACACCGCAATACCGATGATAAGGGATGCAAGCGCCAACAGCATATAGGGCATCTGCACCGTAGCTGCTTCAGTCATCCGATATGATGCCAACTGGGCGGGGGACATGGCTGCCAGCGTATCGGCGCCATATTCCACGCCTGAGAAAATCACCATCCCGCCAATTGCGGGAGCTACGCAGCCCCCAAGGCCGTTAAAGGCCTGGGCCAGATTCAACCGTTGGACAGCAGTCGCGCGCGAACCGAAAAAGCCGATATAGGCGTTGGCTGCGGTTTCGAGGCAGGCTGCGCCAGCGGCGATAACGAATAATGCGAACAGGAACATGTCGAAACGCAGCGCGAGCGATGCCGGGTAGAAGAGCAGCGCGCCGATGGCATACAGTCCCAAGCCCAGGATGATACCTGCTTTGTACCCCAGTTTGCGCATGAGCAAACCCGCCGGCAAGGCCACGACAAAATAGCCGATGTAGAAAACAAACTGGATGAATCCCGCCTGCGCCCGGTTCAATCCCAACGACTTCTGAAATTGGCGGACCAGAACGTCATTGAGGTTGTTGGCGAGCGCCCAAAGGAGGAAAAGGCTGACGATCAGGCAAAAGCTCCACCGGAAGCCAACATGGACGAACTCCCCATCCTCCCTGTCGGCCGCGGTGGACTGGGGCGCTTCGATCATCGATATTCCTCTTCCCTATCATGGACGGCCGGCAAATGCGCCTTATCGACCCCGATATCCTGGGCGGAATGTGGCGCGACGCCGACCTGCCTTTTCTTGTCTATTCAAATCTGGCGATCGCTTTGAGAACATGGTCGGCACCGTCAATCAATTCCGGCAAGCGGTGCGGCATGTCCTGTACGTCGAAGCTGTGCGTGTGTAACGCCCTCACGGGCAATAACCCATCCAGAATCGCGTGTTTTACCCGCTCAAAATCCGCGCCAAGAGCATTGCGGCTGGCGATCAGAGTCGTTTCCCTTTTGTGAAATTCGGGATCTGACAGAATGACGTCGCCCGACGCCACGCCGACAAAAACGAGCTTTCCTCCATGCGCTACATAGTCCAGGCTTCGGGCCATGGCCTCGAGCGACCCGGTCGCGTCAAACACGACATCGAACATTTCGCCATTGGTCCGGCCCGCCATCGCATCGCTCATATTGCCGTCCACCGGTGCGATTTCGTCAAAGCCAAGATGCGTTTGCGCGTAGTTCAGGCGCGAGGCGCTGGTATCCATCAGCGTGATATGCGCGCCGTTCAGCCGCGCGAAAAGCGCTGCAGCAATACCGATGGGGCCAGCGCCCACAACCAGTATACGGTCTTCTGGCGCGTGGGCGGAACGCGCCACGGCATGTGCGCCGATCGCCAGAAATTCCAGCATGGCGGCCTCGTCGACCGACAGCCCTTCAGCATCGATCAGCGCTGCTTCTGGCACCAGCAAAAATTCCGCCATTCCGCCGTCCGCATGCACGCCCAGCACGCGAATGTGGACGCAGGCATTGGGCTTGCCTTTGCGACAGGCGATACACTGACCGCATGCCAGATAGGGGTTGATCGCCACCAACTGACCGCGCCGGAAGGAAGACCCTTCCCGAACCTCGACGATTTCGCCTGAAAGTTCATGACCCATGACGCGCGGATAGGAGAGATAGGGGTGGCGCCCAGAGTATATGTGATAATCCGTGCCGCAAAGCCCTATGCGCCGGATGCGGACCAGAGCCTCCCCAGCCTTGGCCTGTGGCAACGCGCGTTCCTCCACCATAATCTGGTGCGGTTCAATACACACGACAGCCTTCATGAGGGAGTTCCGATCCTTACTATGGTCAAGACTAGACGCGCAATATCATATATGCAAGTGTGTGCGCAGATATGCGAATAGACGCCCATCATCATCTTTGGCAATATGATCCATGTGCCTATGGCTGGATCGAACCAGGATCGGCCATAGCGCGCAATTTCGGCATGGCTGATTTCGGAAAAGCGATGGAGGATGCTCGCGTTGACGCGTGCATCGCTGTTCAGGCGCGACAATCATGTGCCGAAACGGAGTGGTTGTTGGGGTTGGCCGCCACCCACCCTGCCATTCTAGGCGTCGTGGGATGGGTAGACCTGCGCGCGGATGACATAGACATCCAGCTTCATCGGCAAAGCAATCCTAGCCTGGTCGGGTATCGCTATGTCGTTCAGGACGAATCCGATCCCGATTTTTTGCTTGGCCATCGTTTCATTCGCGGCGTTCGTGCCGTGGTGGAGCGGGGTCTTGCCTATGACGTTCTGGTGAACCATGAGCAACTGGCGAGCATCCCGCAGTTTTTGGACCAAGCAGGATCGGGCCGCTGGATACTGGATCACGCGGCCAAACCCGCCATTAAGATTGGCGGGTGGCAGCCATGGGCGGCTCATATTGCAGACATCGCCCGGTATCCGAACATATGGTGCAAAATTTCCGGTCTGGTGACGGAAGCAGACCACCAGCGGTGGGATTCATCGGATTTCGAAAGATATCTCGATCATGTCATGGCCCATTTTGGTCCGGACAGACTGATATGGGGATCAGACTGGCCCGTATGCCTGCTCGCTGCGTCTTATCGGTTAGTCCATGATCTAATTGCCGATTATGTGGCGCGTCATTGCCCCGGTAGCGAAGAAGCGATTTTCGGGAAAAATGCCGTAACCGCTTACGCCTTGGACATTGGCCCCCGATAATCGGCGGCGGCGCAGCCAACCAACCGGCCGGTGAGCGAGGGCCGTCTGATCCTCTGCGAGGCGCACCCTCTCCCTGACAGCTCAGGCGTATCGTCTCGTTTCGCTGCTGATGCGGCCGTAGCCGCCATCATTCGGCAGCCGAAAATGCACCTCTAGATCGTCGATTTCTCGGCCAATTTGATACCAGCCTAACACTCGAAAAATGGCGGGTCGAAGGACGCCTTCTGGAGCAAACGGGCACGTCACACGTTCGATTGACTTTTACAAATGAATATATATTTTCATTTCTGCTAACGCAGATTGGCGGCAAGATCGGTGCCAAGGGGTTTTCGCACCGGACAGATGGGGAGGAAGACAGGTGAGGATCAGCAGGATTCTGGGCGGCGCATCCATTATGGCGCTGGCTTGTTCAAGTCTTTGCACCGTTGCAATCGCGCAGGATGAAGGCGCCGACTCCGTAGCAGCAGCGACCGAAGGCGACATCATCGTCACCGGGTTGCGCCAGAGTCTCGCTTCCGCCCAAGCAATCAAGAAAAATGCCGAACAGCTGGTCGACTCTATCACGTCCCAAGACATTGGCCGCCTGCCAGACACCAACGTCGCCGAAGCCTTGCAGCGCATCTCGGGTATCCAGATTCAGCGCAATCGTGGCGAAGGCAGCGCTATTGCGATCCGCGGCCTGACGCAGATACGCACGGAACTCAATGGCCGTGACATTTTTTCCGCCAATGGCGGACGGGGCCTCTCGTTCGAGGAAATTGGTCCTGACTTGCTTGCCGGCATCGATGTCTACAAAAATCCGTCAGCCGAATTGATCGAGGGATCGTTGGGCGGCACCGTCAATCTGCGCACGCGCATGCCATTTGACGCGCCGGGGCAGGTCATTTCTGCCACAGGCAGCACGACCTATTATGACTTCGCCGAAAAACAGCGTTTTGGCGCTTCCGGGCTGTACAGCAACAGATGGGATACGGGACTGGGAGAAATCGGCTTCCTGGTCAACGCCTCTTGGCAGCAGACGGCCTTCCGGCAGGACGCCGTGCAGATGGAGCCCTATTATTTTCACGGCCCCGATCCGATCGAAGGCGCTGACGTTCAGGCGACGCCCGTGCCCGGATATGAGGATCAGAATGTGCAGGTCTCGCATGGTGGCGGCTTCAATGATGCCGTCGGGGACCGCAAACGTTTCAGTGCGGCGGCTGCCCTGCAATGGAAACCGACCGACAATGTCGAGGTTTACGCTCAATTCCTGACGGCGCATTACCGCTATCATGATTACGGACTATCATTCTTCGCAACCGGCAACCCGCTGACACCGACGCCAGGATCGACCTATACGGTCGAGGATGGCGTGGCGACGTCAGGATCGCTCCAAAATCCTTCGGGCAGCGGCGTGGTCTATCAGGGCAATCGCAAGACGATGACCAATGACTATTCGGCCGGCGTCAAATGGGACCTGACCGACAATCTTCATGCCCGCGTCGATTATCAGCACATTCATTCGACCGCCAGTGTGCAGCAGGTGAATTTGACGCTGAGCCTGCTTAATCCGGAACAATCCCTCCCCGGCCTGGGCCAATCCTATAATTTATTGTTCGACACCCGTGGAGAAATCCCGTCGCTTTTGATAGACCGCCCAGGGTATCTGACCGATCCCGCCAATTACTCCTTCACTGCCATTCAGCCTTATGCGGAAAAGAATACGGCAAATGCCGATGCGATCCGGGGGGACCTCGATTGGGATTTTGACGATGGCTCCCTGCTCCGCAAGCTGAGCGTGGGCGCGCGTTATTCTGCCAAGAGCGCGATCAACCGGAATACCACATGGGGCACTTGGACAACCATCGGGTCGACCTGCGCCAACTGGTCCACGCCAGAAGGCTGTTATCTTGCCTCCGACTTTCCGCAATTCATAGAGCCCAACCCGCTCCAATCCAGCCTGTTGCGGGGCCAAGCCGCGAACTCGGTCTTTGGTTCTGTACTGCAATGGCGTTTGAGCTCTGCCGCCAATCCCGAACAGGCCTTTGCCGATGTCCAGGCGATTTCTGGCCAGACCGTAGGATTCCGCAGCTTCGACGCTCCTGACGCGTTCAATGGCAGGATCAGGGAAAAGGATGTTTCGGCCTATTTTCGCGCGGCGTTCGCATCGACCATCTTCGGCATGGATTGGGACGGCAACGCTGGTCTTCGTTATGTGTTGACGGACGAGACCGGCAAGGGATTCCGCACCCTCACCTATCGCGATCCCAACGGCACCGTTACGCCTGGAACCGCACCGGAACAGGTGTCTGTTTTCGAACCTTATGAAGGTGGACGCAAATATACAAAATGGCTGCCCAGCGTGAACCTTCGCCTCAAGATGACGCCGGAATTGCAAGCGCGGTTCGCCTTCTCCAAAAACATCTATCGGCCTGATTTCACGCAGATCAATCCCAGCTTCACGCTGAGCCCGCTCTATAACGGCGACAGCATGGTGCCCCAGACCGTCGATCCCAGCCGGCCTTATGACGCCCAGACCAATCCATATGCCGGCACAGGGACAGTAGCCGGGAATGCGGATCTCAAGCCGCAGCGGGTGACATCCTTTGACGCAGCGCTGGAATGGTATTTTGCGCCGACAGGGTTCATCTATGGAACGATTTTCAAGAAGAACTTGCGTGATCTGCTCGATAGCCGAACCTTTGCACTCACACAGAATGTCGAAGGTCTGGGCAATGTCCAGTTCAACGTGACGTCGATCGTCAACGTCTCGAAAGGCGGAGTAAAGGGCTTCGAAATCGGCGGTCAGCGCTTTTTCGACTTCCTGCCCGGCTGGTTGTCTGGTTTCGGCATCCAGGCCAACTATACCTTGGCCGACAGCAATGCCGGCGTGGTCGCGCAAGGGACGATCGGCAGCACCAATCTGGTGGAGGTGCCGCTCATTGGACTGTCAAAGCACAGCTACAACCTCATCGCCCTCTACGACAAATATGGTCTCAACGCCCGGCTCGCCTATAATTGGCGGGGCAAATATCTTTTGACGACGCAAGGCGTTGGCACGCAGACATTGCCCGAATTTGTTCGCCCCTACGGCGTTCTCGACGCTTCGATCAGCTATGATTTCACGCCCAATGTGTCCTTCACGCTCGACGCGTCCAATATCACCAACACCAAATATCGCTCTTATCTGGCCGAACCCAGCAATATCCGCGACTTCAAATATGACGATCGCCGGATTTCAGGACGAGTCCGCCTGCGTTTCTGACGCGGGCCGGGGGCAGGTCTGCACGCCTGCCCCCTCCCCCCTTCGCGCTCTCGCCCTGCGGCGCTATACTCGCTTGGCTATAAAGACAGCAGGTAATCCATGGGCCACAATCAGGTGCGCGACATCGTCATAGTCGGCGGCGGAACGGCGGCATGGATGGCGGCTGCAGTGTTGGCCACGGGCCTTCCACAGGGCCGCGGGACGATCACATTGGTCGAATCCTCCGCTATTGGAACCGTAGGCGTTGGTGAAGCAACGATCCCGCCCATTCTGCAACTCAACAGGTTGTTGCAACTGGATGAGGGCGAATTGATACGCCGGACACAGGCAACCTATAAACTGGGCATTGAATTTCGCGACTGGCGCGAATTGGGCGCCAGCTATTTCCATCCCTTCGGCGCCTATGGCGCTGATCTTGGCGGGGTCCATTTCCACCATTATTGGCTGAAGACGCAACAGGGGGCGCTGTCCGACTATTCCCTGCCCGCGGCCGCGGCATATGCGGGCCGATTTGCCGCTCCTGTAGAGGATCCCCGCAACGTCCTTTCCCGTCTATCCTACGCCTTGCATTTCGATGCGACCCTTTACGCAGCCTATCTGCGGGACGTGGCGACGGGGCGCGGCGTCACGGCGCTGGATGGTCGCATTGTGGACGTTGCGCTGGACGGAGAAAGTGGATGGGTGCGCTCGATCCTGTTGGAGGATGGACGCGAGATCGCTGGCGATCTGTTCATCGATTGCTCGGGCTTTCGCGGGCTTTTGATCGAAGAGGCCCTCAACACCGGATATGAGAATTGGTCGCATTGGTTGCCAATGGACCGTGCTTTGGCCGTTCCGAGCCAATGCAGCGGCCCGCCCGTACCCTTCACGCGATCGACGGCGCAGGATGCGGGATGGATATGGCGCATCCCCCTGCAGCATCGAACCGGCAATGGGCACGTCTATTGCAGCAGCTTTGTTGATGACCAGCAGGCGGCCGATCGTCTGCTCGATCAACTTGACGCGCCCGCAATCGCCGATCCCCGTCCTCTGCGTTTTCAAACCGGTCGTCGTCCCAAGGCCTGGAATCGCAACGTGGTGGCGTTGGGACTGGCATGCGGTTTTGTCGAACCGCTAGAATCGACGTCCATTCACCTGATCCAGCAGGGCGTGACGACGCTCCTGTCGCTTTTCCCAAGGGATGGAATCAATAAGGCCGAGGTCGCTGAATATAATAGGCTGATGCAAAGGGATTTTGAACGCGTCCGGGACTTTGTTATCTTGCATTACAAGCAGACCTTGCGTCGAGACACGGATTTCTGGCGAGAAATGGCGGCAATGCCCGTCCCGGACAGTCTATCGCATCGCATGGAATTATTCGCTGCCAACGGGCGTGTCATGATCGAACCTGGCGAGCTATTTACGGAAACCAGCTGGGTTGCGGTGATGCTGGGTCAAGGCTTGACCCCGAACGGATATGATCTTCAGGCAGATCTCTTGCCCGAGGCTGAAGTCCGTGAAAAATTGGATCGCATGCGCACCACGATCGCGCGTGGCGTGCAGGCATTACCGACCCACAAATCCTACATTGACCGCCTGTGCGCCGGTTAAATCAGGGTTGCTCTTCCAAAGAATAAATCCGTTCCGTCAAGACCCATTTGACGTCGCCAGGGGCGCCGGGCAGGCGGCGCTGGAACCGCTCCATCAGGGCCTCCCACGCCTGGACGTCAGGGTCAGCGGCATCGGTCCGCGCCTTGGCTTCGAAGGAAAAGCCAGGCTCCGTTTCCATGATCATCGCCAATCGATCGAGCACATGCCAGATTTCCAGCGACACTATGCCGCTGGCCCGGATCGACCGGGTGACGTGCTCGGGCGGACCCCCTGCACGATGCCATTGGCGATAGGCGGCGACACTGGCATCGTCGGGATGAATGTCCAGCAGCAGGACGTGTCGCATTCTATCTCGCGCCATATGGCTCTCAATCCCTTTCCGGGTCGATCGTTATCAGCACGATGTCATTGGTGCTGATAGGCAATTCGCGGTCTATGCGCCCATCGCCCTTGACTACGATCTCCTCCATTATTTCGGGTTCATCGCGTGTCAAAGCCTGAAGCGACGCAATTTGTCGGGGCGTCAGCGACTTGGGCATCCCCATGTCGATATAGGCGGAATAGGCGTCATTGTGGCGATAGCCAGTGCGATGGATGCGCAGTCTGTAGCGGCCAGGGCGCACGCCCGTAAAATGGACCATCGCGTTGCCGAGCCCGATATTGGGCAGCAATTTTGTGTAGAAGGATCTGTTGCTGACGGGCTGCACCGGCTTGGTCCAGTCCCATAGCAGCAAACTGATCTTCGCATCCTGCGTCGCCGCCCAGCTTTGACGATCGACAGTCGGGATTGATTGCCCGCGGATGGCAGTCAGATATTTATAGGCGAACCAGGACGGCTTGCGAATACCTTGGGGATTCATCAGGCCAAAGCCCCCTTCAAAGGGCGCAGTGGGTGGACCGGGTTCCTCGAACAGGTCAGAATAGGTCCAATAACTCATGCCCTGCACGACCCCTTCGACCGATTTGAGCTTATCCAGAATATAGGGCGCACTGATATAGCTGTCGTGGATGGAGTCACGCGGGCTGTAGCTGGTGCTCCATTCGGTGAAGAATAACGGCGCATCGCGAAAAGCGGATGCCTGAATCTGCGATCGCACATTGCGCACATCGTCGGTGATGGCATGAGGATCATCGGACAATTTATTGTCCTCTTTGCCATTTTCATCCAGGAAGCCGCCATTGACCCCATAGCTATGGGTCGTCACGAAATCGACCGGCAAGTGGTTTTCCTGAGCAAAATTTAACAGATCCGGCACCCAGGCAGCCCCTGCCGTCCCAGGACCGCCCACGCGAAGCGCCGGATCAACGCTCTTGAGCGCCATGGCCGTGATTTTGTAGAGTTCGAGATAAGCTGCCTTGTCAGCCTTCTCCCAAAAACCATCCAGATTGGGTTCGTTCCAGACCTCAAAATACCAGCTTCGGACCTCCTGCGCGCCATAGCGCGCTTCCAGATGCCGGGCGAAGGCGTCGATCAGGGATCGCCACTCGTCAAGCTTTGGGTGAGATGTGTTGCCCTTCCAATAGAAAATCGAGCTGTCAGACGTCTTGAGCGCCTGAGGCGTGAAGCCCAGCTCGACAAACGGCTTGAGACCGCGTTTCAGCAGATCGTCGTAAAGACGGTCGATACCATCCCACACATAAATGATCCTACCGTCCCTGACCTGCACCGTCCTGAGGACGTCGTGAAAGATGGCATGGAAGCGAATATAGCGGAAACCCAGTTCATCGCGGGCGACCTGCAATTGCGCCATACTGTCTTCGCGCATCAGCGTGCCGGGATAGTCAGACCCGACCGACAGATTAAAAAACCGATCGACAGGTTCAGCCGCGCGACCCACATCCACCGTGATCGTGCGTTGCGCGGACGCCGAAACAGGCAAGCCCACGATCAGGAGGGCCATCGCCGATGGCAGACAGCGCCAAAACCAACGGACAAGCTCGAATATCGCGTTCATGGACGCTCGACCGTGATGGCTGCACCCGTGTAGCGGACCTGCGCGTCAAAATCCTGTTCGTCCCCGATTCCTGTGCCCGGCTTTACCCATTTGACGCGGATCGTACGGCTTTCGGGCATATCCTGCCATGCCTTGCCTTCCCTCTGGCCCAGGGATACCCGGCCATTCTTATCGTCGTAGCGAATGGCGATGCGGCTGAAATAGCCATTTTTATACTGTTCGCTGCGCCCATCATCTTCGTACAAGGAAAATTCGCCGTCTGCGCCTGGATAGATGGCCAGGGTCAGGGGAGCATCCCGTTTCTCATTCACATATTGGGTAACTGGCCCCATTGGAATGATTGCGCCAGCGCGCACAAATACCGGCATGCGTTCAAACGGCGCGCTGACCTGCGCATTTGTACCGCCTCGATAGGACTGGCCGGTGGTAAAGTCATACCAGATGGCCTGCCCCGGAAAATAAACATGCCGCGAGCGCGCTCGATATTGGGTGACGGGCGCGACCAAAAACGCATCACCAAACATATATTCATCGTTGATATCGCGCGCCGCAACGTCTTGCGGGTAGAGGGCGGCCATGGCCTTTATAATGCTCCCATCGCGCATATAGGTATCGGCCGCCAATGTGTAGATATAGGGCATCAAGCGATAGCGCAGCTCGTCATACCAGACCATTGACGACCGCATCGGCGATCCTTCGGGGCTGATTTCGTAAATCTCCCGATAGGGGAATTCCCCATGGCTTCGGAATAAGGGGCTGAAGGCGCCAAACTGAAACCATCGCAGATTAAGCTCTCGCCATTCGTCCAGATCGGCGGCTGCGGGCTTCTCTGCCGAATAGCGATCTTCCAGGGCAAAACCGCCGATATCATGCGTCCAGTTTGGCAGCCCGGACATGGACGCGTTGACGCCAGCCGATATCTGCGCTCGCAAATCGAACCAGCGCGACGCAACGTCGCCCGACCAGATGGCTGCGCCATAGCGCTGCAATCCACCAAAGCCTGACCGGGTCAACAGGAAAGGTCGGACATCGGGTTTATACTGTGTCCATCCCTCGTAAAATGCGCGCGCATTCATCAAAGGGTAGCTGTTGAAATATTGCGCGGCCGGCCCGATCGCGGTCGGTCCCATCGTGTCGATCCGCTCCTCGATCGACAGGTTGGAATGCATATCCGGTTCGCTGGCATCGGCCCACCAGGCGTCTATGCCCAGATCAGCCAGCTGCCGTTCAATCTGGCTCCAGAATATTTGCCGTCCCTTGGCCGAATAAGGATCATAGAAGGTGCTGGCATAGCCAGGCCCGACCCAATCCTTGTTTCCTTGCCTTAAATTGCCCTGGTAGATGGCTCCCGCCTGAGCCAGTTCCTTATAGTTCTGGGTCGTGGGATAGAATTTGGGCCAGACGGATATCATCACATTGGCGTGATCGGCATGGGCCGCGTCGACCATCGCCTTTGGATCGGGAAAGCGCGCCGGATCAAAGACATGGCTGCCCCATTCAGCATCGCGCCAATAACGCCAGTCCAGCACGATATTGTCCAGGGGGATATGTCGTTTCCGATATTCGGCGACGACATCGGTGAGTTCCTTGGCAGTGTCATAACGCTGGCGCGACTGCCAGAAGCCATAGGCCCATTTGGGGAGCATCTGCGCCTTCCCCGTCAACTGACGATAGCCCGCAATCGACCCTTCGATGCCGCCACCAGCGATAAACCAGTAATTCTTGGCTTGGCCAACCTCACTGGTAAACCAGATTGAATGGCGATCAGGCTGCGGTAGGGGGTCGCTATGGAAAAACGCCATATAGCCGGCGTTGGGCTCCCATTCTATGCGCACCTGCGCTGGCTTTCCGGCGGTCAGCGGCACGTCGAAATTGGCATACCAGGGGTTCCAGTTCTGGCGCCACCGGTCAAGCACCAATTTGCCGTCGACAAAGACCTTGAAATAGCTTGATCCGTAAAGCTGGAACTTGTGAACGCCGCTTGCGGTCGGATGGATATCGCCGGACCAGACGACCTTCTGCTTTTGTGCTGCATTGCCAGCTGTATTCTGACCACCCGTTGCCGCGACCGTCTTTGCTGTCGCGGCCTCTGGCCAGCGTTTAAGGTCACGAATATATTGATAGTTGATGCTGCCTTCCCGACGCGACACCACGCGCTTGCCGTCGAGATAATAGTCCGCCTGCCATCCCGGCTGCCCGCCACTTGTGACCGTCATGCCCTCACCGACCAGAGTGTAGGGCTTTGGATTTCCAAAGCGCGTGATGCTGTTATTGTCCCACAACAGGCCATAACCGCGCGTAGAGACGAGGAAGGGGACCGCGATGTCCATATTATGCTGCGCGAGTTCGACGTCCGCGCCGTTATGGTTCATCTGCGCATTCTGATGCTGGCCCAGGCCATACAGGCCTTCATCCGTCCCGCGGTTGAACTGCTGGGACACGGTCACGAACGTCTCTCCGCCCGCAGTCGCTGGCGCGAAGGCAACGGCGCGCGCTTCACTCAGGATCGGCGCTCCGGCTGGATCGAGGAACCGTACCGAACCAGTGTCAATGTCGATATCCGCTGTCGCTTGTGCAGCCTTGACCAGCACATGATGGCCCTTGGCGGTCACGCTATATGGTCCGGCCGCCGGCGGGTCCGGCGCCATCAGACTGGGCGCGCGCGGCTTTTTCACCATGGCTCGCGGAATGGCGACCACATGGAAAATCCGGTCGCCATGGACCGTCACCTCAACCCGCGCAGCGTCGCCCTTTGCGGGCGTGATGGCTACGCCGCCATCGATCCGGGCATATGGATCGCCCTGCGCCTGTACCGGCATTGACAGGGCCGTAGTGCTGACCGACGCCAGCATGAACAAAAATTTCATGGTCGTCCCCCGTCCTGTCAACGATAATGGCCCATGGTGATTTTCAGCACCTGCGGCAGGTCGGTGAGATTGAGGCCGTAATCAGTCTGATCGCCGTTCCAAACGCGAGTCATCACCCATTTGCCGTTTTCAAATCGGCCCTCTTCAGCGCGCAGCATGATGCCATTGCGCGGGGAGCCCGGCGCCGGCTCGAAATTCACCCGGACATGGTCGCCCACGAGCAGAAATTCGTCAGCCGACAGCTGAATAACTGCAAAGCCTCCGACCGGCTTGTCCGCATCGGGCGTCGGTTCCGGATTGAACATCGTCCATTCCTTCATCCCGAACTGCCACTGACCCCATTCGCCGCTGATTTTCCAATTACCCATGATGGTAGAGATGGGCGACCCATCATCGGGCTTTGCGCCGCCCCAGGTTGGGTGCTGGTAGGCCAGACGCGCCCAGTCCCGCATCATGGAGCCGACCATGGTATAAGGCAGCGCAAAAGCGCCGATCACCTTCTGGTCTACCGCCTTGGCGCCCAACGGATAATTATAATATCCGCTGCGGTCCATACCGAACGGGGCAAAGCCAATCGCGCCACGCCCGATGGCAGAATAGAAATAGCGCGCAAATAATTCGGAGTTGCCGATTTCCGGCACCATCAATGCATTGTCGGGTCGGGCATATTTGTCGAGATACTGAATGACATTGGCGCTTTTGCCGTCATAAATGTCCGGTGCCTGAAAATCGACTGACGGCGCGCCCGCCTTCCATATGTCAAGCACGTCCTGCTGAGGACCACCGCTGGCGACGCCGGTGGGATCGGGCACGTTCGACGGCCCCGCCAGCGATGCGTTCACATACATGGGCAGGGGTTTGATCGCCTTGCCCGCCTTGGCAATCTCTTCGACATAGGCTGCCGTGTACCACGTATTGAATGCGCGGTCGGCCTGATCTCCGAACGCCTCCCCCCATGTGCCCCGCTTTCCAGTAGCGCGCGAGAGGGTGGCAGGAATTGTCTGATTAAAAAGTCGATTTCCTTCGGCGCTGTAGTCGCGTGGGACGCGGTAACTGCCGGTCTCATTTTCCACCTGCATCATGATGACCGTATTCTGGGCATCATGATCGCGGATATATTCCATCAATCTGACGAACGCCTTGCGGTCGGCGGCCAGGGTCTGGCTACCATGTGCGCTCAATACGCCATGATCCTCGCCAGTCTTCGTTTTCAGCCGGGGGAACCGCTTGCTGTCGAGCTTCACCCAGTCGGGCGTATAGGCATAGCCGGTGTTCTTCCATGTGCCGAACCACAATAGCACCAACCGCTTGTCGTGCGATCGTGCCTGCTTCAGCAGCACGTCAAGATAGGAGAAATCAAATTTGCCCTCCACCGGTTCGATCTGTTGCCAGGCAACCGGGATTTCCAGCGTGTTGGCGTGCATTTCCTCCAATACCGGCCAGACCGTGTCGAGCATTGCGGGGTAATTAACCGCATTGTTCGCCTGCGCCCCCAGCATGAGGAATGGCGCCCCATCGACGATCAGGGCATGCCGACCATTCTGGCTTTCCAAGCGGGGAATGGGCGATGCTTGTTGAACTGGCTGCGCCTGCGCGGCGATCGACATCATCAGGCCAATCGTGGCGATCATGGACCGATAGTGCTTCATGCCTCTCCCCCTATTTCGCTATGTGACGCTGAATGCAGCTATGCGTCTGAGCCAAGAGCAATGCGCGCCCGGCTTTTCCGGTGGCGTCTAGCGCCCTGCCCTTCATACCCGAAATTTTCTCTGAGAAAAGAACTTTGCACCAGAAAAAGTCTGATTTATTCGTCTTCAGGCTCTGGCAGCGAAGTGAGCTCGGATGTTGCAATATGAAAACATATTTGCAAATATGCGATTTAAGCAAAAGATTTCAGGCGCCGGGCGTTGCACGATCTGCGACGAGATGCGTCGTCTATTGTGGTGGGCTGGTGCCAGGAGAGGGGTGCACGAAATGGGCGCGTACAGCAAAAGGCAATTATTGGGCGGCTCCTTGGCTGCGGCTGCTGCCGGTCTTGGCATGTCCGCCCGCGCTCAGGACGGTTCCGATGGTCGAGCCTGGCCCGATCCCGTTATCCCAAGGGGGCGCTACGATGGCAGCATGGCATCTTTGCGAACGCACTCGACGCCCGACTGGTTTGGCGACGCGAAATTCGGCATCTGGTCACATTGGGGGCCGCAGTCTGTGCCGCGCCAAGGCGACTGGTATGCGCGCTTCATGTATGTGCCGGGCCATCCGCATTATGACCATCATGTCAAGACATATGGCCACCCTTCCTCATTCGGCTACAAGGACATTATTCCGCTCTGGAAAGCAGAAAAATTCGATCCAGATGCGCTGATGCGGAAATATGCGGCAGCGGGCGCCAAATATTTCGTGTCCATGGGTGTTCACCACGATAATTTCGACCTCTGGAAATCTTCGACCCATCGATGGAACGCCGCGCTTATGGGACCCAAGCGCGACATTGTCGGGGAATGGCAAAAGGCCGCCCGCGCGCAGGGGCTGAAATTTGGCGTTTCGGAACATTTGGGTGCCAGCTACACCTGGTGGTATCCCAATCGCCTCTATGACCAGTTTTGGCCGAAACTCGGCTTGGCCTATGATGGCGCGGATCCGCAATATGCCGATCTCTATCATGACAATCGCGACGAACCTTTCCGCAACAGCGGCGAAAGCTGGTACACGAAAAAGCACGCTTTCCATCGGCTCTGGTTCAGCCGCATGCGCGACCTTATCGACCAGTATGACATAGACCTCCTCTATTCGGACGGCGGATTGCCATTTGGGCAGGTTGGCCGATCGCTGGTCGCTCATCTCTACAATCGCAGTAAAAGCGGCGCGGTATATACCTGCAAGGATTCGGGGTCGGGCGAATTCGACCCCGCATTCGTCCAGGATGTCGAACGCGGCGTGCTCAAGGGCATCAATCCACGCCCCTGGCAGACCGACACATCGAACGGCGACTGGTTCTATAGTGACGATTATGAATATAAAAGTTCGGCCCAGATCATCACGATGCTGGCCGACATCGTCAGCAAGAACGGCAACATGCTGCTCAACATAGTCCAATATCCCGATGGCAGCCTGCCGCCGCAATCGGAGGATTTGCTGGCTGACCTTGCACAATGGATGAAGATCAACGCGCCGGCGATCCACGGCACGCGACCTTGGAAGATTTTTGGTGAAGGCCCGACCGAAACTGCGGCGGGCATGTTCCAGGAAAAGAGCGACTATACCTCGCGCGATATCCGCTTCACAACCAAAGGCGACACGCTCTACGCAATGACATTGGGCGAGCCATCAGACACGGTCGCCATCTCGGCGCTCGCAAAG
The DNA here is from genome assembly GCF_000445105.1 of Sphingobium lactosutens DS20. Taxonomy (GTDB): domain Bacteria; phylum Pseudomonadota; class Alphaproteobacteria; order Sphingomonadales; family Sphingomonadaceae; genus Sphingobium; species Sphingobium lactosutens. The sequence goes on along the minus strand of NZ_ATDP01000101.1, from coordinate 161,537 downwards.
GCAAATCCGCATGACCGGCGCGCGATAAGACGCGTGCGGCTTCTGGGGCATGGCGCACCTGTGTCCTTCCGGCAAACCGATCAGGCGCTGGTCATCCAATTGCCGGCGTCGCTGCCTTCCCGCCATGCGAGCGCCTTTGAAATTCATTTTGCCTGATCGCCCGGGCTTATTTCCATTCATCGTTCAGCAGACAGGACATCCATGATCCGTTTCTCTATCCGCGCCAGCCGACTGGCTTGCCTCACGCTTGCTCTGGGTTTCACCACCAGTTTGGCGGGCGTCGCGCTGCCGACGACGGCCACTGCGCAGAGCGCCGCCGGCGATCCGGATTGGCCGGGCAAGGGCGATATTTTTGTCGGCACCTGTTATCAACCGGTCGATCGGTCGCCGGAACAGATCAGGCAGGACATCGCGATAATGAAGGCGGCCGGCTTCACCATGGTCCGCATGGGCGACCTGTCCTGGGACTCATTCGAACCTGAAGAAGGACGGTTTACCTTCGAATGGTTCGACGATGTCATTGCGCAAATGCATGCAGCCGGAATAAAAGTTGTGGTGGACATTCCGGGCCAGCCCGCGCCCATCTGGATGCACAAAAGCTATCCGGGCGTTGATCTGGTCAACCAGGATGGCGTGCGGTTGAACGCTGCAAGCCGTTACTGGGACAATATCAGCGACCCGGACTATCGTCGACTGGCCAAGCGGCTCGCCGAAAAGATGATGCAGCGCTATGCGCATAATCCTGCGGTCATCGCCTTGGGCTATGACAATGAAATCGGGAATGGACATATGTCCTATTCCGAAGCCGATCGATTGCGCTTCGTCGAATGGCTCAAGGCGCGCTACGGATCGATCGAGGCCTTGAACAAAGCGTGGGCGACGCAGCGCTGGTCGCGACGGATCAATACCTGGGATCAGGTCGATCTTCCCTATAACCGTGGTCCAGGGCCGAATGAACGCTATCTCGACCTGCATCGCTATTGGTCCGACGACACGGTGGGAGCGCTCAAGGATCTGGAATCCGTCCGTAAACAATATGCTTCCAATCTGCCGGTCGCGTCCAATTTCTGGCCGACAGCCTGGACCAAAGGCTTCAACTATCTTCGCGCTTGGCAGGATATTTCGACATATGGCGCCCAGGGTTTCTACCCGGGCGATCCCATGGGCGCATCCTTTGAAGTGATGATGAACCGGGCCGGACATCAAACCCCGGTGTGGTTCAACGAATTTACCGCTGGAGGCGGTGGCTATTATGGCACGCCGGGGCGATCGCGCATGTGGGCCTATTTCGGGCTTTTAAACTACTCGCAGACGTTCCTGGCCTGGACCTTCAATTCACATATCGGCGGGGAAGAACAGGCGCTATTCGGCCTTGTCGATCATGATGGCCGCCCGTCCTGGAAAGTGGATGAATTCGGGCAAATCGCACGCGAGTTTAAGACGCTGAAGACAATGGGGTTCCCCCGTTATCGGGACCCTGAGGTTGCAGTGCATTTCTCGTTCGACACCATGTGGCTTACCAGTCCGCCGCCCGGACCCAACACCATGCCAGAATATTTCAAGGGCAACTATACCGATCAGGTCAAGGAGGGCTTCAAGCCGCTCTATCAGGACAATATCGACACGGCGGTGATTGATATTGGCCACGATGCGATCGACAAATATAAGCTGGTCGTGCTGTCGAGCGCCTATCTCATGGACAAGCCCATGCGCGAGGCGGTCCGCGCCTATGTAAAACAGGGCGGAACCGTCATCATGACCGGATATTCCGACAAGGTTGACGTTACCGGCAAATGGTATGAGACGCCTTTGCCAGGCGATCTGACTGATGTTTTCGGTTTGCGAACCAATGAATTTTACCGGTCGCAAACGCCGCTTGAAGTGCGTTTTGGCGCCTCCACGCTGACGGGCACCGATCCTTATTATGAAGTGCTGGAGCCGAGCACTGCCAAAACCCTGGCAACCTTTGAAAATACACCGCGCAAAAGTCCGGCGATAACGGTCAACGCATTTGGCAAGGGACAGGCGATCTACCTGGCAACCGCGCCGCAATCGGCCCTTATGGGGCCATTGATCCGGTCGCTCTATGACCAACTGGGCATCGAGCGCGGCCCCGTCACACCCGATGGCGTGACCGCCCGGGAAGTGGACGGGCGCATTCTTTACGTCAACACGTCGGACAAACCTGTCGCCGTCCCCTTCTCGGGCGCCAAACAGAGCGCTTTGTCCGGGAAAAGCTATAGCGGAACAATCGACCTGCCGGGCTATGGCGTGGAACTTCTGCAATAGCCGCCAGGGAAATTGACAGTTATCACTTCGCCGATCATGACTTTTTACGGCGTTCGTTGGTTCAGGGAGATGAGATGCGCAGTGGCCCCAAGGCGAGCTATGCAGCGCCGGCTGTCGAAAAGGCATTTGAAATCCTGACCTTGCTTGGCGACCGGCCCGGCGGGTTGATGATCACGGAAATGGCCGTGCTTATGGATCGATCCGTCGGGGAAATCTTCCGGATCGTGATCGTGCTGGAAAAGCTTGGCTATCTCAGGAAATCGCCTGCCGACGATCGCTATTCCGTGGCGTATAAGCTGCTTGAACTGGCGTTTCGCGCCACGCCCGCGCAAGATCTCGTGGCGGCGGCAACACCCACGATGCGCAAGCTTGTCGTCGATACCGGCCAGTCCTGCCACCTCGTCGTCATCAATGAAGGCGCGGGGTTGGTCATTGCCCGGGAGCAAAATCCGGGCGTCCGTGGTTTTTCCCTGCGCCTGGGAGCAGAGGTCAATCTTTTGACCAGTTGTTCAGGCGCCGTGCTCCTCACTTATCTGCCCGCCGACATGCGGCAGAATGTCATTGATCAGGCCCTGCGGCTCTCGACGACCGGCATCAGCCTGAACGATATGGATGCCAAATTTGCGGTCATCCGCAAACGCGGGTTCGAACAGCGAAAAAGCTTCATCACGCGCGGCGTGACGGACCTGAGCTATCCCATATTCGGCTATGATGGAAAGGTGGTGGCAGCTCTCACCATCCCCTTCCTTGAGTTGATCGATGGATCGCAGAAGATCGATATGGTTTCCTGCAAGCGCATCCTGGGTGCCGCCGCAGCGGAAATTTCCGACACCCTCGGCCATACGCCCGCAGGATCAATGAAAGGGAATGATTAATCCCTGATATCGGCCTATGCCCGGCAGCGGCCCGAGGGAGACAAGGCCCGCGATCACGCCATCATTGTCTGCGATTGGCGTAGTCGAGCACTATCGCGTGCGCGTGGCGTATAGCGCATGGTGCGTGAGAATGTAGAGCGTCCTGCCGTCGTTGCCACCAAAGACCAGTTGCAAGGGTCGCTCGGGCACGTCTATCCGTCCAATCTCCTTGCCGTCGGGCGCGTAAACGAAAATCTGACCATTGGCGACATAGACACGTCCCTGCGCATCGGTGGCGACTCCTTCCCCGCCGCGGTTCGCGAACGGCTTGAGATCGGTCAAAGTGCCACCTGCACCCACCACGCCGCTATAGGTGCGGTTCTCCGATCCGTTGGTGACGAACAGCCTTTCGCCCGGCCGCGCCTGAACGAAGCCATAGGTGTCGAGTGCATCGGAAAAGCGCCGGCCGCGATGATCCGTCGGACCTTGGGAAAAGACGCGAAATGCCGGAAGCGCGACAGAGCCATCGGGCGAGACAAACTGCTGCGCCTTGGGCTTGGCCATGTCGCGTGCGAACATTTCCTGGAGCGTCGTGAAACGATAGGTGTCGGGGTCGATCTGGTCGCGAAATTCGCCGTTGTTCCACCAATTGACGGGCATGGTGACGATCGCATCCTTGTCCTGCGCGACCGGTGTCGGCGCAATGACGGTCATCTGCGTCTCGGGCGTGCCGGGCTTGAAGCTGTAGACCGTACCATTGCGTCCCTGCGAGGAGAGCACCAGCAAATTGCCGGATTTGTCGATCGTCAGATTGACAGGGTCGAGCGCGGCGTCGCGGACGATCTCCAGTCTGCCCTCCTCGGACCAGCGCCAGATGCGCTGAAACTGCCGATCGATGAAGTACAGCCTGCCCTCGGCATCCACTGCGCCGCCGCCGATCGAATGAAAGTCATCGGCCAGTTTTTCGACCGGCGCGCCAAGGCGGGACGGCTCGGGAGCAGCAGGATTATCCGTTACGTCGAGCACGGCAAATTCGCGCTCGCGCACGTCGATGCCGTGGGTCACGTCTTGAATCGCGTTGGAATGGGGAAATTTGGTGACGCGTAGGAACGTCGCGCAGCCATTTTCGTCGCACGTGCCAAGGCCGCTCTCGCCGTTCACATGCACATTGCGAAAACGAATGTCGCGCACATTATACAAGGTAACGGCCGCCGGCGCGGCCTTGCGCGTGCGGGTGACGCGATAGCCGTGAAAATTGGCGACCAGGATATTGTCGGAGTCGCGGATTTCCAGCGCGGTGGCGTCACCGCTTTCGCCCCCCTCTCCCTCGGTCTGCGGGGCCAGCAATTCCCAGTTGGACACCCGGTTCAGCGTGATTTCACTGCGGACATGATGTTCGACTGATGCCTGAATGATCCGTCCGGGCGTTTTCGTGTCGGAAATCAGGATGCCGGGATGCGCGAAGGTGCTGGGGCTCCATATATTGGCGAAGGTGCCGCCGCCGCCCTGCGTGACCCAAAGGCTGGCATATTGCCCGTCCCAGCGCCGCGCCGCATCGGGGTCGCCCGTGGCGTTGTTGTTATAGGGATTGACGCGCGTGCCATCGAGCAGGTTGGTGCCATGCCCGCCTTGGAATTTGACATCATTGACCATCGACTTCTCGCCGGCCTTCCACAGCAGGGCGGTCGCCCGCTGATTGGCGCCGTTGCTGTTGATGCCGATGCCCTGGACGATCGCATCGCCGCCCTGTGTGCTTTCGATGACGGCCTTGGGCGCGCCGACGCCTTGAAACCCTGGCGACCCGTCCGGCAGGACGATCTGCGTCAGGCTGGGGTGCAGGCCCACCAGCACCGTGTTTGGGCGCAGGCGCAAAGTGTCACTGACGCGATAGAAGCCGGCAGGCAGGTAGACGACGCGATGCGTGTCGATCGCCCGTTGCAACGCGGCGGTGTCATCCGTCCGGTCATCTCCCTTCGCGCCCAGCGCCCGCACGCTGACCCAGTCGCTGACCGGGGGCAGCGCGCGGATCGCGGCATCGCTCGCTTTTGGCAGGGCATTGAGCGCTGTCGCCTTCATGGCGGTTTCATAGGTGCCCATGCGCCCCGTGCCGGGCAGGGTCAGCCCATAGGTGAAGCTGTCGACCTTATAGGCGGCGCCCGTTCCTTGCTGGGTGCGGCCACTGTCCCGGAAATGCGCGAACACAGGCATGTTGGAAGCCACGACATTCTGGAAGCCAACCTGTGTATAGACATTCTCCTCGTTGGAGATGATGACGCCGGCCTTGGAAACATTTTCAAAGCGCATGTCCTGGCCCCACAGCCAGTCGCCATAGCCCTTGTCGATTTCGATGCCGACCGGCGTGTCGCGAATTGATACATTGACCATGGTCAACCCGGCTTCATGCTCCCGAATGGCGGCGTCGCGCTGCCCTTCGAATGTGGAGTCGACAAGGGCAAAGGGCCAGGCAGGGGAGGTTTTCTCGGCCAATATGCCATAGCGTCCGCCATAAAAGCGCAGATCCTCGGCTTCATTGGCGACATGATAAAGCCCGGCCAGCCCGGACCCGATGTGGAAGTCCGCGTGGGACACGAAACTATGCTGTGCCGAATGAAATCGGATCGCCGTCGCGGCCGGATTGCCATCCAATATGCGAAAATCGACATTGGCGAGCGCGGAGTAGAAGGTGCCGGGGTTCGCGTCGGCAATATTCTTGTTGAACGGAACGCTGCCCGCTGGCGGAAACGCCGCGGCCGGCGTGCCCATGTCGGTCTGGCGCTGGCTCCCAGTGAACATCAGCATATGGGCGACGCCCCGTTGAAATCCGGGCGTGTTCGCGCCAAGGAGGATGACGGGTCGCTGCGCGCCGATGCCGAGAAGCCGCACGCCGGGATAGAGGAACAATGTCCGGCTGATGCGATAGGTGCCGGCGGGCAGGAAAACGATACCGCCCCCGGCAGTCGCGGCCTGGTCGATCGCCTGCTGGATCGCGGCGCTGTCATCGGCGCGGCCGTCGCCTACGCCCTTCACCGTAACGGCACGCGGCTCGTCCGGGGCCGTCACATAGACGGATGGCGACGCCAGCGCTGGCTGCGCGCCCGCCAGGCACAGCAGCATCGATGCGCAGGCTCCGCTCAATCCGTATTTCATGCAATGCTCTCCACTGAGAAAAATATGTCCCGGCCGTGCAGGGCCGGGACAGGTGGGTGGGGACAGGGGATATCAGATCAGAAGTTGAAACGGACACCTGCACGATAGATGCGGCCCAATGTGTCATAGAGCGCGGGGTTGATGTCCAGACCGGTGTTGGTCTGCGGCGATGCCACGGGATCCTTGTCGAACAGATTGTCGACCTTGCCATAGATCGATACCTGATCCGTGATCTTGTAGGTCGCGCCCACGTCCATGTAGAAGGCGCCCTTCATCTTGTTGTAGTTGATCGTCGGGTGGTTGCCGGTCGATGCGGGGCAGCTGGACTGACAGACGATATATTGATTGCCGAAGGTGCCGTCGCTGAACCAGCGCTCCTGCACCGTCAGTGTCAGCTTGCCCGTATCGTAGGTCTGGACCGCCAGCCATTTCCAATCCGGCGTCGCGCCGTTGTTGGCGCCCGCCTGATCAACCGGATCGACGCCGGCGATACCGGCATTGACGATGAACTTGCGGATATGGGTGCCCAGCGCCCGGATCGTAAAGTTGCCCGGAAGGCCGAGCGGCTGCTGCCACTGATAGCTGGCTTCGATGTCGAAGCCACTGGTCTTCCAGGACGCCAGGTTGAATGGCTGGACGTTGACGAAATTCTGCTGCTGGTTCGCATTGTCGAGGCTGAAGCCCCCGCAGAAGGCTTGATTGCCTTCGAAGCAGAATTGCACGATCTGCTGCGCGGACAGGCTGGACACGACGCCATTCAGCTTGATGTTGTAATAGTCGAAGGACAGGCTGAGGCCCGGCGCCCAAGATGGCCGGGACAGAACGATGCCCAGTTCGGTGTTGCGCGCAATTTCCGGCTTGAGGTTCGGATTGCCGATCGTGTTCTGGAAGGTCGACACAGCGACATTACGGAACGGATCGTTGAAGTTGGGCAGCGTCGTCACCGTCGGCGCGGCGAACAGCTCCGACAGGTTGGGCGCACGCACGTCGCGCGACGTGACGGCGCGCAGGCGAATGCCATCCAGCGGCGTGTCCCAGGTGCCGCCGACCTTCCAGGCCCAGACCGTGCCCGACGTGCTATAATGGGTGCCGCGACCCGCCGCGTTCAGGTTCGCGCGGCCCGCGCCCTCGCTGTCGAACAGCGGCAGGTTGATTTCCAGGAAGCCTTCATAAACTTCATATTTGCCGCGGCCATTTTTGTAATTACCCGCCGCCCAGTTGCTGCCAAGGTCGGAATTGAGCAGCGGATCGGCTGGATAATTCTCGTCATTGGGGCTGAGTGGCGACACGCCTGCGCCATAGGGATCGGCGTTTACGCGATAAAATTCGCGCCGATATTCGCCGCCGAACGCCACCGCGAGCGGCCCTGCCCACAATTCGACCGGTTCGCCCGAAAAGTTGGCGCTGACCACGTCCTGCGTCAATTTGGTGTGCTGGAAGGGGCCATTTTCGTGCGGCGCGACATAGGCCAGCGCTGAGGCGGAGGGGGTGAAGTTGCCAAAGATGTTCATCGGCACGCAGCCATTGGCGCGCGCGACCGGATCGCGGCATACGACCGCGCCGTTCAGATTAATGGCATCGGCCGCCGCGACATAGCGGTTTTGCAGGACGATATCACGCACGCGAATGTCGGAGATCGTGATGCCATGTTCATAATAGGCGTCATAATTCCAGTCCGTGCCGCCCAGGCCGAACTGCCCCTTGAGGCCGCCGACGAAGCGATATTGCTTGCGATCGGTATAGACCTGCGGATCGGGCAGTTGCGCGTTGGAAGAGCCGAAGTCGAAGCTGGTGATGCCCGCCGCCGCACATTGGTCGCGGATCGTCTGCGGCAGGAACGCATTATCGCACTGCACGGTCAGATTGGAGCGATTATAGCCAGGGCTTGGCTGGTTATTGGTCTTCACCTGCGCTATATTGACCGTCAGATAGGCTTCATTGTTATCGGCAAAGTCATAGCCAAGGCGCGTATAGCCGTTGATGCGCTCCAGCGACGATTTGAGCGATGCGCCCGAACCGGGCGCGCCCGACAGGTCGCCACCCTGGCAGAAGCTGTTCCCCTGAAAACAATTGCTGACCCGGCCATTGCCGAGCGGCTGACCATTGGATCCATATTGGAAATTATAGGGCGTGCCGTTCGCGTCGAAAGCGATGCCCTGAAGCGGACCATTGTTGATCAGGCCATAGCGGGCATATTGGTAGGGCTGCGCATAATCGCCATAGACATATTGCGGCAGGCCGTTGTTGGTCTGGCCCGTGTTAAATAGCGTCGTGGCGCGATACCAGTCGCGGCTGCCGGCGAGATCGGTCCCGAAGTCGCCTGCGCCCACGCCCCCTTCATGGTCATATTCGCCGCTAACGACGAAATGCAGCCGTCCATCCATCGCCGATGCGCCGTATGCCGCCTGGACGAGCGCGGTCTCATCGTCGCCATATTTGGTGATGCTGCCCAGGATATTGCCCTTGAACCCTTCAAAACGGGTGTCGGTGATGAAGTTGACGACGCCGCCAACCGCGTCCGATCCGTAGGAAGCCGATGCGCCGCCCGTCACGACGTCGACGCGCTTCACCAGCAATTGCGGGAACATCGAAATGTCGGGGACGCCGGTCACGTTCGCGCCGACGACGCGCTGGCCGTCGAGCAGGGTGAGGGTACGGATGGTGCCCAATCCGCGAAGGGAGAAGGAACTGAGGCCCTGCTGACCGCTCGACGTGCTGAACGTGCCAGTGGCGGCGCCGGTCGAACCTTGCAGCGAGGGCAGCTGCGCGATGGTGTTGAACACATTGGGCTGCGCATTGTTGGCGATCTGCTCTTCGCCGATCACGGTGGTCGGCGTTGGCGCGGTGAAGCCGCTGGTGGTGATGCGCGACCCGGTAACGACAATGTCCGCGGCGCTCTGCGCCGATGTCGTGGCGGCTTCGTCCTGAGGGGCGACGTCGGCGACACTTTGTGCGTGCGCCAGGCCCGACAACGACATGATCGTTACCGCTACCAAACTTGCGCCCATGCAATGGCGGATAATGGACTTCCTCACCTTCCTTGATCCTTCCCTCTGTCGGCCACCCCCCCGGGTTGGCCACGCCTTGTGCGGCGATTATCGATTTCCCTATCGCAGCGGGGCTTCCGGAGCACTTACGACATAGGTCGTAGACGCGACGAAACCGCCGTTTTTCATGGCTTTGCTGCGTAAAGCGCGTGATGCGTCAGGATGAAGAGCGTTTGCTTGTCAGGACCGCCGAACAGGATTTGAAGCGGACGATCCGGCACGTCGATCCGACCCTTCTGCGCGCCGTCGGGACCGTAGACGAAAATCTGTCCATTGGCGACGAAGACGCGCCCCTGCCCGTCCACGGCAACGCTCTCGCCGCCGCGATTGGCGAAGGGCTTGAGGTCCACAAGCGACCCACCCTTTCCGATCGTCCCGCTATAGGTCATATTTTCCGAGGCGTTGGTGACGAATATCCGTTCACCCATTTTCCCGCTCACGAAGCCATTGGCGTTAAGCCCGTCGGACCAGCGCCAGCCGGTGTGATCGATCGGCCCCTGTTGCCAGACCCGAAAGGCCGGGAGCGCCAGGCTGCCGTCGGGGGAAACATATTCCTGCGCCTTGGGTGTGCCAACATCGCGCGCGAACATTTCGGCCAGCGTCGTGAACTCATAGCTTTTGTGATCCAGCTGGTCACGAAATTCGCCATTGTTCCACCAGTTCACGGGCAGCAAGGTACGCTTCTGGCTGGCTAGCCGCACCGGGGTGGGCTTGATGAGCGTCAGCGCGTCGAGCGGCCCTTCGGGATCGATCGAATAGACCCCGGCCTTGGGGCCAAGCGAGGAGAGTATGAGCAGATGCCCTGATGCATCCACGGCCAGATTGACCGGGTCCAGCGCCTGATCGCGCACGATCTCCAGACCCTTGTCCTCGCTCCAGCGGTGAATGCGCTGGAACCGCCGATCGATGAAGTACAGCGCGCCCTTGGCGTCCACAGCCGCCCCGGAAATGGACCAGAAGCCATCCTCCAGCTTCTCGACCGGGGCCATGCTTGGCGTGGGCGCCGGAATCGCCCGATCGGCCGCGCCGATGTCGAGCTTGGCAAACTCCCGCTCCCGGACGAACAATTTGCGCGAGACATCCTCGATCGCATTGTCGAACGGATATTTGCTGGCGCGCAGGAAAGTGCCGCATCCTTCATCGTCGCAGGTCGCATAGCCGCTTTCGGCGTTCACATGGACATTGCGAAAGCGGATATCGCTGGAATTATACAGCTTCACTGCGCTCTTTTCCGGCGCGTAGGTCCGGGTGACGCGATAGCCGTGATAATTGGCGAACAGCAGGTTTTTCGAATTGCGAATGTCGAGCGACACGGCGTCCGGTCCGTCGCCCACTTCCTGCTCGGTCTGGGGCGCCAGAAATTCCCAGTTCTGCACATTGTCGAGCACGAATTCATTGCGGGCATGATGTTCGACCGACATTTCATAGACATGGCCGGGCGTGCTGGTGTCGCTGATGTAAAAGCCGGCCTGGGCGAAGCTGTTGGGGCTCCATACGTCCGCAAATGTGCCGCCGCCGCCGTCCGTCACCCAGATGCTGGGATATTGCGCGTCCAGCCGATGGTCGGTCACCGGGTCGCCGGTATGGACCGTCAATGTCCCCAGCATCTTGCCGTCTGCGGTAGGCGTGCCGCCACCGCCCATGATCTTGACGTCTTCCACCAGGCTCTTCTCGCCTGACCGCCACAGCAGCGCCGACGCGCGCGGATTGACCCGGCCCGTAAACAACCCCAATCCCGACAGGATATTATCCCCGCCCTTGCGGCTCTCCAGGATCGGCAGCACCGATCCCAGCCCGGCATGGCGGGGGTTTTCATCGGGAATATAAAGCTGCGTGATGGCGGGATGCAGACCGATGAGAATGCTGTCCGGCCGCAAAGTCAGCTTGTCCGTGACCTTGTAGAAGCCCGTCGGGAAATAGAGGATGGGATGGGCATTGATCGCCTTTTGAATAGCGGCGGTATCGTCTGCCTTGCCGTCGCCTACGATTCCCAGCGTTCGGACATTGACCCAGTCTTGCATGGGCGGCAGGTCACGAATGGCTGGCGCGCGGCGGGCCGGCAGCGCGGGCAGCGCCTCGATCTCGGCATCGGTGCGATATTCGCCGACATGGCCCAGGTCCGGCACCATCAAGCCGTAGGAAAAGGACGCGACCTTATAGGCATCGCCCTTGCCGTCGACCGTGCGTCCGCTTCCGCGGAAGCGCGCGAAAACCGGGCTGTTCTTTGCCAGCGCATTTTCAAAGCCGATCTGGGTGAAAACATTGTTTTCATTCGAAATGACGACGCCCGCCCGGCTGACATTTTCAAAGCGGACATCCTTGCCCCACAAGCTGTCGCCATAGCCGCGGTCCACCTCGATCCCCACCGGCGTGTTGCGGATGGCCACATTGACCAGGGTCAGGTCGACCTCATGCTCGCGGATCGCGGCGTCGCGCTGGCCATCGAAGGTCGAATCGATCAGCGTGAATTGCCAGGCGGGGGAGGTCTTTTCCGTCACGATGCCATAGCGGCCACCTTGGAAATGGACATTTTCGATGATGTTGCCGGCCTGATAAACGCCTGCAAATCCATCCCCCAGGCGAAATTCCATATGGCTGAGGAAGGCGTGCTGCGCCATGTGGAAACGCACGCCGGCCGCCGCGGGATTGCCCGCGCCAATCTCTATGTCGACATTGCTCATCGCCGAATAGAAAGTGCCGGAATTGGCGTCGCGCACGACCTTGTCGCGGGGAACGATGGTGGGCACCGGCACGGGCACATCGCCGACGCGATATTGATCCCCGCCGCCAAAGACGATCATGGTCGACACACCCTGCTGGAACCCGGGAGTCCTGGCTCCTAGCAGGATGACCGGCCGCGTCGGACCCACGCCATAGATGCGCACGCCGGGAGGCACGACCAGCGTGCGGGTGATGCGGTAGGTGCCCGAAGGCAGGAAGACCATGCCATGACCGGTCTTGTCGCGCGCGCTATCGAGCGCTTGCTGGATTGCGTCGCTGTCGTCCGCCTGGCCGTCGCCCTTGCCCGCAACCGTAATCGCGCTCGGTTCCTGGGGGGCGGTGGGAAAGACCGATGGCTCGGCGGCGTGAGCCGCGTTCACGCCTACCATCGCGGTTGCGGTCAAAAGCGCCGCCATGATGTTGCGTCGGATCATCATCGCCTCTCCCAAATCATTGCATCCAGGAATAAGCGCTAAAGGACCATGGGGGTTGGGGCACTTGCGACAAAGGTCGTAGTTTTCAGGGGTTGGCCCGCGCTCCTATAGCATGATCCCACATAGCGACGCCTGTGCAGGGGTTTCGCACCGATTGCGAGGACCTGCTTTGTCGCCCCTACCTGACCCCGCTGCCACGCCGAATTTTGCCGTCATCGTGATGGGGGTCAGCGGCTGCGGCAAGTCCACGCTCGGATCACTGCTGGGGGCGGCACTGGACGCACCCTTTCTGGAAGGCGATGACTTCCACGCGCCCGAAGCGGTGGCCAAGATGCGCGCGGGCTGCCCCCTGTCCGACGAAGATCGCTGGCCCTGGCTTGATCGCATCGGCCTGGCAGCCAATGCCGCCGTTGCGACCCATGGCCGCACGGTGATCGCCTGTTCCGCGTTGCGCGCGGCCTATCGGGCGCGGCTGCACGCCGCCATTGCAACGCCCGTGCGGTTCATCCTGCTGGAAAATAGCCGCGAACGCCTGCTCGCAAGGCTGGCGTCTCGGGCCAACCATTATATGCCGACCAGTCTGCTCGACAGCCAGCTGGCAACGCTGGAGCGGCCAGGTCAGGATGAAGACGCCCTGATCCTGAATACAGACGCAGACCCCGCCGCATTGCGGGATGCAGTGCTGCACTGGCTGCGCTGATCGGCCAGAGCGTCAGGGCATCAGCCGCCGGCGTCCCTCCCACAAATGCCAGCGCATCGCCAGCGCCGCGCCCTCAGGGTCCTGCGCGCGAATGGCGGCGACGATCACTTCATGTTCTCGCAGCATCGTTTCGACGACTTCCGGGGGCCGGGACCGGGAAATGTCGACGCCTGCGCGCATGATCTTTTCGACATCGGGCCACAGCGCATCGAACGCCTGGATGAAGGCGGGATTGCCGGTCGCCGCCGCGATCCGCCGGTGCAGGTCCATGTCTTCGGCATGGGCTGGCTCACTGGACAGCAAAGCCTCGCGCAGCAGCGCCATGCCTTCCTCCACATGCGCCATTTCCTGCGCGGTTCGGCGGGTTGCCGCCAGCCGGGCCGCCTCCGCCTCCAGCACGAAACGCACTTCATAACTGCCCAGCGTCGTAGACAATTCGCTCATCGGCATGAAGGCTGCCAGCCGCTCGGAAGGCCGGCTCTTGACGAAGGACCCGGCGCCTCGCCGCGCCTCTGTAATGCCGTCCGACGCGAGCCGCACCAGCGCTTCGCGCACGATGGCGCGCGACACGCCAAAGGTTTCCGCGAGCTTCGCCTCTGACGGCAGGCGCGCGCCGACTTCCAGATCCTCCGACTTGATGATCTCGACGATGCCGGCATAGGCCTGATCGGACAACCGGATCTGGCTCATGACGTCGCCCGTGCTGCTGCGATGGCCATGACGGCTCCGCTCCCTAGATTATGCTGCTCGCCAGCATTACCAGCAGCAGGCCGACCACCGCCACCACAGTTTCCATGATGGACCAGGTCTGGAACGTCCCTGCCATATCGGTGCCGAGATAGCTTTTCACCAGCCAGAAACCGGGATCATTGACATGGCTGAAAAATAGCGATCCCGCTCCGATCGCCAGCACCATCCATTCAGGGTCCACGCCGGACGCGGCCACCAGCCCTTGCATCACGCCGGCCGTAGTGATCGTCGCCACCGTCGCCGAACCGGTCGCCAGGCGGATGCAGACCGATACGCCCCAGGCCAGTACCAGCGGCGAGATTGCGCCGCCGTCCGCCAACCGCACCAGAAGGTCGGACAGGCCGGCGGTCACCAGCACCTGCTTGAGCGCGCCGCCTGCGCCGATCGCCAGGATGATGCCGCCGGCCGGGGTCATCGCTTCGGTCCAGATCGCGCCCTGAATCCGGCTTTCGGTTATTCGGCGACCAAAGAGCAGCGGCAAGGCCACCAGCGTCGCGACCAGCAGCGCTACGACGGGATCGCTTACCCAGGCCAGCCAGGTGAAGTGCGCGGCCACGGGCGCGGGCATCAGGGCAACCGCTTGTCCTGCGGCGATGAGGACGACGGGCAGCAACACGGCCGTCAATGCCCGTCTCACCGAGGGCGTCGGCACATCGGCCCGGACCGGATCAAGCAAGGGGGGGCTGAGCTTCACGCCCGGGGCGGTGAAGCGTGCCAAGAGCGGACCCGCGATGATCGCGGTCGGAATACCGACGATCAGCCCGTAAAGAAGCGTGAGGCCCAGATTGGCGCCCAAAGCATTGACGGCCAGCAAGGGCCCCGGATGCGGTGGCACCAGTGCATGAACGACGGACAGGCCCGACAACGCTGGCAGCATGAGGCGCAGCTTTGCCGTGTCGCCATTCTGGCCGGCCGGCAAAGCCGCGGCCGCCGACGCGACGATCGGCAATAGCAAGACCAGCCCGGTCTCGAAAAACAGGGGCAGGCCAATGACGATGGCCGTCAGAAGACTTGCCCAAGGCGCGCCGCGCGCGCCCGACACTCGCAACGCCGCGCGGGCAAGACCGCCGGCGCCATCGGAAAGTTGCAACATGGCCCCGAGCCCGAGGCCGAGCGCGACCACAAGTCCGGTGCCGCCAAGGATCGCGCCAGCGCCTTTTTCGACGGCCTTGGCTGTTTCCTCCATGGGAAGTCCGGCCAGAAGGCCAACCGTAAACGCGCCGCAGAGCAATCCCACGAAGGGGTGCAATCGTCCGCGGATGATCAGGATGATGGAAAGCGCAATGCCGATGATGGCCGCTGCGATCAGCCGATAATCGGCGGGGGTCACAGGCGGCCCCCTTTCGGACAGTGCAGGCCCCGATCAAGCCGACGCAGTGCTATCGTCATCCTCTTCCCCCATGTTTTCGCTAACCAAGGACTCGGTGAAAACGTCCGTACTTTCTAAAATCTGTTAGACAGCTTTAGTCAGTAAAAGCAAGATATCCAGAATAAACGCGGCATATTTGATATTTTTGCTTGAACCTGTATGACCAGTGGCCATAGGATAACGCTAACGAATCCTAGTCAGAAGAAACTTGGTAGATTCTGAACCGGAACAGGGAGAGGGAAGATGCACGTCGCCTCGAATCCGCACGGCTATCGCGTTCACGACAATGGCCCACCCGCGCCGGCAGCTGTCACGCCGCCTCGCCTTACCCCCACGCAGATGAAGGTCATGCGTTGCGTCCACTCCGGTTTGCTCAACAAGCAGATCGCCTATGAGCTCGGCATGGCCGAAGCGACGGTGAAGGTCCATATGACTGCCCTGATGCGCAAGCTCAACGTGCGCAACCGCACGCAGGTCGCGATCATCGCCAATTCGCTCGCCTGGCTGCCGGACGCCTCCGATCGATCGCCGAGCAAAATGGCTGACTGAAAAGGTCGTTCCGACCTGTTACAGGGCGAAGCAAGGCGCTTGGCGCAACGGGAGAATAAGTCATGGACGGATCGCGACGATCGGCATTGAAAACGGTTGGCGCGGGGTTGGCCCTCTCCGCCATGGGCGCGGGGGCAGCCCGGGCCGCGCAGCGACCGATCGGCTATGCGATAGTCGGGCTTGGCTCTTACGCTACGCGGCAGATCATGCCCAATTTCGCCGGCTGCGAACATGCGCGCTTGGTGGCGCTGGTCAGCGGCACGCCCGAAAAATTGCAACGCTATGGCGAGCAATATAATATCCCGGCGACGCACCGCTACAGCTATGCCAATTATGATCGCATTCGCGACAATCCGGACATCGACGTGGTGTATGTCGTGCTGCCCAACAGCATGCATGCGGAATATAGCATCCGGGCGGCGCAGGCGGGTAAGCATGTCATGTGCGAAAAGCCGATGGCCATATCCGTGGCTGAATGCCAGGCGATGATCGACGCCAGCCGCAAGGCCGGCAAGCTGTTGATGATCGGCTACCGGTCGCGGTTCGAACCCTATAATCGTCTGGCCATTGACCTGGCGCGGCGCGGGCATGTCGGGCCGACGCGCATCATCACCTCTGAACATGGTTTCCCCATCCAGCCCAACCAGTGGCGGCTTGATCGCCCGTTATCGGGCGGCGGGTCGCTGATGGACATTGGCATCTACAGCCTCAACGCAACGCGCTATCTCAGTGGGGAGGAACCCGTGTCGGTCAGCGCGATCGAGGCGACCGACCGGTCCGACCCCCGCTTCCGCACTGTCGAAGACCGGATCAGCTTCCTGCTGCGCTTCCCATCGGGTATCGAGGCGACCTGCGTGTCGAGCTACAGTTCGGCGCATAATGCCTATCGTGTGGTCGGCACCCAGGGCTGGATCGACATGGAGCCGGCAACCCCTTATGAAGGCCATGCCATGCGCATCCGGAAGGACGGTGTTGTCGCTCCGCGCGTCCTCCCTGTCCCGGCCAAGAACCAGTTTGCCGGGCAGCTTGACCATCTTGCGGAATGCATCCTGAATGGCACCACGCCGATCGCGCCGGGAGAAGAAGGCCTCGCCGACCTGCGCGTTATCGAAGCCATTTATCGTTCGGCGGCGGAGGGGCGCACCATCGCCATGACCGCATGATCGGCCGTCGCACGATCCTCGCCGGCTTGGCCACGATTCCGCTCACGTCCATGCTGGCACAAGCGGCGGACGGCATGGCCGCGCCCCGCATTGACCGGCTCGATCCGGCGCTCGATCGCATTCTTGCGCCGGACGCGCAGGTAAAGGTCATCGCGCGTGGCTATCGCTGGGCCGAAGGGCCGGCCTGGGTGCCTCAGGGCGATTATCTGCTGTTCAACGATCCACCGTCCAACATCCTGTATCGCTGGACAAAGGCGCAGGGCGTCACGCCCTTCCTGTCCCCGTCTGGTTTGCAGACAATTGTGCCAGAGGGAATAAGGGAGCCGGGCCTCAACGGCATTGCGATCACGCCTGGCGGCATGTTGGCAGGCGCGGACAGCGGTACGCGCGCCATCGTCCAGATCGACCTGCGCACCAAGCAGCGCACGATCCTGGCGGATCGTTATGACGGCAAGCGTTTCAACAGTCCCAACGACCTGTGCGTCGCGCCGTCCGGGGCCATCTATTTCACCGATCCGCCCTATGGCCTGGCGCAGGCGGACGAATCGCCGCTGCGCGAGCTGGATTTCTGCGGGCTGTTCCGGCTTGATCCCGACGGCGCCGTCACATTGCTCGATCGCAGCCATCGCCGCCCCAATGGCCTTGGCCTTTCGCCCGACGGCGCCACGCTTTATCTGGCGCTGTCCGACGAAAAACGTCCGCAAGTGCAGGCCTATCCGATTGATGCTAAGGGCCAGACGGGCAGCCCCCGTCTGTTCCTGGACCTGCATGCCGAACTTGCCGCGGGCGAGCCGGGATTGCCCGATGGCATGGATGTGGCGCCGGATGGCCATGTCTTTGCGACCGGGCCGGGTGGCGTCCATGTCTGTGCGCCCGACGGCCGACGCCTGGGTGTCATTCGTACGGGCAAGGCGATCGCTAATTGTTGCATCGGGGACATGGGCAAAAGTCTGTTCCTGACGTCCAGCGACATGCTGGCCGTGGTCCCCTTGCGCACATCCTGATTGCCGGACCGCACTGGCCCGTTCCCCTCGACAAGCAAGAGTGATAGCGCTATCAATGCTGATGGACGTAGGTAAGCGGGAACCGCCCGCGCCGTCCGTAGGGGAGAAGATGCCGATGCGCCACCGCAGGAAAGCTCTATGTGCAGCGCTGCTGCTGAGTGTATCAAGCGCCCTTCCTGCCGCCCCCGCGCGGTTCGACCAGTTTCGCTACAGTGGCCAGGCGGATAAAGGCGTCGCGCCGCAAGAGGGCGAATTTCGCAATCCCATATTGGCCGGTTACTATCCCGATCCGTCGGTAACGCGGGTCGGCGACGTCTATTATCTCGTCAACAGTTCCTTTGCGCATTTTCCGGGTCTGCCGGTGTTCACGTCGAAAGACCTTGTGCACTGGACCCAGATCGCCAACGCAATCGACCGCCCCAGCCAGCTCGACTTTACCGGCCGGCGCATCTCGCAGGCCGTCTTCGCGCCTGACATCAGCTGGCACGACGGCCGCTTCTACATCGTCAACACCTGCGTTGAATGCGGTGGCAACTTTGTCATCACAGCAGACGATCCGGCCGGCCCCTGGTCGGACCCTGTCTGGCTCCCCTTCGAAGGCATCGACCCGTCGTTATATTGGGAGGGGGACAAGGCCTATATCGTCAATAACCGCGCGCCCGACGAGCCGCCCCGCTATGACGGCCATCGCGCCATCTGGATCCAGGAATATGACTGGCGCGCCGGCAAGATGGTGGGCGAGAGTACGCAGCTCATCAACGGCGGTGTCGACATCAGCAAAAAGCCCGTGTGGATCGAAGGTCCGCATATTTTCCGCAAGGACGGCTATTATTATCTGACCGCGGCAGAGGGCGGCACCAGCGTCAATCACTCACAGGTCGTGTTGCGCGCCAAATCCCTGCGCGGCCCTTATGTGCCGTTCGACCAGAACCCCATTTTGACGCAGCGCGACCTTGATCCCGCGCGCCCCGACCCCATCGGGTCCGCCGGTCATGCGAAGCTGGTGCAGACGCAAAAGGGCGACTGGTGGGCGACATTTCTGGCGGTCCGGCCCTATGCCGATGATTATTATAATATCGGCCGCGAAACATTCCTGCTGCCCGTGACATGGAAGGACGGCTGGCCGGTAATCTTGCCGAAGGGTGACGCCATTCCCCATACGCTCAAAGCCCCCGACCTTCCCCCGCAATCCGCCCCGGCGCTCCCCACCAGCGGGGACATCGCCTATACCGAAACATTCGATGGCCCCAAGCTGCCGATGCAGTGGATCGGCATTCGCACACCCAAACAGCCCTTCTATCGCCTGAGCAACGGCATGCTGGAACTGGACAGCGGGGCGCCGCTTGGCGACCTCGATGGCGTGCCGGCGTTCATCGGACGGCGGCAGCAACATGTAAACGCCACTTTTTCAACGACGCTACGCTATGTTCCGGAAAAGGATGGCGACCGCGCGGGCCTCGCGGCGGTCCAAAGCGACCGCAGCAACCTCTTCTTCGGCGTGACCCAGATCGCGGGTCGACCGATGGTCGCGCTCTATACCCGTGATGCGGCGGACGCCGATACGCTGGTACGATCCGCCCCCGTCGCGATCGATGGTCCCATCACCCTGACCATTCGCATGACCGGCGGAACGATGGGATTTGATTATACTGTCGGCGGCCATGCTCAAACGCTGGCGGACGATATCGATGCCACCTTGCTCAGCACCAAAAAGGCTGGCGGCTTCGTCGGCACGGTGGTCGGGCCTTATCATTATACGCCCGCGTCATGAGCGGACGGACATGGGCCCACCTCTGCGCGCTGTTGCTGGCCGCCGGCCTCGCTGCCCCGCTGCCCGCGCAAGTCTGGCGCTCGGATCAGGGCGATGGCACCTATCGCAATCCCGTGCTCTACGCCGACTATCCCGATCCCGACATCATCCGGGTTGGGGAAGATTTCTATTTCGTATCGACCACCTTCGCCAATGCGCCGGGCGTCACCATCCTTCATTCGAAGGATCTGGTGAATTGGCGGATCGCAAGCCATGTTGTCGATCGGCTGGATGGCGATCCGCGCTATGATCTGATCCAGGGCAATGCCTATCGCCGGGGCTTCTACGCCGCCAGCCTGCGCTATCATGATGGCCACTTCTACGTCGCGGTCACGCCCGTCGGGCACAAGACCCGCATCTATCGCGCAAAGACGATCGCCGGTCCCTGGACCTACAGCGAATTGGACCGCGAGGCCTTCGATCCTGCCCTGTTCATCGACGATGATGGGACCGCCTATCTTGGCACTTCTATCGGCAGCGACGGCACCGTCACGCTGCTGACGTTGAACAAGGACCTGACCACCGTCACCGCCGCGCGCAAAGCCTATTATAACAAGGGCGCGGAAGGATCGAAGATCATCCGCCACAATGGCTATTATTATCTCTTCAACGCCATACCCGGCAAGCTGGCGATGACCGTATCGCGCGCGCGCAGCCTGTGGGGTCCTTGGGAAACGAAGCCGTCCATCGACGACAGGACCGGGGGCCATCAGGGCGCGATCGTCGATATGCCCGATGGCAGCTGGTATGGTTTCGTCATGGTCGACGCGGGCGCGATCGGCCGCATGACCAATATCAGCCCGATTTTCTGGAAGGATGGCTGGCCCTGGTGGGGAACGCCCGATCGACCCGATGTCGTCCCCGAACGATCGCCCAAACCGATTGCAGGGCATGGCTTTTCCGAACCGCCGTCGTCCGATGATTTTTCGGCCACAAGACTAGGATTGCAATGGCAGTGGAACCATAACCCGGACGACAGCAAATGGTCGTTGACTCAGCGGCCCGGCTTTCTGCGGCTCCACGCCACGCGGTCCGACGGCATCTGGACGGCACGCAATACGCTGACGCAAAAGGCGCAGGGACCGCGCATGCGTGCGATTGCAAAGGTCGATGTGCAGGGCCTCCAGCCGGGCGATCTCTGCGGTTTCGGCAGTTTCGGCAAATATAGCGCGCAACTCTCGGTGGCCGGAGCTACGGGCGGCCAGCGCAGTGTGCGGATGCAGGTCACGGAAAGCACGCAGGACGGTCCGCAAACCAGCGTCCGCGTGCCCGCGCTTTCGCTGGATGCGGCGACGGTTTGGCTGCGTGCCGACCTGGATTTTCAGACCAATCTCGGCCGGTTCGCCTATAGCAGCGACAATCGGCAATGGCGCGATGCAGGTAGCCCCTTTCCGCTCGCTTTCGATTGGCGAACGGGCACCTTTCAGGGTCAGCAGATTGCTCTGTCCTGTTATAATCCGGGTTCTTCCGGAGGCTATATGGACGTCGACAGCGTCACGCTCATGCCGCTGGCTGACGCTATCCAGCCATAGGCACCGGTCGCCTCGCCACATTGCAAGGACCTTGTATGACGTTGCTCCGCTCTGTTCTGCCGCTCACCCTGCTGGTCGCCGGCACAACGCTTTCCGCGCAAAGCCCGGACCCGCTCGCGCCGACCGCGCGGTGGACCGCATACCAGGGCGGCAGCGCCCAATTGCCGCCGATGGGATGGAACAGCTGGAACGCCTTTCTCACCGAAATCGACGAAGAAAAACTGATGGGGTCGGCGCAGCGCATCGTTGACACGGGCCTGGCGAAAAAGGGCTATCGCTACATCAATATCGATGACGGCTGGTGGCTGAAACGCCGCACAAGCGATGGCCGTCTCATCATCCGCGCCGACAAATTCCCGTCCGCGCAGACGGACAAGGGCGATCCAACCTTCCGGCCGCTGACCGACCGGCTGCATCGTATGGGCTTCAAGGCTGGCATCTATTCCGACCTTGGCCGCAACAGCTGCTCCCAGGCTTATTCGGAAGGGCCCGCGCAGCTGCCCGAAGGCAGCGTGGCCGAACGAGAGGTCGGGCTCTATGGCCATAGCGACCAGGATTTGCGCCTGTTCTTCGCGGAATGGGGTTTCGACGCGATCAAGGTCGACGGATGCGGCATCCGCGCCTTCGCCGCCGACGCCCCCCGTGTACGCAGCGGTCAATATCGCGCCCTGCCGCCGCTCATCGACCAGCACAGCGTCGCCCGGTCGAATATCCCGGCTGTCAAGGCGCTGTTCGCCGACATCAATCAGTCGCTCGCCCGCTACAATCCCGACGGCGACTATATGCTCTCGCTCTGTATCTGGGGCAGCGCCAATGTCCGCGCCTGGGGCAAGGATGTCGGCAATATCTCCCGGACCAGCGACGATATCTCGCCGGACTGGAGCCGGATGCTGACCAATTATGACAGCGCTGTGCGTCGGGCTTTCTACGCGCATCCGGGCAGCTGGAACGATCCCGATATGCTGTTCATCGGCAAGGGCGATTTCGATGCCGCGCATCTTACCGAAGCACGGTCGCATTTCGCGCTCTGGGCGATGATGAACGCGCCCCTGCTGATCGGTGCGGACCTGCGCACCGTGCCGCAATCGTTGCTCGACATTTTCGGCAATGGCGACCTTATCGCCATCAATCAGGACGCAGCCGGAAATCAGGCAACGATCGCCTTCGACAGCGACGATCTGCAGATTTTGGTCAAGTCTCTTGCCAATGGTGACAAGGCCGTGGCGCTCTTCAACCGCACTGCGACACCGATGCAGGCCGTGTTGACGGCCGATCATCTGAAATTCAGCGCGGACAAGCCTATCGCGCTCAAGGATATGTGGACCGGCGATGCCAGCCAGTTCTCCGGCGAGCAGGCCTTCGACCTTGAGCCGCACCAGACGCTTGTGTTCAGGGCCACCGGCCAGCGCCAGCTTCGGGACGGTATGTATGTGTCCGAACAACCCGGGCGCGTGAATCCGGCGGTCGACGGCGTCAGCTATCCCGAACCCGATCCGACAATCCATCGATCGATCCCCGGCTGGCGTGGCACGCGCGGCGTGGGCGAACGCCCCCTCTATGCCGGCTGGGGCGGCGCCATGCCGGACGCCACGCCCTATAACCAGCCGCTCGCCATTGCCGGGAAGGCTTTCGGATCGGGCGTTGGGGTGCTCGCAAACTCCCGGCTCGAAATTCGCAATGAGGGCTTCAGCCGCTTCACGGCGCAGGTCGGCGTTGATGATAGCGCGCGCGATGCCGCCCATACCGTGCGCTTTACCGTCTATGGCGATGGTCGCAGACTGGCGAGCGCAAGCACGCGCCGGGGCGAGGCCGCAAAGCCGATCGACGTCGACGTGCGCGGCGTCGCGATCGTCGAACTGGTCGCACAGGCGCCGGACGCCCCTGGCGAGATGCTGCCGGTCAGTTGGGGCGATGCTGCCCTGAGGCGCTGACAGGCGGATCGTCCTGCCTCTCAAGCGCGGCCAGAGCGCGCAAGCCGCGCCGCGCCATCGGGGTGGTCAGCATGGTGCTCGCCAGCGCCATGAGCAACAGGGCGGTGAAGGTGCCGCCGCTGATGACTTGCCGGTCGAGCAGGATGTTGACGAAGATGATCATGATCAGCGCTTTGGTTTGCAACAACCAGCCAATGACGCCAGCTTCCCCGCGCCGCCATTGCAGCCAGTGCCCGGCGACGCGCAGACCGATCAGCTTGCCGCCGACCGCTGCGGCCAGTAGCAGCGCCGCCACCGCGATCAGGTCCACGCCCCCCATGGACCAGGCAGTGCGCAACCCGGTGCTGAGGAAGAAGACAGGCATCACGGTCAGCAACAGCATGTCGCGCAGCCGGTCGAGCGCCTGCGCATCGAACCAGGATCGATCGAGGATCACGCCGGCCAGAAAGGCGCCGACCATGAAATGCAGCCCGGCCCAGTCGGCCGCCAGTCCTGCCGCCGCCAGCCAGACCATCGACGCGCGCAATCGCTCTGCTTCTGCAAGCCGGCGCATCAGGAGGCGGATGCCCGAGGCAACGAAGGGAAAAGCGCAGATGAAGGCAAGCTGGCGTTCCATGCGCGGCCAGTCGAGCAGAATCACCGCCAGCACGGCCCAGATGGCGATATCATCCAGGCTGGCATAGCGCAGCACGCGCTGTCCCAGCGGCGTGCGCAGGATCGCCAACCGCTCCATCAACAGGATCAGGATCGGCAACGCCGTTACCGCGCAAGCCATGCCGATGCCCAGTATCGCCTGCCATGGCGCTCCCTTCGGTCCGATCCAGCCCGGATGCGTCAGGATCGCCGTGCCTGCCGCGCTGCCAAGCGCAAGCGGGGTCAGTAGCGCCATCCCCGCCGTCACCCAACTGTCCCGCCGCGCGGCCCATGCCGCGCCAAGATCAAGCTCAATCCCTGCCAGCCAGACGAACAGCATGACGGCCCATAAAGCGATGCCATTCAGCATGGTGATCGCGGTCGGCGTGAATATCCGTGCATGAAGCACCGGCGCGGCAGCGCCCAGCACAGCCGGCCCCAGCAGCACGCCGACCACAATCTGCACCACCACCAATGGCGCATGATCGGCATCGCCCAACAGCCGCCACGCAATCCATGGCATCCCCATGACAAGCACGAGGATCAGCAGAAATAACTCATTGTCCGTCATGCCCGCCCCAGACCGCCCTCTAACGCCTCACCGCCCGATCGGCATCTCGAATGGCCCGATTGGCAGCGGCGTCCCGTCGAACAGGTTCATGACAGGATAATCGGCCCAGGCATAGCGCACCCGCTCCGCCGGCTTGCCGTCTCCGGTCAGGATGACCTGATCCCCCTGCACCGTCGCGGGAACATAGCGGCAGGATTGGTCGTCCGACCCGCAAAGTTCAAACCCCAGCGCCTGCACCCCGCTTCGCAGGCGCAGCCCACCTTCGACGCCAGAGAAACGAAGGATGACGGTTCCGTCGCCGCCCTTGACCGCACTGGCCGCCTGCGGCCCCGCCCGCGCGATGGGCGCGTCATACGCCAGCGCGCGCATCACCCGCGCCAGCCGCCGCCCCAGTTCCTGCTTCTCGCCCGGATGAATATCGAAGGGATCGCCCAGATCAATGGCCGTCGCCAGTCCCGCATGCTTATCTGCCACGACGGCCTGACGTTGCGCCTCCCGCAGCCGTGCCCAGCCGCTATTCTCCGGCTTCGTAGCCGGCTCGCCATAGCCGGCCAGCTGGACAATCGCAAAGCTGAGGTCCGGTTGCCCGAACTGCCGCCGCCAGTCCGCCATCATCGCCGCCAGTCGATCGGCATAGCCGGGAATGTCGGTGTCGGATTCCCCCTGATACCAGGCGACGCCCTTCAGCTTGATCGCCCCGATCGGCGCGATCATCCCGTTATACAGCGTGCTGGTGCCCGTCACATCGCTCCATGGCACGCGCGGCGCGCCGGGGGGAGACATGCGCGCGACCGCGTAAGCCCAGCCGTCGCCCAGTGACACCGCATCGCCCTGCGCCGGGCGCAACGCCATGTCCGCCGCCGGCCCCAGCAGGCCGCCCTTGGCATAATTGTCGACGACATTGACGATCAGCACATTGCGTCCGGCCTTGAGGATACCCGCCGGCACGTTCAGCGTCGTAGGCTGCCAGGCGCGCGCACCCATGCCGACCGGCTGCCCGTTGATCCAGGCGCGTCCCACATCGTCCAGTGTGCCGAGCGACAGCGCCGCTTCGCCCCTCGCCTGCTCGGCTGTCAAGGTGAAGTCGCGCCGAAACCAGACCATCCCATTATAGTCCGCCAGGCGGGGGACATTCCAATCCTCCCACGCGCCGATCGCCGGCGCGTCGGTCCAATCCATCTTCGCATCCGCCTGCCAGGGCTCCGCGCCGGCGCGATCGCCTGTCGCCGCCCGCCACCAGCCTTCCCATTGCGCGCTCGCAGCCCTTTCGCCCTCCTCCGCGTTGCGGGCGTGAAGCGCCAGCAAGGCGGATTGCGCGCTATTGCCGACCGCCGCCTGCGCGCGTTCGCCCATCCACGGGCTGATCTGCGACCCGCCCCAGCTGCTCGCGATCGCGCCGATCGGGACACCTGCACTCTTGCGCAGGGTGCGCGCCATATAATAGCAGGCGGCCGAAAAGTCGGGGACGCTGTCCGGCCCCGCGGCTTTCCACAGGGGCGTTTGGGCAAAGGTGTCGCGGGGCTGGTCTGCAACGGCGCGAGGGATCGTCATCAACCGAAGCGCCGGATCCGCCGAGCTGCTTATCTGCCCCATCGCGTCCTGTGCATGGCGCACTTCCAGTTCCATGTTGGATTGCCCGGAACAGAGATACACGTCACCCGCCAGCACATTATGCGACACCACGCGACCCGACGGGCTGCGCGCCTCGATGTCGAACGGCTGACCTGTGGTGACGAGAGGGAAGGTCGCCGCAAAGCGACCATCCTTCCCTGCTTTGACCGAACGCTCCGCGCCACCCACAGATACCGTTACCAGCTTTCCGGCTGGCGCGGAACCGGTGATGGTGACGGGCTCGTCCCGTTGAATCACCGCATTGCTCCCAAACATCGGATCGATGCTGAGCAAATTGTCGCCCTGCGCCAAGGCGACCGATGGCATCGCCGCAGCCAAGAGAATTGATATCGTCCGCGCCTTCAGCATCGCCTTCTCCCAAATCCAAGTTTATAAACATGGTATCGCTACCACATCAGCCGTTATCCGCCCCGCAACATGCGCATGACGAGCGCGCGGATACGCCCGTAGTTACCCTCTTTCAGCGGCCCCAATATGCCGTGCCGCTCGGCGGGCAGGTGTGCCAGCGGATGGCCATCCGGCCTGAACACATAATGATCGAAAAAGGCGCGCCACGCCGCCCGTTCCGGCTCCGGCCGCTCGGCAATGGCGATCATCGACAGCAACATCGCAGCATAGGGCGCATCAGGCCCAGCTGCGGACGCATCCCACCAATAATTGGTCAGGATATTGATGCCATCGCGCGCCTTCACGCCGTGCCACCATAATTTGGGCAGATACAATGCATCGCCCGGGTTCAGATCAACGTGAAGCCTGCGCTGCGCTGCGGCCTCGAAACGCGGAAAGCGCTCTTGCGCGTCAGGGTCTATGGCTGCGAGCGATACCGGCTGCCCCGCCATGGTATGGTCGATCGGCCCCACATACAGGTCGCCAATCGCATCGGGCGGATACAGGGTGAAATGCCGCCGCCCCGCAACCGCGATCGCCAGATTGTCGAAACTGTCATAATGGCAGGCAATGTCGGACGCATTGCCGATCCAGAGGCGGGGCCGGACGTTGGGAGGCAGCAGCGCGCAGCCATGATCCTCGGCAAAACCGGGGAAATAGGTGTCGGACGGCAAGGAGCCAATATAGCATGTCTGTGCGCCATCATTCGCGTTCGCCGCAATGCGATCAAGCGCTGCGCCCATCTCGCTGCGCTGACGCGTGAAGTTGAACCCATCTGCTCCCTCTCCATAGGCATAACGCCCGCCCAGCTTTGCATCGGCAACGAAATAGTCGACACTGCCGCCGCTGGCATAGCGTCGCAGATGATCGAGCGCCGCGCCATTGCCGCCGCCCTGCGCCAGACGCACGATCGGCCAGTCCTTGCACAGGCCGCGAATGACGATCGGCTGGCATTGGTCAATCACAGGCCGCAAATCCTCAGGCTGCCGGAATTGCTGGCGCTCTATTTCCTCGATCTGCATGGCACGCTCCAGCCCTGTCAGCCGATCTGGGTCAGTCGGGCATTGCGCCGCCGGGCCATCAAGCCGACATGATGCAGCGAACCGGCCAGGGCGAACGCCGGTTGCAAGAGACCGGAACGAAACAGATCCACCACCGCCGCGTCCGGCAATTCGCTCAGCGCGTCCAGGCTGACCGTATAAAGTCCGTCCAGCCGCAACGTATCACCATCGTCGAACGAGAGGCTGATGTCGACGGGTTCGATCAGGCGATGGGCCAGCATGGCCGCGATGAAAGCGTCCGTCGCAGCCGCCCCGGCCATCAGCCCGCCAATCGCCTTTTGAACGGCGCGCAGCGCTGCGGTTGGCGTCCGATCGGGATGGAAGAGCGCTTCGCTACCGCCCACGGCGAAACGCGGGTGATCCGGGTCGAGCGCAATACTGTCTCCCGATGCAAAGAAGCCTTGCCGGTCGATTTCGAACGGCCGAAATGCCCAGCGGCCATCGGGCGAATCGATCAGCGGTTCGCCCCGTCGAAAACCGGTCAGCGCACCGACATAGAAGGCGCCGCTTTCGGCATGTTTGGAAAAAAATACCGGGCATGCCGCTGCTGCGGTCGCGATTTCACTGATGACAATGCGTACCAGCGGGTCGCTCATAGCATCGCCAGGATGCATGCGTACTGTTGCATGCGTGTCACTATTAAGCAGTTCCAAAGTCATCCTCCCACCTGCGTCCCGCTGCGCCGATCCGCATATTTGCGCGAATTTCGGCCAGTCCGGCAAACATGATCATGGCGCATATAATTTCGCTTGAACAGCAGTTTCGATAGCGCTAACATTTCCATCCTTAAAAAGAAGTATTGGGTGAGGGTGAAGGCCGCCGAACCGGCGGAAAAAATCACCCCGGATAAGACTATGGGATCGTCGCGACGATGGTGTCGCGGCGTTCGGGCGAGATATTGTCTGGACTAGGGGAGGATCATGACGTCAATTCCACTTCGTGCCGCAAACATGCGCACTCGCATCGGCCTGGCCATGACGGCCAGTTGCATGGCTTTGGCCGTCGCCATGCCCGCCTCCGCGCAGCAGGCGGGTCAGGGCGACATTGCCGACGGTGTCAGCACCGCCGATATCGTCGTCACCGGCATTCGCGGATCGCTGCAACGCAATCTCGACATCAAGCGGGAATCCTCGGGCGTCGTCGACGTCATCTCGGCGGAAGATATCGGCAAGTTCCCCGATTCCAACGTCGCTGCGTCGCTTCAGCGCCTGCCCGGCGTATCGATCCAGCGCTCCGGGTCGCGCGGCGAACCGCAGGGCATTTCCGTGCGCGGCTTTGGCGGCGACTTCAACGAAACGCTCATCGACGGACGGCGCCTGTCGACCGCGTCCGGCGGCCGTTCGGTCGATTTCACCACCGTGGGCGCGGACTTTGTCGGGCAGCTGGCGGTCTACAAGACGCCGGAAGTGTCGCTGTCCAGCAGCTCGATCGGCGCCACGCTCAACATTTCCTACCCGAAGCCCTTCGACAAGCCCGGCACGCGCATGGCCTTCACGGCGGCCGGCTCGGTGCAGGATGAAGCGGGCAAGGTCGTGCCGACCATCGGCGGCCTGTTCAGCACCACCTTTGCCGACGATACGATGGGGATTCTGATCGACGCGGTCTATACCCGCCGCGATACGCAGGCGAACCGCGTCTATGTCTCGGGCTGGCAAGGCGGACTTTACCGAGATTGCGCACTGACGCCGGTTTGCACCGATGAGCAACTGGACCAGCCAGGCGACATTGTAGGTTGGTATCCGCAACAATATGGCGCAGACCAGCGCTATACCAAGGATGAGCGCATCGACGGCCGCATCGCCTTCCAATGGCAGCCATCCGACGATGTCGTGCTGACAATCGACGACAATTATTCGCGGCAAAAGGTCGTTACCGATATTTCGGGCTTTGGCATCTGGTTCAGCCAGGATTCCCTACGCAATGTCGAACAGGACAGCAATGGCACGACCATCAACTTCCTGCAGGCCGGATCGCCGACCGACTTCACCGCCGGCACCGATACGTCGGTTCTGGAAACCAACCAGGTCGGCCTGAACGTCAAATGGGATGCGACGGAAAATCTGCAGATCGACGCTGACGCCAGCTATTCCAAGAGCCGGCTCAATCCCGATGGCCAGATCAGCAGCGAAAATGGCGATATCGGCTATGGCGGCCTGATCGGCACGACCCTGGGCGTCCGGGTCAATGGCAACAGCAGCAGCAGCTTTCCTGAACTCACCACCTATGGCCCGGCCGGCAATGAAGCAGCCTGGACCGATCAGGCGATCATTGGATCGCACGTCACCGTCCGCCAGCAGCAGCTCAACAGTGACGAGATCAAGCAATTCCGCCTCGGCGCGACCTGGAAACAGGATGATCTGACGATCAAGCTGGGCGGCCGCTATATGGAGGATGAATTCGCCCTCGAAAACCGCAACACCTTTGCCAATAATTTCTGGCAGGCCTATGCGGGCTATGGCGCACCGTCGGGCCGCGACACTGGCGTGCCCATCCCGGCCAGCCTGATCGACGGCACGATCAGCACCAAAAATTGGCTACCGGGTTTCTCCGGCAATCTCCCGCCCGTGCTGCTCAAATATGACGCCCGCGCCTATCAGCGCTATCTTGAAGGCCTGTGGCAGGGGCCGACCACGCCGGGCTATAATGCGGGCTGTTGCACGGGCTTCAATGGCACGTTCGACCTCGCGCTTGACCCCGGCAGTGTTCAGCGGATCACCGAAAAGAACTGGTCGGCTTATGTCAGCGTCAATTTCAAGGCTGACGTTGCCGGCATGCCCTTCCACTTCAACGCCGGCGCGCGCGAGGAAATCGTCAAGGTGATTTCGCGCGGGATCGGCCGTGTGCCCATCTCGATCACGCCCAGCACCGCGGACCCGACGCTGCTCACGGTCAATTTCTCGGATTCGCAGGCGGTGACGGAAAGCAGCAGCTATTCCTACTTCCTGCCCGCACTGGATATGAAGCTGGAGCTGACCGACAGCCTGCACCTGCGGTTCGACGCGTCGCGCACCATGACGCGGCCGCGCCTCGACTATCTGGGGCCGGTGCTGAACGTCGGCGCGGGGCAGCGTGTCGGCGCGCTGACGGCGACGGGCAACAACCCGTTCCTCAAGCCCTATCTGGCGGACAATTTCGACCTGGGCTTGGAATGGTATTATCAGCCAAACTCCTATGCCGCGGTGAACCTGTTCCTCAAGGACGTGTCCAACTTCATCGTTGCGGGCACCGATCGGCAGACGATCAACGGCGTCATCGACCCGTCGACCGGGCAGGAAGCCGTCTTCACCGTATCGCGGCGCATCAATGGGCCGGAAGCGACCGTCAAGGGCATCGAACTCGCATGGCAGCATGTGTTCGGCGACAGCGGCTTTGGCTTCAACGCCAATGCCACCTTCGTCGAAACCAACAAGCCCTATGACGAAAGCGACCTGTCGCAGAGCGGCTTTGCGGTAACGGGCCTCGCCAATTCGGCCAACCTTGTCGCCTTCTACGACAAGGACGGCATCGAATTCCGCACCGCGGTCAACTGGCGCGACAAATATCTGCTCCAGTTCGGCCAGGCCCAGAATAATTCGGCCTTCGGCGCGGAGCCGACCTTCGTCAATTCCGCCTTGCAGATCGACCTTAGCGGCAGCCTGCGCCTGACCGAGCAATTCAGCCTCTTTGGCGAAGCGCTCAACATCACCAACGAAACCTACAGCACCCACGGCCGCTTCTCCAACCAGCTGCTGGATGTCTATGGCTATGGCCGGCGCTTCACCGCCGGCGTGCGCTACCGCTTCTGACGGTTCTCGCCCTGGAAGGGATGTCGGTTGACATCCTTTCCCTTTTAATGGTCCCACAGACATATGGTCAGACCGGTTAGGAACATCGTGGTCGTCGGCGGTGGCACCGCCGGATGGCTTACCGCGGGCGTCATCGCGGCGCGCCATCGTACCCGCATCGGCCAGGACTTCAGCGTGACGCTGGTCGAATCGCCCAACACCCCGATCATTGGCGTGGGCGAAGGCACCTGGCCCACCTTGCGCGCCACCCTGTCGCGCATGGGCATTTCGGAAACCGACCTGTTTCGGCAATGCGACGCCGCCTTCAAACAGGGCGCCTGGTTCGCGCGCTGGACGGACGGCTCAGCCTCCGACGGCTATTACCACCCGCTCATGCTGCCGCAGAATTTCGGTCAGGTGAACCTTGCCCCGCACTGGCTGGCGCAGGATGGAGACGAGAGTTTTTGCGACGCCGTCTGCGCGCAGGGGCGCATCTGCGATGACGGGCTTGCGCCCAAGACGATAGCGACGGCGGAATATGACGCGCTCGCCAACTATGCCTACCATCTCGACGCTGGCAAGTTCGCGCCCTTTCTCCAGCGCCACTGCTGCGAGAAACTGGGCGTTCGTCATGTCCTGGCCGATGTCGAGCAGGTAGTCCTGCACGATGATGGCGACATTGCCGCTGTCCGCACGACACAGGCCGGGCTGGTGGAAGGCGACCTGTTCGTCGACTGCACCGGCTTCAAGGCATTGCTGATCGAGGGCGCGATGGGCGTGCCCTTCCGCGACTGCAACGACGTCCTCTTCTGCGACACGGCGCTTGCAATGCAGGTGCCCTATGCCGCGCCCGACAGCCCGATCGCATCGCACACCATTTCCACCGCGCAAAGCGCCGGCTGGATCTGGGACATCGGCATCCAGACGCGGCGCGGCGTCGGTCATGTCTTTTCCAGCAGCCATATCACGGACGAGCAAGCCGAACGCGAACTGCGCGCCTATGTCGGCCCGGCCAGCGACGGGCTAACCGCGCGCAAGATCAAGATACGCTCGGGCCACCGCGAAACCTTCTGGAAGCGCAACTGCGTCGCGGTCGGCCTTGCTGCCGGATTCCTAGAGCCGCTCGAAGCGTCGGCAATCGTCCTCATCGAATTGTCGGCCAAGATCATCGCCGAACAAATGCCCGCTTGCCGCGAAGTGATGGACATCATCGCATCGCGCTTCAACGCGACGACCCACTATCGCTGGGGCCGGATCATCGATTTTCTCAAGCTCCATTATGTGCTGACGCAGCGTACCGACAGCGATTTCTGGCGCGACAATGTGCGTCCCGAAACCATGCCGGATCGCCTGCGCGAACTGCTGCATCTCTGGCGCTATCAGTCGCCCTGGTTCCATGATGAATTTGATCGCGCGGAGGAGGTGTTTCCCGCCGCCAGCTATCAATATGTCCTCTACGGCATGGGATTTCGCACGCAGATTCCGCCAGCAGCCCTGGGGCGCGACGCCCATCTCGCCAGCCGGGCGATGCGGGAAAATGCGGCCGCGACCGCGCGGTTGCGCGCCGGCCTTCCGCGCCACCGCGACCTAATCGACCGGATCGTCTCGCACGGCCTGCAGCCGGTCTGACCGGCCACAGTCGCCCTTTCATTCTGTCCGCCGACTGGCGCTAGCGGCCGCATTGGCCAGTTCGATCCAGGCCGCGCCCTCGGGGATGACATATTCATTTTCGCCCCAGAAGAAGGGCCAATCCTCGTGATTTTCGGGAAAATCGGGTTTGACGATCAACACGCCGGGCACCACGCCGCCCGCGATGAAGGAGAAGTCCGCGCGGTTATTGCCGTAGGCGACTTCCTTTGACCGCGCGCCCACGCCCGACACGAAACTGATGTCCGAACCGGGATGATGCCCGGTCAGGAATGCGACCCCGCGATACATTGCGTCGCTGCCGACAATCTCTGGAAAGGCGCGATGCAGGGCATCGGCGATCAGCGCATGGCCGAGCACCGTGCCCGATCCCGCCCAGCCTCCGGTGGTGATCGGCACTCCGAAAGGATTGGCCTTGGCCACCGCCGCGCTCTGCGCCTGCCATTGGCGCACGGCCGGGACCATCGCCGCGCGATAGGCTGCGGGCATATGGGGTATCGCCGCCACTGCCGTCTGCGCATTGGCGGCGAAATGCGGTTCTATCTTGGGCCACAAGTCCATAACTACATTGGCATAGATCGGCTTGTTCGTAGTCCGCAGCAATTCGACGGCCGCGCCGAACATTTCGGCCTCCAGCGGCCCGCCCGTGGTATTGCCGTGACGGAACAGGTCCGGCGCCTGGCTCTGCTCCTGTGCCCAGACCCGCTCCGCCATGGCAAGCGCGCGCTGCGCCAGCGCGTCATCCTGTCCGGCAAGCACCCGCGCCGCCGCCGCCAGCCCGGCGATTGACCCATAATTCAACGCCGACGATTTGCTGGTAAAGGCCCAGCGATCGTCCGGCGTGCCGCTCCGGCCATCGCGCACCTGCCCGCTTTTCAGCGCGGGATCATAAGGAAGGCCGTCGGTCTTCGTCACGGCGTCGCCCAGATGCGTGTACTGCGCCACATCCGGTTCGACGATGCCATGGATCGCATGGCCCACCGCATCGAATTGCGCCAGCAACTGCAACGTCCCGTGGCCGACCTGCTGCACGATGTCGGGCTTGCCGTCGGGCACATGCATTTCCACATGCCGCCGCGCCTGATCGACGCTCACCGTATCGCGTGTCAGGCCATAGCGTTCGGCTGCATCGGCCAGCGACCGGATGACCTGATATTGGGATTGGGTCCGAATGTCGAAATCGCCCGCATCATACCATCCCCCGACATTGAGCCCTGGAATATGCTCGCCCGGCGCAAAGCGCGTGTCGGTGGTCGGCCCCTGGCGATAGAGGTCGATATGCTCATGATCGACCGGCGCTTGCCGCGCATCGTCGCGATGGGAATCCCCATGCCATGTGCGATAGGCCTCGTTGACCGACATATGATCCATCGCGACCGGGAAATAGACGTCATTGGTCGGGTGCCAGGCATCGTCATAGACATGGGCATCGATCCGGAACGGCGCCGTACGCACATCGCCATATTCCAGCATATAAAGGCCCGCTTCGCGCACCGCGCTGAAATCCAGTTGCAGATAATGATAACGAAGATAATCGCCCCATTCCTGCGCGCTTTTCGTCAGCACAGGCTGCGTCGCCCCATCGGCGCCGACACGCAACAATGTGACCGGCGGCCGTCTTTTGTCCTTCCGGTCCAGTTCGACCGTCGCGATCTTGGGCGCGTCAGGCGCATAGCCCAGCTGCGAATGCGCGATCACCGGCGTGCGCAGCCAGGCGGGGTCGGCCTGCGGCGTGATCGTCCATTGCAGCACCGTGCCCGTTCGGCCTGCGGGCAGGATCGATCGCAGGACGAACCATCCATTTTGCGCCTGGTTACGCCCGTCATACAGGGCGATGGGCTGGTCGCTCTGGACCATGACCCTTTTCGCCGCATCTTCTGGCGACAGGACGAACCGACGACCCTGAGCGATCGGCAACGGCTCTGCGCCCGGCCCTTCGCTGCGGCCGCTCGCGGCGTTGCGGTCCGGGGTGCGCGTCATGTCGCTGGCGGGATAGAGCGGAAACAGCCCGCTTTGCCCATCGGCCATATAGGCGTGATGAAAATAGGCCGACGGCAGGAATTCCAGATTGAAACCGGCCTTCCCGACCAGCGACGCAGGCAGCGGCTTGTCCAGGATCACCTGCACCTGCAGGGCATGGCCCTGACGCTCGGCCCGCACGCTATAGCTGAAATCCTGCGCGGCGTAGCGCAACTGCGTTTCGATAACGCCGGCCTTGGCATCGACCTTGCGCTCGACCAACGCAGCCGCTGGATCCCATTGTCCCGGCGTCGCGGACAGCCTGACATCGCCATTGGTGGCACTGCGAACGCCGCGCTGGATGATTTCCACTCCGCCGATCTTCGCGTCGGCGAACAGACCGTCATACCAGTTGGAAAAGGCCAGGATGTTGACCGCCGGCGCTTCGAAATAGCCCCTGTCATTGATCTGCAAGCCTTCCGGCGCGCCCGCCTGCGCGCTTGCAGGGCCGCTCATCATGACCGCGACGAAGGCCGCCAGCGAACCCATGGTCTGTCTCATATCATCCCCTCATGATTGCGCTATCACATCTTGGCAGCACTTTATCTAAAGTCATTCTGTCATTTGAATTGCGACCGTTCAATGGCGAATGCAGCCTTGCAAGACTATATTGTTAGCGCTATCTGTTAATTGAGAAAACAGAACCGACTCCTCGGGCAGCGCAGGCGCTCCATGGAAGTAGGAAATCCAGATGTGCGCACGCGCATCGGAACGATTGGGGAGGACGGATGAAGCGCAGGCTCGCCATCACGATCGCCATTGCCGCCGCGCCATGCTCGACTGCATGGAGCGCTCCTGCAACGGATGCCTGGGCGCAAGCCGACGACAAGGCCCGCGCCATCGTCCGCCAACTCACCCTTCAGGAAAAAACCGAGCAGCTGCTCAACACCGCGCCCGCCATTCCGCGCCTTGGCATACCGACCTATAATTGGTGGACGGAATCGCTCCATGGTGCGATCGGCCCGGTGCCGACCACCAATTTCCCCGAACCGATCGGCCTTGCCGCCACCTTCGATGCGCCCCTGGTCCATGCGGTTGCATCCGTCATCAGCACCGAAGTGCAGGCGCTGCATACGCTGGGGCGCCAGACCGGTCATTTGGGTCGCATCGGCACCGGTCTCGACACCTGGTCGCCCAATATCAACATCTTTCGCGATCCGCGTTGGGGGCGCGGCCAGGAAACCTATGGCGAAGATCCCTATCTGACCGCGCGCTTGGGCGTTGCCTTCATCCAGGGGATACAGGGCGACAATCCCGATCTGCCCAACGTCGTCGCCACGCCCAAACATTTCGCGGTTCATTCAGGGCCGGAACCAAGCCGCCACACCGACAATATTTTCGCGACCAAGCGCGATCTGGAAGACACCTATCTACCGGCCTTTCGCGCTGCCATCGTCGAAGCCAAGGCCGGTTCGATCATGTGCGCCTATAATCGCGTCGATGGCGAACCGGCCTGTGGCAGCACGATGCTCCTTACCGACTATCTGCGCGATGCCTGGGGTTTTAAGGGCTATGTCGTGTCCGACTGCGATGCCGTGGTGGATATCTATGCCCATCACAAATATGCGCCCAGCCCCGCGACGGGCGTATCCGTCGCGCTGCGGCGCGGCGTCGACAGCGAATGCAACAATGCCACTTTGTCGGGTCAGGCGGGGCTAGGTGATCGCTACAAGGACGCGCTGGCGGCCAACCATATCAGCATCGGCGACATAGACAGCGCGCTGGTCCGCCTGTTCTCCGCCCGCCTGCGCAATGGCGACCTGCCGGGCCTTGCCGCCCGCAAACCCAACAGCACGCCCGTGTCGGCGATCGGCACACAGGCACACAGCGCGCTGGCGCTCGACGCTGCGGTCAAAAGCCTCGTGCTGCTCAAAAATGAGGGCGCGCTTCCTCTGAAGACCGGCGTCCGGATCGCACTGGCGGGGCCGCTGGCCGACGCGACCCGCGTCCTGCGCGGCAATTACAGCTCGACGCGAAGCGCTCCGCCTATCTCGGTAGCGGACGGCTTACGGCAGGCGATGCCGGACGCGACCGTCACACTGATCCCCTTCTCACCCTCCATCACGGATGGCGATCCCGTTCCCGGCACGGCGCTTCGCACGCCCGATGGCCGACCGGGCATTCGCGCGGAATATTATAACCGCGTCGATGGCGACCATTATGCGGACAAACCTGCCCTAGTGCGCACCGAAGACAGCATTGTGTCGCGCGCATCGCAATATCGCGAGGTCGCCGATGACCACAAGGTCATCTGGACCGGCTATCTCGTCCCGCCTGAAACCGGCCTCTACCGTCTGGCGCTGACCGGAGTGAAAGGGCAGGTTTCCCGCGATGGGCAGCCGATTGTTTCCGCCACCGACTTTTCGCGCTGGGCGGAACCGCTGAAACTGGTCGATGTGCAGCTGACGAAGGGCGAGCGCTATCCTATCCGTCTGGAGGGGCAGAGCGGCGTCGCGGCCGCACCCGCCATCTTCTGGAAGCGCGTCACCGACGATCTCGACCGCGATCTTGCCGCGGGCGCGCAGGATGCCGACGTCATCATTGCGGTCATGGGCCTCACCTCCGACCTGGAAGGGGAGGAAATGCCCGTCAAGGTCGATGGCTTCGAAGGCGGCGACCGCACGACACTCGCCCTTCCCGCGGATCAGCGCGCGTTCCTGGAAAAGGCGAAAGCGACCGGCAAGCCGCTGATCCTGGTAACGATGAATGGCAGCGCGATCGACCTTGGCTGGGCGAAGGACAATGCCGCCGCCATATTGGAGGCCTGGTATCCCGGCCAGTCGGGCGGCCTTGCCATCGCCAACATCCTGTCGGGCAAGGCCGATCCGGGCGGCCGACTGCCGCTGACCTTCTATCACAGCGTCGATGATCTGCCGCCGTTCACCGACTACAGCATGGAAGGCCGCACCTATCGCTAATTCAAGGGCGCGCCGGTCTATCCGTTCGGCCACGGCCTCAGCTACACGCGCTTCGCCTATGCGCCGCTTGCCGTAGAACCCATCGATGGCGCGGTGGAAAAGGGGCTGCGCGTCTCGACCCGGATCACCAATGTCGGTCAGCGGCCGGGTGACGAAGTCGCGCAGCTCTATATCACCCCGCCCGCCTTTGACGGCGCGCCCCGCACCGCGCTTCGGGGATTCCAGCGGCTGACGCTCAAACCCGGCGAAAGCCGCGAGCTGTCCTTCACCCTGTCGCCCCGCGACATGAGCTTCGTCACCATGGCGGGCGATCGCATGCTGATCCCGGGCGACTATGAGCTCAGCGTCGGCGGCGGCCAGCCAGGCACGCAGGCGCCCGGCCAGCGAGCGCGCTACACCATTGGCACGGCACTGACGCTGCCGAAATAGGAAAGACATAAGCGGCCGCCAATCGGCCGGATCGAAAGGGAGAGTGAGATATGTCATCTACGTCATGGATTTCCCGCCTGTCGCGGCATCCGCTCCGGCGCGCCGCCTTGCCGGCCATCGCGCTGGGGATCGTGGCGCTCCAGCCCGTCATCGCCGTCCCGTCCGCATGGGCGCAGGACGACAAGATGACGCCGATCGCGATTCCCGCGCAGCCTGACGCCATTCCCCTCAACACCGGCCCGTTGCCCGGCGCCACGAACAAGGAAAGCTGGCACAGCCAATATGGCAGCGTCTTTGCCCGCAATGTGACCGAAGCGACGCTCACCCCCTTCCTGCCGGATCCCGCCAAGGCCAATGGCACGGCCGTCGTGGTGACGCCCGGCGGCGGCTTTCGCACACTGTCGATGGAAAATGAGGGCTGGGACGTCGCGCGCGCACTGGCAGCGAAGGGCGTTGCAGCCTTCGTCCTTAAATATCGCCTGAACCAGACGCCGGCCGGCATGCCCGCTTTCGAGCGCTCCATGGCCGAGATGTTCTCGGGCGTCGCCCGCCGGCCCCGGATGGACCCGGAACGCGCGATGGAGGATATCGCCCCGCAAATTGCTGACGCCCGCGCCGCCTTCGCCCTTATCCGCAGCCGCGCGGCTGAATGGCATGTGGATCCGCAACGCATCGGCATGGTCGGCTTCTCGGCCGGCGCGATGCTGACACTGGCAACCGCGCTTAAGGGCCAGGACGCAAAGCCAGCCTTCATCGGCGACATTTACGGTCCGCTCTCTCCCGTCACCGTGCCCGCCGATGCCCCGCCGATGTTCGTCGCGCTGGCCGCCGACGATCCCTTCTTCGCCAATGGCGGTTTTGGCCTCATCGACAGCTGGAAAAAGGCCGGAAAGCCCGTGGAATTCCATCTTTATGAGCAGGGCGGCCATGGCTTTGGCATGTATCAGAAGTCCACGACCAGCACCGGCTGGTTCGACGCCTTCACCCGCTGGATGGACATGCATGGCTGGCTGAAGCCCAAGGGCTGACATGGTGGCGGGTTGAACAACGCCGCTGACGCTGCGACAAGGATGGGGTGGTCGGGCTGGTTCCGCCACCCCGCCTGACAGGAGACCCAGCTATGATCCGCAGCGCGCATGAGTGACATTCTTCTCCACGGCTATTACCGGTCGACCGCCAGCTATCGCGTGCGCATTGCCCTTAATCTCAAGGGCCTGCCCTATCGCCAGCAATCGCATCATTTGCGCAAGGGCGAGCAGAAAGCCCCGGCCTATCGCGCGCTCAACCCGCAGGCCATGGTCCCTGCGCTGGAAATCGACGGCGCGGTGCTGACGCAGAGCCTTGCGATCTGCGACTATCTGGACGAGCGTCAACCCGATCCCCCGCTCCTGCCCTCAGACCCGATCCTGCGCGCCAAGGTTCGCGCCTTCGCCCAGGTGATCGCCTGCGACATTCATCCGATCCAGAATCTGCGCATCCTTGATCGCCTGCGTGACGCGGGCCTGGACAATACCGCAGTCAAACTCTGGGCGGCCACCGTGATCGAGGATGGGTTTGACGCCTGCGCCGCCATGATCGCGGATCAACCCGGTCCCTATTGCTTCGGGTCGCAAGTCACGCTGGCGGACCTGTTCCTCGTGCCGCAACTGGTCAATGCCCGCCGCTTCGGCGCCGATTTGCGCTGGCCCCGGCTGCTGGACATCGAACGCGCCTGCCTGGCCCTGCCAGCCTTCGCCGATGCCGCGCCCGAATGCCAGCCGGACGCGGAATAGCGGGTCGAACCT
This sequence comes from Sphingobium lactosutens DS20, assembly GCF_000445105.1. GTDB lineage: Bacteria > Pseudomonadota > Alphaproteobacteria > Sphingomonadales > Sphingomonadaceae > Sphingobium > Sphingobium lactosutens. Next base: position 121,392 of record NZ_ATDP01000101.1, on the reverse strand, counting down.
TCAGCGTCCGTTGGCGCGATAACCCGCAAGGAACAGCGCGCCGTCCAGGGCATCGCCCGCTGCCGGGCTGAGGCTCGCGACGGTCCGCGCCCGCAACCATGGCTGCATGCGCGGCGCCAGCCCACCCAGCAACGCGCACCGCTCCGCACCCCGCTCAAAGATCGTCTCGATGAACCGCTCGATATGTTGGACCGCATCCTCGACGATCGACCGGGCGATCGCGTCATCGGCTTCGGCATGGTCCATGACCAGCGGCGCGAAACTGCCATAATCCTTGGGGCTGGCCGCATCCATCCAGGCAATGGCGCGCGCGGTGTCATGGTCGAACCGCTGTGTCACGGCGCGGCTGAGCGGCGTCGCCTGTGTCCGTCCATCAAGCGCACGCAGCGCATGGCGCATCGCGCTCAGCCCCAAAGCCGCGCCGCTGCCCTCGTCCGAAATCGGAAAGCCATAGCCCCCGATGGTGAAATCCCGCCCCTTCGCCCGCACCTGCGCGATGCTGCCTGTCCCCAGGATCAGGATGGCTCCATCCCGCCCGCCATGTGCACCCAGATTGGCGATGAAGGCGTCGGTTTCATAGGCCACCGATGCGAAGGGAAAGGCAAAGCCTTCCAACGCGTCGCGCACGCCGGGCCGCGATATACCCGCTATCCCCATGCCCGCGCGGATCGTCGCGACCTCATCGGTGCCAAGACCCGCTTGCGCCACGGCCTGATCGCATACATCGCGCAACCTGTCGTAAAGCACGTCGAGGCCGATCCGCGCATTGGCAGCGCCACCCTGACCAGTGCCGATCACTACGCCATCGCTGCGCACCAAACGCGCGCGGCAATGGCTGCCGCCGGCGTCTATTCCCAGATAATAGGTCATGGACGCGCCGCCTCCTTCTGCTGCTCGCCCCAATATCGCTCTCGGCTGGTCTGGCCAAGACCCGGATTGCACTGGTTGCGCGGATCGATACTGCGGTAGAAATGCTCCAGTGCTGGCTTGGCGCGATATAGATGCCCGACATTATGTTCCGCCGGATATTCCGCGCCCCGCGCGTCCAGCAGCGCCCAGATACGATGTTCGAACGCCAGCGGATCGACCCCGGCGCGCACGATATAATCCTGGTGAAAGACGTGGCAGAAGAAATGGCCATAATAGAGGCTGTGGACACATTGCTCCGCCAAGTCGGGCGGCAGGATTTCCTGCCAGTCGCTGGCGTTGCGCGGCAGCGCGATGTCCAGCGCCACGATATCGGCCACCGTTCGCCGATGCACCGCGCGATAGCGCACGGCCGCCCCCGCCGCGACGAAACGATGCAGGAAGGCCTTGGCCGCGAGCCGCGGCGTGCATTCAAAATGATCGGCCTCGTCCCCGGTGCAATCGGCGCGCAGCAGGGCGCGCGCCTCGCTCACCCCGCTTGCAGGCATTTTCAGCAGCAGATGATGGTCGAACCGATCGCGAAAGAGCCGCATTTCGGACGGCAAATGATCGGGGAGAAGGCGGCCCGCCCGCTGCATCATCCGGTCGCTCGCCCCCGGCCTGACGAAGGGCAAGGCGTCCACCCACGCCTTGGCGGCGAATAATCGGGGCAGGCGCGCGGTGCCGATGCGCTCGATCGCGACGAACATGTCCTTGCCATAGCGGTCGGCAATATCGAACGCGTCGCGATGCATATATTCGCCGGCGATGGGCAGGGCGGAAAAATCACGCAATATCGTGCGACGCAGCCGCGTCAGCCGCGCCGGATCATTAGTGCCGATATAAAAAGTGACCGCGCCTTCCTCCTTGGGAAAGCTGTCGACCCGAACGGCAAAGACGATGGCCTTGCCCGCGCTGCCCGACGCCTCGAACAGCCGTCTGGCGTCAGCATTGAAGCGCGCGGGGGTGGCGCTATCGACGGCGCGCACATGGGCGGCATAATCATGGTCATGCGCCCAGCGATCCGCCGCATCCTCGACATTGGCCGCGTCGAAATCGCCCGCATCCAGGCGTCGCAAAATGGTTTCGGGATCATCGCCCAGCGCCACGCCCAGATGATTGACGAGGTCCAACGTCCCATCGGGTCGCACGACCGCATGGAGGCTCAGTTGCGTGAAGGCGGGGCCACGCTGCACCAGCGATCCGCCGCTGTTGTTGCAGATGCCGCCCACCACCGACGCGCCGAAACAGGATGATCCGATCACCGAATGCGGCTCGCGCCCCAGGGGTGCCAGCGCCTGTTCCAGCGCATGCAGCGTCGTACCGGGAAGGCAGATGGCTTGCCGGCCACCGTCGATCAAATGCAGCGCCGCGATCCGCGTCGTGCTGATGACGACGCAGCCACCGGGATAATCGTCGCCATCGGGGGTCGATCCGCCGGTCAGCCCGGTATTGGCCGCCTGCATGATGATCGACACATCCGCCGCGACGCAGGCCTTCGCGACCCGCCATAGCTCGACCAGGCTGCCCGGCCGCACCACCGCCAAAGTCGCGCCCGACCCGGTGCGGTATCCCGCGCGATAGCGCGCCGTCTGGCGGTCGCTGGTCAGGACATGGCGATGCCTGACAATGGCGCGCAGCCGGGGCAGCAGATCGCTCACTCGCCTTCCTCGCTGATATCGCCGGCAATCCAGGTGCGGCGCACCCGCCGCTGTGCGTCCAGATGCACCAGATCGGCGCGCAATCCGGGCAGAATGGCCCCGGTCTGCCGCTCGATCCGCAGGAAGCGTGCGGGATTGCCGCTCGCCATGCGGGACGCCTCCACCATGGAGCAGCCCAGCATGTCCATCGCATTGCGAAGGGCCTGCGCCATGCTGAGCGCCGATCCGGCCAGCGTGCCGTCCGGGCCGCGGCAGGTGCCGTCGACCACGTGAATATCCTGCCCCATCAGCGAAAAGCGCCCTTGCGTGCCGCCAACGGGCGGCATGGCGTCCGTCACCAGCATCGCGCCGTCCAACCCCCGCGCCGCCAGCGCCACGCGCAAGGCGGCTGGGTGGACATGCAGCCCATCGACGATCAGCCCGAAATGACTGTTCCGGTCCAGCAGAGCGGCGGCAACCATGCCGGGCTCCCGGCTACCCATCTGCGTCATCGCGTTGAACAAATGGGTAAAGCCGGCCAGCCCCTCGTCCAAAGCCATAACCGTCTGGTCATAATTTGCCAGGCTATGGCCGGCGGCGACGATCACACCAGCTTTCGCCAATGCCCGGATCGCGCCGGGTGGCGCAAGTTCGGGCGCCAGCGTCACGATACGCTGTCCACTCGTCGGTCGCGTATATCGTTCCAGCACGGCGGCATCGATCGGCGCGAACTTGGCCGCATCATGAATGCCCTTCTTGCCGGGGTTCAGGTGCGGCCCTTCGACATGTACGCCCCATATGCCCGGCACCGATTGCGCGATCGCCGCCTCGCCAGCGGCAATGGCGGCATCGACGACGTCCGCATCATCGCTGATCAATGTCGGCATCATGCCGGTGGTGCCAAAGCGCCGATGCGCCTCCGCGATAGCGCGGATGCCCTCGACATCGGGACGAGCGTTGAGCAGCACGTCCCCGCCGCCATTGACCTGCGTATCGATGAAGCCGGGCAGCAACCACCCGTCCTGCAGCTCGATCTCCCCGCAACCAGGCGGCAGCGCGTCCCTCCGAACCACATCGACGATGCGCGCGCCCTCTATCAGCAGCGCATGATCCTGCGCGATGCCGTCTGGCAGCACGATTTCCGCGCCGACAAGGGCCGTAACGCTCATAGCGTCCGCGTCACCTTGGCCAGATGCGGCGGCTGGTCGGGATCAAGGCCCCGCGCCAGCGCCAGCGCATTGGCCAGACCGTAGAAACTCTGCACCTGCGCGATGGCGGCGAGCACGGGATGGTCCGGCGCCACGCCGGGCAGCGCCAGCGTCGCGCCGGCCATATCCTCGTCCAGCCCCGCCGCTATGACATGCGCCCCGCGTGCGCGAAAATCCGCCAATCGATCGCGCAACCCTTCGCGCGCCACATCCACTGGCCCGAAGGCCAGCACCGGATCGCCCTCCCCGATCAGCGTCATCGGGCCATGCGCCACCTCCGCGATGCTGAAGGCTTCGGCGTGCACGCGCGACGTTTCCTTGAGTTTCAGCGCCGCCTCTCCCGCGATCGGCAGCGTCAGCCCGCGTCCCAGCACCAACATCGCCCGCGCATCCTTGAGCAACGGCACCGCGCCGGTCCAGTCGGCCGCCAAGGCATCCTTCAAGGTCGGGCCAATCGCCGGCAGCGCGTCGAGCAGCGCCTTATCGCCGCTCCATTCCGCCACCAGATGCGTCAGCGCCACCAGCGTCGCGATGAAGCTCTTGGTCGCGGCCACGCTGGTTTCCGGCCCCGCATGGATCGGGATGCAGATGTCGGCGAGCTGCGCCAATGGCGCGTCGGCATCGTTGACGATCGCGATCAGCAGCGCCCCCTGCCGTTTGGCATCGCGCGCCGCCGCGATCAGGTCCGGACTGCGGCCCGACTGCGAAATAGCGATCAGGGGTATGTCCCGGAAATGCGTGGACGTCGCGCCATAGAGCGACCCGATCGACGGGGCATGGCTTAGCGTCGGGATGCCCGCCCGCGTTTCCAGCAGCACTTTGGCGAAGGCGGCGGCATGGCCCGAACTGCCGCGCGCCAGCGTCGCTGCAAAGGGCGGAGCCAGTTTCCGCAATCTTGCGCCCGCCTCCCGCATAAGGTCGGCGTTGCGCGCCAGTTGCTGCGCACAGCGGTCGGGCGCCTGCGCGGTTTCACGCGCCATCAACGTCCCGATTGCGTCGGAATGATCGGTCATGCGGCCACCATACCAAATAGGCGATCCAGGGCAATTGGATTTAATTTGGTTGCATCATACCGTGAACTGATAATACCAATGTGACGACGCCGATGCCCTCGCCCCGGAGCCTCTATGAGTACCGAAGCCATTGATCCCCGCTATGTCGATATCGACCAATGGCCGACCACGCTCGCGGTCGAAGCGATGCTGGAAGGGCAGATGGCCGCCATCGCCGCGATAGGATCACAGGCTCTGGCCATCGCGCAGGCCGCCGAAGCCGCCGCCGCGCGCCTCAGCCAAGATCGGGCCCAGAAGAGCCGGCTGGTCTATGTCGGCGCAGGAACCTCCGGCCGCGTCGCGGTGCAGGACGGCGTCGAACTCTACCCCACCTATAACTGGCCGGAGGATCGTCTGCTCTTCCTGATGGCGGGCGGCCTCGACGCGCTGACGCAGGCGGCCGAAGGCGCGGAGGATGACGCTGCCGCCGCCCGCGCCGCCGTCGCCGTCGCGCAAATTGCCCCCAATGATGTCGTGATCGGTGTCGCCGCCAGCGGCCGCACCCCCTTCACCTGCGCCGCCATCGCCGCCGCGCGTGAAGCCGGCGCGCTCACCATCGGCATCGCCAATAACGCCGCCACCCCGCTTCCGGACGCGGCTGACCATGGCATCGTCGTGGACACCGGCACCGAGATCATCGCCGGATCGACACGGATGAAGGCTGGCACGGCGCAAAAGGCGGTGCTCAACATCCTCTCGACCGCGATCATGCTGCGGCTGGGCCTCATCTATCGCGGCCGCATGGTCAACATGCGCATCTCCAACGCCAAGCTGCGCAAACGAGGTGAAGCGATGATATGCGACCTGGCGCAGGTTGATCAGGCCGCCGCCGCGCAGGCGCTCGACATGGCCGGACAGGATATCAAGCTGGCGGTACTGATCGCCAGGGGGTTTGATCGCCAGGCCGCCGAAAGCCTGCTGGCGGCGCATGGCGACAATCTGGCCGACGCAATCGGAGCAACGCAAGGGGGGGCATAAGCGATGCGAGACAAGTTGGTGGCGCGCAGCGACGACGGGACGCCGCTCTACCTGCAACTGGCGCGCAATTTGCGCGACCATATCGACAGCGGCGGCATCAGCCCCGGCAACGCCCTGCCCTCCGAACGCGACCTCAGCGAAATGGCCGGCATCTCGCGCGTCACCGTGCGCAAGGCGATCGAGCAGCTGATCGAGGAAGGCGTGCTATTCCGCAAACAGGGTTCAGGCACCTTCGTCGCCCGCCGGATCGAGGCGCCCGCCTCCGTCCTTTCCAGCTTCACCCATGATGCCCGATCGCGCGGCGAAGATCCCGGCGTCATATGGATGATGAAAAATTACGCCCAGCCGACCGAGGAGGAAGCCGCCGCGCTCGCCCTCTCCCTGTCGGCCCGCGTCGCCCGCCTGGGCCGCGTGCGCCTGTCTGGCGGCGAACCGCTCGCGATCGAACATGCCGTCGTGCCCGCCGATTGCCTGCCTGACCTGTCCACCATCGGCGACTCTCTCTACGAAGCCATGGGCCGCAGCGGCTTTCGCCCGACATCGGGCACGCAGCGGGTGCGCGCCTCACTCGCCACCCCGACCGAAGCGGGATTGCTCAGCGTCCGGCAGAATAGCGAAGTGCTGCGCATCGAACGCCTCACCCGCATTCCCGGTGGCCGCGTGGTGGAATTCACCCGCTCGGTCTATCGCGGCGACCGCTACGACTTCGTGACCGAACTCAAGGAGATCGACGGATGAGCGCCCCCTCTCCGGCCATATCCGCGCCTGCCTCGTCACCTGTGGCAGATGCCCCCCGCCCGCCGATGCGCACGCTCGGCCTCTATCTGCTCCTCGGCTTTTCCGCCGGCCTGCCCTTCTACATGTTCAACGCGGTGCTGACGCTGCGGCTCGCCCGCCATGGCATTGACATCGTCATCATCGGCTTTTTCGCATGGATCGCATTGCTGCCGACCTTCAAATTCCTGTGGGCGCCGCTGCTTGACCGCTACAGCGTGCCCGGCTTTTCCCGCTTCTGGGGCAGGCGGCGCGGCTGGATCATGCTGTCTCAGCTCGGCATTTTCCTCTCGATGGTCGCCATGGCCTTCACCTCCAGCGACCAGAGCCTGCCCCTCACCGCGCTCTTCGCCATATTGCTCGCATTCTGGACCACCACGCTGGAAGTTGCCGCCGATGGCTGGCGCATCGAGCTGGCGCCGACGCAGGCGCAGCAGGGTCCCATCGTCGCGGCTAACCTGTGGGGCTATCGCAGCGCCATGGTCGCGGCGGGCAGCGGCGCGGTGCTGGTCGCCGCCTGGGCGGACTGGACCTGGGCCTATCTGGTGATCGCCACGGCCGCCTTTCTCCCCTTCCCTATCCTCGCCGCGATGCGCCCGGAACAGGATGGCGCGCGCGGCCGCTCCAGCGCGCTGCTGGGCGGCACCCTCTTTGCGTTCCTGATCCTGACCGGCACCGGCGCCGCCACCGCAATCCTCGGCTGGGGCATATTGTCCGCCGCTCAGGGCGCTGGCTTTTCGGCCGAAACCAATGTCACGCCCATCGTGCTCGCTGTGGCACTACTCCCTTTCGTCGCGCTCGCCATCGCTTTGCCGCGCATCCGCCGCCTGCCCGCCGACGCGCCGGCGAAAATGCCCGGCTTCATTGCGCCCTATGTCGAGATTTTCTGGCGCTATGGCTATGCCGTGCTGCCGGTGCTCGCCTTCGTCTCCTTCTACCGCATGGGCGACGTACTCACCCTCACTTTGTCGCATCCGCTCTGGAATGCGGCGGGCTACAGCCTGGAACAGATCAGCATGGCCGACGGCGTCGTCGCCCTGACCTGCTCGATGGCGGGCGTGGCGCTTGGCGGGCTATGCGCCGCGCGCCTGCCGATGACGGTCGCGCTCATCATCGGGGCCTGCGCCTCGGCGATCGGCAATTGGGTGTTCGTCTGGCTCTGGTATGCCGAACCCTCCGCCTTCGTCCTCTATGTCGCCGCCGGCGTCGATCAGTTCGGCCATGGGCTGGAGGGGGCGGTGTTCGTCGTCTACCTCTCCATGCTGGTCAGCCCGCGCTATCCCGGCACGCAATATGCGTTTCTGTCGGGCTTTGCCTTCCTTCTCCCCCGCCTGATCGGTGGCGCGGCGGGCGCGATTCAGAAACAGATCGGCTATGACGGCTTCTTCATCCTGTCTGGCGCTTTGAGCTTTGCCGCCATCTTCTTCCTGCCTGTCGTGATGCGCGTTCGCGCACGCACGGCTTGAGGTCCATGACCATGATCGACCAGCATTGCCAAGCCGCCTTCGCGCCCGCCGCCCGGGCCGTGGCGGATGGCCGCATCCCCGGCGCAACTCTGGGGATCGTCACCGCCGACGGGCGCAGCGCGGTTCGCTTTGCCGGGTCGGCCGCGATCGTGCCGGATCGCGAAGCCCTGACCCGCGACCATTGGTTCGACCTCGCATCGGTGTCGAAAGTGATCGCGACCACGACGATGGTCCTCACATTGGCGGAGCAGGGCCGGCTCGACCTCGACCGGCCGCTGACTGACGCCATTCCCGACCTGCGCCAATATGATGTCGCTCATGCGGCGGAGCGTCGCCTCACCTTCCGCGATTGCCTCGCCCACCGCACCTTCCTGCCTGCGGTCGAACCGATCTACACCTATGGCGACGATCCCGCCCGCCTGCGCGCTTTCGTGCTCCAGCGCGAATGGCGGCAGGGACCGGCCGTCTATTCCGACATCAACTTCATCCTGCTCGGCATCGCGATCGAACGCATCACCGGCGCGCCGCTGTCGGACTGGCCGCTGGGCGAAGGCCTCTCCTTCGGCCCGCCGCCCGGCCCCGCCGTCGCCACCGAAGCGTGCAGCTGGCGCGGCCGGATGCTCAAGGGCGAAGTCCATGACGAAAACGCTCACGCGCTGGGCGGCGCGCCCGGTCATGCCGGGCTATTCGGCACGGTCGATGGCGTGCTGCGCTTCGCGCAGGCGATGCTCGACGGGTCGATCCTGTCTCCTGCGATGATGGCGCAGGTTCGCACCGCACAGGAAGGGCACCGCACCTGCGGCTGGGAACGCGCCTTTCCCGGATGGTCGGGCGGCGACGCCTGCTCGGCGGAAACCATCGGCCATACCGGCTTTACCGGCACGGGCCTGTGGATCGATTTCGACCGCGGCCTGGCCTGGACCCTTCTCACCAACCGCGTCCACCCGACGCGCCACGCCGACAGCGGCATCTTCACCCTGCGGCCCGCCGTGGGCGATGCGCTGGTTAGGACGTGGGACACTCAGCTGTAGCCGGCTTCCCTCTGATGGCGGATCGCCAGTATGGCGACTATCCTGTCATCAACGCGATACAGGGCGACATAGCCACTATCGCCGAACTTGATCAGCCTCTCCCGATATTCGAGGTCCATATTCTCTACCGGGCGACCTATATGCGGCGATGTCGCCAATATGCCTATTTCCGCCCGGATTGTCGCAACTGCGCGCGACGCGGCTTCTGCATCCTTGGGCAACAGCCAGTGATAGAGGCGCTGAACATCCTCCAGCGCAGCAGGTGTCCAGATCAGCCGTGGCACGTTGGCGGCTCGACATCCTCTCCTGCTTCGAGCTTGCCCAACCAGGCATCGGCTTCCTCATGAGACAGATGCAAGCCGGTCCGGCGATACTCTTCCCAGGCGCGGATGGCATCCTGTCGGAAAGTCTCTCGCTTTTCCTCCCGCTCGACATATTGCGCGATGGCTTCGCGCATGATCGACTCCGAACTGCGTCGACGGACTTCCGCCAATTGCCGGAGACGCCCTTCCAGAGCATCATCGAGTTTGATGGATGTCACCGCTGCCATGGCATAGCTGTCACTCAAATATTGGCTTGTGCTAGATTATCCTACCGGTGCGGCGCTGTCCATATTTCGGCAAAGTGACAGCCGCAGCCGATCCCGAAGCGCCGATCCCTCATTTCTCTTCCAAAATAGGGTTTTGTCTGTTCTACAATTTAAAATGAGCGCCCCTCCCGATTTCTGTGCATCCACTGGAACGTCCCGGCGCCGGCCCTCATCTTTCCGGTGTCGCTTCGCGGTCGCGTTCCTGTCGCCTCGTGGTCGCGTGATGGTCGCTTCGCGCCTGAAAAAAGGCCCATGACACTGTGAACTTCGACGCCACTCCTTACGACTCGCATCGGGCCGGATCTGCCCTGGCAAGGGCATTGCCACAGGTTATGGCTTGCGCCGTGCGCGCATCTGTTCAACCGGCCTGCTTGCGGTCTAGGATCGGCCTCATGCGCCTCCTCCTTTCCCTCGCCGCTCTCGCCCTGCCATTGGCTGGCGCTGCCGCCCAAAATGCGCCGCCGCCGCTGTTGGCCAGCATCGAACAGCAATTGGAGCAGGGGCCAAAAGGCACGCGATACGGCCTGTTGGTCGCCACGCTGGATGGCGCGCCAATTCTTGCCATCGCGCCGGACGAACGCTTCATCCCTGCCTCCAATACCAAGATGTTCACGACCGCCACCGCCTATGCCGATCTGCCCGCGCTCGACCGCACAGCGCAGGGCACGGGCGTGCGGCTCGATCAGGGCGACGCCATATTGGAAGGACGCGGCGACGCCCGCCTCTCCAGCGCGCCGGATTGCACGGTCGATTGCCTCGCGACGCTGGCCGACGCCATTGCCGCCCGCACCCGGCGCGTGCGCGATGTAGTGGGCGACGACAGCTGGTATCCGGACGAACGCTGGGGTCCGGGCATGAGCTGGAACAATATCCAGTCCCGCTATGGCACCGGCATTTCCTCGCTGACGCTGGACGATAATCAGTTGTCAGCCACGATCACGCCGGGCGCGATCGGCGCGCCGCCGGCGGTGCAGGCGACGGGCTACTATGCCATCGATAATCGCATCATCACCGTGCCGGGCAAGGAACAAGCGATCGTTGCGGACCGCGCACCCAATAGCCGGCTGGTCCGGCTGACGGGAACTATCGGCCAGGACGCCGCACCCGACACGCTCTATTTCAGCGTCGACGATCCGGCGCATTATGCCGCCTGGCGGCTGCGCGACTTGCTGGTTGCGCGGGGCGTCACCGTCACCGGCACGATCCGCACGCGCCATCGCCCGCTCAGTCCGGGCGATGATCCCGCCACCCGGCGCGCCGCACCGGCCGCGCGTCCGCCCGCAGCGCCGCTGCTCGCGCAATTGCCCGCCCTGCCGCTGGCCGACGACATGCGCATCATCAACAAGCAGAGCCAGAATCTCCATGCCGACCTGATGCTGCGCCGCGTCTCGCGGGCGCAGGGCAGCGGCTCCATCGCCGACGGCCAGGCCGCGCTCGACCGGCTGATGGTCCAGGCAGGCGTCGACAAGGCAAGCTACAGCTTCGCCGACGGGTCGGGCATGTCTTCCTATAACCGCATCACGCCCCGCGCAGCCGTCACGTTGCTCAGCTGGATTGCACAGCAGCCCTGGGGCGCGGCATGGCGGGACACGCTGCCGATCGCCGGACAGGACGGCACCCTGCGAAATCGTTTCAAGGGCACCGTGCTGGAGGGGAAATTGTTCGCCAAGACCGGATCGCTCAACGCCGCGCGCGCGCTGTCGGGCTATTTCATCACGAAAAGCGGTCGAACTCTCGTCTTTTCCGCCCTCGCCAACGACATGCCCGATGGCACCGACGCGCAGGCGAGCGCCGCGGTCGACCGGGCGCTCGTCGCTCTTGCCGAAGCGATGTAGCGATCAGCCGGGCGTCACCAGCGTGCGCGCCACCGCATGGCGCTCCACCGCCTCCCGGCTGAACCAGAGCGGTTGCATCTCTCCTGCCAGCCAGCGCGGATAAAAATCGCGGTAACGTGGCGAGCGGGGATCGGCCGACTGTCCGGGGAGAAGGAGGAAGCGGCTATTGTCCCACGCCCCCACATCCGCGACGAGCAGATAGCTGGCGCCGTGCGACACCTGATAGCCACGCTTGGCATTGAACCCGCGCGCCATGGGCGTGTAGCTGTCACCGCCCGAACGCCCGCCGTCGATCGGCGGAAATGCCGCCGCGATCGCCGGCACCGACGACGCCAGCGGATGGGTGATCCTGACCCGGTGCAGGTCGCCCCAACGCCATGCTGCCGGGTCGCCGCCCGCCTGCGCCTGCGCCTTTTTCCACCCTTCGGCCAGCGCGCCGTCGATGAGCGCGTCACGCGCCGCAACGGGGTCGGTGCCCAACCGTTTGTCAGGCTTGGCCAATATGCTCAGCATTTCGTAGAGATTGACCGAGGGGATGAAGGCCTTTGCCGCCTCCGGCACCACCGCGTCGCGAAAATTGCTCAGCAATTGCGGCATCACCATTTCATACAGCAGCGCCGCCGCGCTATCCGCCTCGATCCCGCAATCCCATCGCCGCAGCAGCCCAGCGGCCTTGGCGGCATCAAGCGACAGTTTGGCGGGGATCAGCGCGATCAGCGACCGGGCCGGCAGCGACTGAACATCATGCTGCAACGCGATGCTGTCCGCGATACTGTGCCGGGGCTGCGCGTTCAGCACTTCGGAAATGCGATCATACCGAAACGGATCGCTCCAGTTGAAGCTGATGATCTTCTTGTCATAGGGATAATCGGCCGGAATATTCATCTGGTTGGCCGAGGCGAACCACCCTTCCTTCGGATTATGGACATGGGGCATCTGCTCGACCGGCAAAATGCCCGCCCAGTCATATTCGCCGTCGCCCGGCGCGGGGAAGAGGCCGTCATGCTTGGGTCGGATCGGCGTATAGCCGATGGTCTGCCACCCGGTATTCCCGTCAATATCGGCATAATGGAAATTTGTCGGCGAAGTATGGATGCGGAAGGCCCGTCGCAGGCTGGTCCAGTCCTTCGCCAGATTGATGGCGATGATGGCAAAGCGCATATTGCCGCCGGGCAGCATCGATACGGTGGCGAAGGCGCTGGCACGCTGCCGCTCGGGATCCTGCGCCACGATCGGCTTGCCCTGGGCGTAACGCTGCACCACCCGCTGCGTTGGCGCATCCTTGACCTTGATCTCATCCTCGAAGCTTTCGAACCGCTTCCATTGCCCTTTGTGCCAGTACAGCTCGGGGTCTTCCTTCGCAGTGCGCAAGATGAACAGGTCGGTCTGGTCGATATGGAAATTCGTGCGGCCAAAGGCGAAACGGTCGGTATGCCCCTGCATGATGCCGGGAAGGCCGGGCGCACCGGCGCCGATCACATCAAGGCCCGGCGCGGTCAGATGCACCATATGGCGCGGGCTGAACCCGCCAATGCCCAGATGCGGGTCATTGGCCAGGATCGGCCGTCCGGTGGCGCTGCGCGACGGCGCGATAGTCCAGGCATTGCTGCCCTGCGCGAAACGATCGGTCCGGCGTTCAGCCGGATCAAGGGCGGCTTCCTGAATGGCGTCGAACGGCACCGGCCGCGCCGATGGCAGCAATATGCCAAGGTCCACCTCGCTCACGGCGGCACAATCCAGTCCTTTGGGCACAGTATAGGACCAGGCGGGCCGCAGGGGCGCCATCAGCTGATCCGCGTCCAGCACGCCCTGCGCCTGCATCTGCGCGCGGCGCACCTCGTCGTCGGCGTCGCCCATGCCGATGCCGCGAGCCCGGACAAGGTCGCGCACGTCCCACCGCATCGGGCTGATGCCCAATATGCCATATTCCAGCGGCATCTGCGCCGGATCGGCCTCCAGCTCCGCGATGCGCGCGTTGACGCCAGCGACATAGCCTTCGGCACATTCCAGCACGCCCGGCGGCAAATCGGCAAGTTCGGCGTCGATGTCGCCGCGATAGTGGAACAGGCGCGCCGCCTTGTCCGCCGCGACGAAGGCTTCGCCAAAGGCTTCGGCCATGCGCCCCATGTCGCGGCGATGGTCGATATCGATCTGGAACAGCCGATCGCGCGCGACCAGATAGCCCTGGCCGAAATACGCATCATGCAGCGAATTGGCGCGCACATGGGGCACGCCCAGTTCGTCCTCGACAATGTCGATTGGCGCACGCGCTCCAGTCAGTCGCACGCGGGTAGACCGGCCCTTTACCAGCGGCTGCGCCAACGCGGACACAGCCGGCATGGTGAGGGCGGCTGCGGTGGCCAACAGAAATGCACGACGCTGAAGCAATACAGCCTCCCTTTTTCTTATCCGTATGAAATTCGCAGTGCGAAGCCCATGAAACCTATCGCAGGTTCGTCGCCCAGAGCTATAGCAACCCACCTGCGAGGCATAACCCTGAGCTATCCTGCCTGTGGCATCGATGGAGCCATGACCCTCTATTCCGCAGGGCTATACCTTTATGCGATCAAAGTAATACCAAAACTATTGACCAGCCGCGACCGGCCTGTAACCTTCACGTCATGGAACCGGTCATGACCGCCAGTCGGCGGCAGGGCGCGGCGCCTCGGCGGCAGCTGGCGGACAGCGCCTCGCTACGCCGTCGTCATCGCTAGAATGGGTCGGGCAAGACGGCGCTCTGACGCTGCGCACGCTGCAATTGCGTGCAGCTCCTCCCTGGCAGAGGGGGTTTATATGGGTGATTTCGGAAAAACTCGCCGGCCGATCGGCCACCGGCATAGCCTGGGACTGGCGATGACCGCCATCGCCCTGGTCCACGCAGCGCCATCGATCGCGCAGGATGCCATTGCGCCGCAGGAAAGTGCGGAAGCCGCCACGGCCGACCAGATCATTGTCACGGGCACCCGCATTGCGCGGGACGGGTTTCAGTCGCCGACCCCGCTGACGGTCGTCACGCAGCAGGAAATACTGAACCAGTCGCCGACCAATAATCTGGCCGACTTCATCAACCAGATTCCAGCGCTTGCCGGCAGCACCCGCCCCGCCAACTCGCGCCTGGCGATCAGTTCGGGCCTGGCGGGCATCAACACGATGAACCTGCGCAACCTGGGCGAAGTCCGCACGCTGGTGCTGCTCGATGGCCGCCGTTCCGTAGGCTCGACCATCACCGGCCTCGTCGACATCAACACCTTTCCGCAGGCGCTGGTGAAGAATGTCGAGATCGTGACCGGCGGCGCATCGGCGGCTTATGGGTCGGACGCGGTCGCGGGCGTCGTCAACTATGTGCTCGACAAGAAATATACCGGGTTCAAGGTCAATGCCGATGTCGGCATCACCGACCGGGGCGACGGGTTCAACTATAGCTTCTCCGGCGCGGCGGGCATGGATTTCGCCGATGGTCGCGGGCACATATTGGTCGCGGGTGAATATGCGCACAAGGATGGCATTTTCGAGGTGGATCGCGGCTGGAACCAGATCGGGTACAGGACCCTGTCCAACCCCGATTATACTGCCGACAATGGGCAGCCTGCCAACATCGTCGTGCGCGGCGCGGGCACCTGGAATTCGACCCCAGGCAGCATCATCCGGTCGCAAGTGGGCGGGACCACCGCCTTGCGCGGCACCTATTTCGGACAAGGCGGCGTCGCCCAGCAATATCAGTTCGGCAGCATCACCGACAGCAGCCAGACGGTCGGCGGCGACTGGCAGATCAACGACACGTCACGCCGCATCGGGCTGGACGCGACCGACGATCGGCGCGGCGTCTACGGTCGGCTGAGCTATCAGCTGGCCGACTGGGTAGAGGTTTTTGCCGAAGCCTCCTATAACTGGAACAAGACGCTGTTCAATGCGGGGCCGCAGGCGGCGACCTTCACCCTGCAATCGGACAATGCCTATCTGATCCAGGCGCTGGGACCAGCGGCCCTGGCCGGGGTGACGTCGGTTTCGCTCGGCACGTCGGCGGCGGACCTCCCCTATCGCAAGAATAACAGCAGCCGCGAAGTACAGCGTTATGCGCTGGGCGCGGGCGGCGAATTCGCCGCGTTCGGCAACAAGGCGGTGTGGGACGTCTATGCCCAATATGGGCAGACCGATACGCATGAACAGCTGCGCGACATCATGAACACGTCGCGCCTGGGCCTGGCGACCGATGCCGTCTTCGCGCCCGACGGGTCGATCGTCTGCCGCTCCACATTGACCGATCCGGGCAATGGCTGCATTCCGCTCAATCGCCTGGGCATCGGCGTCGCCAATGCCGCAGCGGTCGACTGGATCCTGGGCGATCCCTATCGCAACCAGCGGTTCAAGCAGACGGTCGCGGGCGCCAACCTGTCGGTCACGCCGTTCGCCACCTGGGCGGGCGATGTCAGCGTCGCGGTGGGCGGCGAATATCGCAAGGAAGAAGTGTCCGGCTATGTCCCGCCCGAATTCCAGTCCGGCTGGTCGGTCGGCAATTTCCGCCCGACCTTTGGCAGCTACAATGTCAAGGAAGCCTATCTTGAAACGCTGATTCCACTGGGCTTCGGCGCGGAATTCAACGGTGCGGTACGCGCCACCGACTATTCGACGTCGGGATATGTGACGACATGGAAGGCAGGCCTGACTTGGCAGCCGATCGAGGACATCCGCCTGCGCGGAACAAGGTCACGGGACATTCGCGCGCCCAACCTCAACGAACTGTTCCAGTCAGGCACGTCGCGCACCAACACATTCGCCACCAATACGGCGGTGGGGCAATATGCCGGCGCGACCTTCCGCGAGCTGACCACGGGCAATCTGAACCTCGACCCGGAAAAGGCCGATACGCTGACGTTGGGCGCGGTGCTCCAGCCGCGCTTCCTGCCCGGCTTCTCCTTCTCGGTCGACTGGTTCCGTACCAAGGTGTCCGACGCGATCAGCCAATTCTACGCCGACGATATCGCCCAGCGTTGCACCGAAGGGTTCCAGAGCTTCTGCGCGGCGATCGTGCCGGACCCCGAGGGCGTGCGCGACTATTTCGTGTCAGCCAGCCCCTTCAACTTCGCGAAGGTCAAGGTACGCGGGATCGACTATGAAGCCAGCTATCGCGTGCCGCTCGACAAGATATTCAACGGCAGTTCAAGCAGCCTGACGCTGCGCGGGACGGCGACCAACTATCTGGAAAATACCGTCGACAACGGCATTTCCGAGCCGGTCGACACCGTTGGCCAGAATAGCGGGCAGTCGAGCACGCCGGACTGGATCTTCCGCATGTCGGCGACATTCGACACGCCGACCTATTCGATCACGGCAGTCGGGCGAGGGGTGAGTTCGGGCACCTACAACAATACCTATATCGTGTGCACCACCGATTGCCCGACCAGCACGGCGGCCAACCCGACGATCAACAGCAATCATATCGACGGGACATTCTACACCGACCTCAATTTCACCGCGAAGATCAATGTCGGCGGGGCGGACGGGCAGTTCTTCCTGAACGTCACCAACCTGTTCGATACCGATCCGATCCTGCTGTCGGAAACCGGACTGTCGGCCAATTCGACCTATAGCGATTTGCTGGGCCGGGCCTTCCGCGTCGGGGTGCGGTTCAAGACCAACTGAGAAAGAGCAGCATGGAAGAAAGGGCGGGGAACCACAGGTTCCTCGCCCTTTTTCGTGTCTGGCGCAGTTCAGTGCGACAGTGATGGCGACAGGTGAAAAATTATGCCGGAATGATTAGTTAGCTACCTATATATAGGAGATGGTCATTTCGGCGGGCAATGGGCCGGCGTGGGACGGAGCAGCGCGCGACCGGCGGTCGTGCCCGTCGCCTGGCTGTCGCTGACGGCGAGCGCGCCGTTCACGAACAATTTAGCGACGCCAACGCTGAGTTCGCGCGGGTGCATATAATCGGCGCGTGGCGCATAACGCGCGGGATCGATTACCACCACATCGGCATAATAGCCCGGACGCAGATAGCCGCGATGGTCGATGCGATAAATGTCGGCGGTGCGCCCCGTCGATTGCCGCACGAAGGTACCAAGGTCGATCACCTTGCGGTCGCGGACGTAACGGACATATTTTTCCGGGAAGGTGGCGAACATGCGCGGATGGCCGTTCGATCCATCCGACGACGTCACCATCCATGGCTGGCGCATCAGCAGATCGACGTCGGCCTGCGCCATGTTGAAGGAGGCGACGGCGGTGCCCCGGCCCGCATCCTTTTCAATGCTTTGCCGAATGATGCGCAGCGCGGCATCGCGCGGGTCGAGCTGCCACTGCGTCGCGACCTCCTCAAGCGTCTTGCCGGTCCAGAGAAAGCCCTGCGCGATCAGCAGCAGGGATTTGGCGCCCCCGCGCCGACGCATATTTTCGGCCATCTCCTGCCGGATGCGCGCCAGCGTCGGCGCATCGTCGAGCCGCTTCAACAGCGCGTCGCCGCCGCCATCGACGGCCCAGCGTGGCAGCAATGATGCGTCAAGGCTGGAGCCGGAGGCGAGCCAGGGATATTGATCGGCGGTGACATCCTGCCCAGCCTTCCGCGCGGCGTCAATTTCCGCGATCACGGCCGGGGCCTGCCCCTGCACGTCCACGCCCAGCGCCTTCAAATGCGCGAAGTGAACCGGCATTCCTGCCTTTTTGCCGATCTCGATCGCTTCGCGGACGGAGCCGAGCAAGCCGATGGAATAGCTCGATTCATCGCGCTGATGCGTGTCGTAAAGGCCGCCCCGGATGGCGGCTTCGCGAGCCACGGCGATCACCTCGTCCGTCTTGGCGAAACTTTGCGGCGCATAGAAGAGGCCGGCGGAAAAGCCCGTCGCGCCTTCGCACATGCCCTTGGCCACCAACGCCTTCATTGCGCTGAGTTCCTGCGCGTTGGGCGCGCGGGCGTCCAGGCCCAGCACGCGCTGGCGCACCGCGCCGAAGCCGACGAAGGGTATGAAATTGGTGCCGACGCCCGACGCCTCGATCTTCGCCGCATCAGCGCCGACGTCGGGCGTGCCATAGCCATCGACGCCGATGACCACGGTGCTGACGCCCTGGTCCAGCCAGGCGGGATTGACCCGCTCCGCCGCATCGGACGAGCGTAGAAAGCCATCGGCATGGGTGTGGGCGTCGATGAAGCCGGGCGCGACGATCATCCCCTTGGCGTCGATCCGCTGTGCCGCCCGCATTGGTGCGGCGCGGCCGACATAGACGATCCTGTCCCCTTTCAGCGCCACGTCGCCGACATAGGGCTTGCCCGTTCCGCCGTCATAGATGGTCCCGCCGGTAATGAGGATGTCCGCCCTGTCCGCGCCCGACGTGCCGGCAGGCGCGGCGCCGGTGGCGGAGGGCAGCAGCATGATGCTGCCCGACAGCAGCAAGGCGCGGGCCGCCTGGCGGACGCGGCGACGGACGGGAAGAAGCGGCATGGGCAAGGGTCCTTGGCTTGAAGGCGCAAATCGGCACCATGGGCCGTCTCTATCCCGCGCGTCCAGAGCGGGTCTGTTGCATATGCCATAACCAAATGGCATAGCGGCCATGGCAAGCCGGATCGTCGCGCCGGACGGGCAGGCGGCAGCCAGAGAAAGTGAATCGATGAACCTGCGCCAGATCGAGATTTTTCATGCCGTCTATCTGCACGGCACGGTCAGCGCCGCGGCGCGCGCGCTCAACGTGTCGCAGCCCGCCGTGACCAAGGTGCTGCGCCACGCCGAACGCTCTATCGGCCTGCCCCTGTTCGAGCGGGCCAAGGGGCGGCTGATCCCGACGCAGGATGCGCGCACGCTGTTCGACGAAGTGGCCGACATTCAAGAACGTGTGCGATCGCTGCGGCAGGCGACGCAGAATATGCGGCATGGCCGGGGCGGGTTGCTGCGCATATCGGCCCTGCCCTCGCTGGGCCTGGGCGCGATTCCCGACGCGGTCGCGCGGTTCCTGCGCGGGCATGAGGATATCATGTTCGACCTGCAGACGCTGCATCATGATGAAATGGTGCGCAAATTATATGAGCGCGAAACCGACATCGCGATAAGTTTCGAAGTGCCGCTGTCGGCACCGGTAGCGCATCAGGTGGTCGGTGAAGGCGAATTGGTCGTGCTTTATCGTGAGGAGGACATGCCCGATGCGCCGAGCCGGCTGCATCTGGAGGAATTGCGCGAGCATAAATTCATCAGCCCGGTGCAGAGCGGTCCCATTGGCCGGATGCTATCGAGCGAATTGAAGCGGCAGGATGTCGAGTTGAACGAGGTCGTGTCGGCGCGCACCTATTATATCGCCGCCGCGCTGGTGCGCGCGGGCGTCGGCATGGCCATCGTCGACAATTTCACCGCCCATGCCAGCGTATCGCCGGGGCTGTCCAACCGGCCGCTGCAACCGGCGATCACCTTCGACATCAATGCGGTCTATTTGCAGAACCGGCCGCCATCCAAGACGGCGTCGGAATTCCTGGCGCTGTTGTCGGAGGTTATCGAGAGCCTATAGCAAAAGGCTATAGCCTATGCGGCCATGGATATTGGGGAACGGCTCGGGCGGGCGATAAGGTCGCGGTCCCATATCCAAGCAGGTTCATCCATTCATGATCGCGACGCCCTATCTCCTCTACCTTGGCCACAGCAATGACGAGATCGGCATCAAGACGTCGCGCGGGCTGGCGGTGTTCCGGCCCGACATTTGCGTCGGCGAATTTCGCCATGACGATTGCGGACTGACGCTGAACCTGCCGCGCATGGATTTTGCGCAGGCCCATGATGCGGGCGCGCGCACGCTGGTGCTGGGCATCGCCAATGCGGGCGGGCGGCTGGGCAGCGATCTGGTCGATGACGCGCTGGCGGCGATGGAGGCAGGGCTGGATATCGCGTCGGGCCTGCACCAGCGACTGAAGGACGAGCCGCGACTGGTCGCAGCGGCGGCGCGGCTGGGCCGGACGCTGCACGATGTGCGCGATCCCCGGCCCGACATTCCGGTCGGCACCGGCAAGCGGCGCGCGGGCAAGCGGCTGCTGACCGTCGGCACCGATTGTTCGGTCGGCAAAATGTATACGACCTTGTGCCTGACGCGGGGATTGCAGGCGCGCGGGGTGGAGGCGGACTTTCGCGCGACCGGGCAGACGGGCATCCTGATCGCGGGTGACGGTGTGCCGCTGGACGCGGTGGTGGCCGATTTCATTTCCGGCGCTGTCGAACAGATTTCGCCCGACCGTCATGACGGCGGATGGGACCTGATCGAAGGGCAAGGGTCGTTGTTCCACCCGTCCTTCGCCGGCGTGTCGACCGGCCTGATCCACGGTGCGCAGCCCGATGCGCTGGTGCTGTGTCATGACCCCATGCGCCAGACGATGCGCGGGCTGCCCCACTATGCGCCGCCGTCGCTGGAGGACTGCCTGGAGGCGAACCTGCGCGCCGCGCGGCTGACCAACCCGGATGTGCGCGCGGTGGGCATCGCGCTCAATACGTCGGCGATGGAAGACGGCCCGGCAAAAGAGCTATGCGCCCGCACCGCCGACCGGATGGGCCTGCCCTGCTGCGACCCCTATCGCATGGGTGTCGACGCGATGGTCGATTTGCTGATAGCCATGGACGCGCCCGCCCCCGCCACGGAGACGATCTGATCCCCATGCCCCGTTCCCTGTCCGTCACGGGCGAGACATTCCCGCTCGCTACCCCCTTTCGCATATCGCGCGGCGTCAAGACGGCGGCCGATGTCGTCACCGTGACGATCGTGGAGGGCGGGGTCGAGGGGCGCGGTGAAGGCGTCCCCTATCCGCGCTATGGCGAAAGCGTCGCGGGCAGCATCGCCGAAATCGAGGCGGTGCGCGCATCGATCGAAGCTGGGGTGAGCCGGCGCGGGCTGCTGGAAATTCTACCGGCGGGCGCGGCGCGCAATGCGGTCGATTGCGCGCTATGGGACTTGGAATTGCGGCTTGAAGGGCGGGATTTCGCGGCGGCGACAGGGATCGCGACGCCATTGCAACCAATCGCCACGGCGATGACGGTGGGCCTCGACACGCCGCACAATATGCGGCTGGCAGCGGCGGCGCTGGCCGATGTGCCGCTCATCAAGGTGAAGGTGGACGCCAGCGACCCGGTCGCGCAGTTGCAGGCCGTGCGGGCCACCGCGCCGGGGCCGCGCATGATCGTCGATCCCAATGAAAGCTGGACCATCGCTGAGGTCGAAACAATGCAGGGCCTGGCGCGGGAATTGCGCATCGACCTGCTGGAACAGCCATTGCCAGCGGGAGCCGATGATGCGCTGCGCGGCTATGCGTCCGTCATCCCGATTGCAGCGGACGAGTCGGTCCATGTCGCCGCCGATCTGGACGATTTGCCCGATGGCTATGGGGTGGTGAACATCAAGCTGGACAAGGCCGGCGGGCTGACCGCTGCCCTGGCGCTGGCGCAAGCGGCGCGCGCGCGCGGGCTGGGCGTGATGACCGGCTGCATGATCTGTTCGTCGCTGTCGATCGCGCCGGCCTGGGCGATCGCGGCGCAAAGCGATTTCGTCGACCTGGACGGGCCATTATGGCTGGCGACGGACCGGGCGGGTGGCTTTGCCGGCGACAAGGGTTATTTGCTGCCGGCGCAGCCGGGCTTCTGGGGCGGCCTTTGACCATGGGGGCGGCGCGCCGCTGGTTCGCCATCCCCTTGTGGCGGCGGGTAGTCGGCGGTTTGGTCGTGGGCATCGCGATCGGACTGTTCTGGCCGGCCGCCGCGCCATGGATCGCCTTCGTCGGCGAATTGTTCGTGCGGCTGATCCGCATGCTGGTCGTGCCGATCGTGTTCGTGTCGATCGCGTCGGGCGTGACGGCTCTGGGCGATCCCCGGCGGCTGGGCGCGGTGGGCGGGCGCACGCTCTTGCTGTTCGCGGCGACGACGGCCTGCGCGGTGTCGATCGGCATGGCGCTGGGCCTTATCGTCGAACCGGGCGGCGGCGCGGCTTTGGGGGGCGCGGCACCCCATGCGCTGGGGGTCGCCAAATCCGTGCATGACCAGCTGATCGGCATCGTGCCGGTCAATATCGTCGCGGCGCTGGTCGAAGGCGACATGCTGGCGATCATCTTCTTTGCGATGCTGTTCGGCTTCGGCGTCATCCTGGCGGGGGAGAACGGCCGGCCGATGGCGCGCGTGCTGGAATCGGCCGGGCGCGTGCTGTTTCACCTGGTGCGGATCGTGATGGAGGTAACGCCCTTTGGCGTGCTGGCGCTGATCGCGCAGGCGGTGGCGGACAATGGCGTGGCGGTCTTCACCAATATCGGCTGGCTGGCGCTGTGCGTCGTGCTGGGCGTGGCGGCGCAGATCCTGCTGGTGCACCTGCCGCTGATCCGCCTGATGGCGCGCCTGTCGATCCGCCGCTTCTTCCGCGCGGCGGTGGACCCGTTGCTCGTCGCCTTTTCCACCGCATCATCGGCCGCGACGCTGCCGGTCGCGCTGCGCGTCGCGCAGGAGAAGCTGGCAATCGAGCCTGCGGTCGCCTCCACCGTGCTGCCGATCGGGGCGAGCATCGGCAAGGACGGGACGGCCATGTATGTCGGGCTGCTTAGCGTTTTCAGCCTGCAGGCGCTTGGGGTTCAGCCCGATGGCCCGATGCTGGCGATCATGCTGCTGACCGGATCGCTCGCCGCCTTTGGCACCGCGCCCATTCCGTCCGCTTCGCTGTTCATGCTGGCGGCGGTTCTGTCGGCTGTGGGCGTTGCGCCCGAACAGACGGCGCTGGTGGTGGGCTTCGTCCTGCCGTTCGACCGACTGCTCGACATGACGCGCACGGTCGCCAGCGCCAGCGCCAATTTGACCGTCACCGCCGTCGTCGCGCGGCAGGAGCGCAAGGCGCTGGCCGGCGGGAATGTCCCCGGACCGGCCAGCGACGTGCCGATCAATCCAGCGACTTGACGATTTCCTCCACCATTTTCTTGGCGTCGGCCAGCAGCATCATGGTGTTGTCCATGTAGAAAACCTCATTGTCGACGCCGGCATAGCCAGCCCCGCCCATGGAGCGCTTCACGAACAGCACCGACTTGGCATTGGCAACGTCCAGAATCGGCATGCCGTAGATGGGCGAGGATTTGTCGGTTTTGGCCGCCGGGTTGGTGACGTCGTTCGCACCAATGACGAAGGCGACGTCGGCCTGGCCGAATTCGCTATTGATATCCTCCAGCTCGAACACTTCGTCATAGGGGACATTGGCTTCGGCCAGCAGCACGTTCATGTGGCCCGGCATGCGGCCCGCGACGGGGTGAATCGCATATTTGACGCTGACGCCTGCCTTCTTGAGCATGTCGCCCATTTCGCGCAGCGCATGCTGTGCCTGGCTGACGGCCATGCCATAGCCCGGCACGATGATGACGCTGTCCGCCTGGCTCATCAGGAAGGCCGCATCCTCCGCGCTGCCGCGCTTGTAGGGGCGGTCCACCGCTGCCGCGCCGCCCGACGCGCCGCCGCTTTCCGCGCCAAAACCGCCGGCAATGACGCTGATGAAGCTGCGGTTCATCGCCTTGCACATGATGTAGGAGAGGATCGCGCCCGACGATCCGACCAGCGCGCCGGTGATGATCATCGCGCTGTTGCCCAGCGTGAAGCCCATGGCGGCGGCAGCCCAGCCCGAATAGCTGTTGAGCATCGACACGACGACGGGCATGTCCGCGCCGCCGATGGGAATGATGAGCAGGAAGCCGATGACGAAGCTGAGCGCCGTCACCGTCCAGAACACCCAGGGGCTCTGGTCGGTCACGAAATAGGCGACGAGGCCAAGGATCGCGGCCAGCGTGCCCAGGTTGATGAGGTGGCGCGCGGGCAGCATGATCGGCTTGCCCGACATATTGCCGTTGAGTTTCAGGAAAGCGATGATCGACCCGGAAAAGGTGATCGCGCCGATCGCGACGCCCAGGCCCATTTCGACCCGGCTGGCCTGATGGATCTGGCCGGTCAGCGTGTCGAGGATGCCAAAGGCGCCGGGGTTGAGATAAGCGGCCGCGCCCACCAGCACGGCGGCAAGACCAACGAGGCTGTGGAACGCCGCGACCAGCTGCGGCATGGCGGTCATGGCGATGCGGCGGGCGATGACGAAGCCGATGCCGCCGCCGATCAGGATGGCGCCGATAATTTCGGGCAGGCTGGCAATGTCATGGGTATAGAGCGTGGTCACGACCGCGATGGCCATGCCGATCATCCCCATGCGGTTGCCGCGCCGGCTGGTCGCCGGGCTGGAGAGGCCGCGCAGCGCCAGGATGAAGAGGACACCCGCAGTCAGATAGGCGAGCGCGACGAAGGGCGAGACGGGAGCAAGCTCGTGCATCACTTGCGCTCCTTCTTCTTGTACATGGCGAGCATGCGTTCGGTGACGGCAAAGCCGCCAAAAATGTTGACCGAGGCAAAGACGACCGCGAGCAGCCCCAGATATTTGGCCGCCGCGCTCCCCGCTTCGGCCGATGCGACCAGCGCGCCGACAATGATGACGGATGAAATCGCATTGGTAACCGCCATCAGCGGCGTGTGCAGCGCCGGCGTCACCGACCACACCACATAATAGCCGACGAAACACGCCAGCACGAAAATCGACAGGATGGAAATGAAGTCCATTCTAGTCCTCCCCTATTTGCCCCTTGGCCGTCGTCATAATGCCCATGACGGCAGCATCGAGTTCGTTCAAAATTGCGACAGCCGGTATGCGAAGAACCGTAAGTCCTTTAGCTGAGAACCAATCATCGCGTTGCTCGTCTCTTTGCGGCGAATTGCCGCGATTATGCGCTTCGCCATCGACCTCGATCACCAGTCTCGCTTCGTGGCAATAGAAGTCGGCGACATAGGGACCGCAGGGGTGTTGACGACGGAATTTCAAGCCCTCCGGTCTTTGGCGCAGCACTCGCCACAGCTTCACCTCGGGCAGGGACATTGCGCGCCGAAGCTGCCGTGCCCTATCAGTTCGCCCGTGCAACATCCTCATCCTCCCCCTGAAGGGGAGGGGGACCGTTCGCGAAGCGAATGGTGGAGGGGTGTCACCCTATCGAAAGCGGGACACCCCTCCGTCAGGGCTTCGCCCTGCCACCTCCCCTTCCAGGGGAGGATGGAGGGTATCGCCGAGTTCACCCCAGCAGCCGTTCGTTGACGACCTTCCCGTCCTGCGTCAGGCGGATGGCATTGCCGATCTCCTCGTCCAGCACTGGCGCGTTCCTGTCCTTGTCCCAGAAGGCGGAGAGGAAATTATAGAGGTTGCGCGCGAAGAGGGCGGACGTGTCGGCGGCGAGGCGCGAGGGGACATTGCGGTGGCCGACGATCTTGACGCCGTGGCGCTCGACCACGTCGCCGGCGACCGCGCCCTCGACATTGCCGCCCTGTTCGACCGCCAGGTCGACGATCACGCTGCCCGGCTTCATCGTCGCGATCTGAGCGTCGCTGATAAGGCGAGGCGCGGGCCGGCCCGGGATCAGCGCGGTGGTGATGACGATATCCTGCTTGGCGATATGGCCGGACACGAGCTCGGCCTGCGCGGCCTTATAGTCGTCGGACATTTCCGTGGCGTAGCCACCGCTGCCCTCGCCCTCAATCCCTGCGACCTTTTCGACGAAGATGGCCCTGGCCCCCAGGGATTCGATCTGTTCCCTGGTCGCGGCGCGCACATCGGTAGCGCTGACCTGCGCGCCCAGCCGCTTGGCGGTGGCGATGGCCTGAAGCCCCGCGACGCCCACGCCCATCACGAACACCTTGGCGGCCGATACCGTGCCCGCGGCCGTCATCATCATTGGAAAGGCGCGGCCATATTCGGCGGCGGCGTCGAGCACGGCCTTGTAACCCGACAGGTTCGATTGCGAGGACAGGATATCCATCGACTGGGCGCGGGTGATACGCGGCATGAACTCCATCGCCAGAGCCTCGAAACCCGCAGCGGCATAGGCATCGACGCGGGCGCGCTCTCCAAAGGGGTTGAGGCCAGCCACGATCCAGGCGCCCGGCTTCGCACCGGCCAGGCTGTCGGGCGATGGCCCCTGCACGCCCAGTAGAATGTCGGCGCCCGCGACCGTGGCGGCGCGGTCGGCGACGGCGGCGCCAGCGGCGGCGTAATCAGCGTCGGCGATCGAGGCGGTAAGCCCTGCCCCGGATTCGATGGCGACGTCCGCGCCAAGCGCCCTGAATTTCTTGACGGTTTCCGGCGTGGCGGCGACGCGGCGTTCGCCGTTCGCCTGCTCCCGCACGATCGCGATTTTCACTATCCCCTCTCCCTCATCCTGTACCGGCGCGCCAGACGCGCCCACGCGTTGGGCGCGTCCCGATACCCCCGATCCGTCTTTGCCCCCGCCTCTATTTCTGTCCTGTGGCGGCGGCAATACGCATCATGCGTATCGTTTCTATCAGCTTCCAAGCAATATCTTTATGCGACTTTTCGTCAGTTGCTCAGGGACAGGGGCGCAGGCATTCAACGCGGTTGCATCCGGATCGCCCCGTCGAGGCGGATGACCTCGCCATTCAACATAGGGTTGCGGATGATCGATTCGACCAGCTGCGCATATTCCGCCGGTGCGCCCAGACGGCTGGGATGGGGCACCTGCGCGCCCAGCGCGTCCTGCACATGCTGCGGAAAACCTTCCACCATGGGCGTGCGGAAAATGCCCGGCGCAATGGTCATAACGCGGATATGATGCTGCGCCAGATCGCGCGCGATCGGCAACGTCATGCCGACGACGCCGCCCTTTGACGCGGCATAGGCGGCCTGGCCGATCTGGCCGTCATAGGCGGCAACGGACGCCGTATTGACGATGACGGCGCGTTCCCCCTCCACATCCGGTGCAGCGGCGGCGCGGGCGGCGAATTTGGATATGAGGTTGAAGCTGCCGATCAGGTTGACCTCTATCGTCCGGCGGAAAATGTCCAGGGGGTGGGGCGCATTTTCCTTTCCCACGGTCTTGCTGGCCGGCGCGATCCCCGCGCAGTTGACGAGGATGCGGGCGACCCCGTGGGCCTGTTCCGCCGCTTCGAGGGCGGCGGCTACGGCAGCGTCATCAGCGACATTGAGCGCAAAGGCGGCAGCGCCGATATCCTGCGCGGCGGCGTTGGCGGCATCCTCATTCAGGTCGAGGATGGCGACCTTCGCGCCATTGGCGACCAGCATCGCGGCCGTAGCCTTGCCAAGCCCAGACGCGCCGCCCGTGACGATAGCGGCCATATTGTTGATGTCCATGGCTTTACCCCTTTGTTCAGATCAGTTCGACGGCCATGGCGGTGGCTTCCCCGCCGCCGATGCACAGGCTGGCGACGCCGCGCCGCAGGCCGCGGTTTTCAAGCGCCGCAATCAGCGTCGTCAGGATGCGCGCGCCCGACGCGCCGATGGGATGGCCGAGCGCCGTCGCGCCGCCGTTGACGTTGAGCTTTTCAGCCGGGATCGATAGTTCGCGCGCTGCGATCATGGCGACGACGGCAAAGGCTTCATTGACTTCGAACAGGTCGACGTCATCCACCGACCATCCGGCCTTGTCGAGCAGCTTGCGCATCGCAGGCACGGGCGCGGTCGTGAATTTGGATGGCTCGTGCGCATGGGCGGCGGTCGCCACAACCTGGGCCACGACGGGCAGGCCAAGCCGGTCGGCCACGCTGCGCCGGGTCATCACCAGCGCCGCCGCGCCATCGGATATGGACGAGGCATTGGCGGCGGTGATCGTGCCATCCTTGGCAAAGGCCGGGCGCAGCGACGGGATCTTGTCGGGCTTCGCCTTGCCGGGCTGTTCATCCGTGTCGATAAGCGTGTCACCGCTGCGCCCCGACACGGTCACGGGGGTAATTTCGCGGACGAAAGCGCCAGACTCTATCGCGTCATTGGCGCGGGAGAGCGAGCGGATCGCAAAGTCATCCTGATCCGCGCGGCTGAACTGATAGTCGCGCACCGCTTCCTCGGCGAAAACGCCCATCGCCTTGCCCGGCTCATAGGCATCCTCCAGCCCGTCCATCATCATCGTGTCGATGATGCGGTCATGGCCGATACGCGCGCCGGCGCGATGCTTGGGCAGCGCGTAGGGGGCGTTGGTCATGCTTTCCATGCCGCCAGCGACGATGATATCCGCCGCGCCGGCCGCCAGCGCCTCATGCGCCATGATCGCGGCCTGCATGCCTGATCCGCACATCTTGTTGACGGTCGTCGCCTCCGTATTGAGTCCAAGGCCAGCGCCGAGCGCCGCCTGGCGCGCGGGCGCCTGGCCCAGGCCGGCGGGAAGGACGCAGCCCATATAGATGCGATCTACGGCGTCGGCGGGGAGCTTGGAGCGCTCGATCGCCGCCTTGACCGCCGCCGCGCCAAGATCGGTTGCCTTCAAGGGTGAAAGCGCACCTTGAAAACCGCCCATGGGGGTGCGGGCATAGCCGGCGATGACAATCGGATCCTCTTGCATTGCGCGTCCTCTTCCTTGCAGCGTCGCTGACGCCTTAAATCTACTGGCGAGTATATTGCTTATTCCCGCGTTTTTTGTCAAGCTGACGGGCGGAGACAGACAGTGCAAATGGACGTGGACACCAAGCCCGCTTCCCCCTTTCGGACACGGGCGGAAAAGGCGCAGGAGCGTGAGCAGAAACGGGACGCCGTGCTGACGGCGGCGGTGCGCATGTTCAACGCGCGCGGGTTTCATGCGACCTCGCTGGACGATGTCGCGGCGTCACTAGGGATCAGCAAGCCCACCATCTATCATTATCTGGGCAATAAGGAGCAGGTGCTGATCGAATGCGTAACGCGCGGACTGGAGCCGCTGCGTGTTGCGGCCGAGCAGGCGCGGAGCGAGGAAGGTCGGGGGATCGATCGGTTGCGGCGCTTCCTGATCGCCTATGCGCGCACCAACATGGATGATTTCGGGCGGTGCATGGTGCGCACGGGGGATGAATTGCTGTCACCGGCGAGCGCGGCGGAAATTCGCGCGCGCAAAAGCGAGATCGACAGGACGCTGCGCGCGCTGATCGCTGATGGCATAGCGGACGGGACGATCGCCGCGGTGGACGTCAAGATGAGCGCTTTTGCGATTGCCGGCGCGCTCAACTGGCCGGCCCGCTGGCACGACCCCAACGGGCCGTCGGGGCCGCAGGACATTGCCGTCGCGCTGGTCGATACGCTGATCGGCGGCTTGGCGCCGCGCTGACGGTGACGCGTCAGCGACGACGTCCGTCACATATTGACGCTGCCCGGTTCGGCAGAGGCTGTGGCCGCGCGGTCGATCGGCGCGTCGGACCCGAATATCCGGCCGGTGCCGCGCATATGGCGTTTGGCCTGATAGAGAGCCAGATCGGCGCGCCGCATCAATTCCATCTGCGTGGCGCCCGGCCCCTCGGCAAGCGTTGCGCCGACGGTGGCCGACACGCGTCGGGTCTGGCCATCCTGGGTGATGGACACCTGCAACTGATCCAGGACCTGCTGGACATAGGATTGCAGATCGGCGCAATCGCGCGGGCGCGTCACTAGCAGGGCAAATTCGTCGCCGCCCAGTCGCGCCGCAAAGGCGTTCGCCATGCATCCTTCGCGCATGCGAGCCGCCATCGCGCGGAGAATGTCGTCGCCCGCGGCATGGCCGAAATTGTCGTTGACCGCCTTGAACCCGTCCAGATCGATGAGCAGGAGAGCGAGGGGTTCGGACCGCCGGTTCGACCGCCCCAGGACATCGGCCAGACGCTTTTCGAAACTCGCGCGATTGGACAGGCCGCTCAGGCTGTCGGTGCTGGCGTCGTGACGCAATTCCTGCTCGCGCAAATGACGGTCGGTCACGTCCTGAAACACGCCGACGATGGCGGCAGGCCGATCATGCCGGAATTCGACTTCGCCGATACTGCGCACCCGCCGCATCTGTCCGTCGGCCGCGATCAGGTCGGTTTCAAAGTCGAACCCCTGCCCGGTCCGCATGGCCTTGCGCAAATGCTTCTCGATCATGCGACCGTCTTCGGCCGAATAGAAAGCGAGCGCTTCCTCCAGCGGCGGGGCGGACCCGACCGGCAGGCCATGGATGACGTAAACCTGGTCGGACCACTGGATCACGCCATCGTCCAGCGATACGCGCCATGATCCCACACCGGCAAGCTTTTCCGCCTGGCGCAACAGCCGGTGCTGACCGTCCAAAATGTCTGCCCGCTCCTCCGCCAGCTCCGCGAGATAATGGGCGTCCTGCGCCGTGGCATGCGCGCGCAGCAGCGATTCCGCGACTGTTGCCAGATCGCGCAAAATCGCCTGTTCCTCATCGGACAAGGTGCGCGGCTGCGTGTCGATGACGCAGAAGGACCCAAGTCCTGGCAGCGTATCGGAAAATCCGTCATGATGCGGGCGCAGCGGAACGCCGGCGTAAAAGCGGATATGCGGACTTCCTGCCACGAGCGGATTGTCCGCGAAGCGGGGATCGGCGCTGGCATCTTCCACCACCAGCATATCGTCATGATGGATGGTATGCGCGCAAAAGGCCTGGTCGCGCGGCGTTTCCCGCACCTTGCCCAGCCCCTGCGCCGATTTGAACCATTGCCGATCCTGATCGACCAGCGAGACCAGAGCGATTGGGCAACCCAGCAGCCGCTGCGCCAGCGCGGTCAGCGCGTCAAAATCCCGCTCCGGCGGCGTGTCGAGGATGTGGAAGCTCGCCAGCTTGCGCAGGCGGGCGTCCTCCAGCGTCTGGTGCATGCGCCCTTTCCTTCTTAGCCAAGAGTTTAGCGACCAATCCTAAGATTTCCTTACCAAAGCCGGCCAATCACCGCCTTATCGGCTCGAACGGTCGCAGGGACTGTTCGGTTGCGCTTGTCACTGTCAGCGGTTTTTCCGATTTTCCTTCCGCCACGCGTGGGGCGTATAGGTTAGTGGCCGCTGTTCCCCCGAGCGGCCGATTGAGAGAGGAGTCAATCCATGGACGCAAGGACGAGTGGAAGCCCCCTGAGCGATCCGGGCAAGGAGCCTGCCGCGATGCGCAGCCTGCTGGGCCGGACCAACCGCGACTGGTGGCCCAACCAGCTGTCGCTCGATATTCTTCATCAACAGGGCCGCACCGGCGATCCGATGGGTGATGATTTCGACTATGCCGCGGAATTCAAGACGCTGGACCTGGCCGCGGTGAAGCGCGACCTCACCGCGCTGATGACCGACAGCCAGCCCTGGTGGCCGGCCGATTATGGCCATTATGGCCCCTTCTTCATCCGCATGGCCTGGCACAGTGCGGGCACCTATCGCACCGGCGACGGACGCGGCGGCGCATCTTCGGGCACGCAGCGCTTCGCGCCGCTCAACAGCTGGCCCGACAATGCCAATCTGGACAAGGCGCGTCGCCTGCTGTGGCCGATCAAGCAGAAATATGGCCGCAAGCTGAGCTGGGCGGACCTCATGATCCTGGCGGGCAATGTCGCGATCGAATCGATGGGCGGCCCGGTATTCGGCTTTGGCGGCGGACGCGCGGATGTGTTCGAGCCGGAGAAGGATATTTACTGGGGCACGGAAGAATTCTGGGTCGGACAGGAAGGCAATCTGACCCGCATCGACGAAGAGGAAGGCCGCGCGCTGGAAAGCCCGCTGGCCGCGATTCAGATGGGCCTCATCTACGTCAATCCCGAAGGGCCGGGCGGCAAGCCTGATCCGTTGCAGTCGGCGCGCGACATCCGCGAAACCTTCGCCCGCATGGCGATGAATGACGAAGAGACGCTGGCGCTGACGGCGGGTGGCCATACATTCGGCAAATGCCATGGCGCAGGGGACGCATCTCTGGTCGGCGCGGAACCCGAGGGCGCGGACATCGCGCAGCAGGGGTTGGGCTGGCAGAGCGGCCATGAAACCGGCATCGGCGACCATACCATCACCAGCGGCCTGGAGGGCGCGTGGACGCCAACGCCCATCCAATGGTCGATGAACTATTTCCGCATGCTGCTGGATTATGAGTATGAGCTGGTGAAAAGCCCGGCGGGCGCGCAGCAGTGGCAGCCGATCAACCAGAAGCCCGAAGATATGGCGCCGGGCGCGCACAGCCCGGACAAACGGTTGCCCACGATGATGACGACCGCCGACATGGCGTTCAAGATGGACCCCGAATATCGCAAGATCGCCGAGCGATTCTATGCCAATCCGGACCAGTTTGCCGACGCCTTCGCCAGAGCTTGGTTCAAGCTGACCCATCGCGACATGGGACCCAAGGTCCGCTATCTTGGTCCCGACGTGCCGGAAGAGGATCTGATCTGGCAGGACCCGGTTCCAGCCGGCCCCGTGCTGAGCGACGCCGATGTATCGACGCTCAAGGGCAAGATTGCCGATAGTGGCCTCAGCATCAGCCAGCTGGTCAAGACCGCCTGGGCGTCGGCCGCGACGTATCGCGACTCCGACAAGCGCGGCGGCGCCAATGGCGCGCGCATCCGCCTGGCTCCGCAAAAGGACTGGGACGTCAATGAGCCCGACGAACTGGCCAAGGTGCTGGCCGTCTATGAGGGCATCCAGCGCGACTTTGGCGACCGTGTCAGCATCGCCGACCTGATCGTGCTGGGCGGCAATGTCGGCGTCGAGCAGGCGGCGAAGGCGGCCGGGCACGACCTGCACCTCCCCTTTGCCTCGGGTCGGGGCGATGCGACGGACGAGCAGACCGACGCCCATAGCTTCGAGCCACTGGAGCCAAAGGCCGATGGTTTCCGCAACTATCTACAGGTGCGCTTCAACGTGCCGACAGAGGAGCTGATGGTCGACCGTGCGCAATTGCTGGGCCTCAGCGCACCGGAGATGACCGTGCTGGTCGGCGGCCTGCGGGTGCTGGGCGCCAATCATGGCGGCACGCAGCATGGCGTGTTCACCGATCGGCCGGGGCAGCTGACCAACGACTTCTTCGTCAATCTGCTCGACATGGGCACGGCGTGGAAGGAAGTGGACGATCGCGGAGACGAGGTGTTTGTCGGCACCGATCGCGCCAGCGATGAAGAGAAATGGACCGCGACGCGCACCGACCTGGTGTTCGGGTCCAATTCGCAGCTGCGCGCGCTATCGGAAGTCTATGCGGCGTCCGACGCCGGCGACAAGTTCGTCGCCGATTTCGCCCGCGCCTGGACGAAAGTCATGAACGCCGACCGGTTCGACCTCAAGGCCTGACGATCAGCCGCCGGGGTGCGCGACGCATCCCGGCGGCCTGTTCGCTTACTGCACGGCGGCGATCAGGTCCGCCACCTGGTGGAAGACGCCATTGGCGACCACCGTCTTCACCTTGAACGTATTGGCGATGTCGGCGCGTGGGTCCCCTTCGATCAGGGCGATGTCGGCCAGTTTGCCCGGCTCCAGAGTGCCCGCATCCAGATTGAGCGCGCGGGCCGCATTGACAGTGGCGGTCTGCAACGCCTGAAACGGGGTCAGCCCGCCATCGACATAGGACGCGATTTCCGCATGGAGGTTGGTCGCGATCATCGTATCGGTGCCGGCCACGACCTGCGTGCCCGCGTCATACATCTTCTTCATGGAGGCAAGGCCGCCCTTGAGCAGCGGACCGACGATGCGGGCGATCGCATCGTCATCCTGCGTCACGCTCTCCTGCGCCCAGCCAGGATAGAGCTTGACCCGCGGATCATTGCGATAGTCGGGATGCCTTTGCAGATAGCCGGTGAGCGCGCCGAAATTGGTCGGTGTGAGCGTCCGCCGGCTTTGTCCGAACAGCTGGATTACATCCTCATAGGCCATGCCGCCCGGCCCCTGCTTGGGCGAATAGCCGCGCCGGCTGGTTGCGCCCATATGTTCGGTGCCATCAACGCCCGAATAAGCGGCGGGGAAGATTTCATGGCCCGACACCGGAATACCCATCGCGTGCGCCGCCTCCACGATGCGCCGCTGATACAGGTCGGGCATGCGCACATAGCTTTTCTGAATGTCATATCGAAGCGCGCGGGCGCGGCCCAGCTCGCGTTCCAGATGCGCGGGGCTGGAGACGGCGATGCCCATCTTGTAATAGACGCGCTGCCATTCGAGCAGCGGGCCGCCGGTGTATAGGCGCGGGCTGATCCGCACGCCCGCTTCTGCTGCTTCCCTATCCTCGATCGCGTCATAGACCTGCGTGCCGGGGTCGCGCACGGTGGTGATGCCATAGGCCAGCCAGGCTTTTTCCAGGTTCGATCCGAAATCCTTCTGGATGTGGGAATGATATTCGATGAGGCCGGGGATGGCGGTCAGAGTGCTGGCGTCGACATAGCGCGCGGTCTTGTCGCTCTGGGCCGGATCATGATCGCGAATGGCGGTGATCCGGTTGCCGTCGATGACGATATCCTTGTTCGTCTGCGTTGCGTCGGTGACGGAATCGACCAGCGCCCCCACATGAATGATGGTGCGCCCGGTCGGCTTGGCGAGACGGTACGTAAGGTCGATCGGTACGTCGGTGATGACGCCGGTTTCCAGATTGACGGTCTTTAGCGCGTCGTTCGACTGAACCAGAATGGTTTTGCCATCGCCGCTCCAGGTGGGGAAGAAGGCGATGTCCGACGTGTAGCTGCGCGCCGGGCCAAGCGGCCTGGCGTCGGCCGCGACCGGCCAGACCTTCAGCAGGCCTTCATAGATGCCCGCCATGCGGGTGCCGTCAGGCGACCACACCGGGCCGCTGCCGCTGCGCGTGTCGAGCGACATATTGTCCTGCGGTATCTGCCAGAAGGGTTTGGTCGTGCCGTCGACCGGAATGACATAGACCTGATTGGTCCCTTCGCGGAAGCTGTTGGAATATTTATAGGACAGGCTGATGACGACATATTTGCCGTCCGCCGACCAGCTGGGGCTGCCGGGCTGGCCGAGCGATCCCTGGAGCCGCGTCACCTTGCCGCTCGCGACATCGACCACGCACACGCCCGCCACGCCCCAGCGGCCATCGACGTCGATGAAGGCGATCTGCTTGCCATCCGGCGACCAGGCCGCGCCCAGCGGTTGCGTGTCCATGCTGGTCAGTTGCCGGTCCTTGCCGGTCTTCAGATCCTTGATGAAGAGCTGCGGCAGGCCGCCGACCCGGTCGGAGGAAAAGACGATGCTCTTGCCATCGGGCGACCAGTCGGCGTCGGCGTCGAGCGCGGCGTCATTGGTGAGATTTTCGGGCTTTCCGCCCTTCGATGAGACGACATACAGGTCGCCGAGCGCGACAAAGGCGATGCGACTGCCATCGGGGGAAAGGCGTGGATGGGTGATGCCCAGCGCCTTGCGCGGCGCGGTCGAATCCCAGTCGCGTTTGGCACGGGCATAATTGGGCCGAACGACTTCCAGCGTCGCTGCAAAATCGACGGTGGATTTCCGCGAACCGCCCTGCCGGATCTTGCCGTCCGAGACATAATGATAGCGCCCGCCCGATCCCCAGGAGATACGGAAGGGAAAGACATTTTCGGTGCCGCTGACAATCTTGTCATCGATGACCAAATGGCTGCCGCTTGCATCCTGCACGACATAGGCAAGCGCGCCGTCGGGGCCGAAGGAGGGGGCGTCGACCTTGCCATCACCCTGTTTCAGCAGCGTTTCCGCGCCGTTGCCCAGGCTGGTGACGTAAATGGCGGTGCTCGCCCCGTCCGCGCCCGCATAGGCGATGCGCTGGCCGTCGGGCGACCAGGTCGGCATCCGGTCTTCGCGCGGATTGCTGCTGATCTGCTTCATCGCCCCGGTCGCGACGTCCATCGTCCAGATGTCGTAATTGCCGCTGCGATCGGAGGAAAAGGCGATGGTCCTGCCGTCGGGCGAATAGACCGGCTCGCGATCGTCATAGGCCCCTTGCGTCACCTTGCGCATGTCGCTGCCGTCGGGCTTGATCGTCCACAGGTCATAACCGCCGTCGCGATAGGCGAAATAGAGGAGATGCGATCCGTCGGGCGCCCAGACGGGCTGGCGCGCGTCATTGAAATAGTCGGTGATGCGCCGCGCCTTGCCCCCGGCGGCTGGAATGATCCAGAGACTGCCTTGCAGGTCGACCGCCAGCCATTTGCCATCGGGGGAGGCCGATACCGCCATCGACGTGCCTTCATGCACGTCGAACGCGATCGGCTTTTCGCCGCCGGGCGGCGGGAGGTTGGCGGGCTGGGCCAGCACCGGCGCGGCCGTGCCAAGCCATGCGAGGAGGGCCATGGCCTTGAGCGACACTGTCATCCTATATTCCCCCTTACCAACCAAAGACATAACGTTCGCGCCGCACGTCCGCCGCGCCGCGCAGGGTGCCGGTTTCCGGCACGACGCCCGCCGCGACGATGCCGGTCGACACGCCGAACGGCCCCAGCACGTCGAGCTTGTGCCCGCGCGCGGCCAGCCCGTCGCGAACCGCCTGCGGCACCCGATCCTCAATCTCCAGCACGCCCGGTTCGTCCTTCTTGATTGCGAAGGAGCCGTGGAAATGACTGGAATTAATGCGCGGCGCTTCGATCGCCGCCTGTAGCGGCTGGCCAAAGGCGAGCACGCGCAGCAGCACATTCATGATCTGCTGGTCCTGATTGTCGCCGCCCGGCGTGCCGATGGCGAGATAGGGCGCGCCATCCTTCATCACCATCGACGGCGACAGGGTCGTGCGCGGCCGCTTGCCCGGCGCCAGGACATTGGGGCTTTCAGGGTCGAGATCGAAGACGGTCATACGATTGCTCATCGGCACGCCCGTGTCGCCGGCAATATAGGCGCCGCCCAGCATCCAGCCGGAACTGGGCGTGCAGCTGAACAGATTGCCATGCCGGTCCACCACCTCGATCGCGGTCGTGTCGGCGGTGGGGACCGGCGGCTTCTTGAGCATATGGGGCGTGAAGACCGGCGCTGGTCGCGCGCCGACCTCCATCGCCCATGGATCGCCATAGCGATGCTCCAGCGACGCCTTGGGTCCGATCAGCTTGGCGCGCTGGGCGGCATAGGCCTTGGACAACAGGGCCTTGGCCGGCACCTTGGCAAAGTCGGGATCGCCAAAATAGGCGTTGCGATCGTCGAAGGCGAGCTTGATCGATTCCGCCATCGTGTGAAGATAGGCTTCGCCGCCCGGCTCCATCGCGCCGATGCCGGCCGCTTCGGCGATGTTGAGCGCGATCAGCAGCGCTGGACCTTGGCTCCAGAAGCCGCCCTTGCACACGGTATAACCGAACACGTCCGTCGTGACCGGTGCCTCCGTCTTGCCCTGGTAGCTGGCAAGGTCGGCATAGCGCATGAGGCCGCCGTCCGCTTCCATCGCCGCGCCGAGCCGCCGCGCAATATCACCCTTGTAAAATTCATCGCGCCCGGCCTGGATCGCGGCCTTGCGATCCTTGGTCCGGGCAAGCGTCGCCTTGTCCGCCGCGGCGATGGCGCGCATCGTGCGCGCCAGATTGGGCTGGCGGAATATCTCGCCGACCCTGGGCAGCGCGCCGCCGGGGTAATAAGCGTCATAGGCGGTCTTGTATTTTGCCGTCGCCTTCTGCTGGCTGACAAACACCTCGGCCAGGAAATTATACATGACGAAGCCGTCGGCCAGCTCGATCGCGGGCTGCATCACCTGATCGAGCGACATGGTGCCATTGAGTTGCAGCGCGCGCGCCATGGCGTCGACCATGGCAGGAATCGTCCCGCCCGTCGGGCCGTTGCCCGGGATCATGCCAAGGGACGCGAACCTGTCGGGCGTGGCGAGCGCCGGGGCTGTCCCCTGCCCGTTGATGACCGTTACATCCTTCGAGCCGCTGTCATAGATGATCGTGGGCGCTTCGCCGCCAAAGCCGAAATGCGATATTTCGGTGACGGCGGCGGCAAAGACGGCCGCGACGCCCGCGTCGGTGGCATTGCCCCCCGCCATCAAAATGCGGGTGCCCGCCGCCACGGCATAATGGCGACCGGCCGCGACGATGCCGAAATTGCCGACGATTTCGGGCCGCAGCGTTTCGCCCGCGCTTTTAAGGCGCGTGGGTTCGGGCGGCGGCGGGGGCGTCTGGGCGGCGGCCTCCGACAGGCCTGCGACCATGGCCGCGCCGCCGCCCACAGCCCATGCGCCGAGCGCGCGACGGCTCCATCCCGTTGCCGGGTCCTTCGTCCTCATGTCTGCTTCTCCCCCTTTTCTCCATGCGCGTGCAGGAGAAACGCGTTGCGCTCGCCCGAACCGATCAGGACGGGCTCAAGATGATCCGGCCAGCGTCGATCCGCGTCACCACGCCCAGGCTTTCGGCCACCGCCTGGGCAAAGCCGCGCGGATCATTGGCGATGAACAGCCCGGTAATGGTTTCCTGCGCCAGCACCGGATCGGTGATGACGATATGTTCGTCATTGTAACGGGCAAATTGGGCGGCTGCGCTGGCCAGCGTGGTGTCACGAAAGGCGATCTTGCCTTCGCGCCAATAGAGTTCCTGTTCGATCGTGTCGGGCGCGATCGCCGCAGTCTCGATCGGGGTCGCGGCGCGGGGATCGACCATCGCGCGCATCCCTTGGGATACACGGACCGGCGCCGCCTTGGGCTCGCTCACCTCCACCACGCCTTCGCTGACGATGACATCGACCGGGCGGCGCGCTTCGTGGCGGACGGTGAAGGCCGTGCCCACCGCGCGGACCCGCGCATCACCGGCAATGACGACGAAGGGCCGGGACGCATCCTTGGCGACGGCGAACAGCGCCTCGCCGCCGCGCAGGACGATCCTGCGCTGCTGATCGGAGAACTGCACGTCCATTTCGCTGGCGGTGTTCAAATTGACGATGCTGCCGTCCGACAGGGCGATGCGCAGCATTTCGCCCTTGCCGGTCGCATAATGATCGCCCTCGCTCCACAGGCCAAGGGCAACCGCCCCGACCGCCGACGCCGCCAGCGCCATGCCCGCGCCGCGCAGCAGGAACCGACGGTTCAGCCATGGGATACGGGCGGGGGCATGGGTATTCCCGGACGCCTGCGCCAGCTCCACGCGCGCCAGCGCCGCCCGCGCCATCGCCCAGGCGCCCAGCCTGCGGCTGTCGCCGGCGAGCCAGGCATCCAGGTCCGCCTGTTCCGCCGGGGTCAGCGCGCGCGCGTCAAGACGGGCCGCCCATATGGCCGCCTGTTGCTCGATCTGCGCGCTGCTGTCCCTGGCTGTCATGATGCTCCGTATCCGGGATTTGGTCGTAAGACGCGGGCTGACCGGATTTTCCGCCACGTCCGAAAATATTTATCAGGTGCCGGATGCCGCGACCGACATGCTTTTCCACCGTGCTTTCCGACAAGCCCAACCGCTGCGCGGTTTCCCGCTGCGACAATCCCTGCACCTTGCGCAACATAAAGGCTTCGCGGCACCGCGCGGGCAACTGGTCGATCGCGTCGGCGACCAGCCGAAACTCCTCGCGCTGTTCGGCCTGAATGTCGGGTGGCAGATCGTCGGCGGCGAACGTCATCCGCTCGACCTCGCTCAGCGTCTCCATCGATACGACCGGCGCGCGGCGCAATTCGCTCGCCACCACCGACAGCGCGGCGCGGAAGAAATAGGCGCGGGGATTTTCGATATGGTCGACGGCGGCCAAGCTGGCAAGCTTGGCATAGGTTTCCTGAATCACGTCGTCGATCAGAACGCCATGCTGAATGCGGCCCGAAAGCCAGCGTCTTAACGCCGGTTCGTGCGGACATATGTGGCGCGCCAGCCA
This sequence comes from Sphingobium lactosutens DS20, assembly GCF_000445105.1. Lineage (GTDB taxonomy): Bacteria > Pseudomonadota > Alphaproteobacteria > Sphingomonadales > Sphingomonadaceae > Sphingobium > Sphingobium lactosutens. Next base: position 81,422 of record NZ_ATDP01000101.1, on the reverse strand, counting down.
GAAAGCCCTGCTGTCCTGAATCGGTCGATCCCTTCCCCAAGACGATCATCGCTGTTCAACGAAGGGGTGGAGCAAATCCGCCGTATCGGATGAAAAACAGGCGTCATGTAAAAAATGTGACGGCACCATGGCGGATAATGTGCGCGCCGCTGTCTTTCCTCATGTGACCGGCGGCCATGCAGCCGGACGCAGGGAGGGGATGCCGCCGCTTTCCGCAAGGAAGGTGCAGAGAGGCGTCAGTCGGCAGCGATACCGGCATCGAAGCAGTGGGATTTCTTGTCGATCAGCCAGTCCGGTGCGCGGTGGCAGCCGTGCGCCCGGGGGAAGGTGCGCGCCCATGGCGCGTCATGAGGGGGAAGCGAAGACATGACCAGATTGAAATGGACGGCCATGATCCTGGGCGGGGCGAGCGCGCTGGCGCTCGGAAGCGGCACGGCGATGGCGCAGCAACGCAATTTCGACCTGCCCGAAGGCCGCGCCGCCGACATATTGCCATCCTTTGCCCTGCAAAGCGGATTGCAGATCATCGCCCCGGCGCGCAAATTGCGCGATACCCGCACGCCGCGCCTGCAGGGCGCCTATGACGCGCGCCAGGCGCTCAAGCGCCTGATCCGCGGCACCGACCTGGTGATCGCGTCGGATCGCAATGACGTGGTGACGCTGCGCGACAGGAATTTGTCGGCGCTGCGCGGGGACAATAAGGCGCAGCGCCCTATCGCCTTTGCCGAAATGCAGGTGGCAGGCGCCATGTCGGATGCCGCGCCCGCGCCCCTGCCCGCCGAACCGCAGGGAGCTGACGGAGCAGAGATCGTCGTCGTCGGTACGCAGATCAAGGGCGCGAAGACCACCGGCGCGCTGCCGGTCAGCGTCGTCGGCCAGGAACAGGTGGATGCCGTCGCGGCCGTGTCGGGCGGCGACCTGTTCCGGTCCATCCCGCAATTGGGCGGCGTCACCTTCAACGAACAGGTGCTGGGCGGCGGATCGGGCAATGCGGCGCGCGGCGACGTGTCCACCGTATCGCTGCGCGGCCTGGGCCAGGGCAATACGCTGCTGCTGATCAACGGCCGCCGCACGGTGTTGCACCCGACATCGCAGGCGATCACCGGCGTGGTCGATTCCGGCGTGCCGACCTTTGGCTTCAACGCCAACACCATTCCGGTGGGCGCGATCGAGCGGGTCGAAGTGCTACGCGATGGCGCGGCGGCGCTTTACGGCTCCGACGCGGTCGCGGGCGTCGTCAACAATGTGCTGAAATCCAACTTCACCGGCGCCACTTTCGATGCGCAATATGGCGCGGCCGAAGGCACCAATTTGCGCGAATTCACCGTCAATGGCCTGGTCGGCTTCAACTTCGGTGGCGGGCGCGGCAACATCTCGCTCTTTGGCGGCTATGCGCAAAAGTCGAAACTTTACAACAGCGATCAGGACTATACCGCCAATCTCGACCGGCGGCCCTATGTCGTGGGCACGCCATTCGAAGGCAATGCCGCGTTCAACGGCACATCGACCAGCACGCCCTGGGGCACGTTCCAGGCGACCGGATCGGGCATCATCACCAGTAATGGCGTCGCCCTGACCAATGCGTCGCAGCAATTTCACATCCAGCCATCGACCAATCCGGGTTGCCAGGTCGCTGCGACGACGCCGGGCATGTGCTGGGATGACGCCAGCGGCACGACGCAGATGGCGACGGTCGATTCCAACCTGCGCTACGACGCCAACCAGACATTTTCGGACCTGACGACCCAGCCGTCGGTCAGGCGCATCAACCTGTTCAGCTTCATCAATTACGAATTGACCGACAATCTGGATTTCTTCGGCGAAGTCGGCTTCTACCGGGGCAAGACCGAAGCCATCATCGGCAGCGGCGGGTCGTTGGGCAATATTCCGATCACGGTCGCCGCCGACGCCTATTGGAATCCGCTTGGTCCCACATTGCTGGCCGACGGATCGGTCAATCCCAACCGCCTGCCCGGGCTGGTCGGCGTGCCCGACGAAGGGCTGCCGGTCACGATCCGCAGCCTCAACTATGTCGACGCTGGCAAGAAGATGGTGAACGTCACCAATTATCAATATCGCTTCCTGGGCGGTCTGCGCGGCAGTTTCGGCGACTGGAACTGGGAATCGGCGGGCCTCTACACCTGGGCGACGGTGAAGGACGTGATGGACGGCACGTCCAGCACGCTGTTGCAGGCGGCGATCAACAAGACCACGCCCGACGCCTATAATCCCTTCAACGGCGGGTGCGTCGATACGCCATCGGTCGGCGATTGCACCCCCAATGACGAAGCGGTCGTGGATAGTTTCCGCATCCAGTCGACCCGGCGCAACAAGACCACGCTGGCCTTGTGGGACCTCAAAATCTCCAACGCCAACCTGCTCGATTTGTGGGGCGGCAACAGCGTCGGCATCGCCAGCGGCGTCGAATTCCGGCGCGAAACCTACCGCGACAATCGCGATCCGCGCCAGGGCGGGGTCGCGGGCGTCGACATCACCTATACCGACGCTGTGACCGGCATTTTCTATGGATCGGACCTGATGGGCGCCAGCCCCAGCCCGGACGTGTCGGGCAGCCGCAAGGTCTGGTCCGCCTATGCCGAACTGGCGCTTCCGCTGGTCAGTCCGGAGATGGAAATCCCGATGATCCGTTCCTTCGACATCCAGGTCGCGGGCCGATACGAACGCTACAGCGATGTCGGCGACGTCGCCAAGCCAAAGGTCGCGGCAAGCTGGGACCTGCTTCAGGGGTTCCGCTTGCGCGGCTCCTGGTCGCAGGGCTTTCGCGCCCCCAATCTGGAAGTGCTCAACACCGCGACGCTGGATCGCGTGAACGGCGGCACCGAATATATATTGTGCGAGGCGGACCTGCGCGCCGGGCGGATCAGCAGCTTTTCCCAGTGCGCCCGCAACGTGTCGGTGCTGCGGCGATCGGGCGGCAATCCCGACCTGAAGCCCGAGGAATCCACCAGCTGGAATTTCGGCGCCGTGCTTCAGCCGCCGCTGCCCGACGGGCTGGGCCAGGTGACCTTCACCGTCGATCGGTGGCGGATCAAGCAGAAGGGGGTCGTGGGCCTGCTCGATTATCAGAATGCGCTCAACCTCGACTATCTGCTGCGGGTGCAGGGCAGCAGCAATCCGGCGGTCGTCCGGCGCGAGCCGACGGCGGACGATATCGCGCTGGTCGCGGGCACCGGATTGGCGCCGGTGGGTGAGCTGCTCTACGTCACCGCCCCGTTCCAGAACCTGTTGCCGATCCAGGTCGACGGCATCGATTTCAATCTGGACTATCGGGTCAACACCAGCTCGTTTGGCAATTTCAGCCTGAACGTCAACGCCGCGCGGCTCATCAAATATCAGGTCGATGCGCCGGCTGCGGTACAGGCGGTGATCGACGGACAGGCCGACGGCACGATCAACGCCGCCGTGCCGGTGTCGGGCGGCGGCGACGTGGTGAAGCGTGACGGCCAGCCACGCTGGCGCATATCGGGCAATCTGACCTGGGACTATGGCCCGGTGCGGATCGGCGCCTTCACCCAGTTTATTTCCGACGTCTATCAAAATGGCGTGTTCGACGCGGCCGGCAATAATTTCGTGGTCAAGGGACAAACGACGGTCAATCTCTACGCCACCTACAAATTCGACCAGGGCATGATGAAGGGCACTGCGATCACCATCGGCGCGCGCAACATTTTCGACAAGAACCCGCCGCTGGCGTCCACCGGCTATCTGTCCAGCCTCTACCAGCCGCAGGCGCGTTACTGGTATACCAGCATCAAGAAGAGCTTCTGATGCAGGATAAGGGCCTTGCCCGTCGCGACGTGATCGCGGCGGGCCTCGCCAGCGCGGTCGCAAGCCTGCCCATGCCGGGGCTGGCGCAGTCCGGCGCGCGCGCGCCCGATGCGCCGCGCAGCGCGCCGGCTACGGTCCGCGCCCACCGTGTCGAAGTGCCCATGCCCCATGGCGGCGTCGCCGCCGGGCACCCCCTGGCCGCGATGGCCGGAACGCGGATGCTGCTGCAAGGGGGCAGCGCGGCCGATGCCGCGGTCGCGGCGATGGCGGTGATGAATGTCGTTGAACCCTGGGCGTCGAGCGCGGCGGGCAATGGCTTTGCCACCTGCCTCAATCGCAAGGCGGGACAGGTCCATTCGCTCGCCTTCACCGGCGGCGCGCCGGCCCTGTTCGATCCGGACGTCGACCCGGCAGAGCTGGACAGCGGGCACAAGGCGGTGACCGTACCCGGCGCCTTTGGCGGCTGGATCGCGCTGGCGCGGCGGTTCGGCAGGTTGCCGCTCGCGACCCTGCTGGAACCCGCCATCGGCTATGCCCGCGACGGTCACCCGCTCGACGCATCCATTGCCATGTTCATCGGTCGGCAGCAGGCGGTGCTCGCCCGCTATCCGACCAGCGCCGCCATCTTCCTGCCCGGCGGCAAGCCCCCTGCCCCGCGCGCCCTGTTCAAGAACCCGCCCCTTGCGCGCACATTGCAAAGCCTGGCCGACGCGGAAACGCGTGCGCTGCAAGGCGGCGCGGACCGCGACGCGGCGTTGAACGCCGCCTATGACCATTTCTACACCGGCCCGGTCGCGCAGGAGATGTCCCGCTTTTCCGCCGCCAATGGCGGTTGGCTGCGCATGGCCGACATGGCGGCCTACAAGCCGGTCTGGGAAGCACCGGTGTCGACCCGCTATCGCGGACTGGACGTCTATTGCAGCCCGCTCACGTCCCGCACCGGCCTTGAACTGTGCGAGCAGCTCAACATCGTCGAGGGCTGGGATCTGGCTGCACTGGACGTGACCGATCCGCTGCTGACCCACTGGCTGGTCGAAGCGATCAAGGTGACCAAGGCGGACGTCTATCGCCATGCCGCCGATCCGCGCTTCGTCACGGTGCCGGTCGATCGCCTGCTGTCCAAGGATTTTGCCGCCCAGCGCCGCGCGCTTATCGACCGGACGCGTGCCATCGCTTTTCCGCAAGGGGCCGACATCGCGCAAAATGGCAGCCCGCCACTGCTGGCGATGGCGGATACGCGCGCGCGCGGTGGCGACACGACCAGCCTGTCGGTGGTGGATGCCGACGGCAATGCGATCGCGGTCACGACCACCGTCGGCGGCGGATTTGGCACATCCGTCGTGATGGGCGACACGGGCCTGCTGTGCAACAACGGCCTGCGCATCGGATCGACCGCGCCCTATGACGGTCATCCCAACCGCGCCGCGCCGGGCAAGCGGGCATTGCTGGGCAATGGCCCGATCATCGTCCTGGACAATGGGCGGCTCAAGCTGGTGTGCGGAACGCCTGGTGGCGAAACCATCGGCCAGACGCAATTCCAGTTTCTGGTTAATGTCATTGACCGGGCCATGCCGATCCAGCAGGCGATCGAAGCGCCGCGATTCGCGCTGCATGCCGAACCCAGTTTCTACAAGCCGGGAGCAGCGATCAGCGTGCAGATGGAAAGCCGCTTCGATCCCGCCATCACGCAAGGGCTGGCAGCAATGGGGCACAGGGTGGACATGGTCAGCCCTTATGCAATTGGCAGCATTCAGGGCGTGCTGGTCGATGCATCGGGCGCGCGCATGGGCGGCAGCGATCCCCGCCGCATGGGCTATGCGGTGGGCTATTGATGCCACTGAAACGGGGCTTGGATCAAATCGGTAGTTCGTTGGTGGATTTGATTTCGGACAGTGCGACGGTCGAATGAATTTCCTGAACGCCCGGCAATTTGCTCAACCGTTCGAAGAAGAAACGCTCATAGGCGTCGATATCCTGCGTGACGATGCGCAGCATGAAATCCATCGTGCCCATCAGCACATAGGCGTCGAGCACTTCGGGGAAGGCGCCGATGGTGGCGCCGAATTCGTCCAGATTGGCGCGGCCATGAGCGTTGAGCTTCACCTGGGCAAAAATCTGCGCATTGAGCCCGACCTTGCGCCGGTCGAGCAACGCCACGCGCTTGCGGATCAGCCCTTCACGTTCCAGCCGGTCGATCCTGCGCCAGCAGGGCGAAGGAGTCAGCCCCACCCGTTCGGCGATTTGCGCCGTGGTCAGGCTCGCATCGCGTTGCAGCTCGCGAAGAATCTTGCGCTCAAACGGGTCGAGGTCGATCATATTTACCTTGTTAGCAGCAAATTCGGGATAAATCATCCCAAACAGGGCAATGCTCACCCGATTTCGAGCAAGACTCTTCGCGCGACTGCGTCCATAAGCCGCCTCCGAAATGCCTCGACAGGAGAATATGATGGTCGATCACGCCCTTTCCCCCAGCCAGATGATGCGCACCGTGCGGCTGCGCGATGCGGCGAGCGGTCTTGACGGCGTGATTGCCATTCATTCGACCGCGCTTGGACCGGGCGCGGGCGGCTGCCGCTTCTGGCGCTATCCCGATATCGAGGCGGCGACCCAGGATGCCTGCCGCCTGGCCAAGGGCATGAGCTACAAGAACGCCATGGCCGAATTGCCGCTGGGCGGCGCGAAGGCGGTGTTGCGCTATCCTGAAGGCGATTTTGATCGGGCCGCGCTGTTCCGGGCCTTTGGCAAGGCGGTCGAGGCGCTTGAGGGTCTTTATGTGACGGCGGAGGATGTCGGCACCAGCGTGGCCGATATGGAGCAGGTGTCCACCATGACCCGCCATGTGGCGGGCTTGCACCCGGCGCAGGACATGGCCGGCGGCGATCCGTCCCCCTGGACCGCGCTCGGCGTGTTCGATTCCATGCGCATGGCGGCGCAATTTGCGCTGAAGGCGGATCTTGATGCGCTCACCGTCGCAGTGCAGGGCGTCGGCAATGTCGGCGCGAGCCTGTGTCGACAATTGGCTGAAGCTGGCGCGAAGCTGGTCATTGCCGACATTGATGCGGATCGCTGCCGCGCGCTGGCGGACGAACTGGGCGCGCGCATGGTCGATGTGACGGACATCGCCGCGGCGGAGGCCGACATCTTCGCCCCCTGCGCCCTTGGCGGGGCGCTGACGCAGGACAGCGTCGCGGCGATGAAGGCCAGGCTCGTCTGCGGCGCGGCCAACAATCAGCTCGCGACGCCGGACGTCGCCGATGCCCTGCTGGCCCGCGCGATCGTCTACGCCCCCGACTATGTCGTCAATGCTGGCGGCATCATCAGCGTGTCCGCCGAATATCTGGGTGAGGACGAAGCGAGCGTTCGCACCCGCGTTGCCCGGATCGGCCCGCGCGTCGCGCGCATTTTGGAGCAGGCCGCGCGCGAAGGCCGGTCCCCGGCGGTCGTGGCGGATGAAATGGCCGAGAGCATCATCGCGCGAGCGGCCGACAAAGCGGCCTAAGAACTTTGGCCGACGGCACTGCTCATTAGATGGCGCGCCGTCGGCCAGCGGCCTTTCCCTAAAGCGGCGCGCCAGATGCGCCAACAATTGGCATTTTACCCGATTGCATGGCAAAATGCGCACGAATTTTTAAGGCGTTAGTCTAGCAACGCACGCAAATCCGGGCTTTTCGCGAAGTTGGCACACCCCCTGCAACGCTGTTGGCACGATCCACAAGGGACCGTGACATAGTCAGGGAAGGAACCACATCATGAAGACCATCATCATCGCCACCGTCGCCGCCGCATTCGTCGCCACCCCCGCTCTGGCGCAGCCCGAAGGCACTTTCGGCCGCGCCAAGGTCAGCTATGACGAACAGTCCGACACCTATTGCTTCCGCGAAACGCCCGCCGGCTCCATGGTGCCGCGCACCGAATGCCGCACCAAGGCGGAATGGGCGCAGGCCGGGCTGACGATCAGCCGCAAGCCTAGCATGCAGCTGGCCCAGCGTTGAGCGGACCGTGCAGGCCCGGCGCGGCGGATTGGCCGCAAAGCCGGGCCTGTTGGCCCAATCTAGTTGGTTTCGCGCTTCAATCGCTCGGCCAGAGCCTCGATCTCCTCCGGCTCCAGCAACCAAGTGCGCGTCTTGCGTCCTTCGCGGTGTACGGGCTGGGTCAACAGCACGCGGGCCTGCGCGCGGGCGGCAGGCTTGTATAAGCCAAAATGCACCGCGCAATCGCGGATCGTGCCAATGAGCGGCGGTTTTCCGTCCAGGTCGATCATGGTCGCGGCCTGATCCCAGGGGATGGACGCGACGCCGGGAAATTTCTGTTCCATCATGCTGCGTCACCACGGCGCGCGCACGAAATCAAGGCCTAACCCAGCAGGGCGATCAGGACAGGATCGCCTGTGGCGCGCGGATCGCGGCGGATTTCCGCCTCTTCCCGCCCGATCGCACGAAAAATGGCGTCACCTATCTGGTTCGAGATATTGGTGGCCATGGCCGCATAATCCCGGCCCCCGCTGGCCGACAGCGCAGCAGACACCATTTCGAACATATCAGACCGAAGCGCGCGCGACGCGCCGGGGATCAGCGCATCGACCACTGCTCCGCGCGTCTCGCGGGCGAGCAGGTCGCTAGCCGCGGTCGGGCCGCCACGCAGCACCGATACGGCGTCAGCCAGCGTCATGCGCTGCACCGCGTCCATAACAATCGGCGCCGCATTGTCGGCGAGGTCGACCGCCACATCGTTCAGCGCCATCGCCACGCGATTGCGCACCGCATTGGTGCGTAGCAAGGCCGACAGGACCGCGCCGCCCTGCCCACCGCCCAGATCGGGCGGACTGATGCGCGTCAATTGATCGTCATAGAAACCGCCCGGCTCGGTCAGGCGCGCAAAGGCGCGCTCGCTCGACAATTGTAGCAGCCGGCGCACCGCCTGTTCGACAGTATAGCGCCCCATCGGCGTCGCGCAGGCGGCGAGCGGCAGCATGGCCAGCGCCGCGATGAGGCTGCGCCGATCGGAAAGAAGAGCATGTGTCGAGGGCATGGCGTGTCTCCCGGAAGTTATTGTCGGCGATGAACCTGGCCGCTTTGACCAAAGCTGAACGCAGCAACGTCGAAGGATGCTTTTGCCTTGCGCCCCAGCGCGGTTGCCAAACGCCGAGGCGCGATATACTCGGACAATATGGGCCAGCAGGACTTTATCGCCGTCGATTGGGGAACGACCAACCGGCGCGCCTATCGCCTTCGCGAAGGCGTGGTAATCGACAGCATGGCCGACGGCCTGGGCGTCACCGCCGTCTCGCCAGGCGGCTTCGAACAGGAGGTTGCGCAATTGCGCGCGCGCCTTGGCGATATGCCGATGCTGCTTGCGGGCATGGTGGGGTCCAATCGCGGCTGGGTGGACGCGGGCTATGCGGCGACGCCCGCAACCCTGGAGCAGATTGCCGCCGCCATGGTCACGCCGATGGAAGGTGTGCGCATCATTCCTGGCATATCCCATGTCGCGGACGGGCGCGGCGACGTGATGCGGGGCGAGGAGGTGCAATTGCTGGGCGCGATGTGCGCGGGACTTGCGCCGCGCGATGCCTTGCTGTGCCAGCCGGGAACCCATTGCAAATGGGCCTGGATGACCGATGGTGCGATCGCTCGCTTTGTCACCGCCATGACGGGGGAGATGTTTGCGCTGCTCAAGAATCACGCGCTGATCGGGCAGGAAATGACGGGCGACGTTAGCCCAGGCGACGCCTTTGCCGACGGTGTGCGTGACGGCGCGCGCGGCGATGTGCTGGCGTCGCTGTTCGGCGTGCGTCCCGCCAGCCTGCTTGGCCTGCGCGCCCGCGCGGACGCCGCATCTTATGTCAGCGGCCTGCTGATCGGTGCGGATTGCGCCGCGCATGCTGCGGGAGAAAGGGTGCATCTGCTGGCTGACCCGACATTGGGCGCGTTCTATGCCAGCGCGATTGCGCAATTGGGCGGGCTGGCGGTGCGGATCGACAGCCAGGCTGCCTTCATCGCCGGCGCGACCCGGCTTTGGGAGACTATGACATGAACCTTGATTTCGCGACCGCCTTTGCGCGCTGCCCGCTGGTCGCCATTCTGCGCGGCGTGCGACCGGACGAAGTCGAACCGATTGGCGACGCCTTGGTCGACGCCGGCTTCACTCTGGTAGAAGTGCCGATGAATTCGCCCGATCCGCTGGACAGCATCGGGCGGCTGGCACGTCGGTTGGCGGGCAAGGCACTGGTCGGCGCGGGCACGGTGCTGACCCCCGATCAGGTGGATGCCGTGCAGCAGGCCGGCGGCCAGCTGATCATTTCCCCCAATAGCGACCTGTCGGTGATCGGCCGCAGCGCGCAGGCGGGCCTCATCTCCATGCCGGGCTATTTCACCCCGACCGAAGCCTTCGCGGCGGTGCAGGCCGGTGCCCGCGCGCTCAAGCTCTTCCCCGCCGAAGCGGCGACGCCTGCGGTATTGAAGGCCCAACGCGCCGTGCTGCCCAAGAATCTGCCGATCCTGGTCGTGGGCGGCATCAACCCCGGCAACATGGCCCCGTGGATCGCAGCGGGCGCCAATGGCTTTGGCCTGGGTTCGGCGCTTTACAAGCCCGGCGCGAGCGCGGCTGATGTCAGTGAGGCGGCTGAGGCTTTTGTGCGCGGATGGCGGGCGGCGCTAGCCTGACATATATGCTAATGCGATTGACTCGCATCTGATGATTTCCTATCGCGCTAGGGAGGCCGGTTGCGCGAAGGATCGTGATATAATGTTTTCTCCGCCATCATCAGGGATGCTCGCGCCTGTCGGCGGCGCCGGGCGGAGCCGGGTGCGCGTGACGGCATCGGCGCGGCGGCATACGGGATGGCGCTATCGCGGCAATGTGGCGCTGCGCGCGCTGGCGGGATCGGTCGGCGCCTATCTCGTGATGGCGCTGACCGCAGCGCTCCTGGCGCGAACCCTGCCGATGAGCCGGGTGGAAGCCGTCGCCGTTGCGACGATGGTCGCCTATCCGGTTGCGCCCGCCGTCACCATCTGGGCCTTTCTGGCGTCGGGGCCGTGGCGCGCGCTGGCTGGTGTTGTCGGCATCGCGGGCCTGCTCGCGCTTGGCGCCTGGGCCGCAGGACAGCCGGCATGAAAGGATCGGCGCCAGCGACAATTCGCGATGGCGCGCGCCAGTCCATGGCCTGGCTGCACGGCTGGACCGGTCTATTGCTGGGCCATGTGCTGTTTATCATGTGCCTTACCGGCACGCTGACCGTCTTCAAGGACGAAATTGGCCGCTGGATGCGCCCGGAAACAACTGCGATCGCCGCGCCGGCAGATGCGATCGTCGCGGCAACCCGCTGGCTGGAAGACAATAGTCAAGGTTCCGCCGGCTGGTATCTGACCGCCCCTCATGCCCATCAAAATGTGGTGCAGGCGACCTATGACAGCGATGGCGCTTATCTCACCCGCGCGCTCGATCCGGTGAGCGGCGCGCCGGTAGCGCGTGAAACGCTGGGCGGGGAGTTTTTCTACCGCCTGCATTTCGAACTGGAACTGCCCTATCCATGGGGCCGACTGCTTGCGTCGCTCGCCGCCATGATGATGCTAGTCGCGTTGGTAACGGGCATCATCGCGCACAAACGCATCTTCAAGGACATCTTCACCTTCCGCCCGGCCAAGGGACAGCGCAGCTGGCTCGACGGCCATAATGCGCTGGGCGTCCTGGCCCTGCCCTTCCATATCATGATCACGTTTACCGGCCTGCTGACACTGGCGTCGATCAACCTGCCCTGGGGCATCGTGGCGGGCTATGGGACGGACGTGGCCGCCATGTACAGCGACCTTGCGCCCGGCTCCGTCACCCGCGCAGCCACGGGCGACAAGGCGCCGCTCGCTCCCATCGCGCCGATGCTCGCAAGCGCGCAGCGCCAGTTCGGCGAAGCGCCGATCGGGCGCGTCTATGTCTTCAACCCCGGCGACACGGGCGCGGTGGTGGTGGCCTATCCATCGGATGCCAAGGCGATCGGCTATATGCCCGGAGAAATCAGTTTCGACGGGGTCACCGGCCGGATGATAAAAGGCTGGACCGAAAACCGCCCGGGCGTGCGCGCGTTCCAGACCGTCTATGGCCTGCATATGGCGCGCTTCGCGCCCGACGTGACGCGCTGGCTCTATTTCCTTGGCGGGGCGATGCTGACCATGGCGATCGCGACCGGCATGATATTGTGGACGGTGAAGCGCCGCGAACGCGCGCCCTTGTCGCTCGGCAATCGCCTGTTGGAACGGATCAATATCGGCATGCTGACTGGCGTGCCGATCGGCGCGGCCGCATTTCTGATCGCGAACCGTCTGCTGCCGCTGGACATGGTCGCGCGCGCGGAAGCGGAGGTTTCGGTCGCACTTTGGAGCGCCGCCGGGGCAGTGCTGGCCGGGCTGCTGCTGCCACCGGCGATTGGCTGGCCGCTATTGCTTGGCCTGCTGGCGCTGGCCTGCACAGTCGCCGCGCTGCTGGGACCGATCTGGGCGGTCGATCCTGTCATGCTGACGATGAACCTGATGCTGCTCGCCGTCGCTTTTGCGCTGGCCCCGGTGATCCTGCGTCATGTGCGGCGTCGCGCGACAGCCGCCCCCGTGCGCCGGCGGGCGGTGCCGGCATGATCGCGGCGGCGGGCCTTCTCTATCTGGGGCTGTTCGCGCTGGCCGCGAGCATGAACCGGCACCAACGCGCGCTGGCCGGTCCCTGGCACCAGCAAGGGGCTGCGCCGCTGCTTGCGCCCGGCGGCTGGTTGCTGATCCTCTGCTCCCTGATCGCGATGCTGCCGCATTGGCAGGGGGGTATCGGGCTGGTCAGCTGGATCGGGCTGCTCCCGCTGGTCGGCGGACTGCTGCTGCTCGGCCTCAGCTACCGGCCGCGCTGGCTGGTGCAGGCTGTGGGCGGCGCGATCGCGATCGTCATCCTTGGCGTCATGACCGGCGCCTAACGCCTTATCCCTTCATGTCGATAGTGGCGACAACGCCGCCTTCGGGCGCGTTGCGCAAGCGCACCGATGCCTCGAAACTCATCGCCAGCGACCGGGCGATGGTGAGGCCAATGCCCGTGCCATGCCGCCCGCCCGGCTGACCGCTCGGCCCACGGGTGAAGGGTTCGAACATCTGGTCGATCTGGTCTGCGGGGATGCCGGGGCCATGGTCGCGCACATGGATCATCAGCCGGCCGTTTGCGCGCGTGCAGCTGATGTCCGCGCCGCCGCCATATTTGACGCCATTGTCCACCAGGTTGGAGATGCAGCGCGTGAGCGCATTGGGTTTCACCCGCACCGTGCCGCCGCATCCGCTGACGAACCGCACGGGCGCGCCCAGATCCTCGGCATCCTCGGCCATGCTGGCGAGCAGGGAATCGATGTCGATGACCGACCATTCCTCCCGTGATTCAGTGCTGCTCGCCAGGTCCAGCCCTTCGCGCACCAGCGTCAGCATTGCCTGATGATCGGCCAGCAGCCGTTCGCGAAGTTCGACATTGTCGACCAGTTCCAGCCGCAGCCGCATGCGGGTCAGCGGCGTCTGGAGATCATGGCTGATCGCCGCCAGCAATTGCGTGCGTTCGGCAAAGCCCGCCCGCGCCCGGCGCTGCATCAGATTGAAGGTGGACAGGGCGGCGCGCACCTCCTCGGGACCGCGCTCGGGAATTTCCTCGGGGTCGAGCGACAGTGAGAAGGCTTCGGCCGCGCGCTCCAGCCGCCGCAACGGCTTGGCCACGGATCGCGCGACCAGGATCGCCAGCCCCGCCGACGCTGCGATGATGACCAGCAGATAGGCCGGGTTGAAGATGGTGCTGGGCGGTTTGACCAGCCGGGGGAAGCTCAAGGCCATGGCGCGCCGCGCGCCACGCACATCGGTGAAGCGCACGATCCAGCAGTCCGGGCGCGGCGCGTCGATCACGCCTGCCGCGCGTTCCTTATTGCCGCTGGGGAAGCACAGGCCCGCCGGCACCTGCCCCGCTTCGGGTTGCGATCGCCTGCCCAGTCGTTCCGTCAGGATCGATTCCAGTTCCGCGTCGGTGTCGCTCAGCGCCACCCCGGCAGGCGCCATAGCCGCGCCGACGATGCGGTGATTGGCCATCATCGCTTCGACGCGCGCAGGATCGCGCTGCAGCCGGTCGGCGATATCGACCGCGCTCGCCACTACCCGCGCGCGCCGTACCCGTTCGAAATCATGATGCCGCGCCTGTTCCGCGACCAGCAGGGCGATGATCGCGGCCACCGACATGCCGAGCGTCAGGATCAGGAAAATCTGCCCCGCCATCGTCCCGAAAAAGGCGCGGATTCGCTTCACTGGGCGCATACCCGTCATAGCTGCTCCACCGCGCTCGCGAGCACATAGCCTTCGCCCCGGACCGTCAGGATCAGTTCGTCCCCGCCCGGCACCGTCGCCAGCTTTTGACGCAGGCGGCTGACCTGCAAATCGATCGACCGGTCGAAAGCGGCGGTCGCGCGGCGTTCGGGCACCAAAGTCTCGCGCGACAGCACGACATTGGGTTCCTCGATGAAGCGGGACAGCAGCCGGAATTCGGCGGAAGAAAGCATCACCAGACTGTCGTCGGGCGCGACCAGTCGCCGCTGTTGCAAATCCAGCCGCCAGGGGCCGAAGCGGGTGAAGCGCGCGGCAGCCGGACGCGCCGCCGGCTCATTGCGCCCGCGTCGCAACAGGTTGCGGATGCGCACCAGCAATTCGCGCGGCTCGAACGGCTTGGTGAGATAATCGTCCGCGCCCAGTTCCAGCCCCAGCACCCGGTCGATCGCGCTGCCGCGCGCCGTTACCATGATGATCTGCACCTCCGTTCCCTCGGCGCGCAACTCGCGGCACAGCATCAACCCGTCGCCATCGGGCAGGTTGAGATCGAGGACGATCAGGTCCACCGCCTCCTCCTTCAGCGTGCGGCGCAGATCGGCCAGGCTGGCGGCGGCCAGCAGGCGATAATTTTCCTGATGCAGCTGACCAATGATGAGGTCGCGGATATCCGCGTCGTCGTCGACCACCAGCACGGTCGCCGGGCGGGCAGGGATTGAGTCCAGCATGCCCTTTCCTACCGCGTGATCCCGGCAAAGTCTGCGCTTCTTCGCGCGCGATACAGGCTGATACAAAGGGATACGAAGGGGCAGGGCGCTGCAACAGTTGGAGCGCAAGCGAAAACAAGTCCCACTATGACGTGACGTGCAAACTCCCGAAGAGGATGCGGTCGGCTGACCCCCTGTGGCCGACGCAAAGCGGAGCTCCTGCGATGACCCCTCGCCGCTGACGCGGCCGGATAAGCCGAACGGACAGGCCTGATCGACCTGGCGCGCGCCCCCACCCCTCCCCCCTGCGCGCCCGATCATCCCCCTTGTTCCCAACCGGCGGCATCGCAGGAGCCCGTAACGCCGATGCCAAGGAACGACAGCCGATCCATGCCGACCTCCGCACGATCCCATGGCCTTCGGGTCGCACCGATTGCCCTGATGATGGTGCTGGCCGCATGCAGTCAGGAAAAGGCCCCGAAAAAGGGACCGGTGGAGGTCGGCGTGGTCACGCTGACGACGCAAAATGTGACGGTGGCCAGCGAATTGCCTGGCCGCACGGTGTCGACGCTGATGTCGCAAGTGCGGCCGCAAGTGTCTGGCATCATCCAGAAACGCCTCTTCACCGAAGGCGCGCTGGTGAGCGCCGGCCAGCCGCTCTACCAGATTGACCAGCGCCTCTATCGCGCCTCGCGCGACGAGGCGCTCGCCACGCTTGCCAGCGCACAGGCCACCGCCGCCGCCGCGCAGGCCAAGGCGCAGCGTTATCGCAGTCTGGGCGACACCGAAGCGGTCAGCGCGCAGGACCGGGATGACGTGATCGCCACCGCGCGTCAGGCGCAGGCGGCGGTGCAGCAGGCGCGCGCCACGTTGCAGACAAGCAACGTCAATCTGGAATTCACGCTGGTCCGCGCCCCGATCAGCGGGCGGGCAGGCCGCACGCTTTTCACGCCCGGCGCGTTGGTCACTGCCAGCCAGACCGATCCGCTGACCACGATCCAGCAACTGGACCCCATTTATGTCGATGTGACGCAATCCAGCGCGCAATTGCTGGCGCTGCGCCGGTCGCTGGCGTCGGGCAAGACGCTGCCCGCCAGCGCGACGATCCGGCTGAAATTGGACGATGGCAGCGACTATCCGCTGGAGGGCCGCATCGAATTCGCCGAACCGATCGTCGATCCCGACAGCGGCACGGTAACGCTGCGCGCGCGCTTCCCCAATCCCGACGGCCTGCTGCTGCCCGGCATGTTCGTGCGCGTGGTCGCGCCGCAATCGGTCGTCCCCAACGCGATATTGGCGCCGCAGCAGGGGATTGCACGCGACGCGAAGGGTAATGCGACCGCGCTTGTCGTCGGCGCGGACAACAAGGTCCAGCAGCGCACCGTGACGGCGGCGCAGGCGATCGGCGACAAATGGCTGATCACTGCGGGGTTGAAAGCAGGCGACCGGCTGATCGTCGAAGGCACGGACAAGGCGCAGCCCGACGCCACGGTGAAGCCCGTGCCGGCCAGCGTGAAATAGGGCCGTCATGCTCAGTCGCTATTTCATAGACCGGCCGATCTTCGCCTGGGTCATCGCCATCGGCATCATGCTGGCGGGTCTGGGCGCGATGCTGTCGCTCCCCATCGCGCAATATCCCGACATTGCCCCGCCCGCCGTCGGCATCAGCGCCACCTATCCCGGCGCCAATGCCGAAACCGTGGAAACCAGCGTCACGCAGGTCATCGAGCAGCAGCTGACCGGCATTGACGGCCTCATGTATTTCTCGTCCTCCTCCACCAACAACGGGCAGGCGCGGATCACCGTCACCTTCCAGAAGGGCACCGACCCCGACACCGCCCAGGTGCAGGTGCAGAACAAGGTGCAGCAAGCGCTCAGCCGCCTGCCCAATGCAGTGCAGCAACAGGGTCTGACCGTCACCAAGCAACAGACCGACTTCCTGCTCGTCGTTGGCCTCTATGACGAAACCGACACGGTCACGCAGGCCGATGTCGCGGACTATCTGGTCAATAATTTCCAGGACCCAATCGCGCGGATCGACGGGATCGGCGCGACCCAGGTCTTCGGGTCGCAATATGCGATGCGCATCTGGCTCGATCCGTTCAAGCTGGCGACCGTCAAGCTGATGCCGTCGGACGTGCAGAGCGCCATCCAGTCCCAGAATGTCGAGGTATCGGCGGGTCAGATCGGCGCTGATCCCGCACCCGAAGGGCAGCAGCTAAACGCCACCGTCCGCGCGCGCTCGCGGCTGCAAACCCCCGAACAATTCCGCAACATCATCGTCAAGACGCAATCGGACGGATCGGTGATCCATCTGTCCGACGTGGCGCGGGTGGAACTGGGCAATGAAAGCTATACGACCTCGGCCCGGCTGAACGGTCATCCGGCGTCCGGCATGGCGTTGCAGCTGGCGCCGGGCGCAGATGCGCTCAAGACCGCTGAACTGGTAAAGGCCAAGGTCGCCGACCTATCGGCCAACCTGCCCCATGGCTACAAGGTCGTCTATCCGCGCGACACCACGCCCTTCATCCAGCTGTCGGTCGACGAAGTCATCCACACGCTGATCGAGGCTGTGGTGCTCGTGGTCGTCGTGATGTTCCTGTTCCTGCAAAGCTGGCGCGCGACGCTGGTGCCCGCCATCGCCGTGCCGGTCGTGCTGCTCGGCACCTTCGGCATCCTTGCCCTGTTCGGCTATTCCATCAACACGCTGACCCTGTTCGGCATGGTGCTTTCGATCGGCCTGCTGGTCGATGACGCCATTGTGGTGGTGGAAAATGTCGAGCGACTGATGGAGGAAGAAGGGCTTTCCCCGCGCGACGCGACCATCAAGTCGATGGGGGAAATTGGCGGCGCGCTAGTCGGCATCGCTCTGGTTCTGTCCGCCGTCCTGTTGCCCATGGCCTTTTTCGGCGGGTCGACCGGCGTCATCTATCGCCAGTTTTCCATCACCATCGTGTCGTCGATGCTATTGTCGGTGCTGGTCGCGCTGATCCTGTCGCCAGCGCTGTGCGCGACCTTGCTCAAGGCGTCGGCGCATGACCAGCGGCAACGCGGCTGGGCGGGCAAGTTCAATCGCTGGTTCGATCGCCTGACCCATGGCTATGTCCGCCGGACCGAGCAGGTGCTGGGCAAGTGCATGCTGTTCTGGGGCGCTTATGTGGTGATCCTGGCGGTGCTGGTGCTGCTGTTCACCCGCCTGCCCACCAGCTTCCTGCCGGTCGAGGATCAGGGACAGGTCATGGCGCAGGTGTCGCTGCCGGCCGGCGCCAAGTCCAGCCGTACGGCGGTCGCGGCCGAACAGCTGCGGCAATATTTCATGAATGACGAAAAGGACAATGTCGCCTTCGCCTTCATCCTCACAGGCTTCAGTTTCCAGGGGCAGGGGGAGAATGTGGCGCAGGGCTTCATCAACCTTGCCCCGTGGGATGATCGCAAGGGCAGCGCCAATTCCGCCAGCGCCATCGCCCAGCGCGCCAACAAGCAATTGGCGGCGATCCGCGATGCCACCGTGCTGGCGATGACGCCGCCCGCCATTCGCGGTCTTGGCCAATCCAACGGCTTCACCTTCGAACTGCTCAACAGCGGTGGACTGAGCCGGGACCGCTTCCTGGCGCTGCGCAACCAGTTGATCGCCGCCGCCGCGAACGATCCGATCCTGTCGGGCGTGCGCGCCGCCACGCTAGAGGATACGCCGCAGCTTCAGGTCGATATCGATTCTGAAAAGCTGGCGGTGCTGGGCCTTACCCAGTCCAGCGTCGACAATGTGCTCTCCTCCGCCTGGGGCAGCACCTATATCAATGACTTCATTGATCGCGGGCGGGTCAAGCGCGTCTATATGCAGGCCGATGCTCCCTATCGCGCGCTGCCCGACGATCTCGACAAATGGATGGTGCGCCAGAGCGCGACCGGTGAGATGGTGCCCTTCTCCGCCTTCGCCACCACCCACTGGGTGATGGGGCCGACGTCCGTGTCGCGGTTCAACGGTCTGTCGTCCTTCGAAATTCAGGGACAGGCCGCCGAGGGCGCGAGTTCGGGCGAGGCGATGGACCGGATCGTCGAACTGCAAAAGCAATTGCCCGCCGGCACCAGCTATGCGTGGAGCGGCCTGTCCTATCAGGAACAGCTGTCGGGCGGGCAGGCGCCTTTGCTCTACGGCCTTTCGGTGCTCGTCGTCTTCCTCTGCCTTGCGGCCCTGTATGAAAGCTGGTCGATCCCGCTCGCGGTGCTGCTGGTCATCCCGCTGGGCCTCGTCGGCGCGGTCATCGCCGTCTGGGCACGGGGGCTGGAAAATAATATCTTCTTTCAGGTCGGACTGCTCACGACCATGGGCCTTGCCGCCAAAAATGCGATCCTGATCGTCGAATTTGCCGAGCTCGCCCATCATCAGGGCAAAAATGCCTGGGACGCGGCGCTGGAAGCCGCACGATTGCGCTTTCGCCCGATTCTGATGACCAGCCTGGCCTTTATCGCGGGCGTGGTGCCGCTGGCGATCGCGACAGGGGCCGGCGCGCAAAGCCGCGTCGCCATCGGCACTGCGGTGATCGGCGGCATGACGACCGCGACGCTGCTGGCGATCTTCCTCGTGCCCCTCTTTTTCGTGACGATCCTGCGCTTGTTCGGCAAGGACAAGCCCGCAGGCTCCGCCGCTGGAACGGAGGCCATGGCATGACCCGCGCATTGTTCGGCATCACCACGCTTCTGCTGGCGGGCTGTTCGATGACGCCCGCTTATGAACGGCCGGCTGCGCCCATCCCTGCCGCCTTGCCGCAGGGCGAAGCCTATGCGCCCCAACCCGATGGAACGCGCGCGGGCCTTCCCTGGACGCAGCTGGTGCAGGACCCACGCCTGCGTACCATCATCGACCGCGCGCTCGTCAATAACCGCGACCTGCGCGCTGCCATCGCCAATGTGCAGTCGGCCCGCGCGAAGTATCGCGTCCAGCGCGCCGCGCAGCTGCCCACCGTGACGGCAGACGCGAGCGCCAGCATCAGCCAGCGCAATGACGCCCGGCAGGATAGTTACAGCGCCGACATCGGCTTCAGCGCGTTCGAGATCGACCTGTTCGGCCGGGTGCGCAACCTGACGCAGGCCGCGCTGGAATCCTATCTGGCGACGGAGGAAGGGGCGCGTTCGACCCGCATCGCGTTGATCGCGGAAACCGCCAGCGCCTATGCCACGCTGGCGGCGGATCGGGACCTGCTAGCGCTGGCGCGGCAGACGCAGGCCAGCGCGCAGCGAACACTAGACCTCACCCGGTCCCTGAACGCCGCCGGACTGGCCGGGAAGCTCGACGTGCATCAGGCCGAAACCATCGTCGAGCAAGCCGCGTCCGATGTCGCCGCCACCGTGACGCAGGTAGCGCAGGACCGCAATGCACTGGACCTGCTGATCGGCGCGCCAGTCGAGGACGCGCTGCTGCCCCAGTCGCTCGACAGCCTGATCCCCGGCATCGCGCGCGTGCCCGCCGGCCTGTCGTCGGACATATTGCTCCAGCGACCCGATGTGCTGCAGGCCGAACATCAGCTCAGGGCCGCCAATGCGGATGTCGGCGCAGCGCGCGCGGCGATGTTCCCGACGATCAGCCTCACATCGGCCATCGGCGTGGCGAGCACCGCCTTGTCATCGCTGTTCAGCGGAAACGCCTTTGGCTGGTCGGCCAGCCCGTCGGCCAGCCTGCCGGTCTTCGGTGGTCCCAATCGTGGCAATCTGGAATATAGCAAGGCG
This sequence comes from Sphingobium lactosutens DS20, assembly GCF_000445105.1. Taxonomy (GTDB): domain Bacteria; phylum Pseudomonadota; class Alphaproteobacteria; order Sphingomonadales; family Sphingomonadaceae; genus Sphingobium; species Sphingobium lactosutens. The sequence continues at coordinate 60,892 of NZ_ATDP01000101.1, read as the reverse complement.
CAGCGCGACCTATATCTCGCGCAATATGAAAAGGCGATCCAGACGGCGTTTCAGGAAGTGGCGGACGGATTGGCGCGCGCCGGAACGATCGATGCGCAGCAAGCGGCGCAGCGGCGGCTCGTAACCGCCAACGCCCAGGCCTATGACTTGGCAGAACAGCGCTATCGCGCCGGGATCGACACGTTCCTGACGGCACTCACCAGCCAGCGGTCCCTCTATAATGCTCGGCAATCGGCGATCGCCACGGACTTGGCGCTCGTCACCAACCGCATCCTGCTCTACCGCGTCATCGGCGCCGATCAGTAAGGATCATCGGTTCGTTATCCGGCCAGGCAGAACAGGCTTGGCTGGCGGGGACGGCTCGTCAACATAGATGCGGTCCACCGAGGCTTGCGCGCGCAAGGCCAACCCTTATCCGTACCACGCCGTATCATTTGCGTCACCCCATGCCCAATGTCTTATCATCAGCCAGCCATATGATAACATAGCCGCAAAAGAAGATTGGTGGAGTGGATCATGCTGTTGGTGGCACGGTTTCTGGACTGGCTTTGCGCGCTGTTCGCGTCAGGCGCGCAGGATGCGCTGCGGATCAATCAGTTAATCTGTCCCTTGTCGCATCATGGCGAACGATCGGACGGCAAACGCCGCTGATAGCTCGCACCCCCCTAAGCCTCTGTAAAAAAAGGGCCGATCCGAAGACCAGCCCGTGAAAGTTTTTAGGAGAGGATGCCTGAAAGGCAGGTTTGTTTTGCGATAGAATTATTCTCATCGCAAGTGCGAAAGTCATGTGAGCGGTTGCAAAATGTGCAATCGTGGCAAAATGCAACGCTTTCCGTAGCGAAAACGCCTCATGCCTTTTCGCCAGCCTCACCCGATTCGCGCTGTCCGCTCTGTTCCGACTCGCAATGACGCAGCCGCCGCGACCAATAACGTGACCGCAGCAAACGCCATCGTCCAGATCGGCGCGCCGGGGAAAAAGGCCTTCATGATCGACCCCATCACCGTCGCGACGAGCAGCTGGGGCAAGACGACGAAGATGTTGAACAGGCCCATATAGATGCCGATCTTGGCCGCGGGCAGGCTGGACGCCAGCATGGCATAGGGCATGGCCAGAATGGACGCCCAGGCGATGCCGATGCCCACTTCGCTCAGCAGCAGCCAATGGGGATCGCGCACGAACAGGAAGCTCGCGAAGCCGGCAGCGCCAGCGGTCAGGCACAGCGCATGCGTCCGGGCCTGGCCGATGCGCCGAGCGACCCAGGGCAGCAGCGTCAGCGCCGCCACCGCCGCCACGCCATTATAGACGGAAAACAGGACACCTACCCAGTTGCCGCCGGCCTGATAGGCGCTGCTCGCCGGATCAGCGGACCCGAACATATATTGGGCAACGACCGGGGTGGTATGGATCCACATGATGAACAGGGCCGACCAGCTGAAAAACTGGATGACCGCCAGCCGCCGCATGATCGGCGGCATGGCGGAAACGTCACCCACGATATGCGCCAGCATCGTGTCCGCGCGCCCGGCGCGAGCCAGCGCTATCGCGGCCATGCTCGCAACGCCATAGCCGGCCAGCAGCGCGGCGAGCAGATAGACTTCCTTCTCCATCCCCCACGCATAGACCAGCATGGCGATCATCAGCCCCGCGCCGACCCAGGCCCAGCAGGGGGCTATGCTGCGTCCGGCCAGATCGGGGGCGGCAGGCACATCGGCCCCGCCGTCAAAGCCACGCAATTGGTCGGGGGTGTATTCGCGCGTCGTCAGGACGGTCCAGAGCACAGCGCCGAACAGCGCCGCACCCCCCGCCCAGAAGCTGTAGCGCACCGTGTCTGGCACCTCACCCGCCGCCGCGACATTGGAAACGCCCAGATGATCGAGCGCATAGGGGAAAAGCGACCCCACCACCGCGCCGGCGCCGATGAACGCGGTCTGCACCGCATAACCCGCGACATGCTGGTCCTTGCGCAGCATGTCGCCGACAAAGGCGCGAAATGGCTCCATCGAGATATTGAGGCTGGCGTCCAGCATCCACAGCAGAAGGGCGGCCATCATCAAGCCGTGGCTTTGCGGCATCGCCAGCAGCGCGATTGCGGCCAAAATCGCGCCGGCCAGAAAATAGGGCCGCCGCCGCCCCAGTCTTCCCAACCAGGTGCGGTCCGACAGGTGGCCGATCACCGGCTGCACCAGCAGGCCTGTCAGTGGCGCGGCGACCCACAAAGCGGACAGATCATCGATGCTGGACCCCAGTGACTGGAAGACGCGGCTCATATTGGCATTTTGCAGGGCAAAGCCGATCTGGATGCCGAAAAACCCGAAGCTGATGTTCCACAGCCCGGCAAAGCCCTGACGCGGCTTGTCCATGCCTTTCCCTTCCCGTCCCTTCCCGTCCCTTCGCGGCCGGCCTTGCGCCGCCTGCGCCAACCCCAGGCGCTGGCACGAGCGATCACGGGATACAAGGACGCATACGAATACATCGGGCCATTGAGCAGGTTGCTTCCATCCGGTCGAGCGCCGCTGTGCCACTGCGGAAGTCTTGCATTATGTATGAGTAATGCGTTAGTGTGTCCTTCCAAAGACCGCACAACGCGCCTGCCCGAAGGAGAGTTTCCGTGCCCAAGACCCCATGCTGTGCCGGCCCGTCGCGGCGCGACCTTCTGGGCGGCGCTGGCGCGGCGGCCGTCATGGCTGGCGCGGGAACAATGGTCTGGCCAGCATTCGCCCTTGCGCAAACCGCGCCCACCGCACCGGCGCGCCCCGCCCGCCTCAAGCCTTTCGACATGGCCAATGTCACGTTGACCGATGGGCCGTTCCTCCATGCCCAGCGGATGACGGAGGCCTATCTGCTGCGGCTGGCGCCCGATCGCATGCTGCATAATTTCAGAATCAATGCCGGCTTGCAGCCCAAGGCGCCGGTCTATGGCGGATGGGAATCCGAGCCGACCTGGGCAGAGATTAATTGCCACGGGCATACGCTGGGCCATTATCTGTCCGCCTGCGCCCTGGCCTATCGCTCGACGCAGGACCGCCGCTTCAAACAGCGCATCGACTATATCGCCAACGAACTGGCCGCCTGCCAGGATGCAGCGCGGTCGGGCCTGGTCTGTGCCTTTCCCGACGGCCCTGCCCTGGTCGCGCGGCACATCAATGGCGAACCGATTACCGGCGTGCCCTGGTACACGCTGCACAAAATCTATGCCGGGTTGCGCGACGCCGCGACCCTTGCCGACAGCAACCGAGCGCGTCATGTCCTTCTGCGCCTCGCCGACTGGGGGGTGGGGGCAACGCATCCGCTCAGCGACGCGCAGTTCGAAGCAATGCTGGCTACAGAGCATGGCGGCATGAACGAAATCTATGCCGATCTATACGCCATGACCGGGACAGAGGCGTATCGCACGCTCGCCCGCCGTTTCTCGCACAAGGCGGTGATGGAGCCGCTGGTTGCGGGCAAGGACCTGCTCGACGGCATGCACGCCAATACGCAGGTGCCCAAGATCGTCGGATTCCAGCGCGTCTATGAGGAAACGGGCGACGATCGCTATGCCAAGGCGGCCGACTTCTTCTTTCGCACCGTTGCCCACACCCGATCCTTTGCCACGGGTGGACATGGCGACAATGAACATTTCTTCGCCATGGCCGACTTTGAAAGCCACGTCTTTTCGGCCAAGGGTTCGGAAACCTGCTGCCAGCATAATATGCTCAAACTGGCCCGCCTGCTGTTCATGCAGGACCCGCAGGCCGACTATGCCGATTATTATGAGCGCACGCTCTACAACGGCATCCTCGCCTCGCAGGACCCCGACAGCGGCATGGCCACCTATTTCCAGGGCGCGCGGCCGGGATATATGAAGCTCTACCACACGCCCGAGGACAGTTTCTGGTGCTGCACCGGCACGGGCATGGAAAATCACGTCAAATATCGCGATTCCATTTATTTCCATGATGACAGGTCGCTTTATGTCAGCCTGTTCGTGCCCTCCTCCGTCCGGTGGGCGAACAAGGGTGCGCGACTGGAGCAGACCACGTCCTTCCCCGAAACGCCAACGACCAACCTGCGATGGACACTGCGCGCGCCGGTCGAGATCGCGCTGCAGCTGCGGCATCCGCGCTGGAGCCGCACGGCCATGGTGCGCGTCAACGGCCGCGACGTCCTGCGATCGACCGCACCGGGGCGTTTCGTGGAGGTCACGCGGCTATGGCGGGATGGCGACCGGGTCGAACTCATCCTCGACATGGCGCCGGCGGTCGAACGCGCACCGGCCGCGCCGGATATCGTCGCCTTCACCTACGGCCCGCTGGTCCTGGCTGGCGCGCTCGGCCGGCAGGGGCTTGAACCCGGCGCCGACATCATCGTCAACGAACGCAAATATGGTGACTATAATGATGGGGCCGTAGCCGTGCCCGATATTGCTGGCGATCCCGAGCGACTGGCCGAGCGGGTCAAGCCCGGTGGCGGTCCGCTGGAATTCACGATCCCGGCGGCCGATGGCGCGCCGGTGCGCCTGATCCCCTATCACCGCATCGCCCATGAACGCTACGCAACCTATTGGAAGGTGCAGCCAGTCACCGCCTGACCGCCTCACCTGAGCGTGTCGGCCCGGACAATCGTCCTAACCTCCATCAATATCGCCGCATTTGTCGGAAACATCGGTCATCGCGGGTTGTTCGTGGTCGCAGGGTCATCACGACCGACAGGAGATCGATTTCCATGGCGACGCACACAGGCAGCAATGCAGTTCCCACCGGTAACAAGGGGAAGGATGCCGCGCCCGATCGCACGGACAGCTACCAGGAAAAGCAGGGACAGGGCGGTGAAACGCACCAGAGCGTTCGGGACGACGGCGCGACACTCACCACGTCGCAAGGCGTTCCGGTCGCGGACGACCAGAACAGCCTGAAACAGGGTGCGCGCGGTCCGACGCTGCTGGAGGATTTTCACTTTCGCGAGAAAATCTTCCATTTCGACCATGAGCGGATTCCCGAGCGTGTCGTCCATGCCCGCGGCTATGGCGCGCATGGCTATTTCGAACTCACCGAAAGCCTGTCCGACATCACCCGCGCCGACATTTTCCAGCGCGTCGGCGAAAAGACGGAGGCCTTTGTGCGCTTTTCCACCGTTGCAGGGTCAAAAGGGTCGCCAGACGTGGCCCGCGACGTGCGCGGCTTCGCCGTCAAACTCTATACCAAGGAAGGCAATTGGGACATTGTCGGCAATAATATCCCGGTCTTCTTCATCCAGGACGCGATCAAATTTCCCGACCTGATCCACGCCGCCAAGCCCGCGCCCGATCGCGGCTTTCCGCAGGCGCAGACGGCCCATGACAATTTCTGGGACTTCATCAGCCTCAGCCCCGAAAGCATGCACATGGTCATGTGGATCATGTCGGATCGGACGATCCCCCGTTCCTTCCGCATGATGGAGGGCTTTGGCGTCCACACCTTCCGTCTGGTCGATGCCGACGGACAATCCTCCTATGTCAAATTCCATTGGAAGCCCAAGCTCGGCCTTCAATCCGTGGTCTGGAACGAGGCGGTCAAGCTGAACGGCGCTGACCCCGATTTCCATCGCCGCGACCTGTGGGACGCAATCGACGCGGGCGATTTCCCGGAATGGGAGCTGGGCGTCCAGATTTTCGATCAGGACTTTGCCGACAATTTCGACTTCGACGTGCTCGATGCGACGAAGATCATTCCGGAGGAACTGGTGCCGGTGCGGATCGTCGGCCGCCTGGTCCTCGACCGGTTGGTGGACAATTTCTTCGCCACGACCGAGCAGGTCGCCTTCTGCACGCAGAATATCGTGCCCGGCATCGACTTCACCAATGACCCACTGCTCCAGGGCCGCAATTTCTCGTATCTCGACACGCAATTGAAGCGCCTGGGCTCGCCCAACTTCACGCATCTGCCGGTCAATGCGCCACGCTGTCCCTTCGCCCATTTCCAGCAGGACGGACATATGGCCATGCACAATCCCGCCGGCCGCGCCAATTATGAGCCCAATAGCTGGGGCCCCGCGCAGGGCGGCCCGCGCGAAGACCCGGCGCGCGGCTTCACCAGCGTCGCCGCCCGACCCGATGGCGACAAGCTGCGTATCCGCCCGGAAAGCTTTGCTGACCATTACAGCCAGGCGCGGCAATTCTACGTCAGCCAGACGTCGATCGAACAGAAGCATATCGGCGACGCGCTGGTGTTTGAATTGTCCAAGGTGGAACGGCCCGACATCCGATCGCGCATGCTGTCGCATCTGATGCATATCGATGATGCCCTTGCTAATACTGTCGCCAACGGGCTTGGCCTCTCCTTGCCGGAAAAGGCCAAGGCTGCGGTTGCGCCCAAAACCGACCTGCCGCCGTCCGACGCGCTCAGCATCGTCAAGAACGGACCGCAGACATTCGCCGGTCGCAAGCTTGGCCTGCTGGTGAGCGATGGCGCGGACGCGGGACTTGTGAAGGCGCTGATGGACGCAGTGAAGGCGGCGGACGCCCTGTGCGAAGTGATCGCCCCCAAAATTGGCGGCGCGACGCTGAGCGATGGCACACTGCTCCCCGCCCAGCAGAAGATCGATGGCGGACCGTCCGTCCTGTACGATGCGGTCGCGGTGATCCTGTCGGACGAAGGCGCGACCCTGTTGTCGAAGGACGCGCCGTCCAAGGACTTCGTCGCCGACGCCTTCGCCCATTGCAAATTCATGGGCCTGTCGCCCCAAACCAGGCCGCTGCTGGTCAAGGCCGGGATAGCGGAGGATTTGGACGATGGCTGCATGGGCCTTGAATCCGCCGACGATGCCAAGGCTTTTGTGGCAGCGCTGGGGCCGCTGCGCTTCTGGGACCGCGAAGCCAAGGTCGACCTCGACGCCATGAACTGAAACGCCAACGCAAAGGAGGAATATCATGTCCATCATCGACAAGGTCGTTGCGGCGGTGACGCCGCCCGAAAGCGAAGAAGCGCGCGTGAAGGCGCGGCAGGATGCCGAGGCGGTCGCTCGTCCCGGCGACTGGCTGTCGCAAATCCTGGACCATCATCGACAGATCGAGGCGCTCTTCGCAGCGGTCAAAGCCGCCACGACACCGTCGGCGCGGCGCGACGCGCAAAAGCGCCTTGCCCTTGTCCTCACCGGTCATTCCATTGCGGAAGAAGCGGCAATCTACCCCGCGCTGGCCGCCGACAAACAGGTCGGCCATGCCGAACTGGCCTATCAGGAGCAATCCGCCGCCAAGATGGAAATGGGCCTGCTCGAACGGCTTGATCCAATGAGCCAGGACTATCTCGACAAGCTGGAGCATATTCGCGGCGCGGTAGCCCACCATGTCTATTCCGAGGAAGGCACATGGTTTCTGGAACTGGCGAAAGATGCGTCGCCCGACGAACAGGCGATGATCGCACAGCGATACCGCGAGGAATTTGATCGATACGCCATGTCGCCGGCCTGATCTGACCCCAATAGCGTAGCAGGATAATGATGGGGCGGCCCGACCATGAAGGTGGGCCGCCCCGCATTTGTTTCTGAAAAATTGCAGCCCACCCTGCCCCAAGCCTCCCCGCCGCTTGACCAAGTGAACGTTATCAAATAGGTGAACGTTCACAACAACGCACCAGATGCCGAGTCGCGGCACGGGGAGGGGATATATGCGCATTTCCAAAGCACATCGTGTGTCAGCTTTCGTCTGTGGCGCGTCGGCCATGGCCATGGCGGTCGGCAGCCAATCGGCACTGGCGCAGGACGCAGCCGCCGACGATCAGTCCACCGAAATCGTCGTCACCGGCATCCGCGCCAGCCTCTCTGCCGCGCGGAATATCAAACGCGACGCACAGGGCGTGGTCGATGCGATTTCGGCCGAGGATATCGGCAAATTTCCGGACACCAACCTGGCGGAATCGCTTCAGCGCATTACCGGCGTGTCGATCGACCGCTCCAATGGCGAAGGGTCTACCGTCACCGTCCGCGGCTTCGGCCCGGAATTCAACCTGGTGCTGCTGAACGGCCGCCAGATGCCGACATCCAGCCTGGGCGACGGCGCCAGCGCGCCCGCCAGCCGTTCCTTCGATTTCGCCAATCTGGCGTCGGAAGGCGTCGCGGGCGTCGAAGTCTACAAGTCGGGCCGCGCAACGCTCCCCACCGGCGGCATCGGCTCGACCATCAACATCAAGACCCCCCGCCCGCTCGATCGTCCCGGCCTTCGCGGCAGTTTCGCGGTCAAGGGCGTCTACGACAGCTCGCGCAACGACAGCGACCCGATCACGCCTGAAGTGTCCGGCATCATTTCCGATACCTTTGCCGATGGCCTGTTCGGCATCGCCGTCACGGGTTCGTGGCAGAAGCGCAAGGCAAGCGTGAACCAGGCCAATGTCGGCTGGCGCGACGGCTATCTGGGGTCTGAAAATAACTGGGGCTCGCTGCCGATGGAGGGCGATCCGCGCTTCGCCAATATCGAAAATCGTCCCGGCCCCAACGACGTCTATCAGGTCCAGCAAAATGCCAGCTACGACCTCAATGACATCAGCCGCGAGCGTCTGAACGGGCAGGTCGTGCTTCAGGTCCGCCCGGCGGAAAATCTGACCGCGACGATCGACTATACCTATTCGCGCAACACTGTTCAGGTGCGTAATTCCAACGTCGGCATCTGGTTCAACTTCAATGATGTGTCGAGCAGCTGGACCGACGGTCCGGTCGCGGGTCCGAACTTCTACACCGAACGCTTCGGCGTCAACGAAGGCAAGGACCTCTCCTATTCGGGATCGCTGACCGAAAACCGGTCCGAAAACAAGTCGCTGGGCGGCAATATCGCCTGGGATGGCCCCGGCGGCTTGCGGCTGGAACTGGACGCGCATCATTCGACTGCGGAGTCCGGCGCGAACAATCCCTATGGCACCAGCACCTCTGTCGGCACCGCCATTTTCGGCGTAGCCAGCCAGACGGTCGATTATACCAAGGACCTGCCGGTCATTTCCGTCACCATGCATGACGGTATCGACCCGCTGGACGCCGGCAATATCCAGGCGACCGGCAATGCGTTCCGCAACGCCTATTTCAAGGATCGCATCAACGAAGCGCAGCTACGCGGCAGCTATGATTTTGATAACTCGATCCTCGACAGCCTCGATTTCGGCGTGACCTATATCGAGAACAAGGTGCGTTCCGCCTATGGCTATATCCAGAACGACACCTGGGCGGGTTCCACCACCAAAGAACAAATGCCCGATGACCTGTTCACGTTGACCAGCATCCCCGACAAGTTCAAGGGCGTGTCGGGCGCTGGCGACCCGGCAATGATCCAGCAATTCTACACCTTCAATTTCGAAAAAATGGTGTCGTTCCTCGACGATCTGAACGGCATCTGCGGCGGCGACGGCAATTGCCTCTCCACCTTCACCGTCGACCGCCGCATTCGCGAACGCACCGTCGCCCCCTATATTCAGGGCAATTTCGAATTCGACGTCGCCAATCGCCCGGCGCATTTCCGCGCTGGCCTGCGCTATGAAAAGACCAAGATCAAATCGTCGGCGCTGGTGCCGGTGCCGACGGCGACCGAATGGGTTTCGATCAACGAATTCAATCTGGTCTTTGGCGGCGGCAGCGATTTCACCACCTTCCGGGGCGATTACGACAATTGGCTGCCCGCCTTCGACGTCGATTTCGAACCGATCGACAATGTGAAGCTGCGCGCCAGCTACAGCCATACCATCACCCGGCCCGACTATGCCTCGATGCAGGGCGGTCAGACGCTCGACCAGCTGTTCCGCATCGGCGGCGGCACCGGCGCGCGCGGCAATCCGGGCCTGCTGCCCTACAAGTCCAAGAATATCGACCTGTCGGCCGAATGGTATTATGCCCCGGCCAGCTACCTGTCGGTCGGCTTCTTCGACAAGCGGATCAGCAATTTCATTTCCAGCACGCGGGTCGATACCGACGCCTTCGGCCTCACCAACCCGGCAGACGGTCCACGCTATCAGGCGGCGGTCGCTGCGCTGGGCGCCGGCGCCAGCACGACCGCGATCCGCAACTATATCTTCGCCAACTATCCTTCGTCGGTGGAAATCCAGAGCTTCGACCCTGTCACCGGCAACTATACCGGTAAGATACTGGGCCTGCCGGAAGACAATCCGGTCAATTTCCAGGTCACGACCCCGATCAACTCGGACCAGACCGCCCATCTCTATGGCTTTGAGTTCGCGATCCAGCATAATTTCTGGGACACGGGCTTTGGCACCATCCTCAACTATACCATCGTCAGGGGCGACGCGACCTACGACAACAGCCAGCCGTCCAGCGTCGCGCAATTCGCGCTGACCGGCCTGTCCGACAGCGCCAACGCCGTCCTTTTCTATGACAAGAACGGCATCCAGGCGCGTGTGGCCTATAACTGGCGCGACGAATTCCTGTCTGGCACCGGCCCCAATCCCTTTTATGTCGAGGCCTATGGCCAGGTCGACGCCAGTGCGAGCTGGGAATTCAAGAAGGGCTACACCGCCTTTGTCGAGGCGATCAACCTTACCGGGTCCAGCCGTCGCGGCCATCTGCGCAGTGACCAGAATGTCTTCTTCGCCTCGCCGGGCTACGCCCGCTATGGCGCGGGCATTCGCATCAACTTCTGACGCGGCTTGATCGCCGTCCCGCCTGATGGGACAAGACCGCGCCGGACATTGCGCCCGGCGCGGCCTTGCCATCGGGGCAGGCCCGAGCATTGGAGCGTCCCGTCCGTCATGAGCCAGCATCAGCTTCTCGACTCCCTCAACCATCGCGACCTGCGCGTGCGCACCGACAGCGCGGCGCAGCTGGGCGATGCTGTCATGGCCTGCCTGCTGATGCCCGCCGAATTCCGGCAGGCGCAGGCGCATTTTCCCATCCTCTTCCGCCGCGATCAGGCGAGCGGCGCCTTCAGCGCCGTCGCGCTGTTCGGATTTGACCATGGCGAAAACCTCTTCCTTGAGGACGGCCACTGGGACGCGGGCTACAAGCCGCTGGCCCAGGCGGTGCAGCCCTTCCTGATCGGGCGGAGCGCCGATGGCCAGGCGGGCGGTCAGGTCCATGTCGACATGGCCAGTCCGCGCATTCTGCGCGGCGGCGAGGATGGCGAGGCGCTGTTTGACGCCGCCGGCAAGCCCAGCTCCTATCTGGAACTCATCGCCCAACGCCTGGGCGATCTCGACGCGGCCTATCGCGCCAGCACGGACTTTTTTGCCGCCCTCGTGCGGCATGACCTGCTCGAACCCTTCACCATCGACGTGCCGCTGATCGACGGATCGAACAATAGCCTCGTCGGCTTCCACATCGTCAATGAAGACCGTTTGCAGGCGCTCGATGGCGATGCGCTCGCCGACCTGCATGGCGCGGGGCATCTGATGCCGCTGTTCATGGCGGTGGCGTCCGTCGCGCAGTTCAGCGAACTGGTCGCCCGCAAGAACCGCCGGATCGCCCATGGCTGAACCCGCCCCCGCCACCCTTCCCCCGGTGCGGGAGTTGATGGTGACGGACGCGGCGGCGTTCGACGCGCTGCTCGCCAGCGAAGAAACGCCCTTCATCGTGCGCGGGCTGGTTGCCGACTGGCCGCTGGTGCAGGCGGCGCGGAAGGGCGACCGGGCGGTGCGCGCCTATCTGGCAGACAAGGCCCGCCCGATCGACTTCACGGTGTCGATGGCCGGCCCCGACATTGGCGGGCGTCTGTTCTACGACGATGCGATGGGCGTCAATTTCCGCATGGGCAAGGGCCGCCTGCACGACATTTTCGCTGGTTTCGACAAGGCCGAGGGGTTGGAGCCCGACCAGGTGCCGACCGTTTATCTGGGCTCCGTCGACGTCCATCAGTTTTTCGACGGCGTCGCGCAGGATAATCCGCTGAACCTTGGCGAACGCGCGCCCCTCCTGTCGCTGTGGATCGGCAATGCGACGCGCATCGCGGCGCATAACGACTTTCCCGACAATCTGGCCTGCGTGGTGGCGGGGCGGCGGCGTTTCACCCTGTTCCCGCCCGACCAGTTCGCCAATCTCTATCTCGGCCCGATCGACATCACCCCGGCCGGGCGGCCCATTTCCATGGTGGATTTCGCCGCGCCCGACTTCACCCGCCATCCCCGTTTTCGCGAAGCGCTGGAGCATGCTCAGGTCGCCGAATTGGACCCTGGCGACGCCCTCTTCATCCCGTCGCTCTGGTATCATCATGTCGAAGGTCTGGCGCGCTTCAACATATTGATGAACTATTGGTGGCGCGACAGCCCGCGCTATCTGGGCCAGCCCAATAATGCGCTGCACCATGCCATCATGACGATCCGCGACCTGCCCGATCATGAACGCGCCGTATGGCGCGCCATGTTCGACCATTATGTCTTTTCCGGCGGCGCGGACGCGCGCGACCATGTTCCCGCGCAGGGTCGGGGCGTCCTCGCGCCGCTCGACGCGCAATCCGCCGCCCGCATGCACCAGTTTCTGCTGAGGAGCCTGTCGCAATGACACAGCCGTCCCTCCCCCGCCGCATCATCGTCGCCGGTGGCGGCACCGCCGGCTGGATGACGGCCGCCGCGCTGGCCCGCACGCTGGGTCCGGTGGCGCAGGTGACGCTCATTGAAAGCGAACAGATCGGCACGATCGGCGTGGGCGAAAGCACCATTCCGCCGCTCGTCGCCTATAATCGCATATTGGGCATCGACGAAGCCGATTTCATGCGCGCGACCCAGGCGACCTTTAAGCTGGGCATCCAGTTCGAAAACTGGCGCGTGCCGGGCGAAAGCTATTTCCACAGCTTCGGCGGCACCGGCAAGGATCACTGGTCGGCGGGCTTTCAGCATTTCTGGATGCATGGCGCGGCGCATGGCCATGACGCGCCCTATGACGAATATTGCCTGGAATTGAAGGCGGCGATGGCGGGGCGTTTCGCGCACCTGCCCGACGACCGGATGAACTACGCCTATCATCTCGACTCCGGCCTTTATGCCAGGTTCCTGCGTTCCATGGCCGAAGGCGACGGCGCGACCCGGATCGAAGGGCGCATCGTCGCGGTCGACCTGGACGGCGCAAGCGGCGATATCGCGGCGTTGCGGCTGGACGGAGACCGGCGGATCGAAGGCGACCTGTTCATCGACTGCACCGGATTTCGCGCGCTGCTGATCGAAGGGGCGCTTCATGCCGGCTATGACGACTGGACCCACTGGCTGCCCTGCGACGGCGCGGTCGCGGTCCAGACCGCCAGCGTGCGCGCACCCGTACCCTATACCCGGGCGATCGCGCATGACGCGGGCTGGCAATGGCGCATCCCGCTCCAGCATCGCCAGGGCAATGGCATCGTCTATTGCAGCGCCTTCATGGAGCCGCAGGCGGCGCAGGATCAGCTGCTCGCCACGGTCGAGGGCGACCGTCTGGTGCAGCCCAACCCCATCCGCTTCCGCACTGGCGCACGGCGGCGGCAATGGCATCGCAACTGCGTCGCGGTGGGCCTTTCGGGGGGCTTTATGGAACCGCTTGAATCCACCTCCATCCACCTCATTCAGCGTGCCGTGCTGCGCATCCTGCGCATGCTGCCCGCCGGCGCCATCAGCCCGCGCGACATTGCCGAATTCAACGATCAGCAGATGGCGGATATGGAGCAGATACGCGATTTCCTGATCCTGCATTACAAGGCGACCGACCGCCGCGACACGCCCTTCTGGCGGCACTGCGCGTCCATGGCCGTGCCCGACAGCCTGACGCACAAGATGGAGCTGTTCCGCGAAACCGGCCGGGTCTTTCGCAAGAATGAGGAATTATTCGCGGAAAACAGCTGGGTGCAGGTGATGATGGGACAGGGCATCAGGCCGCAAAGCTACCACCCCGTCGCCGCAAAGCTGCGCCCGCAGGAACTGGAGCATCTGCTCACCACGCTGCGCGATCAGGTGTCGCGCACCGTTGCCGCGCTCCCCGACCATGGCGCCTATGTCGCGCGCTATTGCGGCGCGCAGGATGTGGCGGCGGCATGATGAAGCGCGCGCTCTTCCTCCTGGCTGCCCTGGCGTCCGCCCCCGCCGCCGCCGAACCGCCAAAGGACGCGGCCAACTGGTCGCTCGTCTGGTCGGACGAATTTGACGGCGCGTCGCTCGACGCCGCCAAATGGAACCTTGCCGACAATTGCTGGGGCGGCGGCAATGAGGAACGGCAATGCTATACGCCCTCCCCCGCCAATCATCGTGTCGCCGGCGGCTTGCTGTCGATCATCGCCCGGCGCGAAACGCATAGCGGCCCCGCCTTTCCGCCCGACCAGCGCACCACGCCGGAAAAGCGGCAGGCGACCAACACAAAGCCTTTCACCTCCGCGCGCCTGTCCACCGATGGCAAGGCCGGCTGGCTTTATGGCAAGGTGCAGGTGCGCGCCAAATTGCCACAGGGTCAGGGCACATGGCCCGCCATCTGGATGCTGCCGGAAGGCTGGGACTATGGCGCGTGGGCGGCATCGGGCGAAATCGATATCATGGAGGCGGTCAATCTCGGCACGCCCTGCCCCACCTGTGCGGGCGGGACGGAAAACCGCGTGCTCGGCACCATCCATTTTGGCGGACAACCGCCGCGCAACCGCTATATCGGCGATGAAACCGCCATCCCCGGCGCGCTCGATGATTTCCATGTCTATGAGGTTGAATGGGATGCCGATGGCATGACCTGGCGCGTAGACGGCGTCGATTATGCCCGGCGCGCACCGCATGAATGGCACAGCCTTGGCTCCGATGCGCCCGGCGCGCCCTTTGACCGGCCGTTCCACCTGATCCTCAATCTTGCCATTGGCGGTCACTTGCCCGAAGGACGCAATGACGGGGGCGTCGACAGCGGCGGTTTTCCCAAGATAATGCAGGTCGACTGGGTACGCGTGTGGCAGAAGGATGCGCGCGCCAAGGCGCCGGACGGGGGGCGATAGGGCATTATGGCGCGGCGGCGGCTGGCGGTCACGATCAAGCATGTTGCTGCCGACGCCCAGGTGTCGTTGCAGACGGTCAGTCGCGTCATCAACAATGAACCCAATGTCCGCCCCGAAATGCGGGAACGGGTGCAGGCGTCGATCGACCGGCTGGGCTATGTCCCCTCGATCGCCGCCCAGCGGATGAGTGGATCGCGATCCTATCTGATCCTGGCGCTCAACGACCGGGAACGCACCATCGCCGACTGGCGCGCGCGGCAGGGCACCGACTGGGTCGATCAGATGCTGCTCGGCGGTATGCTGGAATGCGCGGAGCATGGCTATCGCCTGATCTTCGAACTGGTCGACACGCACGAGGATCATCTGGAGCGCGAACTGGGCGCCGCGCTCGCCGCGCTTCAGCCCGACGGCGCGATCCTGACGCCGCCCCATAGCGACAATCAGGAAATATTGCGCATCCTCGCCCGCCACCATGTCCCCTATGCCCGCATCGGCGCACTGGGGGAGGAGGATGGCCCCTGTCCCCCCGGCGTGCGGGTGTCGATGGATGACGAAGGCGCGGCGCGGCTGGCGACGCGGCACCTGCTGGCGCTCGGCCACCGCCGCATCGGCTTTATCGCCGGGCCGGCGGAATATCGGCTGGCGGGCTGGCGCGTCGATGGCTGGCGCGCGGAAATGACCGCAGCGGACCTCCCCTGCGACGGGCTGCTGGAAGCGGGGGATTTCAGCTATGCCTCGGGCGCGCGCGCGGCGCGCGCACTGCTGGGTCGCGAAGCACCGCCCACTGCCATCATCGCCAGCAATGACCAGATGGCGCTCGCCACCATCGAAGCGGCGCGCGACGCCGGGATGGACATTCCGCGCGACCTGTCGGTCGTCAGTTTCGACAATACCCCGCTCGTCCGCTTCACCACCCCGCCGCTCACCGCCGTGGACCAGCCGATCGCGCAAACCACCGCGACCGCAGTCCGCCTGCTCATCCAGGCCCAGCGCGATGGCGCTGCCCCCCCGCCGCCGGTCCTGCTGCCCATGTCCCTCGTCGAGCGCGGATCGACCGCCCCGCCGCGTGACTGAGCGCGCGCTGCGCGTCGGCGGCCGGGGCTTTCTGCCGCTTTACGCTCTGGCCTGGGCGGGCGCGGCGATCGCCTATACGCCTTTCCTCACCATCCTGCTGCCCGTCCGCATTGAAATGATCGCCGGTCCCGCCAGCGTCCATTGGCTTGCCGTCACGACATTCATCGGCGCGATCGCCGCCAGCATTGCCAACATCCTGTTCGGCTGGGCCAGCGACCGCAGCGGCACGCGGCGTCCCTGGGTATTGGCCGGGCTGCTGCTGTCGGGCGGGCTGCTGATGCTGGTGCCCCATGCCACCACCTTGCCCGTCCTCACCACGCTCATCATCGGATGGCAGGTTGCGCTCAACATGATGCTGGGGCCACTCGCCGCCTGGGCTGGCGATGTCGTGCCTGACCGGCATAAGGGACTGCTGGGCGGGCTGCTGGCCTTTGCGCCGGCGTGCGGCGCGCTGACCGGCGCGCTGGTGACGATCCCCGGCCTTGCCGATCCGTCCGCACGGCTGACATGGGTCGCCGCCATCACCGCCGCCTGCATCGCGCCGATCATCCTCTTGGGCGCAGGCCGCGCGCCGGGACAGGAGACGCAAAGCCCGGCCCAGGCGGCAGCCCCCATTCCGATGCTGCGCGCAATGGCCACCCGCATGTGGTTCGCCCGGCTGCTCATCCAGATTTCCGAAGCCGCGCTCTTTGCCTATCTCTATGTCTGGCTGCGCGGCATTGACGCCGGGTTCGGCGACGCTGGCGTCGCCCGGCTGCTCGCGATCGTCCTGCTGCTCGCCGCGCCGGCGGCTCTGGCGGCCGGCTATGCCGCTGATGCCAGGCGCCGTCCGACGTTACCGCTGCAAATTTCGGCGGTGGTGGGCGCGGCCGGGCTAATGCTGATGGCGCTTGCCGACAGCGGTCCGGCAGCCGCCACGGGCTTTCTGATCTTTGGCGTATCGACCAATATCTTCCTGGCGCTGCACAGCGCGCAAACCCTGCGCGTCCTGCCCGATGCGCGCTATCGCGGGCGCGACCTTGGCCTTTTCAATCTTACCAACACGGTGCCCTCGCTCATCATGCCTTCCCTCACGCTGGGCCTCGTGCCGGTGCTGGGCTTCCCGGCGCTCTTTGCCGTCATGGCGCTGCTGGCGCTCGGCGCGGCCTGGATGCTGCGCGGCGTTTCCATCGGCGCAGCCGATCGGCAGGCTTGATTTTCCTGTGCCAGAATGACAGGAACGTCATTGAGAACGTTCACAAGATAAAGTCAGGAAGGATGTCCATGCGCTTCGCCGCCCTGTTCCTCACCAGCGCCGTCGCGCTCACCGGCGCGGCATCCGCGCAGCAGGCGCCCGTGGTGGCCGCCGCCGCCCGCGCGAATCCGGCCGCCTGGCCGAAGGCGCACAGCCCCGCCGCCATCACCGACGCCGCCACCGAAAGGGCGATCGATGCGCTGCTCGCCCGCATGACCATCGAACAGAAGGTCGGGCAGGTGGTGCAGGGCGACATCAGTTCCGTCACGCCAGCCGACCTAGCGCGCTATCCGCTCGGCTCCATCCTCGCCGGCGGCAATAGTGGCCCCTATGGCGATGAACGCGCCGACGCCGCCACCTGGGCCAGAATGGTCGGCGACTATCGCGCCGCCTCGCTCAAGGCGGGCGCGAGCGTCCCCATCCTCTTTGGCGTGGACGCCGTGCATGGCCACAGCAATGTGCCGGGCGCGACCATCTTTCCGCACAATATCGGCCTTGGCGCGACCCATGATCCCGACCTTATTCACCGCATCGGCCAGGCGACCGCCGCCGAAATCGCCGGGTCCGGGATCGAATGGACCTTCGCGCCCACGCTGGCTGTGCCGCAGGATCTGCGCTGGGGCCGCAGCTATGAAGGCTATGCCGCCGATCCCGCCCTCGTGAAATCCTATGCCACCGCCATGGTCGACGGGCTTCAGGGCAAGCTGATGCCAGGCAAACCGCTCGGGTCCCTGCGCGTCGCCGCCACCGCCAAGCATTTTCTGGCCGATGGCGGCACGAAGAATGGTAAGGACCAGGGCGACGCCCGGATTTCCGAATCCGACCTGATCCGCACCCATGCGCAGGGCTATCCCGCCGCCATCGACGCGGGCGCGCTGACCGTCATGGCCAGTTTCTCCAGCTGGAACGGCGTCAAGAACCATGGCAATCCGACCCTGCTGACCGATGTGCTGAAAGGCCGCATGGGGTTTGAAGGACTGATCGTGGGCGACTGGAACGGCCATGGCCAGATTCCCGGCTGCACCGTCACCGATTGCGCCGCCGCGCTCAACGCGGGGCTGGACCTCTATATGGCGCCCGACAGCTGGAAGGGCCTGTTCGACAGCCTGGTGCGCGACGTGCGCGCGGGCAAGGTGTCGCAGGCGCGGCTCGACGATGCCGTCCGCCGCAACTTGCGCGTCAAATATAAGCTTGGCCTGATGGGCAAGACGCAGGTCGAACGCGGCGATCCGGCGCAGCTTGGCGCGCCCGACCACCTCGCCATCGCCCGTGAAGCCGTGGCCAAATCGCTAGTGCTGCTCAAGAATGAGGGGTCGGTCCTGCCGATCAAGCCCGGCGCGAAGGTTCTGGTGGCTGGCGCCGGCGCCGACAATATGGCGATGCAGGCGGGCGGCTGGACCATCACTTGGCAGGGGACCGACACCACCGCCGCCGATTTCCCGCGCGGCCAGACGATCGGCCGGGCGATCGTCGACGCCGTCACCGCCGCTGGCGGCAGCGCGCGCATAGACGCTGCGGGCGATACGCAGGACAGGCCCGACGTCGCCATCATCGTCTTTGGCGAGCAGCCCTATGCCGAATTTCAGGGGGACGCGGAAAATCTGCTGTTCAAAAATGGCGACAAGGAATTGGCCATGCTCAAAGCCATGAAGGCGCGCGGCATCCCGACCGTCGCCGTCTTCCTGTCGGGCCGCCCGTTGTTCATGGGGCCGCAGATCAACGCCGCCGACGCCTTCGTCGCCGCCTGGCTGCCCGGCACGCAGGGCCAGGGCGTCGCCGACGTGCTGGTCGCGGGCAAGGATGGCAAGAGCGCGCGCGACTTCACCGGCCGCCTCCCCTTCCCCTGGCCCGCGGACGCGCGCTCCCCCGTCGCCGCGCCGCTTTTCCCGATGGGCTATGGCCTCGACTATGCCCACCCCCATGCGCAAGGACCGGTCAACGAAGACCCGAAGGTCAAGCAAGGCCCCGCCGCGAGCGACAGTCTGTTCCTGCGCACC
This sequence comes from Sphingobium lactosutens DS20, assembly GCF_000445105.1. Lineage (GTDB taxonomy): Bacteria > Pseudomonadota > Alphaproteobacteria > Sphingomonadales > Sphingomonadaceae > Sphingobium > Sphingobium lactosutens. The sequence goes on along the minus strand of NZ_ATDP01000101.1, from coordinate 41,717 downwards.
GGCAAGGTGGTCGATCCCTGGCGGCTCGGCATCGACAGCAGCGTGTCGGCCCGCGCCGTCGACGTCTCCGCGCAGGAGGACGCGCGCCAGTTCGTCTGGACCGGCCCCGGCGCCATCGCGATCGACGGCCCGCCCGTCGACATGACGCGGCAGTTGAACGGCGCCTTCGCCCTGCGCATCGACTGGCGGGTCGACGCGGCCAAGGGCGCGCCGATCACGCTGAGCCTAGGCGGCGCGCGCCTCGACATCAGCGCCAAGGTGGCGGCGCTGCCGGTTGGCCAGCCATCCAGCCTGATCGTCCCCCTGCGCTGCTTTGCGGATGCCGGCGCGACCTTCGACGCGGTGGGCACGCCGCTGCGTCTGTCGGCGAACGCAGGCCTGTCGGTCAGCATCCGCTCGGTCCTCACCGAAGGCGTCGGCGAAACCCCTGCCTGCCCGCCTGCCGCCAAATAGCCGCGCGCCCTATAAGCGCTCGCGCATCGCGTGGGCGACGGTGTCCAGCCAGTCGACCACCGCCCGCACGCGCGGCAGGCGTTGCAGGTCGGCGTGGATGACCAGCCAATAGCTGCGCCACACCTCCGCCTCGCCCGGCAGCAACCGGACGAGGCGGTCGTCGGCGTCAGCGGCAAACAGGTGCAGCACACCCAGGCCCAGTCCCGCCGCCACCGCCGATTGCTGCGCGGCGCTTGAACTGGCGCGAAAGGCAATCGGCGCGCCCGACACGATCTGGTCCAGCGCCATCATCTCGGGGAAGCCGGCCAGCTCCTCGATATAGGACACGAAGGCATGACGGCTAAGGTCCGCGCGGCTTTCGGGCAGGCCATGGCGGGCGACATAATCGCGCGAGGCATAGAGCCCCAGCCGATAGTCGGTCAGCTTGCGCGCCACCAGCCGCCCGCGCGGCGGCGGCTTCAGCATGACGGCGATGTCCGCCTCGCGCTTGGACAGGCTGGCGGCGCGGCTTTCGGACGCCAGCTCCAGCGTCAGCCGGCCATGCGCGTCGCGCAAGGAGCCGACATGGGGCGCGGCGAAATAGGCGGCGAAGGCTTCGGGCGTGGCGAGCCGCACCACCCCTTCCACGTCGCGGTCCCGGCCGGCCACGCTCGCGGCGGCGGCCAGCAATTCGCTTTCCACCCGCTCGGCATGGGGGACGAGCGCAAAGGCGGCGGGCGTGGGCGTGACCCCGCGCGGCGACCGATCGAACAGGCGCGCCGCCAGCACGGTTTCCAGCGCGTTGATCCGCCGCGCCACCGTGCTGTGGTCGATTCCCGCCCGCCGCGCCGCCGCCAGCATATTGCCTTCGCGCATCACCGCCAGGAACAGGCGCAGGTCATCGGAATTGAGCATGGGTATTTCCGCACAGCTGATGTGTTGCCATACCCGTATCGCTGCCAAACGGAAACGTCTATCGTTCCCTCGAGAGACAAAGGAGAGGAACAGCCATGCGCTCCATCACCCATTTCATCCACGGCGCCGCCGCGTCGTCCACCGGCGGGCGCGCGTCCGACGTGCTCGATCCCTCAACCGGCGCGGTGCAGGCGCAGGTCCATCTGGGCGACGCCGCCCTGCTCGACCAGGCGATCGAGTCCGCGAAAAAGGCGCAGCCCGACTGGGCCGCCGTCAATCCTCAGCGCCGCGCCCGCGTGCTGTTCCGCTACAAGGAACTGATCGAAGCGCATATGGACGAACTTGCCGCGCTCCTGTCGTCCGAACATGGCAAGGTGATTGCCGACGCCAAGGGCGATGTGCAGCGCGGGCTGGAGGTCGTGGAATTCGCCTGCGGCATCCCGCATCTGCTCAAGGGCGACTATACCCAGGGCGCAGGTCCGGGCATCGACGTCTATTCGATGCGCCAGCCGCTCGGCATCGTCGCGGGCATCACCCCGTTCAACTTCCCGGCCATGATCCCGCTGTGGATGGGCGCGATGGCGATTGCCTGCGGCAACGCCTTCATCCTCAAACCATCCGAACGCGATCCGTCGGTGCCGGTGCGCCTGGCGGAACTGGCGCTGGAAGCAGGCCTGCCCGAAGGCATTTTCAACGTCGTTCATGGTGACAAGGTCATGGTCGACGCGATCCTCGACCATCCCGATATCAAGGCGGTAAGCTTCGTCGGATCGTCCGATATCGCCAATTATGTCTATCAGCGCGCCGCCGCCAACGGCAAGCGCGCCCAGTGCATGGGCGGGGCCAAGAATCACGGCATCATCCTGCCCGACGCGGACATGGACCAGGCGGTGGCCGATATCGTCGGCGCGGCCTATGGCTCGGCGGGCGAACGCTGCATGGCGCTGCCGGTGGTGACGCCGGTCGGCGAGGCGACCGCGCAGGCGTTTCGCGACAAGCTGGTCGCCGCCATCGAAACGCTGCGTCCGGGCATCCCCAGCGACCCGCAGGCGCAATATGGCCCGCTCGTCACCGCCCAGCACAAGGCGCGGGTCGAAAGCTATATCCAGATGGCGGCGGACGAAGGCGCGGAAATCGTGGTCGACGGGCGCGGCTTCTCGCTTCAGGGCTATGAGGAAGGCTTCTACCTCGCCCCGACCCTGATCGACCGGGTGACGCCGCAGATGAAAAGCTATCAGGACGAAATCTTCGGTCCCGTGCTTCAGATCCTGCGCGCCGAAAGCTTCGAGGAAGCGCTCAGCTATCCGACCAATCACCAATATGGCAATGGCGTCGCCATCTTCACCCGCAACGGCGATTATGCCCGCCGCTTCGCCGCCGATGTCGAAGTCGGCATGGTCGGCATCAACGTGCCGATCCCGGTGCCGGTCGCCTATCACAGCTTTGGCGGCTGGAAGCGGTCGGGCTTTGGCGATCTCGACCAATATGGCGAAGATGGCGTGCGCTTCTACACCCGTACCAAGAAGATCACGCAGCGCTGGCCCTCGGGCGGCGCGGTGATCGACCAGAGCTTCGTCATCCCGACGATGAAGTAAGGTGGCAAAGGGGGCGCGCGCCACTGGCTGCGCGCCCTTCGATCCGTTTGACGCGGGCGGCGACGCGCCGTAACGGCCATCGCATGATCGCGCTGCTCTCCCCCGCCAAGACGCTCGATTTCGAGCGCACCCTGCCCCCGATTGAACCGACCGAGCCCCATTTTGCGGACGAAGCGCAAGGGCTCGCCCGATCGGCATCGCGATTGAGCCAGAAGCGACTGGCCGAACTCATGCATATCTCGCCCAAACTGGCCAAGCTCAACGCCGACCGCTTTCGCGACTTTCCCGACCTGCCGCAGCGCCCCGCCCTTTTCGCCTTTGCCGGCGACGTCTATACCGGGTTCGAAGTCGACACGCTGGAGGAAGCGGGCATCGCCTTCGCGCAGGATCATGTCCGCATCCTGTCCGGCCTCTATGGCCTGCTGCGCCCGCTCGACGCGATCCGCCCCTATCGCCTGGAAATGGGCACGCGCTGGGCGCCCCGACACAAGGCGCTGACCGACTGGTGGGACGATCGCATCGCCGACTATCTGCGCGACGAAATCGCGGAGGAAGGGTCGGGTACGATCCTCAACCTCGCCAGCCAGGAATATTTCGCCGCGGTGAAGGGGCGCCTCCCCGACATACGCATCATCGACGTCGATTTTCGCGAGCCCGGCCCCGACGGCCCGCGCTTCGTCAGCTTCCACGCCAAGAAGGCGCGCGGCATGATGGCGCGCTGGATGTGCGAACATCATGTCACGGACATCGACGCAATGCGCGGCTTCGACAGCGATGGCTATCGCTTCGATGCCGACGAAAGCAGCGCCGACCAATGGCGCTTCGTCCGGTCATGAGCGGCGCGGCGGTCATCATCGGCGCGTCCGGCGGCATTGGCGGCGCGTTCCGCACGCTGCTGGAGGAGGAAGGTGCCTTTGACCAGATCCATGGTTTTGCCCGCTCCTTCGACGGCGCAAACCATATCGACCTGCTCGACGAAGCCAGCATCGCGGGCGCGGCGGCGCAGATCGCCGCAGGCCCCGCGCCGACGCTGGTTCTGGTCGCCACCGGCCTGCTCCATGACGGGGACCGGGGACCGGAAAAGGCGCTGCGGGATCTCGACCCGCAATGGCTGGCACGAACCTATGCCGTCAACGCCATCGGCCCGATGCTGGTCGCCAAGCATGTCCTGCCGCTGATGCCGCGCACCGGGCGCACCGTCTTTGCCGCCCTGTCGGCGCGGGTGGGGTCGATCAGCGACAATCGGCTGGGCGGATGGCATGGCTATCGCGCGTCCAAGGCCGGGCTCAACATGATGATGCGCAATCTCGCGATCGAGGAAAAGCGCCGCAATGACCGTTCGGTCGTCGTGACACTGCATCCCGGCACCGTCGATACCGACCTGTCCCGTCCGTTTCAGGCCAATGTCCCGGACGGCCGCCTGTTCGACCCCGAACGCGCCGCAATGCAGCTGCTCGACGTCATCGAAGCGCTGAAGCCCGCCAACAGCGGCAAGCTGTTCGACTATCAGGGGGAAGAGATCCCGTTCTGATACCTCCGCCCCACTGGACGGTTTGCGTCAGCCGCGATAAGCCATGGAACCGGCGTTGGGGGGCATGGCATGGAACAGGCGGAGTTGCTGCGGCGCATGTGGGGACGGGTCGAACTCTGTCGCCGGCTCGCCATCACCACGACCGATCCGCACACCGCCGACGCGCTCATCGAAATGGCGAATGAAGGGGAGGCCGACATTCGCCGGTTGATGGAACAGCCGGACCACTCCGCGATAATGCCACGGCCCACTCAATAGCCTATCTGGCCTAACCGGTCACGCGCATGGCGTCCCGCGCCTTTTCCGGCCTGATGTAGATGGACGACAGTTGCGGCATCGCTGCCTTCAGGCGCGTTTCGATCGCTTCGATCAGCACCTCGCCATCGCCCATCGATACGTCATCGGCAAAGTCGGCACTGATCGCGACGAAGACGGAATCGGGCGCGGTATGGATCGTACGGACATGATTGACGGACTGGATGGCGTCATAGGTTTCCAGAAGCGCGCGGACCTGTGCGATTATGGCCGGGTCGGCGCTTTCGCCGATCAGCAGCCCCTTGGCCTCGCGCGCGAGCAGCAATGCGACCAGCGCCAATATGCCGCCGATCACGATCGACGCCACGCCATCGACGCGCGCGTCTCCGACATAGTGGCTGACCGATACACCGATGCCGGCGACGACCAGCCCCAGCAGCGCGGCGCTGTCTTCGAACAGGACGATGAACCCTGCCGGGTCCTTCGACTGCCGCACTGCCGTCCACCAGGGCATATCGCCCCGCTTGGCGTCAAATTCGCGCACTGCAATCGTCCAGGACGTGCCCTCCAGCAAGAGCGCTACGCCCAGCACGACGTAATTGATGGTCGGATCGCGCAGCGGCTCGGGCTCGCGGATATGGACGACACCTTCATAGATCGACACGCCAGCGCCCAGTGCGAAGATCAATATCGCGACAATGAAGGCCCAGAAATAGAGTTCGCGCCCATAGCCGAAGGGATGGGCGCGGTCCGGCGCCCTGGCGGCGCGCCGTTGGCCATAGAGCAGCAGCAACTGATTGCCGGAATCGACCAGCGAATGGACGCCCTCGGTCAGCATGGACGATGAACCGCTGATTCCGGCCGCCACGAACTTTGCGATGGCGATGCCGACATTGGCCGCCAGCGCGCCATAGAGAACGATATTGTCGCGAATGCCACCCCCCTTCGCCATGGGTCAGCGCCTTAGGCCGGGAGCGGGCGGGAACGGAACCGAAGCCATCGGGATCATCATGGCGACGGCAATGATCCGGCATGGCAAAGGGTTCCGCCCCCGGCGTTCAAATCCTGGCGCGACACGTTGCGGGGTCGGCATTGGCCTCGCAGCAGCCGGCTCAATCCTTGCTCTTATGCTCGGGCTTGCCCTTGCGCTTGGTCGAGGCCATGTCCTCCAATTCCTTCTCGCTCATCGACTCCACCATGGACCGGGACGCGCCCTGAAGGTCGCTTTTGGGTGTGTCGCCACGCTTGGCCGAAAGCGCTGCGCCGGCGGCTTTTTGTTGGGCGGCTGATTTCGCTGGCATGAAGCATCTCCTTTGATCGCCCCGCTCCAACCGCATCAATGGACGAACCGCCGCCTTGTTCACGTCCGCCAAACAAAAACCATGCTACTCCATAATAGGGTAGTTAGCTAACAAACTATCGCCGCAATTTCTCTTTTGTCGCCTTTGCTGTCCGCGTTCGTCAGCATGGCATCATGGATCGAAAGCCCCCGCCCCTGGTTTGGCAGTCGATGGACATCGCGATCAACCCGGAATGGCAGCGGCTTTTTCCCTATGCGCTGGGCGGAGCGGTCGTGCTGTTCCTCCTCTTCAACATCCCCTTCCTCGGCCGCATCCTGCGGGCCCTGCTTTCCATTGGCCTGCTCGCCATCGGCCTGCTCATCCTCGCCCAGCGCGCGCCGTTCGATCCTGCCCTGTCGCAGATCCAGTCTCGCCTGGGTCTGGCCGATCAGGAAACGCAGGGAAACATCGTCCGCATCCGCATGTCCCCGGACGGCCATTTCTGGGCGAGAGCGACCGTCAACGGCGTCCCGCGTCGCATGCTCATCGACAGCGGCGCGACCGTGACGGCGATATCGCAGGATACCGCCCGCGCAGCCGCCATCACCTCGCAAAGCGGGATCGTCCCCGTCCTGATGCGCACCGCCAATGGCACCGTCCGCGTCGAAACCGGAACGATCGAACGCCTCGGCATCGGCGGGCTGGAAGCGCGCAATCTCAACGCCGTCATCTCACTAGCCCTGGGCGACGTCGACATATTGGGCATGAACTTTCTGACCCAGCTTGCCTCCTGGCGGGTCGAGGGGCGCACATTGATACTGGAGCCGTCCGGCTCCGCCCCTGTCGCCGGCTGAGGCGCGCCACCTCCCGGCGACTTGAAAACATTGCGGCAGATCAAGCTATTTTAGATGCTGCTTTTCGCCCAAGACTGATATGGGTGGGATATGACAACCGATGCCGCGCGCACCCCTGCTGCCTCCTCCTCCACCTGGAGCGAGGCGGAGCGTATCGCGGCGTTGAACAGCTATGCCATGATCGGCACGCCGGCCGAGCCTGATTTCGACGATCTGGTGCAACTGGCCGCCGATGCGTTCGCCGTGCCGATCGCAGTCATCAACCTGATCGCTGGCGACCGGCAATGGTTCAAGGCGCAGGTTGGTCTGGGTGTCCAGGACATGCCGCTGGATCTTTCCATCTGCATCCACGCCCTGTCCCAGGACGATGTTCTGGTCATTCCCGATACGACATTGGATGATCGCGTCGCCGCCAACCCGCTTGTGATGGCCGACAATGGCCTGCGCTTCTATGCCGGAGCCTTGCTCCGCACGCCCAAGGGCATTCCGATCGGCACCCTGTGCGTGCTGGACCGCCAGCCTCGGCCCGACGGTATCACGCCGCAGCAGCGGCACCTGCTCACTGTGCTGGCGCGTCAGGCGATGACGCAGATGGAGCTGCGGCGCATCATCGCACTGACCGATCGCCGCGCCGACGATTTGCGCAGTGTTGAGGAACGCTATCGCCTGGCCGGGCGCGCCACCAACGACGCTATCTGGGATTGGGACCTTCAGACCGATCAGGTCCAGTGGAACGAAGCGATCGAGCGCACCTATGGCTTTGACCTGGCCACGGTCGAACCGACCGGCGCATGGTGGATCGCGCACATTCATCCCGATGACCGGGATCGCATTTCCGCAGGCATCCACGACGCGACCGACAGCAACGCCATCCACTGGTCGGACGAATATCGCTTTGCCCGCGCCGATGGCGGCTATGCCCCCGTGCTCGATCGGGGATTTATTATCCGGGATGCCTCAGGCCGCGCCACCCGGATGGTAGGCGCGATGCTGGACCTTACCGAACGGCGCGATCGCGAGGTCGCGCTTCAGACCAGCAACGAGCGGTTCGAGGCGGCGGTCGCGGCGATCGACGGCTATTTGTGGACCAACAGCGCGGAAGGGAAAATGCACGGGCCCCAGCCCGGCTGGGCCAAGCTGACCGGGCAAAGCCAGGAGGCCTATCAGGGCTATGGCTGGGCGGATGCGGTGCATCCACAAGACGCGCAACCCTCGATCGACGCCTGGGACGAAGCGGTTGCCGCGCGCAAGATGTTCATTTTCGAGCATCGCGTTCTATGCGCCGATGGCCAGTGGCGACGTTTCTCGATCCGCGCGGTGCCGATGTTCGATGCCGATGGCACATTGCGCGAATGGGTCGGCATTCACACCGACGTCACCCTGCAGCGCGAACAGGAAGAAAGCCTGGCGGCCAACGAGATGCGGCTGCGGTTCCTGGACGATCTCAGCCGGGAAATCACCCTCGCCCAAGACGCGGACGCTGTCATGGCCATCACCACGCGGATGGTCGCCACTCATCTGGGCGTATCGAATTGCGCCTATGCCGACATGGATGAGGATGGGGATGGTTTCACCATTCGCGGTGATTGGGCAGCGGCCGGCTCCCCGTCGATCGTGGGCCATTACCGATTGCGGGATTTCGGCGCCATGGCGCTGGAGCGACTTCAGGCCGGACTGCCGCTCATCATCAACGACAATGTGCGCGATCTGCCCGCGCATGAGGCCCGGACATTCCAGGATATCGGGATTGCCGCGACGATCTGCCTGCCGCTGATCAAGGGCGGCCGGCTGACCGCATTGATGGCCATTCACGATTGCGTACCCCATGACTGGACCCCGTCGGAACTGCGGCTGATTGCATCGGTGGCGGAACGATCCTGGGCACATATCGAACGGGTGCGCACGACCGTCGCTCTGGCCGAACTCAACGCCAGCCTGGAAGAGCGGGTCGAGGAGCGGTCGCAACAATTGCTCGCGGCCGAAGAAGCCTTGCGCCAAGCACAAAAGATGGAAGCCGTCGGCCAGCTGACCGGCGGCATCGCGCATGATTTCAACAATATGCTGACGGGCGTCATCGGTTCTCTTGATCTGCTGCAACGGCACCTGGCCGCCGGCCGCAGCGATCGGGTCGCGCGCTATATCGACACGGCAATGACGTCGGCGCAGCGCGCCGCATCCTTGACGCAGCGCCTGCTCGCTTTTTCCCGCCGCCAGACGCTCGATGTCACGGCCGTTGCGGTCGGCGATCTCGTCACCGGGATGGAAGAGATGCTGCGGCGGACCATGGACGAAAATATCCGGCTGGAGGTTGATGTGGCGGGCGCGAGCTGGCACGCCAAGACCGATCACAACCAGCTGGAAAGCGCGCTGCTGAACCTTGCCATCAATGCGCGCGACGCCATGCCCCATGGCGGCACGCTGACGATCGCGGCGCGCAATGCGCCATTGAGCGACGTCACCATGTCCGAAGCCGACGACATGGAGGGCGGTGATTTCGTGGAAATCAGCGTATCCGACACCGGCATGGGCATGAGCAAGGATGTGCTTGCCAAGGCGTTCGATCCGTTCTTCACCACCAAGCCAATCGGCGCGGGAACCGGCCTTGGCCTGTCGATGGTCTATGGTTTCGCGCGTCAGTCGGGCGGCCATGTTCGCATCTGCTCCGCTCCTGAACAGGGCACCACGATCCGCCTCCTCTTACCCCGCCATGTAGGCGAAATAGAGGATAAAGCCGATCAGGCCGTCGAAGTGCGTGTAGCCGAACCAGGCGAATGCGTGCTGCTGGTCGAAGATGATCCTTCGGTCCGGCTGCTGGTCTGCGACGTGCTCGATGATCTGGGCTATGCCGTGTGGCAGGCGCCCGATGCTCAAACCGCCATCACGCTGGCGCAGGCCATGCCGCGTATGGACCTGCTCATCAGCGATGTGGGGCTGCCCGGCATGAACGGTCGCCAACTTGCCGATATCCTGCGGGCTGACCGCCCCGACCTGCGCATCCTGTTCATCACCGGCTATGCCGAACGCGCGACCGTACGCAGCGAATTTCTTGGGCAAGGCATGGAGATGATCGCCAAGCCCTTCGCGATTGACGTCCTGTCCGCCAAAATCCGTGACATGATCGAGGCGCCGACGCCCGCGGCCTGATTGCCCATGAACTTATGGCGGCGGTTTAGGGTTTAAGGGCTATGCCCGGCCTTTCCTCCCCCGAACCCTATATCCTGTGGCTCACCGGTGTCGGCATATTGATAACATTGGTGGCGTGGTTGCCTCTGGCGTTGAAGCGGCTGCCGCTGTCGCTTCCCATCATCTGCATGGGCGCGGGCGCCGCCATTTTCCTGATCCCGGCCATCACCTTCCGACCGTTGCCGACGATCCTGCCCGATATCGCAGAGAGGCTGACCGAATTCGTCGTCATCATCGCGCTGATGGGCGCGGGACTGAAACTGGACCGGCTTTTCAGCTGGCGTCGCTGGAATGTCACCTGGCGGTTGCTGGGTATCACCATGCCGCTTTCCATCGCCGCCATCACGCTGATCGGCATCTACGCGCTGGGCCTGTCCCTGCCCGTGGCGCTGTTGCTTGGCGCTTGCCTCGCGCCGACCGATCCCGTGCTGGCGGCCGATGTTCAGGTAGGACCACCCAAAAGCGGCAAAGAGGATGATGTCCGCTTCGGCCTGACGTCGGAAGCCGGACTGAACGATGGCCTGGCCTTTCCTTTCGTTAATCTCGCCATTGCCTTGGCCGCTGCCGCTGCCGGTTCCAGGGAGCCTTGGTTCCGCAACTGGGTGCTCCATGACGTCCTCTGGGAAATCAGCGTCGGGCTGATCGCCGGCTGGATCATCGGGCGGATATTCGGTTGGCTGACCTTCCATGTGCCCGCGAAAAATCGGCTGGCGCAGACCGGCGACGGGCTGATTGCGCTCGCCGCGACACTCATATCCTATGGTGCCGCCGAAATGGTCGACAGCTATGGCTTCTTGGCTGTATTCGTCACCGCGCTGACCCTGCGCCGGTCCCATCGCGACCATGATTTCCAGCGCGAAATGCATGCCCTCACCGAACAGGTAGAGCGGCTGGCCATGATGGTGCTGCTCATCCTGTTCGGCGGCGCGCTGGTCAGCGGAGTGCTGACGCCGCTCCGCTGGGTCGACCTGCTGGCCGCAGTCGCGATCATCCTGCTGGTGCGCCCGATCGCCGGCCTTATCGGCCTGATCGGCATGCCTGCCGACCGAAGCGAGAAAATGACCTTGGCCTTTTTCGGGATCAGGGGCGTGGGATCCTTTTATTATCTCGCTTACGCCGTCAACGCTGGGGGATTTGGATCGGGCGAACGGCTATGGGCTATCGTCAGCCTGGTCGTCCTGCTTTCCATCCTGTTGCACGGCCTGACCGTCACGCCGATCATGCGCGCCATGGATCGACAGCAGGGACGCGATCCGGACGAGCCTGTGGCGGAGACCGAAATGGCTTAGCGAGGGCTTTATCGGCTACAAACATGACGGGGCAATGGGAGTTGAGTGGATAGTCAAGGGAACGGGCAATCCCCCGCAGCGTTCAGCCAGAACATAATGCGAACGCAGGAGACGCAATCATGACTGAACCCGTCGAAAATCCAAAGCTGGACGAACATCCCGGCTCGAATGCCGAAAAGGATCCCGACAACTGGGTATCAGGCGACGACCCAATGACGGGCGCGCAGGCATCCTATCTGACGACACTCTGCGAGGAGGCCGGGGTCGAGCCACCTGCCGCTTCGCTCAGCAAGGCGGATGCCTCGAAACAGATTGATGCTTTGAAAAGCCAACTTGGGCGGGATTAAGTTTCAGCCATCCAAGATGGGTGAGCCAACAGCCGGGACATGAATGCGGGCCGTGGATCGGCCCGCCGTTCCAGCCGGTTGCGCGTGCCGGATCATATGCTCTAGGGTTCATTGGTGATCCTATGCCAAACGTTCGGGCCGCTACTGCCACCGATGGCCCCACTGGGGTTCGGTAAGTCATGCCAATAGCAGACGGCGCCCGATCTTCTGTCCACACGTCGCGTTATGCCGGGGTCGAACTGGGCGGCACCAAATGCATCTGCACCCTGGCGACGAGAGCAGATGACATAGTGGACCAACGTACCATTCCCACTGGGCAACCGGATGAGACGTTGCCGGTAATTGCCGCCATACTTCAGGAATGGAAAGATGAACGCGACTTCGCAGCCTTGGGCATAGCGGCCTTTGGACCGATCGACATCAATCCGACCTCACCTGCCTATGGGCGCGTTTTGACGACCCCGAAGCGGGGCTGGCCAGGCACCAACCTTGTGGCCGCGCTGGCGAGACCCTTCACTGTTCCATTCGCCTTCGACACGGACGTCAATGGCGCGGCCATGGCAGAAATATGCTGGGGCAGCGGCCTTGGCCTTCAGGATTTCGCCTATGTCACTGTCGGCACCGGCATTGGCGTCGGCCTGATCGTCCATGGCAGGCCCACGCGCGGAATCGGCCATAGCGAGATCGGTCATATCCGCGTACCACGCATGACCGGCGATGATTTTACCAGCATTTGCCGCTATCATGACGATTGCGTTGAAGGTCTCGCGTCCGGCCCCGCTCTCCTCGGCCGGCTTCAGGGTCGTCAGCCCCAAACCATAGCGCCCGATGACCCGGTGTGGGACCCTATTGTCGATTGCCTGGCAAAGATGGCCCATGCGCTGGTGTGTACGACCGGGCCCTTGCGCATAGCCATGGGCGGCGGCGTGCTGACGGGGCAGCCTCATTTGCTTGGACGGATCGAACAACAACTGCGCATTAGCCTGAACGATTATATGGCTCTTCCGGCCGGCGGGCCCTATATCGTCGCACCGGGGCTTGGGCATCAGGCGGGGCCTATGGGGACCATCGCCATGGCCATGATGGCAAAAAAAGGGGCTTTTGCGTGACATCCCATCGCCTGAACCCTCATCCGGTTGAGAAGCCGTGGGGCCGGACGGATATTCCTGCCTGCTATGGTGTCGCGGACGGTCGGCGCATTGGCGAGATATGGTTCACTGGCCCGGACGATTGCGTCCAGCCGCTGCTGGTCAAATATCTCTTCACCAGCGAGCGGCTTTCGATCCAGGTTCATCCTGATGATGAGCAAGCGCGGGCGCAAAACCACCCGAGCGGGAAATCCGAATGCTGGTATGTGCTCGATACGCAAGGCGATGCGCGGCTGGGCATAGGACTGGTTCGCCCCTTGAGCCCCGAAGCCTTGCGCGTTGCCGCCCTAGACGGGTCGATTGAGGACCTGATCGACTGGAAACCGGTGCAGCCCGGCAGTTTCTACTATATCCCGGCCGGCACCATCCATGCGATCGGCGGCGGCATCACGTTGGTGGAAATCCAGCAAAATAGCGACATCACCTACCGCCTCTATGATTATGGCCGGCCAAGGCCCTTGCATCTGGACGAGGGCGTTGCCGTCAGCCGTCCGAAGCCCTACCCGTTACAGGGCCAGCAGGTGAAGCGGACCGAGGACATGTTGCTTGTCGAGCGCCCTCTCGCGCCATTTCATGTGGAAAGCAGGATGGGCAAGGCCGGCGACACCATCGTGCTGGAACAGGATCAGGCTTGGTTCACGCCAATTTCCGGCTCGGGCGTGATCGACGGCAAAGCCTGGCGCGCCGGCGAATGTTGGCTGATTAGCGGCGCTGCTGAACTCACGCTTGAAACCGAGATGCACGCGTTGATCGCAACCCTGTAATTCTAGGCCAAACGCCTTTCGGACCTCACAAACTATCTTGATGCCCCAGCGCCGCTAGATCGCGCAACGCACTTAGGTCCGGAATGCGGAGCCATTTGGAATGAAGGTCCAGCACGCCCTTCGCGCGCATGGCCTGAAGCGTACGGTTGACATGCACCGCAGTAAGGCCCGTCGCATCGGCGATGTCGGTCTGCGTCAACGGAAGCGCGCATTGCTGGCCATAGGCAAGCCCCGCCCGGCGCATCCGCTCAAACAACTCCAACAGCAGCTGCGCGAGGCGCTCCATCGCCGTCTTTCGCCCCAAACTGACCAGCCAGTTGGACTGTCTTTCCACGGATTCCACCAGCCGCAGCGCAGTGGCTTTGCCCCGATCAGACCCTGCCGCTTCGTTCAATGGCCGCCGCACCGCGCGGACATTGGTCAATGCCACCACCGCGTCATGGCTATAAGGCGACAGCGACCAGAGCGGATCGCAAAGGTCGCCGGGCAGATAGAGGGCCGTAATCTGCCGGCGTCCATCGGGCAGCAAACGGTGACGACAGGCCCAGCCTTCCAGAATATCGTATAGAGCCTCTGGCCGCTCATTGTCCCGCACCAAAAACTGATGCGGACGAAAGAAGACGAGATCGTCGCTCGCTGCGATCTGGCTCAACATGGGCTTCCCCTCAAAAAGCCCCCCGGAAAGCCAATCTATGCAGATGCTGTCGCAGTGGGATTCACATAAGTTTCATTTCGCAGGAAAATATGATCGCTTTTTCGTCGAACTGCTTGCCCTCGCTTTCGCTCAAAACCGCGCGTTCGCCCACTCATGTTAGAAAACCAGCGGAACAACTTTGATCGAAGAAGCGCTTTTTTCCGGGCAGAGAGACGACCCACGTCACTGGCAAGCTGGGACTAAAGTTCATGGGCTCGATATTCGAAGGCAGATCAAACCCGCTTCCGACGCCACAGGATTTGAAGCAAGTCCATTGTGATCGCGCGGCAGAAGCACGTTATTGGACGCAACGCCTGGGGACAGACAGACATGCGCTGGAAGAGGCAGTCGAGCGGGTTGGTCACAATCTGGGTGCCGTGAAGGCGTTTCTTGAAGGGCGTGAGCGGACTCATGTCTAGGCCATCTGGAATGCGCTCTCATCGCGCTCATCGGGGATAGGCATGCCTGTCTATCACCTCCATCTTTTCAACGATAATGATGTCCTGGACGAAGAAGGACAGGAATTTGTCGATCTGGCAATGGCGGAGCGGGAAGCCGTCCGCAACGCACGGGATGTCATTGCCGAGCATGTCCGCCACGGCCATCCAATCAACCTGACTCATCGTGTGGAAATAACGGACGCGAACGGAACCTTGCTGAAGGTCGTGCATTTTGGCGACTGCATCCATTTTGCACGCTAGCCCTGCTATGTTGGTCACGTTTGCAGCGATGTCGCCCCAGCGGTAACAGCAGCCCCGGAGCCACGTCCATGTCCCGCCATCCCGCCCTACAGCCATTTGTTCGCAAATTGAGCGAGCGCTCTCATCTGAGCGAAGACGAGCGGCACATCCTGTTGGATCTCGACGGGCAGAAGGCTGAATTTGCTCCCCACCGGGATATTGTGCGCCCCGGGGAATTGACGGATTTCTGCTGCCTTATCGTGTCGGGCATGGCGGCGCGTTTCGGCCAACTGCCTGACGGGACGCGGCAGATCACGGCGGTCTATATTCCGGGCGATATGTGCGATCTTTATTCGCTGATGCTGCCCAAGGTCGAATGGGCGTTGCAGGCCCTGTCCAGCCGCCTTGTGATCCTGAAAGTTCCGCATCGCAAGATGCTGGAAATTGTTCGCGCCTATCCTGGCATCGCCGAAGCCTGCTGGCGAGATTGCGTCGCGGATGCGTCCATCCTGTCGCAATGGGTCGTCAATATCGGAAGGCGTGACGCGCTGACGCGGACGGCGCATCTCTTCTGTGAACTGGGTTTGCGGATGGAAACGGCAGGGCTGGGAAGCCGGACGGCTTTTGAGCTTCCCGTCATTCAGTCGCAATTGGCCGACGCACTGGGCATGACGCCCGTGCACATGAACCGGATCATGCGCGCGCTTCGTCAGCAGGAACTGTTGACGGTTCGCGGACGAGAGGTTCAGGTGCGGGACTGGAATGCGCTTGCGCGTGCGGCCGGCTTTGAACCGGGCTATCTGGCGATCGATCACCGATGGCGCCGAATGGATTGAGGCGACACCGGCCGCCGGACGGCGAAGCGTACGTTCATCAACGGCCAAAGCACAAACTAAGCCGGGTCAATCAAGGCTGGCGCGTGCAAGGACCTTCCGAGCTTGAATAAGATGCGGCGCATCGATCATGCGGCCGTCCAGCATGAGGACCCCTGCGCCGGGCGCTTGGGCGAACGCCTCAACAACTGATTGCGCATGGCCTATCTGTTCTGCGGTCGGGGTGAAGGCCTGGTTGATAGTGAGCACTTGAGTGGGATGCAAAGCCATCATCCCGGTAAAGCCGTCATGGGCGCCGCGCGCTGCATAGGCCGCGAGGCCCGCCTCATCGGGAATCGCGGGGTAAACGGTTTCGATCGCGGCAACGCCCGCCGCATGCGCACCAAATAAGGTCAGATTACGCGCCATTTCATAAGGGCTGGTATAACTACCGTCCTCGCGCCGACTGCTGGCCGCGCCGATTGCGGCGGGCAAATCTTCTGCGCCCCAGGTAAGGCCGCATAGGCGATCGGCCACCTCGCCATAGCTGCCAAGGCCAAATATGGCGCGCGGCGTTTCCGTCGCGATTGGCAGAATTTTGACGTCTGGCGCCAAGCGCGCGGCCAGAACCCCGACCGTTTCTGCGCTTTCGCTTTTGGGGAGCATGATCGCGTCGCAGCCCTCCGCACAAGTGAGATCATCCGTCAGCATGCCACTATCTACAGGATTGATGCGAACGAGGCGCAGCACAGAGGCTTGGGTCGCCAGATACTCACCGACTGCCGCGCGCGCCCTGTCCTTCGCGCCGGGTGCAACGCTATCCTCCAGATCGAGGATGATCGCGTCGGCGCCGCTGGATGCCGCCTTGTCGAATCGTTCGGGCCGATCGCCCGGCACGAATAGCAGCGACCGCAGCCTCATGCCGGCCGCCTTTGCAACAGGGCAGTGCGCAGGCATTGGCACACAATGTCGCCCCGTTGGTTCAGCAATTCGTGACGAAATGTCACCAGTCCCGCGGTGGGCCGGGATTTGCTGTCGCGCAGTTCGACCACTTCGCTGGTGGCGCGCATCGTGTCACCGATGAAGACGGGTTTGGGCATCACCAGCTTGTCATAGCCCAGATTGGCGACCAGCGTGCCGAGCGTGGTTTCACCGACCGACAGGCCGATCATCAACGAGAAGGTGAAGGTGCCGTTGACAAGGATCTGGCCGAATTCGCTTGCCCGCGCCGCTTCCGCGTCGATGTGCAGCGGCTGCGGATTATGGGTCATGGTCGAAAAGAGCAGATTGTCGGTTTCCGTCACGGTGCGACGGATGGGATGTTCGATCCGATCCCCCACCTGCCAATCGTCGAAATAGCGGCCGCTCATGCTGCATCCTCCTTAGGCATGATGCGCACCAGCAAGGTTCCTTCCTGCACCTGCGCGCCTTCCCCATGCGGCATGTCTTCCACCGTGCCGTCGAAGGGGGCGGTGAGGCCGTGCTCCATCTTCATCGCTTCCAATGTCACCAGTTTCTGGCCCTTCGCCACAACGTCGCCACGCGCCACATCAACGGCGATGATACGGCCTGGCATGGGAGCCAGGATTGCGCCGTCACCCGCGGCTGCCGCGCCTGCGCCGGCAGCGCGCCATGGCGTGATCTGCCAGCTGCGTCCCTGTTCGGTGACCAGAATGCGGGCGAGCGGCGTCCGGGTTGGCATCGTTCCTGATGCCCGTACCTCCGCGTCCACGCTGTGTCCGTCGACCAGAATGCGGGCGGTGCAGCGCGCAGGGGCGTTGAGGCGGAAGCCCGCAAGCGCGCCCGCGCCACCTACGGATGCAGCCGCACGCGCCAGGGCAGCAGGGCCCGGCAAGGTCGCGGGCATCAGCCCATCGCCTTCCCGCGCGATCAGGCCGGTGTCGACCTCCCCTGCGGCAAAGTCCGGGTTGTGCAACGCCTTGACCAGGAAGCCCGCATTGGTGCGGAGCGGCCAGACCACAGACCGGTCGAGCGCATCGGCCAAGGCGACGCGCGCCACGTCGCGGGTGTCGCCATGCGCGATCATCTTGGCGATCATGGGATCATAAAAGGGGGATATGGTGGCGCCCTGAACCACGCCGGTGTCTACACGGACGCTATCGCCGAGGTCGAAAGCATCGAGGCGGCCGATGGAGGGCAGGAAGCCCTTGGCGGGGTCTTCGGCATAAAGGCGCGCTTCCATCGCCCAGCCGGATATGCACAGTTGATCCTGCGAGCGCGGCAACGGCTCGCCCGACGCCACGCGCAATTGCCATTCGACCAGATCCTGGCCGGTAATGGCTTCGGTCACAGGATGTTCGACCTGAAGCCGGGTGTTCATTTCCATGAACCAGATACGGTCCGCGCGCAGTCCTTCGGATGCGTCGGCGATGAATTCGATGGTGCCGGCGCCCACATAATCGACCGCCTTGGCCGCGCGAACGGCAGCGGCGCACAGGGCTTCCCGCGTATCGGGGTCCATGCCGGGCGCGGGTGCTTCCTCTATCACCTTCTGGTGGCGGCGCTGAAGCGAGCAATCGCGTTCGAACAGATGGACGATATTGCCGTGGCGATCGCCGAATATCTGCACCTCTATATGACGGGGGCGCTGAATATATTTTTCAATGAGAACATGGTCATTGCCGAACGAAGACGCCGCTTCGCGCTGGCAGGACAGCAGCGCATCGGCAAACTCCTCGGCCCGCTCGACCAGCCGCATCCCCTTGCCCCCGCCGCCGGCCACCGCCTTGATCAGCACGGGATAGCCGATTTGCGCGGCTTCCTTCGCCAGATGCGCAGGATTCTGATCCTCCCCCAGATATCCTGGCGTCACGGGTACGCCCGCATCGGCCATCAACGCCTTGGCCGCGTCTTTGAGGCCCATGGCGGTGATGCTGGACGGGTCGGGGCCAATCCAGACAAGGCCTGCGTCCATCACGGCCTGCGCGAAGGCCGCATTTTCCGACAGGAAACCGTAACCCGGATGGATCGCATCCGCGCCAGCGTCGCGCGCAGCCGCGATGATGCGATCACCCAGCAAATAGCTTTCGCGTACCGGCGCGGGGCCGATGCGAATGGCCTCGTCCGCCATTGCAACATGGAGCGCCTGGGCATCCGCGTCGGAATAGACGGCGATGGTGCGAATGCCGAGCCGACGCGCGGTGCGGATAATGCGGCAGGCGATCTCGCCGCGATTGGCGATGAGGAGAGTGCGGATCATGGCCATTACATCCGGAAAACGCCGAACGAAGGGCGTTCGGCCATGGGAGCGTTGAGCGTGGCGGCAAAGGCAAGGCCAAGGACATCGCGCGTCTGGGCGGGATCGATGATTCCGTCATCCCACAGCCGCGCTGTGGCATACCAGGGATTGCCTTCATCCTCATATTTGCGCCGGACCGGGTCCTTGAAGGCTTCGGCTTCTTGCGGCGTCCAGCGTCCCGCGTCGCGGTGAACGGTGGCCAGCACCGATGCCGCCTGCTCCCCACCCATCACGGAAATCCGGCTATTGGGCCAGGTGAAGAGGAAGCGTGGCCCATAGGCGCGGCCGCACATGCCGTAATTGCCCGCGCCGAAACTGCCGCCGATCAACACGGTGATCTTGGGCACGCTGGCGGTGGCGACGGCGGTGACGAGCTTGGCGCCATGTTTGGCGATCCCTTCGGCTTCGTAGCGGCCGCCGACCATGAACCCCGAGATATTCTGGAGGAACAACAGCGGGATGCGGCGCTGACAGGCCAGTTCGATGAAATGCGCGCCCTTGACCGCGCTTTCGCTGAACAGCACGCCATTATTGGCAAGAATCGCGACCGGCATGCCCCAGATATGGGCAAAACCGCACACCAGGGTGGTGCCGTACAGCGCCTTGAACTCATGAAATTCGCTGCCGTCCACGATGCGAGCGATGACTTCGCGGACATCATAAGGCGCGCGCACATCCTGCGGCACGATGCCGTAAAGCTCGGCGGGATCATGGAGCGGCGGCACCGGATCGCGCAGGTTGACCGCCGGCGTCGGCTGCGGAGCCAGAGTCGATACGATATCGCGCACGATGCTGAGCGCATGATCGTCATCGTCGGCCACATGATCGACGACGCCGGACTTGCGGCCGTGGAGGTCGCCGCCGCCCAGATCCTCGGCACTGATGACTTCACCAGTCGCCGCCTGCACAAGCGGCGGGCCAGCCAGAAAGATCGTGCCCTGATTGCGGACGATGACGCTTTCGTCGCACATGGCCGGCACATAGGCGCCGCCGGCGGTGCAACTGCCCATGACGCAGGCGATCTGCGGGATGCCGCGCGCCGACATTTGCGCCTGATTGTAGAAGATGCGGCCGAAATGATCGCGGTCGGGAAACACCTCCGCCTGGTGCGGCAGGTTGGCGCCGCCACTGTCGACCAGATAGATACAGGGAAGATTGTTTTCGAGCGCGATTTCCTGCGCGCGCAAATGTTTCTTCACCGTCATCGGGAAATAGGTGCCGCCCTTCACCGTCGCGTCATTGGCGGCGATCATCACCTGCCGGCCATGGACCCGGCCGATACCCGCGACGATGCCAGCCCCGGCGACGTCGCCGCCGTAAAGGCCATTGGCGGCAAGCTGGCCGATTTCGAGGAAGGGGCTGCCCGCGTCGAGGAGATTTTCCACCCGGTCGCGGGGCAAAAGCTTGCCGCGGCTAACATGCTTGTCCCGCGCCGCCTGGCCCCCGCCCATCGCGGCTGCGGCCACATCCGCGCGCAACTGATCGGCAAGCGCGCGGTTGTGCGCGGCATTGTCGGCAAAGCCAGCGCTATCGGGCGATAGCGCAGTTTCGATGACGGGGCCGCTCATTGGCCGTTGCCGATCAGTTCGCGACCGATCAGCATGCGGCGCACTTCATTGGTGCCAGCGCCGATATCCAGCAGCTTTGCGTCGCGCATATAGCGTTCGACCGGCCAGTCTTTCGTATAGCCCGCGCCGCCCAGCGCCTGCACCGCTTCGAGCGCGACACGAACCGCATTTTCGCTGGCAAGCAGGATTGCGCCCGCCGCGTCAAAGCGCGTGGTCTTGCCAGCGTCACAGCTCCGAGCGACGGCGTAGACATAGGCGCGAGCGGAATTGAGCGCGACATACATGTCCGCGACCTTGGCCTGCATCAGCTGGAAGCTCCCGATCGGCTGCCCGAACTGCTTGCGTTCGCGAACATAGGGGATGACCGTGTCGAGACAGGCCTGCATGATGCCAAGCTGAATGCCTGCCAGCACCGCGCGCTCATAGTCGAGGCCGCTCATCAGCACGCCTACGCCACCATTGAGCGGACCCATGATATTGTCGCGGGGCACTTCACAGCCGTCGAACACCAGTTCGGCTGTGGGCGAACCGCGCATGCCGACCTTGTCGATTTTCTGCCCGATCGAAAAGCCGGGCATGCCCTTTTCGATCAGGAAGGCGGTGATGCCGCGGCTGCCTTCGCCTGTCTTGGCATAGACGACCAGCGTATCGGCATAGGGGGCATTGGTGATCCAATATTTCGTGCCGTCCAGAATATAGCCGCTGTCGGTTTCGCGCGCCTTGAGCTTCATGGAGACGACGTCGGACCCGGCGCCGGCCTCCGACATGGCGAGGCTGCCGACATGCTCGCCAGAGATCAGCTTTGGCAGATATTTGGCCTTTTGATCGTCATTGCCCCAGCGGCGGATCTGGTTGACGCAAAGGTTGGAATGAGCGCCATAGCTAAGGCCGATGGAGGCCGATGCGCGGCTCACTTCCTCGCAGGCGATGACATGCTCCAGATAACCAAGGCCAAGGCCACCCCATTCTTCCTCGACCGTAATGCCATGCAGGCCCAGTTCCCCCATTGCGGGCCAGAGGTCGTCGCGGGGAAACCAGTCTTCTGCGTCGATGCGCGCGGCGAGCGGTGCGATCTTGTCAGCGGCGAAACGCGCCGTGGTGTCGCGGATCATGTCGGCATTGTCGCCAAGCGCAAAATCGAAATCGGGCGTCACGGGCCTCTCCTTGGTATCTGCTTTGAACGCCGACATAGCATCTGGCGATCCCGCTGAGAAATTGACCGCGCCATATGCACAGCATAGATGACGTCTATGATCGAACGCTATCTGATCCACTATTTTCTGGCGGTGATGGATCATGGCAATTTCTCCCGCGCGGCGCAGCAATGCCGCGTGTCGCAGCCGACCTTGTCGGTGGGGATCGCCAAGCTGGAATCGCTGGTCGGACACGTCCTGTTTCATCGTACAAACCGCCGCGTCGAACTGACCAGCGCGGGCGCCGCCTTTGCGGTTCATGCAAGACGCATCGAGGCCGAATTTTCCCGCGCAGCGCAGGCGATGGCAATTGAACAGCCCGGCAAGCTGGTACGGATCGGCCTGGTGTCGACCCTGCCGGGGCCTTGGGTGGAGGCGGCTACCCGTGCCGCCTGTTCGGTTGCCGGTGAACGCATCGAGATCGTCGAAGGGCGGATGCGCGACCTGATGCCCCGGCTGGAACGCGGGCGGATCGACGTTGCGCTAGGCGTTCTCGATAGCACAGCGGATGAGGCCGACATGCTGTTTGAGGAAGGCTACGCGCTTGCAATGGCGGCCGACCATCCACTTGCGGCTCATGCGACATTGGACGCCGAGCAGGTTGCCGCCGCAGAAATGATCGTAAGGCGCAACTGCGAAGCGCTGCCCCAGGTCAGCCGATTCTTCACTCGGCGGGGCGTGCGCCCCTTCTTTGCGGCGCGCACCGCCGACGATGCGCGCGCGGTCGCCTTCGTCAAGGCAGGCCTTGGCATCACCGTCATGCCACGCTGCTTTGCACAGGCGGGCATGGCGATGCCGGCACTGGCGGGTTTCGACCAACGGCGGCGCGTCGGCCTCATCGCCGATCCGGCCGGACGTGGAAGAATCCAGGATAGCGAAGGGTTGCGCCGTTTTACCCACACGATCCGGGAATTTGCCAATCAGACGGCGGTCCCTTCGCGCTGACGGGTCAGTCGCTGGGCGATCCTGTCACTCCAATGGTTCACCATCCCAGGTTTCCGTGTCGATCTGTGCCTGGGGGCCCTTGGCGTAGCGAGGACCCGAAACCGCTTCGAACGTAAACAGTGCATCGACCGCCGCCAGCGCGTCGGTGGGGATATCCAGCGTCAGCGTCGCCAGGTCCTCATCAAGATGCGCGGTGCTGGTCGTGCCGGGGATCGCCACGATGTTCGGGCGGCGGGACAGGACCCAGGCCAGGCTGAGTTGCGCCATGGTGCACCCCGCCGCTTGCGCGATTGTGCGAAACCGAACTGCCAGGCCCAGATTATGGTCGAGATGCGGGGGTTGGAAGCGGGGCATGGCGTGCCGGATATCCGCTTCATCCACGCCATCGGGACCGACGCTGCCAGCAAGCACGCCGCGCGCCAAAGGGGAAAAGGCCACGAAGCCGACGCCAAGTGCGACACAGGCATCGAGCACGGCCACTTCGGCATTACGGGTCCAGGGGGAATATTCCGTCTGCATTGCGGCAATGGGATGGACCGCATGAGCGCGCCGTAAGGTCGCAGCCGACATTTCGGACAGGCCGATCGCCCCGATCTTGCCGGCGTCGACCGCCCGAGCCAGCGCACCGACCGAATCCTCGATCGGCACATTTGGATCGAGCCGGTGCAGATAATAGAGATCGATATGGTCGACGCGCAGGCGGCGTAGCGAATCTTCCAGCGTTGCCTCGATCGCATCGGGTGATCCGTCCAGGCCACGCTGGCCACCCTTGCCGCCCAAGACGCATTTGCTGGCCAGCACGAAATCACCACGCCGATCCATCAGCGTACGCCCCAGCAATTCCTCATTGGCGCCGAAACCGTAAAGCGCGGCGGTGTCGAAGAAGTCGACGCCTTTGTCGAGCGCGTGCCGCAACAGCCGTTCAGCGTCGCGCGGATCGGGGCGGGGCAGGTAAGCGTGGCTCAGATTCATGCAGCCAAGGCCGATCGCCGAAACGGTGAAGGGGCCAATGGAGCGGGGCGATGGCGCGATGGTCATAGGCGATGCTGATCCTGTGTCGATTGGGGGACATAGCCGCCAATAGACCCCTGCGTCGGCCGGTGCCAGCTTGAGACGCGCTACCCGGCACGATTTTGCTTGGGTTAGGCCTGATCATGACCCACAAAGGACCGGAGCGCGGGGCACCAGGGAGGATGACATGACGGAATTTGACGGGACGGTCCCCAAGCAAGCCAAGGACTTTCCGCGCAAGGTGCTGGACCTGTTCGATGCCTATGTTCATGGGTCGCTGGACCGCCGAGGCTTTCTTACTCAATGCGCGACCCATGTCGGTGGCATGGTGTCGGCCACTGCGGTGCTGGCCGCGCTCAGCCCCGACTTCGCGCGCGGGCAGGTTATTGCGGCGGACGATCCGCGTGTTGAAACACGCTGGATAGAGGTGGACTCTCCGCAGGGCTACGGCAGGATCCGCGCCTATGTCGCCCGACCGGCTGACAAGGCAGGCGCGGCGCTTCCGGTTGTCGTCGTGGCACACGAAAATCGCGGACTGAACCCGCATATCGAGGATATTGCGCGGCGGCTGGCGCTGGAGGGCTTCATGGCTGTGGCGCCCGACGCATTGACGACGCTGGGTGGCTATCCGGGGGACGAGGACAAGGCGCGGGAGATGTTTGCGACATTGGATCGCGACAAGATTGGCGAAGACTTCGTCGCGGCCGCCAATCACGCACAACGAATGGCGGGGGGCAATGGCCAACTGGCGGCGACCGGATTCTGCTTTGGCGGCGGCGTCGCCAATCTGCTCGCGACCCGCTTGCCCAGCCTGAAAGCGGCGATCCCATTTTATGGCAGCCCGCCGCCGCTGCAGGATGTACCGAACATCAAGGCGGAATTGCTGATCCATTATGCCGGCAATGACACGCGAATCAATGCGACATGGCCCGATTACAAGGCGGCGCTGGACAAGGCAGGGGTTCGCTATCAGGCCTTTGTCTATGATGGCGTCGAACATGGGTTCAATAATGACACCACGCCGCGCTTCGACAAGGCCGCCGCCGACCTGGCCTGGGGTCGCACGCTCGAATTGCTGCGCCGAACTCTGGGCTGAACGCGCTATCGTGTCGGCCCCTTGAACATCGCAACATGACGGGGCAGGAACCCGAAGGCGCAGCCGATGATTGTAGGTGCGTCACGACAGAGGGGTTTCAGGTGCACGAAGAACGGACAGATGAAAATGGGTCGCAGGCTTCCGGCGAGCCTGCAGGCGATCTGCCCGATCCGACATCTTTCAGCCCCACAGGCAACAGGCCGACCCATCATTGGAAGCGGTCCACAATAGCCGAACCGGGCCTGGAACAACGGGGCACGGTCTTCTTTGCAGCGCTGCAAATGACGCGCATGCCGATGATCCTGACCGATCCACGGCAGGACGACAATCCGATCGTGTTCGCCAACAAGGCCTTTCTGGACCTGACGGGTTACGAGGAGAGCGAAATCGTCGGCCGCAATTGCCGGTTTCTGCAAGGGGCCGACACGGACCGTGCGGCGGTATCGGACCTGCGCGAAGCGGTGAAGCATCGCGAGGCGATTTCGCTCGAAATCCTGAACTACAAGCGTGATGGCACCGCCTTCTGGAACGCCGTCTTCATTGCACCCGTGTTCGACGATCATGGCGACCTCATTTATTTCTTCGCCAGTCAGCTGGACGTCACACGACGACGGTCATCCGAGCAATCCTTCCGTCAGGCGCAGAAGATGGAGGCCATCGGCCAGCTCACCGCCGGTCTGGCCCATGATTTCAACAATTTGCTCCAGATCGTCACGGGCAATATCGAGCTTGTCCTGACAGGAGATCTGGACGACCGGCAGCGCCGGTTGCTGACCAATGCAGCGCGCGCCACCGACCGCGGCACCAAGCTGACGCGGCAGCTGCTCGCCTTTGCGCGCAAGACGCGACTGGAGCCCAAGCGGATCAACCTCAACGACCTGATCCATGAATTTGGCGATCTCATAGACAACACCGTCGGCGCGCAGATCCGCCTGGTCACGGCGCTGGAGCGACGGCTGCCCGACGTGCAGATAGACCCTTCCCATCTGGAAATGGCGCTGCTCAACGTGCTGCTCAATGCCCGCGACGCCATGCCCGATGGCGGCACCGTCACGATCGCGACAGAATTGTGGAAGCTGAACGGCAATGCAGCGGCGCACCAATTGCCCGAGGGCGATTATGTAGTGCTGAGCATCAGCGACGAAGGCACCGGCATGAGTGAAGATGTCCGCCGCCGCGCCACTGAGCCTTTCTTCACGACCAAGGGGCAGGATCGCGGCACCGGCCTTGGCCTGGCGATGGTGCATGGCTTCGTGCAGCAATCTCTCGGTCGGCTGGAGCTGGACTCGGTCGCGGGCAAAGGGACGACCATCCGGATGCTTTTCCCGGTGGCGATCGGCGAGGCCGACCGTTTCTCTCCCCCTGCCCTGCCAAGCGCGATGCGACGCGCGTCAGCTCAAGGCACCGAAACCATCCTGCTGGTCGAGGACAGCGATGATGTCCGCGCGCTGGCCGCTGAACAGCTGAGCGCATTGGGCTATAAGCTCGTGCTGGCGAGCAGCGGCGAAGAGGCACTGGAGCTGTGGGACAAGCAGAAGATCGACCTCTTGTTCACCGACATCGTCATGCCGGGCGGGATGAGCGGTCTGGAACTGGTCGAGAAATTTGTTGAGTTGGCCCCGGACATCCCGGTTCTCATGACCACCGGCTATAATGAAGATCTGGTGGCCGATATACCCCGCGGCACGTCGCTGGACGTCATCGGCAAACCCTATCGCCGGGAGGAACTGGCGGATCGCGTTCGCATGGCGCTGGACCGGCGTTTGGAAGGCCCGCGCACACAGGCGCGAAATTTCCCTCACAAAGAAGGGTAGAACGCCAGTGCGTAGCTGAGATAGTGTCGCGCCCCAATTCGCATTTCGATTTTGTTAGATTATGTTGCAGCGCAGCGTTGGACCTTGCGCGGCTCATTTGTCAGTTTAAGACCTGCCGCCAAGGAATTTCGAAAGGGTGCATTTGGCTGGGGAGCGTCTTGGCCTGCGGCAAGCGGCCGCATGGCTTACGGAAATAGTCGGGCCTGACAAGGGCTATGTGAATGTCGGGATCGTCTACACATTGGCGATCACGCTCCTGTCGCTCGCCACACCGATTTCCGTCCAGCTGCTGATCAATTCGGTAGCGCGCACGGCTTTGGTTGCGCCCCTATGGATCCTGTCCGGCGTCCTGCTGGTGCTCTTGCTGCTGGTGGCTGGGTTGAGCGCTTTGCGCGTCTATTTGCTCGCGATGTTCGAACGGCGCATCTTCGCGCGGGTCGTCGCCGAAGTGACAGTGCGCGCTGTCCATGCGCAAAACCCCTTCTTCGCCGACGAAAGCCGGGGCAGCCTGTTCAATCGCTATTTCGACATGGTCGTGGTGCAAAAAGCGGTGCCCAGCCTGGTGATCGGCGCCTTCACGATCATCCTGCAAGGTGCCGTCGGGCTGATCGTCACCAGCTTCTATCACCCCTTTTTCCTGGCGTTCAACATCATCCTGGTGGCGGTGTGCCTGCTGATATGGCTGGTCTGGCGCCACGGGGCGATCACCGGGGCGGTCGGCGTGTCCCACGCCAAGCATGAGGCCGCGCATTGGCTGGAAAGCGTTGGCGCATCGAACGGCTTTTACAAGTCGGCACGGCATCTCGACTTCGCGATGGATCGGTCGGAAGCCGTCACCGCCAATTACGTCCGCGCGCATCGTCATTATTTCCGGTATAGTTTCGCGCAGGCGCTGGGCTATTTCCTGGTCTATGCCTTTGCCGCCGCCGCGCTGCTGGCGTTGGGCGGCAATCTGATCCTGGCGGGCCAGCTGTCGATCGGCCAGCTGGTGGCGGCGGAGTTGATCCTGTCGGGCGTCTTCTACGGCATTTCGCAACTTGGGTGGTATCTCGACACCTTCTACGATCTTGTCGCCAGTTCAGAAGAACTGTCCCAGATTTTCGCCATTCCCCAGGAGCCGGCGGGATTGAGCGGCCAGGCGCCGCCGGACGGGTCCGTTCGCTTTCGCGACGTGGTGCTTGATCGATCGCATTTCGACTTTGCGATCGGCAGCGGCGAACAGGCCGTCATCGTGGCAGAACCCGGGGTCGAAAGCCAGATTGCGCTGCTGCTCAAGCGTCATGCCAACCCGGATCGGGGTCTGGTGTCGATCGGCGGCAGCGAACTGGGCAGTTTCGACATGTATCTGCTCCGTTCCGCGGTCGTCGTGCTCAATCGGCCGACGATCGTCGACGTGACGATCCGCGAATATCTGAACCTGGCAACGGGCGGCACTGCGGAAGGATCGCGGATCATGCGCACGCTGGAGCTGGTCGGCTTGGCCGCGCGCATTTCCAGCCTGCCGGACGGACTGGATACGCAGTTGGCCAGTTCAGGCTCTCCCTTGAGCATCGTTGAGGTCATGCAGCTGAAACTGGCGATGGCGATGCTGAGCGCCCCCAAGGTGCTGCTGCTGTCGCAACTATACGACATGATGCCCGCCGAACCGCTACGCGCGACGTTGCAGACGCTGCGCCAGCACGGAACCACCATCCTGTTGTTTACCGAACGGCCAGAAGCGATGAATCTGGATGGCTGCTATTGGCTGGGCGCCAAGGCGCAGCAACGCTTCGCGGATCAAGCCGCGCTGTCTGACTTCCTGGCCGGGCGGGAGCCGCGGCCATGACCATTCAGCCAGCGCAACTGGCGCATTTCAGGTCGCTTGCGGCATTGAAGCCGCCGCGTGCAGCCGTCGTCATTGCCCGGCTGATTTTGCTGGGCATCCTGCTGGCGGTCGCGATCCTGTTCGTGCCATGGCAGCAAACCGCGCAGGGCGTCGGCCAAGTGACGTCGCTCGACCCCGATGACCGGCCACGCCAGGTATCCTCCCTGGTCGACGGGCGGGTCGACCGTTTCTTCGTCCGTGACGGCCAACTGGTGCAGGCAGGCGACCCGATCGTCCAGGTGGTCGATGTCGATCCCAATTTCCTGGAGCGGCTGGCGGCAGAGAAGGCCGAGGTGGAAGCGCAGATCGCGGCCATTGAACAATCCCGCGCGGTCGCGTCCATCGACGTCGGGCGCACAGGCCAGCTTTTTGCCGAAGGCCTGGCGGCGCGGCGGGATTATGAACAGACTCAGATCAAGGTCGCCGAAGCCAATGCCAAGCTGGCCGAAGCAAGGGCTAAGCTGAAGCAAATCGAGGTGCGCCAACAGCGCCAGTCCGCCCAGATCGTCACCGCGCCGCGCGACGGACGGGTTCAAAACCTGAACGCGGCGGCAGGCGGCG
The DNA here is from genome assembly GCF_000445105.1 of Sphingobium lactosutens DS20. GTDB lineage: Bacteria > Pseudomonadota > Alphaproteobacteria > Sphingomonadales > Sphingomonadaceae > Sphingobium > Sphingobium lactosutens. The sequence goes on along the minus strand of NZ_ATDP01000101.1, from coordinate 12,627 downwards.
CGCTCATTTCGGCGGGCACTGTGCTGGCGATGATCGCTCCTGAAAAAATCGAGCGGGCGGTCGAACTCTATGTCGATGGGCGGGACATTCCTCTGGTCAATCAGGGCCGCCCGGTTCGGTTGGAATTTGAGGGCTTCCCGGCCTTCCAGTTCAGCGGCTGGCCCGCCTTTGCCGTCGGCATCTATGACGGGCAGGTTCGCTCTGTCGATCCGACGCCCCGCGCCGACGGACTGTTCCGCATCCTTGTCGAACCCCAGCCGGGCAAGACGCCATGGCCCGAACAGCGCTTTGTTCGCCAGGGCGGCAAGGTGCTGGGCTGGGTGCAGGGCGATGTCGTCACGGTAGGCTATGAACTGTGGCGCCAGCTTAACGACTTCCCCCTCAATTTCGGCCAAGATCAGGTCGCGCAGAAGGAGGAGGCAAAGGCCGAGAAAAGCTCGATCGAGAAGAAAAAGAAATGAAGATGGGGCAGAGCGTCGGCCTGATTGCGGTGCTTCTGGTAGCCACTAGCCCTGTGGCTTTGGCCCAGGATATGAGCAGTGCGGCGACAGCAGCGCCACGGACGACTGGCCCATTGACGCTCGACGAAGTGCTGCAGTCATCGGCGCGCTCCGCGCCCGACATCATCGCCGCCCTGGCCCGCAACCGGCAGGCCGAAGCGCGCGCGCTGACGGCGCAGGGCGCCTTCGACACCGTATTCGCGGTGGACGGACGCAGCCGCGTCGAGGGCTATTATGACGGGACCGAATTTGCCGGAAAGGCAGAACAGCCGCTGACCGACAATGGCGGCTATGTCTACGGCCAATATCGCGTGTCGCGCGGCGATTTTCCCGTTTACGAGGACAAGGCCTATACCAACAAGCTGGGCGAGGTGAAGGTCGGCGCGCTTTATTCACTGCTGCGTGACCGGCTGATCGACGCGCGTCGATCGGAATTTCGCCTTTCCGCCAATGATATCGACATTGCGCGGTTTGAAACAAAGGCGACCAGCATCGGCGTTCAGGCCCGCGCGATTGAAGCCTATCAGAAATGGGTTGCCGCCGGATTGAAGCTCAGGGCCTATCAAGCGCTGATGACATTGGCGCAAAACCGCACGCAAGGCATTCAGCGGCAGGTGGATCTGGGCGCCAAGCCCGACATATTATTGACCGAGAATGAGGCCAATCTGGTCAAGCGTCAGGCGCTGGTGGTGGAGGCGCGGCAGGATTTTCGCGCGGCCGCCGTGAAGCTGTCGCTTTATTATCGCGATGACCAAGGTCTGCCGGTCGTCGTCGATGAAGCGCGCTTGCCGGACGCGGCCGATGCCTTTGGCGACCTGCGCGTTGACCCCGCCTTCAATCTGGAAAGCCGGCCGGATTTTGCGATTTTGCTGGAGGAGATCGACAAGGCGACGATCAAGCTGGCGCTGGCGCGCAACGACATGAAGCCCAGGCTGGACCTGAATGGCGAGGTGGCCAAGGATGTGGGACCGGTGGGTCTTGGCGGATCCAGCCGCACGCCGCTTGAGGTCATTGTCGGTGTAACCTTCAAGGTGCCGCTCCAGAATCGCAAGGCGAAGGGCAAGCTTGCGGAAACACAGGCGAAGATCGATGAGCTGTCAGTCAAGCAGCGGTTCCTGGCGGAAAAGATCCGCGCGGAAGTGACCGCGCTCGGTATCGAAGTGGAGACAGCCAATCAGTTAGTCGACACGACCGAACGGGAACGCACGCTGGCCGAGCGACTGGCAAGTGCAGAGCGACGCCGGTTCGAACTGGGATCGAGCGATTTCTTTCTGGTAAACCAGCGCGAAGAAAGCGCGACCAGCGCCGAGGTGAAGCTGATCGAAGCGCGCGCGCGGATCGCGGCGGCCCGCGCGGAATTGGCCGCGGCCACGGCGGATGAGGATGCCCTGGGCCTCGATAGCGGCCCTACCCTGCCCTGACTGGCCGCGCGCGGCGCAGTCGGCTTTTGGCAAAGGCCAGGAAACCGCGCAGCTTGTGGCGCAAGCGAAACGTATAGAAATAACGCACGCCCGCATGTTGCCTGACCGGAGCCAGAATATCGCGGGGCAATAGCCGGATATCTTCCGCAACCGCACGCCATATCCGCCAGTCGGTGAGCCAATATTTGGCGTAGAGCGCGCCATCACCATAACTATAGGCGGCAAGCAGCGCCTTTTCCTCCGATGGGCATCGTCGCCCATGATGATGGTCGACAGCAAAGGCCGGATCATAGCGAATGTCGCATCCCTGCCCGATGGCCCGGAACAGATAATCCGTATCCTCCGCCGCTTGAAAGGGCGCGCCCGAACCGAAGCGATCATCAAAGCGTCCAACACGATCAAGGATGGTCGCAGTCAACGCCAGATTGGCCCCCATCACGAAGCCACCGGGGAAGGCGCCGGGACGGAGGATCATCGGATGATCCTCCACCTTTATCGTCACGGGCAGATCCATGGGATTGCCGAGCAATATGCGCCCGCCGACGATTACATCCTCGCCAAGCCGCGCAAAGCAGCGCGCCAGCGCGGTGAAATAATCGCTGTGCAAAGTGCAATCGTCGTCCGTCATCGCGATGATGCGGCTACGGCAATGTTGCAGGCCCCTGTTGCGGGCACGGGCAAGACCAGGTTGCTGCTCCGTCACGAGGCGCACCGGAAATGACTGACGATCGGCCCACTCGGCCAGCATGGCAGGCGTGTCGTCGGTCGATCCGTTATCGACGATGATAATCTCTATATCAAGGCCCCTAGCCTCGCTGACTGCGACGGACACGGAATCTAGCAGATTGATCAGAGCAGAAGCGCGATTGCGCGTGCAGACAAGCAGGCTGATGTCCGGCATGACTTCAAACCCCTCGGTGCGCAGGCGTCGAACCCGTCTGCCAACTGGCGACATAGGCGCTCAGCTTTCCATAACAATTGTCGCGAATGTCATGGGGCAGGTCCAGCAGCAGTGCGAGGATATGGCCGTGAAGGCGATCGGTAAGGAGATGCTGCGCCTGAGACAGGAGCGCGACGCCTCTGTTCACCCGCGCAACAGCCTGCCGCTCGCGACTGGCCGCATCATGGCCGCCGGGCATTTCATCGTCATCTTCGAGCCAATCCACCAGCTTCGCGCCCGGTGGCAAATCGGGCGCGCCCTCCACGCGCTCCGCGTCATTGCGCATAAGGGCCAATATGGGTTCCGACGCGACAGCCTGCCGTTTCAGGTCCAGCATCATGGCGGAATCGGGTGCAAGGTGGGCCGGCAAGCCCAATGTCGATCGGGCAAAGCGCAAGCTGGCATGATCGCGCACATAGAGCGTGAAATCCGGATGACGTTTTGCAAGGGCGGCAAAGTCAAGGGCTGCGCTGCTATCGCGGAAGAATATCGACTGCGGCAGCTGAACGATCGTCCGATCCGGCAAGTCCAGCAGCAAGGATTCCCGGAAATTTTGGTGGTGCGACCAGAGATCCCCCAGATTGCCCCCGCCATGGATCAGCAGCGGCCCCTCGGGGCAGGCATGAAGAAAGGCTTGTCGATCAAAATCATGCCATGTCGATACATAGGCCGGATCCCTGCCCGTAATGGCGCGAAGAATGGTCAATTCTCCAAGCCAGATGGCACTGTCGCCGACATTGGGGTGATCGGGGAAGTCGACCAACGCATAGGGCCTGCCGTAACCAAGATGCCGGGCATAGACTTGCCATAGCCACTCTCGCTGGTCGGATATAAGGGCGGCGTTCATGCGGCTGCGGATACGGTCGCGCCGCACAGCTGCCCATACAGGTCCTCGCATCGCGCGAGCCACACATCCTGCGAGAACATGTCGACGGCCCGCTGTCTGGCGATCGTCCGGTCGATCAGGCACGCGTCACGCATTGCACTAGCCAGTCCGTCGACGTCCTGTGGCTGCGCCAGAGCGCCCGCGTTGCCGATGACTTCGCTCGCCGCCCCCATGTCGAAGGCGGCGACCGGGAGCCCGCAGGCCATGGCTTCGGCCGCAACCAGACCGAATGGCTCATCCCAACAGGGCGTGAAAACGAAAACCGATGCTCTCGCCATCTCTTCGGCCAGTTGCCGCATATCCAGATGACCGCCATAGCGAATGTCGGGTCCAAGCAACGGCGCTACCTCCGCCGCCCAATAGTCAGGGTCCTCAATCGCGCCGTAGATGATGAGGGGCATTCCCGACTTACGTGCGGCCATCGCGGCCATATGAGTCCCCTTGTTCGGGGTGATCCGGCCGCTCCAGATCGCGGTCCCGTTCCCCTTCTCGCCGAAACGCCACTGGCCGACATCTATGCCATTATGCAGTATCGACACTTCGGGCGGAGGATTGTGCGGCCACCATGCCTTGAGCTGCTTGGCGGAGGTGACAGTCAGGCGATGGCGTGGTGATGGGCTTTGCTTCACGAAACCGTGCAGGGCGTCATAAGGCGGCACATGGAGGGACGTGAGCGTAGGAGTGCGGTTCGTCCAGCGCCGCTCCAGGGGAAAACGATGCAGGCTGTTATTGTGCACAACATCAAAAGCGCCGTCGGCGATGCGTTCGCAGGCCGATGCGTAAGCGGCATCGAGATGGTTGATGAGAGGTGCCGATCCACGATGCTCGGCCCAGGGAAAAACCTGCTCATAATGCACGTCGACTACCGGATCGATGGTGAAGGCGGAGTCACTGTCACCAGAAGCAAAAAGGGTGACATCATGACCCCGACGACTAAGGCCCGCGGCCAGTTGCCATGCATGCGCTTCCATGCCGCCGGCAAAAGGTTGACGGATGCGCTGGCGCACATGGGCCAGAAGGGCGATCCTCACGCGGCGGCGACAGCGATTGGCATCATGTCAGCACCCCGCTTCTGCCGGGACTCCAACAAGCGCAAAACCGTGGCGGTGTTCGCATAGGGTTGATGGCTCTGCTGGCCGGTGAGCGCCAGATCGTCCTGATCGGGCGCGCGCAACAGTCGGATTGGCAGGCCTGGCGCATCGTCGATCAGCCCCATCAGGCGAAAGGCGTGCAGCCAATGGCCCATGGTCCGATAGCCCCATTTTGCCTCAAACAGCTGTGCATTGCGCACGACGCTTTCGACATGATGGACCGGCGGCATATGGTGCGGGTGATATTGATGATAAGCTCGTGCGCCCTTGGCCCAGGCGATCGCTATGCCTGCCGTGCTGAGCGTCTTTCCATAATCCGTATCTTCGCCGCCATATCCGACATAGCGTTCGTCAAAGCCGCCTGAACGCCGGAATGTCTGCGCCTGCATCGCGAAATTCAGCGACCAGAAGCAGCGATAATCCGCGCAAATTTCTATGCCATGGGCGGGGGGACCACGCCGGTCGGAATGTTTCTCCGCGATCCCTTCAAATCCCTCGCACGACCAGTCGCCCTGCGTGGCTTGGTGCGGCAGATACAGCACTTCCCCCATGAGGAGGCCATCGAACCTGTCGGCATGGGCGGCATAGTCTGCAACCAGGCTGGGGGAGGGAATGCAGTCGATATCCAGGAAAATCAGGATGTCCCCGGTCGCGACGGCGGCGGCGGCGTTCCGCGCTGCTGCCAGGGGCAGATCATCGCCCGCGACATGGATCTGGCGAACCGGGAACGGGGTTTTAGGCAGAGAATAGGGTTCGTTTTGCATCACTGCGATTATGAGTTCGACCGGCAGCATCGACTGGCGGTTGAGGCCATGAACGACGTTGACGAGATGATCGCCCCGCCCGCGCGCCAATGTGATGACGGAAACCTTGTTCATGACGGGCGGAACTCCTTGAAGGATGGTGAAATGGGGGCGAGTTGTTGTGACCAGAGGCGATCGATAAGCGCTTCGAGCCATTGCGCGGTTGCAAGCGCGGGCGCTTCGTCAATCATCGCCCGCTGGCGATCCGGTTGGTGACCCGCCCATGTCTCGGCAAGGGCGGACGCCCACCCATGGGCCGAGGATGGAAGATGCGGCCGCGTAGTCGCGACGCCTGCCGCCGACAGCGCATCCGCCTTGCGATGCTGCTCATCGAAATAGCGCCATTCGGGAACGGCAAGCCAGGGTTTGGCAGCGGCCAATATCTGCTGGCAGGTGGTGTTGCCCGTCGAGGAAATGACCAGGTCGGCGGCAGCGACATAGTCTTCGGCATTGTCGACCCAGCCGCGATGCTCGATATTACCCGGCTCCGTCGCATGCCAGTCCCGCTGAACCTTCCCGATGGTGATCCATCGGGCAGAGGGTCGCGAACGCGCGCCGACACCCAGGGGCGCCTGTCCGAAGCCTTCGCCCCCGCTGCCCGAGAGGACAAGGATAAGCTCCTCATTCGGGTCAACGCCAATACGCTGCCGCGCGACCTCCCGCTCGTGCACACGCAGATCCACGCCAAGACCGCCTGCAAAGAATGTCTTTGACCGCATGGCATCATCCCATTCGGGTTGGGCCAGGTCGGAATGAAAGGGGGCCAGAAGTCCTGCCGCCCCTTCATAGGCGGCGCGATGCCCCGGATCGCTGCGATCGCCATGTTGCAAAATCTTGACATGGGGGACCGAACAGATGCGGGCCAGTTGGGCGATTTCCGCAGACACATCGCAGATCATGAGCGCGGGATCGGCAGCCTGAAACCAAGATGTGATCTGGCCCATGGCGGAGCGGATGCCAGGCCAGCCCAAAGGGGCGCAATGCAGCGTGGCGGGGGTCGATACCCAATCCATGGATGCGGCTTCATCGCCGGTCGGTTCGAACAGGGAGGGAATGGTAACGATGTCCGCATTGTCCGGCAAAGCCGGAAATATATCGTCTCGGGCGCAAAATATTGTCAGCGGCCTGCATGAGGGCATGGCTTGGGCGATTGCTGCGCAGCGTTCGGCATGGCCCCTGCCCTGATGATGAACGAAATATCCGATCGGACGGGTCATGCCGCTGCGGCCACGGCAGCAGATGAAGCGTCCTGAAGGCCAAGCCGCGCCAGCCCTTCAAGCACGCCAGCGGCATGATGGCGCGACACGCGCATCAATCCCTTGCGGGCAGGGAGATCGTCCAGTTCGGCCGTGGCATTGCCCACGACGATCGCATGACCACAGGCCGCGAGCATATCCGCGTCATTGCCGCTATCGCCAGCGGCCACGCAGTGGGACAAGGACAGGCCGAATTTTCGCGCATAGGCTGCAATCGCTTCCGCCTTGCCGCCATTGGGCGCCAATATGTCGATCAGGCGGCCGTGGGAGAAGATGACCCTCGCCGCCACACCATTGGCGTCCAACATTGCCCGAATGGCGGCCGCATCGCGAGCAGTTCCGAAAAAGCTGATCTTGTGCGGCCCCTCCGTGACGCGCGGCTGGGGCTTGAGGCCAAGGGGCGCCACCATCCGGGCCACAACGGCGCGGTCCCAATCCTGATCCAGATAGGCGGCGAATTCCGCGCACTCCTGCCATCCGCCCTCCCCATCTGGCCAAACAATGCGCGTGCCAACATCGACGATATAGGCATCGGGTTCTGGCAGTTGCCAGCGACGCAGGATCATCTTCGTGGCATGAAGGCTTCGGCCGGTTGCGACGACAAACGGCATTGAGGATGTAGACCGCCAGGCACGAAACGCCGCCGCGGACTCCCGGCAGCCGGTAAGCGTGTTGTCCATATCGCAGGCCAGCAAGCGCGGCTGTGTGACCGAGCGATAAATGTCGACAGACGCACTGGCATATGCGTTCCAGCAATAGAGGCTAGAACCTGCGCGCGCCTTTGCCGACAGTGCTGCATGCCGGTCAGCATTGCCTATGATGTCCTTGATGGCGTCGCTGATCGCTTGCGGATCGCGCGGATCGATAAGGTCCCCATGCCCGATCTTCGCCACGATTTCCGCCGGCCCGCCATTGCGCGTCGCGACCACGGGCGTCCCGGATGCCGCCGCTTCGATCAAGGTGAGCCCGAAGGGCTCATGCAACGCGGGATTGACGAAGACGCCCCCTTTCGCCGCGTGAGCATATAGCGCCGCCACGTCATGGGCATCATGCGCCTCGGGCAAGGCGACCCGGCCGTTGAGGCCATAGCTTTCGACCAAGGCAAAAAGCTGGTCGAGATTGGCTCGCTCCTCGCCCGCAGCATGCCGATGCTGGCCCGCCAGAATGACGAGATTGGCCTGACGCTGAAGCACCGAATCCTGACCATAGGCCATGACGAGGGCCGCCAGATTTTTCTTCGTGACGGGCCGCGATACGGCAAGGATGATCGGCAAGTCCGGCCGGTCGAACCATTGCTGCACCATCATCTGCGCGCGACCCGTCCGAGCGGGCATGGGCAGGCGCGGCACGCCCGGAGGCACCACATGAAGCTTTCCCCTTGCCGACGGACAATAGGCCCCGACTTGACGATCGGCCTCATCCGCCGTCGACACGATTATGGCGCCAGCTTGCGCGATGGCCGATTGTTCAGCCTCGATCCTTTGGCCAAGGCCGGTGCAGGATACGCCCTGCATCTGCTTATCTATCCCCAAGGAATGCGGCGTGAAGACATAAGGTATGCCAAATTTTCGCTGTATCACCGCAGCCACCTGAGCCGCATCGGCAAAATGCGTGTGGATCACGTCTGGAAGATCTTTACCGGAGGAAAGATAATGGATCAATCCTTGGGTAAAAGATGCCAATTCTCCTGACAGCTCTTCTTTCTCAAGGTAAACAGATTTTGATGTAGGAATTCGAATAATACGAACATTCTGACTTATATGTTCGTCTGACAGATTGTAAACCTGGTCGAACCGGGGGTCTTCAAACCGCCGGGTGGCTATGACTACCTCTGACACTTCGGATTGTTGTATCTGATGGGCAGATGCATCCAATATATAGGCAATATGACCGTCGGTGTCAGCAGTTATACCGTAATTAATTGGCGGCGCCTTCAGACAGCCTCCAAGAGCAAGATGCAAGATAACCAATCAGGTGCCCCCTATACAGAAAGCTTCAAACACCGTTGGATTGATTACGTTCCATATCGCCCGTTTACCGGATAAACCTGCCATGTTTTTCAATGACATTTTATAAATAATGATAACATAAGTTAGTTTTTACAATTTATTCGTTTTCTTGGATCAAGATCACAAATGGCAGGTTTGGAATCTGCCCCCATCTCGACCGGCTTCCCCTATCGTCCCAGATATCAGGCGAAGCTGCGGGACGAGGACTAGGCGCCCGTCCGCTGTCGTGGCATCGTCGACACCTCAATATCGCAGGCCGACGCTGCGCGCCTTTGCGGCCTCACATCATCCGGTCGCGTAGATTCATCAGGATCACCAGGGTTCCGCCCACCATCAGCGCAATGACCAGGGTCGAGAACAGAATAAGTTGAAGATCGTCACGCGATGATCGCTTGAAGCTGATGTGCAGGAAACAGCGAAATTGCAGAATGATTTGCGCCAAGGCGAGCGCAAGCACCATCGCAAAAGTGATGTTCGTCGGCGCGATTGGCCACCGGACGACCGCAAAGGCCGCGCCCGTCAGCGCGATCGCGCCTGCAAACCCGATCAGGTAGGAGCGGATTTCGTGCCGTCGGTCGTTGTCCTGGCTCATGGCAGCAAGCCCGGCAGATAGATAGTGGAGAAGATCGCGACCCATATGAGGTCGAGAAAATGCCAGAACAGCCCCAGCCTCAACAGGTTGATCTTCACCCGCGCGTCTAGTCCGAAGAAGCGGATCTGCGCCATCATCACCACTATCCAGCAAATGCCGGCGACGACATGCAGACCATGGAGAGGAACAAGCCCAAAAAATGCGGACAAAAAGCCGCTTCGGGTTGGATAGGCGCCTTGGGCGAACATCTCGGCAAAATCATGCCATTCGAAGGCGAGGAATATCAGACCCAGAGCCAGCGTCGCCGCCAGCCAACGATGGACGTCCCCCCTGCGTGAACCATATTTCATCGCCACCGAAGCCATGCCGTAGGTGAGGCTGCTGGTTAGAAGCAGGAGCGTTTCTATGAAGGTCGGCCAAATCTTGTAAACACTCGCAGGCGTCGGGCCGCCGGCCGTGGCGGGCAACATGACGCCATAGGTGGCGAAAAGCAGGGCGAAGATCACCGCGTCGCTCATCAGGAAAATCCAGAAACCGAATATGGCATGCTCGGCTTCCGCATGCGTTTCGGCGTCCGTCCCCTTAAGGTTCAGTCCGGCATGTTTGGTTTCGCTGGCGCTCATGATCGCACCATCGCCAGACCTTGATTGGCGGGGCTGGTTTCGATTTCCCGCGGGACCGGCTGCGCCTTTGCCATCGCTTCGCGCCAAGTCATGTCGGCTTTTGCCACTTGGGATGCCGGAATGGTGCGATGCGTGTCCCGCACGAAGCTGCGCGCTACGATCGCGCCTATGATCACGGCCATGCCCAGGATCGCCAGCCACCATATGTACCAGACCAGCGCGAAGGCCGCCGCACCGCTCGCCATGCCGATGATTGGCGCCACGACGCTATTTTTCGGCATCATGATATCGCAATATGTAGCAGGCGGCGCGTAAGGCGTGCCTTTGCGCTTCGCATCGTAGAACCAATGGGGTTGGTCCACATGCGGCAGCCGAGCGAAATTATATTCCGGCGGCGGCGCGGAAATGGACCATTCCAGCGACCGGCCATCCCACGGATCGCCGACGAAAACATCATTGGCGTGCCGATCACGGATGCTGACCCAGAGCTGGATCAGCAATGCGACAAAGGCGCACAGAAGGATCAATGCGCCAACTTCGGCGATGTAGAGCCATGGCCGATAGGCTGTCTCCATCACGGCCTGCGTGCGGCGCGCCATGCCGCTGGCGCCCAGTATATAGAGCGGCATGAACGCCAGATAGAAGCCCGCGATCCAGCACAGGCACGAGATACGGCCCCAGCGTTCGTCCAGCCGATATCCAAAAACCTTGGGAAACCAGAATGTATATGCCGCCAGCAGGCCGTATAGCGTACCGGGGATCAGCATATTGTGGAAATGCGCCACCAAAAACAGCGTGTTGTGGACGACATAGTCCAAGGGAGGGAAAGCCAGGGTGATGCCGGTCAGACCCCCCAGTACAAATGTCATCATGAAGGCGAGCGCATAGATCATCGGCGTGGCGAAACGCACCTCGCCCCGGAACATCGTCCAGATCCAGTTGTAGATTTTGACGCCCGTCGGCACTCCGATCGCCATGGTGGCAATGCCGAAGGCCGCGTTGATGCTTGCGCTTTGGCCCATCGTGAAAAAATGATGGAGCCAGACGGTGAAGGACAGCACGGCGATCGCCATTGTCGCGATCACCAGCGATTTATAGCCGTATAATTCCTTGCTGGAAAAGGTCGAGACGACTTCGGAGTAGATGCCGAATGCCGGCAGAATGACGATATAGACTTCAGGATGCCCGAACATCCAGAAAAGGTTGGCATAATGCATCATATTGCCGCCAAGTGATCTGCCCCCCGCTGAGTGGCCCAGAGACTATGATAGTCTGGACCGCGAAAGGGACATTGAATGCCGAGCAAGAAGCACAAGCCGGAAGAGATCATCGGCAAGCTGCGTGAAATTGAGATCGTGCTGGCGCAGGGGGCTTCGACCGCCGAAGCCTGCCGTCGGATCGGGGTCAGTGAGCAGACCTATTATCGCTGGCGCAAGGAATATGGCGGGCTGAAGACCGACCAGGCACGGCGGATGAAGGATCTGGAGAAGGAAAACCAACGGCTGCGCCGGGCGATCTCGGACCTGACGCTGGACAAGCTGATATTGCAGGAAGCTGCACGGGGAAACTTCTGAGCCCCGCGCGGCGACGGCGCTGCATCGATCATATACGACGGGATCTGCCAGTCCGGCTATCCGAGCGACGGATATGCCGGGTTCTAGGGCAGCATCGATCGACACAGCGTAAAGTGCCGCGTGGGGCGGATGACGAACAGGCGCTGACGGAGGACATCATCGCCTTGGCAAAGCAATATGGTCGTTACGGCTACCGCCGGGTCACGGCGTTGCTGTGCCATGCGGGGTGGACGGTGAACCATAAACGGGTCGAGCGGATATGGCGGCGCGAAGGGCTCAAGGTGCCGCAGCGCCAGCCCAAACGCGGGCGTCTATGGCTCAACGACGGATCATGCATCCGCCTGCGGCCTGAGTATCCTGGGCATGTGTGGGCCTATGACTTCGTCGAGGGGCGCACGCATGACGGCCGCAAGTTCCGCATCCTGACGATCATCGACGAGGCCAGCAGGGAATGTCTGGCGCTTATCGTTGCGCGACAGCTCAAACATGAGGATGTGCTGGCGGCCTTGGCGGACCTGTTCATCTCGCGCGGCCCGCCTGCACATATACGGTCAGATAATGGCGCCGAATTTATCGCCAATGCCGTCCAGCAATGGCTGCGGCAGATCGGCGTGAAGACGCTCTACATCGCGCCGGGATCGCCATGGGAGAATGGCTATAATGAAAGCTTCAATGGGTCGCTGCGCGACGAACTGCTCAATGGTGAAATCTTCTACAGCCTCGCCGAGGCCAGGGTGCTGATCGAAGCCTGGCGGCGGCATTACAACACCGTCCGCCCGCACAGCAGTCTTGGCTATCGGCCACCGGCACCAGAAACGGCGACACCGCCATATCGGCCTCCGGTTCCGCTTCGCTCCACCTCCGTCCGGATATGGCGGCGATGAGCTTAATGCACTAACAAACCAATCGGTCCACTCGGTGGGGGCAGATCA
>NZ_ATDP01000100.1 GCF_000445105.1 Sphingobium lactosutens DS20 | reverse complement strand
GCATCGCGGTAGCGTGAGCAGCGTAGCCGGCGCGTCCTCCTGCACAAAGGGGATTACGTGGGTGGCGGCGTCTCGGTCAATGCGGCGTAACCGGATGCGCCCAAACCCCTTGGGCTCCACGATCTCCACCGCCATGACCATCAACACTTTGGTGGTGCTGCTCTTGCGCCCTGCAGGGGTGGCGGGATTCTTGCGATCCGTGATGGACAGGTACGTTTCATCCACCTCCACAAGCCCCTTGAGCTTGTCCCGGCCCGGGCGGACCATGGCACGTCGAAACCGGTGCAGCATGGTCCAGGCGGTCTGGTAGCTCCCCAAACCCAATACGCGCTGCAGCCCCAGGGCGCTCACGCCTTGTTTCTGATTGGTCAGGTACCAAGCTGCAGCCAGCCAGACACGCAGCGGTGTGCGCGTCTTGTCAAAGATGGTTCCAGATGTCACTGTGCCTTGGTACTGGCATGAGCGGCACATCAGGCGGGTGCGGCTGGCGCGGTACACATCGCCAGCGTTGCCGCAACGCGGGCAGACGAAGCCTTGGGGCCACCGAAGCTTCTCCAGGAACGCCTGGCAAGCCTCTTCGGTGGCAAACCAGTCAAGAAATTCGTTCCAGGTGCGGGGGTAGTCCCCTCCAGGAGTTGGCGTTAGCATCTGGGTTTCCATCCAGCTATTCTCACGTCACTGGAGCTAAATAGATACCCCTTGCATTTGTACAGTATTCATGTCAGCCACTTCCAAGCCCAAGCTCTACAACCCACGCCACCCCGAACGCACGCTGCTCTACCAAACGGTAGCCGAGCACTACGAGACCTGGCTAGAGTTGGCCAGCGCGGGTCAGTTCGACGGCCAGGGCGACCACCACACCCCCAAGCCCTTCGTGCGCAAAGCGTTTGCCAAGTATCTTGAGTGCGGCATCTTTGCCCATGGCTTTGCCCGCGCTCGCTGCGGCGACTGTGGGCACGACTACTTTGTAGCCTTCTCCTGCAAAGGCCGGGGAGTCTGCCCCTCGTGCACCACCCGGCGCATGGTGGAGACGGCGGCACACCTGAGCGACCACGTTTTCCCCCGCCTGCCGGTGCGCCAGTGGGTGCTGTCCGTGCCCAAGCGGCTTCGGTACTTCATGCAACGCGACGGAGCGGTGCTGAGCATGGTGCTGCGCATCTTTCTGCGGGTGATCGCACAAACTCTGCAGACCCACAGCCCCGGTGCGGCCCATATGGACAAGGCAGGCCTGCACATCGGTGCCATCGCCTTCATTCACCGATTCGGCTCCGGCCTCAATGAACACGTCCACTTCCACGTTTGTGTGGTGGACGGGGTGTTTGAGGAAGTGGAGGGCGAGGGCGATGCTGATGCGACCCCTCGAATCTCATCGCCGGGTGTCATCTTTCACGCGGCCACCGGCATCGATGCGGCTACCGTGGCCCCAGTGCAGACCACACTGCAAAAACGTATCCTGCGCGCCTTCGTTGCTCGGGGCCTGCTGGAGAACTGTGACGCCAAAGACATGCTGGGCTACAAACACAGCGGCTTCTCGGTGGACGCCGGTGTCTGCATCGAAGCCCACGACCGCGCTGCGCTGGAGCGGCTGCTGCGCTATTGCGCGCGTCCACCGTTTTCCATGGAGCGCCTACGCAAAGAGGGAAGCAAACTGGTGTACCGCTGTGCCAAACAGCGCAGCGAGCCCACCAGTGACAAGCGTGGTGCCAAGGCAGATGAGCTGCACCTCACACCGCTGGAACTGATCGACCGCATCGCCGCGCTGGTGCCACCGCCACGCACCCACCGGCACCGCTACTTTGGTGTGCTGGCACCAAACTCGCCGCTGAGAGCGGCGGTAACGGCGCTGGCTCAGCCTGCTGCGTCGCAACCAGCCACGGTGGAGACTGCACAACCTGGCGCGGGCGTACCTGGGGTGGCGGCGCCGGGCAACGCGGCCACACCCACACCCGAACCTGAAGCACGCCCGAAGCGAGCGGCGCATTACTTGTGGGCGGTGCTGATTGCCCGCATCTACGAGGCATTTCCGCTGCTGTGCCCCATGTGCGGTGGGCAGATGCGCATCATTGCCTTCATCACCCACAGCGCCGAAATCCGCCACATCCTGAACCACATCGGGGTGGAGTCTGCCCCCCCGCACATCACCCCGGCACGCGGGCCACCGCTGTGGGAGGGCTGCGACGCGCCGGTGGATGATGGTGCGCAAGGCGAGCCGGATTGGGATCTGGCAGCTCAACCCGACGAGGTAGACCAGCGCGTCAATTGGTGACCCAGTGAAGCGGCGGTATCCATCGCTGCGGGGAAGCAGCTGCGCGCGCGCCAGGCCCAAATGCATACTGCCTCCCAAGCTCTTGCCATTGAGCGGCAAGCGAGCGCTCAACCTTCCTTGGCCGAACGTGTTTCGAGGCCCAAAACTCGTGCCATACTTGGCCTCATGCGGTTGAATTTCCTATCCGTCGCCGCTCCCATCGGCAAACGCCCCGTTGGCCAGGATGATCCCCTTCACCCGGAATTCCCCATTTCTCGCTTCATGCTCTTCAAACCACTTCGGATCGATCTGATTCATCGGTTTTTTAATCGTTAATCGCACCAACCACATGGGAATTGCTCCTTTCGAATGATTTAAACAATGGTCATGCCGCCATCGGCTACAATCACGGCTCCTGTCACAAAGGAAGACTCATCCGATGCAAGGAAGAGAGCCACATTGGCAATCTCCTCCGGTTGCGCTCCCCGGCCAAGGGGAGTTGCTTCCGAAGCCACCTTATCCACTTCAGGGAGTAGATCTTCCATGGCCTTTGTCATCAGTGTGATGACATACCCCGGAGCGATGGCATTGGCCCGAATTCCCTTTTTAGCATACGTAGCAGCCAGATGTCGGGTAAAGGAGATAATGGCTCCTTTGGAAGCGGTGTAGGAAGGTCCCCCCGGGCTGTTAATCAGACCCGCCGTAGATGATGTGTTGATGATTGTTCCGCCGCCCGCTTTGAGAAGCTCGGGAATTCCGTACTTCACCACAAGAAACATGCCTTTCGTGTTCACATTTTGGATCTTTTCCCACTCTTCCACACTGAGCTCATGGGCTAGAATCATGAAATTTTTATGGGCAATGCCTGCGTTATTGTACAACGTGGTCAGTTTTCCAAAAGTATCCACCGTTTGGCTCTGTTGCAAAGATTGGCGGCAGTCAGAGGTAGGCTGTCGCTCTGCGCCGATCAGGCGGCTGCTGCGAAATGGTGGTTGAGCATGCCCATGGCCTCCGTCAGCGCCGAGGGCCCAATGCCAAAAGCTCTCTCCACAAGGCGCACCTCGCCCCTGATGCCGGGCTGCAGGCACCAGGGGCGAGCCTGTCCTTTGCGCAGGGCTCGCATGACTTCGAATCCCTTGATCGTGGCATAGGCCGTGGGGATCGATTTGAAACCGCGCACCGGCTTGATCAGTATCTTGAGCTTTCCGTGATCGGCCTCGATCACGTTATTGAGATACTTCACCTGCCGGTGGGCCGTCTCCCGGTCCAGCTTTCCTTCGCGCTTCAATTCGGTGATCGCTGCACCATAGCTCGGCGCTTTGTCGGTATTGAGCGTGGCAGGCTTTTCCCAGTGCTTCAGGCCTCGCAGGGCCTTGCCCAGGAACCGCTTCGCTGCCTTGGCGCTGCGGGTCGGCGACAGGTAGAAATCGATCGTGTCGCCCCGCTTGTCGACTGCCCGGTACAGGTAGGTCCACTTGCCCCGCACCTTGACGTAGGTTTCATCCAGGCGCCAGCTCGGATCAAAGCCACGCCGCCAGAACCAGCGCAGCCGCTTCTCCATCTCCGGGGCGTAGCACTGGACCCAGCGATAGATCGTCGTATGGTCGACCGAAATGCCGCGTTCCGCCAGCATTTCCTCAAGGTCGCGATAGCTGATCGGATAGCGACAATACCAGCGCACCGCCCACAGGATCACATCACCCTGGAAATGGCGCCACTTGAAATCCGTCATCGTTCCGTCCGTCCAATCTCCGCCAAGCATGCTCAAGCTTCACGATTTTTGCAACAGAGCC
>NZ_ATDP01000099.1 GCF_000445105.1 Sphingobium lactosutens DS20 | reverse complement strand
GGCCCAGTCGGCCCGAAGCTGCGATTTTGGCCAGGTTGAAGAACGAACACTGAACGCTTGATTGATTCTACCAGGACCGTTGCTGACCACCGACCTCGTAGATATCGGCTTCCATGGAGCAATTGTAGCTCTCTGCGATGTTGAACATCTCGGAGAGGAGGCTTTGGATTTCCTCATCAAGGGAAATGCCATCCGGATCGGGGTCATAGGCGACGGTCAGTTTGTAATCACAATTGCCGTTTTTTACCATGGCGTAGTCGCGTTCCAGCATCGCCTCAATCCGCTCCCGAGCGGGTTTTCTACCTCTTCCACGCTTGTTGAAGTTCTCGATAATCAGATGCAGGGCGATGCTGGCAGTGGGCGGCTTTTCCGGCAGTTTGGTCTGTGACGGAATAATGTCGAGCGCCCGATAGACGGTCATTCGTGAGACCTTCAGGTCGCGGGCAACGCGGGCCTTGCTGGCGCCGGCGGCAAGGCGACGGCGGATTTCATCGTCATCGACGTTCTTCTTCCGGCCTTTGTAAACGCCTTCGGCGCGCGCCGCTTCGATCCCGGCGCGCTGACGATCCTTGATGAACTTCAGCTCCATATCGGCGACCATGCCGAGTATGGTGATGACCATTCGCCCCATGTCGCCCGCCGTCGTCACCTCTGGCTCAAGGATGCGCAGCGAAGCTCCCTTTTCATCAAGCTCATGCACCAGGTTCAGGACATCGCGCGTGGAGCGGCCGAGCCGGTCGAGCCGCAGCACGACCAGCTCGTCGCCGGTGTGCATAAACTGCATGATCGTTTCCAGTTCCGTGCGCCCGCTCCGCGAGGCCCCCGATCCGGTCTCGGAACGGATAATTTCGCAACCTGCATTCTTGAGGCGGCCAATCTGGATATCCAGATCCTGGTCCGTGGTGCTGACGCGGGCATATCCGATACGAGCCAAGTGCAAAATCCGTCACATTAGGGTGGCTCTTGCAGTGTATCGTCACATTGAGCGCAAACCCACCCTTTTGTGACAGACGAATGGTGTCACTCGGCCCTATCACTCTGGGGTGTACCCAAATGTTATAGGCCGATCAGCCGCCTCACGCTGCAAGCCGTCCAAAATCAATCCGGTCGTTCAGGTCGAGGTCGAAGCGGCCATAAGGGTTCACATGACTGTAGATCAACGGCGTGAGACCACGATAATCTTCCGGCGTCATCCGCCCCGCCCACTTCGGCTCAACCAGTACGGTCTGAAGCATGCGGGTGTTCACATACACCAGCGACGCTTGCAGGAGGTGTAGCGCCAGAACGGAGATTTCCTGCTCATGGATGCGGTTGGTGGCGATCTCGCCGCCCTTGCCGAAGAACACGAAACCATTAGCGCCGTTCCAGTTCTCAACCACATTCAGCCCTTCGTGGATCTCGCGGCGGAATGCCTCCTGACGCAAATACCGGCATAGGAAGATTGTTTTGACCGCGCGGCCGAGTTCACTCAGCGCCTTGTAGGTCGGGTGCATCACTTCGGCTCTGGCAAACCGGAGCAGGATCGCTTCCGGATCGGCGGTGCGCGATTGCATGGCAGCGGCATATTTGACCATTTCGTCATATTGTTGCTCGATCTCGTCCCAGTCGATCGGGCTGGAGAGGATCGGCAGTAAATTGGAAAGCCGCGTGCGCATGCCGGCTTGGGGAAGGGCCAGTTTCTGGCGTGCCACTGCTTTCAGCCGCGGGGCAAGCTCAAATCCAAGGAGTCGGCAGAACGCAAAGCCGACTGCGCTCTGGCCGTGGCTATCGACGTACTGGCGCTGGATTTCCATGTCGGTGCAATGGCGTAGCACGCCTTCGATCATGGAGGCGACCTCCGAGGAAGAGCACCGCTTGAGCTGGGAATAAACGCAGGTCGCGCGCTTCTCCACATGCCAGTAGATCATGACGCCACGGCCGCCATAGCGGGCGTGCCATTCCGTCATCAGGTTGCGGTCCCACGCGCCGAACTTCGTTGAATCGGACGCGCATGCCGTGCCCGCATCTCCCCATACTGCGGCATTGCGGATTGCCAGTGTCGCGTTTGCTACCCGCGCGCACGCCTCCCTCAGCGCTGGCGCGTGGATGAAACGGCGATGGACATGCAGCAATTCCTCGTAACTGACATCGGGTGTTGCGCCAGCGACCCGCTTGAGCCCGGCGTTCGTGCCCAAGCCATAGAGACACAGCAAAAGACGCTGAGCCAAGGCTGCTTTCGACAGGGTAACCCGCGAGGCCGACGTTTCGAAAGCATCCATCAATCCCGTGTCCAGAGCAGCCTCTTTCAACACGTCCAGCAGTCCGGTCATCGGCCAGCGCTGACCGATCTCGCTTTTGATCGAAGCGAGACCCTTCGGTTCGGGCAAGGGCTTGAACGGTGTAATCGATATCCGGTTGTCGCCGCGCCACAGGAGCCGGACCTTGTCGTTTTGTGGAATATTGGCATTGAGGAGCAACAGTTCCCGTTCAAGCTCCTCCCGGATCGAGGCGCAAAACGCCTGCGCATCTGGCGTCAGGCTGAGGCCGGAATAGTACGCATCTCGCCTGATCTCGAAGTCCTTGGGAAGATCGTCATCGGGATTGCGATAGCGATCCGCCCCGACCACCCAGATTTCTTTGGAGCGGATGCGGTCGCGCAGTTGCGTCAGGACGCAAAGCTCATAGCTGATCCGGTTTACCCGCCCATCGTCATCAATGACGGAACTGCGCCATCGCGCTGGAATCACCTCATCGATCGGAACATCCTGCAATGGCACGAAGCGGCATCCGCCATCCACCTTGCTCCTGATCCAGTCGAGGGCCGCCAGGACCGGCCGCCACACCGCGTTGTTCGACCGGAACTCAAGTACGGAAAGCAGGCTTGGCAGCATGCGCCGGTAATGATTGGCCCAGGAACCACGCATCACCTTGTAGATGCGCCGGTCCAGAGCGCCCTTCGCATGGCTCTCCTTGACGATCGCCGCCAGCTTGGCCTTACCGGCGATCGGGAAAATGACATCGCAGATGCGCCCCGATGGTTCATTGATCGAGGCGCTGGCGATCTCGACCAGCAGGCGCTCCTTTCCATAGACCCGCTCGATGTCTTTCGCGATATCGCCCACCACCTTGCGTTTCGAGCGCGTTCCGATCTTGTGAACGGTTTCGATCAGCAGGTCGATCATCGCGTCAGTGAGTTGCGCCTCCCGCGACATTAGATAAATCGCATAAAGGCCGAGCTGTCGCGCCGGCGCATGCCGGCGCATCTCCGAGGCCTTTTCACCGGCAACGCGGCGAACAATCTGATCGACCCATGGCTTGCCCGTAGCCGTCAGGAGATCATGGGGAAGATCAAGTCTCTGGATAAAGGCGAGTTTCTCGGTCACGTCGAGAATGTTGTCGAGCGTTGCCTGTCCGGCGTCACCCTTCATCCTGTTGAATCCGGTCGAGCTGTCCGGATCGGCAAGCGAGGCTTCCAATAACGCCACCGCATCTGACGAAAGCCGATCACTGGCTCCGATCAGCCAGGTGTCCAGATAATCTTGCCGTTGTGAGCGAACGACACGTTCAAGCTCCTTGCGCGACGGCCCATAAATACGCCGGTCCCGGCACCACAGGAAAACATGCTCAAGCATGGCATTGATCGACTGGCCGCCCGGGCACAGCTCGCCAGCAATCCATTCCGTCAATTGCGCGCGATCCACCCGCTTCATGCGGTGATATCCAAGATGGATCAGGATCTCCGCACAATGCCGTCGTGCTGTCCGACTGGAAAAGTCATAACCGGCTATCTCGCCAGCCTCGACACCGAGTTGCTCGGCCAGATACGAGAGGCCATCGGTAGGGATTGAGCCGGGATCGATCGCGAAAAACCCCAGGGAAGCGAAGAATTTCAGCTGTGCGGCGAGGCCAAGGCGCGTCAGGGCCGGCTTCGAATTTACAAAATCAATATCGGCAAAGCTCAGGCTCCATCGTCCGATCAAATCCCCGCCCGGAATACTCCGATCCATCAACCCACTCCCTATGATGGAGCGAACTGTCCTCTTCTATGATTTCCATCGTCAATACCGAATGCCACGTTCCCAAAACGTTCTCCGACTTGGCCAAAATCGCAGCTTGGGGCCGACTGGGCCATAAAGCTTGCTGATGAGGTGGAACAGCAACTGCCCTCCGGAGCGGGCGAACGGCAGATAACCGAGCTCGTCGAGCACGATCAGGTCGAGCCGCGACAGCTGCGCCGCCAGGGTCCCGCCCTTGCCGATCCGGGTCTCCTCTTCGAGGCGTGTCACCAAGCTGGCTGAACAGCAGGCTCGCCGCTCTTCGGCCTGATTTGCGTGCAATGCATCGTCGCTGCTCGATAAGCCTCATGCCCGAAAGCAAGTCCTGAATCCGAAGAGCACTTGCAGCCAGCAGTGACTGGGGACACGATCCCACCCTGATCATGGATCGGTTTAGACCGAGGGTGGGCACGGAACATGGTCTGCCAGGAATGTTTTCAGGGAGCATGACAACTGCTCGCCGCGCCCATCTGCTGATCACGCTCGTCCTTGCCGGCCTCCTCGTCGCGGAGCTCATCGTCCTGACCTATCGGGGGCGGTGGCTTCACAGCTTCCTTGTGGTCTGCCTGCTCGTATTCACCGCCGCACCGCTTGCGAGGCGTCTTCACAGCGGAGCCGCCCTGATACCATCCGAGATACACCTGGTCGGCGTTCTTTTCGCCTTTGCTTCCATTTTTCTGGGCGAGGTGCTCGACTATTACGAACGCATCTGGTGGTGGGACGACGCCCTGCACGCAACCGCCGGGCTGCTACTTGGCCTGGTCGGCTTCATGCTGGTCTATGCGCTCAACAAGAACGAGCATGTCGACATGCAGATGCCGCCTGCCTTCATCGCCATGTTTGCCTTCTTCTTTTCGATCGGCGTGGGCGCGCTTTGGGAGATCTTCGAATATGCCATGGACAGCTTCGCCGGCTTGACCATGCAGAAGCCGACACCCGGCGATCCCACGGGATTGTCGGACACGATGACCGATCTCATCGTCGATGCGGTTGGAGCGGCCGCCGTATCTCTGGCTGGCTACCGCTATATGCGGCAACCGCGCAAAGCCTATCTCGATAGCTGGGGCCGGCGTTTTATAGAGAAGCATCCCCGTTTGTTCGAGCGCTAGTCCGTGGCTTGCTTGTAATGATGGGGTTCTACGGCGCCGCTCCTGGGCTTGGCCATAATCAGGCATCGTATAGGCCAGGGTCGCACGGTCGTCCCCTCCCATGGTCAAGAGATCCAGCATGAACCTGGGTGAGACGACCTGACCTTTCCTGCCGACTCCCGACATCCTATGCTTATCGACAGAAACACACCATTTCTCCGCGAGAGTTTCACCATTCGTCATGAGCCGCAGCGACGTTCACTTCGGTTCGCCATGCGCCATCACTTCCGATGAGAGCCGCTTCATGGCGGCCATGGGCCAGCTTATCGGCGGAGTGCCGGTTGCAGCGGACAGCATCGCGACCCTGCCATTGAGCACGGGCGCTTACGCCATCTTGCTCCGCCTGGACGAGAAGGTGGTCTTTTCCCGCCGATCCGGCTCCGATAGCTTCGAGCCCGGCTGGTACGTCTACGCGGGGAGCGCCTACGGCCCCGGAGGCCTGCGCGCCAGGATCGCA
Organism: Sphingobium lactosutens DS20; assembly: GCF_000445105.1. GTDB lineage: Bacteria > Pseudomonadota > Alphaproteobacteria > Sphingomonadales > Sphingomonadaceae > Sphingobium > Sphingobium lactosutens. The sequence goes on along the minus strand of NZ_ATDP01000099.1, from coordinate 48,052 downwards.
AGGCATCTGAAGCGCAGCAAGACGCTTCGCTGGCATATCGATCACCTGACCTCAGTAGCCGCCACCGCGCAAGCCATTGCGATAAAGGGCGGCAACGAGTGCGCGATCGTCGGCACTCTCATCGGCTCGGGCTTGTTCGTCTGCACGGCCAACGGCTTCGGCGCGAGCGATTGCACGACTTGCCAATCGCATCTGTTACGACCGGCGGCCGGTTGACGCACAATTGCGGCTCCCGATAGATTGCGCGCATGCGCAAGGCCGGCCTCCTCTCTGCAGTCGTCATCCTCACCGCGGCGTGCAGCGCGGCGGCGGGCGGCCGGTCATCGATCGCCGCTGCGGCCGGACGGGACACGCCCGCGTCGCGCGGAGCCGCTTTCGCGCGCGCCCACTGCGCCGCCTGCCATGGCGTCGGCGAGGGCAGCTCGCCAAGACCGGAAGCGCCAAGCTTCGAAGCGGTTGCGAACGCACGGGGTCTGACGCTCGACACCCTGAAGCCCTGGCTGCGCGATTCGCACAATTTCCCCGAAGTGATGAAGTTCGAGATCGCGCCTGGCCATGTCGATGACCTCGCCGCCTATATTTTGACGCTGCAAAGCGCGGATTACCGGCCGCCAATCCAGTAACTCCGGACGTCACCCGCGCCTGGCTTTGCTGCCGATGCAACCTGCCTGGGCGCCTACGTATATCCCACAAATGAAGCTGGCTCTCGGGGCGGCTACAACTCGTCGCGTGAGCCAAATGGAGGACGGGAATGCCGATCAGGGATCTTCTCGCGGTTGTCGATACCGGCGAACAGGACGGGCAGTTTCTGGAAGACGCGATCGCCTTTGCCGCTTTTCATGACGCCCGGCTGTCCTTCGTCGTGCTCTCGGCGATGCCCGCGGAAACCTATGCGCTGACAATGGGGCCGCCTTACGTCTTCCTCGACGATTACGCCGAAGCTGTCAGCGCCAAGGAGGCGCGGATCGCCAAGGCAGCCGGCGCCGCACACATCGAAGTGCGCACGATCTCCGATCAGCCGGCCGTGATCTTCTCGAAGGCGGCCGTCTATGCGCGCTATGCCGATCTCGTGCTGTTTGGTCCCAGAAGCGCCTATGAGCATCCGCCGATCCGCCGCGAGACAATCGAGAGTATTCTGTTCGCTTCCGGACGGCCGGTCCTCGTGCTCCCGCAAGGTCACCGCCCCGGCGCGGTCGACCATCTGGCGATTGGCTGGAACGCCACGCGTGAGGCGACGCTCGCCTTGCGGGAAGCCAAGGCGCTGGCCGAGCCCGGCGCGAAGATCGACGTCCTCGTGCTGAACGGCAAGCCTAGTGAAAAAGGCCATGGGTCCGAGCCTGGCGCCGACATCGCACGGCATCTCGCTCGCCACGGCTTCGATGCCAATGTGGTCGCATTGTCCCGCGGCGACGGCTCGGACGCCGAGGCACTCATCCGCGGCGCGCGGGAGCATGGGGCGGCGATGCTGGCGCTCGGAGCCTATGGGCACTCGCGCCTGCGCGAAATGATCCTGGGCGGCGTGACCCGGGACCTCATCGACGGCGCTGAGATTCCGCTGCTCTTCGCTCACTGACAAGACCCCCCGCCCCGGAGCTTGTCGGCGTTTTCGCCACACGCTCCGGAGCCTGACCCCGCCGCCTCTCGAGACCCCCCGGCGGCGGGGTCGCTTATTCTTCCTGCAAGACCGCAGCTGCCTGCGACGGCGGACCCGATGGCCGCCCGCACGATCTGTTTGGTGCCACTCGCGTCAGCTGCCTCGCTCCCGCTCCGCGGCGGCGATGACAGCAATCGTGCGGACGAAGCTGTCCGGGTTATCCAAGCGGTACACACAGGTTGTCGCGAGCAGGTCCACAAGGCAATGCACAGGAGCCCGGGAACCTCGGCGACGTGCTTGCGCGTTGAGGGACATACGGCCGCTAGGGTGGAGGACAAAGGGAAGCGCAGCCATGGACGTGACGGTTTTCAGCACCAAGGCATATGATCGGCGCTTTCTGGATGAGGCCAATGCGGCGAAAGGCGCGCCGCACCGCATGCGCTATCTCGATGTTCGCCTGACTGAGGAAAGCGCGCTGCTCGCAGCGGGGACCTCTGCCATATGCGCGTTCGTGAACGATGTGCTCGATCGCCCGGTCCTCACGCGGCTTGCTGCCGGCGGCACGAAAATGCTCGCCTTGCGTAGCGCTGGCTTCAATCATGTCGACCTTGCCGCCGCGAATGAGCTCGGCATCGCCGTCGGTAGGGTCCCGGCCTATTCGCCGGATGCGGTTGCAGAACACACCGTCGGACTTATCCTGACGCTCAATCGCAAGATCCACAGGGCCTATGCGCGGGTTCGCGAAGGGAATTTCGCACTCGAAGGCTTGCTTGGCTTCGATCTCAAGGGCCGCACCGCAGGCGTCGTCGGAGCGGGGAAGATCGGCACCGCGGTGGCGCGCATCCTTGCCGGCTTTGGCTGCCGCATCCTTGTTCACGATCCGGCGCCGACACCCGAGATTTGCGTGGCCGGCGCCGAGATCGTCGATCTGCAGACCCTGCTAGCCTCCTCCGACATCGTTACTCTTCATTGCCCGCTGACGCCGGAGACGCGCCATCTGATCGACGGCAATGCGCTGTCGCTGGTGAAGCGGGGCGTGATGCTCATCAACACCGGACGCGGCGCGCTTGTCGACACCCGGGCCTTGATCGAGGGGCTCAAGACCGGGGTGATCGGCTATCTCGGTCTTGATGTCTACGAGGAAGAAGGCGACCTCTTCTTCGAAAACCTGTCGGACGAGATCCTGCAGGACGACCTCTTTGCGCGGTTGCTCACCTTTCCGAACGTGCTGATCACCGGTCACCAGGCCTTTTTTACCGTCGAGGCGATGACCGCGATCGCGGCGACCACGATCGATAATCTTACCTGTTTCGAAAAGGACCAGCGGCCGCGCCACCCCGTGGTAGCGAGCGCCCGATCTTCTGCCGTCGGCGGTAGCGGGAACGGGTAGGGCCGCCGGTCGAACCGGTCATGCCGGCTGATCACAGTGGCCGCGGCGCGGCGGGTTCCCATGGCGCAATCAAGCGGGACGAGCGCCTGGCCAATGTCGATCCGCTTCGCGCCGGTGCTAAGATGTTTGCGCCCTCTTCGGCTCGGTCGCCTTGCAGGTGGCAAGAGCGGATGCCGGGCGTTGCCGTCTAGTTGTGCGGGGGAGGGCGGCGAGCTCGGCCGAGCATCAGGCCGGTTGCGGCACCTGTGGGTAGAGGCGGCGGATCTCCTCGGCCTGAGCGAGATCGTGACCCGGGTTAAGGACCGCGGCAGCGCCGGCTGCGACACCGAAGCGGAATGCGTCCGTGATCGACCAGCTGCAGCTCAGCGCGAAAACCATCGCCGCGAGGAAGCTGTCGCCCGCGCCCACGGCGCTCTTCGCGTCGACTTCCAGGGCAGGCAGAATCTGCGCGCCGTCAGGAGTCGCCAGGAGCGCGCCCTCATGTCCCATGGTCACTGCGACATATCTGGACTGGCCTGCGCGGACGATCGCCATGGCAGCTTCGCTCACGTCCTCGATCGCGGCGAGATCTTCGCCCACGAATTGCCGAAGTTCGCCGATGCTCGGCTTGATCAGGAACAAGCCGCCCTCCGCCAGGCCGCCTTTCAGGCCTGGACCCGAGCTGTCGAGTACCATCGGTATTCCGCGCGTCGCCATGATCGTGGCGACGCGGCCGTAGAAATCCTCCGGGACGCCAGGCGGCAAAGAGCCGCTCGCGACCAGGAAATCGCCCTTGGCCTGAGCGAGCTGTTCGAGGCAGGCCTGCCATTCGGCGGAGGTAAAGCTCGGACCCTGAGGAACGAACCGATACTCCTTGCCGGTTTCCCGCTCGAGAACGGCCGAGCTTACCCGCGTGTGACCCTGGATGGGAATGCGATTGCGTACGAGTTGATGCAGGTCGAGCAGGCCGTCGAGAGCAGGCCCTGTGGCGCCGCCTGAGGCATAGTAGCTCCGTGCGTTGCCTCCGAGCCGAACGAAGACCCGGGCAACGTTGATGCCGCCGCCACCGGGCGAATAAAACTCCGCCTCGGTCCGCATCTTGCGCGTATGATAGACCTGCCCCACTTCGTAAGCGACATCGATTGTGGGGTTGAGGGTGAGCGTCGAAACACTGGGCATGGATTACTCCGCTATTCAGGAGATCTAGGCTGGACAGGACGGTACGCGTGTTCAAGAAGCAAATCGGCCAATAGAGCAGAGGCTCCGTCCGCCAAGGCCGGCACATTTTCGCACCATCACGCCGCGCCGCTCCGCCCCATCCAGAGTATCTTCATCCTTTTTTCCGCGCCTGCTTCGATGCCGCGGAGACGTGGTCCTCACCCAATCGTTTCGAGCATGGGCTGCGCTGCGAGCAAGCGGCAGCTGTCGCGGTGCCAGTCTAGCGGGCTGCGCCTTTCGGTCTTTCCGGATGATTACGGATCGGCGCACGGCGCCGGGTCTGCGATACCAGGCGAAACGGAGGTTTGAGATGGCTATTCGCGACATACTTCTTCAGGCGAACAGTTACGCCGAAGTCACCCCGGTGGAAGCGATCGAGCGTGCACAAGCAGCCGCGGCGCTGATCGGAGCGAGGCTGTCGCTCGGCGTCTGCCGCGTGCACGTTCCTCCCGTATCGAACTGGCTGGCGAACAAATTGCTTCAGGCCGATCAGATCATTGCGGCGGAGAACCGCCGCAGCGAGGAGCAGGCGGACGCGCTGGTCCAGCAGTTTTCCGCAGTTGTCGACGAGTCGCGACGCGGCGAGGCCTTCGTCATCGACTGCCCCGGGCAGGTGACCCACTGGGCGCTTGCAAAAAAAGCGCGCGCTTTTGACCTGACCATCGTTCCGGTCCATGGCCATCCCGCGACGCCGGCCATGGCTGAGGGCCTGGCATTCGAGTCGGCAAGGCCGGTGCTGCTCCTTCCAGGGGAGGGGGCAGCTCTGAAGTTCGAGCGCATCATCGTGGGGTGGGATGGAAGCCGTGTGGCTGCTCGCGCCCTCGCCGATGCGCTGCCGCTTTGCCATCAGGCCAGCTCCGTCGCCCTTGTCACCGTGACTCAGGACAAGGACGTGGGCCGCGACACGCCGGTTGCCGACGCCTGCCGCTTTCTCGAGCGTCACGGAATCACGGCCGAAATGGTAGAGGTGCCCGCTGGCGGGCGGGATGCGGGCATTGCCTTGCAGGCCTACCGCGAAGAGATGAAGGGCGACCTGTTGGTCATGGGCGCCTTTGGCCACTCGCGCGCGCGGGAATTCGTGCTTGGCGGCGCGACACGGTCCGTTCTCGACCATCCCAGTTGCCCGGTCCTGCTGGCTCACTGATCGTTCACGCCGCATCGGCGCGGTTGGCCGGTTTAGGCTTCAGCGGAGTGTGGCCAGCAGCCGATCGACGTCGACAGTGGCGAAGCTGACGAAAGAGTCGGCGAGGCCATAGGGCAGCAGCAAGGTCCGCTCATGTAGGAGAGCCCCGCAGCTGTAGACCACGTTCGGGACGTAGCCGTCCCGATCCTTTGGGTCAGTGGTGATCAATGGGGACGTGGAGCGTCCCAGCACGAGGGCAGGATTTTGCTTGTCGAGAAGACAGGCGCCAAGGCTGTAGTTACGAACAGGCCCGACGCCATGGGTGATCACGAGCCAACCTTCGTCGAGTTCGATCGGCGACCCGCAATTGCCGAGCTGCACAAATTCCCACGGGAAGCAGGGCCGCAGGATGGTCGCTCCATCCGTCCAATTGTAGAGGTCATTGGACCGAAGCAGCCAGATGCTTTCGTGATCGAGGCGCGCGAGAGCGGCATAGTGCCCGGCAATGCGCCTCGGGAAAATCGCAATTCCTTTGGTGTCGGATACATCGGTGCGCAGCGCGCTCAATTCAAAGCTTTGAAAATCGGTGGTCCGCAGCAGTTCCTGGCGGACGGTCTCGCCCCCGGCTGCGGTATAGGTCCCCAGGTAGAAGCTGTAGCCATTCTCCTCCTCGAAGCGAGTAAGCCGCAGATCTTCAAGGCCATGCCTCTGACGGAAGGTCACGGGGAAAATAACCAGCGATGAGATGTCCGGGAAGCTTCCGCAGGTCAGGCGGACCCCGGGATCGTCAGCCTCTCCGCCCGGCAGCGGCTCGACCCGCGGCGGAGTCGAAATGGCGCTGACCGGATCGAGCTCCACATGCGAGCCGTCGAAATGTCCGGTCCGGAAAGTGATGGACGAGAGATGACCTTCTCCGACAGCGCGGAGCGAGAGCAGGAAGCGGGACGCTCCGGCGACCTTCGCCGCCTCGGGGTGCGGCACGATGCTCGGATTGAAAAGGGCGGCGGATTCGTACGAATATTCAGCGCTCATATAGGCGCCGATGAGGAGCATCTGATCCTTCGTCAGTCCGGGGGAGGGGATTGCAGGGGGGCAGACAAGGTCGTTGCACCGCCGCAGCAGCACCTGCTCAACGTCGCCGTGACGCCCGGCAAGACTGGCGAGGATGCGCTCAAGCTCGGAGCGGCATGTCTGTGCGTCAAGTGCGACGATCCGCTCGATGATGCGGCCGATCCTGGATCGCAGCGCAGGATCGGGCACGGTCGGATCGTCGCCCGGGACGAACGGCCGAATGACGACCCGCGAGGGATCTGCGCGCAAGGTGGGCCCGAGTTCGCGGACAAGGCTGTGGTTGATCAACTCGAATCCCCGCTTCGATGAAGACCAAGCCTGGCCTGCTGCGGATGCAGGCGGAGGACGGCAGGTCTGGAGTGCTGCAGGCCGTAACGCGCGATCGGCAATTCCGCTTCCCCGGGTCTCGCATCTCTACGCTGCAAGTTGTACCCTGCTGCAACGCAACAACGACTCGAGATTGCGAGAAGGCGATGGCTGACGACGGTTTGATGGCTACGGACTTCTGGAACACCTTCGTGGAAACCCAGCTTGCGGCTGCTGCACCAAGCATATCGATCGTATCGGAACTCGTTTCCAGTGCCCAGGGAGCGGCAGGGCAGTTCGTACAGCAATGTCAGCGCGACGCGTTGAGGTTGGCGTCGCGGCGTCTCGAAGCAGACATGACGCTGGTGGGCGAACTGGGCACCGCGCAGTCACCCGGAGATATTGTTGCCGCCTGGACGGATTTCCTCAGCCAAGCGGCCTTCGACTATTCAGGGGCGATCGGCAGGATAATGAAGCTCGAAATCGACGAAGCCGCCCTGGTCACAAATGCGGTCACCGGAGACGACCTTCGCGACATCGGTCTCTCCGCGCAGCTGGTCGCCTGACGTACGCAGAGGAGCAGCGCTCTCGCGTTACCTACCGGATAGCGCACCCGTCTGCAGCCGAGTTCAAGTGTTGGTCATGAAGGGATCAGGGCGGCGATAGCGCCTTTGCGTCAGCGCGATCGCACAAAGGCCTCCGCCGGCAACCGCGAAACTCAAGCCGAGCGTCGCCGAGAATAGCCTCACAAATTCCGGTGCTTCGCCAAAGACGGCGATCACCAGCATGGCAAACGGCGCGCCAGCCAGGAGCAACAACCCCAAGGCGAGATCGACGAAACCGCGCAGGAGAAGCCATATCCAGTTCGCCATGGGCGTAAGGCGCGACTGAAACGCGACGTCGATCGACAGCAAGGCGCGGAGGAGGAACCAGATCATGACGAACGGCGCCAGCGGGTAGAGGCCATGCCACGGTCCGCCCACGAAGAGGGCGCCGAGCACGAGCGTGAGAGCGCCCGACCCGAAGGTGATCCGTCCCACCCAGCTGTGGCGTCCGGTCCATGAGAGCAGAAGCTCGGATAGGCCACCGGCGAGCAACAGCCAGCCGACAAGCTTTGGGAGTGCATCGACGTGCAGGAGCGGCAGAGCGAAAGCTCCGGCGGCGAGCAGGAGCTTGAACAGGCCGCATCCCAAGGTCAGCTGCCATGGGGCGACGTGGAAGGGCCGATGCATCGCTTTCAGCACTCGCCCGTGCAAGCCTCAAGCGCGTCCTGGTCGAGAATGACGATTGCCCGGCGCGAGGGTGTCGTGATGATGCCGTCGTCGCGCAGACGCGTGATCTGCCGGCTGACCGTCTCGATCGTGAGGCCGAGCAGATCGGCCATGTCCTGGCGGCTGAGAGGCAGTTCGAAGCGAAGCGGTCCATCGCTCTTGTCGCTGGAGTGGCGCTTGGCGATGTGCAGAAGGAAAATCGCGACGCGCTCGCCGGCGCTCTTGCGCGCCAGCATCATCATCCATTGTCTGGCCCTGTCGAGATCGGTCAGGGTCCTTTCCAGTAGACCGTGCTCCAGGGGCTGGTGATCTTGCGCGAAAGTGTCGAACGCCGAGCGCGAGAAGGTGCAGACACGCGAGTCGGTGAGGGCGATGACGGAATGCATGCTCGTCGCGCCGAACGGACGACCGATAAAATCGCTGGGCAGCACGATACCGAGCGTCTGGTCGCGGCCATCGGCGCTCGAGACCGACAATTTGAGCGCGCCTTCGAGCACGTTGCCGACAAGGAGCGACTCGTCGCCCTGCCATACAAGCGCCTGCCCCTTCTTGACGATTTGATGCCGCCCCAGCCGATTGAGCTCTTCCAGGCTTTCCTCGGGCAAGGAATGGCAGATCGCCTTGTCGCGAACAGCGCATTGCGTACAGGCGTTCATGGTCTCTCCGCGCGTTGGTCGGTGGGTGCACGGTTCCTATCCGCGGCCCCGGGGCGGAGACATTAGTAGTTTACCTAAGGGAGGATCGGGTCACACGGCCGAGCTGAACCTCCTGCTGTCAGGTTGGCGGTAGGCGTCGAAAGTTGCCGCGATAGTGCGTGCATAAGGGAGCGCGGAAGGGGCGATGGAGAGCGTGTCGCCCTCCCAGCACACCAGGCCGCGGTCGAGGAACGGCGCGAGGCGATCGTGAGCGGGCAAGAGGAGATCAGCCGGCACACTCGCTTTCCCTTGGCAGAGCAGCTGCTCGATGACCCCGCTGCGAAGACGATCGTCAGCATTCCGGCGGATGCCTCGATTGCCGGTTAGGCGCTGCTGCGAAAGCATCATGCGATAGCGGCCTGCGTTCTTTTCGTTTTGGATGAGGAGGTCGGGGAAGCTGCTTATGGCAGACGCGCCAAGACCAAGCACCACAGGAGCGTCATCGTCGGTGAACCCCTGAAAATTGCGCGACAGCCGGCTTTCGCGCGTCGCTTGCGCCAGGCTGTCGTGCGGCAGCGCGAAATGATCGAAGCCCACAGCCTCATAGCCGCTCCTCGTGAGCAGCTCATGTCCCTGCGAGGCCATTCGAAACCGCACCGCCTGATCGGGCAGCGCGTCCGCATCGATCCGCCGTTGACGGGCGATCAGGTGCGGGACGTGCGCATAACCGAACAGCGCTATCCGATCGGCACCTAGTTCGACCGCTTTGGCGAGAGAGTCCGCGAGATCCTTCTCGGATTGTCCGGGCAAGCCGTACATGAGGTCATAGTTGAGGGAAGTAACGCCCGCCTCGCGCAGCATCGATGTGCACCGCTCGATGTCCTGCAGCGGCTGAACCCGCCCGATCGCCTCCTGGAGGCGCGGATCGAAAGTCTGCACGCCCAGGCTCGCATTGCTGATCCGCGTGCCCGCGATCGCCTGCGCCCACGCAGAGGTCAAAGTGCGTGGGTCCAGTTCGATCGAGACGACGGGCTTCTCGAGCCGAAAACTGTCCGTGAGCGAGAGGAACAGGCGAACGAAATCGGTGGCCGTGATCGCATTGGGGCTGCCGCCGCCGAAGGACAGGCGGCGGACCGTTGCGGTCTTCGGCAGCATTCGGCCGACCAGCGCGATTTCGCTATGCAAAGCCTCCAGATAGCTGGCCAGCCGCTGCCGGCGATTTGCACGGCCCGTGTTGCACCCGCAATACCAGCATATCGTTTCGCAGAAGGGGATATGGACGTAAAGCGAGACATCGCCGTCTGTTCTCGAAAGGGCAGAGGCGAAATCCTGTTCCCCCACATCGTTGCCGAACTCGGCTGCTGTGGGATAGCTCGTATAGCGCGGGACCGGGGTCGCCAGCAGGTCTGGATGGTAAGGCCACATGGTGCGATCTTGCTGCGCCAAGCAGCCTGTTTCATTGAGGAGCATCAAAAATCTGGCCAATTGCCCGTGACTTTCAGTTTTCGTGGCAGGGCAGCTCTCGAGCGTTGGTCTCAAGGAAGCCGCTGCTTATCGCGATCTTAGTCGTTCGGCCGCAAAGGCGCCGGGAAGTGCCGCAAGGACAATCTTTTTGGATTTGACAGAATATTGATTTGAAACAAAGTTCGGCGTCGAAGGCGCCGCTATCGGATCGCTCGAACCTTGTGGAGACGACCAGCGAGACGACATGGTCGCCCGGTTCCGGCATGCTTGTCGAGCATGCCTTGAAGCAAGCGGGAGAGGGGCCTTGGCAGTCAGCTGCGGCGCGAACGATCACGCGCGCCGTATGTCCAAGGGTCGATCATGTGCCAGTTTGCCTCTCTGAAGCCATCCGCAACATCAGTGTCGCGCTTTCTGCCTATCCTCAGAGCGTGGGAACAGGACTGCCGGCCGAGCCGTATCAGCTTCTTTGCTGTCGACGCGGAGCGTAGCCGGCAGCCAACAGCAAGGGGTTAGTGATCATGAGCCTGCCCATCGGAATGTGGGGGATGATCATCGGCGTGCTCGGGATCATCGCCATCGCAAGCGGAGCCTGGCTGCTCTTGCGCGCGCGCGACGTGGCCCGACTGACGGACACGCCGAACAACGAGGTCGCGCCGGGACGCAAGCGGAGGCCATCGGCCAGCCGCACCAAGGTGCGGATCGTGCTCGCCATCAACGTGCTCGCCACGATCGGGGCGCTCACGATCTTCGCGCTGGTCGCTTCGCGCACCATCGGCTCCAACGAAACTCAAAACGATCCCTACGCGGCACGGCCCTGACGTAGAAGCAAAGGACGGCGAGAATGGACGAACTACTCTTCAAGGTCGGGGGCTGGTTGTTGCTGGCCATATTGGCGCTCTTCGCCTGCGCGCTCGCCCTTGATTCGGGCTTTTCGCTCCACATGGCGATCGCCTCCGCCACGGCCCTGCTGATCGCGTGGATCACGATGTACAAGGCCGACTTCCAGGTCTTGTCAGGCTTCAAGCCGGCGACAATGCCGGATGTGACCCGGTACGACGACGATCTCATCCGGCTCGGCGTCATTGCGACGCTGTTCTGGGGCGTCGTCGGCTTCCTGGTCGGCGTGGTGATCGCGACGCAGATGGTCGTCCCGACCCTGAACCTCGAGCCCTGGTTCAGCTTCGGGCGCATGCGGCCGCTTCATACGTCCGCCGTCATCTTCGCCTTCGGCGGCAATGCGCTCATCGCGACGAGCTTCTACGTCGTCCAGCGCACCTGCCGCGCGCGCCTCGCTTTCCCGGCGCTCGCGCGCTTCGTGTTCTGGGGCTACCAGTTCTTCATCGTCCTGGCCGCGACGGGCTACTTGATGGGCGTCACCGCCAGCCGCGAATATGCCGAGCCCGAATGGTATGTGGATCTGTGGCTCACGATCGTCTGGGTCGCCTATCTCGTCGTTTTCGTCGGCACGCTGCTGCGCCGGACCGAGCCGCACATCTACGTCGCCAACTGGTTCTATCTGAGCTTCATCATCACGATCGCGATGCTGCACATCGTGAACAACCTCGCGGTGCCGGCAAGCCTCTTCGGCTCTAAGAGCTACTCGGCCTTCGCCGGCGTGCAGGATGCGCTCACGCAGTGGTGGTACGGCCATAACGCGGTGGGCTTCTTCCTTACCGCCGGCTTCCTGGCGATGATGTACTACTTCGTGCCCAAGCAGGCGGAGCGGCCGATCTACAGCTACCGTCTGTCGATCATTCACTTCTGGTCGCTGATCTTCCTCTACATCTGGGCGGGACCGCATCACCTCCATTACACGGCGCTGCCCGACTGGGCGCAGACGCTGGGCATGGTCTTCTCGGTCGTGCTGTGGATGCCGAGCTGGGGCGGCATGATCAACGGCCTGATGACTTTGAACGGCGCCTGGGACAAGATTCGCACCGACCCGATCATCCGCATGATGGTCTTCGCACTCGCCTTCTACGGCATGGCGACCTTCGAAGGCCCGATGCTGTCTATCAAGGCGGTCAACTCGCTGTCGCACTACACCGAGTGGACCATTGGCCATGTGCATTCGGGCGCACTTGGCTGGAACGGGATGATTACCTTCGCCGCGCTTTACTATCTCGTTCCGCGGCTCTGGGGACGCGAGCGACTCTATTCGCTACGCATGGTGAACTGGCACTTCTGGCTCGCGACGCTGGGGCTGGTGCTCTATGCGGCCGCGCTCTGGGTCGCCGGCATCACGCAGGGCCTGATGGCGCGGGAGTATGGCTCGGACGGCTACCTCGTCTACGCGTTCGCCGAGATCGTGGCGGCCATGAAGCCCTACTATGCGATCCGCGTGCTTGGCGGCCTGCTCTATCTCCTGGGTGCGCTGATCATGGTCTACAACGTGTGGATGACGATCCTGGGCCGGCTTCGCAAGGAAGCGCCCATGTCGAGCGCCGCCTACAATCCCGAAGCCGACCGGCCGATCGTGCCGGCCGCGACCCCGGCTGAATGAAGGGAAACGTCTGATGTCATCGCAGCTCGCCACCCAGCACAAGAAGCTGGAGCGCAACGTCACTCTTCTCAGCGTCTTCGCCTTCATAGCGGTGGCCATCGGCGGCATCGTCGAGATCGCGCCGCTGTTCTGGATCGACTCCACCGTCGAGAAAGTGGAGGGCATGCGGCCCTACACCCCGCTCGAGCAAGCGGGGCGCGACATCTATGTGCGCGAAGGGTGCTACACCTGCCACAGCCAGATGATCCGACCCTTCCGCGACGAAGTGGAGCGTTACGGCCACTACAGCCTCGCCGCTGAGTCCATGTACGATCACCCCTTCCAGTGGGGCTCGAAGCGTACCGGACCCGACCTGGCGCGGGTGGGCGGGCGCTATTCGGACGAATGGCACGTGCAGCACCTGAAGGATCCGCGATCGGTGGTGCCGGAATCGATCATGCCCTCCTATGCCTTCCTGGCGGACACCGAACTCGACCTCAAGGGGATCGACGGAAAGATAGGCGCGCTGCGCAAGGTCGGCGTTCCCTATACCAAGGCAATGATCGACAGCGCCGAAGCAGACGCCAAGCTGCAAGCTTCGTCGGACGGCGACGCGGCCGATCTCGCCAAGCGCTATCCCAAGTCGCAGGTGCGCGACTTCGATGGCGATCCGTCGAGGCTCACCGAAATGGATGCGGTCGTCGCCTACCTGCAGATGCTCGGCACGCTGGTCGACACCAATGCCGCCGCGGCGCAGGAGCGGCGCCGATGACCTACGACGCGCTGCGTCACTTTGCCGACAGCTGGGGCCTGGTGCTCATGGCGATCATGTTCGCGGCTTTTGTCGGCTGGACTTTTCGGAAGGGCGCGCGCTCCCGGCAGGACCGCGCCGCCCGTTCGATCCTGGAGGAAGATGATGGCTGACAAGCGGATCGACGAGGCGACGGGGACGCCCACGGTCGGGCACGAATGGGATGGGATCGAGGAACTCGACACGCCCATGCCGCGCTGGTGGCTGTGGACCCTCTATGCGACAATCATCTGGGGCATAGCCTATACGGTGCTCTATCCCGCTTGGCCGCTGGTCAATTCGGCGACGAAGGGCGTGCTCGGCTGGTCGAGCCGCGAGCAATTGGCCGGCGAAGAGGAGGCGGAGCGCCTGCGCAAGGAGCCCATGCAACTTGCGCTCGCCCGCATCCCGATCGAGCGGCTCAACGAGGATTCGCGGCTGATGCAGGCGGCGGTCGAAGGCGGCCGCGCGGCGTTCAAGGTGCATTGCGTCCAGTGCCACGGCTCTGGCGCCGCCGGTAGCAAGGGTTATCCGAACCTCAACGACGACGACTGGCTCTGGGGCGGGGACATCAAGCAGATCCACACGACCCTCGTCCATGGTATTCGCCAGCCCGGTCACGCCGAGACGCGCATGTCCCAGATGCCCGCGTTCGGGCGCGATGGTATCCTTACCTCCGAGCAGGTGGAGGACGTGGTCAGCCACGTTCGCGTCATCTCCCGTCAGGAGAAGCCGAGCGCAGCCTCCCAGCGCGGCGCGAAGCTGTTCGCCGACAATTGTGCAGTGTGCCACGGCGCGCAGGGCCAGGGCGATCGCAAGTTGGGCGCACCCAATCTCGCCGATTCCATCTGGCTGTTCGGCGGTGACCGGGAGGCGCTCGCGCAAACGGTCAACAACTCTCGCTATGGCGTCATGCCGGCTTGGGGCGCGCGCCTCGATCCGGTCACGGTGAAGATGCTGGCGGCTTACGTACACTCGCTGGGGGGCGGCGAGGATTTCATCCCCGAGCCCGCGCCAAGCGCCGCTGCATCCGCGGCGCCGCAAGCGGCTCCCTCCCAGGCGGCCAAGAGCAATGTCCAGCCCAGATGATCTGACCGGCTCCAAGCAGCAGCTGTTCGAGAAGCGGCAGAAGGTCTTTCCCAAGGCGATCGACGGGCCGTTCCGCCGCTTCAAGTGGCTGGTCATGGCAGTGACGTTGACGATCTACTACGTCACGCCGTGGCTGCGCTGGGATCGCGGGCCCTATGCACCTGACCAGGCGGTGCTTGTCGATATCGCCAACCGTCGCTTCTACATGTTCTCGATCGAGATCTGGCCGCACGAGTTCTATTATGTCGCCGGCCTGCTCATCATGGCCGGCATCGGCCTGTTTCTCGTGACCTCGGCGGTCGGCCGGGCATGGTGCGGTTATGCCTGTCCGCAGACGGTCTGGACCGACCTCTTCCAGCATGTCGAGCGCGCGATCGAGGGCGATCGCAATGCCCAGCTGCGCCTGGAGAAGGCCCCGTGGGGGCCTTCGAAGATCGCCAAGCGCGTGACCAAACACGCGATCTGGCTGCTCATCGCCGTGGCGACTGGCGGCGCCTGGATCTTCTACTTCGCCGATGCGCCGACGCTCGCTCGCCAGCTTTGGGCGCTCGACGCGCCTTATCAGGCCTGGTTCACGATCGGGCTGCTCACCGCCACGACCTACATACTTGGCGGGCTGATGCGCGAGCAGTTCTGCATCTATGGTTGCCCCTGGCCGCGCATCCAGGGTGCGATGCTCGACGAGAAATCGCTGATGGTCACTTACAAGGCCTGGCGGGGCGAGCCTCGGACTCACGGCATCAAACGGGCGGGCCCCGCAGTGCACCAGCCCGATGGCGAGCTCGGCGCCCAGGCGCAGTACGGCTTACCCTCGCTTGTGGCGCTGGCGTCTGCTCCCGAAAACAATCCGCGTGTCATCGGCGACTGCATCGATTGCAACAACTGCGTAGCGGTGTGTCCCACCGGCATCGACATACGCAACGGTCCGCAGATCGGCTGTATCACCTGCGGTTTGTGCATCGACGCCTGTGACGACATCATGGAGCGGATCGGTAGGCCCAAGAAGCTGATCGGCTATTCGACGGTCGCCGACGAGCTGCTCGCAGGCAATGGCAAGACGCCGGAGCCGCCGCTCAAGCGGCTGTTCCGTCCGCGCACGCTCATCTACTTCCTGATCTGGGGCTCGATCGGCCTGGCGATGCTATTCGCGCTCGGATCGCGCACGCGGCTTGACCTCAGCGTCCGTATGGAGCGTAACCCGATCTGGGTGCAGCTGTCGGATGGCATGGTGCGCAATGCCTACACCATCAACGTGCGCAACATGGAAGCGCGGCCGCGCTCGGTCACTTTGTCGATCGAGGGCCTGCCCGATGCGCAGATCTGGACCGATGCGCAGGCGCGCGGTGGCGCCGGTCAGGCCGTGGAGATCGCGATCGGCCCCGACCAGGCCCGCAAGACGCGGGTCTATGTCGCGGCGCCCGAACGCCAGCAGCGTGATTTCGCGTTCGTCATTCGAGCCAACGACGGTCAAGGAGCAACGGATCGCGAGAGCACCGTGTTCGAGGGGCCGGAGAGCGAACGATGAGGCGCGAGTTCACCGGACGCCACATGCTCTTCATCATGCTGGGCATGTTCGGGACGATCATCGCCGTCAATCTGGTGATGGCGCGGTTCGCCGTCACGACGTTCGGCGGCACGGTCGTCGAGAATTCCTACGTCGCCAGCCAGGCGTACAATCGCTGGCTGGCCGAGGCGCGGGCACAGGACGACCTCGGCTGGACGCTCGATCTGGTTCTGATCCCAGGACGGATTGTCGAGGCCAAGACAACGCCGCGGGAAGGCACGCTGGCCGGCGTAGCCGAGCATCCGCTCGGCCGGGCTCCCGACCAACCGCTGACGTTCAGGAGATCCCCGCAGGGCTTGTGGCGATCGACAACCCCGCTGCCGCCGGGACGCTGGCGCGTACGCCTCGAACTGCGGAACGGTGGACAGTCGGCGCGTTTCGTCAAGGACGTGCCGGCGTGAGCGCCGTCACCAGCACGTTCAGCGTCCCGGGGCTGCACTGCGCCGGCTGCATCGCCAAGCTCGAAGGCGGACTGGCGCGGACGGACGGCGTGATCAGCGCCAGGGTCAACTTCACCAAGCGCCGGGTCGCTATCGCCCATACGGACAAGCTTGGCGATGATCACCTGAGGGAAATCATCGGCAGGATCGGTTTTCCGGCGGAGCGCCTCCTCGGCGAGGAGGAGACGCGCAGCGCGCCGGAAAGCCGTGAACTCGGCATCGCGCTCGGCGTCGCCGGCTTTGCGGCAATGAATATCATGTTGCTGTCCGTCAGCGTCTGGTCCGGGGCGCAGGGCGCGACGCGCGACCTGTTTCACTGGCTCTCGGCGCTGATCGCGCTTCCTACCGTGGCCTATGCGGGCCGACCCTTCTTCCGCAGCGCCTGGGGCGCTCTTCGTCACGGCCGCACCAACATGGACGTGCCGATCAGCATCGGCGTGACCATGGCCTGCGCCGCCAGCTTGTACGAGACGATCAATAGCGGTCCGCACGCCTATTTCGACGGCGCGGTGATGCTGCTGTTCTTCCTGCTTGCCGGTCGCTTCCTCGACAGCGTGATGCGGGTACGCGCCGAAGACGGCGTCGCCGCGCTGCAGCGCCAGCGCGCGCCGCGGGGCCTGGTCGTCGGCAAGGACGGCGTTGCCGAATGGCGCAACGCCGAAGAGATCGCCCCGGGCATGACTCTGCTCGTGGCGGCGGGTGAAACCTTCGCAGCCGACGGCGTGATCGTCAGCGGGGCGTCGAGCATCGACCGGCAACTGGTCACGGGCGAAAGCGCGCCGGAGAATGTCGGCATCGGCGACGCCGTCCTTGCCGGCACGATCAATCTCGCCGCGCCGCTGACGGTAAAAGTCAGCGCCGCGGGCGAGGGGACGGCGATCGCCGGCATCGCCCGCCTCATGGAAGCCGCGAGTGGAGCGAAGTCGCGGTACGTGCGGCTCGCCGACCGGGCTGCGCGCTATTATGCTCCCGCCGTGCACGTCCTTGCCGCGCTCTCGCTGGTCGGATGGCTGATCGCCGGCGCCGGATTGCACCAGGCGGTGCTGATTGCGGTGGCCGTGCTCATCATAACCTGTCCGTGCGCGCTTGGCCTCGCCGTCCCGGTCGCCCAGGTCGTCGCGGCCGGTTCGCTCATGCGCCGCGGCGTGCTGATCCGCGACGGCGCTGGCCTGGAGCGTCTTGCTGAAGCGAATGTCGCGCTTTTCGATAAGACCGGAACATTGACGCTCGGCCGGCCGAGACTGATCGATGACGGGAATTTGTCACCGGACGAAAGGCCAGTGGCCTTGGCGCTTGCGCAGAGAAGCCGCCATCCGCTCGCCAGGGCATTGGCGACAGCACTGGAGGGTATCGAGGCTGCCGACATCAGCGATGTCGAGGAAGCCCCGGGTCTTGGCGTCGCCGCGATTTGGAAGGGGCAGCGTGCCTTCCTCGGCCGCATCGACGATGCCGGACCTGAAGGCGGCGAGGCTCCCGGAAACCACGCGCTCACCACCGGGTTCAGGCTGGGAGGTGGGCCGGCCCGCCTGCTGCGCTTCGAAGATGCCCTGCGCCCCGATGCCGACGCCGCGATCGCCCGCCTCGATGCGCTGCATATGCAGCCTACCATCGTTTCCGGCGACCGCGAGCGCCGTGTCGCGCGGCTCGCTGTCAAGCTTGGCATGCGCGGGCAGGGCGATCTCGATCCGCAAGGAAAGCTTGAGGTGATCGCACGCCTCAGCGCGCAAGGTCACCGGGTCCTGATGGTCGGCGACGGCCTCAACGACGGCCCGGCGCTCAATGCCGCGCACGTTTCCATGGCGCCGTCTTCGGCAAGCGATGTCGGGCAAAGCGCCGCCGACCTCGTGTTTCTGGGCGACTCTCTCTCGGCGGTGCCGGCATCCGTCGCTGCCGCAAGGCGCACGATGCGCGTCGTGAAGCAGAACTTCGCCATGGCGATCGGCTATAATGTGCTGGCCGTGCCGCTGGCCGTTGCCGGCATGGTGACGCCGCTGGTCGCCGCTCTTGCCATGTCACTCTCGTCCATCATCGTCGTCGGCAATTCGCTGCGTCTTCGGGACGCCGCGCGGTGACCGGGCTTACGATCCTCATACCGGCAGCGCTGTTTCTCGGTCTGCTCGGCCTTGCCGCCTTCTACTGGTCGATGCGGAACGGCCAATATGACGATCTCGACGGCGCCGCCGAGCGCATCCTGCTCGATGAAGGCGACGAACTATCGCAAGATCAGGCGCCAGCCCACCGCCGCGAACACGACCGCTGAGCCGCCCAGCGGCGCAAGCGGCACAAGTCAGCCGCCTTCGGTCAGCTCAGCTTTCGCGCATAAGACGCTTGCGGCACCGATCGGCGTGACACGCTGTCAGGCAGCAGGATTGCCTGTCGCTGGGATCCGGCTTCCGGTCCACCGGGATCGGAACGGTTCGCGCAGAGCCGTCGCTTGCACAGAGCTGGACCCAGAGCAGAGTTTGCGACGACGGCATGCCGCTGAGTGATCCGGGAAGGATCGCCGCTATCCCGACGAGCGCCGTCAGCTTCATTTAAATCTCTTCCGTCGCCGGGCATACAGCACTGTCATTGTTACTTTCCACGTAAAACGAAAGGTTGTGCGGCGTATATACGGCGGCGGCCGAGCAGGGAATTTGATGACGAGCAATCTTCCGCCGGTTCACGCCGCCTGCGCGGAATATTGAGCCGGGTCAAGGCGCGCGGTTTTCTGCCTCGATAGGGTATTGTCGTCGCCGCAATAATCCTTGTTCGCGCGGGGCGAACGCTGCGGCGGCGGATGAGGGAAGATGAAGAACCTAACGCTAACGGCCGCCACCATTGCCGCGATCGCCATGTCCACGCCGGCTCTCGCGGGGGACGCCGCGGGACGCTGGCAGGTCAAGGTCATGGGCACCGCCGTCTTGCCGGACGGCAAGATCGACAAGGTCCTGGTCGATCCGGGCCTGCCGGCGGGAACCGACACCAGGGCCGACGACAATTACGTGCCTACCGCTGCGATCGAGTATTTCTTTTCACCAAATGTCTCGGTCGAAACGATCTGCTGCCTCACCCAGCACGACGTCGACGTCGCTACCGGGCCACTCACCGGCGGCCAGCTCGTCGCGGATCGCAAGATCATACCGGCCACGCTCACGGTGAAACTGCACATGCCCCTGGCGAGCGGGATCAAGCCCTACGTCGGGGCGGGCCCGGCCTATTTCATCTTCTTCGACGAAAAGCCAGGTGCGGCAGCCCGCTCGCTGCTTGGCGCCACGAAGCTCGCCTTCAACGACAAGCTCGGCGTGGCCGTCCAGGCGGGCGTCGACGTAGCGCTCGGCAATTCCGGGTTCGGCTTGAGCCTCGACGCCAAGCGGTACTGGGTTCGGCCGACCGCCCACTGGTCCAACGCCTCGGGCGCCGAGGTGTTGGCGACGCGCCACAAGCTCGACCCCTGGGTGCTGAGCGCCGGGGTGGCCTACCGGTTCTAAGAGGCTGACGAAGGAAGCCCCGCCCCGGCGGGGCTTCCTTTCGTATGCGGCTGGAGCAACATCCCGAACGGGGGGTGGACTCGGCCTTACCGCCAATGGGGCGAAGCGCTTTACCCCGCTCCTCCAAGGCGAGGGCGGGATCGACATCGAGCCCCAAGCAAGGTCCGAGGCATTTTCCAAGGACCTGGCTGATGCAAGCAGCGGACGGCGCGAGAACTACTGAATTGGCGTGAACAGACAAAGCGCGGCGGAACTCTCTTCCGCCGCGCCTCTCAGCACCAGTTCGCGGCGGTCAGGCGACCTCCACTTCCTTCGCGCGCTTTTCCGCGTGAGCCTTGAACATTTCCATGACGTCACCCGACGTCACCGGCCGGGTTTCGGTTCCTACCACCGAAACCCGACGTCACCGGCCGGGTTTCGGTGGTAGGAACCGAGCCTCCCGAGCTCTTTGGCGCGGTGTCGACCTGCTTGGCCGCCGCGCGTGCATGGCAGGCGCCGACCGTCATGTCCTCACGGCGGTTATGTTCGAACAGGGCGTCGTGGCGTAGCCAGCGGATGGCGTTCAGGTGCGTGACCTTGTCGATCTGCTCGGCGCTGAGGTTCTTCACCTGCTCCCAAAGGAGTTCGGCCGCATCTGGCCAGAGCGCATCCGAATGGGGATAGTCGACCTCGTAGGTGACATTGTCCTCGCCGACTTCCGCCAAATTCTTCAGGCCATAGGGATCCCATAGGAAGCAGTGCGCGAAGTGACGCTTCATCAGCTCGCTGGGCTTGATGTCCTGGAAGCGCGAGCGCGTCCAGGCCTTGTGGCGCCAGTTGGAGAAATCGGCGCGCTCCATCAGGTAAGGCACCCAGCCTATCGATCCTTCGGAGACGATGATGCGCATGTCCGGATATTGATGCAGTTCCTCGAGCTGGAGCCAGTCCGCGACGCCCTGCGCGACGGAAAGCGGCATCGTGCTGATCCAGGCCTCGATCGGCGTTTCCATCGAAGCGTGAGGCGCCGGGTTGCCGCTACCGATATGGAGCGCGATGGTCATGTCGTTGTCCATCAGCGCCTTGAACATCGGATTCCAATAGTCGTTGTGGATGCTGGGCAGACCTTGAACCGTGGGGTTCTCGTTCATCGAGACGACGCGGAAACCCTTCTTGGCGCACCGATGGATTTCGGCGACCGTCGCATCCATGTCCCAGGTGGGCATGATGGCAAGCGGGATGAAGCGGCCGGGATAGGCCATGCACCATTCGTCGTAATGCCAGTCGTTGTAGGCCTGCATGTGGCGCAGCGAGAGCGCTTTGTCCGGCGCCTTATGAAAAGTCTGGCCGTCAAAGCCGATCGAGTTGCCGAAGCACATCGAGGCGGCGACGCCGTTCACGTCCATGTCGTCGATGCGCTTGTGCACGTCCCAGCAGCCATCGCGGAGCTGATCGAGAGAGGTCGGCTCCATCCCGTATTCCTCGAACGGGCGGCCGACGACGGCGTTAAGCCCGACCGAGGGGCGGATATAGCCCTGATACTGCCAGAAGTTCTTTCCCTGGGCGTCTGTCTTGAGCTTTGGCGCCGAGGCGAGAAGCTCGCCCGAAAGCTGATTGTCGAACAGCGTCGGGGGCTCGCAGATGTGATCGTCAGTGCTGATGACCACCATATCATTCATGTGCATGGCAATTCTCCGTTGCATCGATGCAGGGCACCCGGGCGGGGAGAGTTCTCCGCCGTCAATCCGCTCTGCCAGCGACAAGTGCGCTGCCCCGGTTAGTCCGTCTTTGCAGGCCAGCGACATTGATCGAGGTCAACTTGTCGCCGGCGCCATGCCCGCCATCGCTCTGGCGAACCGCAGCAGAAATTGCGCTCGATCAAAGCCCGGCGATCGCAAGACATGTGACTGCAGCAACGCCGCATGTCGCGACGACTTCGAGGGAGCTGGATATGGGTGAAGTGGGCAGGATCGCCGCGGCCGAAGAGCGCGCATCGAAGGCGGTGCGGATTCCCGTCGAAGCCTATGTCTCTGAAGACTATGCGCGCGCCGAGCGCGACCGGCTCTGGCGAAAGGTCTGGCTGCAGGCGGGCCGCGTCGAAGACATTCCCGAGATCGGCAACTTCCTTACCTACGACATCCTCGAGGATTCAGTTCTCATCGTCCGCACTGGGCCCGATACGATCAAGGCTTACTGGAACGTCTGCTCCCATCGCGGCCGCCGCCTCGTCGACACGCCTGCCGGGCAGCGCAATGCGCGCGGAAGGAAGATGAACTTCGTCTGCGGCTTCCATGCCTGGACATTCGATCTTGAAGGACAGTGCACTTTTATTCAGGCGCAGCATGAATGGGGCGGCGCGCTCCGAGAGGAGGATACCCGCCTGGGCCCGGTGAGATGCGACACCTGGGGCGGCTTCATCTGGGTCAATCTCGATCCTGATTGCGAGCCGCTGCGCGATTATCTCGAACCCGCCGCGACGATGCTCGATCCCTTCGAGCTGCAGAACATGCGGCCGCGTTGGCGCTTCTGGACGGTATTCGACTGCAACTGGAAGGTGGCGCTCGAGGCCTTCAACGAGACCTACCATGTGCCCGGCACCCATCCGGAGTTCATGGCGTTCGGCGACTTCACCGGTTGGGGCCGGCCGCAAGGCAAGCACAGCCACATCGGGTACGACACCGGCGAGGGGCCGAAGGAGAATGCCTCCAAGCTTCGGCTGGGGGCGGGCGACCCGCGAACAACGACCGCCGAGATGCAGAAATACACATGGGAAGGGGTGAACACCAACACGACGCAGACGTTGGTCGACGTCGCGCAGACATTGCCCGACGTGCTGCCCGAGGGCACGCCGGCGGGCGAGGTGCTCAAATATTGGCTGGATACCGCGCGGGCCATCGATGCGGAGCGCGGCGTCGTCTGGCCGGAGGTCGACCCCGCCCACGTCGCCGCGAGCGGCACGAGCTGGCAGATCTTTCCCAACCAGCAGATCGGCCATGCCGTGAACAACATGCTCTGCTACCAGGCGCGGCCCTACGGCTTCGATCCCGGCAAGTGCTACTTCGAGGTCGCAGTCTACGAACTCTACCCGGATGGGCAGGCACCCGAGACCGAATGGACATTCGCCGAGCCGGAGAACTTCCCGCACGTGCTCCAGCAGGATTTTTCCAACATGGCTTCGGTGCAGCAGGGCATGAAGAATCTCGGCTATCGGGGAAACATCCCCAATCCGAAGGCGGAGGGCGCCGTCATCAGCCTGCACCGCAATCTTGCCCGCTACATGGGCACGGGTCGTCCCGAGCCGATTGCTCGGCGGAAGGTGCCATGAACTTGCAGACTGCTTGCGCTCCATAGCACGTCAGCGGTCCACTGTCGGTCTGCACAGAGGCGGAGCGGTCAAGGCGATGCTTGCCACGGTCGGTGACCGACCGGCGTCCAGTGGCGTTCCAGCTGCCCTGATTGGCAATATGCCTGCATGCCGCTCTTAACGCAGAGTGGACTGAGCTGAAGCTGCCGTTCGCGGTCGGAACCTGCGGTCTCACGAACGGTCCCCGCGATAGCGCCTGCTCAAAGCTTCGGCTGCTCGCGGTGACATTCTTGCCGCCAGTGTTCCGCTGCCAACGCCATCGCGGCCGCGTGAGATTACGGCGGCTCGCCTCAGCGGACGATCATGAAAGAACCGCGCGAGCGACGCTGCGCGACGCAGCTGTCAGTCCAGAAAAAAAAGGCTGGCACGAGGCCAGCCGAAGGTGGGGAGAGTATCGGGTCCGATCGGGGATCGGAGGCGAACCGATGCGTTTCATGATGGCGGCGGGCGAGCTCTGTTCCTTGATCCGGATCAACTCACGGCAAATCGTCCCTGTTTTCGGCAAGATAGCGGATTTGATTGCAATCAAGGTTCCAGTGATCGGGACGGACCATCGACAGGGCCGAAGCCAGACACACGAGGTCGTCATGCCCCTGAAGCCTAGCGATTGCCCGCCTGCCAGCGAGATCGATATCCCGGCGATGCGCGCCAAATACCTGCGGGAGCGCGATCGTCGGATCAAGAAGAACCACAATGACCAGTATGTGTCCGCGAGCGGCAAATGGGCGGACATCTATGAGGTAGATCCGTACACGCCGGTCAAGCCGCGCGCGCCCATCACTGGTGAAACCGAGGTGGTCATTCTCGGCGCCGGCTACTGCGGCATGATGGTTGCGGCCCAGCTCAAGAAGGCGGGCATCAGCGACTTCTACAATATCGATCACGGCGGCAATTTCGGCGGCACCTGGTACTGGAACCGCTATTCGCCGCGAGCAACCCGCTGACAAGGAGGAAGATCGCCGCGGGCATCGCCAGCAGCGGCGCCCAGTAAGCCGATGCCGATACATCCCACAACGGCATGAAGGGTGCGCGTCTTGCCGCACCGATGAGCCAGGCGAGGATCAGGAGCGATGTCGCGGCATAGACGGCGAGATAGAGCCGCTCTCCGAGGAGCCGCACGAGGCCTGCGCGCACCTGCGGCATTGCCGGGATGCTGTGGCTGCAAAGAAAGACGGCAAGCGCCGCCAGGAATTCGGTCATGCGGGCATCATGCATGCGAGCCTGGACCCTCGGCATCCGTAATCATCCGGAAGCTCCCGAGCACCCGCCTTGGCCCCGATGCGACGGACTAGGCAGAAGACGCCTGCGGGAAATCCCGTAGTGCCAGCGCGCCCGGCGGCGTTACTATCCTGGCTCTGTCTAGCGGCTGGATCTGAAACCAAGGGGATGACGATGAGCAAAATCGACGAACTGAAGAGCGACCTTTCGCGCCTCCGCGATGAGGCGAAAGTGCAGGTCGAGCTCGGCAAGATGGAGCTGCGCGAGGAGTGGAACGAACTCGAGGCGAAATGGAACCATTTCGTCGCGGAAGCGCGGCTGCAGGAAAGCAAGGAGCAGGTGAAGGCCTCGCTGGCGGCGCTCGCCGAAGAGCTGCGCAAAGCCTACCAACGGCTCAAGAGCGCCCTCTAGGTGCTGACCCGATACGATCAGTGCATCGGCGCCAGGGAGTAAGACTTGATGACCATGTTCGATGACCGGGAACGCGGCGAGGAAGCCAAGTTCGTGCGCGACGAAGACTTGCGCTTCCGGATAAAGGCACGCCGCAATCGGCTTCTGGGCGAATGGGCGGCGGAGCGGATGGAGCTCTCGGAAGCCGAAACCGACGCTTATGCGGCCACCGTCGTCCAGGCCGACTTCGAGGAGGTCGGCGACGATGATGTCGTGCGCAAGGTTCTCGGCGATATGCTGTCGGCCGGAATCCCCGTCCAAGAAGCGGAGGTACGAACGGCTCTGCGGAGCAAGGAGCTCGAGGCACGCCGGCTGGTAACGAGCCAGGGATGACGAGGTCGCCTGACTTGCCGCCGGCATGGACAGGCAAGCACTGGGCGCTCAGCGGAAGGATAGCTCGCAAGTGACAAGCTCTACGCAAGCCGATGTGATTATCGTCGGGGCGGGCCACGGCGGCGCGCAGTGCGCAATTGCGCTCCGGCAGAACGGGTTCAGCGGCACGATCGCGATGATCGGGCGCGAGCCTGAGCCGCCCTATGAGCGGCCGCCGCTGTCGAAGGAGTATTTTGCGCGCGAGAAGACCTTCGACCGCCTCTACATTCGGCCGCCTACATTCTGGGAAGAGAAAGGTGTCGATCTGGTCCTAGGGACCGAGGTGGTCTCGGTCGATCCGTCCGCCAAGCAGGTAACTCTCTCCAACGGCTCTAAGATGGTGTACGGCACGCTGGTCTGGGCGACGGGCGGCGATCCGCGCCGGCTCAATTGCCCCGGCGGCGAGCTTGCCGGACTTCACCCTGTCCGCACCCGCGCCGATTGCGACCAACTTATGGGCGAGATCGATGGCGGCGTGCGCAACATCGTGGTGATCGGCGGCGGCTACATCGGACTCGAGGCTGCGGCGGTGCTGACGAAGCTCGGCTGTAGGGTCACGCTCTTGGAAGCACTGCCGCGCGTGCTCGCGCGCGTCGCCGGCGAGGAGCTGTCGGCCTTCTACGAGACGGAACACCGCGGCCACGGCGTCGACTTGCGCACCGGCGTCGCGGTCGAAGGGCTCGAGGGTGAGGGCCGGGTCACCGGCGTGAGGCTCGCCGACGGCACTGTCATCCCCGCCGACGCGGTCATTGTCGGCATCGGCATCGTGCCCGCGGTCGGACCGCTGATTGCCGCGGGCGCGGCGGGCGGCAACGGCGTCGACGTCGATGAATACTGCCGCACTTCGCTGCCCGACATCTATGCGATCGGCGACTGCGCCGCCTTCGCCTGCTCCTATGCCGGCGGCACGGTGATGCGCGTCGAATCGGTGCAGAACGCCAACGACATGGGGACCTGCGTCGCCAAGGCGATCTGCGGCGAGCCGCAGCCCTACCATGCCTTCCCCTGGTTCTGGTCGAACCAGTACGACTTGCGCCTCCAGACCGCCGGCATCTCGCTCGGCTACACCGAGACGATCGTCCGCGGCGATCCGGCGGCGCGCAGCTTCTCGGTGGTCTACCTCAAGGACGGCAAGGTCATCGCCCTCGACTGCGTCAACGCGGTCAAGGACTATGTCCAGGGCCGCAAACTGGTTGAAGCTGCCACCAGCCCGGATCGAAAGCAGCTGGCCGATGCAGAGGTGCCGCTCAAGCAGCTGCTGCCGGCCTGAGTTCCGGAGAGAGACCAGCGCACGCCGCCGCCCGTTGGCGCTTGTGCGGGCTTACAGGAATCTCTCGCCGGCATGGTCGCGAAACCGCTCGGCATCGCGGACATATTCCGAGAGGACCTGCACCGACTTGTGCCGGCTCACTTCCTGCATCTTGAAGATGCTCGCGCCCTGGCGCGCCGCCTCGGTGATGAACCCTGATCGCAGCGAATGACCTGCGAACTGGGTGGGATCGAGACCGGCATCAGCGGCGCAGCGCTGCACGAGGCGGGCCACGGCCCGGTCGGACATCGGCTGCCTGGTCAGTCCATCGGCGCGGGTCAGCCGCCGGAACAACGGTCCTTCTTCGTGGCCGGCGGCGGCCATCCATTCCAGCAACAGCGCCTTGGGCCGAATGCGACGCCCTTCAGGAATGGCGATGACGGCGCCTTCGCCCGCCTGGTCGGTCTTTGACCGCCCGATGAAGAGCTGCAGACCCTCGGGAGCCAGTGCGACATCGTCGACGGCCAAAGCGACGAGCTCAGAACGCCGCAGCGCCGCCGCCATGCCGATCGCAAGCACGGCGCGGTCGCGGATTGCGCGAAGATCATCGCCTTCGATCGTCTTCAGCATGGCGGCGAGCGCATCGGCGTCGGCGGGCTTCTTGCGCGTCTTGCGAACACCGACCGCGGTGCGAATGCCGGCGAGGACTTCCTTGATGGCTCCTGCGCCTGGCTGCTCTTGCGGCGGATCGAAGCCGAACTGTCGATGGTGATAGGCGATAGCAGCCAGGCGCCGGCCGATAGTCGGAACCTTGACACCTCGGTCTGCTTCGAAAGCCAGGAAAGTGGCGACTGCGCCAGGGGAGGCGGGCCGGCTTTCGATGCCGCGCTCCTCGCACCATTCTTCGAAAACCCGCCAGTCGGACGCGTAGGCGCGCTGCGTCGACGGCGCGCGCGAACTTCGCGCATAGTGCGCAGCGCGATCGATCTCTTCGCGCAGTCGGGCAGGCACTGCATTCGGATCGCTTGGAACCGGAAGATCTGAGCTCATTGATCCAGGACCTTCATCATCTTCTCGAGCTTCGCCAGGAAGAAGCGTTCGGACCAGAGATCGAGGGATTTGACTTCAGCTGGACGAAGGAAACGGCGCACGTCGCTTGCCGCATGGCGCCAGTCGATCGAAGCGATCCTGGCAGTCAGCTTGTCCTGCAGCCAGGCGGCATCGAGCCTCAAAGCCTCGCCCTGCCAGGGCCCCGCCTGCACAAGCGCCGCCTCGAGGTGAGCGAGATTGGGAGCCGTATCCTTGGCGACATACCATGAGAAGTCGAACCAATCGCGCCCTTTGAGATAGGGCCGGCAAAGCAGCGCGTGGATCTTTAAGGCGAAGTTGGAAGCAAGATCCTGGTGGCGGACCTCGTGATCGGCGGGAAAATCGAGGAAGGTTCCTTCTTCTCCCGACCCGGCCGGCGGATTGGTGTCGATTTCGAGCTTGATCCTGATCGTTCTGGCGCGGCGCGAGTCCGCGAATTCCAGGTCGAGCTGGCTTGCGATGGAATCGTTCTTGAGCACCGCCTCGCGGACAGCCTTGTCCATCCTGTCCCTCGGCGATGCCTCGAGCTTGATGCCAAACTGGGCGAAGACGTCGACGAGCGTTGCAAGATAGCGGTCCCAGCGAAACTCGGGATCGGGCGCTCGCAGAAGGAAATCGAGATCTTCGGAAAAGCGTGGAAGCCCGTGGAGAATGCGCAGGCTCGTTCCGCCCTGGAACAGGGCCACGTCGAAGAAATCGGCCCGCCAGAGGCCATAGAGCGCGATCTCCTGAATGATCTCCTTGGTCGCGTTTTCCTCCTCGACCGCGTTCGCCGCGCCGTAGCCGCGCAGCCTCTGCTGGATCATCTCGATCACCGGGCGGTCCCGTTCGCCGCTCGAGTGACGCCGCCGACAACCGCCTCCTCGAGCGAACGGAGGAAGTGGTTCACCGCCTTGTGCTTGTAGACGGCCGCCAAGGCTGCGAAATCCTTCTTCCTCAAGCTCGACAGGTGCTGCTCATCGATCCGCAGGCCCCCGGTCAGCCAATGCAGGTCCGTCCAGCGCTCCTTGCGCAAGGCGACCAGATCGAGCAGCGCGCGCAGGGGAGAGGCGATGAAGGAAGTCGACTGGCCGAACTGGCGTCGTTCGACGGCTCTGTAGAACTGATACTCGGCGATGGCGAGGGGATGGAAGGTAAACCGGCCAAGTCCCGGCGCCTCGTGCACGATCGTCTTGCGCCCAGGCGTAACGCTTGAGGTTTCGAAGACCGCTTCGGGGATCCAGCCATGATGGGAGAGGGCGGTTTCGAAGGAAATGTAGCTGCCCGGCAGAATGGCCTGCGCCATGGCAAAGGGATGGATCGGATCGCTTCGGAAAGGCTTCCCTAGCGCGTAAGTTCCACGTTTGAGGCGGATCAGCGATCCATCCTTCAACGCCCGATTAACAAGCGCGTACCGGCGAGCACTCCCGCCGCCCAGCAATCGCGCAAGTTGCCGCTCGTCGAAAATCCGGCTGCCCAAGCCGGCCTTTGCAACCTCTGAGGCCAGGGAACTCATAAAATTCCCGATACTTTCGTTCGATGAAAGTTTCAAGAATTTTTGGCATCGTGTCGTTCGATGTGGATGGGCCACGATGACGGTCACGGCAACGCGTTTCATTTGCCATCTGCGCCTGGGGACATGATGGGGCGTGAATGCTGCCGCGCGGCTGTGCCCCAGCTATGCAGGCGAGCGGCTGATAAGGTCCGGATCCACTCCGAAAATGGGAAATGCTTTGTCCGAGAATCGACTTTCTCGGACATAGATATGTCCGGTTCGTCCGGGGTGGGGTCTTGGAGGGCATAGCGTGGAAAGTACGCTAAACAACGCTAAGCGAGAACGCATGGCGAACGCTCGATGCGAACGGACGGGCGCTTAATCAGGCGGGCCGTTCGATTCCCATCCTACGCATTTCGCGATAAATGGTCGATCGGCCGATGCCGAGTTGCCGCGCTGCTTCGGTAGGCGAGATACGAGCTTCGACCAGCTTGATGGCCGCATCCACTTTGGACATGTCCAGCGGCTGACGGCCAGGCTGTTTGCCCTTAGCACGGGCGGCGGCAATACCATCTCTGGTTCGCTCAGAAATCAGCCGTCGCTCAAAATGGGCGATGGCCCCAAACACATGGAAGATGGCTCTGTTGCAAAAATCGTGAAGCTTGAGCATGCTTGGCGGAGATTGGACGGACGGAACGATGACGGATTTCAAGTGGCGCCATTTCCAGGGTGATGTGATCCTGTGGGCGGTGCGCTGGTATTGTCGCTATCCGATCAGCTATCGCGACCTTGAGGAAATGCTGGCGGAACGCGGCATTTCGGTCGACCATACGACGATCTATCGCTGGGTCCAGTGCTACGCCCCGGAGATGGAGAAGCGGCTGCGCTGGTTCTGGCGGCGTGGCTTTGATCCGAGCTGGCGCCTGGATGAAACCTACGTCAAGGTGCGGGGCAAGTGGACCTACCTGTACCGGGCAGTCGACAAGCGGGGCGACACGATCGATTTCTACCTGTCGCCGACCCGCAGCGCCAAGGCAGCGAAGCGGTTCCTGGGCAAGGCCCTGCGAGGCCTGAAGCACTGGGAAAAGCCTGCCACGCTCAATACCGACAAAGCGCCGAGCTATGGTGCAGCGATCACCGAATTGAAGCGCGAAGGAAAGCTGGACCGGGAGACGGCCCACCGGCAGGTGAAGTATCTCAATAACGTGATCGAGGCCGATCACGGAAAGCTCAAGATACTGATCAAGCCGGTGCGCGGTTTCAAATCGATCCCCACGGCCTATGCCACGATCAAGGGATTCGAAGTCATGCGAGCCCTGCGCAAAGGACAGGCTCGCCCCTGGTGCCTGCAGCCCGGCATCAGGGGCGAGGTGCGCCTTGTGGAGAGAGCTTTTGGCATTGGGCCCTCGGCGCTGACGGAGGCCATGGGCATGCTCAACCACCATTTCGCAGCAGCCGCCTGATCGGCGCAGAGCGACAGCCTACCTCTGACTGCCGCCAATCTTTGCAACAGAGCCGAAAATAGCAGTTCGCCGTGCGGCGTGTTCGTATCCATCTGCTCAGTCAGCGAACGGAACGCGATGCCACGCGCCTTCAGGTCAGTGACGATCGCCAGCAAATGCGGCAACGATCGCCCAAGCCGATCGAGTTTCCACACGATCAGCGTATCGCCCGCACTCAGATAATCGAGGCAGTCCTTCAGGCCCGGTCGATCGTCGCGTGCTCCCGATGCCTTATCAGTATGCAAATTACGCGGATCGACACCCGCCGCGACCAGAGCGTCGCGCTGAAGATCGACAGTTTGGCGATCATCGGCCGATGACACCCGCATATATCCGACCAGCATGTACGACAAACCCTCAAAACCACTTTGTCGTACACTACATCAAAGCGACAGGGTTTGTCGACTATTCAGGCGCAGGATTGCCGACCAAAGCCGAGGGATCACCCAAGGGTGTCCGAAAACATGTGATTTCCGGCAGGGTCGCCTTCCAAAAGCGAACAGCAATCAGAGGCTTTTGTTGTAACCAACAAAAAGTGCTTCTCTGACCCAGCCATCTGCCTCGTAAAGAGCCTGTGCACTCAGGTTGTCGTTCGCCGTGGACAAAGATAACCGCACCGCGCCAATCTGACGGGCATAGTCTGTTGCTGCCGATAGCAACGCCTTGGCCACACCCCGCTTGCGCGCATCCGGGATCACATAAAGATCATTCAAGATTAAAGTGCGCGTCATGCGCGTTGAAGAAAAAGAGGGATAGAGTTGCGTGAACCCTAAGCCCGTTTCTCCATCATTTGCGATGAATATAACAGACTGTTGATGCTCAAAGCGATCTGAAAGAAAGCGGCGGGCAGCAACCACGTCAGATTTCTGACCGTAGAATTGGCGATATCCGTCAAACAGCCCTGTAAGCTGTGTCAAATCTCCGATACTTGCCTGACGAACCTTCAATGCACGCTCCCTGAATATGGGCGCGGCCTATCTTCGCGGTCGTTCTTTTACAACCCTGCGAAAACTGTCTCGACCGACAATCAGGTGATTTGCGGCATAGAATGGGCAATAATCGATCGTAACCTCTGTCAAAAATTGCCTCTTTCGGGCAAGTTTCCTGTCACAGTGGCGTGACAAATCAAGATCTGTTCCGGCGTCAGAGAATCAGTTTTGGTGTCAAAGGACACGGGGGGATTTAACAAACCAACGCCCGCCCGAAGGGCGGTCCATCAGATTGCGATGGTGGCCGCCTCTGCTTCGTCACGCGCCCGCACGATCGCGCTGTATTCTATCAGCGTTTGCCGAACATTTTCATCGTCCGAAACATAGAGGGAGTGCATGATTGCGGTCGCCTGATCTGTCCGCATTTCGAGCCAGGCAATGCGCCCCTCATTGGGAGCCCCGCTCGCCTGCTCAAGCGCGATCTGCTCGCTATAACCGGCGATCACGTCATTGATCGCCTCAAGCGCCGCCTCGTAGGCAACGGCCTGATCTTGGGTCCACAAGGGGAAGGCGGGGCCGGTGGCAGTCAAGGTGCGCGCCACTGCTCGACAAGATCGGCCATGGCATCGCGATAGTCGAAGGCATTGGGATAAATCGCGCCGGGATACTGGCCGATGAAAGCGAAAATGGTCGCCATGTCGGCCGCAATGGGACGATCTACTCCGAACAGGTCGGAAATGGGAAAGTGGCCCCATTCATCGCCGTTCCACCATGCCAGCAAGAAGTTGGCGACGCGGGCGGACTGGCCCGTATCAGAACGGGCAACGTCAATGAGACGGTCCAGCGCAGCTCTAACTTCGCGATCGGCAAGTATCTCAACGGTCATCGGTCGATCTCCTGTCACCAACATATCAGGGGGGCCGCGCATGTGGAACGCGGTAACTTTCCGGTTCAATTCTTACTCAGCCAAGCGAGCTGCTGGCCGATGGCAAGGCCCTCCATCGGGACCGATGCGCGGCGCTTGATGCTCGGCCAAAGCGGGTCGCGGTACTTGCGGCCTGCGAGCACGATCAGCGGCGCTGCGGGGTCGATCTGCTCGGCCATGGCCTCGAAGACGCGCGCGCCCCATAGGCGGCGCGCGCCGACCTTCATCCGGCCTAGCGTCTCGTCATAGGGGGCGATCACTTCATGCGGCGCGATCAAGCCATGCTTGGCGGAGAGGATGAACCATGGCGCGCCCTGTCGCTCGACATAGGCGCGCGCCTTCTGGAACCATGTGGAGATATAAAGATCGCGGGCGGGGGCGGGGTGGTCGAGCTTCGCGGCAACGCAGGCGACAAGATAGACCGGCTGCGGCGCGGGTGCCGGTTCGTTCATGGGAAACTCTCCCGTCTCAAGATCGGCCATGACGGTGCAGCGGCCCCATTTCTGCAATTGGCGTTGCCATCCTTTCGGCGGTCCCTTCCGCTCGGCAACATGACAGAGGGTCGGGCCGCCGAACAGGTCGGGTTGCTCCCCGATGTTTTGCACCGGGGGAATATAGCGCGCTTCGCGGATGCAATGACGAGCCATGCTCGATCCCCTCAAAAGGCGAACGCGGTCTGGCCGCTCGCCTCGGTGAAGCTGGCGCTATCGCCTGCGGCGTAACGATCGCGGCCCAGCGGCGTCCATTGCAGATGGCCGGAACGATCGTGCGCAAACCATCCATCCTCAATGCCGTGGATGAAGGCCCACGCCTGATCCTCTGCATTCATGCGGCCCGTATTGATGGGCCAATGCTCGCTGCCGCTATCCTGCTTGCACATGCTCGGCGCGGAAAACGTGCGGATGATAGAGCTGCGGTCTGCCGGTTCGGTCCCGCCCATTTCGCTCATGATCTGGCGCGCCTCGGCGGTGTTGATGTGGCCGCGACCGTTGCTGTCCCCATGGTTGGAATAGCGACAGCCGAAGACAACGGCCTGAAAGATGCAGCTCGGTTCGGTGAACTCCTGTGTGTCGAGCAATTCGCGCCATTTCCCGGCGCTGATTAGATCAACGGCATGATGCCAAAGCCCATTGGTGCGGTTGCTATAGCCGTAGCGGTTCGTCACGCCTTCGCGGGCGATCTCGACGCCTAGCACTCTTTCAACGTGCTGCACGAAAGGATGGGCG
Source organism: Sphingobium lactosutens DS20 (assembly GCF_000445105.1). Classification (GTDB taxonomy): domain Bacteria; phylum Pseudomonadota; class Alphaproteobacteria; order Sphingomonadales; family Sphingomonadaceae; genus Sphingobium; species Sphingobium lactosutens. Next base: position 14,392 of record NZ_ATDP01000099.1, on the reverse strand, counting down.
GCAAGCAAGGGATGGCGAAGGCCAATCTTGCGCGGTTCGTCCTGCTCGGCCCGGATTACCTCAATCGGGAATTGAAACAGGCGCGAGGGCAGATTCCAAGGGGCAGGAAGCGGAAAGTTGCGGGGCACATCAAGCGCCCCGTTTATGTCCAGCAGGAAGCCACTTGCGGCAAAACCTGCGGCAACGATCTGTTCGCCCAGCTCGTCGGCCTGCTCGGTGCGGATCGCGGCGGCGGCGCTCATGCGCTCAACTCCGCATAGGTGGCGCTGCACTCGTAACGGATAGCATCGCCATCCCACATAGGACCGGAAACGCCTGCGAACTTCGGCGCGCCCTGCAATTCAAAACGCTGGCGCGGGTTGCTGTTATAGTCGGTGCATTGGAAGCCCTCGACGGCGGCTCGGTTCACGATGATTTCAACTGTCCCGCCCTCGATCTCGATCCGGTCAAGTCCCTGCTCGGTCTGGCGGTAGATGCGGATTTTCATGTGTTTTCCCTTCTTAAATGGAGCCGAAGGCGATGAACGGTCATCGACTTCTGCCCGCTGGCGAAGCCGGGGGGGATGAACCGGCATTGAGGGCTGATCGCGGGGGAGGGGGATCACCCGCCCTGCACAAGCGAAGCGCGGAAGGGCGGGGAAACCGCCGCGATCACCAAGGGAGGCCGCTTGCGGCCGAGACGGCCAGGCCCTTGACGGGAAGGGGGGAGGCCGCCCCCCTTCGCCTGGACTAGATCCGCTTGCGATCTAAGGCCTGTGGACATTCAGGATTCCCACGCTGCCTGATTTCTGATTCAGGATTCCCAAGGGGAGTTCTGAATGGACGAGCAGCGATTTGTGGTGACGGATGGGATATGGGCGCGCGTTGAACCCCACCTTCCCGGCAAGAAGAGCGATAGCGGTGTGACGGGTAAGGACAATCGCATGTTTTTAGAGGCGGTTCTCTGGCGTGTGCGCACCGGTCTTCCATGGCGGGATCTGCCGCCGGAATTCGGCAATTGGAACAGCGTGTTCCGGCGCTTCCGGCGATGGGCGAAGGGTGGTGTTTTCGAACGTCTTTTCAGAGAGATCCGCGGCGAGCCGGATTTTGAATACGCGCTGATCGACGGTACTATCGTTCAGGCTCACCAGAAGGCGAGCGGCGCAAGGGGGGGACTCACGCTCAGGCCATCGGGCGCTCGCGCGGCGGACTGACCACCAAGATCGTGGCGCTGGTCGATGCGCTTGGAAACCTGTTCAACCTTGTTCTCCTGCCGGGTCAGGCTCATGACCTGAAAGGCGTCGCACCGCTGATCGAGGACGTAGCATTCGATGCGCTTCTGGCCGACAAGGCCTTCGATGCTGACTGGCTGCTTGCCGAGTTGGATGTGCGCGGCGCGAGCGCAGTCATTCCGCCCAAAGCGAACCGCAAGATCAAGCGCAATTACGACCGGCATGCCTATAAGTGGCGACACCTGGTCGAGAACTTCTTCGCGAAGATCAAGGAGTTCCGAGCCATCGCTACGCGCTACGAGAAAACTGCCTGCAGTTACACCGCCAACTGGCACCTCGTCGCGACAATCCTCGCCGCGAAGTGAATGTCCACAGGCCTTAGTCGAAAACGGCGCGGCGGCTTTGTCGCCTCGATCTGCCAGCAAGGCAGGCGGTGGCAGCTGCCACCGCCTGCGCCAATCATCCCGGCTTTCGGATCGCCAGCAAAACGGTGTTCACGTTGGTTCCGGCGTGGGCGAAAGAGCCGAGAGGAAGGTCGATCCATTTCCGACCATGGAAATAGATAGCGCTGCACCCCTCGATCATGCGGTGCAGGGCCTTATGGCGCTGATCCTCGCCATATTCGGCGCGGGCGCTCATGATCGCCACCAGCACGCCACCGGGTTTCAGGAAGGCGAGCGCGTGGCGCACATGGTCACAGTCTCGGCCGCGATCGAACGGCGGATTCATTATCACCGCGTCAAACGGTGTGAAGTGCTGCGGGTCCAGGGCGAGAAAGTCCCCCTCGATCGCATCCGCAAAACCATGCACGACGCGCAATTCGTGAGCGAAGCCGGGTTGCAGCTCGACGCACGTAACATCGGCGCCGGCATCGCGCGCGGCAGTCGCGAGCGCGGCCTTGCCTGCGCTTGGTTCTAGAACGCGCTGGCCTTGGCCGATCCTCGCATGTTCGATCACTTGCGCCGCGATCTCTGGCGAGGTCATGAACGCGCCGAAATTCTTGGCAGGCGTGACGTGATAGGCGGGGGCGGTTTCGGCCTCGGTCGTATCGTAGCTGTCGCCAATGGCTTCGCCGTAATACTCCGCGAGCAAGAGATTGACGCTCTGCAACATATCGTCGCGCTCGAACCAAATGTGCAGATTGCCATTCTTGAAGATTCGGACGCGGAAATAATCGCCCTGCAGAACGGTCGGCAGTGACGCGCGGTCACGCGCGGCCTGGCCGACAAGACTAGCGATGCTTGCCGCCTCGGCGACGGGGGGCTTGCCGTCCAGTTCGAGAAAAACGCGCTCCACGTCGCGCAGCGTGTCGCGGCGCTCGTAGCGCTCCCATGATCCCCATGTGTTTATCGCGCCTTCGATGATGAGCCGCGCGCCGATCTTGAAACCGTTGTGCGAACGAAAGCGGCGGTCCAGCTTGGCGAAGACATTGGCGATCCCGCGCAAATAGAGGTCGCGGCGATTTGTCCAGATATGGCCGAAAGTGGCGGTGCAATTGTCGGGCGTGAACGGAACGGGGGCATCGCGTAGCCCGTCATGAAATTCCTTTCGGGCCTGCTGGTCTAGCAGCTGGTCAAAGCCCAGCTGCTCCATGAGAGCGGTCCAGCATCGCCGGTCCATCGTTTCGGTTAGGACGCGCGCGAAATTGTCGCGTGCCTCGATAGTCTCGCGCGATCCCGTCTCCTTGTCGCGCCGCTCGATAGGCTGCGACTGGATGAAAGCGCGCGTCAATGTGTCCTCGGTCCAGTCCCGTCCACATGAGAGCGAAAGCGCGCCGCCAACGGTAAGCCGCGCCGCCTCATCGCGGGTCGAATGGTAGGTGTCATACAGGTTCAGCCAAAGGGTTATGGCCTTGTCCCGGCCCTCGCAAATGTCGGCGATCTGCGCGGGCGTCATAAGCTCTTGCCCCATGCTCACGCCTCCCCGGCAATGAGAGCGCCAAAGCCGAAGCCCTCGGCGGCGTCCTCGATGGTGGTCACGAGGCCGTCAAAATCTTCCTCCGGCCCTAGCAGCTCGGCAATCTCGATGACGGCGGGAAGGTCAGCGCCATGGTTCTCGGCAAGGTCTTTGATGTAGCCGAAGCGATCAAAGTTGCCCTCTTCCTCATAGCGCGCGAGCGAAATGGTGCGGGCGGCGTTGATCCGAAGGATCGTTGCCAGCGGAATGTCGGTCATGTGCTGTTCCCTGCCTAGAATGGAGCCGAAGGCGATGACGGGTCATCGACTTCTGCCCAGCGGCGAGCGGGGTCGGGGAATGGCGCAAATGAGGGCCGAGCATGGGGAGGGGGATCACCCGGCCTGCACGGAGCGTAGCGAAGGAAGGGCGGGGAAACCCCCATGGTCGCCAAGCGAGGCCGTTTGCGGCCGAGACGGTCCAGCCCTTGCGCCAGGGGGCCGGAACAGGCCCCTAGATCGAATGAATGACGCGGCGGCTCGTCCGCCTCAATACTGCATGTCGCTTGTGACATGCCAACAAACAGCACCGGAAGAATCCGAGTAATCGGATCCTCCGTCATTTAGTTGCCGGCGCGGTATCGCGTCACGTCCGCATGAGGCTTGCGCCGGCACTGGCTGCACCGGAGCCGCGCGATCAGCTCGTATATACGCGTATCGAAGGAAATGCGCCGGGAGCGGGCAAACTCGCCCAGGGGCACGGCGACATGCCGCCCGCAAGCGCAATGGATGCGCAGATAGCAGCTTTGCCGATACCAGATCGGATCAACGGGCTTGGGGCGGTTGTAGTTCGCGGCCATGCCGCGCTTATGCGCCAAAGAGAACAAGAGCGGAACATTCTCGCGATAGACCGCTTATTGGAACGGCAAGGATTTTGCGCTATATAGGGGATGGCTTCATTGACGGTCAGTCAATGCACCTACCTGAGCCCGCCATGCTGCGAACGTGGCGGGCTCAAACTTTCCGCCCCGCCAAGCGTTAGATAGATGGGCGGAGACCCTGCGAAGGCCCCCGCCCGCTGGGTCAGTCTTTACGCTGCCCCAGCTTTACAATCGCGATCACGAGCGCAACGGCTGCGATCGTCAATTGCATGGCTTCATATGTAGTCAATCAAATGCACCTCCTTTGAGCGGTAGGATTTGCGCCGGAGACTGCGAACCTCCGATGCCACCGCCCAAAGCTATGATACACAAAATCGCCGCGCGTGTGTGGCGACGGGCTTCACAATTTCGTGATGCCGGTGGCAGCTGCCACCGCCAACCCACGCCATCATTCCATGATTGCACCCTCGAAGCGCGCGATCAGCTGCTCGGCAAGGGAGTTGATTTCGGCGGGATCGGAGGTTTCGGTGCAATCGCTCCCCACAACAGCGTCAAACGAACCGCCGTTGAGTTGGACGACGCGGACAAGCCAAACATCGCGGCGAATTTCGCATTGATCGGGTAGCGGCCTTCCCATGATCTCGTGGAATGTCAGGTCAACCCATTGGCGAATGTCCGGATCGGATGCCGCGTCAGCAAAGTCGGCGCGGCCCGCCATGACGCTGTATCGTTCGCCCAGCATGAATTGACGATCGCGCGCGCGTCGATCCTGTTCGATCCGCTTCACGCGATCTTTCTCCGCGCGCTTCGCGGCCTGTTTCATCCGAACATCGTCGGCGCTGCTCGCCAGCGCCGCAATCATGTTGGGGACGCGCGCGGGCATGTAATGCCCCGCGCGCTCGGCCGCCTCGATCACGAATTGCAACTCGCTGATCTCAGTTGGGGACAGGGTAGCGCGAACCGCGCTCGCCGTGTTGCTGACTTTCATGGCTGCGGCTCCGGGTCCGCCTTGGCCTTGTAGGGCGCAAGGCCGATCCATGATCCGGTGCCGCCGCGGAACTGGCGCACAACGTCGCCGCCATCCCAATGGCCGGTGAAGATGCCCCGGCGGTTGATACCGCCAACGGGCCGCGTCCGCGCGGCTAGGAGGCGCGCGCGGCGGGTGTCTCTATCAAGGTGGCGCATGGGCTCCATGGTCGATCCTTCCTATTCGCTGGCGGTGTCGAGGGTGTTGCCGATCTCGTCGGCGTCGAAGTCCTCAAGGGCTGAAATCGCGTTCTCGAGTTCGGATATTGCGGCGTCCATCTTCTCCGCGCCTTCGCCGTCAGCAAGGCTCGGGGGAAGATTGTCGCGGGCGGACTGCTCGTCGTCCTTGACGGTTTCGAGCATTTCGCGCGCCTCATCAAAGAGGGCTTTGCCCTGATCGATCAGGGCGCGCGCTGCGGCGATCTGCTTGCGGCGCTCGCGGTTCATGCTGCCCCCCTCACGTCGCCGCGAACGATCTGGAAACCTGCGCGGTCCAGCTCGTCACAAAGAGCGCGCTTCCTTTCCTCGCGGGAGCCGCTGCTTGCGATGTAGCTGCACCGGCCCTGATGGAAGGCGAAGCCTGCGCGTTTCAGGCATCCGCGAAACCGCTGGTGGGTGCGTTCGCTCCAATCGAAGGTGCCCGCATAGTTGCGGAAGGCGGCGACGGCATAGACGGAACCGTAATTCTCATCACGCCAGTTCAATTCGATCTCCGGACGGGCTTTGCTCATGACTGCCTCCTTCAATATTCGTTGGCGAGAAGGATCGTGAGCACGCGCGTCGTGGCGTCGGGATTCCAAGGTTCGGCGCTGCCAAACTCTAGCTCGCGGTCGTAATAGTCGATCTTCCACATGACGGAGAGGGCGGGCCGCGTGTCGTCGTCGGTCCAGCGGGTATGCCATTGGCCGGTCACGTCGCGATAAAGGAAACCGGCGTCATGCTCGCCCCTCGGGTCATTGTCCGGGGTGAAATCCTCGAAGCTCTCGATCAGCTTGAAAATGTCGGTCTGCGCGCTGGCATCGAGCGCCCCGATTCCCTGCGTAACCACGGTGCGGCAAGTGACGCCCATGGTCCGCCGCGCAAGGTCGTTAAGCGCCGCGATGGTCGCGATCTGCTCGGGGGTAATCTCCATTCTTCCTCACTCCTTCAGGCGAAGCCGCTGCCTGCGGCCTGCGGCTCTGACCCGCTGGCGAAGCGCGGGATGGGGAGGGGGGAGCAAAATCGATGGGAGTGGTGCGGGCGGCGCGACTAGGGAGGCCCCGGCGCGCGCGAGCGCGCCGGAACTGGCCGAACTTGTCGGGCAACCCGGTCCTGTCGATTATGCTTCGGGAACGAAAGGGCGGGTGCCCTTGGTGTTCCCCGGTGGCAGCTGCCACCACTGACGGGGCGCGGCCCTGGGCCGCTCGATCCTATGTGGCAGCTGACAAACTATCAGCGCGCGGCCCTCGGCCGCTCGATTGACTAGCGCTCGCGATCCTTCGGCTTGTCGGCCTTCTGCGTAGGGATTTTACCTTCGCGCAACGCGGAGACGACATTGGATTTCGCGCTCTCGGTGATCGCCGCCAGCTGCTCCTTGGACGCGCCCTTTCCAACGGCGTCGGCAACCCGCTTGTCGATGGCGATCTGAAAGGGGGCAAGCCGCGCGTCGTCGCGGTTCTGCTCGGGCGAATTTTTCTGGAACTGCTCGGCAAGGCGCAAGTCCACTTGGCTGACGCCGGGAGGCATGACCTGCATCCGGAGCGCGCGATCGGCGGCTTGAACGTCGCGCGGGCTCATCTTGTCCAGGAAGGATGCAGCGCCGGCACTGATCGCGCGAACCCGTTGAAGGGGGTCCATCCCCTCGGCCCAATTGACCTCGATCTGGTGATAGCGGCGCTGCTCGATAATTTGCACATGGTGGAGCGGTCCTTTCGGATCGCGAAAGAATGCCAGCTCTTGCGCGGAACGCTCGGCGAGCTGGCGCATGTCGCCGGAAGTCGCTGCGAGGCGGTTCAGCTGCTCATACTGCCGCGCGGCCACGGCCTGCGCGGTCGGCAAGTAGCGATTGATCTGCTCCTTGGCCTGCTCGATGCTCATGGCGCGGCGCTCGCCCGCTGGCATAAGAGAATCCATGGCGGGCGGCATGGCGATGCCCGCGGGGCCTCGCGCCGGTTCCCGGCGCGATTGCTCCTGCGGCATCGCGTCCCGAATGACCTTGGCGAGCGAGGCATGATTGCCGGTATGGAAGCTGTCTCGGCTCGCCTCCATCCAATCCATCGGCCCCATTGCCTGAATCGAAACGAACTTCTCTGCCGCGAGGGAGTGAAGCTGCAAATGCAGGCGCATTGTGCGGCCGTTCCCTTCGCGGAACGGGTGAATGGCGTTCAGCTCGGAGATATGGCGCGCCATCGTGTCGGCGAAGCGATCACGGTCCATGGATTTGAGAGTTTGAAGATCCGGCAGCTGGCGGAACTCATGGTCCATGCTGCGCGCGATGAAGTGCGCCCGCGCAAAGGTGCTGCCCGGCTTGCTAATGTCCACGGTGCGGAATCGGCCCGCCCACTCATAGACGTCTTGGAACATATGCTTGTGGATGGCGCCATACTCGCGCGCCGTCATCGCCGGCGCGGCGCGCTGTAACGTCAGCTCACCATGCCGGACGACCGAGAAGAAGGCTTCTCGTTCCGAAAGAGTCTTATCGTCGCGTAAACCCAGCTTGTTCCTAAGAACGGTGCTGTCTCGCCAGGTATATGGATCACCCACCTGTCATGCAGCAATCTTCTGCCGCGACAGAACATCGCGGTTGTATTCCTGCGCTAGATTGATCGCCACATCGACGGGGATTTCAGTTTCTACCAATAACAAACAAAAGGCATGGTCATCGGCAAGCAATTCCAGCCCTTCAATTTTGGCATTTGCGAGTGCTTCGCAATAGACGTCCATGACGACAGGAACGTCTTCCTTGCGCCGAGGCTTGAAGCCCATCGCCTTTATGCGATTCTGATAGGTGTTGATGATATTTTCCATTTTGCACCTGATAACGACCTAGGCTGCAATATAGTTACCATATCGGGATATGTATATAAACCACTTGGGCAGACCGCAAAAATCCTAGTTCAAAATTGGGACGCCGCGATAACGCGGCGTCCGCCCGTTTTTTTGGCGCGGGGGACCGTTTCAGCCCCCTTGATCCAGCATCATCGCCAAGAGGTAATCGGCGGCATTCTGCGCTTCGCGCGCGGCCTCGAAAATGGCTCGCTTATCGTTGCGGAGCGCGGTCAACCAGTGTTCAAGGTAAGCTGCATGGTCTTCCCGTTCCTCGACCTTGAAACCGACGATGGCGCCGATGAAACAGGCTCCCAGCTCCGCCACTAACTCGTCCCTCGCATAGTCCGCGCGGCTTGTTGAAATCAGCGTCTTGCGGTTCAGACGGCTTTCATGGCCTGCAAGATGCACTGCCTCATGAGCGAGCGTGGCATAATAATCATCGGCGGAATGAAACACCTTGAAGGGCGGCATCTGAATGTAGTCGTCGCGGGTGTGATAGAAGGCTTGCGATCCGCCAACGCGAACGGTTGCGTCGATGCGGCCGAACATCACTTCAAGCTCTACATCGCGGGTTTCGGGATTGACGATGATCGGCGCGGGCACGGGATATTTGCCGTCCAGTCCCTCAATCTGATCGGCATTGAAAACGGTGTATCGTTTCAGGAACGGAATCGCGCGCTCGTCGTCGGTTTCCGCGTCCTTCACAACCAGCTTGTTGGCATAGACAACGGTGGTGCCCTTGCTGCCCTTCTTGACGTTGCCGCCCAACTCCAACGCCTGCTTGAATGTCAGCCAACTACACGCTCAACCACTGGCAGCAGCTCACCTATTGCCTGCTCGACGGCCGCGTCGAGCTCGATACCAACACGGTCGAAAGAAGCATCCGCCCGATTGCCCTGTCGCGCCGCAACTCGTTGTTCGCCGGCAGCGATGCCGGAGCCGACAATTGGTCGGTGATCGCGAGTCTTCTCGAAACGTGCAAGCTCTCGGACGTCGATCCACTCGCCTGGCTCACCACCACCCTGCAAAAGCTTGCCGCCGGTCATAGCAACAAGGACCTCGATTCCCTCATGCCCTGGCACTTCCCCAAGATCGCCGGGCGCAACGCCCCCTCCTAAGACGCTTGACCGACACGGTTCCGCCACGTGGGTCTGGGATGACGGATACGCCTCAACGACATTCTCGACCAGTTAAAGCGCCACCGTTTCGGCCAGAGCGCCGAGCGGCTCGATCCCGACCAGTACCAGCTCGTGCTCGAAGAGCTCGAAGCTGCCTTGTCGCGCGCCGAGGCCGGGCTCGAGGCGCTGATCGACCAGGCTGACGCGACCAGCGAGACAAAGCGCCGCCGCCGCAACAACCGTGGAGCGCTGCCCGCCCATCTCGAGCGTATCGAGCAGGTCGTCGACATCGAAGACAAGCAGTGTGCCTGCTGCGGCGGCGATCTTCATGTCATCGGCGAGGACGTCACCGAGCGCCTCGACGTCGTGCCCACCATCTTCCGCGTGTTGGTCACCCGCCGTCCGCGCTATGGCTGCCGCGGCTGCGACGAGGGCGGCGTCACCCAGGCGCCGGCGCCAAGCTTCATCGTCGATCAGGGCCTGCCCACCGACGCGCTCGTCGCCCAGGTCATCGTCGCGCGCTACGCCGATCACCTTCCGCTTTACCGGCAAGCCCAGATCTACGCCCGCCAGGGGATCGATCTCGACCGGGCAACGCTCGCCGACTGGGTCGGGCGCGTCGGATGGTGGCTGACTCCACTGCGCGCGCATCTGCTCGCCGAACTCAGGAGTTCGGTGAAGCTGTTCGCCGACGAGACGCGCATGCCCGTGCTGGCTCCCGGGACCGGCAAGACCAAGACCGGCCAGCTGTGGGCCTATGCCCGCGATGATCGGCCTTGGGGCGGCACTGCGCCACCCGCCGTCGTCTACATGTACGCCACCGGCCGCGGCGGCGAGCATCCGATCGACCATCTCGGCGACTTCGCCGGGGTGCTGCAGGTGGACGGCTATGCCGGCTACAACGAGATCAAGCGTCGCAACGGTGCCACCCTCGCATTCTGCCTGCTTCACGCGCGGCGCAAATTCTACGATTTTCGCGAGAAGGAGCCCGTTGCGGCCGAAGTACTGCGCCGCTTCTCGGCGATCTACAAGATCGAGGCAACGCTCAGGGGCAAGTCGCCCGAACGGCGGTTCGAAGGCCGGCAGCTGATGCTGAAGCCGCTGTTCGACGACCTGCGCGACTATCTCTCGAAGAACCTCGGCCGGTTCAGCACCAAGGGCAAGATGGCCGAGGCGATCAACTACACGCTCAACCACTGGCAGCAGCTCACCTATTGCCTGCTCGACGGCCGCGTCGAGCTCGATACCAACACGGTCGAAAGAAGCATCCGCCCGATTGCCCTGTCGCGCCGCAACTCGTTGTTCGCCGGCAGCGATGCCGGAGCCGACAATTGGTCGGTGATCGCGAGTCTTCTCGAAACGTGCAAGCTCTCGGACGTCGATCCACTCGCCTGGCTCACCACCACCCTGCAAAAGCTTGCCGCCGGTCATAGCAACAAGGACCTCGATTCCCTCATGCCCTGGCACTTCCCCAAGATCGCCGGGCGCAACGCCCCCTCCTAAGACGCTTGACCGACACGGTTCCGCCACGTGGGTCTGGGATGACGGATACCCCACATCCGTCGCGAAGCGCCGTCCAAATCTTCCCGCAGCCGACTTTTTCAACACAATAAGGCCGGCAGCTGATTCTGAAGCCGCTGTTCGACGACCTGCGCGACGATCTCTCGAAGAACCTCGCCCGGTTCAGCGCCAAGGGCAAGATGGCCGAGGCGATCAACTACACGCTCAACCACTGGCCCCGGCTCACCTATTGCCTGCTCGACGGCCGCGTCGAGTTGGATACCAACACGGTCGAAAGAAGCATCCGCCCGATTGCCTTGTCGCGCCGCAATTCGTTATTCGCTGGCAGCGATGCCGGAGCCGACAATTGGTCGGTGATCGCGAGTCTTCTCGAAACGTGCAAGCTCTCGGACGTCGATCCACTCGCCTGGCTCACCACCACCCTGCAAAAGCTTGCCGCCGGTCATAGCAACAAGGACCTCGATTCCCTCATGCCTTGGAACTTCCCCAAAATTCGCAGGGCGCACCGCCCCCTCTTTAGACGCTTGACCGACACGGTTCCGCCACGTGGGTCTGGGATGACGGATACTGTTCAACCTGAAATCCACTTTTTCCGCCGTGCGAATCGTGTCGCCCCAAGAAGCTTAGATCGCACCGAACCGGATCGGATTGTTTCCGCCACCACGCGCGTCCGGTTTGGCGCCGACGGCTCGGCGCTCGCTTCGCACGTTAACCGTTGGAGTGAGCGGTTATCAATCACGCAGTAATCCATAACCGCTCTATTTTTTCCGCAGTGATTTTCGAACTGCCCTGTCATCACGGTTGCGCTGCGTCTTCCTAGAAGCTCAGTCTATAGCCAATCGAAAGGTTGTTCTGGGAATGTGTGACGCTGAGCGGCTGTGAGGTATTGGGTAGGCCATCGTTCGATACCTTTTCCTTAAAGGCATGTGAATATGCGAAGTCGATGGCTTGGCGCTTGCCAAGTTTGTAAGTCATGCCAGCCGACGCATGATATCGCGGGATGGTGGGAACAACCGCCAGAAGCGTGGCTCCCGGCGTTGCTTGAGAGGCAAATCGCGCGCCCACGCGGAATGTCATAGGACCCATTTCGTAGGCCCCGCCAACTGCCACAATGTCCTGGTTCCTGTAGTTCTGCGGGAGGAGCACGTTGATGTCTCCCGCGGCGTCGGCTTCGAATCCGACATTGATATTCTTCATCGCATCTTTCCAGAACGCGCGTTGATACTCAGCAGTGATCAAGAGCTGGGGGCCAAATCTCTGAGTGACACCTACGGAAAGCCGCGCAGGCATCTGAAAGTCGCGGACACGGATCCTGCCGGTGAGCGGGATTTGCCCGGCGATAGTCGACACTGCCGTAAGTGTCGCAGGACCTTCCAGATCTGCGACATCGGTTTTGAAATTATATGCGCCGCCGATCATTGTAGAGGGCGTCAGCTTGTAGGTAAAGCCAACACGTCCTCCGAGGCCCCAGCCGTCGACGCCGTTAAGTAGGTAATTATTCCGGGTTAAGCCAAAGTGGGCGGCGTCGAGACCGGGAATCCCACCAAGCACCGGTACGAGGCTACCACTGACTCTTCCGCTGCCGATAAGCGATCCCACCTGATCGGCCTGGAGTTGTAGGCCAAGGTTCAGCCCGATCCACACCGCATCGATCGAACCACCGATCGTCAGCCGGTCGGTTACTTTGACGCTCGCCGCAGCAGGAATATCCAAGGCCAACATGCGGCTTGAGTTGTCCAGACCCGCCGGCGCACCCGAAAGTCCGCTAGAAAGAAAGCTGCTCTTCCCATATTCGGTTCCAAGACCACCAAGCGCAAACGCGCCGATCCCGAAGGTAAATTTGCCCGAGCGCCTGATATACGCTAGCTCCGGGGCGAAATATGGCCCACGATTACGTGAATGCGTGTGTGAGGCGGCTTTTACTCCGGTTGCATCGTTGTAAGCATCGATATTGGGGGCTATGATGTCGAGACCGATGAGCAGCTGAGAATCTGAGTCGGGATCCAGATTGTCCGTTGAAAGTGATAAAGTTGCTGGATTGCTCATGATACCAGCAGGCCCCACGTCAAGCGAGACGGCAGCACCGCCCAGGCCGCGTGAGATCGCGCCAAATCCCTCCAGTGTAAAAACGTCCGTTGCCGAAGCCGGAGAAGCTGTTTCAGCTGCAAGAAGAGCCAGTACCGTCGTAGTTTTAATTTTCATATTTCCTCTCTCTTTTCTTGTTTCTTATAGCAGGACTATAGCACTAGGGCCGAATAAGCATTTGGACACCTCGAAGAACCGTCTCAGTTCGGCATAATGCAGCGCCGCTACCAGCGGTCCCCGGAAAACCTCGAAATCCACGACTGCCGCCAGACGCTCCAGCGGGTCACCCGCCGCGCTCAACGCCTCATATCGGTCCGAAAGATCGAAGAAACCCGGCTGCCCTGCCATCATCGTCTCCGCTGCCGCGCTAAAGCAGTGAATCACTTCAGACCGTCAGACGCCACGAGTTTTTCGAGATGTCCATTTTCATGGCGCCATCGGCCTTGTCGTTAAACGTGGAAAATGCCGTTCCAATGTCTTCGAGCCTAAACTCATGGTTGAAGTAAGCTTCAGGCTGCAACCCGCCTCTTTCGAGCAACCGAAGTCCTTCCCACATTGCTGGTTGAACGTTTGCAAATCCGTTCATGTGAAGACTTATGTCGCGCAGAAATACATCAGCGGTGTTGCGAGCGAACCCCGGGTGGCAGAAAACTCCGATCGCAGCAATGGTGCCGCAACTACCTGCCGAACTCGTGATACGGATCAAAGTGATGTCATCCGACTCTAGGTTGACCGTCAGATGCAGTCTGACCGGCTCTGTTGCAAAGATTGGCGGCAGTCAGAGGTAGGCTGTCGCTCTGCGCCGATCAGGCGGCTGCTGCGAAATGGTGGTTGAGCATGCCCATGGCCTCCGTCAGCGCCGAGGGCCCAATGCCAAAAGCTCTCTCCACAAGGCGCACCTCGCCCCTGATGCCGGGCTGCAGGCACCAGGGGCGAGCCTGTCCTTTGCGCAGGGCTCGCATGACTTCGAATCCCTTGATCGTGGCATAGGCCGTGGGGATCGATTTGAAACCGCGCACCGGCTTGATCAGTATCTTGAGCTTTCCGTGATCGGCCTCGATCACGTTATTGAGATACTTCACCTGCCGGTGGGCCGTCTCCCGGTCCAGCTTTCCTTCGCGCTTCAATTCGGTGATCGCTGCACCATAGCTCGGCGCTTTGTCGGTATTGAGCGTGGCAGGCTTTTCCCAGTGCTTCAGGCCTCGCAGGGCCTTGCCCAGGAACCGCTTCGCTGCCTTGGCGCTGCGGGTCGGCGACAGGTAGAAATCGATCGTGTCGCCCCGCTTGTCGACTGCCCGGTACAGGTAGGTCCACTTGCCCCGCACCTTGACGTAGGTTTCATCCAGGCGCCAGCTCGGATCAAAGCCACGCCGCCAGAACCAGCGCAGCCGCTTCTCCATCTCCGGGGCGTAGCACTGGACCCAGCGATAGATCGTCGTATGGTCGACCGAAATGCCGCGTTCCGCCAGCATTTCCTCAAGGTCGCGATAGCTGATCGGATAGCGACAATACCAGCGCACCGCCCACAGGATCACATCACCCTGGAAATGGCGCCACTTGAAATCCGTCATCGTTCCGTCCGTCCAATCTCCGCCAAGCATGCTCAAGCTTCACGATTTTTGCAACAGAGCC
>NZ_ATDP01000098.1 GCF_000445105.1 Sphingobium lactosutens DS20 | reverse complement strand
TGATCTGCCCCCCGCTGAGTGGCCCAGAGACTATGATAGTCTGGACCGCGAAAGGGACATTGAATGCCGAGCAAGAAGCACAAGCCGGAAGAGATCATCGGCAAGCTGCGTGAAATTGAGATCGTGCTGGCGCAGGGGGCTTCGACCGCCGAAGCCTGCCGTCGGATCGGGGTCAGTGAGCAGACCTATTATCGCTGGCGCAAGGAATATGGCGGGCTGAAGACCGACCAGGCACGGCGGATGAAGGATCTGGAGAAGGAAAACCAACGGCTGCGCCGGGCGATCTCGGACCTGACGCTGGACAAGCTGATATTGCAGGAAGCTGCACGGGGAAACTTCTGAGCCCCGCGCGGCGACGGCGCTGCATCGATCATATACGACGGGATCTGCCAGTCCGGCTATCCGAGCGACGGATATGCCGGGTTCTAGGGCAGCATCGATCGACACAGCGTAAAGTGCCGCGTGGGGCGGATGACGAACAGGCGCTGACGGAGGACATCATCGCCTTGGCAAAGCAATATGGTCGTTACGGCTACCGCCGGGTCACGGCGTTGCTGTGCCATGCGGGGTGGACGGTGAACCATAAACGGGTCGAGCGGATATGGCGGCGCGAAGGGCTCAAGGTGCCGCAGCGCCAGCCCAAACGCGGGCGTCTATGGCTCAACGACGGATCATGCATCCGCCTGCGGCCTGAGTATCCTGGGCATGTGTGGGCCTATGACTTCGTCGAGGGGCGCACGCATGACGGCCGCAAGTTCCGCATCCTGACGATCATCGACGAGGCCAGCAGGGAATGTCTGGCGCTTATCGTTGCGCGACAGCTCAAACATGAGGATGTGCTGGCGGCCTTGGCGGACCTGTTCATCTCGCGCGGCCCGCCTGCACATATACGGTCAGATAATGGCGCCGAATTTATCGCCAATGCCGTCCAGCAATGGCTGCGGCAGATCGGCGTGAAGACGCTCTACATCGCGCCGGGATCGCCATGGGAGAATGGCTATAATGAAAGCTTCAATGGGTCGCTGCGCGACGAACTGCTCAATGGTGAAATCTTCTACAGCCTCGCCGAGGCCAGGGTGCTGATCGAAGCCTGGCGGCGGCATTACAACACCGTCCGCCCGCACAGCAGTCTTGGCTATCGGCCACCGGCACCAGAAACGGCGACACCGCCATATCGGCCTCCGGTTCCGCTTCGCTCCACCTCCGTCCGGATATGGCGGCGATGAGCTTAATGCACTAACAAACCAATCGGTCCACTCGGTGGGGGCAGATCAGTCACCGCTGCGGCAGTCAGTGACGATGCTCTCAATCTGCTGCATCGTGAGGTTGGTGTAGACCGTGCTGCACCAGCGAGCGGCGATAGCAACCTTAATGCCGTTGAGGCTGTTTGCTTCCTTGCCAAGGCGGGCGAGCAGGCGCTCAAGGTTACTCAGTTCAGACAGCTTGGGCTTGCTTGCCAGTTTAACGGTGCTGAACCCAATGCGGCGTTCCCCACGGCCCCAACGGGGTTTGTAGTTGGTCACTCCCTCAGTGGTTGCGGCCTGCTGGTTTTCGATAACTTCCATTTTCGTATCTCCTTTTTGACGCGGCACCGTGCGGCGTCGTGAGGCATTGATACGTCAGGGTTGGCCTGATATGGGAGTTGGCACGTATAATCTTGGATACCAAGCCAACCATGAAGTTTACCCGTAACAGCGTCATTGAACGCGGCGGCAGGAAACTGAAACTCGCTGGAATTGGGCGAGCAGCCTATTGGTATGGTGCGCTACAGGTCAGCCCCAGCTATGAACTGGCGAGGCTTGAACGGGCTGGCGAGTTGCCTGCTGACGCCATTCTGCCTGCTGACTTTGACGCTGTGCTGGCCGTTTATGACGACCTTGGCGACGTGAAGTTGGACATAGAGGAATGGACCAACGAATACGCCTTCAAGGCATTTGGACATGGCGGAGAGAAACCAAGCGTCACAAATCTAGGCGTCATACGTTATGGCGATCAGCAGGTGGCAAATCGCCTCGATGATTTCGCTTCATCGACATGGATTGCTCAGGGGGAACGAAGCAGTCTGATCGCTGCCATCCCCCTTGGAATGGCAAAGGCTCAAATTCTCAGTCAGATTGCGGAGTTGCTGGATACAATCCAACCAACGGATCGCGACACGTCGCCAGTTATCCCACGATACAAGGTGACAGCTTCGTCACGCCTCTTGGTGAGTGTCCGTAAATATCTTCGTTGCTTGGAACTGCGCAAAGCCAATCCAGCAATGCCCCTGTGGCAGATAGGGATAAAGGCAAGGCTGAGCCGCCAATATAGCAGCCTGTTGGCGAAGTCTGCTGACGGAAGGGGGACGCTCCTAGAGCGGCAGAACCTCAAAGAAATGACAAGCCGTGCTGTCAGCCGTGGACATATGATCGCAGAGAACGCCGCAAGAGGCGCCTTCCCTAGCTACGCCAAATGCGAACATGCATTGCCGATGGACTATGAGCGCCTCAAGCCTGAACGCGCTTGAACGCCTCGTCAATGACCGCTTCCCTATCGTCTGTCTGTAGGGCTTCGTTCATCTCATCAACGATCCTGTCACCGCTGAGCGTGAAGCCAATCGCTTCACCGTCCGCATCATAGGTCGCTGAGAAACCATCATCGACTTTGACCGTGAACGTCCTGTCATCGTTGATGTTGACCGTGTTGAGCAGGCGGTTGAGCAAGCTGTTGATCCGCGCCCGCGCCTCAAAGCGCTCATCTTCGTCCTCATGTTCGAGGTCTGCGCGCATTTCCTTGATCGTATCCACGTCCTGATTTTTGGCAGGCTTGGCGGCCTCAATGTCTTTTTCCAGCTTCGTGGCGGCAATCTGCTGGGTCAGCGCCTCTATCTCAGCTTCAATGACGTTGGCCTTTTGAGCGAGAGCCTTGGCCGCAATACCGTCGGCAATGGCTTCGATAATGTTATCTAGCTGCTTCTGCCTAACGTCGATTTCCCGTTGGCTCTCTGCGATCTTCGTATCGAAAACCTGAAGAACTTTGTCCTCATGCTTGTGGCTGGCGATCAACGGCAGAGCCTTGTCCAAAACCGTCTTCTCGATCACGTCATATTTGATGTGCGAGGAGTTGTTGCACTCGCTCTCTTTATATCTGGCGGCATTGCAGTGCAGGTAGGCCCGCGTGTTCTTATAGCGAACCACCGTGCCGTCCTGTTTGACGTATTTGTCGTTGAAGGTGCGCTTCATATATACGGCTGCCTTCCCGCAAACCCCGCATTTTGAGATACCGAGAAACAGGTTTGCGCTCCGTTTGCGCTCATCACCGCCGATGCTGGCGCGAGCCTTCCTTATGGCTTGAGCCTTGTAGAAGGTGTCAACATCTACGACCGCTGGGTAATAGTCCGTGGCCAGCGTCTCACCTTTCAGCGTGACATATTCGCCTATGGCAGCGCGTGATGTAAGCAGCTTGTGGATATAGCGGTTCGTCCACTCCTTCTTATCCTTATACCGCTTCTCAGATGACCAGCTTTTCTCACCCAACTTGTTCAGTTTGCGAACGATGGTGAGGCACCCAAGGCCGTCGCAATACCAAGCATACATTTGACGCAGCATGTTGGCGCGATGCTCATTGAGGACATATTCGCCGTCAGCGATATCCAGCCATGCGGGACACTGCTTGGAATATGCGCGCTTGTCACCCTTCGCGATTTCCTGATGCACCTTGGTCCAATTGGCTTTGGACCGCTCTGACTTTTTGAAACTCTCTTCCTTGCCCAGCGCACCTTTGATGATGATGGAAAGCAAGTCCATCAGGTCGCCATCGTCGCCAGCCTTATAGATATGGCCGTCATGGTAGGTGGCAACGTCAACGCCAGCTTCATTGAGGGACCAAATAAGCTGGGCAGCAGCTTTCGCACCTTGGCGCGATAAGCGGTCCACGTTCTCGCAAACCAGCACAGCGCCATCGCGGAACGCCCCATTGCGAGCTTTTAGCTCGAAGTCGTAGAGCGCCGCCCCCTCTGCGCGATTGGCCCCCTTAAACGCACTCTTGCCTTCGTCGCGCAGTTCCTCAACTAACGTCCAGCCGTGCTTGTCGATGAACGAGCGGCCATAGGTAAGCTGCCGCTCAATGCTGCTGCCTTCTTTTTGGTTGAGCGAGCTAAAGCGGGCGTAAAGGTATGCTGGCTTAGTCTCAGTTGCGGCTGAAAAATCGCGATTTTGTCGCACCATATGCGGCTCCTACGAAACGGGCGTTGCCATTTCGTTTACAACCGTCACGACATGGGAGGATGTCGTGCATGCCGATGAAATCCGCCTCTTCGACTTCATGATCGACCGGTTCGATCTGGTCCAGTTGCCGGTATTGCCACTGCGCGGGCGGGGTGGCTGGTGGCGGCGCGCGATCGCCGATCATTATGGCGACGAATTTGCCGAGAGCCACGGCAAATTGCTGAGCGTGCGCGAGGCCTTGGGCGCATCGGTGCCATCGGCCGGGGTCGCCTGCGCCTTTGAACGGGACATGCTGGCCGCGCTGGCGTTGGACGAAGCGGCCGGGCCATTTGATCCCGGTTCGCTGACGGAAGATTATGAGGCCGGGCTTCGCATTCGCGACATGGGCGGCCGCAGCGCCTTCGTGCGGATGCGCGACGCGCGGGGCGATGTGATCGCGACGCGGGAATTTTTCCCCGACAGCGTCGACGCGGCGGTCCGGCAAAAGGCGCGCTGGACGATAGGCATCGCGCTGGCCGGGTGGGACAGGCTGGGCTGGCGCGGCGGGCCGGCCGAATTCTGGATGCGCCTGCGCGATCGGCGCGCGGTGCTGGCGGCGCTGGTGCTGTTCGCCGCCTATCTGACGCTGCTCCTTTTGGCGGCCCTTGCGCTGCTGGCGCTGGTCATGCCCGTGCCCGGCCGGCCTTTGACGCCGCTAATGACCGCGCTACTCTGGTTCAACCTCTTCCTGATGCTCTGGCGCATGGCCATGCGCTTCCTGTTCGTCACCCGCGCCTATGGATTGCGGGCGGGGCTGGGCGCGGTGCCGCGCACGCTGATCGCCAATTATATCGGTATCCTGGCCGCGCGCCGCGCCATATTCCTGTATCTGCGATCGCTCGGGGGGCAGCCGCTGCGCTGGGACAAGACCCAGCATCGCTTCCCCGACCTCAAGACCGATCCATGATCCGCGCCCGCTCCGGCCGTCCGCTGCGTTTCCTCGCCGTCCTGATGCTGGGCTGGATCGGCCTGCGCGTCATGGCCCAGATGGATTTTGCGAAGGAGCCGACCGGACTGGTCGCCGTCACCGGCCAAAGCCCTCCCCGCCGCGCCGTGGCGACAGCATTGCCGCCATGGCCTGTCGATCGCTTGCCGTTACGCGTCTCATGGCCCGCCAATCTGTCGGACGGCAGTTCCGTTGCGATAGCGCGACCTGTGACCTTTGCGCCGATGCAGCAGGGAAATTTCGGCGCCCCTACCGACATGCTGGATTTCATTCGGCACATGGTGGCCTTTTCCAATCGGCATTATGCCAGCCAGGATATGGGCGCGCGCCCGTCGCCCATTCCCTTTGCGACCCCACTTGCCCCTCCGGCCAGAACAGCATCCGCGCCTGGTCGCTGGCAGGTGAGCGGCTGGCTGCTGGTGCGACCGGGCAGGGCGTCGGCGGTCCAGACCGCACCAGTCGGTCGCCTCGGTGGATCGCAGGCCGGTTTGCGCATCGATTATGCCCTCGCGCCGGCTTCGCCTCATCGCCCCGCACTCTACGCCAGGGCGACAGCTGCGCTGCAGGATCCCGCTGCGCCGGAAGCCGCGATCGGCCTCGCCATCCGCCCGCTGCCCGCCCTGCCGATGAGCATCGGCATCGAACGGCGGGTGGCGTTAGGATCGGGCGGGCGTAACGCCATGGCGATCGTGGGGGCGGGCGACTTTGGCCCCGTGGCTATCGCGCCGGGGCTTGAGGCTGAAGGCTATGGCCAGGCGGGCATCGTGGGCTTCCGCAAAAATTATGCTTTTGTCGACGGGCGCATCGCCCTGCTCGCGCCCGTGAAGGGCGGGGCGCTGCGGATCGGTGGCGCCGTGTCTGGCGGCGCGCAGCCGGGCGTCAGTCGGCTCGACATCGGTCCGGAAGTGCAACTGCGCCTGCCGCTGCCCCGCACGAATGCGCGCCTGTCGATCGAATGGCGCGAACGCATTGCCGGCGATGCGGCGCCGCCGTCGGGCCTTGCCATCACGCTGGCCACGGATTTTTGATCGGGGCGGCGCGACTCTCCTTTCTATCGGATGGCTTTGCGATTAGGCCCTGATCCGTCATGGATCTTTACCTGCCCATCGCCAATCTGTCCGTGAACGCGCTGGTCATCATCGGCCTTGGTGGGCTGGTCGGCCTGCTGTCCGGCATGTTCGGCGTGGGTGGCGGGTTCCTGACCACGCCTCTCCTGATTTTCTACGGCATTCCGCCCACGGTCGCGGCGGCGTCAGCGGCTTCGCAGGTCACGGGGGCCAGCGTTTCGGGCGTCGTTACCCATATGTCGCGCGGCACGGTCGACTTTCGCATGGGCGGGGTGCTGATCGCGGGCGGTATCGTCGGCGCGGGAATGGGCGTGTTCATCTTCCGCCTGCTCCAAAGCCTGGGCCAGATCGATACCGTCATCGGCATTCTCTATGTGCTGATGCTGGGCGGGATCGGCGGCCTGATGGCCAAGGAATCGATCCAGGCGTTGATAGCGCTCAAGACCGGCCGCAAGCCGCAGGCGAGCAAGCGGCGGCATCATCCGCTGGTCGCGGCCCTGCCCATGCGCTGGCGCTTCTATCGCTCGGGCCTCTATATCTCGCCGCTCGCGCCCTTCCTGCTGGGCATGGCAACTGGCATATTGACCATGCTGCTCGGGGTGGGCGGCGGCTTCATCCTGGTGCCCGCGATGCTCTATCTTCTGGGCATGACGACGCAGTCGGTCGTCGGCACATCGTTGTTCCAGATCCTGTTCGTCACCATGGCGACGACGATGATGCACGCCATGACCACCAAGGCGGTGGACCTGGTGCTGGCCATGCTGCTGCTGATCGGCAGCGTGACCGGCGCGCAGATCGGCACGCGCCTGTCGATGAAGCTGCGGCCCGAATATCTGCGCGTCCTTCTGGCCGCCATCGTGTTGCTGGTGGCCGCGCGCATGGCACTGGGGCTGGGCTGGCGGCCGGACGAAATCTTCACGATCGAGGTGCGCTGATGCTGCGTCGCGCCAGCGCCCTGATCGCGGCCCTGCTGCTGCTGACCGGCGCGGACGAACCGCAACTGGTGCCCGACGTGTCGCAGCGCGAAGTCAAGATTCTCTACAGCTTCACCGGCGCTGACCTGTTGTTGTTCGGCGCGATCGTCTATCCCGGCGGCGTGCGCCCCGACAAGCCGGCGGACATCGTCGTGGTGCTCAAAGGCCCCGAACAGTCGATCCAGATGCGCGAGAAGCAGAAGGTCGCGGGCATCTGGGTGAATGCCGACAGCGCGCGCTTTGAATCCGCGCCCAGCTTCTACGCCATGGCCTCCTCACGCCCGATCAGCCAAATCGTCGATGAACGCACCGCCGCCATTTACGAACTGGGCGTGGACAAGCTGCAATTGTCGCCGTCCTCGCTCAACGACAGCGCGGAACTGAACCGTTTTCAGGCCGGCCTGGTCGATCTGCGCGACCGGGCGGGGCTGTTCGTCGAGCGGCAGGGCACGGTGGAAATCACGGATGGCGTTCTCTATCGCGCGCGCCTGCCGCTCTCCGCCCGCGTCATCGTCGGCGACTATACGGCCGAGACATTTCTCGTGCAGGATGGCCGCGTCGTCGCCGCCGCGGTGCGCGACATCACCGTGCGCAAATCCGGGTTCGAACAGTTTATGGCGGTCGCCGCCGAAGACTGGCCGTTCCTCTATGGCCTGACCGCGATCGCGATCGCCGTGGCGATGGGCTGGGCGGCCGGCGCTATCGCCCGGCGCATCTGATTTCGCGGGATGAGGGACCCGTCCGGCCCGCATCCTGCGCGCGCCATCGGGTTTGGCGCGGGCGACTATGCCTTCAATCTCTTCTGGCAGACGATCACGCTCTATCTGCTGTTCTTCTACACAGATGCCCTTGGCCTGACGCCCGAAGCGGCGGGGTTGGTGATGATGGTCGGCGCCATTGCCGACGGATTGACGGACTTGGCCATCGGCATCACCGCGGATCGTTGGCGTCTGCGATATCGCCGGATCATTGCCTGGTGGGCCGCCCCACTTGCCTTGTCCTTCGCGCTGCTGTTCCAGCGACCGGCAGGTGGCGCGTTATGGCTGTTGCCGTCGGTGATGGCGACCCATGTCGCCTTCCGCATCCTCTATGCGCTGGTGAACCTGCCCTATGCGGCCTGGTCGACGCGCGTCAGCGTCCATGCGCGCGACCGCACCTTGATGTCGGGATCGCGTATGACCTTCGGCGCGCTGGGCGCGGTTACAATAGCCTGGGCGATGCCAGCTGGCGGGAGTGATTATACGGCTGTGGCGATGCTGCTTGCCGGTGTCGCTACCATGATCCTGTGGCTTGTCGTCTGGCGTATTCCCGAAACCATCCCGCCAACCCCCTCAATATCGGCAGGGCATTCGCTGCTGCGGGATCTGGCCGCCATCGCGCATAACCGTGCCTTCCTGATGCTGTGCGCTGCCACCTTCTGCGCCACGATGGCGGCCGCGATCATCGGTCATTCGGTGCTGTATTATTTTGCCCATGTCCTGCTCGACGCTGTCGCGGGCAAGCGGGCGCTGGCGGTGATGGCAGTCATTGGCACGCTCGCCGTGCCGCTCTGGACGCTGATCGCCCTGCGGTGGAGCGCGCAGGCCAGCTGGCTGGCCGCAGCCTGCCTCGCGCTGGTCGCGCTGGCTGCGCTGCCGCTCTGGCCGGGAGCGCCCGACGTGCCCGTCTCCATCACCATGCTGGCGCTGGTGCAGGTCGCGCTCAGCGGCTTTCACTTGGCGGCCTGGGCCATGCTGCCCATGGCGGTCGATCATGGCGTCGCGCACACGGGCGTCAGGGTGGAGGCGACCGCCTTCAGCCTGTTCATGCTGGTGCAGAAAATCGGCCTTGGCCTTGCCGCCCTGTTGCTGGGTCTGGCCTATGCGATGGGCGGCTATGCCGGCGGCGTGCCCGATGCGGCGGGCAGGGATGTCATCGCCTGGGTCATGATCGCGGGACCAGCGGTCATGATCGCGGCGGGGGGCGCGATCATGATGCTGGCGCCGCTGCGCGGCCCGGTCGATCAGGCGAGCGTGAATATGTCCGACACACCCTCTGCCTGAGCGGACGGCGCGATCCACAGGCGAAATTTGCCCGGCTCCACCGTCGGTTGCATGTCCTGCCCCAGGAACAGCAGCTCCTCGCGCCTGATCGTAAAACGCACCTCCCGCGATTCGCCGGGTTTGATCGTCACGCGCTGAAATGCCTTCAATTCGCGCACTGGCCGGGTGATGCTGGCAGTGATGTCCTGCACATAGAGCTGCGCCACCTCGGTCGCTTCACGCCGTCCGCTGTTGCGCAGCGTGGCGGTGACGGTCAATTCGCCGCCCGCGCTCAACCGGCCCGTCCCCATGTCGATCGCGCTGTAGACGATCTCGCCATAGGTCAGGCCGTGGCCGAAGGGATAGAGCGCGGCATTGGGCGCCTCGCGATAATGGGCCTTGTAGGCGACACGCGGGCCGGGCGGGTTGGGGCGGCCGGTATTCTTGTGCGCATAATAAAGCGGCTCCTGCCCGCTTTCATAGGGAAAGCTGCATGGCAGGCGTGCTGACGGACTAGCCAGACCGAACAGGATGTCGGCGGTCGCCATGCCCGACATGGACCCCAGAAACCAGGTCGCCAGGATCGCTTGCGCATCCTTGACCGCGCCGTGCAGCGCCAGCGCGCGGCCATGACGCAACAGCACGACCATCGGCTTGCCGGTGGCGGCGACGGCCTCCGCCAGGGCCATTTGCGGAGCGGGGATCACGATATCGGTGCGCGACTGCGCCTCCCCCGACATGGTCTGGCTTTCGCCTACCGCCAGCACGACGATGTCGGCGGCCTGCGCCGCGGCAACCGCCGCCTCGATGCCGCCCTTGATCGGCTTGTCCACGCCCGATCCGTCGACCGCGACGATTGCAGACGGGTCGGTGGCGACCGCGCGCATGCCGGTCAGCAGGTCGATTGCGTCCGCGTCGGTGCCATAGACATTCCACGGCCCGACCAGATCGCGCTGCCCCTGCACGAACGGCCCGATCAGCGCGATTGTCTTGCCCGCGCGGGGCAGGGGCAGCAGATCATCCTCATTCTTGAGCAGCACGATCGACCGGCGCGCGGCATCGCGCGCAACGTCCAGATGGGCGGGCGTGCGCACCAGCGTCTTTTCCCGGCTGGGGTCGATGCGCCGGAACGGATCGTCGAACAGGCCCAGCTTTGCCTTGAGCGCCAGCACGCGCCGCACAGCCTGGTCCAGCCGCGCCATCGGCACTTCGCCCGACTTGACCAGATCGGGCAGATGCTCCCTGTAGAAACCCGACTGCATCGACATGTCGACCCCGGCGAGGAACGCTAGCCTGGTCGCCTCCCGCGCATCGGCGGCAAAGCCATGGGCGATGAGTTCCATGTCGCCGGTATAATCGGACACGACCAGCCCGTCGAAATGCCATTCGTCGCGCAGCACGTCGCTTAGCAGCCAGTGATTGGCGGTGGCCGGCACGCCAGACAATTCGTTGAATGACGCCATGATCGTCGCTGCCTGCGCATCCAGCGCCGCCTGGAAAGGCGGGAAATAGACCTCGCGCAGCGTCCGTTCCGACACGTCGACGCTGTTATAGTCCAGGCCCCCCTCGGCTGCGCCATAGGCGGCGAAATGCTTGGCGCAGGCGGCCATGGCGTCGGGCGCGGCCAGGCCAGCGCGTCCTTGGAACCCGCGAACGCGCGCATCGGCCATGATGCGGCTCAGCAGCACATCCTCCCCCGCGCCCTCGATCCCGCGGCCCCAGCGCTGGTCGCGCGCGACATCGACCATCGGCGCGAAATTCCAATCGATGCCTGCCGCCGTCGCTTCGATGGCCGCGATCCGCGCGGTGCGCTCAGCCAGTTCGGGGTCAAAGCTGCCCGCTTCGGCGAGCGGCATGGGAAATACGGTGCGAAAGCCATGGATCACGTCGGCAGCGAAGATCAGCGGAATTTTAAGGCGGCTTTTTTCCACCGCCATCGCCTGCATCTGCCGCGCCATTTGCGCGCCATTGCCGTTGAACACGCCGCCGACATGGCCGCGCCGCACATCGTCCATCTGCTGGCGAAAGCTGGCGCGCGATGGCGATGTGGGATTGAGCGCGTTGGCCGCGCCGCCTGCCCAGGCGGCGGCCATCAGCGTGACCTGGCCGGCCTTTTCCTCCACCGTCATCCGCGCGATCAGCGCGTCAAGATCGGTCGATGGCGCCGCACCCTGATCCATCTGCGCCATCAGCGCGCGTGCGGGCGAGGCTGCCCATGCCGCCACCGCGCCGGCCCCCATCAGCCATGCGCGTCGGGATATGGAAGAGGGTGGCCGCATGTCATTCTCCTAAAGATCGGGCGCTCGTGCGATGCCTTTGTGCACCTTTCGCGCGCCCACTTGCAGTGGCTTATGGTTTCTTGTAACCGGTTACAAGACGGCCCGGCAAGTCATGGGGCCGATAAAATCTTCGTTGGGTGGATTGAGGATGACGGGAAAGGAGATCGGGCAGGCGACTATTCGCGACGTCGCGCGCGAAGCCGATGTGTCGGTTGCCTCCGTGTCGCGCGTGTTCAATCGTCTGCCCAACGTCCGTCCCGAACTCAAGGAACGGGTGGAGCAGGCCGCGCGCAAGCTCAACTATGTGCCTCATGCCGGCGCGCGCAATCTCAGCATGGCGCGTACCGGGGCAATCGGCATCGTCCTGCCGGACCTTCATGGCGAATATTTCTCCGAAATGCTGCGCGGCATGGAGCGGGAAGCCGCTTTGCACCAGCGCCATCTCCTATTGTCCAATATGCATCTCGATATCGGCCACGGGATAGATGCGCTGCGCAACATGCGCGGGCGGGTCGATGGCCTGATCGTCATGGCCCCGCACATGAACCTGGATGCTCTGTTCGCGCAGCTGCCGCCCAGCATCCCCGCCGTGCTGCTCAATTGTCAGGACAATGGCCAGGGACGACCCGAATTGCGGGTCGACAATGTGGCGGGCGCGGGCGCGATGGTGCGGCACCTCATTGATTGCGGCCGTCGCGCCATCGTCCATGTCGAAGGGCCGGCGGGCAATGTCGAAGCGGCCGATCGCGCGCGGGGCTATGCTCGGGCGATGGAAGCGGCGGGCCTGAAACCCGTCATCCTCCCCGGCAATTTCGACGAGGAATCAGGCCGCCGCGCCGTCGATCGCCTCCAGGCCGAGCAGATTGACGTCGACGCCATCTTTGCCGCCAACGACATGACGGCGATCGGCGTCATGGTCGCGCTGCGCGACATGGGGGTCGATGTTCCGACGCAGGTGGCGGTCGCGGGCTTCGACAATATCCCGCTCGCCCGGCTCGTCAGTCCGGGTCTTACCACCATGGCCGTCGATATCGCCGACATGGGAGCGCGCGGCATCAACCGCCTCGTCGCACTAATCGACGGTGAAGCCGTTCCGCAGATGGAACTAAGGCAACCCGGCCTCATTATCCGCAACAGTAGTCAGCTTTCAGCTGCGTAACAAAAATCCCGTCGAGGGAAACAGGGTTAAAACAAGGGGAAGATGCACATGAGCAAGTTGTCCGCAATCCGCCTGCTGCTTGTCGGCGCTACGTCGCTCAGCAGCCTGGCCGTCGCCATACCGGCCGTGGCGCAGACCACGGTCGCCTCGATCCGTGGCCGCGTGACCGACAGCGCTGGCGCGCCCGTTCCGGGTGCAACGGTCACGCTGACCAGTGCCGGCACCAGCCGCGCGCAGACCACCACCACCAATGAAGGCGGCACCTATATCCTGAACGGTGTGCGCGCGGGCACATACCGGATCTCAGTATCCGACCCCGCCAAGGGGTCGTTCCAGCGTGATATCGCCGTGGGCGTCGGCACAGCCGCCACGGTGGACGCGCAATTGTCCAGCGCGACCGACACGGCGCAAGGCACCTCCACGGCCTCGGTTGATGGCGACGGCGCGCAGATCGTCGTCACGGGCAGCCGCCTGCGAGAAGTGCAGACCAGCGAGATCGCGACCAATATCAGCCAGGAACAGCTGCGCGTCCTGCCGCAGACGGACCGCAATTTCCTGAGCTTCGCCGCGCTCGCGCCCGGCGTGCGCTATAATGACTCCGAAACCGACAAGAGCTTCTCGTCGGGCGCATCGCCCGCCAGCCAGGTCAATGTGTTCATCGACGGCGTCAGCCTCAAGAACAAGCTGCGCGAAGGCGGCGTAGCGGGCCAGCAGAACAGCCGCGGCAACCCCTTTGGCCAACTCGCCGTGCAGGAGTTCCGCGTCATCACGCAGAATTACAAGGCGGAATATGAACAGGCGGGCGCGGCCGTCATCACCGCCGTCACCAAGTCCGGCACCAATGATTTCCATGGCGAAATCTTTGGCCAATATACCGATAAGTCGCTGACCGAAAAAAGCTTCATCGACAAGCGCGACGGCAATCCCAAGCCCGCCTTTGAACGCAAGCAATATGGCGCGTCGCTCGGCGGCCCGATCATCAAGGACAAGCTGTTCTTCTTCGCCGCCTATGAAGGCAACGACCAGGATCGCGCTTTCAACGTCCGCTCCACTGGCGCGGCCGATGCGATCGCGGAATTTGAACGCTTTTCCGGCCGCGATATCACCGATTTCGAAGGCTCCTTCGTCAGCCCGTTCCGCAGCGATTTCTATTTCGGCAAGCTGACGCTGACCCCCGACGACTATCAGACGTTCGACGTGTCGTTCAGCCGGCGCGAGGAAACCGATATCCAGGGCTTTGGCGGCAACACCGCCTATTCCTATGCCGAAAACAAGATCAACGTCGTCGACACCTACCAGTTCAAATGGACCTATGACGACGACACGGTCCTCAACGAATTCAACGCCAGCTATCTGAACTACACATTCAATCCGACGGCGCTCAACCCTGACCTGCCGGCCTATGACTATCAGGGCGTGATCCTGTTCGGGGGCAAGGATTCGACCCGGCGCGAAGTGCAGCAAAGCTATAATTTCCGCAACGACATCACCTATACCGGCTTTACCGGTCACGCGATCAAGTTCGGCGCGCGTATCGAATTCACCGATATCAGCTTCGACAATCAGGCGTTCATCCAGCCGCGCTATTATTTCCGCCGCGAGCCCAACA
The DNA here is from genome assembly GCF_000445105.1 of Sphingobium lactosutens DS20. Taxonomy (GTDB): domain Bacteria; phylum Pseudomonadota; class Alphaproteobacteria; order Sphingomonadales; family Sphingomonadaceae; genus Sphingobium; species Sphingobium lactosutens. The sequence continues at coordinate 141,356 of NZ_ATDP01000098.1, read as the reverse complement.
ACAATCTCAACTTCGCTTTCCCCGCCGAAGCGCGCCTGGGCCTTGGCTCGGGTCTCATCCAGTCGTCCAACACCCAGCTTGGCCTCTACATTCAGGACGACTGGGACATTACCGACCGGTTGCAGCTCAATCTTGGCCTTCGCTGGGATTATGAAAGCAACGGGTTCAACAACCGCTATACGACGCCAGCCGCCGCTGCGACAGCGCTGCGCGCATTGCCCACCACATCCTATTTCAACCCCGAAGACTATATCACCGACGGCAATGACCGCAGCCCGTTCAAGGGCGCCTTCGCGCCGCGCTTCGGCTTTTCCTGGGACGTGAAGGGCGATCGCAGCACCGTCATCTTCGGCGGTGCGGGCCGTTATTATGACCGCAATAATTTCAACAACACGGTCGATGAACTTTCGCGCACCATCAACCCCATCGGCCTGTTCCGCTTCTCCGCCGACGGCCTGCCGCGCGATGGCCAGCCGACGGTCGCCTGGGACCCGTCCTACCTGACCCGCGACGGGCTGCTGGCGCTGATCAACAGCAACCCCGAAGTCGGCCTGCCTGAACTCTTCGCGGTCAAGAATAATGCCAAGCCGCCGGTCAATGACCAGTTTTCGCTGGGCGTGCGGCAGAAGGTCGGCATTTTCGAAGCCTCGCTGACCGCCTCCTACCAGCGGGGTAAAAATGGCTATACCAACCTGTTTGCGACCCGCAATGACGGCGGCTTTGGCACCTGCTGCGACGGCGATCTGCTGGCGGCGGTGCGCGCGGCGGGCTATTCCAACGTGCTGATCGGCTATGACGGGCTCGATACCCGCTACAAGGCGCTCTATTTCACGCTCGACAAAAATTACACCAAGGCATCGGGCTGGGGCCTCAATATCGCCTATACGCTGGGCAAGGCGGAAAAGAATGGCGGCGATCTCTTCAGCCTGGATGCGCCGACGCCCGACGCCTATGGCTGGCGCAATTCGCCGGGTGATGAGCGCCATCGTATCGTCTTCTCCGGCATCGTCGATCTGCCGCTGGGCTTCCAGTTCTCGACGCTGACCACGCTGGGATCGGGCCAGGCCTATCAGGTGACGGACGGCACCAACGGCGCGTCGTCGGGCTTCAACGACTTCACCGCCCGCTATCCGGAAAAGAACTGCATCAAGGGCCTGTTCGCCTTCTGCGAAGTCAATGTGACTTTGGCCAAGAATTTCCCGCTGTTTGGCCGGGACGATCAGGTCAGCTTCGCCGTCGATGTCCTCAACCTTTTCAACAACAAGAATTTCCGCGATTTCGATGGCTTCTTCAACAACACGATCAATCCTGACACCGGCGAAGTGACCGATCCGCTGCTGCCCGCCAATGGCGCGAATGCGGCGAACCTGCTCACGCTGCCCCGGCGCATCCAGTTCCGGGTGGGTTATCGCTTCTGACGGCGTCACGTTTCGGGACGGCCGCTCGTCGCATGGCGCGGGCCGTCCCCCCTTTTACATTTCTGGAGGTGATGATTGCTGGATAGACGGACATTCATGGGCTCGGCCGGGGTAGGGCTGGCCGGGCTTGTGTCGGGATGCGCCACGCGCACGCCCCAGGCGCCCGTCTCGACCGCGCCGGTCGCGGTCGATGGCTGGACCCGGCTCGACCAGCGCCCGGCGCTGGACGTGGAAGTCAGTCCGTTGATCGACGACATCCAGAAACTCGCTTTCCGCTATTTCTGGGAAGTCACCGACGAAAAGACGGGCATGGCCCCCGACCGCTGGCCCACGCCCTCCTTCGTATCCATCGCCGCGATGGGTTTTGCGCTGACCGCCTATCCGATCGGCGTCACCCATGGCTGGATCAGCCGCGCCGAAGCGCGCGAGCGCACGCTCACCACGCTGCAATTCCTCGCCGCCGCGCCAATGGGGAACCAGCGATCGGGCGTCAGCGGCTATCGCGGCTTCTTCTATCATTTCCTGGGGTCGACCAAGGGCTATCGCTTCTCGCTGTCGGAACTCTCGACCATCGACACCGCCCTGTTGATGGCGGGCGTCCTGTTCGCGCAAAGCTGGTTCGATGACCCCGTCGATGCGGATGAAGCGCGCATCCGCGATCTTGCCGAACAACTCTATCGCGCCGTCGAGTGGAACTGGATCACCCCGCGCGCGCCCTTCGTGTCGATGGGCTGGCATCCCGAAAGCGGTTTCATTCGTTCCGACTGGGAAATCTATAATGAAGGGATGATCCTCTACATATTGGGCATGGGGTCGCCGACGCATCCGCTGCGTGATGACACATGGAATGTGTGGAGCACCCAGTTCGAAAGCAGTTGGTCGTCGCGCTGGGGCGAACCGCATCTGCATTTCGCGCCAATGTTCGGCCATCAATATAGCCATGTCTGGGTCGACTTCCGCGGCATCCAGGACCGGTTCATGACGCAGAAGGGCATCGACTATTTCGAAAACAGCCGCCGCGCCACTTACTGCCAGCGCAATTATGCGATCGAAAATCCGGGCAACTGGGCAGGATATGGACCGGACTGCTGGGGCCTGACCGCCTGCGACGGGCCGGGCGATTTCAAGATGATGCTGGGCGGCAAGGAACGTGAATTTTACAGCTATTCCGCCCGCGGACCGGGCGAGCGCGATGATGGCACATTGGCGCCGACCGCATTGCTGGGGTCGCTGCCCTTCGCGCCCGAAATCGTCGAGCCGACCGTGCAGGCCATGTATTTCCGCTATGGCGAGCAGATCTACGACAAATATGGATTCCTCGACAGTTTCAATCCCACCATCGTCCGTCGTCCGCCACAGCCTTTCCGCCATGGGGAATTCCGCCTGGGGGTCGGCTGGGTCGACAAGGATTATCTGGGCATCGACCAGGGGCCGATCGTCGCGATGATCGAAAATCACCGCACCGGCCTCATCTGGAACACGATGAAGAAGAATCCGCATATCCGGCGGGGCCTGCAACGGTCGGGCTTCACCGGCGGCTGGCTGGGATGACGCTGGCGACGCTTGCCTTCCTGCTCGCCGCCGCGCAGCCGGTCGCGGCCGAGGGGTTCGAACAGCCCGACCGCTGGACCGCCGCCGCGTCCGATGGCGTCGCGTCAAACGTGTCGGCCGTGCCGGGCGACGATGGCCAGGCGCTGCGGCTCGATTATGATTTCGGCGCGGTATCGGGCTATGCCTTTGCCGCGCGGACGCTGCCGATCGACTGGCCGGACAATTATGTCCTGCGGCTCAAGCTGCGGGGGAGGGGCGACGTCAATGACCTTCAGCTCAAATTCACCGATGCGTCGGGCGACAATGTCTGGTGGGTGCAGAAACTCAATTTCCGCCCCTCGGCCCAATGGCAGGAACTGTGTATTCGCCCGCGCGACCTGGAATTTGCCTGGGGCCCGGCCAAGGACAAGAGCCTGCGCCGCACCGATCGCATGGAAATCGTGCTGGTGCGCGGCCGCGACGGGGGCAAGGGGCATGTCGAGATCGATGATCTGACGCTGGAACCGCTGCCGCCAGCGCCGCCTCCTTCACCACCCAAAGCCAGCGACCCGGCCGTGCTGGATGGCGACCAATCGACCGCCTGGCATGGACGTGCCGGACAATCGCTGACGCTCGATCTGGGCGCGCCGCAGCGGCTGTCGGCGCTGTTGCTCGACTGGCAGGGCGCGGCGGCCTACCGGGTCGAAGGATCGCAGGACAAGCGCGCCTGGCAGACGCTGCGCACTGTGGATGCCGGCGATGGCGGCCATGATCCGATTGCGCTGCATGGCGCGGAGCCGCGCTATCTGCGCATCCGCATGATCGGCGAAGGCGACCTGGCCGAAGTCGCGGTCAAGGATATAGACTGGGCACCCACGCCCAATGATTTCATCAGCCGCCTCGCGAGCCAGGCGCCGCGCGGCCGCTATCCGCGCGGCTTTACCGAACAACCCTATTGGACGCTCGTCGGCACGGATGGCGGCGCGATCGCAGGCCTGATCGGCGAAGATGGCGCGATCGAGCCTGCCAAGGGCAGCTATTCGGTCGAACCCTTCCTCACCGTCAACAGCGCCCCGGTCGACTGGGCGGGTGTCATCACCAGCCAGAGCCTGGTCGACGGCTATCTTCCCATCGCCACCACCCGCTGGCAGGGGCAGGGCTGGACGCTCGAAAGCACCGCTTTTGCGCAGGCGGAACCGGACGAGCCGCGCCTGCTGGGTCGCTGGCGCGTCCGTAACACAAGCGATCAGCCGCGCACCGTCACCCTCACGCTGGCGGTCCGTCCGTTTCAGGTGAACCCGCCCGCGCAATTTCTGGCGCAGCGCGGCGGCGTCAGCCCGATTTCCGCGATCCGCTGGGACGGAACGCGCCTGCATATTCGCCAGCCCGGTCCGGTCGCGGGCGACCCGCCGGTCGATCGGTTGCTCACCCCCATGGTGACGCCGCAATCGGTCGGCATGGGCGGCTTTGACCAGGGCGCGCTCGCCACGCCCGAAACCTTGCCATCGGCCACCCATGTGGAGGATGAGGCCCATATGGCTCATGCGCGTCTCAGTTGGACGATGCGCCTGCCGCCGGGCGAAACGCTGGACGTGCCGGTGGCCTTTGCCGGTTCGGCGCCTGCCGATGTCGAGATGGCGCTGGCGCAGACCGCCGACCAGTGGCGGCAACGGCTCGGCAGTGTCACCATTCAGGTGCCGTCCGCCAGGCAGGAACTGGTCGACACGCTGCGCACAGCGCTCGCCGATATTCTGATCAGCCGCGACGGCCCGGCGCTCAAACCCGGCACCCGATCCTATAATCGCAGCTGGATTCGCGACGGCGCGATGATGTCGGACGCGCTGCTGCGCCTTGGCGTCAATGATCCGGCGATCGCCTTTGCCGACTGGTATGGCGGCCACCTCTTCGCCAATGGCAAAGTGCCATGCTGCGTCGATTTTCGGGGCGCGGACCCAGTGCCGGAAAATGACTCGCATGGCGAATATATCCACCTGCTGGCGCAACTGCACCGCTACACCGGCGACACCGCGCTGCTGGCGCGTCACTGGGACCGGCTGGACGCCGCGCGCCGCTATATGGACGGACTGCGCCTGTCCGAACGCACCGCCGCCAACCAGACGCCCGACCGGCAGATGCTTTACGGCCTGTTGCCGCCCTCGATCAGCCACGAAGCCTATTCGGCCAAGGCGCAATATAGCCTGTGGGACGATTTCTGGGGGCTGGCCGGCTATGACGGCGCGCTTTACGCCGCGCAGGTGCTGGGCAAACCGCAGGCATCCGCCATCGCCGCGCAGCGCGACCAGTTTGCCGGCGACATCGTGGACGCCATCGACGCGGCGGCACGGCATTGGTCGATCGACTTCATCCCGGGCGCGACCAGCCTGGGGGATTTCGACGCCACCTCCACCACCATGGCGCTGGAGATCACGGCGCTGCAACCCCGGCTCGACCAGCGGCTGCTCCACAATACGTTCGACCGCCAGTGGCGGCGCGTGACCAGCCGGGCCACATCGACCGACTGGGACGATTACACCCCTTATGAACTGCGCAACGTGTCGGCCATGCTGCGCCTGGGCCAGCCGCAACGCGCGAATGATCTGCTCGCCATCTATATGCGCGATCGCCGCCCGGCCGGCTGGAACGCCTGGGCGGAAGTCGTGGGTCGAGAGCCGCGCGCCATTCGCTTCTTGGGCGATCTGCCCCATGCCTGGGTCGCGTCCGACTATATCCGCGCCGCGCTCGACCTCTTTGCCTATGAAGACAAGGCGAGTGAGACGCTGGTGCTGGGCGCGGGCATGACCGGCGACTGGCTGACGGGGCAGGGGGTCCGCATCGACGGGCTGCGCACGCCCTATGGCGCGCTGGATCTGGCGATGGCGGGCAATGCCGAGCGGATGACGGTGACGATCGGCGGCGGCGCGCGCCCGACCGGCGGTTTCGTCCTGCGCTGGCCCTTCGCCGGTGCGCCGCCAGCCACGCGGGTCAACGGTCGGTCGGCGCAGTGGCAGGGCGATGCGCTGCGCCTGCCCGCCACCGGTCAGCCACAGCGCATCGTCATCGGCCGTTGACCTGTTCGACGAGAGCCTCGCCGCTGGTGGCAAAGTCCATCTGCTTGCCACCATCGGCGCGGTAGCGCGGCCACTGCGGCAGGCCCGCGCCATTGGGATCGCCGCTCTTCACGAAATTGGCCAGATAGCCGCTCATGATGTCGCCCATGCGATTGTCGCGTGGCGTGGTGGCCGCGCCATATTTGATGGCCTGCGTGTCGAAGAAAAACGGGATGTCGGTCGCGTGATAGGCGTTGGTGCCGCCCACCGACGTCGCCACGTAGGAAAAGCGGTAGGCGTAGGTTGGCATGCCGCGCCGGGCGAACAGCGCCGCCAGGTCGCGCGCGCCGGCGACCATCGGCCCATCCGGCCCGCCAATGTCTGCGCTGGTCGCGCCGATCATGACCGGGATTGCCGGCGCTTGGCCGCTTTCATGCGCGGCGATGACATCGACCGCGCTGCGGCCGTCGGTCACGGGGCTGAAGAAATTGTCCATCTTCGCCAGGTTGAGGTCGCCCACCACCGTGCGGGCGGGAAGGGCGCGCAGCCTGGCCGCGGCGTCCGGCGCATCGGGCGCAATCCCCTGGCTTTCCCCGAACGCCACCGCCAGCCGTTCCGCATCGGCAGGTGTCGATAGCGCGCCCGGCTTGCCATTCCCACCGGACATGATGACGGCCCGGTCGAACAGCCCCTTGGCCAGCGGCGTCGTCATCAGCGCATGGACCGACCGGCCGCCCGCGCTTTCGCCGACGATCGTTACCTGATCCGGGTCGCCGCCAAAGCCCGCGATGTTCCGCTGCACCCATTTGAGCGCCGCGATCTGGTCCAGCAGCCCGTAATTGACGCCCTGATCCCTGCCTAGCGCCGGGTGACGGAACGTACCAAAGCGTCCCAGCCTGTAGTTGAAGCTCACCACCATCACGCCCTGCGTCGCGATGGGCGCGCCGCTATAGGTGGGCGGCGACGATCCGCCATTCACGAAACCACCGCCATAGATCCACACCATGACCGGCAGTTTTCCCTTGGCGTCGGCCGGCTTCCAGATATTGAGGTACAGGCAATCTTCCGATGGCGTGGTGCCGAGCGGCGCAGCATCGCTGGGGAAGGGTTCCTGCATGCAGTCATTACGATAGGCTGTCGTTTCGCGCACCCCGCTCCAGCGCGCGGCGGGCTTGGGCGGCTGCCAGCGCAGCGCATCGACCGGCGGCGCGGCAAAGGGGATGCCCTTCCAGCTTTCGACACCGTCCGCGACACTGCCCTGCACCTTGCCATATTCGGTCGTCGCCACCGAAGCGGCCGGAGCAGCGGCGTCCGCATGGGCTGGCATCACCATCGCCACGCCCAGCATGGCGGCAAAAAATCCTTTGGTCCGCGTCATATATCGTCCTGTCCTGCTCCCTTGCGGCGCACTATGCCCGCCCCGGACAGCGTTGCCAATGGTAGAGGGGTCGTAGGTCGGGCTGCCTCTCTTGCCCTGATCCCGGCGCTCGCCTAAAGGGGCGCTCATGCCTCCCATGCCCGCCGCGTCCGTCTCGTCCGACCTTACCGGTCGCGCGCTGTTCCCGCATCGGCATCTTCTGTCGATCGCGGACCTCAAACCCTGGGAAATCCGATTCCTGCTGGACGAAGCGGAATATTGGGCGCAGGCGAACAAGGGCCAGGCGCGCAAACATGACGACCGGCTGGCCGGCATGACGCAGATCAACGCCTTTTTCGAAAACAGCACCCGCACCCTGCTGTCGTTCGAAATCGCGGGCAAGCGGCTGGGCGCGGATGTCGTCAACATGCACGCGGCGACCTCCAGCGTGAAGAAGGGCGAAACGCTGATCGACACGGCAATGACGCTCAACGCCATGGCCGCCGACGTCATCGTCATCCGCCATGCGAGTTCCGGTGCAGTCGCGCTGATCGCGGACAAGGTCGATTGTCCCGTTCTCAATGCCGGCGACGGCTGGCACCAGCATCCCACCCAGGCCCTTCTCGACGCCCTCACCATCCGCCGGCGCAAGGGCGGGTTTGAAGGCCTTGTGGTCGCGATTTGCGGCGATGTGCTGCACAGCCGCGTCGCCCGCTCCAACATGCTCTGCCTCGCTGCATTGGGGGCGCAGGTCCGCGCCATCGCGCCGCCCACTTTGCTGCCGCCAGAGGTGGAGATGCTGGGCGCCACCCCCTGTAGCCGCATGGACGAAGGGCTGGATGGCGCCGACGTGGTGATGATGCTGCGGCTTCAGAATGAACGGATGGACGGTGCCTTCATTCCTTCGGCCCGCGAATATCATGCGCTCTATGGCCTGACGCCCGAACGGCTGGCGATCGCCAAGGCCGACGCGCTGGTCATGCATCCAGGTCCCATGAACCGGGGCGTGGAAATCACCAGCAGCGTCGCCGATCACCCGCAACGGTCGGCCATCACCGAACAGGTCGCCATGGGTGTCGCTGTCCGCATGGCCTGCCTCGACGTGCTGACCCGCAGCGCGCGTGGTGTGGAGGGATGGGCTTGAACATCCCGACCACCAAAGAAGGGATGGGCATGACCCTGCGCGCCATCGTCAATGGCAAGCTCGCCGATCCTGCCGCCGACGCGCTGCATGACGGCGTCGTCCTGATCGATGGCGACCGGATCGTCGCGGCCGGCCAGGTCGACGTGCCGGCCGATGCGGAGCGGATCGACGCGCGCGGCCTGGTCATCGCGCCGGGCTTGATCGACCTCGGCGTCTTTGCGACCGACAAGCCGGCTTTCCATTTCGGCGGCATCACCCGCGCTGCGTTGATGCCCGATCAGCGCGCGCCGCTCGATGATGTGGGCCTCATCCGACAGGCGACGCGGGCGGGCAAGCCTGATTTCTGGGTCCATCCCATCGCCGCCGCGACGCGCGGCCTGATGGGCACCGAAATGGCGGAAATGGGCCTGATGCAGGCGGCAGGCGCGAAGGCGGTCGGGACGGGCCGCCAGTGGATCGCCGATTCCGGCGTGATGCTGCGCGTGCTGACCTACGCCCATGGGCTTGGTCTGACGCTTATCGCCCATGCCGAAGATCGCGGCCTTACCGCCCGCGCCGTCGCCACCAGCGGCGAAACCGCGACACGCCTCGGCCTGCCGCACGCGCCGGCCTGCGCCGAGGCCATGGCGATCGCGCGCGACCTGATGCTGGTGCGCGAAACCGGCGCCACCATCCACTTCCGCCTCGTCACCACCCGCGCCGGCTTCGACCTCATCCGCGCGGCGAAGGCGGAGGGGCTGCGCGTCACCTGCGGCATCACGCCCGCCTATCTGTTCCTCAACGATCAGGCGGCGACCGATTTCCGAACTTTCGCGCGCCTGTCGCCGCCGCTGCGCCATGAAGCCGATCGCCTCGCCAGCATCGCCGCCGTCGCCGACGGCACGGTCGATGTCATTACATCGGGCCATGACCCGCGCGGGCCGGAGGACAAGCGCCTGCCCTTCGCCGACGCAGCGCCGGGCATGGCGGGCGCGGAAACCTTGCTGGCGCTCTCGCTCAATTTGGTGCGCGAAGGCCATGTGTCGATCAACCGGTTGATGACCCTGCTCTGCGCCAACCCTGCGAAAATCCTGGGCGTCGACGCGGGGAGCTTCACGCCGGGCAGCGCCGCCGACCTCATCCTCATTGAGCCCGACGCGCCATGGATCGTCGATTCATCGCGCATGGCGGCGTCGGCGGGCAACACGCCGTTCGACAAGCTGCCGGTGCAGGGCCGCGCTCGCCGCGTCATGAAGGGCGGGGCGTTCCTCTGACCAACTGCTGAGACTTTTGAGCCGGGTCGAAGGCTGTTATCAAGGCCGCGTTTCCGACCGAAGATCAGGCAGGATCGGTGGGCGGTATCGCGCTGCCTTCGGGTTCATCCTTCATCGCCGCGGCCGTCTTTTCCGCGGCCGCCATGACGCGCAATATATTTTCGCCCGCCAGCTTGGCGATGTCCGCGTCGCTCCAGCCGCGCCGCATCAGTTCGGCCAGCAGCGCTGGATAGGTCTGGACCCCGCCCAACCCTTCGGGCAGGTCGCCGACGCCGTCGAAATCGCTGCCGATCCCGACATGGTCGATCCCCGCCACCTTGACGATATGCTCGACATGGTCGGCGACCTGGCTGATGGTCGCCTGGGGCTTGGGATGCGCGGTTTCCCATGCCGCCAGCGCCCTGGCCGCGCCTTCGGGATCGCCGATATACAGCCCGCCAAAGGGTGGCGCATTGTTGCGCGCGATCTCGGCGCTGCGATCCGCGCCCCAGACCCGGCGCGCTTCCGACACATATTGCGCGGCGAAATTGACCATGACGACGCCGCCATTGGCCGCCACTTGCTTCAGCACCGCGTCCGACACATTGCGCGGCGTGTCGCACAATGCCCGCGCATTGCTGTGGGAAAAGATCACCGGCGCTTTCGTCACACGCAGCGCGTCCAGCATCGTCGCCTCGCTGACATGGCTCAGGTCCACGAGCATGCCTAGCCGGTTGAGTTCATGCACCACCGCCTCGCCAAAGGGGGTCAGGCCGTCATGCTGCGGATTGTCGGTCGCGCTGTCGGCCCAGCCGATCGTGCGGCTGTGGGTCAGCGTCAGATAGGCCGCGCCCAGCTGGTGATAGGCGCGCAGCACCGCCAGGCTGCCGTCGATCTGACCGCCGCCCTCCACGCCCATCAGCGACCCGATCCGCCCGGCCTTGTGCGCCGCGCGCATCTCGGCGGCCGTGCGCACCAGCCGGAAATCCTGGGGATAGCGGGCGGCCAGACTGTGCACCATGCCGATGGCGTCCAGCGTATCCTTGACCTGCTGCACCTGCGGCAGGTCGGCCGATACCCAGACGGACCAGAATTGCCCGCCCACGCCGCCAGCGCGCAGCCTCTCGACATCGGTGTGATAGGTTGCCGGGTCCAGCCGCCTCAAATCCATGGTCCAGCGCGCATCCTTCGCCTTTTCCGCGAGCGCCTCGGGCCAGTCATTATGCCCGTCGATCAGCGGCGTCGCCTTCAATACCTTCGCGATGCGCGCGGCATAGGGACCCGTGGCGGGATCGTCGGCGGCATGGAGGGCAGGGGAGGCGAACAGCAGGGGCACCAGCGCCAGGGAAAGCATCTTCATGGGACGCGCAGGCTAGGCGGGGCAGAACGCAAGTCAATCACTTCCCGCCGCCGGTTGCCGTTGGTGGCAATGCTATAACATGCGCTCATGAACATGCTGGCCCTGCCTGCGCTTCCTCTGCTATCCTGGGCTTCACATGCTGATCGACCCGCTGATCCTGTTGCAGGCCTATTCCATCGGCGTCTTCCCCATGTCGGATGATCGCGACGCGCGCGATGTCTATTGGGTCGAACCCAAATATCGCGCGATCCTGCCGCTGGGTCAGTTCCACCTGTCGCATTCGCTGGCCCGGGTGCTGCGCCGCGACCGGTTTCGCGTCACCGCCAACCGCGCTTTCGGCGATATATTGGCGCTGTGTGCGCAGGCCGCGCCCGATCGTCCGTCGACCTGGATCAACCATGCGATCGAACGGGCCTATGTCGACCTGCACGCCCGACGCTTCGCCCATTCGATCGAGGTGTGGGACGGAGAGGAACTGGTCGGCGGCCTGTATGGCGTTGCGCTGGGCACGGCCTTCTTCGGCGAATCCATGGTGTCGCGCCGCACCGATGCGTCAAAGGTCGCGCTGGCCTGGCTGGTGGCGCGGATGCGCTTTGCCGGCTTCACCCTGCTCGACTGCCAGTTCATGACCGATCATCTGCGCACCATGGGCGCGGTCGAAATCCGCCAGCGCGACTATCTTCAGTTGCTGGGCGCGGCCGTGGGTTCGGTGGCGCTGGGCGCGGAATCCGACGTGCTGGCCGCCGGGTCGGGCGCGGCGGCGGAGCTGGCGTTCGCCCCGCTGGCCGGGCGCGCCGACACCGGCTCGCCCTTGGCGCCCAGCTTGACCGTGTCGGGGCCGCTTTCGGGCCATTCCATCGCGCAGCTTCTCACCCAGACGTCATAGATCGGGTGCTGCACCACATTGCGGTCGGGCCGGTCGCGAAACAGCCAGCCGGAAAAAGCGCGCCGCCACTTATTGTCGGCGCTGCTGCGCACGTCCAACTGCACGAACGCGCCCGTTTCCTGGATATTTTCCCATGGCGCGGTCGTCTCGCACGCCTGCAACCGCACGATCGCATCACCCACGCGCACCGCCTCGCCCGGCTTCAACGTCAAATCGCGGGTCAGGCCGTTGCGCTTGTTCAGCAGGCCCAGCACGGCGGATCGTTCGGCCATCGGCGTGCCGGGCATGACGCCATTGTCGGCGGGGCGGATCGGCGTGCCTTCCACCTTGACCGGCCCGGACCGATTGGCCGGCGGCAGGGCGTCATTGTCGCCGCACGCTGCCAGCGTCAGGGCGCAGGGCAGCATGATCATGTATGGAAGGATCGGCGGGAACGACCCCGCCGGGCGTCCGCTCATGCCGCGTCGGGGCTCCACGCCTCATAATCGCCGGTCGCCTTCTGGCGCAGGCCGCCCTTTTCCAGTGCGCCCGACGGGCGATAGGCCTGGGGCGTGCCGGTCGCGTTGGGGGTGGATTCCTTTTCCCAGATGCGCGGCGGCGGCAGGAAGCTTTCGGGCGCCCCTTCGATCGAATGATGCAGCCAGCCATGCCATTCGGCCGGCACGCGGCTCGCGTCATTGGCGCCACTGTAGATCACCCAGCGGCGGGTCAGCCCATTGGGGTCCTTGCCGCCTTCGAAATAGACATTGCCCTGATGATCCTCGCCGACCTTGGTGCCCTTGCGCTTGGTAAAGAGCCAGGTGCCAAAGGTGGCGCCATTCCACCAGGTGAAGATGTTTGCCAGGATACCCATGGGGCAAGCGCTTAGCCGTTGCGAGGGACGCGGGCAAGACGGATATGGCGTCAGCGCGCCGGGGCCGGGCAGAAATTGAGGTCGGTCGCCACCTTGTCCGTCGGCACCGCGCAGCCGCCCCAACTCACCTTGTCGCCCTCGCCGATGCCCAGCTCCGCCGCGCGCCCGCCGCGCAACTCCAGCACCGCCGCCACCGGCACCCCGGCCGAAATCGGCTCGCGCGCATAGGGCTGCGCCTGCGCCTTCACGAACGCGATCGTCCCGTCGGTATGGATGAACAGCATGTCGAGCGGCACCAGCGTATCCTTCATCCAGAAGCTCGCGGTGCGCGGCGGGTCCATCGGGAACAGCATGCCCCCGTCCGCCGCGATCGCCTTGCGGAACATCAGCCCCTTATCCTGCTCCTGCGGCGTGCGGGCGACCTCGACGTCGAACCGATGCGCGCCGCCGCCGTCCGTCCGGATCACCACGGGCAGCAGGGCAGGCGTCCGGGCGGCAGAGACGTTGCTTGCATCCCGTTCCCTGTCCGCCTTGCCCCCTTGGCACGCGGTGAGAAGGGCAAGGGCGAACAGGCTGGCGACGCGGATCATGCCGCCTGCCTAGAGCGAATCGCGTGCCGGGGGGAAGGGGCTATTGCGTCTTTTGCAGCGCCGCCAGATCCTGCGGCCGGTTGATATTGGGCAGCGCGATGCCCTCCAGCGGCACCACGCGCCCGCCCGCCGCCTCCAGCCAGCCGCGAATCGACCGGCTATTCTCGCCGGCCAGATGGGCGTCCAGCATCGGCGCGAGCGTAGCGGGCCACCATCCCAGCAGCGGCTGGCCCTCCACCACCGCCGCCCGCGGGCCTATCAGCAATGCGGGCAATTGCGCAGGATAGACCGGCATGTCGCATCCCGTGGTCAGCACCCCGGCAAAACCATGGTCGACCGCATGATGCAGCGCCGCGTTAAGGCCCCCCAAAGGCCCCAGATCGCGCCGCGGCCGGTCCGCCAGCCCGCCCGCGCGCCCGCATACCACCACTTCGCTTACATGGGGGCTGAGCGCCGCGATGGCATGATCCAGCAAGGTGCGCCCGTTCAGCATCGCCAGCGCCTTGTCACTGCCAAAGCGGCTGGACCGCCCGCCAGCCAGAACCGCCCCCAGCACTATTTGCGTCACCATGGCGTCTCCTCAAGGACCGCTTTCGTCATAGGCAGGACAGGCGCGCGCCGCCAGTCGCGACATTGCCAGCCTGCCGGGCGGGGCCTAGGGTCGCGAGCAATGACAGTACCGCCCGATCCCGCTCCGGACCCTCAGCCTTTCCTGCGCCTGACCCCCGATGGTGCGACCACGCCGGTCGACCGGCCGTTGGCGCGGGAAGTGCCCGTCGCGATCGAATATAATGGCGCGGGCTATGCGGTGCTGATGGCGACGCCCGACGATATCGGCGATCTGGTCCAGGGGTTCAGCCTTGCCGAAAGGCTGGTGTCGCGCGGCGATGCGTTGCTTGACATCGACGTTCATGCGACCGGCGCGGGCGTCATCGCGCGCACGACCTTGCCGTCGCACCGCACCGACGATTTGCTCCGGCGCGTGCGCCACCGCACATCCGATTCGGCTTGCGGCCTGTGCGGCGTCGAAACGCTGGAGCAGGCCTTGCGACCGCTGCCGACCATCACGGCCAAGTCCAGCGCGGATCGCGCCGCTATCTTTCGCGCGCTCGACGCCCTGCGCGATCATCAGCCGTTGAACGCCGCGACCGGCGCGGCGCATTGCGCAGCCCTGGTCGATCCGCAGGGACGCATCCGCCTGGCGCGGGAGGATGTCGGCCGCCACAATGGCTTTGACAAGCTGATCGGCGCTATGGCTCGCGCAGGCCATGGCTGGGACGGAGGCTTTGCGCTGCTCTCCTCGCGCTGCTCCTATGAACTGGTGGAAAAGGCGGTGCTGGCCGACTGTCCGCTGCTCGTCACCATCTCCGCCCCGACCAGCCTTGCGGTAGAGCGCGCTACGGCGGCCGGTCTGCCACTGGTGGTCCTCGCCCGGCCCGACGCGCTGCTGGCCTATGGCAACGCGCTTTAGCGGAACACCCATTGCCGGTTGAGCACGAACATGATGGCCGGCGTCACGAACAGCATCGCGGGAATGGGCGACCATTCGGGCCAGCCCATATGCGTGACGCACAGCCACACCCAAAGTGCGTTCAAGCCATAGCTGATCAGCGACGCCGCCACGAACCGCACGCCGCGCGCGCCATGCCCGTCGCTGCGCGCCTGATCGCGGAAGGTGAATAGGCTGTGCGCGACATAGCCCACGCACACCGCCCCGGCATAGCCGATCAAATTGGCGACCTGGACATGCAACCCGCCCAGCGTCGCCAGGCACCAGTAGATCGCGGCCTGGCAAGCGGTGACGAACAGGCCCGTGACCCCATAGCGGACGATCTGCCAGAACAGCGCGCGTTGCTGCGGGCTCAACCGTTCGGCGAAAATCATCATGGCCCCCGTTGCGCTTTGAAGCGGGTCGTCTAATCGACCGGCATGAACTTGCAAAGCCGGCACGACATGCGCGCGAAATCGATGATCCTGGCGGGTCATCTGGCGCGCTGGTCCAGCCGTCACTGGAAATGGCTGACCTTCCTCATCTGGATCGTTGCCGTCGTCGCGATGGTGGCGACGCGCTGGCCGGCGATCTATTGGCTCGTGCTCGGCGATACCGACGATAATATCCGCTATGTCCAGGTGAAGGACTGGCTGGCGGGGCAGGGCTGGTACGACCTGCGCCAATATCGGCTCGATCCGCCAGGCGGTGCGAATATCCACTGGTCGCGCCTCGTCGATCTACCCATTGCCGGGCTGATGCTGTTCTTCCGCGCCTTTGTCGACCAGGGCATGGCCGATCGCCTGGCCTGCGGCATCGCGCCCTTGTTGCCGCTGCTGCTTCTGATGCTGTCGCTGGGCTTCATCGGCCGGCGGCTCGCCGGGCCGCATGGCTGGCTGCTCGCGGTGGTCGCGCCCTTCGCCGCGCAGATGGGGCTGGGCATGTATGCGCCGATGCGGATCGACCATCATGGCTGGCAACTGGCGCTCGCGCTCACCATGCTGGCCGGGGTGATCGACACCAACCGGCTGCGCGGCGGCATCATGGCCGGCGTCAGCAGCGCGCTCTCCATCGCCATCGGCATGGAAATGATCGTCTATCTGGCCGCGGGCGGGGCGCTCATCGCGCTGCGCTGGGTATTCCGCCCCGGCGCGGAAAGCCGCATGCTCGCCTATGCGCTCAGCCTGTCGGGCGCGACCTCGCTCCTCTACCTGCTCTTTGCCAGCTATGCCAATCGCGCCATGGTCTGCGACGCCCTCTCGCCCATCTGGGTGGCGGTGTTCGGCGCGGCGGGAGCGGGGATGGTGCTGCTGGCGCTCGCGCCGCTGCGGGGCTGGCCCATGCGTCTTGCCGCAGGCGCATTGGTCGGCGGCGCGCTTGGCCTTTTCGTCTGGCTCAACTGGCCGCAATGCCTCAGCCCCTATCAGATATCGCCCGAACTCCAGCGCCTGTGGCTCGCCAATATTCGCGAGGCCAAGCCGATCACCGCGCAGGCGCAAAGCCTGGTCGTGCCGTTGCTCGCCATCCCCGCCGCCGGCCTCATCGGCCTGCTCTGGGCGCTGTGGGACGCGCGGCGCGACGGCGAACGGCTCTGGGCCTGGGCGACCGTGGGGGCGATGATGGTTTTTTCGACCGCCTTGCTGTTCTGGCAGCTGCGCGCCGGTCCGGCGGCGCAATTGCTCGCCATCCCGCCCGCCGCCTGGGCCGCGCACCGGCTGGTCGCGGCGGTGCTGACCGGATCGCGCCGTGCCCGCATCGCTGGCGCGGCCGGCGTCGCTCTGCTCGCCGCCATCGCCTTTGCCTATCCACTCTACCCGCAGGTGGTCAAAGTCTATCAGGACATGACCGGGCAAAAGCCAAAGGCTTGGCGCCCCTCCGCGCTTGCTCGCACCGATGCGATCAAGAAAGCGAATGGCCGGTGCCGCACATTGCCGGCGCTGGCCGTGCTGGACCAGCTGCCGCCCGCGACCATCTTCACCATGGTCGACCTTGGCCCGCGCATCCTGGCGACGACGCATCACAGCGCCCTGGCCGGCCCCTATCACCGCAACGGCGCGACGATCCTCGACATCCATCACGCCTTTGATGGCAAGCCCGCCGCTTTTCGCGCCATCGCCGCCCGGCATCACGCGACCTATTTGCTGATCTGTCCCAATTTCCCCGAAGGCACCATCTATCAGTCACGCAGCCCCGGCGGCTTTTACGCAGACCTGATGCGCGGCCAGCGGCCCGACTGGCTCGTGCCGGTGCGGCTCAATACCGACATCACCTTGCCCTATCAGCTGTACCGCATCCTCTATTCACCGGCGGGCAGCAAAAAAATCGCGCAACAAAGCTGACGCGTCCGCTTGGGCAAGCCCGCCATAGACTTCGGGTCGGTGCAGGCATTGGGGCTGCATGAAAAGGCGCGGCCCCTGCTCGATCGCGCCGCCCTTGGGGTCCGCCGCCCCGTAATAAAGCCGCGCGATGCGCGCATGGGAAATGGCGCCCGCACACATCGGGCAGGGCTCCAGCGTCACCCACAGGTCGCACCCCGTCAGTCGAAAATCGTCAAGATAAGCCGCAGCGGCTCGCATCGCGACGATCTCCGCATGGGCGGTCGGGTCGCGATCGCGCCGGTTGCGATTCTCGCCCTCGCCAATGATGACGCCGTTCCGCGTCACCACAGCGCCGATCGGCACTTCCTCCGCCTCCTGCGCCCGTAGCGCCAGTTCCAGCGCACGGCGCATCGGGGCGGGCAGGGGGAAGGGCGCAGCCATGATCCGCCCCTAGCGCATCTGAACGGCGATCGGAATATCAGGGCTTGCGCACATCCACGGTCGGCACTTCGACCGTTTCGTTGCGGGTGCCGACCTCGACCTTGGCGACATTGGCCTCATATTTGGGCAGCGATCCGCCACGCACCGACACTTCGGGCAGGCTGCCCGATTGCGTGCGCTGCAGGTCGATGAATCCGGTCGCGATGCCACCCGCCAGCACCAGCAGGATAATGACCAACAATCCACCAATGAGTCGCATTCCGCCCTCCTTTGCTGTAACCCAGGTCAAACGCTGCGCTGAGCGAAAGGGTTGCGTGCCACCCCATCCGGGTTGACGGCCGCAGGGAATCCCGTTATTGGCGCGGCTTTCCGAACGAACCCGAATTCAAAGGTTGAACAGACTATGTCGCGCATCTGCGAGCTGACCGGCAAGGGCCGCCAGGTGGGTCACAATGTGTCCCACGCCAATAACAAGACCAAGCGTGTGTTCCTGCCCAACCTGCAGAACGTCTCGCTGATCTCCGAAGCGCTGGAAACGACCGTGAAGCTGCGCGTGTCGACCCATGGCCTGCGTTCGGTCGAACATAATGGCGGCCTCGACAACTGGCTGGTCAAGACCAGCGACGACAAGCTCTCGCTCAAGGCCCGTCGCCTCAAGCGCGACATCGTCAAGAAGAAGGCCGCCGCCGCGGCCTGATCCTGTCCGATTCGTTTCGGTGAATGAGCGGCCTGGGAACGGGCCGCTTTTTTGCGTCCTTTCGCGGAGCCAGCGGTCACATCATCCGCAAGGCGAATTTCAGCAGCAGGGTGCGCTGGAAAAATTCGTGATTGTCGTCGGATATGATCCACAGGACCGGCCGCCCCCCTTCGCGCGTCACCGTCATTCCTTCGAAATTGTCGGCCAGCAGCGGCGGCGCCAGCCGAGCGAGCGTGCGGCCTTTCAGGATCGTGCCCGGCGACAGGATCGGGGGCAGGTCGACGATGGCGATCGTCGCGGTGAACAGGTCCTGCAACGTCAGGCGGCGGTGGAGCACCAGCAAGTGGCGCGCGTCCAGCGCCACCGCATCGGTCGGCCTGTATCCCCGGGGCGGGGTATAGCGCAGCGGGACGGGATTGCCGGTTGCGGCATCGGCCGGATCGCCAGGGAAGAGCAGCGCCTCGTGCCGCCCTTCCGCCGTCATGCCCATTTCGCCGATCGCGATGAAGCGTCCGTCGGGCAACCGGGCAAGCGATTCGATCGATCCGGTCTTGGGCCAGGCGGCGATCTGCGGCCAGGTTCGGCACGCTTCCACCCGCGCGAAACCGGGGCCATAGCGACAGATGGACTGTTGCAGCTCAAAGCCCACCCAGTAACGATCCGTGGCAGGATCGTGGGTCAGCGATTCTGAATCCCACGCCCACCATGGCCGGTGCCGATCCCGCGGGCGAACGGGCAGGGGGGCGATGAACGGTCGGCGCAGATGCGGTCCGTCGCCGACGTGAAATCCCATCAATATGCCTGAATCGCTCAATGCCAGCATTTCGCCAGGCGCTGCGGCCAGCAATGCGGATATGCCGCCAAAGCCGGGATGGGCGCTCTGCAACTCCCACCCGCCCAGATATGTGAGCGTGCCGATCCTGCGCCGCGCCGGATCGGTGCTGTCCAGCGGCAACGCGCGCGCGCTGACCAGCAACGTCCCGGCGCGCACCGCTGCGGGCTTTCCGGGGTGGGGCGCGGGCCATAGCAGCATCGCCAGCGCCAGGATGATCAGGATTCGGCTCATCGCCGCCCCGCTTAGGGCAATATGCGGCAGGACGCAGCAAAGCAGTGACGGGTCGCCATCAGGTGAACGCTGGCTGACAGCGCCATTCAGCGATGGCTCAAACCCGATCGGGCATAAAGACGTCAATCAATGGCGAATCCCGTTCTTGACGCTTCGCCGATGAGATAATTTTTTCTGGAGGAGCAACCGCCATGAAGATGAAGTTTCTTGTAAATATGGGAGCCGCTCTTGCGATGGGCGCTGCTTCCCTTGCCGTCACCGCCACGCCCGCCATGGCCCGCGACCATTATCGCGGCTATGACCGGGGCGATCATTATCGCGGATATAATCGGGGGTATCGCGGCTATCGCGGTGACCATTATCGCGGCTATCGCGGCGAGCGCTATTACCGCAACAATTATTATCGCGGCTATCGTGGCGGCTATCGCTGCCGGGATAATGGCACGGGCGGCACCATCATCGGCGCGATCGCCGGTGGCCTGCTCGGTAATGAGGTCGGTCGCAATTCGGGTCGCTACGGTCGTGGCGACGGTACGGCTGGCGCGATCATCGGCGCTGGCGTCGGCGCCCTTGCCGGTCGCGCGATCGACCGCAACTGCTAAGCCAGCCTGGCTGGCAGTAAAGGAAGGGCCGTCCCCCGCCGGGGCGGCCCTTCATTGTGCCGGCTTGCTCTCCGGCGCCTGGCCGCGCTGACGGTCCGCCGCCATGCGCGCTGCGGGATTGAGATCCCCCGCCTTGTCGTCCGTCACGCCGACGCGCGCGTCCAGCATCGCAGCAGCTTCATTGAGGGCGCGCGCGTCGCTCGCGCTGACGCCGCCCACGCCGTCGCTCTCCGATGATCCGCACCCATTGAGCAGCGTCAGAAACATCAGCCCCGACAGATAGCGCATCGGCACTCTCCCATGGAAAAGGGGCCGCCCCGTTGCCGGAGCGACCCCTTTTACAAATTCTTCCCTGGTCAGGGACAATTACATCGCGTTCGCGACGTTGTTCGTCGCGTTCGACGCGGCGTTGGCGGCATCGTCAGCGGCGTTCATCGCGGCGTTCATGGCGTTGTCGGCCGCGTTCGACGCATTCTCGGCAGCGTTGGCAGCCATGTTGGCGGCGTTTTCTTCATGGTTGCCACTGCAGGCAGCCAGGCCGAGCGAAGCGGCGAGAACGAGCGAAAGAGCAATCGACTTGGTCATGGGCAACAACCCCTCTCTGAGAAAAAAAAGATGCAGACAACTCTCGGAGAAAAGCTCACCCCCCATTGCGCCTGCGCCGCGATTCGTAATGCGTTGATCGGGGCAAGGCAATCCCATTCATCGCAAAGCAAGGGTTGGCGGGGGTCGTTACGCTTGGTTCGTCGCGGAAATGACGGGCATTGACGTATATAAAGATTTCTTTATATGATCTCTCCATGCACTCCGCTCTCGATATTTTCCGGGCGCTCGGCGACCCGACGCGATTGCGGATCGTGCATTTGTTGCGCGCGATGGAACTGGCGGTGGGGGAAATCGCGCAGGTCGTCGGGCAAAGCCAGCCCCGCGTATCCCGCCATGTCCGCATCCTTG
The DNA here is from genome assembly GCF_000445105.1 of Sphingobium lactosutens DS20. GTDB lineage: Bacteria > Pseudomonadota > Alphaproteobacteria > Sphingomonadales > Sphingomonadaceae > Sphingobium > Sphingobium lactosutens. Next base: position 120,372 of record NZ_ATDP01000098.1, on the reverse strand, counting down.
CCGAAGCCGGCCTTGTCGAGCGGCGCAAGGAGGGCAATTGGGTGTTCCTGCGCCTGGCGCGCGAGCAGGGCCTCGCGCCTTTTCTCACGCTGTTCGATCGGATCGAACCTTCGCAACCCGAAGCGCTGTGGCAGGCGGCCGATCTCGCGCGTCTGTCGGCGGTGCGGGCGGAGCGGGCGCGCGCGGCCGAGGCCTATTTCGCCGAACATGCCGACGAATGGGACGCGATCCGCTCGCTCCACGTGCCCGAAGCGCAGGTGGAAGCGGCGATGACCGCGCTGCTGGCGCGCGAACCGATCGGCCATTTGCTCGACATCGGCACCGGCACCGGGCGGATGATCGAATTGTTCGGCGACGAAGCGCGCCAAGTGACGGCTCTGGATCGCAGCCCCGATATGCTGCGCCTCGCCCGCGCCAAATTGCCGCAGGATGCAGGTGACAAATATGCGCTGTTGCTGGGCGATTTCCTGTCCCTGCCGATGGAATCCGGCAGCATCGACACGGTGCTGTGCCATCAGGTGCTTCATTATGCCCAAGCGCCCGAAAGCGTCATTGCCGAAGCGGCGCGCGTGACCGCCCGCGATGGCCGCGTCCTGATCGCCGATTTCGCCCCGCATCAGCGGGAAGAATTGCGCACCCGCGACCAGCATGCGCGGCTCGGTTTTGCCGATGCCCAGATGGAAGGCTGGTTCGCGGATGCGGGCCTGGTCCTGGAACAGGTGGAACGCCTGCCAGGACAGGAATTGACGGTGCAACTGTGGCTGGGGCGGCGCAAGAGCGCCGATGTCCTGCCGCTCGAACGACGGATATCCGCATGACCATTGACGATCGCGTGCCCCTTTATGCGGATCTGGCCGGCGATGCGCGCGTCAGCTTCGAATTTTTCCCGCCCAAGACGGAAAAGATGGAGGCGCAGCTCTGGTCGGCGATCGAAACGCTCGCGCCGCTTGCGCCCCGCTTCGTGTCCGTCACCTATGGCGCGGGCGGATCGACGCGGGAGCGCACGCATAATACGGTCGCCCGGATCGCGCGGGAAACGCCGCTTGCTGCCGCCGCGCACCTGACTTGCGTCGCCGCCAGCAAGAGCGAGATTGACGAGATTGCCGACGCCTATTGGCAGGCCGGGGTGCGCCACATCGTCGCGCTGCGCGGCGATCCGCCCGAACAGGGCGGACGGTTCGAAGCGCATCCCGATGGCTATGCCGGCGCGGCCGATCTGGTCGAAGGGCTGATGAAGCGTCACCCTTTCGAAATTTCCGTGTCCGCCTATCCCGAGGTTCATCCTGACGCCCGCGATGCGCAAAGCGATCTCGACAATCTCAAGCGCAAGCTGGACGCGGGGGCGACCCGCGCCATCACCCAATTCTTCTTCGAACCCGACACCTATTTCCGCTTCATGGATCAGGTGCGCGCCGCCGGCATCGACGCGGAAATCGTGCCCGGCATCATGCCGGTCGGCAATTTCGCCGCGGTCCAGCGCATGGCGGCCATGTGCAACACCGATGTGCCCGCCTGGATGGGGCGCCTGTTCGAAGGCCTGGACGATCGCCCCGCCGCCCGTCAGTTGATATCCGCGACGCTCGCGGCGGAACTCTGCCGCAAACTCTATGAAGGCGGCGTGCGCGACTTTCATTTCTACACGCTCAACCGGGCGGAACATAGCTATGCGATCTGCCATCTGCTGGGTTTAAGGCCCAAGGTGGCGGCTGAGATAGTGGCGTGATGAATTTTATCAGCCGTTCGTCCTGAGTAGCCATTGAGCGAAGTCGAAATGGCGTATCGAAGGATAGGCGCTTCGATACGAGGCTTCGACAAGCTCAGCCTCTACTCAGCACGAACGGATTTTTCCAAAAGCGGGGACGAGACGATGACCGCCGAACAGACATTCCGCCAACTGGCCGCCGAAAAGATCCTGATCTTTGACGGCGGCTATGGCACCTCGATCCAGAAACATGGCCTGACCGAAGCCGATTATCGCGGCGACCTCGATCTGGCGAAGGACCAGAAGGGCAATAACGACCTGCTCTGCCTGACGCGCCCCAATATCGTGGAGGGCATTCACACCGCCTATCTCGATGCCGGCGCCGACATGATCGAAACCAACACCTTTTCCTCGACCAAGATCGCCATGGCCGATTATGGCTGCGAACATCTGGTTTGGGACATCAATGTCGCCGCTGCGAAGCTGGCCCGTTCGGCGTGCGAAAAGGCAAGCGCGAAGGATGGCAGGCCCCGCTTCGTCTGCGGATCGATCGGCCCGACCAACAAGACGCTTTCCATCTCGCCCGACGTCAACGACCCCGCCTATCGCGAAGTCGACTATGATACGCTCAAGGCCGATTATCGCGAACAGTGCGACGCGCTGATCGCGGGCGGTGTCGATTTCCTGCTGGTCGAAACCTGTTTCGATACGCTGAACGCCAAGGCGGCGGGCATGGCCGCGCGCGAGGCCGAGGCGGCGGCCGGACGCTCCGTGCCGCTGATGCTCAGCTTCACCATCACCGACATGTCCGGCCGCAACCTGTCGGGCCATACGATCAACGCCTTCTGGTATTCGCTGCGCCATTTGAAGCCGCTGACCATCGGCGTGAACTGCGCGTTCGGGGCGGACCTGCTGCGGCCCTATCTGGCCGAATTGTCGAGAAATGCCGACACGCTGATCCTGGCCTATCCCAACGCCGGCCTGCCCAATGAGCTGGGCCAATATGACGAGCTGCCCGAAACCACCGCGAAGCTGATCCGCGACTGGGTGGACGAGGGGCTGGTCAACATGGTCGGCGGCTGCTGCGGCACGACGCCTGCCCATATCGGCGCGGTGGCGAAGGCGCTGGCCGGTCACAAGCCGCGCGCGGTGCCCGAACTGCCGGTCGTGACGCGCTTGGCGGGCCTCGAACCCATGCACATCGCGGCGTGAGAAATGGGGAGGGGATATCTCTCCTCCGTTCGCCCTGAGCTTGTCGAAGGGCTGCACTTTCTTGAAAAAAAGGACTGGGCTTCGACAGGCTCAGCCCGAACGGAATTGAAGATCGGGATATGACCACCCAGACCACCGCCACTTTCGTCAACATCGGCGAGCGCACCAACGTCACCGGCTCCGCCAAATTTAAGAAGCTGATCATGGCGGGCGATTATGCCGCCGCCATCGACATCGCGCGCGAGCAGGTGGAGAATGGCGCGCAGATCGTCGACGTGAACATGGATGAAGGCCTGCTCGACGCGGTCGAGGCGATGACGACTTTCCTCAAGCTCATGACGTCGGAACCGGACATCAGCCGCGTTCCCGTCATGATCGACTCTTCCAAATGGGAAGTGATCGAGGCCGGCCTCAAATGCGTGTCGGGCAAGCCGGTCGTCAACTCGATCAGCATGAAGGAAGGCGAGGATGCGTTTCTCCACCACGCCCGCCTCTGCATGGCCTATGGCGCAGCCGTCGTCGTCATGGCCTTCGATGAAACCGGGCAGGCCGACACCAAAGAGCGCAAGGTCGAAATTTGCGAGCGCGCCTACAAGCTGCTCATGAGCATCGGCTTCCCGCCCGAGGACATCATCTTCGACCCCAATATCTTCGCCGTCGCGACCGGGATCGAGGAGCATAATAATTACGGCGTCGACTTCATCGAAGCCTGCCGCGAGATCAAGGCGCGCTGCCCGCATGTCCATATTTCGGGCGGCCTCTCCAACTTCTCCTTCTCCTTCCGTGGCAATGAGCCGGTGCGACGGGCGATGCACAGCGTCTTCCTCTATCACGCCATTCCCGCCGGGCTCGACATGGCGATCGTCAACGCCGGCCAGCTCGACGTCTACGATGCGATCGATCCCGCGCTGCGCAAGGCGTGCGAGGACGTCCTCCTGAACTCCGACCCGGAAGCGGGCGACCGCCTCGTCGCGCTGGCGGAAAGCTTCAAGGGCAAGGATGCCGCTTCGGAGAAAGCCGCCCAGGAATGGCGCGGCTGGCCGGTCGCCAAACGCCTCGAACATGCGCTGGTCAAGGGCATCGACATGTATGTGGTCGAGGATACGGAGGAAGCCCGGCTCGCCGCCGCCAAGCCCATCGAGGTGATCGAAGGGCCGCTGATGGACGGTATGAACGTCGTCGGCGACCTGTTCGGCGCAGGCAAGATGTTCCTGCCCCAGGTCGTCAAATCCGCCCGCGTCATGAAGAAGGCGGTCGCGCATCTGCTGCCCTATATCGAGGCGGCAAAGGAGCCGGGTGCCAAGGGCAAGGGCAAGATCGTCATGGCCACGGTCAAGGGCGACGTCCATGACATCGGCAAGAATATTGTTGGCGTCGTGCTCCAGTGCAACGGCTTTGAGGTCATCGACATGGGCGTGATGGTCCCCTGGCAGGACATCATCAAGGCCGCGAACGAGAATGACGCCGACATGATCGGCCTGTCCGGCCTCATCACCCCCAGCCTGGACGAAATGGTGACGGTCGCGGCGGAAATGCAGCGCGCCAACATGACCATGCCGCTGCTGATCGGCGGCGCGACCACGTCGAAGGTCCATACCGCGCTGCGCATCGACCCGGCCTTCACCGGTCCGGTCGTCCATGTGCTCGACGCCAGCCGCGCGGTGGGCGTGGCGACGGCGCTGGTTTCGGAAACGCAGAAGACGGATTTCGTGCAGAAGACGAAGGCCGATTATGATCATGTCCGCAAGGCGCGAGAGGGGAAGGGGCAAAGCCAGCTTCTTTCGATCGAGGATGCCCGCGCCAATGGCTTCGAGATGGACGAGGCGCTCAAGGCGCCGCGCCCGCGCCTGCCCGGCGTGCACCGCTTCCCCGACTGGGATTTGAAGGACCTGGTCCAATATATCGACTGGACCCCCTTCTTCCGTGCCTGGGAACTGGCCGGCAACTATCCTGCCATCCTGGACGATGACATCGTCGGCGAAAGCGCGCGCAGCCTGTTTGCCGACGCGCAGAAGATGCTCGACAAAATCGTCAACGACAAATGGCTGACCGCGCGCGGCGTTTGCGGCCTGTGGCCCTGCCGCCGGGTGGGCGACGACATCATCGTCCATGTCGAGGATGAACGCCACGTCCGCCTGCCCATGCTGCGGCAACAGATCGCCAAGCGGGAAGGGCGGGCGAACATGTGCCTGGCCGACTTCATCAGTCCTCATGGCGACTGGATGGGTGGCTTTGCCGTGTCGATCCACGGCATCGAACCGCATCTCGCTCGCTTCAAGGCGTCGATCGACGACTATTCGGACATTCTTTTGAAAGCGCTGGCCGACCGCCTCGCCGAAGCCTTTGCCGAGCGGCTGCACCATTATGTCCGCACCGCACTGTGGGGCTATGCCGAGGGCGAGCAGTTGACGAACGAAGCGCTCATCAAGGAGCAATATCGCGGCATTCGTCCCGCGCCGGGCTATCCCGCCTGCCCGGAACATAGCCTGAAACCCCTGCTGTTCGACATGCTCGACGCGCATCACGCCACCGGGGTTTCGCTGACCGAAAGCTTCGCCATGCTGCCGACGGCGGCGGTGAGCGGCTTTTATTTCGGTCATGCGCAAGCCGAATATTTCGGCGTCGCCCGCGTCGGGCGCGATCAGATGGAGGATTATGCCGCGCGCCGGGGCATCGATTTGGAGACTGCTGAACGCTATCTGCGACCCAATCTCGACTGAGCGACTTGGGGCGGTGCGCGATCGCGCATCGCCCGCATGCCGGTCAGAAATCCAGTTCGGCGCGCCAGCCAATGACATCGACGCTGTAATCCCGGTCATTCCCGGCCAGGATTGCCGCGTCGCCGTAGCGCAGATGCGCATAATTGACGTTGAAGCGCAAAAATTCGACCGGCGTCCAAACCAGCGCGGCGATCACCGCCTTCTGCGTGCCGCCCACGATCCCCTTGTCGTTCAAATCCAGATAGTCATAGCGCAACGTCGTCTGCAACGCGCCCCATCCGCCGCTGCCGACCGGGCTGTCAGGCGTCACCGTGCCGAAAATGCCGTTCTTGTACCCGCGCTTTTCACCCGTCAGCACATAGCCCACTTCGCCATAGCCGCCGAAGAAGACGGGATCGGCGACGCCGGGGCGCGACACCCGCAACCAATGCGCTTCGCTTGCCCACCAGAAGGGGCCGCGTTCGCCCGCAAATTCCAGCCCATAATGGCTTTCGCTGTCGCCGACGATCTGCGGCGTCGCCAGGAATCGGCTGTTGGCGGAATGAAGATAGGCGCGCTGGCGATAACGCTGGCCGACCGACGAAAGCCGCTGAAAATCGCGCCAATGCCCGGACGCCGCGACATGCAATTGCGTGTCGCCCCATTTGGGCGCCAGCACGATGCGCCCGTCCAGCGCATAGCTGTTATTCTCGTCCCCGCCGTCGGCGCCGTCCGCATCATTGGTCAGCGAATCGGCGCTGTCGGAAAAGACGCCGGCCTGCGCCAGCACTATGCCCTTGCGATATTGCACGGAAAGGCCCAGCCGCCGCTCGAAATTGAAGGCGTCGGTAAAGGCCGCGCGCTCCATCACCGCGCCGCCGGTATCGCTGATCAGCTCGTCCAGCGACTGGAATGCGTTGTGATTGCCCAACGTCACCAGCCACGGGCCCTTTTCATAGGTGATGAAGGTATCGACCAGGTCGACGCTGTTGTCGGACAGTTCCAGTTCCAGCTTATAGCCAAAACCGCCGCCGATTTTGCCTTCACCGCCCAGCCGCAACCGACGCAGTTCGTTGGAATAGCCACGCGCCCGGTCGGCGACGCTGTCCGGCGTCATCAGCAGGCCGGCATCATATTGAATGCGGCCTTTGGGGTGAAAGGTCAGTTCCCCCTGCGAAAAGACCGGGCCGCCCTTCCAGCGAACGGACGTGGGCGATTCGGCAGGCGGAGCAGAGGGGGCGGCGGCCGCGAGCTTTGCGGGGGCGGGTGCGTCAGCTTGTACCGGTGCTGCCGCCGCAACGGTTTCGCTCCCCCCGATGCGGGCTTCCAGCCGGTCGATCTGGGCTTTCAGGGCCGCAATCTCGGCTCGCATGGCCGCGGCCTCCTGCTGGCTGATCGCCTGCGCGGCGGCTGGGGCCTGCGCCATCGTCAGGATCAGCGCGATGGCGGTCATGGATTTCATAGCTGGCATGGAAACGCCCTTTCTCTGGGCGGTGCCAATATGAACTATTTATTGCATCTGCGGGTCTTTCATGTTGCTAAATTATGACAATGGTTCAGGCGGAACCAGGGTTGGTGATTGCGCGTCCATTCGCTACTCCTGCCGTCCGATGCGCATCGCCCTTTCCCTCCCCCGCGCCCTGCGCCACGCCCTGCCGTCGCTCGGCGCGATGCTGCTCGCGCTGTCGGGCTGTTCGAAGGAAGATGGCGGGCTGATCGTGGTCAGCGTCGTCGGCGACCGGGACGATTTCAAAAAACCGCTGCAGCAATTGCCCGATCCGGCGGCCAAGCTGCTGCTGGAAAGCACGGCGCAGGGGCTTGTCGCATTCGATGCGCGCGGCGATATCGTGCCGGGGCTGGCCCAGCGCTGGATCGTCGAGGACGACGGACGCAGCTATATTTTTCGCCTGCGCCGCGCTTTCTGGGCCGACGGCTCGCGCGTCACCGCCACCGCCGTCGCCCGCCTTTTGATGGCGCGCATCACCAGCCTGCGCCAGCTTGACCCCGATGGCCCGCTCGATGCGGTGCAGGCGGTCGTGCCGATGACGGGAGAGGTCATTGAAATCCGCATGGCCGCCGCGCGCCCCTATATGCTCCAGATGCTGGCGCAGCCGCAGATGGGAGTCCTGTCGCGCGATGGCGGCACCGGGCCTTATCGCGCGCGGCGGCAGGGCGGCGCGCTGATGCTGACGCCGGTGGATCGCTCGACGGGCGACGACGATGCGGAGGAGGAGCCGGTTCCGCCTTCCCGCCTGCGCATATTGCGCGCGGAGCGGGCGGCGCTGGGCATCGTCCGCTTTCGCGAAGGGCGCTCGGAACTCATGCTGGGCGGGCGGTTCGCGGATGTGCCGCTGCTCATCCCCGCCGGCATCGACCGCGACGCCGTGCAGATTGACCCGGTGCAGGGCCTGCTGGGCCTGGCGGTGGTCGGCACCGGCGCGATGCTGGACGATGACAATGTGCGCGCCGCGATCAACATGGCGATCGACCGGAGCGTCCTGCCCACTCTCTTCCCGCTTGGCGGCTGGACCACGACCGATCGCATCGTTCCGTCGGACCTGGACCTCGGCCGCGCCCCGACTGCGCCCGTCTGGGCCAGTCAGTCGATGGATGAACGCCGCGCCCGCGCCAGCGCGACGATCACGCGCTGGCGCGCCGATCATGACGATGTCCCCGCGCTGCGCATCGCCTTGCCCGAAGGCCCTGGCGCCACATTGCTGTTCGGGATGCTCCGCCGGGACCTGGGGGCGATCGGCCTTGCCGTCGATCGGGTCGCCATGACCGCCTCGGCCGACCTGCGCCTCATCGACGAAGTCGCCCCTTATGACAGCGCGCTCTGGTATCTTGGCCGCGTCGGTTGCGCGCGCAAGGTGCATTGCAGCGCCGCCGCCGATGCTGCCTTGCAGGCGGCCAGCCTTGCCAGCACGGCGGAAGAACGGGTGGCCCGGATCGCCGAAGCCGAAGCGCTGATGCAGGGGCATAATGGCTATATTGCGCTGGGCGCGCCGGTGCGCTGGTCGCTCGTCTCGCGCCGCCTTGGCGGCTTCATGCCCTCCCAGCGCGCGCGCCACCCATTGAACCACCTCCTTGCCTCCCCCAATTAGGGGAGGTGGAGGAGACGATTGATGGCGTTATCGCAGGACCAGTTCGACCATATCGTGCGGGACATGCCGGGCTTTGGCCGCGACCCCGCATCGGTGCGCCGCCGGATCGAGGCGATGGAGGCGATGCTGGAGGGGCTGTTCGTCATCCCCGGCACCAACCGCCGCGTCGGGCTGGACAGTCTGGTCGGCTTGGTTCCCGTGGTGGGCGACATCGCCACCGCGGCGATGGGGGCATGGATCGTCTGGGAAGCGCGCAACCTTGGCATGTCGAAATGGCATCTGACGCGCATGGCCGCTAATGTGGGCGTCGATACCCTGATCGGCGCGATCCCGTTCGCCGGCGATATCTTCGACTTTCTCTACAAATCGAACACCAAGAATCTGCGCATCATCCGTAAGCATCTGGACCGCCATCATCCCGCGACGGCGGTGATCGACCAGTAATCAGTCCGCCTCGCCATCCTTGGCAAGTGGCTGGACCTTGGGGTCGAGGTCCAGGATCAGGCCGGGCTTGCGCGCGGGGGCAGGGCCGGGTTCACCGCGCCGCGCCGGACGCGCGACAGGGATGCTCGGCCCCGGCTCGATCCGCAAATAGCTGGGTCCGGGCGCACCGCCCTGATGCGCGGGGCAGCGCGTATATTCCATTGCCCGGTCCATGCAGATCCACACTTCGCTCAGCCAATTGCCACGCACCGTGGTCACGCGCAGCATATCGGGCTCCAACCGCTTGTTCGCGGCGGCGAAGGCGGCGGCGAACTGCGCCACCGTCAATGTCTTGCGCCGCGCCAGCGCCCCCATGTCGGGATAGCGCAGCGATTGGTAGAAAGCGCGCGACAGGTCGAAATACAGCTCCGGCCTGGTCGTCATGCAGGTGCCATGCTTGGCCCATTCATGCTGGATCAGCTGCACCGACGGGGTGGCGCACAAATTGTCCCGCACCACGTCGCGCGGCACCAGGTCGGCCGGTCGGCAATATTGCGGCCATTGCTTGCCGACGCCATCGGGCCACAGGCCATGCAGGGTGAAGCCGAACGTGCCGTTGCGCCCGCCGCATTGCAGGCTGCCGCGATCCCGCGCGGTCGAACAATATTGCGGCGTCCAGCTGATCGCCAGCGTGTAGCTGCCGATCGGCAGCACGCGCTTGGGTTCCTTGGCGGTCGGCCCTTCGGCCGTGGGCCGGGGCAGGGTGGCGGGCATCCGGCATTGCGCCGACTGGGCCAGCGCCGCCGATGGCGCGAGTATGAGCAGCAGGGCAAGGATCAGCCTAGGCATAGTCGAAATCCAGTCCGATGTCGGCCGCCGGCGCCGACTGGGTCAGCCGCCCGACGCTGATATAGGTGACGCCGGTCTCCGCCTTGGCGCGGATCGTGTCCAGCGTCACGCCGCCTGACGCTTCGGTCGGCACCCGTCCGCCCACCAACGTCACCGCTCCCCGCAGCACGGGCGCGGCCATATTGTCGAGCAGCAAATGGGTCGCACCTGCGCTCAGCGCCGGTTCGATCTGGTCCACCCGGTCGACCTCGACGATGATGCGCTCGACCCCGGCAGCCACCGCGCGGCGCACCGCTTCCTCGACCGTCCCCGCGACCGCGACATGATTGTCCTTGATCATCGCCGCGTCCCACAGGCCCATGCGGTGATTGGTCGCGCCGCCCATGCGCGTCGCATATTTCTCAAGGCAACGCAGGCCCGGAATCGTCTTGCGCGTGTCGAGCAGGGTCGCGCCCGTGCCCATGATCGCATCGACATAGGCGCGCGTCATCGTCGCGATCCCGGTCAGATGCTGGACGGTGTTCAGCGCCGATCGCTCCGCCGTCAGCATCGCGCGCGCCTTGCCCCGGATTCGCATCAGGTCGGTGCCCGCCGCCACCTGATCGCCATCCCGGTGCAGCATTTCGATGTCGACCTGCGGATCAAGCGCACGGAAAAAAGCGACAGCGATCGGCAGGCCCGCCAGCGTCACCGCGTCGCGGCTGTCCATCACGCCGTCGAACATCGCGTCGGCCGGGATTACCGCCTCGCTGGTGACGTCCCGGCCATCGGGGCCAAGGTCTTCGGCCAGGGTGGCGGCGACAAAGGCGTCAAGGTCGAAGCCGGGAAGCGAAAATGCGTCAGGAAGAAAGCCGTTCATGGGTGCCGTCTTTCATGGCTGCCAGGAAATCGCAATAGCGCGCCTCCAGTTCATCGAGCGATGGCCCGGCCAGGTCCAGCCGCGCCTGCGCCATCAGCAGCGCGCCTTCCTCGCGCAGCCGCGCCCGCCGGCCGGTCAGGCTCAGCGTCGATCCCACGCCCAGCAGGCAATCGAGGAACTGCATCGCCGCGATCGGGCTGGTCGCCGCCGCCGCACGGATGCCGCCAAAGCCGCGCCGCACGAAATGATCGAAATCGTCGTTCATCGGCACGATCCGGTTCCAGTCATAATCGCCCCGATCCGGCCCGCCGCGCAGGTCCCGCGCGCCAATCTGCGCGGTCGCCGCGCCCAGCCAGTGCAGCGCGGTAACGGCGGTGAAGGGATCGTTGATGCCCGGCGACAGCGCCCGCAGCGCAATCTCCACCAGCTCGTCGATCAGGAATTCTATATCCTGCGAGGGCGATCGCATCGCGCCCAATGAAAAACAGTCGCGCAGCCGGTCGGCCATCGCATCATCCGGCTCCGCGCCGACGACCGCCAGCAACACCACGTCGGGATGGACGAAATCGCCCGGCCGCAGTCGCAACTCGATCCGGCATTCTATGTCCCGCGCGATCCGGTCTAGCCCGGCGAAATCGATGATCTGGATATAGCCCGTGCCGGTCGCCGCCACTGGCGTCCCCTGTGGCGGCTGGTCCTGCTGCTCGGCGTCGCAATGTCTGGGGAAGCGATCCCGCACGCTGCGGAGCAGCCGCTCGCCAATCCCTTCCAGCACTGCGTTGATGCGGATGGAGGCCGGCACATGATTGAGGAAATAGACCAGCACGACGATCGACGCCGCCATCAGGCCCGTGGCGATCAGCAGCGACAATTGCGGCACGAAGCCGGGGTCGCCCGCCGTTTCATAGGCGTCGCGCACCACGCGCAGCACCAGCACCGAATAGACGAAGGTGGCGATGAAGGTCGCCAGCGACAGCTGGTTGCCGCGATCCTCCATGAAATTGGACAGCAATCGCGGGCCATAGCTGCCCGATGCGTAAACGACCGCGGCGATGGTGATCGAAAAGACGGTCGATGCGACGCCGATCATCGACCCGGATATGACGTTCAGGACATTGCGCGCGCCCTCTGGCCGGGCTTCATCCACCCAGTCATGGCTTGTCAGCCATTGCGCCGCGCCATGGCGATCGAGCCAGACCGTCAGGATCGCCAGCAGCGCGGCGTTGGTGGTGAACAGCGCGGGGTAGAACCAATAGCTGGCCCGCGTCCCCTGCCAGAGCGCGCGCAGCCGCGCGATCATCGCGGATCAGGCCTCAGCTACGCGGGCCGACATCGCCCTGGCCCACCGTGCCGCTCGCCATGTCCAGCATCCGGTCCAGGCTCTTCTTCGCCTGCAACCGCAACGTCTCGTCCATTTCGATGCGCGGCTGGAGGTCGCGCAGCGCCAGATACAGCTTCTCCATCGTGTTGAGCGCCATATAGGGGCAGATATTGCAGTTGCAGTTGCCGTCCGCGCCCGGCGCGCCGATGAAATTCTTGTGCGGCACCGCCTTTTGCATCTGGTGGATGATATGCGGCTCGGTCGCGACAATCAGCGTGTCGCCCGGCATGGTCTTGGCGAAATCCAGGATGCCGCTGGTCGATCCGACATAATCGGCATGATCGATGATATAGGGCGGGCATTCGGGATGCGCGGCGATCGGCGCGTCCGGGTGCTGGGCCTTGAGTTTCAGCAATTCGGTTTCGCTGAACGCTTCATGCACAATGCACACGCCCGGCCACAGCAACATGTCGCGACCCAGCTTGCGCTTAAGGTAGCCGCCCAGATGCTTGTCAGGGCCAAAGATGATCTTCTGGTCGGCGGGGATCTGCGCCAGTATCTTTTCAGCGGATGAGGATGTCACGATGATGTCGGACAGCGCCTTCACCTCGGCCGAACAGTTGATGTAGCTCAAGGCGATATGATCGGGATGCGCCTCGCGGAACGCCTTGAACTGGGCGGGGGGACAGCTGTCCTCCAGGCTGCACCCCGCGTCCATGTCGGGCAGGACGACGATCTTTTCGGGCGACAGGATTTTCGCGGTTTCCGCCATGAAGCGCACCCCGCAAAAGGCGATGACGTCCGCGTCCGTCTCCGCCGCCTTGCGCGACAGCTCCAGGCTGTCACCCACGAAATCGGACAGGTCCTGAATCTCGGGCGTCTGGTAATAATGGCCCAGGATGACGGCGTTGCGTTTCTTGCGCAGCCGGTCGATTTCCGCGCGCAGGTCGATGCCCTGCGGGATGCCTGAAAAAGCGTTCATACCCTGTAACTCCTGCGTCCCGTTTGGCCGGGGTCTTGGGCTTGTGCCCTAGCGTTGCTGGCGCTTGTTGGCCAGCACCTCGTTGATCGGCGTGGTGACGTCCCATCGCTCGCGATTGTCGCCCTTGCGTTCGGGCGGGAAGGTGACGATTACGCGCGCGTCGCCATAGCCCATGGCGGCGAGCGGCGCGCTCATAAGCCTGGCGAGCGCGGTCCGTCCATATTCGCGCGCCTGCGCCATGCGTTCGGGCGACCGCGCCGACGCCTTCGCCCGCGCCTCGGCATGCGCCGACGCCCGGCGGCTCAGCGCCTCGCCAGCCTCGCGCGTGACGAACAGGCCGCTGGTGCGCACCAGCGTGCGGCGCGCCTCGTCCAGATTGGGCGTGTCGGCCTTCACGTCGGGGGCGTTGACGATTAGCGTGCGGCGCTGCTCGTCCCATTCCAGGTCGTTGGCGGACAGGCCCGACAGGTCGACGAAATAGTCCACCGTATAGGGCATCTTGACCACCTGGTCGGATTTCAGCCAGCCAAAGCCACGGACATCGCGCGCGGTGCTCTGGATCGTGCCGTTGAGCCGCGACACGCGCAGGCTGCTGCTGCCGGCGATCCGCTCGGCGATGATCTTCGTCACCGCCGATCCATCATCCTCCACGCTCACGACATAGTCGCGATTATAGCGTTGCCAGCCCACCAGCATTGCCGCCCCGACGATCAGGATCAGCAATGCCGCGCCCACCGGCCCGGCATAGGCTTTCAGGCTGCGCGCCACAGCCCGTCCTCCGCCGGGGCCGCCAGCCCCCGGCCGTTAAGGTCGATGAGATGCGCCAGCACCGACCGGCCTGCCGCGCCATAAAGGCGCGGATCGACGCCCTTGTACATTTCGGCCACCATGTCGGGGATCGCGCTGTCGCCATGGCGGGCCAGGAACCGCAAAATCTGCCCTTCGCGCTGCTTGCGATGGCCCATCATGCCGCGCACCAGCCGCTGCGGATTGTCGACGGGATCGCCATGGGCCGGGTAGTAGATCGCGTCGTCCCGCTCGACCAGCCGCTGCATCGAGCGCATATAGGCGGTCATGTCGCCATCGGGCGGGGAAATCACGCTAGTCGACCAGCCCATGACATGATCGCCGGTGAACAGCGCCTGTTCCTCGCGCAGAGCAAAGCATAAATGGTTGGACGTGTGGCCCGGCGTCGCCACCGCCTCCAGCGTCCAGCCCGGCCCTTCCACCGTCTCGCCATCGCCCAGCACCCGGTCGGACCGATAGTCCGCGTCGAACGCCGCGTCCGCGCGCGGGCCGTCATCCTCCAGCGTCAGCGGCGCGCAGCCGATGACCGGCGCGCCCGTCGCCGTGCTCAGCGGCCGCGCCGCCGGGCTGTGGTCGCGATGGGTATGGGTGCACAGGATCGCGATGACCGGCCGTCCGCCAATCGCCCGCGCGATCGCGGCGAGATGGTCGGCGTCGTCCGGTCCCGGATCGATCACCGCCACCGCCTCGCCGCCCACCACATAGGTCTGCGTGCCGGTATAGGTGAAGGGCGACGGATTGGGCGCCAGCACCCGGCTCACGAGCGGCGACAGCGTCATCGAAACGCCTATGGGCAGGTCAGCCGGATCGAAAGGGGATGCCATGGGACCCATGTGCCCATTTCGCACCCGATTTCAAGGGCCGCGCGTCGCCGCCCGTGCTCAGCGATTGCCGCCGATCAGGTCGCCAAATTCGCCCAGCAACGATCCTTCGCCCCTATTCTGCCCGCCCCGGCTGCCGGCCGCCGCCAGCATCCGTCCGGCGAGGCGCGAAAAGGGCAGGGACTGGATCCACACATGCCCCGGTCCGCGCAGCCGCGCGAAGAACGCGCCTTCGCCGCCAAAGATCATGGATTTGACGCCGCCCGCAGCCACCAGGTCGAAATCGACGCTGGGCGTCATCGCCGCCAGGCAGCCTGTATCGACATGCAGTTCCTCGCCCGGTGCCAGTTCCTTTTCCACCAGCGTGCCGCCCATCTGCACGAACACCCATCCATCGCCCGACAATCGCTGCATGATGAAGCCTTCGCCGCCGAACAGGCCGGTCATGATCCGCTTCTGGAAATGCACGCCGATCGCCACGCCCTTGGCGGCGGCCAGGAAACTGTCCTTCTGGCAGATCAGCGCGCCGCCATATTGGTCGAGCTTGAGCGGCAGGATCGACCCTGGCGTGGGAGAGGCAAAGGCGACCCGCGCCTTGCCATGGCCCTGATGGGTGAAGACGGTGGTGAACAGGCTTTCCCCCGTCACCAGCCGCTTGCCCGCGCCCAGCAGCTTGCCCATGAAGCCGCCGTCCGCGCCGCCGCTGCCGTCGCCGAACACCGTCGTCATGCTGATCGCGCCGTCCTTCCATACCATCGCACCCGCTTCGGCAACCGCGCTCTCGCCCGGGTCCAGCTCGATCTCCAGAAACTGCAATTCCTGGCCCTTGATCTCGAAATCGATGTCGTCGGACAGGCTGGCGCTGCGATGATGGCTCCAGGGGGAATTGGGCATGGACAGGCACTCCGTTGGATCGCGTCTTGGCCCTTCTTACCGGATCGCGTCGTGCGCGAAAACCATTCAGCTTTGGCCCCGCGCCTGTGCCATTTCAGGCCAGTCGCCGTGGCGGCGTTCGCACCCGCTTGGCGGCGCGCCTGCAAGCCTCTAAGGAGCGCGCCATGCGCTTCCTGTCCACCGCCCTGCTTCTGTCCGCCGCCGTCGCCGCGACCGCGCTCGCGCAGGGGCAATCCGCGCCCTTCACGCTGAGCGACTCGGGCCGCGGCTATGCCACCCTGTCGGACGCCCTGAACGCGATCGGTGATGGGCAGGGCACCATCCTCGTCGCCCCCGGCACCTATCGCCAATGCGCGGTGCAGCAGGGCGGCGTCGTCACCATCCGCGCCGCAAAGCCCGGCACCGCCATCTTCGACGGCGTGCCGTGCGAAGGGAAGGGGGCGCTTGTCGCGCGCGGCCGCGCCACCACCGTCGATGGCATTGTTTTCCAGAATATCCGCGTGCCCGACGGCAATGGCGCTGGCATCCGCCTCGAAAGCGGCGACCTCACCGTCACCAACAGCCTGTTCCGCAACAGCGAGGAAGGCATTTTGACCGGCGATTATGCCGGCGGCCGCGTCAGCATCGACAAATCGACCTTCCGCAAGCTCGGCCGCTGCGACCGCGATCTCGATTGCGCCCATGGCATCTATATCGGCCGCCTCGCCAGCCTCAGCGTCACCAACAGCCGGTTCGATGAAGGCAATGGCGGCCATTATCTCAAAACCCGCACGCCGCGCGTCACCATCACCGGCAACAGCTTCGATGACAGCGCCGGGCACCTGACCAATTATATGATCGACCTGTCCAACGGCGCGACCGGCACGATCAGCGGCAATGAAATGGTGCAGGGCAAGGACAAGGATAACTGGTCCGCCTTCATCACTGTCGCGCCCGAAGGCCGGGAAAACAGCAGCGCGGGCCTTGTCATCGACGGCAATCGCGCCGGTTTCGTGCCGGGGCTGGAGCGCGGCTCCACCTTCGTCGCCAATTTCACCGATGATGCCGTGCGCATCGGCCGCAACCAGCTTGCCCCCTCGATGAAGGTCAGCGACCGGCGCTGACTTGCGTCGCACTCGTTCCGCCGCGATAAGCCTCTGATGCGTAGCACCTATGACGGCGCGACCGTGCGCCTCTATCATCTGGGTGATGACGGTGGTGTCACCACTCTGCTTTATGGTCCCCTGACGGAAGCGCTGCGCGTCGCCGATCAGCAGCCGGCCGAGATGCAGGACGGCCTTTTCATCGCCACCGACAATGATGTCGTCGCCTATCTCGACCTGATCGAGCAATGAAGATTCACGCCTCCGGCCGGCTCCAGATCCAGCTGCCGCCGATCAGCGCGGCGGCGACCGGGATCAGGAACCAGGGCCAGGGCGACAGGATCAGCGCCAGCGCAATGCTGAAGCCGAACGCTGCCACCGCTGCGATTTTGCCGCGCCGGCTGATCGCGCCACGTTCGCGCCAGCGGCGGATATGCGGCCCGAACTGCCGATGATTGAGCAACTTCGCCTCCAGCCGCGGACTGGACCGCGCGAAGCAGAAGGCCGCCAGGATCATGAACGGCACTGTCGGCAACAGCGGCAGAAACGCCCCGATCGCGCCTAGGCCGATCGAAAGAAACCCCGCGATAAGATAGAGCTGCCGCCGCATGGGATTTTTATGTGGCCTTCTTCTCCCCTCCCCTCCCTGGAAGGGAGGGGAGGACGGTTGTTGCTCATCCCTGTCACGCCGCCGGCAGCCGCAGCCGCACCAGCAATCCGCCCAGGTCCTCGCTTTCCTCCAGAGCGACGGTGCCGCCGTAAATCTCCGCCACATCGCGCACGATGGCGAGGCCAAGGCCAGTGCCGGGCTTGCCCGAATCAAGCCGCACGCCCCGGTCGAAGATGCGCACGCGCTCCTCTTCCGGAATGCCCATGCCGTCATCCTCGACCTGGACCTCCACCATGCCGCCGCTGCGGGCGACCACGGTCGCGAACACGCTGCCGCCGCCATATTTGGCGGCATTCTCGATCACATTGCCCAGCATCTCGTCCAGGTCCTGCCGCTCCACGCGGACGGCCGCGTCCTTGTCGCCATCCATGTCGATCCGCGCGTCGGGGTAGAGGCGCTGGACCGCGCGCTCCACCGCGCCCAGGCTTTTCCACACATCGGCCCGGCTCTGCGCCGCGCCGCGGCGGCCGACGGCGCGCGCGCGGGCCAGATGATGGTCCACCTGCCGCCGCATCGTCGTCGCCTCGCGGATCACCGCGTCGCCCAGGTCCGGCGCCTTGGCGGTCGCGGCGTTCATGATGACGGTCAGCGGCGTCTTGAGGGCGTGGGCCAGGTTGCCCGCATGGGTGCGCGCTTCCTCCGCCTGCCGCTCATTATGGGCAAGGAGCGCGTTCAGTTCCTCCACCATCGGCAACACTTCGGCGGGCATCGGCTCTGTCACCCGGCTCTTCTCGCCCCCTCGCATCCGGATGATTTCCAGCCTGACCTTGCGCAGCGGCCGCAGCCCGTAGATCGTCTGCAACGTCGCCAGCACGAACAGCCCCAGCGCCAGCAGCGCGAAGCTCTTGAACAGGGTGGACCGCAACGTCTTTATCTGGGCGTCCAGGCCCGATCGCGCCTGCGCCACCATGAACAGCCAGCGCGTGTCCGATCCGGGCAGCACCACGGTGCGTTCCATGATGCGCAGGTCCTCGCCGGGAAACTGCTTGCTGTTGTAGACATGCAGGTGGCGGTCGTCATGCTCGGCCGGCGCCTTCAATGCCCGGTCCCATAGCGACCGCGACCGCCAATCCTCATGTCCTTTGGCGCTGATCTGATAATATAGCCCGCTATTGGGCTCCAGGAATCGCTGGTCGGCCAGTTCCCGGTTGAACAGCACTTCGCCATCGGGGCCGATTTCCGACGCGGCGATCATCGCCGTCAGCACATAATTCATGCCGTCGTCGAAATTGCGGGTGATCGCGTCCGACAGTACCCGGTCCAGCGCCACGCCACCGCCGATCAGCAGCACGCTGATCCACAGCGCGGCAATACCGATCATGCGCCGGCTGATGGAGCCGGTCGAGCGGACGGGGGGAGGGGATATCGCGTCGCTTGCCAAAAGGCCGTTCGCCCTGAGTAGCCACTGAGCGAAGTCGAAGTGGCCTATCGAAGGGTTCGTGCGAGGTGCTTCGATACGGGATTTCGACTTCGCTCAATCCCTACTCAGCACGAACGGTGGATTATCTGCCCGGCTCGTCCAGGCTGTAGCCCAGGCCCCGGATGGTGGTGATGACGTCGGCGCCCAATTTCTTGCGGATGCGCGTCACGAACACTTCGATCGTGTTGGAATCGCGGTCGAAATCCTGATCGTAGATATGCTCGATCAATTCGGTGCGGCTCACCACCTTGCCCTTGTGGTGGAGCAGATAGCTCAGCAGCTTATATTCCTGCGCCGTCAGCTTCACCGGATCGCCCTTCAGCGTCACCTTGCCCGACCGCGTGTCCAGCCGCACGTCGCCCGCCGTCAGCTCGCTCGACGCATTGCCCGACGCGCGGCGGATCAGCGCGCGCAGCCGTGCGATCAGTTCCTCGCTCTGGAAGGGTTTGGCTAGATAATCGTCCGCGCCCGCGTCCAGCCCGGCGACCTTGTCGGACCAACTGTCGCGCGCGGTCAGCACCAGCACGGGGAAGGTCTTGCCCTCCTTGCGCCATTTGTCGAGCACGGTCAGCCCGTCGATCGTGGGCAGGCCCAGGTCCAGCACCACCGCGTCATAGCTTTCGGTGGACCCCAGGAAATGTCCGTCCTCACCGTCCGTCGCCAGGTCGACGGCATAGCCCGCGCCTTCCAGCGTGGTTCTGAGCTGATGGCCCAGGCTCGGTTCATCCTCGACGATCAGCAGGCGCATGGGCGTGTATTTCCGTTTCTGTTATGACCAGTATGCGACGCGGGGTCAGCGCGCCATGCCGATAATATCGCCTGTCCGGCCGTCGGCATCAACCCACATGACCTTTCCGTTCTTCACATATTTCAGGCGATAGCGGTTGGATGACGGGTTGAACTCGCTGCCGACATAGGTTGCGCCGCCCACGGCGGCGTCGACACGGCGCTTGATCATGGAAAAGGGCATGACATGACCGTCCAGCATCGCGCGGCGGGCGGCATCCTGTTCATCGCGGCGTCCACCGGCGTCGGCGGCGGGGATCATCAGCATCGC
This sequence comes from Sphingobium lactosutens DS20, assembly GCF_000445105.1. Classification (GTDB taxonomy): domain Bacteria; phylum Pseudomonadota; class Alphaproteobacteria; order Sphingomonadales; family Sphingomonadaceae; genus Sphingobium; species Sphingobium lactosutens. The sequence goes on along the minus strand of NZ_ATDP01000098.1, from coordinate 100,470 downwards.
GGCCATCAGCATGCCGGCACCGGCTGTCAGGCTTTTCCACTTCATCATCATGGGCATGCCATAGGTGCAGGCCATTGAACAGGTGGTGAATGATGGCATCGCGGTGGCGGCTGGAAAGCCGCGCCGCGCTCGATTATGGCGCTGTGTCATGAAGATGCAGGACGAAAGGCCCGTTGCCGATCCGCCACTCTGGCGCGCCGTGCCCCGCTGGTGGCGCGGCCATGTGATCCGCGAAATCGACCATCAGGCGGTGGTCGATCGCGTGCGCGAAGATGATGGGTGGAGCCCGCGCTACGCCTTCATGATCCTCATGTCGGCGGGCATCGCGGTGCTGGGGCTGTTGCTCTCCTCGCCTGCCGTGGTGATCGGCGCGATGCTTATCTCCCCGCTTATGGGGCCGATCGTTGGCCTGGGCTTCGCGCTCGCCACCGTCGATTCGCGCGAGATTCGCCGCACGCTTTTCACCCTTGCCGTCGGCGCGCTCATCGCCATCCTCTTCACCGCCTTCATCGTTCTGCTGTCCCCGCTTCAGACCGTGACGGCGGAAATCGCCGCGCGCACCCGGCCCAATCTCTTCGACCTCATGGTCGCGCTCTTTTCCGCGCTGGCGGGCGCCTATGCGATGATCCGGGGGAAGGCGGGCACCATCGTGGGCGTCGCCATCGCCACCGCGTTGATGCCGCCGCTCGCAACGGTCGGCTTTGGTGTCGCGACGCTCAACGCCACCGTGGCGGGCGGCGCCTTCCTGCTCTTCTTCACCAACTTCGTGACGATCGCGCTGGCGGCGGGCATCATGGCGCGGCTCTATGGCTTTGGCCGGGAACTCTCGCCCCGGCAAAGCTGGATGCAGAGCGTCTTCATCGGCGTCATCTTCTTTGCCCTCGCCGTGCCGCTCGGCCTGTCGCTGCGCCAGATCGCCTGGGAATCCAATGCCGCCCGCGAGGCGCGCGACGTCATCCGCCGCGAATTTGCCGATGATGCCCGCATCTCGCAGCTCGACATAGATTTCGACGCCCGGCCGCTGTCCGTTACCGCCAGCGTCCTGACCAGCCGCTATGAACGCAACGCGACGACGCGCGCCAGCCGCGTGCTCAGCGACATGCTGGGCCAGCCTGTCGCGCTCGATATCGAACAGATTCGCGTGGGTGAAGGGACCGACACCGAAAATGCCCAGCTGCTCGCCGTCCAGACCGCGCGGCGCGAGGTGCAGGGCCAGGTCGATCGCCTGACCGATCGGCTCGCGCTCATCGCCGGGGTCGATCCCGACGCCGTCACCATCGACACCGGGCGCAAGCGGGCGCTGGTGCGCGCGCGGCCGCTGCCAGAAGCGGGCCTTGCCACCTATCGCGTGCTCGAACAGCGCGCCGCCGCCATGGCGCCGGGCTGGACGATAGAGGTCGAACCGCCGGTGCTGCCCTTGCCCGATATTACCCTTGATGAGGATGGCGCGCCGGCCAATGCTGAAACGCTGGCGCTGGCGCTATGGGCGGCGCAGCGCGTCGGCCTGCCCATCGACATGGCCGTGCGCGGGGACGATCATCCCGCCCTGACGCAGCCCTTCGCCGATCGTGGCGTCGACGTGCGCCTGACGCAAGGCGCCAGCGCGGACCGGGCGGCCCTGCGCTGGCGCATCACGGAATAAGGACGGGTTCAGCGCCTTATTTTTCCAGCGCATATTGCACGGTCAGCGTCACCGACGCACTGACCTGCCCCGGCTCCACCGGCGTCGCCGGCGCGGCATCGGCCTTGAACCGGGCGCTTTGCATCATCGGCATGGGCGGCTGGCCGCCGCTGTTGCTTTCGCTGATCGACACCAGCCGCGCGGAGCGATAGCCGGCCGCCTGCGCATAATAGTCCGCCTGCGCCTTCGCGCTCTTCATCGCCGCGCCGCGCGCCTGCACCAGCATGGGCGACGGGTCGTCGATCGAGAAGGTCGGCCCGCTGATATTGGTCGCGCCCGCCGCCACCATGGCGTCCAGCGACGCGCCGACGCGCTTGATGTCGCGCAGCTTCACCGTCAGCTGGTTCGACGCCTCATAACCGATGAAGCGCGGCCCCTGCGGCTGGCCATTTTGATTGTTATAATCATATTGCGCGCTGAGATTAATGCCGCTGGTCTGGATATCCTTCTTGGCGATGCCGGCCCTGGCCAGCGCCGCGATCAGCTTTTCCGTCTGCGCCGCATTCTGCTGCATCGCCGCTTGCGCCGTCTGCGCGCGGGTCTGGACGCCGGTGCCCACCGTCGCGACATCGGGCGCGGCTTCGACGCTTTCGGTCACGTTCAGCGTCACGACCGGCGCTGTCTCGGCGATGGTGACGCTGGTCTGCGCCAGGCCGGCTGCGGGAATCGCGGCGGCGCTAAGCGCCATCAGGGCGAGGGCGGATTTCATCAACGGGTCTCCTCTGCAAAAATTCGCTGCATCCGTGATTGGCCGGGATGCGATGAACGGACGCTGTGCACCGGTGAAAGCCGTGCGACAGCTTTCGGGTTCCCCACTTGCTCTGTCGCCCCTTACCCCCTAGCTGCACCGCCATGGCGGCTCCCATCCTCTCCTTCGAAAATCTCGGCCTCAGCCAGGGTACGCACTGGCTGTTCCGCAACATAGACATTCATGTCGGCCAGCGCGACCGGCTGGCGCTCATCGGCCGCAACGGCGCGGGCAAGACGACGCTGCTCAAACTCATCGGCGGCCAGATCGAACCGGATGAAGGCACCCGCTCGGTGCAGCCGGGCGCGCGCGTCATCACGCTGGAACAGGACCCCGACGTCACGCCCTTCGCCACGCTGCATGATTTCGCATTGGCCGGCGATTATGCGCCCCCGGCGCATGAGGTGGAGGCGATTGCCGATCAACTGGGCATCGACCTGTCGCGCGAGGCGAAGACGGCGAGTGGAGGCGAGCGCCGCCGCGCCGCCATCGCCCGCGCGCTCGCCAGCGAACCCGACCTGCTGTTGCTCGACGAACCGACCAACCATCTCGACATCGCGGCGATCGACTGGATCGAAAACTGGATGGCGCGCTATAATGGCGCCTTCATCGTCATCAGCCACGACCGCGCGTTTCTGACGCGCCTCACCCGCCAGACGCTCTGGCTCGACCGCGGCTCGATGCGCCGCAACGAGATCGGCTTTGGCGGTTTTGAACAATGGATGGAGGCGGTCTACGCCGAAGAGGCGCGGGCGGCCGAAAAGCTGGACGCCAAGCTCAAGATCGAGGCGCACTGGCTGGAACGCGGCGTCACCGCCCGGCGCAAGCGCAACCAGGGCCGGCTCGCGAAACTTTGGGAGATGCGCGCCCAGCGCGCCGCCATGCAGGGGCCGCAGGGCACCGCCAAGATCGCCGTCGCCAGCGACGACAGCAAGACCAAGAGCGTCATCAAGGCCGAGCATGTCACTAAGGCCTTTGGTGATCGCACCATCATCAGGGACTTCACCCTGCGCGTGCAGCGCGGCGACCGCATCGGCATCGTCGGCGGCAATGGCGCTGGCAAGTCGACGCTACTGAAATTGCTGACCGGCCAGCTTGCGCCCGACAGCGGCGACGTGACGCTCGCCAAGACGCTCGACATGATCTTCATCGACCAGCAGCGCAGCCTGATGCAGGGCGACAAGTCCGTCCGCGACGTGCTGGCCGAAGGGGGCGACTGGATCGACGTGCGCGGGGTGCGCAAGCATGTCCACGGCTATCTGAAGGACTTCCTGTTCGATCCGTCGCTTGCCGAGGCGAAGGTCGGCACATTGTCGGGCGGCGAACGCTCGCGCCTGCTGTTCGCGCGGGAATTTGCCCGCGAATCCAACCTGCTCGTACTCGACGAACCGACCAATGATCTCGACCTCGAAACGCTCGATCTGCTTCAGGAAGTCATCGCCGATTATGACGGCACCGTCCTGATCGTCAGTCACGACCGCGATTTCCTCGACCGCACCGTCACGGTCACACTGGGCCTCGACGGATCGGGGACGGTCGATGTGATCGTCGGCGGCTATGCCGACTGGATCGCCAAGCGCGATCCGCGCAAGGCCGCGAAGGCGGAAAAGAAGGACGCCGCGCCCCCGCCGCCGCCCAAGCCTGCGTCCGCCAAGCTCAGCTACAAGGATCAGCGCGACCTTGATCTGCTGCCCGGGCGGATCGAGGCGCTGGAAGCCGCGATCGCCCGCGATGAGGCCGCGCTCGCCGATCCCGCCCTCTACACCCGCGATCCCGGCAAATTCGCCGCGCTCACCAAGGCCATAGAACAGGCCCGCGCCGACAAGGATGCGGCGGAGGAACGCTGGCTCGACCTAGCGGAAAAGGCCGAAGGCCTGGCGGGCTGACGCTGCCTCTTCAACGCTTGCTGGTCGCCGCCTGGCCGCGCCCGGTCGCCGTCCAGTAAATGCCGCCCATCAAATGCGTCAGATAGGTATAATCGCGGTACATCGCCCCTTCATGCCCCAGCGTGGTCACGAACACGCGCCCCTTTTCATAGTCATGATACCAGGCGATCGGATGGTCGCGGCCCATCGGCCGTGACACCTGGCCGGGCCAGATCTTGGTCGGGTCGTAACTGCTTTCATCCACGCCCAGCACGGTGTTGATCCGCACGTCAAAGGGATTGGTCGTGACGTAGAATTCGTCGCTCCACACCCATCGGTCGGGCAGGGCGAAGGTCGCGGGGAAATTGCGGTCTTCCACCGTGACGACGCCGGTCTGCACCATCGGATGCACGCCGACGCGCCGGCCCACCAGCTTTTCATACCAGGGCCATTCGCCCGGCGGAGTGATCGCGGCGCGGTGGACGATCATCGCATTGCCGCCTGCGCGCATATAGGCTTCGAACTTCGCCCGCTGCCCGGCGTTCAATTCCTCACCGGGCGAATTGAGGAACATGATCGCCGCATATTGACTCAGGTCTTCGTCGAAACTTTCCGGGTGACGCGTCCAGACAAGCTCGAAGCTGTGCAGCCGCGCCATCTGCTCCAGGCTCTCGCGCGCGATCGGGATATACTCATAATGATAGGTATTCGCCTTGGCGAAGACGAGCAGCTTGAACTGGCTTTCGGCTATGGCGCTCGGCGCGGCGAAAAGGGCGGCGATCGCCAGCAGGAGCCGCATCATCATTCCCATGGCCGTCCCTCCATCCGCCGCGTGAAGAGCGGGGCTTATCGCGCCCCATCGGACCGGCGCAATCGGCATGGGCCTCTTCTACGACTATGGTCGGAGGCTCTTTGCGCTCCATGCCATCGCGGGATCGACTTCGCACGTGCGTCGCGGCACTGTGCGCCTCCGAACCAGAAGGAATCCGATGGACAGCAGCACCACCGCCTCGCCGCATCACGCCGTCCATTATGTCAACCGCGTCGGCTGGCTGCGCGCGGCCGTGCTGGGGGCCAATGACGGGATCGTCTCGACCGCCAGCCTGATGACCGGCATCGCCGCGTCGGGCGCCACCGGCCAGTCCGTGCTATTGTCGGGCATCGCCGCGCTGGTCGCGGGCGCCATGTCGATGGCGGCGGGCGAATATGTCTCGGTCAGCGCCCAGTCCGACACCGAACGCGCCGACCTTGCCAAGGAGGAGAAGGCGCTGCGCACGCAGCCCCATGCCGAATGGGTCGAACTGCGCGACATCTATGTCGATCGCGGCCTGACCCCCGATCTCGCGGGGCAGGTGGCGCAGCAATTGATGGATGCCGATGCGCTGGGCGCCCACGCTCGCGACGAACTGGGCATTTCCGACCTTGCGACCGCGCGCCCGGTGCAGGCCGCGCTCGCTTCGGCCGCCAGCTTTGCCGCAGGCGCGACCCCGCCAGTGGTCGCCGCCGCTCTGGTCCCCGCCGCCACGGCGATTCCCGCCATCGTCGGCATCTGCCTCGCTTGCCTGGCGCTGCTTGGTTTCATCGGGGCGCGGCTGGGCGGGGCCAGTCCGCCGCGCTCGGTCCTGCGCACGCTCCTGTGGGGCGCGCTCGCCATGGCGGTTACGGCGGGCGCGGGGCATCTGTTCGGCGCGGCCATTTGATGCCAAGGTCGCGCCCATCATGATCTTACAGGAGACAGGACATGGCCGATATCCAGCAAATACCGCTCAAGACCATCAAGGGCGACGACGCCAGCCTGGCCGACTATGCGGGCAAGGTGGTGTTGGTCGTCAACGTCGCCTCCAAATGCGGCCTCACCCCGCAATATGAGGGGCTGGAAAAACTCTATCGCGATTACAAGGACAAGGGGCTGGTCGTCACCGGCTTTCCCGCCAATGATTTTGGCGCCCAGGAACCGGGCAGCAATGACGAGATCGCGACCTTCTGCACCACCAATTTCGGCGTCGATTTCCCGATGTTCGAAAAGATCGTCGTGACCGGCCCGGACAAGCATCCGCTCTATGCCGCCCTCACCAGTGCCCAGCCGGCCGCCCAGGGGGAGGGCGATGCGTTCCGCGAAAAGCTGGTGGGCTATGGCATCACGCCGGGCGATGCGCCCGAAGTCCTCTGGAATTTCGAAAAATTCCTGATCGCAAAGGATGGCAGCGTTGCCGCGCGCTTCGCGCCGACTACCAATCCCGACGACCCCGCCCTGATCGCCGCGATCGAGGCGGAACTGGCGAAATGATCCGCACGCTCGTTTGCGCCGCCCTGCTGCTGGGCGGCGCGCCGATCGCCCATGCCGCGCTCAGCCCCGCCGAACGCAAAATTGGGGAGAGTGTCGAGGCGGGCTATGAACCGTCCGTCGCGCTGCTTGAAAAGCTGGTGAACCAGAATAGCGGATCGATGAACATGGCGGGCGTGAAGGCCGTGGCCGACATGCTCCGCCCGCAGTTTGAGGCGCTGGGCTTTGCCGTCGCATGGAAGCCCATGGACGCGGCCAAGCGCGCCGGCCATTTTATCGCCACGCACAAGGGGCGACCGGGCACGACGAAAATGCTGCTGATCGGCCATCTCGACACCGTGTTCGAACCCGATTCGCCGTTCCAGCGCTTCACGCGCGACGGCGATTTCGCCACTGGTCCCGGCGCCGCCGACAATAAGGGCGGGGTCGCCACCATGCTGCTCGCGCTCCAGGCGATGCAGGCCGCAGGGACGCTCAAAAATGCGAATATAGAGGTGGTGCTGACCGGGGATGAGGAAGATTCGGGCGAACCGATCAGCATCGCCCGTGGCGACCTCATCGCGGCGGGCAAGCGCGCCGACGTCGCGCTCGATTTCGAAGGCCTCTCGCAGGAGGATGGCAAGGATATGGGCGCGATCGCCCGCCGCTCGTCCAATAGCTGGACGCTGACCGCCACCGGCAAATCGGGGCATAGCTCGGGCATCTTCTCGGCCAAGGCGGGCGATGGCGCGATCTATGAAATCGCTCGCATCATCACCCGCTTTCGCCAGGACCTGCCCGAACCCAATCTGACCTTCAATGTCGGCCTGATCGGCGGCGGCCAGAGCGCGGAGGTCGACAAGGACGGCGTGCGCATCGCCGTCACCGGCAAGACCAACATCATTCCGCCCATCGCCGTCGCCAAGGGCGATTTCCGAACCTTGAGCGAGGAACAAACCAAGCGCGTGCAGGCGAAGATGCAGCAGATCGTCGGGCAGGATCATCTGCTCGGAACATCGGCCACCATCGCCTTTGACCTTGGCTACCCCGCCATGGCGCCGACGCCGGGCAACCGCGCGCTGCTCGACCGGCTGAACGTCGTCAATCGCGACCTGGGCCTCGCCGACATGCCCGCGCTCGATCCGTTGAAACGTGGCGCGGGCGATATCGCCTTCGTCGCGCAGGATGTGGACGGGCTGGTCGGCCTTGGCCCTGCCTCGACCGGCGATCACAGCCCGGCCGAACGCGTCGACCTCGCCAGCATGAAACGCCAGGCCAAGCGCGCCGCCATCCTCATGAGCCGGCTCGCCAGCGAAAAGGGTGGAAAATAAACGCCATTCCCGGTCGGGCTGATCGCCGTCAGAGCCCTGTCCTATCCTTAAATAGGCAGGGGCCGAGCGGTCAGCCCGACCGGACCTAGTTGAAAGCCTATATGCTCCCGCCCACCCCCTCGCTTGCCACGTCCATCGGCCCGGTGCTCGAAACGCTCAGCATCGTCGGCACCTTCGTCTTCGCTGCGTCCGGTGCGCTGGCCGCTGCGAGGCTGCAACAGACGCTCGTCACCTTCGCCTTCTTCGCGCTGGTGACGGGGGTAGGGGGCGGCACGGTCCGCGACCTGCTGATCGGCGCGCCGGTCTTCTGGGTGGTCGATGCCGTGCCCGCGATGGCCTGCATGAGCGCGGCGGTCATCGTCTGGTTCACGCCGCGCCGCTGGTGGAGCGACCGCGCGCTCGACTGGCTCGACGCCATCGGCCTTGCCGCCTTTGCCGTATTCGGCGCGGCCAAGGCGTTGAGCTTCGGCGTCCCACCCTTCGTCGCGGGCATGATGGGCGTGGTCACGGGCTGCGTCGGCGGCATCATGCGCGACCTGCTGGCGGGCGAGCCGTCCATCCTGCTGCGCCCCGAACTTTACGTCACCGCCGCCGCCTTCGCTTCCGGCCTGTTCGTGGCGCTGCGCTGGATCGGCCTTGACGTGCCCGTCGCCGGCCTCATTGCCGCCACGCTGGGCTTTGCCCTGCGCGCCATGGCGATCGCTCGCGGCCTTGGCCTGCCCCTCTACCGCCAGCCAGCCGACTAAGCGCGTAGAACCTCACCCCTCACCAAAACCGAACGGCGCGCGCGTGCGGCGATAATCGTCGGGCATCATCTCGCGGCCGATCGGCGGGGCAGATCGCGCCATGCATTGCGCCCGATGGCACAGGCGACATGTGACACCGATCGGCGTTGGATCGCTCACCCCCATGTCGCGCGCATAGACCAGTCGATGCGCATGCTCGGCGGCGCAGGCCAGCGCGATCGCGCGATCGACTTTAGGCACGCCCCAGCCGCCGCCGCCCGCCGTCACCGTCCGCGCGATCGAGAAGAAACGCTGCCCGTCGGGCAGTTCCAGCCATTGGGTGATGACCTCGCGCGGCCGCTCGAACGCGCGATGCACCGACCAGAGCGGGCAGGACCCGCCATGCCGCGCAAAGGGAAATCCCGCCCCGTCCAGCCGCTTGCTGACATTGCCCGCCGGGTCGACCCGCAGGAAGAAGAAGGGCACGCGCTCCTGCCCCGGCTTCTGCAAGGTCGTCAGTCGATGCGCGGTCTGTTCGAAACTGGTGCCGAACTGGCGGCTGAGCGCCTCGACATCATAGGCGCGGGCCTCCACCGCCTTGGCGAACGCGCCATAGGGCATCACGATCGCCGCCGCGCCATAGCTCGCCAGCGCCCGCCGCGCCAGCCGTCGCCCGCTGTCTCCGCTGAACTGCCCCTCCTTCAGCAGCGCGTCGAAACTCTTGCGCATCTCCAGATAGGCGATCTGCAACGCCAGCTGGAATTGCGCGCTCGCCCCGTCCAGCGCATCGTCCAGCAGCACCGCGTCGCGATGCCGGTCCAGCCGCCGCACCGATCCTGCCATCACGTCGGACGGCAGCCGCCGCACGCGCAGGCCATGCCGCGCCTTCAGCCACGCCGCCAGGCCGCCTTCCGCCTCCGCCTCGCCTGCCAGTCGCTCGGCGGCATCGTCCAGCAGGGGAAAGCTGTTGCGTCGGGCCGCGAGGAACCGGCGCGATTCCGCCACCGGGTCGGGCGCATCGGCCGTATCCGCCCGCGTGACGCTGCGATCGGCCAGCGCCAGATGCTCCTCGCGATAGGCGGTGTAGAGACGCAGCAGCGCCTCGGTAACGCCGGGATAATTGACCGCCACATCCTCGCTGGCGAGCGGCGGCAGGTCGATGTCGGCGAACATCGGGTCTTTGAGCACCGCGCTTAGCCGCGCCGTCTGCTCCGCGCCGCCGTCGCCCGCCACTTCCGCCATGTCCAACTTGTAGGTGCGCGCCAGCCGCAACAGCATGTCGGCGGTCAAAGGGCGCTGGTTGCGTTCCAGCAGCGCGACATAGGATGCGCTGATCTCCAGGTCGGCCGCCATGTCCGCCTGGGTCAGCCCCAGTTCACGGCGCAACCGCCGCAATCTTGGCCCCATATAGACCGGCCGATCTTTCGCCACAAAGCCTCTCCGCTACAGACTTTACAACTATACACAGAAAATCTGTAAAGTTCGACAACTGAACGTCATGCCCCGTCCCGCATCCTGCTTTGCCTGTCTATGTCGCTGTCCATGATGTTCAGGTGAAGGGATGAGGACATGACCTATCATAGCGAGATTGCCAAAGCGGATGATCTGATCGGCGGCCAGACGGGATGGGATGGCATCGCCCCCGAATCCGTCGCTCGCATGCGCCTCCAGAACCGGTTCAACACCGGGCTGGACATCGCCCGCTACACGGCCAAAATCATGCGCGCGGACATGGCCGCCTATGATGCCGACCCGGCCGCCTACACCCAGTCGCTGGGCTGCTGGCACGGCTTTATCGGTCAGCAGAAGATGATCTCCATCAAGAAGCATTTTGGCAGCACCAAGGGGCGTTACCTCTATCTGTCGGGCTGGATGGTCGCCGCGCTGCGGTCCGAATTCGGGCCGCTGCCCGACCAGTCCATGCACGAAAAGACCAGCGTGCCCGCCCTGATCGAGGAACTCTACACCTTCCTCAAGCAGGCCGACGCCCGCGAACTGGGCATGCTGTTCCGGGATCTCGACGCGGCGAAGGCCGCGAAAGATGCGGTCAACACCCATCGGCTACTGCACAAGATCGACGACTATGAAACCCATGTCGTCCCGATCATCGCGGACATCGACGCAGGCTTCGGCAATGCCGAGGCGACCTATCTGCTGGCCAAGAAGTTCATCGAAGCGGGCGCCTGCTGCATCCAGATCGAAAATCAGGTGTCGGACGAAAAGCAGTGCGGGCATCAGGACGGCAAGGTGACGGTCCCGCATGAGGACTTCCTGGCGAAGATACGCGCGGTCCGCTACGCCTTCCTAGAGCTGGGCGTCGATGACGGCATCATCGTCGCGCGCACCGACTCGCTGGGCGCGGGCCTCACCAAGCAGATCGCCTATGTCCGCGAGGCCGGCGACATTGCGGATCAGTATAACAGCTTCCTCGACTGCGATCCGGTCGATCCTGCCACGATCGGGCATGGTGACGTGCTCATCACCCGCGACGGCCAGTTGCTGCGGCCCAAGCGCCTGCCCAGCAACCTCTACCAGTTCCGTCCCGGCACGGGCGAGGACCGCTGCGTGCTCGACTGCATCACCGCCCTGCAAAATGGCGCGGACCTGCTGTGGATCGAAACCGAAAAGCCGCATATCGGCCAGATTGGCGGCATGGTCAGCCGCATAAGGGAGGTCATCCCGAACGCCAAGCTGGTCTATAACAACTCGCCCAGCTTCAACTGGACGCTGAACTTCCGCCAGCAGGTCTATGACGCCTGGGCGCAGGACGGGCGCGATGTGACCGCTTATGATCGCGCACGGCTGATGAGCATCGATTATGATGATACCGAACTGGGCCGCGAGGCGGATGAGCGTATTCGCACCTTCCAGCGGGATGCCGCGCGCGAAGCGGGCATCTTCCATCACCTCATCACCCTGCCGACCTATCACACCGCCGCGCTCAGCACCGACAATCTGGCCAAGCGCTATTTCGGCGAGGAAGGGATGCTGGGCTATGTCAAGCAGGTCCAGCGAGAGGAAATTCGCCAGGGCATCGCCTGCGTCAAGCATCAGAATATGGCCGGTTCCGACATTGGCGATGATCACAAGGATTATTTCGCCGGGGAAGCGGCCCTGAAGGCTGGCGGCGCGCATAACACGATGAACCAGTTCGCCGCCTGATCCCTTACGGCGCGATCCCACCGCGCCCGCATCCACCGTTTCGCTCTGTCTGATCCCGATGACATGGCGGAACGGTGGATGCCCTCGCCGAAAGGCGCCCTCATTCGCGGCCACTTGCCCGCGAGACCGACCATCGCGCGGAGACATGCACACGGTCTTCGCGCGCGTGGGTGGAAGCACTGGACGGCCCGGCCACTACGCCGGGCCGTTTTTTTGCCCGATGCCGGCATCTGTCCCGGCGTCCTGCGCGCTCATCACCGCCGCCGCGGGCCGCGCCGACCGAAAACCCCTTTCAATGTAGGATTTCGTCTGATCTACCCTTGGCGATGCAACGCCGCGCCTCCCTCCGTCTCTCCTGCGCCTCCCTTCGCCATCCCCGCGCCTTCCCCCGTCATCCCCGCGCCTTCCCCCGTCATCCCCGCGCCTTCCACCGTCATCCCCGCGCAGGCGGGGACCCATATGTGGCCCGCGCCTTCGATCGCGTTGTCGTGAGCACTCCCGCCATCCGCCCGAATAGAGACGATGCCCGCAATTCCGGCCCGGTCCCGCCGCTGTTCGCCCTGCCGCGTCAGTGTCGCTTCGTGGTCGCCTTGCGGTCGCCTTATGGTCGCTTCGGCCCCGAAAATGCCCGACGACACTGTGAACTTCGCTCCTGTCGCCTTGTCGCCCTCTGCCGCCTCATCGGCATCGCATCAAAGCAGTCTGGGCGCGTCCGTCTCCAGCGGCGGCAGCGCCCAGTCGATGCCCCCGCGCCCCTTTGCCTCCAGAAAGACGTTGGCCCGCGAAAAGGGCCGCGATCCCAGAAAGCCGGCATGGGCCGACAAGGGGGAGGGGTGGGCGGATCGGATCACCAGATGCCGCGTCTCGTCGATCGCGCCCGCCTTGCGCTGCGCATGCGCGCCCCACAACAGGAACACGCTCGGCGCCGCTCGCTCCGCCACCTGGCCCACGATCGCGTCGGTCAGCTTTTCCCAGCCCTTGCCCTGATGCGACGCGGCCTTGCCCATCTCGACCGTCAGCACGCTGTTGAGCAGCAGCACGCCCTGCCGCGCCCAATGGTCCAGATGCCCGTGGCCGGCCGGCGCGATCCGCAGGTCCGCGTGCAACTCCTTGAAAATGTTGCGCAGCGACGGCGGCGTGCGCACGCCCGGCTGTACCGAAAAGGACAAACCATGCGCCTGTCCTTCGCCATGATAGGGGTCCTGGCCCAATATCACGACCTTGACGGCATCGGGCGGGGTGAGGGCAAGGGCGCGAAAAATATCGTCCGGCGCTGGAAAGACGCGCTTGCCCGCCGCCATTTCGTCTTCCAGGAACCGGGCGATGGCGCTGAGGCCTATGTCGTCGATCCGGCCGGCGAGCGCGGTGGCCCAGGCATCGGGCAGCAGAAGGGGGGCGTTCATGCCGCCGGGTGATGATCGGCCAATCGCGGCGCGTCAACCATCGGGCGCTGCGCAGGGGCTTGCCATGCGGCCCGGCTTGCGCAAGGACAGGGCCATGCCCTCCGCCTCTCGCTTTTCGCTGCCCGGCCTCTCGCTCCGCGGCCTGTCGCGCGTCAACCTTAGCCGCTGTGGCGCAGCGCTCGCCGGTCTTGGCCTTTTCTTCGCGCCCTTGCCCAGCGCCGACGCCTTCGGGCCGCCGCCGCGCCCGCTGATCGAACAGACGGCGCAGGCCAAGCTGCTGGGCGAATTTGAACGCTTCGCCACCCTGTCGGACGGCACGGTCGGAATAGCCGTGCGCGATTTGCAGACCGGCGAGACGCAGGCGATCAATGGCGACACGCTGTTTCCCATGGCCAGCGCCTACAAGGTGGCGGTCGCCGGGCGCATCTTCGCGCTGATCGACGCGGGCGATGTGCGGCTGGACGATCAGCTTACGCTCGACCCGGCGCTGGCGAGCGAGGGCGGCATCGCCTGGATGTTCTCCCGCCCCGGCGCGTCGCTGTCGGTCCAGCGGCTGCTCGAACTGATGCTGCAAAAAAGCGACAATAACGCCACCGACGTGCTCGTTGCGCGCGCCGGCGGGCCTGCGGCGATCACGCAGTTCGTCAGGGGGCTTGGCGTCGACGGGCTGCGCGTCGACAGCGACACCGCGCATCTTCTCTATCGCGCCATGGGCATCCATCCGCTGTCGGGCCGTTTCCGCGAGAATGCCGACGCCGCCCGTCGCGCTGATCCCTTGCTCGTCACCCGCGACCTGCGCGACCTCCCCAATCTCGCTTTCGCGGCTGAGATCGAGGATACGTCCACCCCGCGCGCGATGCTCGATCTGCTCACCGCCTATGAATCGGGCAAGGCGCTGTCGGCCGACAGCACGCAGCGGTTGTTCACCATCATGGCCCATTGCGAAACCGGCAAGGCGCGGATCGTCGGCATGCTGCCGCCCGGCACCGCCGTCGCGCACAAGACCGGCTCGCTCAACGGCACCGGCAATGATGTCGGCATCGTGCGCCTGCCCGATGGCCGCCGCTTCGCCGTCGTCGCCTTCGTCATGAAGGACAGCAAGGGGCACAAGTCGCGCGACCGCATCATCGCCGAAGCCGCGCGCGCGGCCTATGATTATTTTCTCTACGCCCCGGAAAGGGCGCACGGATCGGCGCAAAAGACTTAACGCCGCACGCCGGACGGCGTATCGAGGGGACAGAAAAGATCGGGGGAGAGTGATGCGTCATTTTCGCGACTTCTGGCCCTATTATCTTCAGGAACATGCGCGCCCCGGCACGCGCGCGCTGCATTATGCGGGCACCAGCCTGGTGATCGCGATGGTGGCCAGCGCGCCGCTCACCGGGGGCTGGTGGCTGGTCCTGGCACTGCCGCTTGCGGGCTATGGCTTCGCCTGGGCGGGCCATGGCCTTATCGAACGCAACCGGCCCGCCACCTTCCGCTATCCGCTCTGGTCGCTGGGCGCCGATTTTCTGATGCTGGCGCGCTTCCTGACCGGCCATATGCGCGCCGACCTGGCCCGCGCGGGCGTGCGCAGCGACGGCACCGTCGATCCGGCCCGGCGCATCACGGTCTGATCGGCCGCTTGACCCAAGGGCGCGCTCTGCCACAAGGGGCGCCATGTCCTATCATGCGAGTTTTTCCCGGCCCGACCGGGCTGCGCTGGCCCGCCGCTGGCAGGCGCTGGAGGCGCGATCGGATGCCTCCTTCTTCCTGCGTTGGACCTGGATCGGGGCCTGGCTCGACAGCTATGGCCTGGAACCCGAACTGCTGGCGGTGGTCGATGATGATGGCCGCGACATTGCGCTGGCGCTGGTGGGCCATGCCATGCAGCCGCGTCTGCTGGGACCGGTCGCGACGCTCAGCCTCAACCAGTCCGGTGATCCGGCCGCCGACCGGCCCTATATCGAATATAACGGCCTGCTCGCCGACCGCGACCGCGCCCCCGAAGCTGCCAGCGCCGCCATCGCCGCGCTCGCCGCCCGCCGCGACTGGCGGGCGCTGCGCCTCAGCGGCATGGCACCGGGCAGCCCCTTGCTCGACCTCCCCGCCCGCCGTCGCGTCCGGCGCGACGAATCCCCGGTCTATCAGGTCGATCTCGACGCCGTCCGCGCCGCCAATGGCAATTATCTCTCGCTGCTCAGCGCCAACAGCCGCAGCCAGATCCGGCGCGCGCTCAAGGATCGGGGCGGCGCGTTGCCCCGGATCGCTCACGCTGCACTGGACGATATCGGCCCCTGGGTCGAAGACATGGCGCAGCTCAATAGCGGCCGCCATGCCGACAATGCCTGGGACGATCCCGCATTCCGGGCCTTTGTCGAAACCCTGGCATCACGGGGCCATGCCAATGGGCAGGTCGACCTGCTCCGCCTCACCGACGGCGCGGATCTGGTCGGGCTTCTCATCACCTTCATCCACGCCGGCGTCGCGATGAACTACCAGTCCGCCTTCGCTCCGCCGCGCGGGGCCAAAGACAAGCCAGGGCTGCTCTGCCACGCCGCAGCGGTCGATCATTATGCCGGTCGGGGGCTGGGGCGCTATTCCTTCCTCGCCGGCAAGGATCGCTACAAGCAGAGCCTCGCCACCTGCGAGGAACGACTGGAATGGTGGATGATCGAGCGTTTTTCGCCCCGGCTGGAGCTGGAAGCGCTGCTGCGCCGGATGCTCAGGCGCCCAGCTTCCGCATGATGCGGTAGACCAGCCGGCGCAGGCCCTGCCGTTCCGGCCGGTCGCTGACCGCCCCGGTGGGCAGTCCGCGCTTGCGCAGCAGGGCGTTGAAACTGTGCAACTCGCCCTCCGCCACCGACCGGTCCGACCGCCAGGTGACGGACAGGCTGACCGATACGGCCGGGCCATTTTCGACGAAATGCGGCGCCTTCACCGGCACATGCACCGCGTCTCCCGGCGCGAGCGGGAAGGGGGTGCCCCGGGCCTTGAACCCGTCCTGCCATTCCAGATTGCGATGCCCGCCGCCGTGAAAATCCTCGCTTTTCTGCGCCGGGACAAGCACTTCGTCCCGCGCCGGGAAGATCATCATCGTCTTGTTGCCGATGATCTGAAGCAGGATATTATGTTCCGGGTCCATGTGGAACGGCGTCACGCTGCCCGGCGAACTTAAGAATATGAATGCCTCTCGGTGCAGCATCGGGCCGGTCTGCGCCACCACGATCGGCTCGAGTTCGGCCAGCGCCGCGTCGAGCAAAGCGCCATAGGCCGGGTCGCGCTCGACATTCTTGAGCACGGCCCAGCTGCCATTGGTTTCGATCGTGCGGATCGTTTCGCCCAGCGTCAGTCCGTTGGACGGCGTGTCTTCGGGTCGGACGCCCAGCGGCAGCTTGCCCAGATTATACTCGACCGATGCCGCCGGCATCCGTTCGGCCAGCGTCGCAAGCGCGTCCAGCGTCAGCAGGCTGTGACCGACCAGATCGTGGCTCAGCTTGACCGGCTGGTCGGGATAGGCCTTGGCAAAAGCCGCGCGCGCAGTTTGCGGGAAGGTGGCGGGATGGTGCGCGATGGCGGAATCCATGCTGGTCATGGCTGTCCTTTCAATGTCCTTGCGAGCGCTTCGCTCTTGTTTGCGAGCATGAACGCGGCTTTGCGGCGGAGGCCTTCCATGCCGGTTCCCCGCAACGCTACGCGATATTGCACGATTGTTCGCCGTTCTGCCCACAGGCTGTCGATCATGGGGTGGCCGGGCGCGGCGCAGCTGTCCATCCAGGCAATGGTGGGATCATTCTGAACCGCGTGGAGATTGGCGATTTCTATGAGCACGCCGGGTGAAAAGCGGCCCAGCGCCTCGTCGATGGCAATCTTGAAGGAAAAGGCGCCCTCGCCATGACGAAAGTTCACCAGCATCGCGATCGGCTGCCCATCCAGGTCGATGCGCAACATATGCAGGCGGCCGCCCCGGAATGCGTTGACGCAGGCCGCACGGAAAAAGGCGCCATCGCTTGGTGAGCATGACAGTGCGGTTCCCTGCTTGCCTTTCCAGCCCGCGGCCTCCAGCGCCAGAAAGGCGTCGATCCATTCAGGAAGTTGCGTTTCCTCGCTCAACAGACGCTGCTCGACCGTCCCGAGTTCGCCCAGCCTTTTTTGCAGGCGGCGCAACTCCTTGCGCTTCTTCGCGCGCACCTGGGTGTCCCAATAGCGCTCGGCGTCAAGGTCGGAATGCAGCATCGCGCGTTCGTAGCGATGGACCTCGCGCCAGCCCCGCCGCTGCTGGCCGCACATCGCTTCTAGGGCCGCAGCGTTTGCCCCGGCCGCATCCATCCCCTGAAGGTGCAGAAATCCCTGCGCCCACTGGGCGTCGTCCAGTTGCGCCAGAAAGGATCGCCAGGCTTCCTGCTCCAAGCCGCGCCGGACGATTGGCGCACCCAGGAAACAATGGTCATGCATCCAATTGCCGACGCAGCCGATCGGCAGCCGACCGTGCCGCGCGTGCCGCACGACAGGGAGGAGGCCGATCAATTCTTCACCCGCTACCGCTTCGACCACATGCACCTGATGCTTGCCGTCGAGATGATCCAGCGCCGCCACCAGCATATCGGGCGCATAGAAGGCGTTGGCCTCAGCGGCATCGAGCGCGAGAGCCATCCACCGCGCATCTCGCGATGCGCGTTGCCGGTCAGTGTCCGGATCGGCGGGATGGGAGGCCAGAAGCATAAGGGTGCGATAGCGGCGAATTGTTAGGGAATGGCTAAACCCCATCCTCTATGGGCAAGGCGGCGCATGGCGCTATACAGCAGCCGGCAGGACAGGGAAGGGTTCGGCGATACCCGTGTTGGAGACATTGGCATGACGATATTGGTCACGGGCGCGGCGGGGTTTATCGGCATGCATGTCGCCGACCGCCTGATGGAGCAGGGCCACGCCGTCGTCGGTATCGACAATCTCAATGACTATTATCCCGTCGCCTTGAAGCGGGCGCGACTCGACTTGCTGCGCGAACGTCATGGCAGGCTCTTCACCTTCCACGAGCTGGATTTCGCCGACATGGGCGCGGTGCAGGCGGCACTGACCGATCAGGTGATCGAGGCGATCGTCCATCTAGGCGCGCAGGCAGGCGTCCGTTACTCGCTCATCAATCCCCACGCCTATGTTCGGTCCAACCTGGCCGGGCATGTCAACATGCTGGAACTGGCGCGGGACCGTCATGTCCGCCACCTGGTCTATGCATCGTCCTCCTCTGTCTATGGCGGCAATGAGAGCCTGCCGTTCCGGGTGGAGGACAGGGTGGATCATCCTGTGTCTCTCTATGCCGCGACCAAGCGAGCCGACGAGCTGATGAGCGAAACCTATGCGCATTTGTTTCGTATCCCGATGACCGGCCTGCGCTTTTTCACGGTCTATGGGCCGTGGGGGCGGCCGGATATGGCCATGTGGATCTTCACGTCCAAAATATTGGCCGGGGAGCCCATTCCCGTATTCAACCATGGCAGGATGCAGCGCGATTTCACCTATATCGACGATATTGTCGAGGGCATCATCGGCTGCCTCGATCATCCGCCGGCCGATGACGGCGCGCTGAAGGCGGGAGGCAGTCGCGCGCCGCATCGACTCTATAATATCGGCAATAACCGGCCCGAAGAACTCATGCATCTGATCGCGGTGCTGGAGGAAGCGATCGGCCGTAAGGCGCAGCTGGATTTTCAGCCGATGCAGCCAGGAGACGTGCACGCCACCTATGCCGACATCAGTGCGATCGCGCGGGACATCGGCTTTTCCCCCAGCACCGCGATAGAAATTGGTGTGCCCCGATTCGTGCAATGGTATCGGCGTTACAATGATCTCGATTAAGTGCACGCGCGAATGCCCAAAAGGTTGCGCTGTTCGTCGCCCTAACTCTTCACCTCGTCTCACGGGCAAATTGTGATTTCCTGTTTTTTCGACGCTTTACCTCTTCGCACCTGCAAAATAGATTGCCATAAGTTGCTGAAACGGCGTAGACAGTCGCGTCACGCCGATAACTGATCGGCAGAAGGGTCGCGGAACGAGGAGAGATCACTGACCGAAAGCGGCAGATGATCGGCGCCTTTGTGCCGGCGAGACAGGGCTCGCGGCATCGGGCGGAACTAAAGGGCGAGCGCGTGTCGACATTAGCATCCAAGATTGTGCCATTTGGCTCGGGCAGCCGTATTGTCGATACGGCATGCCGAAGCCTGTCCATCGCGGCTGGCGGCTTGCAGGCGCTTGAGGCGCGGTTCAGCGAGCGGGAATTTGCCGCGACCTTCCTGCGTATGGTCGGCATGCTGATGAAAGTGCGTGGCCGCGTCATCGTGACGGGCATCGGCAAGAGCGGCATCGTCGCGCGCAAGATGACGGCAACCCTGACCTCGACCGGCACGCCGGCCATCTTCCTGCATCCGGCGGACGCTGGCCATGGCGATCTGGGCATGGTGACGCCCGATGATGTCGTGCTGATGCTGTCGCACTCGGGCGAATCTACGGAACTCGGTCCGATCATCCAATATTGCAAGCGATTCGCCATACCCTTGCTGGGCATGACGGCGCAGCCGCAGAGCACCGTCGCGCAGGCCGCCGACATCTGCATCTTGATGCCGGACGTGCAGGAAGCCTGCCCCAACGCCCTGGCGCCGACGACATCGACCACGGTGCAGATGGCGTTCGGCGATGCGCTGGCGGTTTCCCTGATGGAAATGCGTGGTTTTTCCGCGGATGATTTCCATAAATTCCACCCCAATGGCCGTCTGGGCGCGCAGCTTATCAAGGTACGCGAACTCATGGCGCGCGATGAGCAGGTGCCGATGGTGCGCGAAGACGCGTCGCTGCTTGATGCGACCATCGAAATGACGCGCGCGCGCCTGGGTGGCACGGCAGTGGTCGATCGCAATGGCCGCCTGATCGGCGCGTTCACGGACGGCGATCTGCGACGTACTGTCACGGGCAAGCAGAATTTGACCGAGCCGGTTGGCCGTTTCATGACCCAGACGCCGCAAGCCGTCGGACCCGATGAGCTGGCGTCCGAAGCGCTGCACATGATGCATGAGCGCAATATCATGCTGTTGTTCGTCTGCGAAAATGGTCGACTGACCGGGGCGCTGCATATGCATGATTTGTTGCACGCAGGGGTTGCCTGAACCATCTTGTCGTCATTCCCGCGCGCGCCGGATCGACCCGGCTGGCGCGCAAGCCGCTACGGCTGATCGCCGGGCGCACACTGCTGCATCGCACGATCGCCATGGCGCGCGCGGCGATCGCGGGCAGGGATGACGTTGCCTTGGTCGTCGCCACGGACGATGACGCTATTGCGGCCCATGCCCGTGAGGCGGACTGCCCGGCGGTCATGACCGACAGCGCCATTGCAACCGGCTCCGGCCGCGCCCTGGCTGCGGCCCTGTCACTGGCCGAAGCCCCGCGCTTTGTCATCAACCTTCAGGGCGATTCGCCGTTTCAGCCGGAGGGCGCGCTTACTGCCGTGTTGGGCGCGCTGGAGCGGGGCGCTCAGGTCGCGACTCCGGTGATCGCGCTCGATTGGGCGGCGCTGGACGCGCTGCGCGATCACAAGCTACGATCGCCCTTCAGCGGAACGACCTGTGTCCGGGCGCCCGATGGTCGCGCGCTCTGGTTCTCCAAAACGATCCTGCCTGCAATCCGGGATGAAGACCGATTGCGTGCGGCCCATCCGCTGTCTCCCGTATGGCGGCATGTGGGGCTATATGGCTATAGGCTCGATGCGCTGCGGCAGTTCGAGGCAAGCGCGCCGACGATGCTGGAGCGTCTGGAAGGGCTGGAGCAGCTGCGGCTGCTGGAATTGGGGATAGACATCATGACGGTCCCTGTCGATTCGCCCCGTTTCGACAGTTCCGGCATCGACACCGAAGCCGATATTATCAGGGTCGAGCGGCTGATTGCCGAACATGGTGACCCGACGCCGGCGCTCTGACGTCCATGCGCCGCATCTTCGTCATCCGACATGGCAACACCTTCGCTAGTCACGAGGCGCCCCGACGCATTGGGTCCGCGACCGACATTCCGCTGGTCGACAGCGGCCATGCCCAGGCGGCGGCGCTGGCGGACTTTTTTGGCGGGACGAAACTTCGCCTATTGCTGGCAAGTCCGCTGCGGCGTGCGCGTCAGACAGCGGCGCCGATTGCCGCCGCGACGGGCCATGCATTGGATGAATGCTGCGACTGGCTGGGCGAAATCGACCACGGCCCGGATGAGGGCCAGACCGAGGACGCCGTCATCGCTCGCATTGGCGCTGCGGCGCTGGCGCGATGGGAAGAGGACGCTGTCCCGCCGGACGGCTGGCACGTGGACGCGCCCGCGCGGATCGCCGCATGGCGCGCCTTTTTCGCTGAGTCGGGGGAAGGGGCCGACCTGCTCGTCACCAGCAACGGGGCGGCCCGATTCGCGCTGATCGCCCTCGGCCTGCCCCCCGCCAAACTGCGCACAGGCGCGTTTGGCGAATTTTCCGTCGATGGTGATGGCAGGGTGCGATGCGTGCGCTGGAATGTGCGTCCGCCTGAAGCCGCTTAGCTGACCGCCGGCTCCAGCAGCCTTATCGTCCCTGCCGTCGCGTCCATTTCCGCCGGCACGCCCAGCGGCAGGCTATATTGATTGGCGACATGGCCGAATTGCCCGCCCTGGAACGCCGGGATGCCCAGGGGGCCAAGATGCTGTTGCAGCACTTCCGACAGGGTGAAGCCCCCATAGCTGGGACCGGCAGCTCCGCAATCAGTGCATTGGCCAAAGACGACGCCCGCCAGCTTGTCGAGGATACCGCCCAGTTTAAGCTGTGTCAGCATCCGGTCGATTCGGTAGGGCGCTTCGCCAATATCCTCGATGAAGAGGATCGCGCCCGAAAAGTCGGGCAGCCATGGCGTGCCCATCAAGGCGGCAAGGACCGTCAGATTGCCGCCCAGCAACCGTCCGCGCGTTATGCCCGAACCAAATGTTCGGACCCGGCCGATCCTTTGCGCCAGGCGGTCTTCATGTCCCTGCGGATTGGTCAGCGTCGGCGTGCCCGCGTCGAACGCGACGGCGCGGAACGCATCCCAGCTATATTGGCCCCAGCTGCTCGATGCGTTGGGGCCATGAATGGTCGTGAAGCCGGCCTTGGCCGCAACGGCCAGATGCAAGGCAGTAATGTCGGAAAAGCCGATGAGCAGCTTGGGGTTGGCGCGGATGGTTCGCCAGTCGAGCAGCGGCAGAATGCGCGCGCAACCCCAGCCGCCGCGCACCGCGAAGATCGCGCTGACCGCCGGGTCGGCGAACATGGCGTTCACGTCCGACGCCCTGTCCGCATCCTTCCCCGCCAGATAGCCATAGCGATCGACCAGATGCGGCGCGCGTTTGGGTTTCAGGCCCATGGCCCTGATCGTGTCTTCCACCAGATCCAGGTCGAATGCGTCATCGGTAAATCCTGCCGGCTCGATCAGGCCGACGATATCGCCTTCCCGCAGCCTGCGCGGCTTGATGAGGCCTGGGGTGGTCGCGGCGCCGGCGGAGGATGCGTAAGCCGCCATCATCATGCTGCCTGCGCCCGTAACCAGAGCGCGGCGGTTCATCTCGATCGTCAATATCGTCTCCCATCCTTGTGCCGGAAGGCACCGCCAGACCATAGCAGGTCTACATCCGGATAATGGCAATCGCCCGATGGCGGCCGGCCAAAGGCCATGAAGGCGCAATCGGCGTCGCTTTCATTCACCAGATGATGGCCATTGGGCTCGCCCTTGGGGAAGGCGGCACAGTCGCCGGCATGCAGCACTGTTCGCCCGCCTTCTTCAACAAGTGTGGCTTGCCCGGCCAGCATCACCACGAATTCATCCTCATCCTCGTGCCAATGGCGCTGGGACGAAGCGGCCCCGGGTTTCAGCACGACATGGCTGACGCCGAAATCGGCGAGGCCGATGGCTGGCGCGATGCGCCGGACCCAACGCTGCTGGACCGGACCCGCATGATCAGCGGGATAGGTTGTGCCATTGCTCTGGACGATATCGTCCAGATCGATGCGGGGCATGGCGTCCTCCTTCCTGTGCGGCTGGCCAAGGGGCAGGGCATTCGCTAACGCGTCGCCATGAGCATGACCAGCACCAATGATGATGTCGTGGCCCTGGCGCAGCGCCTGCTGGCCTGTCCGTCCATAACTCCTGCGACCGGCGCGGTGTTTGACGAACTGGAATCGATGCTCGTGCCGCTCGGCTTCACGGTCGATCGGTTCACGGCCGGGAAAGCGCCCGATGGCCCTGTGGAAAATCTGCTGGCGTGGCGCACGACCGGCGCAGGCCCGCATTTTGCCTTTGCCGGGCATCTGGATGTCGTTCCGCCGGGCGCGGGGTGGAACAGCGACCCATTCTCTCCGGACATTCGTGGCGACCTTCTATACGGGCGTGGGGCCGTTGACATGAAAGGCGCGATCGCAGCCTTCGTCGCCGCGCTTGCCGATCTGCCGGACGATTTGCCCGGTACGATCAGCCTGATCATCACGGGCGACGAGGAAGGTCCCGCCACATATGGAACATTGGCCCTGATGGAGCGGATGGCGACGCGCGCGCTACGGCCGGACCTGTGCCTGGTGGGCGAACCGACATCGTCGCACCGCCTGGGCGATGTGATGAAGATTGGACGGCGGGGCTCGGTCAATATGTGGATCAGCGTCGCCGGATCACAGGGGCATGTCGCTTACCCGCATCTCGCGGATAATCCGATACCCGCCCTGGTCCGCATCCTAACGGCGGTCGAGGCGGAGATACTGGACGAGGGGACCGAGTGGTTCCAGCCCAGCAATATCGAAATCACTGATATCGAGGTCGGAAACCCCGCGCACAATGTCATTCCCGGCAAAGCCACGGCGCGCATTTCGATCCGGTTCAACGATCGGCATAGCGGCGCATCGCTGATCGACCGGATCACCGCGCTCGCCGCGCCGGAGGGCGGAACGGTGGAGGCCCGGATTAGCGGCGAATCCTTTTTGACGGCGCCTGGCATTTTATCGGATATTGTCGGCGCGTCGATCAGGGATGTGACGGGTGTCGAGGCGGAATTGTCGACCACGGGCGGCACGTCCGACGCCCGTTTCCTGTCGCGCCTCTGCCCGGTGGTCGAATTCGGCCTCAACAATGCGACCATGCATAAGCTGGATGAAGCCGTCGCGGTTCAGGACTTGCGCGATCTTCAACGCATCTATGCACAGATCGTGGATAGGGCGCTGCGGCTGTCCTGACGCTTAGCCGATAAGGCGTTCCTGCACGATCAGCGGAACGGCAAAACGGGTGAGATAGCTTTGCTCATCCATCGGCCGCGCAAGATGATAGCCCTGGAACAAGGTGCATCCGATGACGCGCAGCACGTCCATCTGCGCCTCATTCTCCACCCCTTCGACCACGACTTCCATGCCAAGGCCCTGGATCAGGCCGACGACGGCGGAGCAGATGGTGCGGGCTTCGGCCGAACTGGCGATGTCACGCACCAGGCTGCGGTCGATCTTGATGCGGTCGACTGGCAATTCGCGCAGGCGGGCGAGGTTGGAATAGCCCGTGCCGAAATCGTCTATCGCAATGCATACGCCCTCGGTTCGCAGGGCGATCAGTTGCTCCAGCACGCGGGGGTCCATGTTCATGGCGACGGATTCGGTGATTTCCAGTTCCAGCATCGACGCCGGCGTCTGATGAGTCGCCATGGCATGGCGAAATCGCAGGAAGAAATCGGCCTGCGACAGCTCCCGCGTGCTGATGTTGATGGCGATCCGCTGCCTTTGCCCGGCCTCCGCCCAGCGCGCGGCCGTTTCGCAGACGCGGCTCATCACCCAGTCGCCCAAGGCGACGATGGTGCCGCTCTCTTCAGCAACCGGGACGAAAGCGCCCGGCATGACCAGATCGCGTTCCGGGTGCGCCCATCGGACCAGGGCTTCGGCGGCGACCGCCTGGCCATTGGTGACGTCTATCTGAGGTTGGAACTCCAGCAGGAATTCCTCCCGCTGCAGGGCGAGCAACAGGTCGCGCTCCAATTCGGCGCGATCGGCCGCCTCCAGCGCCAGGTCGCTATTATAGATTTCCGCCCGACCGCGCCCCTGATGCTTGGCGTGATACATGGCGACGTCGGCCGCACGCAGCAACGCCGACAGGGTGTCGCCATGATCGGGATAGCAGGCAATGCCAATGGATGCGCCCAACTGAACATGCTGGCTGCCGAGGTCGAACCGTTCGCCCAGGGCAAATTGCACGGCGCGCGCGATCCGTGCCGCCGCGCTGGGGCCGGGCAGGAAGGGAAAGAACATGGTGAATTCATCGCCGGCGAGGCGGCCGATCACGGCGTCGCCGGTGCCCGCGCTCACCTGCGCCATGACCACTTCGCGCAACCGCCCGGCGACACGGGCCAGCAACTGATCGCCCGCAGCGTGGCCCAGGCTGTCGTTGACGCCCTTGAACCCATCCAGGTCGATGAAGAATAGCGCAGCCATGGCATCCGATGTTCGGCCCGTCAGATGCCGTTCCACCTGACGGCAGAAGCTGGTGCGATTGGCAAGGCCGGTAATCTGATCGAATAGCGCCAGGCTCTGCACATGATCCAGGTTCGTGCGCACCTGGGAAAACAGGCTTTGCATCGCGACGGACAGGTCCGGCAATTCAGCGCCGATATCGGGCGACACGGGGGATTGCAGATCGCCATGTGCGGCGGAGAGGAGCCGCTCTGTCGCGCTGTCGACGGCGGCGGCGGTCGAAGCCATGGATCGGCTGGTCGACGCCCAGCTCAACGTGCCGCACAAAATGGCGATGATCAGGGCGCGGCCGACCTGAATCAGATCATCCTGCTGGCCCGGCGTGTAGCCCAGCACCAGCGACAGGGTGAAGACCAAAGCCCCCGCAGCGCAGGCGAAGGCAGTGGCGCGGCTTTTCAACGTCACCCCCCGCATATGTCTCCTGCCTGCTTTACGCTCCGGTCAGGGAGCACCAATCCGATGCATATGGGACATGCTGGTTAAGAAACGGTCAGCGTTTGAAGCGGGCAGCAGATTATTTTGCGCGACGCAATATCACATAGAGCGCGCCGTCACCCCCATGGCGCGGATGGGCGATCCGCACGCTGGCGATCCGGTGGGCGTGGGGACTGGTTTCCAGCCAATGGCCAATCTCGCCGCGGATCGCGCCCCGGCGTGACGAGCCGGATTTTTCCGCCGTCTTGGGCGGCTTTCCCGTCACGACCAACAGCACCCGCGCCTGGTTCATCACGGCCGAGGCAAGCGCCTGGTTCAAGCGCGCGTGCGCGGCCGACAGGCTGTGCCCGTGCAAATCGATGCTCATGTCCGGGTTGATATTGCCGCCGCGAATGCGCCTTTCCCAGGTGCCGTCCAATATGGCGGCGGGCGCCGGGCGCGATGATGGCGGGGGGGCGGGAGGAGGGAGCGGCCGGGGACGGCTCGGGGGGGTGTGATCGACTGCCTGTGACGCGTCAGGGACGAGGACCGGGGCGGCTTGCGGTCGCAAAGGGCGGACGGATCGGATCAGCGCCGCCCAGAGCGCTTCCTCCTCCGCATTGAGCCTCCGCCTGGTCATGGCGGCGCCCGTCAGCGCCCGGTGAGGCGGGCCGCCGATCCGATCGGCAGCAGGATGAGGGCGCTGCCCCGCGCCGACATGCCCCCGGCAATCGCCCGGGCCCGCGCGCCCGCACCCCAGAAACTGTCGAAGCGATTCGCCCCCTTGATCGCACCACCTGTGTCCTGGGCGATCCAGATGCCGTTGGGTTCGGCGCGATCGAGCGATAACAGCACCGGCGCGCCCATGGGGATATATTTGGGATCGGCGGCGACGGTAGCTTCGGGCGTCACCGGCACGCCCATCGCGCCCAGCGGCCCTGGGCCGGTGAGCTCACGAAAGAAGACAAAACTTTTATTCTCATTCATGATCGCCGCGCCCTTTTCCGGGTTGGCGCGCAAATATCCCATAATGTCCTGCATCGACCCGGCCTGGATCAGTCCGCGATCCTTCATCAGCTTGCCGATGCCGGTATAGTCGCGGCCATTCTGCCCATCATAGCCGATGCGCATGACGCCGCCGTCAGGCAGCAGCAGGCGGCCGCTCCCCTGAATCTGAAGGAAGAAAAATTCCACCGGGTCCGCAGCCCATGCGAGTTCCAGTCCCCGGCCCGTTAGCGATCCCGCGACGATCTGGCTGCGCTCGTCATAGGGGATGAATTTGGTGCCCTGCACCTTGCCGCGAATCGAGCGACCTTTCAGGCTGTCGCTGAACAGGCCCAGATCCACGTCGACAAGGTCGGACGGACGACGATAGATCGGCACGGCATAGCCCGGCTGACGACTGCGCGACCCGGCTATTTCAGGCTCATAATAGCCTGTGACGAAGGCTGCGCCGTCGCCGACCTGAACGGCCTCGAAATAGCGGGAGAAAAATTCGCTTGCTGATGAATCGGGCCAGCTTGAAGCGGCCGAGCAGGCGGTGTTCCAGTCCGATCCGCGCGTCAGGCCGCTCTGGTCGGTGCGCCGCATCAAGCTGGGGCAGGACAGGCGAAACGCGACGAGCGCCTGCCGCGAGCGCGCGCCAGACGGCAGCAAGTCGGCGATGGCCGGCCCGCGCGTTACGCCCAGGCCCGCCGCCGTGGTCGTGTCGATGCCCGGCGGCGTCGCCGCGTCGACGGACAAAGTGGGGCGGGGCGTAGCCGGTGTGGGGCGCGCGGCGACTTCAGCCGCGGGCGAAGGACTTGTTGGCGTGGGTGCGGGACGGCCAGGCGCCGGGCCACCAGCGGATGGCGGAATGACGCTTCCGGCACAGGCAGACAGCAGCAATGCCGCCGCCACGACGCCCCCCTTGCGATGCCCCCTCATGCGCCGGTCAGGCCCGCAATCACGCTTCGTCGGTTTCGCTGAGTTTCCAGTTGGGATCGGCGCTGCGAATATCGCGCGTGAAGGTCCAGATGTCCTTCGTATCGATCGCATCCGTCATCGATCCGGCAATCACATTGCCGTCACGGTCGCGAGTGACAGCCGCAATATCAGCTTCGAAACGCATCGCGATCTCAGCGACGCGATCGCGGACGGTCGCCTCGACAATCTGTGCCTTCTCGATGCGGACCAGGCGGTTGTCGAGCACATGCCCTTCGGCCTCGCGCGTCGCGATCGCTTCTTCGAACGACGCCAGCACATCAGCGTCGCACAGCCAAGCCAGTTCTTCACGATCGCCGCGCCAGAAGGCCTCCAGCACCATCTTGTAGGCGCTCTTGGCGCCCTCGACGAACTGGGGAACGTCGAAATTACGATCGACGGAAATCAATGTCCGAACGCCGGTTTCCGCGCCGGGGGCAATCAGCCCTTCGGCAAGGCGGACCGTATCGCTACCCCCCTGGCTCATGGGGCCGGGCTGCAACACCGTGACTTTCGCGCGATCCTCGGCAGGACGCAGCGCGGGCTCCTGCTCGTGGCCCGTGCGCTTGCCGAGCACGGAATAGAGCCGAAGCGCCAGGAAGCCGGCGATCATGGCGAGGATGACGATCACATACACGGAAGCAAATACCCTTTGTTCGGGACGATGTTCCCGACAACATAGGCATGTTTCCCCCCAACTTCAAATAGACTGTGGCCGGCGCGGCATTGCCCTTGTTCCGCGCCCCTGCTAAGCGCGCGGGCACTGATATTCCGGGGGCCTGCGGCCGCCGGCCAACTGGGAAAGTCAAGGTAGGGATATGGCCGACGAAGCCGACATCAACAGCACCATCAACGTCCAGCCCAATGGCGCGGACACCGGGCCGCAGATCGCGCTCATCAGCCAATATGTGAAGGACCTGTCCTTCGAAAACCCCAATGCGCCGGCGGTCTATCAATGGCCCGACCAGCCGCAGATCGACGTCCAGTTCAACATCGGCGCCGACAAGGTGGGCGAGGAAGTGCTGGAAGTGTCGCTCAAGATCGAGGTGAAGGCAATCGCCCCGCAGGGCACGGCTTTCGCCGTCGAACTGCTTTATGCCGCCATTTTCGGCATGCGCAACGTGCCCGAAGACCAGATCCAGCCCTTCATGCTGGCCGAAGCGCCGCGCCTCATCTTCCCCTTCGCCCGCCGCGTATTGGCCGACGCCATCCGCGACGGCGGTTTCCCGCCGCTGCTGCTGGACCCGATCGATTTCGGCTCGCTCTACATGCAGCAGGCGCAGCAGATGCAGACGACCGCGGGCGAACCGGCCGGTCACGCCTGACCATAGGGCGATGAGCCTCGCTCCCGTTCGGGCTGAGCCCTTTGCAGTCCTGCCCCTGTCTGTCGCAGACGGGGATGGGCGGGCGAAGGGGGCTGTCCGGCGGGACGGGGCGGCATGATATGAAACTTGTCCGCGCTCTGGGATCGGTCGGTGGGCTGACGCTCGCCAGCCGGGTGCTGGCGCTGGTGCGCGATTCGCTGGCGGCGCGCTATGTCGGTGCGGGTTTTGCGTCCGACGCCTTCAACGGCGTCGCCTTCCGCCTGCCCAATATGTTTCGCGCGCTCTTTGCCGAAGGGGCGTTTTCCGCAGCTTTCATCCCGCTCTTCAACAAGAAGGCGGCGGGGGATGGCGGGCTTCCCGCCGGCTATGATTTTGCCGAGCGTGCGCTGGCCGTGCTGCTGCCGGTGCTCATCCTCTTCACCCTGATCCTGCTGGCGGCGGCCTGGCCGATCACATGGGCGCTGTCAGGCGGTTTTGCGCGGCAGAACCCGACGGCGGATCAATTCGCCTATGCCGTCACCCTGTCGCGGATCACCATTCCCTATCTGGCGCTGATCTCGCTCGCCTCGCTGTTGGGCGGCATCCTCAATTCGCTCGACAAATTCTGGGTCAATGCGGCCGCGCCGATCCTGCTCAATGTCGCGATGATCGTCGGCCTGTGGTTTTTCCATGGCGCCGACGAATATGAAACCGCCCGCGTCCAGGCCATCTCCGTCACGATCGGCGGCGCGTTGCAATTGCTGTGGCTGATCTTGGCCTGCCGCCGGGCTGGCGTCACGATCCGGCTCAAGCGGCCGCGCTTCGACAGCGACGTGCGCGAATTATTGCGCCGGGTCATCCCCGCAGCGGCGGGCGCGGGCGCGTCGCAGATCAATCTGCTCATTTCCACCGCCTTGTCCGGTTGGCTGCTCGCCTCCGGGTCGATTACCTATATTTATTATGCCGACCGGCTGAACCAGCTGCCTTTGGGCCTGATCGGCATCGGCCTTGGCACCATCCTGCTGCCCACCATTTCGCGCATGCTCTCGAAAGGGCAGGACGCGCAGGCGATGGAAACACAGAATCGCGGCATCGAACTGGCGCTGTTCCTGACGCTTCCGGCCACTGTCGCCTTCCTGGTCGTGGCGGAGCCGATCGTGCGCGGCCTGTTCCAATATGGCCGCTTCACCGCCGAGGATGCGATGCGGTGCGGATGGGCGCTGTCAGCCTTCTCGATCGGCCTGCCCAGCTATGTGCTGGTGAAGGTGCTGACGCCCGGCTATTATGCGCGCGGCGACACGAAAACGCCGGTCCGCTACGCGATGCTGTCGATCCTCATCAATATCATCGGCAATCTGGCGATGATTCCGACGCTGGGCCATGTCGGCCCGCCGCTGGCCACGGCGCTGTCCTCGACCGTCAATGTCGCGATGCTTTACACCACGCTGGTCAAGCGCGGGCATTTCTCTGCGGACGAAGGTTTGCGGCGTCGTATCCCGCGCCTTGCCCTCGCCGCGCTGATTATGGGCGCGGCGCTATGGGCGGGGGAGGACCTGCTCGACCCATGGCTGACCGGCTCCATGGTCCAGCGTTACCTCGCACTGGCGCTGCTGGTAGGCGCAGGTGTGGCGCTTTACGGGCTGGCCTCCTTCGTCACGGGGGCTTATCGGCTGTCCGACATCCAGGCGCTGATGCGCCGCAAACATGCACACTGAAGACAAGAACGGATCAACTATGCGCGTCCTTTCCGGCATCCAGCCCACCGGCAATCTGCACCTTGGCAATTATCTGGGCGCGATCCGCAACTGGGTGCGGATGCAGGATGAGATGGACGGTGAGAGCCAGTGCTTCTTTTTCCTGGCCGATATGCATTCCATCACCATCCATGAAGGGCGGGAGGCGCGCATCCGCAATGTTCGCGACATGGCTGCCGCCCTGGTCGCGGCTGGCATCGATCCGGATCGGTCTGTCCTGTTCAACCAGGCGCGCGTGCCGGCCCATGCCGAGCTGTGCTGGCTGTTGAACGGCACCGCCCGGATCGGCTGGCTGAACCGCATGACCCAGTTCAAGGACAAGGTCGGCAAGGATCGCGAGGGCGCCTCGATCGGGCTGTTCGTCTATCCCGTGCTCCAGGCGGCCGACATTTTGCTCTATAACGCGACTCATGTCCCGGTGGGCGAGGACCAGAAGCAGCATCTGGAACTGGCGCGCGACATCGCGACCAAGTTCAATACCGATTTCGGCGTCGACCTGTTCACCATGCCCGCGCCGATCATCCCCAAGGAATCGGCGCGAATCATGTCATTGCGCGATGGCAGCGCGAAAATGTCGAAGTCCGACCCGTCCGACATGAGCCGGATCAACCTGACCGACGACGACGACGCCATCATGCAGAAGGTCAAGAAGGCAAAGACCGATCCTGAACCGCTGCCTGAAACGGCCGAGGGTCTGACGGGCCGGCCAGAGGCAAATAATCTGGTCGGCATATTCGCGACGCTGGCCGGCAGGACGCCCGATGCCGTCTGCGCCGACTTTGCCGGCAAGGGGTTTGGCGCTTTCAAGCCCGCGCTAGGCGAAGTGCTGGTGGAAACGCTGCGTCCCATCCGCGAGCGGTTTCTGGCTCTGCGTACCGATGACGCCGCGCTCGACGCGATTTTGAACAAGGGCGCGGCGCGGGCAGCCGCGGCGGCCGAGCCAACCCTGCGCGCGGCCTATGACGCAATGGGCCTGATGCGCTGAGAAGATTAGGAGGAGGCGGCCTTCAGTCGCCTTCTTCGACCCTCTCCAATTTCGTCGTGATGCGCATTTTCTGCCGGATAGGATTGCCTGATGTGTCCTTCTGAATCGGAAAACGCTTGCCCATTATCGGCAGGCAACTTGACTGGTCGGGCGCTATATTTCCGTCGATCATCGTGCGGCAGTCGGACGGGCTTCCGTCCGGATTGATTGTGAACGTCGTTTCCGTGATGCTGGGAGATGAAAATAGAGCTGAGGCGTCGGGCAAACGCCAGTTAATCCGTGCTGTGAAGGTGCCGCTGACGGCGCTTCCGCTGGCATCCTTGGCCGGACTGAAGCGAGCCCGCTCCATCGCCTTCGCACAGGCCGTTTCGTCCAGAAGGGCCGATCCACTGCTGGATGTTGTCGTGCAATTCGTGGGTATGCCATCGCGATTGATGTCCAGTCGAAAGCTCGTGGACCCCTCGATTTCCTGCCGCATCGCTTCCATCGGATAATCGTCACTGGTCACCCAGGTTCCGGGGTTGCCAACGGGCGTTGCCCGCTGCGCTGGCTCGGAGGCGCTGGCTGCCACCGGAATGGCAAGCGAAGCGCATATGCAGAAGAAACGGAGCATCGGTCATCCTTGCCGCAAGCTCTGGATATTTGCCAGTGCTACGACGGGTTTACGCCTCCCCTGCCGTCCAAGGCCATGAGAACATGGTTTGCGCCCATTCGGTCTCTTCAAGCGTTCAAACGATGTTCAGTTGCCTTTTGCTACAGCAGGGCGCAAGAATGAACCCAGGCTTCATGCCTGTCACAGGACGCAGAAAAATGACCCGTATCAAGAAGTTCGGTCTGTTCGCGGCGCCCGCTCTGGCGCTGGTGGCGCTGTCGGGCTGCGCCACGTCGTTCAAAGCCGATGTCGCCCGTTTCCAGCAACTTCCCGCGCCGGCGGGGCAGAGCTTCACGATCGTCGCGGATGATCCCAAGCTCGCCGGGGGCCTCGAATTCGCGCATTATGCGGATCTCGTCGGCCAGCGGCTGGCGCAGACCGGCTATGTGCCAGCCAGCGACCCGGCCAGCGCCGATCTGATCGTTCGGGTTGCCTATGATGTCGACAATGGCCGTGAAAAGGTCCGCTCGACCGGCTTTGGCGACCCCTTTTATGGTGGGTGGGGCTGGCGCGGTCGCTGGGGCCGGCCATGGGGCTATGGCTTTTATGACCCGTGGCTGTTCGGGCCCAGCGGCTATACCGATGTGTCGAGCTATACGGTCTACACCAGCGATCTGAGGATGAAGATCGATCGTGCAGCCGACAATCGCCGTCTGTTCGAGGGAACTGCCAGCGCGCAATCCCTGTCGAACAAATTGACCTATCTGGTGCCCAATCTGATCGACGCGATGTTCACCAATTTCCCCGGTCAGAATGGCGAGAATGTGAAGATCACATTGCCGCCCGAAGGCCGCGGCTGATACACGGGCCTTAAGGTGACAAAAGCCCGGCGTTCCCTTGCGAGCGCCGGGCTTTTTGCTGTCTGCGGACATGGCATTAAAAAAAAGGGCTCGCCGTCTGCCCGGCGAGCCCATGCTAGGGAGGGGTCGTCAAATAGCGGAGAATTTAGTCCGCGGCATCTTCCACGGCCTTGCCAGCGCTCTGCACGTCACGGCCAGCGCCTTCGACGGTGTTGCACGCGGCAACCATCAGCGAACCGGTGAGCAGCAAGGCGGTAATGATTTTCTTCGCCATCGAAAAATCTCCTCAAGAAACGGTTGCCGCCTGATCGTTCAGGGCGGCGACGATGGGAAAAACCCGTGTTCCGAAAATCCGTTCCGGGGGCCAAACAATAAAGATCTTGTGGGAAAAACCGGCGCAAAAAAGTAGAGCCCGGAACGCGTCGGGGGGAGAAACGTTCCGGGCTCATATTTTGTGGATAGCAAGAGCGGGGGGCAAAAGATTTGCTATCCGGGGTAGAGAACCAACCGGAATGCCATTCGGTTCCAGCGGTCCCTCACGCCCTGCAAATTTTATTTTTCCGTCATTTCAATTGGGTGGATGGTAGCCCAGTTATTAACCGCAAGAAAATCAGATAAGCGGGCGGCCGCTGTTGCGATATTCGGGCTTGATCGTCGATTGCGGCAGCCGACTGTCCGCTGACGCGTCGCCCGGACTGCCCGGTGACGACCATGACGGCGCAGTCGCTGGGGGCAGCGCGCCATTTGGCAGAGGTATCGGCATCGCCTGCGCCTCGGCCGGTGCGACTGGTTTCGCGGGCCAACTGGTGCGCGCCGGACCGGAAATCAGTTCGCGACCGGCATAAGGGGCGTTGAACGCCGCCACCGTGCCGTTGAAGCCGTGATTGCGGTAGAAGATATGCGCGCCCACGACGGCGACAGCCTGCAAAGACCCCGACCAGTCCGGGCGAACGGCAAGCGTATGATAATGGGTGGCGAGGCCGACGGGGGCATAGACTGATCCAGCCAGCGCCTCCTGCGCGATTCGCCGCGCGCGCGCCCAGGCACCGGGCGCAGGCGCCCGCGTCATGGAGCCGTCGCAGCTGAAGGTGAACTGGCATTTGGCGTCGATCCGCTCGGACCCCTGATAGACGACGCCGCACACGCTGTCGGGCCAGAGGCGGCTGCGCACGCGGTTCAAGACGACTTGGGCGACTGCCCGTTGGCCTTCTTCGGGTTCGTTACCCGCCTCATAATATATGGCGTTGGTCAGGCAGTTGGCAGCGCGATAACCATCCAGAGCCGTAAGCCCGCGAAAGACGGCGGCCGGCGCCGCCTTGACCGCATCCAGCCCAAGCACATGGCGGCTCTGAACGATCTCCACTCCGGGCACCGGGGCGAACGCGCCTTCGGCGTAGAAAAAGGCGGAGCCCGGGAAATTGTCACCAGGTTGTTCGGCGGGGTCGACCGGCGCCGCGCTGCCTTCCAGCAAATCGAGCGGCGCGGCCGTAATCAGGCGCGGGGCGACCAGCGCGCATAGCGCCAGCAGGGCCATGCCGCCCTTTGCTCTTCTGCCCATTGCCTGCACGTCATTCGTTCCCAAGCCGCGCGCGTCATGCCGCGAAGACGCGCCCATACGCGAAATCCCGGTGCTTGGCTTCCCTCATTTTGGCGCGTGCCGGAATGAGACGGCCGGCCATGTAGAGGTTAACGTCGCGGCGAAAACACGACCTTTGGTCTGCGCATCATTCGCTTGCTTGGCAAAGCCGCGCCGGCTCCGCTATGCGTTGCGCCATGCTGCTTTCTCCCAATAGTCTCGCGCTGATCGGCAACACGCCGCTCGTGCGCCTTACCGGCCCTTCTGATGAGACGGGCTGCGACATTTTCGCCAAATGCGAATTTGCCAATCCTGGCGCTTCGGTCAAGGACCGGGCGGCGCTGTTCATCGTCAACGATGCCGAGGAAAAGGGGCTGCTGAAACCGGGCGGCACGATCGTCGAGGGGACGGCGGGCAACACTGGCATCGGCCTTGCCCTCGTCGCCAATGCCAAGGGCTATAAGACGATCATCGTCATGCCTGAAACGCAGAGCCGTGAGAAGATGGACACGCTGCGCGCCCTGGGTGCGGATCTGGTGACGGTGCCGGCCGCGCCCTATTCGAACCCCGGCCATTTCGTTCACACCTCCCGCCGGATTGCGGAAGAAACCGACAATGCGATATGGGCCAACCAGTTCGACAATATCGCCAATCGCAAGGCGCATATCGTCGGGACGGCCGAGGAAATCTGGACGCAGATGGAGGGGCGGGTCGACGGTTTCACCTGCGCGGCGGGCACGGGGGGCACGATCGCGGGCGTCGGCCTCGGCCTCAAGGCGCGGGACGAGACTGTCACGATCGCGCTCAGTGACCCGCATGGCGCGGCGCTGTACAATTATTACGCCCATGGCGAATTGAAGGCAGAAGGGTCCTCGGTCGCCGAAGGCATCGGGCAGGGGCGCATCACCGCCAATCTGGACGGTGCACCGATCGACACCCAATTTCGCATCTCGGACGAAGAAGGGCTTTATTGGGTCCGGCGCTTGCTGAGTGAAGAGGGCCTGTGTCTGGGCCTGTCGTCCGGTATCAACGTGGCCGGCGCCGTCGCGCTGGCCAAGCAACTGGGGCCGGGCAAGCGCGTCGCCACCATATTGTGCGACACCGGATTCCGCTATCTGTCGACCCTCTATAATCGCCAGTGGCTCGAATCGAAGGGCTTGACGGTCTTCCCCTGGCTCGCGCACACTGCATGATCGCCGACACGGGTCGCGGCGATGATGGGACCAAGAGCGCGAACATGGCCGATACGCCCCGCCGTCAGGAAGGGTTGCAGCGCGTCCAGATCGGATTGACCGGCCTGGCCGGCGTCGTCCTGCTCGTAGGCCTCGCCAATATCGTCATAGAAAAGGCGCGGGTGGACGACGCGGCATTAGCGCCGCCGACCGTGCCGACGCTGGAAACCAACGCCGTCGCGCCCAAGGAGCCGCTGGCTGAACTCGGCGTTCAGCCAGCGGCTGAGCAGGCCCCCGTCGTGCCGGATCTTCAGCCCGACCCCAATCTCAAAAAACCGATGGATCAGGACCCGGCGCAGCCGCTTAATTCGGATTCCGACGGTCAGCCCAACTGATCCCATGTCCGGGGGCAGGACGGGTCGCGTCATGGCGGCGGCTGCGAAGGCATTTCTTGGGTTATGGCTTCCGGCCATGGTCGTGCTGGTCGCGGGATTGGGGCGGGCTTGGCAGACCGGACAGGCCGATCCATGGGATTGGAGCATCGCTGTCGCCGCATTGATGGCGGCGGCCGGCTTTCTGTTGGCGCATCGCGGCATCATCGTACTGCTATGGGCGGCGATCGGAGCCTCTGCGCCGGTCCTCATCTTTTGTGTGCTGGCCGCAGGGCGGCTGGCGCTCTGGTCGGCGTTGGGCGTGACGGTCATTGCGCTGCTGCTCGTCGTTGCGGCCGCCTGGTTGCGCCATTCGCCGATCAGGCGGGGGCGGGTCGCCGCCCTGGGCATGATCGCCGTCGCGGGACTGATTTTCAACTTCGGCTCTGCGCCGCCCCTGGCGCCGGTCGATGCCAGGCCCAGGCTTGCCGTACTGACGGGGCTGCCCTTGTTCTGGGAAGAGCTGGGAGCGGTCGGGAAAGGACCGCGCGATGCACCCATCATCACGGTCCTGCGCACCCGCTTCACGATCCTGCCGCTTGACGACCCCCGCGATCTGCCTGGCACGGGCGCGCGCCAGCTTTTGATCGCGCAGCCGCGCGCACTTTCGCCCGAACAGCTGGTCGCGCTTGATGGTTGGGTGCGGGCCGGGGGCAGGGCGTTGGTCCTTGCCGATCCGCTGTTGCGCTGGCCCTCCGCTCTACCCCTCGGCGATCGCCGCCGGGCGCCGTCGACGACCCCGCTTGCGCCATTGCTGGCCCATTGGGGCTTTGTTCCTGGCCGGTTGCAGCCGCTGGAGGTGCGTCATTTCCTGGCCGACGGTCGGCTGATGACGGTATCGGGCGCCTGGTTGCCGCATGGTCAAGCAGTACCGCCACAGCCAGTGGGGCGCGGGTGGGTGCGGATCATGGGGGACGCTGATATGATCGACGACCGGCTCTGGCTGGCCGACCCGGCGCAGCCCCTCAATCCCCGCTTCTGGTCGGCCGATACACCGGCCGTCATGCTCCACTGGCTCGGCGCCTCCGCTCCTGAGGCCCGTCCCTGGATGCGTGGGCCAGCCGACCTGACGATCGCGCTGCGATGGGCGACTCTGGTCGGGACAGGCTGGGCATTATTGGGTGGGGCATTGCTGCGCCAGCATTTTCGCCGTAGAGATCAGGAACAAAAAGTGAAAACTTGGTCAGGAAAGCGAGCAAAATCAGTCTAACCCATTTTTGACCAGCTTTTCCCATCCTCTCCCGACTTTTCCCTTTTCAGTCGGCCCCATGCTTGGTAGGAAAACCGGCATTGGGGTTCGTCAGGCTTTGTGCAGTCCTGTGGTGTCGGATTGTCTGTTCGCGATTCCGGCAAAGGGCGGCCTGCGTCCCAGTCAAAAGGGGCCAATTTCAGGGTGTCGGACGTCATTCTCTATTCGGGCAACGCGTTCAGCGTCGCGGACGGCAAAGGCCGTTTCGTGCTGCCCCTGGAGATGCGCAAGCTGGTGGCCCAGGCTAGCGGCGGGCAGAACCGCCTGTGCCTGTCCGTCCACTTCGACAATGGCTGCGCCACCGGCTTTGGCCTGTCGCACAAGCAATTCCTGTTCGACGAGGTCGAGAAGCTGGAGCGTCAGGCCTATGAGGCCGGTCGCGATTTCAATGCCGACCTGGAGCGCGAAAACCGACTCGGCACGATCGAGGACGTAAATTTCGACGATGGCGGCCGATTCTTCCTGCACCCCGATATCAAGGAAGAGGCCGGCATCACGGACGCGGTGTTTTTCTACGGCGTGGGTCGCTATTTCCAGATCTGGAAGCCCGAGGCTCTGGTCGAAAGCCCCGATCGTCCTGCGCTGATCCGCAACAAGGTCCGCCGCTGGCTGGACCAGCGCACGGCCGGAGGCGGCAAGTGAGCGCCGCGCCCCATATCCCCGTACTGCTCGACGAGGTGCTGGACGCCCTGGCGATTGCGCCGGGGGAAATTCATGTCGACGGCACCTTCGGCGCGGGCGGCTATAGCAGTGCCATGGCCAAGGCCGGGGCGCGGGTCTTTGCCTTCGACCGCGATCCCGACGCGATCCGCGAGGGGAAGGCGCTGGCCGACGCGCATGGTATCACGCTCATTCCCGGCGAATTTTCGCGCATGGCGCAATTGCTGGCGGAACGCGATGTCGATCGCGTGGCGGGCGTTACGCTCGACATTGGCGTATCCTCCATGCAGCTCGACCGGCCCGAACGCGGCTTTTCCTTCCAGGCTGACGGTCCACTCGACATGACGATGAGCCAGGGCGGCATGAGCGCGGCCGATTTCCTCAACACCGCCCCGGAAGAGGATATTGCCGACGTCATCTACCGCTATGGCGAAGAGCCGCGTTCGCGCCGGGTCGCGCGCGCCATCGTGGAGGCCCGTCCGCTGGAGCGCACGGCGCAGCTGGCCGCGGTGGTCCGCAAGGCGCTGGGGCACAAGCCGCATGACAAGAAGGACCCGGCGACCCGCACCTTTCAGGCGATCCGTATTCACGTGAATCGCGAGCTGGAGGAGTTGGAGCGCGGACTTGAGGCGGCTGAAGAGCTGCTGGAGGAAGGCGGGCGCCTTGCGATCGTGACCTTCCACAGTCTGGAGGACCGTATCGTCAAGCAGTTCCTGCGCAATCGCAGCGGTGGCGAGGGTGCGGGATCGCGACATCTGCCCGAACGCACCGCCGGGCCGCAGCCGACCTTCGCCAAGCCGGCCAAGCCCGTGCGCGCTGGCGACGCGGAACTGGCGCGCAACCCCCGCGCCCGTTCCGCCACGCTGCGCAGCGCCGTCCGCACCGCCGCGCCGTCCCGGCTTTCACCCGCCCCCTCGTCGCCCCGGAGTAGCCACGCATGATCGCCGTCAAGAGATTGCAGAGCCTCATCTGGGTGATTCTGGTCGCGCTCGGCGCGCTGGGCGCATATATGGTGTCGCTCAAGGTTGCGACTGAACGCAACGAATTGATGCGCGTGCGTTCGCAGATCGCCGCCACGAAAGCCGACATTCGCTATTTGGAAACGGAATTCAGCGCGCGCGCTTCCATGCGCCAGCTTGAAAGCTGGAACCAGCATGACTTTCTCTACGCCACGCCCACCGCGCAGCAATATCTGGAGGGGGAAAGGGCACTGGCGCAGCTGGACGGCGTGCAGCCCAATGGCCCGGACTATGTCGCGCCCCCGGTGATGGTGGCGATGGTTGAAACCCCGGCCGATCTTCCGTCCGCTCCGCAAAAGACCCCCGAAAGTCCTGCGGCGACCCAGATTCGCAGCGACATCGCGATCATTCGCGAAGCCCATGCGGCCGATAATGTCGACAAGTTGCCCAAGCCTGCCCCAAAGCCCGCCGTAGTTCAGGCGAAGGCGGACGCCGATGTGTCGAAACCCAATCCGATCGCGCGCAAGGCGGAGCGGATGGCGATGCTGGACGCCAAGCTGCTGGACGACAGCACTTTGGGGGATCTGACGGCGCGGGCCGACCGCGAAAAACGCAAAGGCGCGCGCTGATGGCGACGATCATCGTTCAGCCCGGCGGCCCGCGCGCAGGGCGGCAGAGGGTCAACCTCACCGCCATGGCGCATAACCGGTTGATGCTGTTGCTCATCCTGTTCCTCGCCATCACCACCATATTGATCGGCCGGCTCTTCTGGGTCGGTATTTTTGCGCATGGGACGGGCGGGGACGGGGCGCTCGGGCCATTCGTGCCCGCGCGCGCCGACATCGTGGATCGCAACGGCGTACCGCTGGCGCGGACCATGGACGCCTATTCCGTTTCGGTGCGGCCCTCGAAGCTGATCGGCGAACCCGTCGAACTTGCCCGCAATTTGCACGAAATCTTCCCCGATGAATCCGAAGCGACCTTTTACAAGAAGCTGACGGGCAAGGGCTGGGCCTATCTGCGTCGCCGTGCTCTGCCCGAACAGGTGGCGGCGGTGAACGCGCTGGGGGAGATCGGCATCGAATTTCCGCGCGAGAAGGAGCGGCTCTACCCACAACGCACGCTTGCAGCGCATATTCTGGGCTTCGCCCCCAATAGCAAGGGCGTAGGCGGCATGGGCGCGGAGGCCGCCTTCAACGATCGGCTGATCGACCCGGCGCTGCGCGGCAAGCCCTTCGCCCTTTCCATCGACAGCCGGGTTCAGGGCGCGCTCGAAAGCGAGCTCTACACCCAGCTGGTCCAGACCCGCGCCAAGGGCGCGGGGGGCATCATCCTGGACGTCAATACCGGCGAAGTCATCGCCATGGCGTCGATCCCGGTGTTCGATCCCAACAAGCTGCAAAATTACGCGGGCAAGCGCTGTTCCGAATCACCGCTCTGCAACCATATGGTTCAGGCGCGTTACGAGCTTGGTTCCGCCTTCAAGCCGCTTTCGATCGCCGCGGCCATGGACGCCGGCGTCGTCACCTCGATGAGCGAGCGGTATGACGCCACCGCGCCGCTCGCCGTCGCCGGCTTCCGGATCAAGGACGACCATCCGCTCGGTCGCTGGATCAACGTGCCGGAAATTTTGGTGCACAGCTCTAACATCGGCACCGCGCGCATCGCTGACAAAATGGGCGCCGAGCCGCTGCAGAAGTTGTTCCGCAGCCTAGACTTTGATCAGCGCGCGCCGATCGAATTCAATGAGCGCGCAGGCGGGCTTTGGCCGTCCAACTGGGGGCGCATCACCAGCATGA
This sequence comes from Sphingobium lactosutens DS20, assembly GCF_000445105.1. Lineage (GTDB taxonomy): Bacteria > Pseudomonadota > Alphaproteobacteria > Sphingomonadales > Sphingomonadaceae > Sphingobium > Sphingobium lactosutens. The sequence goes on along the minus strand of NZ_ATDP01000098.1, from coordinate 59,076 downwards.
CCGTGTCCTATGGCCATGGCATCGCTGTGACGCCGCTGCACCTTGCCACCGCCTATGCAGCGCTGGTCAATGGCGGCATGTGGCGCCCCGCCACCGTGCGCAAGCTGCGCCCGCAGGATGTACCGCAGGGTCGCCGCGTCTTTTCCGCCGCCACCAGCGCGCGGATGCGGCAACTGTTGCGGATGATCGTGTCAGCCGGTACGGGGCGAAGCGCCGACGCCAAGGGATTCCGGGTGGGCGGCAAGACGGGTTCGGCCGAAAAGCCCCAGGAAGGCCGCTATAACAAGACTTCGCTGGTGACGACTTTTGCTTCTGCTTTCCCGATGGACAATCCCCGCTATGTCGTCGTCGCCATCATGGATGAGGCGACGGGCCAGTTCGGCCTGCGCACGGCTGCCTGGACGGCCGCACCCGTGGTGAAGCGCGTGATCGAGCGGACGGGGCCGATGCTGGGCATCATGCCGGACGAGCGGCGCGACGTCGATATTTCCGATCTGATGCCGCTGCTTCACGGTCAGAAGGAGAAGGAATAATGCGCCTCGGGTCGCTTATCGAGGAGCTGGATGCCGAGGTCGCCAAAGCGGTAAGCGCCGCTGGCGGCCTCGACACGTCCGTGACGGGTTTTGCCATCGACAATCGAAAGGTCGCACCGGGGACCATCTTTGGCGCTTTCCAGGGCCAGCGCGTCAACGGTGAAGACTATATTCCCGACGCCGTGCGGGCCGGCGCCATCGCCGTCGTCGCGCGGCCCGAAGCTCTTGTCGACGGGGCGATCCATATCGCCGCCGCCAATCCCCGTCAGCTGTTCGCCCAGCTTGCGGCGCGCTTCTTTGCGCCGTTCCCCGATGTGACGGTCGCCGTCACCGGCACCAATGGCAAGACCAGCACGGTCGAACTTGCCCGTCAGCTCTGGCGCATGATGGGCCATAATGCGGCTTCGATCGGGACATTGGGCGTCACCACCTCGGTCGATCAGGTGTCGACCGGCCTTACCACGCCCGACATCGTCACCTTCCTCGCCAATATGGCCGGGCTGCGCCGCGAAGGCATCACCCATGCCGCGTTCGAGGCATCGAGCCATGGCCTCGACCAGTATCGCACCGAAGGACTGCCTGTGCTCGCCGGCGCCTTCACCAACCTGTCGCGCGATCATCTCGACTATCATGGCGACATGGACAGCTATTTTGACGCCAAGATGCGGCTGTTTGACGAGGTCGTCGCGCCGCAGGGCAGCGCCGTCATCTGGGCGGACGACGACTGGTCGGACAAGGCGATCGCGCGGGCTACGAAGCGGGGGCTTCGTGTGCTGAGCGTCGGGGTGCAGGGGCGTGCTTTGCAGCTTGCCAACCGCACCCCGACTCAGTTGGGCCAGACGCTGGAAGTCGAGGCCGATGGCACGCTTTACAAGGTGAACCTTCCGCTGATCGGCGCCTATCAGGCCGCCAATGCCCTGACCGCTGCCGGCCTCGTGATCGCGACCGGCGGCGATACCGCCAGGGTCATGGAACTGCTCGGCCGGGTGCAGCCCGTGCGCGGCCGGCTGGAGCGTGCGGTGATCAGCCGGACAGGCGCGCCTGTCTATGTCGACTATGCGCATACGCCCGATGGGCTGCGCGCCGCGGTCGAGGCGCTCCGCCCGCATACAAAAGGGCGGCTCATCACCCTGTTCGGCGCGGGCGGCGATCGCGACGCCGGCAAGCGCCCGCAAATGGGCAAGGTCGCGGCCGACCTGTCCGATCATGTGATCGTCACCGACGACAATCCCCGGTCCGAAGAGCCGAGCGCCATTCGCGCCGCCGTGCTGGCGGGCGCGCCGCACGCGCAGGAAATTGGCGGCCGCCGCGACGCCATTGCCGCAGCCATCGCGCAGGCGGGCGCGGACGACATCGTGCTATTGGCCGGCAAGGGCCATGAGCAGGGCCAGATTATCGGCGACCGCGTCCTGCCGTTCGACGATGTCACCGTCGCGCGGGAGTGCGCGGGGTGAGCGACCTCTGGACCTCTGCTGAGATTGCCGAGGCCACAGGCGGCGCCGCGTCGGCGCCGTTCGTCGTTTCGGGAGTCGCGTTCGACAGCCGCGAAGTGAAGCCGGGCGACCTGTTCGTCGCGATGAAGGGGGAGGCGACCGACGGTCATCGCTTCGTCGACCAGGCGTTCGCGCAAGGGGCGGCAGGCGCGATCGTCAGCGACGCGATCGGCCATCCCCATATTCGCGTGACCGACAGCACCGCCGCGCTTCAGGCACTCGGCGTCGCGTCGCGCCGGCGCATGGACGGCAAGGTCATCGGCGTCACCGGATCGGTCGGCAAGACCGGCACGAAGGAGGCGCTGTATCTGGCGCTGGATCGCGCCGCGCCAGGGCAGGCGCATCGGTCGGTCAAAAGCTACAACAACCATGTCGGCGTGCCGCTCAGCCTGGCGCGCATGCCGCGCGAAAGCGCCTATGGCATTTTCGAGATGGGCATGAACCATGCCGGCGAATTGTCCGCGCTGACCCGGCAGGTGCGGCCCCATGCCGCGATCGTCACGGCGATCGCACCTGCCCATATCGAATTTTTCGGGACCGAGGCGAAAATTGCTGAGGCCAAAGCGGAGATTTTCGAGGGGCTGGAGCCGGGCGGCACCGCCATCATTCCCTATGACAGCCTGCATGTCGCGACGCTGTATAACAAGGCGGAGCGCCACGCGGCGCGCATCCTGACCTTTGGCATGAGCCCGCAGGCCGATGTGCATGCGCTTGAAACGGTGCCTGCGCCCAATGGCGGCACGCTGGTGACGGCGCGCCTACCCGACGCGGAGTTGTGCTTTACCGTCGCTGCGCCCGGCGATCATTGGGTGTCCAATGCGCTTGCCGTGCTGGCGGCGGTCGAGGCGGTGGGCGGCGATCTGGCGGCGGCCGGGCTTGCGCTCGCCGAAATGCCGGGGCTGCCGGGCCGGGGGGAGCGCCGCATCCTGCCGGTCGCGGGCGGCGAAGCCTTACTGATCGACGAAAGCTATAACGCCAACCCGCTGTCCATGGCCGCAACGTTGAAGCAACTGGGCCGCGAAGCCGCCGATCGGCGCATCGCGGTGCTGGGCGGCATGCGCGAACTGGGCAGCGCCAGCGCCGATCTTCATGCCGGGCTGGCCAAGCCTCTGGCCGATGGCGCGGTTGATTTTGCGGTGCTGGTGGGCGCGGAAATGGCGCCGCTGGCCGACGCGCTCGAAGGCACTATGGCCTATGCCCATGTGCCTGACGCTGCGAGCGCCATCCCCCTCATTGAAAAAGAAATGCGCGCGGGCGACGCGATATTGGTCAAGGGGTCCAATGGCATCGGGCTGTCGCGCCTGGTCGCCGCCCTGGGTCAGGCCGTCCGCGACGGAGAAACGAACTGATGCTCTACTGGCTCGCCCAGACCCTTGACTTCGCGGGTATCTTCAACCTGATCCGCTACCTGTCCTTTCGCGCGGGCGCGGCGATCGCGACCGCGCTTGTCATCGGCCTGGTGATCGGTCCCAAATTCATCGGCTGGCTGCGCGTGCGCCAGGGCAAGGGGCAGCCGATCCGCGACGACGGGCCGCAGACGCACCTCGCCAAGCGGGGCACGCCGACCATGGGCGGGCTCATGATCCTGACGTCGATGGTGGCGTCCGTGCTGCTGTGGATGGACCTGTCGTCCATCTATGTCTGGGCGTGCCTGTTCGTGACATTGGGGTTCGGCGCGATCGGCTTTCTGGACGATTATGACAAGGTGACGAAGGCCAGCCACAAAGGGCTGTCGGGCAAGATGCGCCTGATCTTCGAATTTCTGATCGCGGGCGTCGCGGCTTGGATGATCGTCAATCAGCATGGCAATACCGCGCTCTATGTGCCTTTCTACAACGGCCCCGCGATCGAGCTTGGTCCCTTCTATTTCTGTTTTGCCGCCTTCGTCATCGTTGCCTTCGGCAATGCGGTGAACCTCACCGATGGCCTGGATGGCCTGGCGACGATGCCGGTCATCATTGCCTGCCTCGCCTTCCTGTTGATCGTCTATCTGGTCGGCCGGGCGGACTTCGCCGAATATCTGGGCATCCCCCATGTTCCGGGCGCGGGCAACCTCACCATATTGTGCGGCGCGATCATCGGCGCGGGCCTCGCCTTCCTCTGGTTCAACGCGCCGCCCGCCGCCGTTTTCATGGGCGACACCGGCAGCCTGGCATTGGGCGGCACGATCGGCGTGATCGCCGTCACCGCGCATCATGAAATCGTGCTGGGTATCATCGGCGGCCTGTTCGTGGTGGAGGCGCTCAGCGTCATCATCCAGGTCTTCTTCTACAAGCGGACCGGCAAGCGCATCTTCCGCATGGCGCCGATTCATCATCATTTCGAGCAGCTGGGCTGGGCCGAGCCGACCGTTGTGATCCGATTCTGGATCATCGCTTTCGTGCTGGCGCTCGCTGGCCTGGCGACATTGAAGCTGAGGTAAGCGGATGATTGTTTCCAGCGCCTTTGCAGGGAAGACCTACGCCGTCCTCGGCCTCGCCCGCTCAGGCCTCGCTACTGTGGAGACGCTGGTGGCGAGCGGCGCGCGCGTCGTCGCCTGGGACAGCCGCGAAGAGGCGCGCGCGCTGGTCGAAGGAAAGGCTGAATTGGGCGATCCGATGGAGATCGACCTCGCCGGTTTCGATGGCATCGTCGTGTCGCCGGGCGTGCCGCTCAATCGGCATCCCATCGCCATGCGGGCCAGACTGGCCGGCGTGCCGATCATTGGCGACATCGAATTGTTCGCGCTCGCCCGCCCGACGCTGCCGCCGCACAAGGTGGTCGGCATCACTGGCACCAACGGCAAGTCGACCACCACCGCGCTCATCCATCACATCCTCGAACAGGCGGGCTATCCCACGGTCATGGGCGGCAATATCGGCCTGCCGATCCTCAGCCAGCCACCGCTGGAACCCAACCTCCATGGCGTGGGTATCTATGTGCTGGAATTGTCCAGTTACCAGATCGACCTGACCCACAGTCTGGACTGCGACGTTGCCGTGCTGCTCAACATCACGCCGGATCATCTGGATCGCTACGATGGGTTTGAGGGCTATGTGGCGTCGAAGGCGCGGTTGTTCTCGATGCAATCGGCCTGCCAGACAGCGGTGATTACCACAGAGGATGAGCCAAGCCGGTCCATCTTTGCTTCCGTCCAGCGCGCCGGCGAAGGGGCAGGCGTCATCGCAGTTGCCTCATCGGACATCGAAACCACCGACCAGCTCGGGTGGCCCTCGCTCCAGGGGCCACATAACGCACAAAATGCAGCTGTCGCCATCGCCGTCGCAAAAGCGCTCGGGATTGACGAGTCGACCATCACCAACGCGCTAGCCAGCTACGCCTCGCTCCCCCACCGCATGCAGGCGGTCCGTACCCTCAACGGCGTGCTCTACGTCAACGACAGCAAGGCGACCAACGCCGCCTCCACCGCGCCGGCGCTCGCCGCATGGCCGGCCAAGGATGGAAAGCCGCGCATCCACTGGATCTTGGGCGGGGTCGCCAAGTCCGACAATCTCGACGAATGCGCCCCCCATTTCGGCAACGTCGCCCACGCCTACACCATCGGCGAAGCGGGGCATATGTTCGCCGATCTGCTGCGCCCGCATATGGCGGTGGAAGACAGCGAAATGCTAAGCGCCGCCGTCCGCCGCGCGGCGCGCATCGCGCAGCCGGGCGACGTCGTGCTGTTGTCGCCGGCCTGCGCCAGTTTCGACCAGTTTCGCGATTTCGAAGCGCGCGGCGATGCCTTCGCCGCGGCCGTCGCGGCGCTGGAATAGGAAAGACTTAAGGGGCGATGAGCAAGAGGGGAACAGGGATGTCGAAGGCCGGTGAACTGGTGAAGGGTTTTCGCACCCGCACGGTTCCGCGCGAACGCACCGCGCTTGCCATCTGGTTCTGGGAAATCGACCGCGTTCTGTTGTCGCTGATCGTGACGCTGATGGCGATCGGGCTGGTCGCGGTCGCCGCCGCGTCCCCCGTCGCCGCGATCGACCGGTCGACGGCCGACATCGCGGTCAATCCGCTTCTCTATTTCTATCGCCAGCTGATGTGGGTGATGATCGGCCTGCCGATCATGCTGGTCATTTCCATGCTGCCCCGGCCGCAGGCGCGGCGGCTCGCCATTTTCCTCTGCGCCTTCTTCTTCCTGATGCTGCTGTTCGTGCCGATCCTGGGGTCGACCGTGAACGGCGCGCGGCGCTGGATCGACCTGCCAGGTTTCCGCTTCCAGCCGTCCGAATTTCTGAAACCCGCCTATGTGGTTACGCTTGCCTGGCTGCTGTCGCTGCGGGCGAAGGACCAGAAGCTTCCTGTCATTCAGCTGACCGGTGCTCTGACGCTTCTGATTTCCGCCGTCCTGATGCGCCAGCCCGACTTCGGGCAGACGGTGATCTTCATGGCCTGCTGGGGCGCGCTCTTGCTGCTGTCGGGTCTGGAAATGCGCTGGATCGCGATGCTGGGCGGCGCGGGCCTCGCGGGTTTGGTCGCCGTCTACATGTTCTATGAGAATGGCCGCCAACGCATCAACGACTTTCTGGGGATCGGCGTTCAGATGGACACCGGCCCGGATCAGACCGATCTGGCCTTCCGCACCATTACCCATGGCGGTTTCACCGGTGTTGGGCCGGGCGGTGGCCTCAACAAGTTCCGCCTGCCCGAAGCGCATACCGACTATATCTTTTCCGTCATCGGCGAAGAATTCGGTCTGCTCGCCTGCATCGCCATCGCCTGCGTGTACCTCGCCATCATCGTGCGCGTGCTGCTGCGCCTGCTGGACGAAGAAGACGTCTTCACCATCCTGGCCGCGGCCGGCCTCACCACCCAGTTCGGGTTGCAGGCGATCATCAACATGGGCGTCAATGCGCAGATATTTCCGTCCAAGGGCATGACGCTGCCCTTTATCAGCTATGGCGGCTCCTCTATGCTGGCGCTTTGCATCGGGGTCGGCCTGCTGCTCGCCTTCACGCGGCGCAATCCCTTCATGGGCCGGCACACGGTGGTCAAATGGAGTGGTCGATGAGCATTTCCCGTCACTTCGTCCTCGCCGCCGGCGGGACGGGGGGTCACATGATACCCGCCCATGCGGTGGCACAGGAACTGATGGCGCGCGGCCATCATGTCGCCCTCGTCACCGATGAGCGCGGCGCTAAGATACCCGGCATTTTCGAAAGCGCGCAGGTCCATGTCATGCCGGCGGGCCGGATGACGAAGAACCCGGCAAGCTGGCCGGGCGCGGTGAAGGCGATCCTCGCCGGGCGCGCCATGGCTCGCCGCCTCAACGAAACCTTCCGCCCGACCGCCGTGGTCGGCTTTGGCGGCTATCCCGCCATGCCCGCGCTGCTGGGAGCCTTGGCGGACGGCATTCCGACCGCCATCCATGAACAAAATGCCGTACTGGGCCGGGTCAATCGCCTGCTTGCCGGGCGAGTGGATGCCATCGCCACCGCCTATCCTGATGTTGCGCGCCTGAAATCCCGGCACGCCGGCAAGGTGCATCTGATCGGCAATCCCGTGCGCGAGGAAGTCAAGCAGTTGCGCGAGGAGGAGTTTCCCGCGCTGACCGACGAAAGCGTGTTTCGCGTGCTCGTCATCGGCGGCAGCCAGGGCGCGTCCATCCTGTCCAGCGTGGTGCCCGAAGGCCTGTCGATGCTGCCGGTCGCGCTGCGCCGCCGCTTGCAGGTGACGCAGCAATGCCGCGCCGAGGATATTGAGCGCGTGCGCAAGACCTATGCGGAGATGGAAATCCCCGCCGACCTGGCCACCTATTTTAACGATGTGCCCGAAAAGCTGGGCTGGTCGCATCTGGTGATCGCGCGCGCCGGCGCGTCGACGCTGGCGGAACTGACCTGCGCGGGCAGGCCCGCCATCCTTGTCCCGCTGCCGAGCGCCATGGACGACCATCAGACCGCCAACGCCCGTGAAATGACGCAGGCTGGCGGTGCGCGGACGATCCCGCAAAGCCGCTTCACCGCCATCGAGCTGGCCAAGCAGATGCAGAAGATGGCGATGGAGCCGGGCGCGCTCCAGAACGCGGCCAAGCGCGCCTGGAATTGCGGCCGCCCCGACGCCGCGCGCGACATGGCGGACCTGCTGGAAAGCATTGGCCGCGCGCCGATCATGAATGATCCGGTCAAGGTCGGCCCCACGCCCACTACGCTCAATCTCCAGGGAGTTCCCGCATGAAGGGTGTCGGCACCGACATCGGCACGATCCATTTCATCGGCATCGGCGGCATCGGCATGTCCGGCATCGCCGAGGTCATGCATAATCTGGGCTATAGCGTGCAGGGGTCCGACGTCGCCGAAGGCTATGTCGTGGAAGGGCTGCGGGCCAAGGGGATCAGGGTGATGATCGGCCACAAGGCCGAAAATCTGGGCGATGCCGCCGTGGTCGTGACCTCGACCGCGATCAAGCGCGGCAATCCCGAAGTCGAACTGGCGCTCGAAACCCGGGTGCCCGTCATCCGCCGCGCGGAAATGCTGGCCGAATTGATGCGCCTCAAATCCACCGTCGCGGTTGCCGGCACGCACGGCAAGACCACGACCACGTCGATGATCGCGGCGCTGCTGGATGCGGGCGGCGTCGATCCGACCGTCATCAACGGCGGCATCATCAACAGCTATGGCTCCAACGCGCGTCTGGGCAATAGCGACTGGATGGTGGTGGAAGCCGACGAAAGCGACGGCAGCTTCCTGCGGCTGGACGGCACCATCGCGGTCGTCACCAATATCGATCCTGAGCATCTCGACCATTATGGCAGCTTCGATCGCGTGAAGGACGCCTTCGTCGAATTTGTCGGCAATGTGCCCTTCTATGGTGCGGCGCTGCTATGCCTCGATCATCCCGAAGTGCAGGCGATCCTGCCGCGCGTGCAGGACCGGCGCATCGTCACCTATGGATTTTCGGCGCAGGCCGATATTCGCGGGGAGAATGTGCGGCCGGTGCCCGGTGGCAACCTGTTCGACGTGCTGATCCGCGACCGCGACGGACATGTCGAAAAGATCAGCGACATAATGTTGCCAATGCCGGGCAAGCATAATGTGTCGAACAGTCTGGCCGCGATCGGCGTCGCCCTGCAACTGGGCATCACGCATGGCGTCATCTGCACCGGATTTGAAAAATTCGGCGGCGTGAAACGGCGCTTCACCAAGGTGGGGGAGGTCTCGGTCGGCGATGGCGTCGCAACCGTGATCGACGATTATGGCCACCATCCGGTCGAGATCAAGGCCGTGCTCGCCGCCGCGCGCGAAGGGGCGCTGGGCCGCGTCGTCGCGGTCGTCCAGCCGCATCGTTTCACCCGATTGCGCGACCTGATGGATGAGTTTCAACAGGCGTTCAATGACGCCGACATCGTCTATGCCGCGCCCGTCTATGCCGCGGGCGAGCCGCCGATAGAGGGCGTCGACAGCGCGGCGCTGGTCGCGGGTCTGAAGCGGCGCGGACATCGCCATGCCGCGACCGTTGCCGATGCGGATGACCTTGCCACGCAGCTTGCCGCCGATCTTCAGCCCGATGACATGATCGTCTGCCTGGGGGCGGGCGATATCACCAAATGGGCGGCGGGCCTCGCCCCCGCCATTGCGGCTAAGTGCAAGGAAACCGCCTGATGTTCGAGCTTTTTGCCGTGGGCCTGGAAATGCAGAAGCGCATGATCGACGCGCAGATGCAGGGCGTGGAAGCCGCGCGTGACATGGTGGAGGCGGCGCAGCGCCAGGTCGAAGGCAATATCGCCGCAGCCCAGGCGAATGAAGCTGGCCTCAGCGCCATGAAGAAATGGATGAGCCTGTGGGGCATGCGGCCTTGATGACGGCTCTTGCCCTTCCTGCTGTCCGCGGCGTGCTCAAGCCTGATGCGCCGCTCGCGCCGCTCGTCTGGTTCAAGACAGGCGGCACGGCGCAGTGGTTGTTCGAGCCGCAGGATGCCGACGATCTGTCCGACTTTCTGGCGCAGCTTGACCCCGACATGCCGGTCATGGCGCTGGGCCTTGGCTCCAACCTGATCGTGCGGGACGGCGGCGTGCCGGGCGTCGTCGTGCGCCTTGGCAAAGCCTTCGCGAAGGTCGATCGGCAGGACGAAACAAGCCTGGTCTGCGGTGCGGGCGCATCGGGCATCCTCGTGTCGTCAACCGCGCGCGATGCGGGCATTGCGGGCCTTGAATTTTTGCGCTCCATTCCCGGCACGGTGGGAGGCTTCGTCCGCATGAATGGCGGCGCCTATGGGCGCGAAACGGCCGATATCCTGCTGGAATGCGAGGTGGTGTTGCGATCGGGAGAGCAGGTGACGCTGCTCAACCGCGACCTTGCCTATAGCTATCGCCACTCCAATCTGACCGACGGCGCGATCGTGGTCAGCGCGACCTTCCGCGGCCATAACGGCGAACCGGCCGCGATCCAGGCGGAAATGGACCGCATCGCCGCCGCGCGCGAGGAAAGCCAGCCGCTGCGCAGCAAAACGGGCGGCTCGACCTTCAAGAATCCCGATGGTCACAAGGCCTGGCAATTGGTGGACGAGGCCGGCTGTCGCGGGCTCCAGATCGGCGGCGCGCAGGTGAGCGAGAAGCATACCAATTTCATGCTCAACACCGGCGACGCCACCAGCAGCGATATCGAAGCGCTGGGTGAGGAGGTCCGCCGCCGCGTCCGGGACAAGAGCGGGATCGAGCTGGAATGGGAAATCCAGCGCGTGGGGTTGAGCAAATGAACGATACTCTCAACCCGTTCGCCCTGAGCCTGTCGAAGGGTTGCACTTTTCTTCGAGAAGGGCAGGGCTTCGACAAGCTCAGCCCGAACGGTTTTAGTCTGGAGCAAATCGCATGACGCGCGGCCCATGGCATGTCGCCGTCCTGATGGGTGGCTGGTCGGCAGAGCGGCCGGTGTCGCTGTCGAGCGGCGAAGGCGTCGCCAAGGCGCTGGAATCGCGCGGCCATCGGGTCACGCGGATCGACATGGACCGCAACGTGGCGCAGCGGCTCGCGGAAACGCAGGCGGACGTGGTTTTCAATGCGCTGCACGGCGTTCCCGGTGAAGATGGCACGGTGCAGGGCATGATGGACCTTATGGGCCTCATCTACACCCATAGCGGCCTTGCCACCTCCGTCATCGCGATCGACAAGCAGCTGACCAAGCAGGCGCTGGTGCCGCATGGCATTCCCATGCCCGGCGGCCATATCGTGGAGAGCGAAAGCCTTTTCACCGCCGATCCGCTGCCGCGTCCCTATGTGCTCAAGCCCGTCAACGAAGGCAGCTCCGTGGGCGTCGCCATCGTCACGGACGAAGGCAATTATGGCAATCCGATCGCCCGCGATGCCGTGGGACCGTGGCAGGATTTCCCCGAACTCTTGGCCGAACCCTATATTCGCGGTCGCGAGCTGACTACCGCCGTACTGGGGGATGAAGCGTTGCTCGTTACCGAATTGCGGCCCAAGAGCGGCTTTTACGACTTTGACGCCAAATATACCGATGGCATGACGGAGCATGTCTGCCCGGCCGATATTCCCGCCGAGATCAGCGAAGCCTGCAAGGCGATCGCGCTGCGCGCCCACCAGCTGCTCGGCTGCAAGGGTGCATCGCGCGCGGATTTCCGCTGGGATGATGAACGCGGGCTGGAGGGCCTCTTTCTACTGGAAGTAAATACGCAGCCGGGGATGACGCCGCTCAGTCTGGTGCCTGAACAGGCGGCGAAGCTGGGCATCGACTATGCGACACTGGTCGAAACGATCGTGGAGGAGGCGCTGAACCGCGCCGGGGCGGCAAACAGGACGGGGCAGGGGCATGGCTGAAGCACGAATAAGGCGCGGCGGCACTGCCCGCATGAGCAGCAAGGGCAGTGTCGCTGGCCGTGGCGGCCGCGGGCGATCGCTCAAGCGGCAAAGCTGGGTCGACAAGCTGATCGAGCATCTTCCGGTCAGCGAAGCTACGCTCCAGCGCATGGCGAGCTGGGCCATTGTGGGCATTTTCGGCGCGATCCTGGTCGCCATCTCCATCTATCTGGGCCTGCCGGACGTCGCGCGTCAGCAGGCGGCCGACATGGCCGCGCGTGCCGGGTTCGAGGTGGAGAAGGTCGAGGTGCGCGGGGTCGAGCGCATGGACGAACTGCCGGTCTATAATATCGCGCTGGGCCAGGTGGACCGATCCATGCTGTCGCTCGACCTGCCCCATGTGCGCCAGCAGATGCTGAAACTCGGCTGGGTCAAGGATGCGCGCATTTCGCGTCGCCTGCCCGACACGCTGGTAGTCGATATCGTCGAGCGTGATCCGGTCGCCGTGTGGCAGCATGACGGGCAGTTGCACCTGATCGACGTCTCGGGCGTGGTGCTGCAATCGGTTTCCGCCAGCGCGATGCCGGACCTGCCGCTGGTCGTTGGGCCGAACGCGAACCGGCAGACCGCCGGCCTCAACAAGCTGATGGAAAATGCGCCCGCGCTTAAACCTATGCTGGCTGGCGCGACCTGGGTCGGCAATCGCCGCTGGGACCTGCGCTTCCAGTCGGGCGAGACGCTGTCCCTGCCGGAAGGTGACACGCAATCGGCGTCCGCGCTGGTCAATTTCGCCCGGATGGACGGGGTCAATCGGCTGCTCGGACGGGGCATCGTCCGCTTCGATATGCGCGACCCCGATCGGTTCGTCCTGCGCCTGCCGCAGGGCCGCGTGGAGGAAAAGCCGATGGAGGGTGCCGCCAGCGCCGCCGCATCGTCGAGCGGCGAGGAGGGCTGAGCGCCATGCCGCAGCCCAAGGTCGAAAAGCTTATCACGGCCGTCGACATCGGTTCCTGGAAAGTGTCCGCGCTGATCGCCGGGCGCACCGATACGGGTGAACTGGCGATATTGGGCACGGGCCAGCGGGAAAGTCGGGGCGTCCGGCGCGGCTTCATCGCGGATATGGAGCGCACCGAACTGGCCGTGCGCGAAACCGTCGAGCAGGCCGAGCGCGTCGCTGGCACCAATATCGAGGATGTGTGGGTCAGCTTTTCGGGTGGCAGCCTAGTCAGCGACGTCGTCACGGTCGAACGCGACATGGGCGGCTATCGCATTGAGCAGCCCGATATCGACGATCTGCTGACGACCGGGCAACAGGGCATCGACCCTGACGGCCGCATCGTCCTCCATGCCCAGCCGACCTGCTTCACCATCAATGGCAAGGTGCCGGTCAAGAAGCCGCTGGGCATGCATGCCGACCTGCTGGGCGTCGATATCCACGTCGTCCTGGCCGATGGCGCGCCTCTCGCCAATCTCGACCTGTGCGTGCGCGGGGCGTATCTCAACGTCAATTCCATCGTCGCCTCGCCCATCGCGACGGGCCTTGCCTGCCTGTCTGAGGAAGAACGCGACCTGGGCGTCGCGCTGGTGGAAATGGGCGCGGGCGTAACCAATGTCTCGCTTTATGCAGGGGGCATGCTGGTCGGATTGCATTCGATCCCCATGGGTGCATCGGACATTACCGACGATATCGCTTCTTCCTTCGGCATTCGCCGTAGCCAGGCGGAACGGATCAAATGTTTCTACGGCTCGGCAATGCAGAATCCGCGCGATTTTCGCGAGATGATCGAGATCGCGCCGCCCCATGGCGACGTCGCCGTTCCGGGTCAGGCGGCCGGTCCCAATGCGGAAGGCGGCAAGATCACGCGCGCGGCGCTGGTCGGCGTGATTTGCGAACGACTGAACCAGATCATGACCGAAGTGAATGCGGCACTGGCCGGCATGGGCTTCAATTCGACCGGTCGGCAGGTGGTGCTGACCGGCGGCGGCGCGGAAATGAAGGGCATTGCCGACTATGCGCAGGGCGCGCTGGGGCGCGCGGTGCGGATCGGTCGCCCCCGCGGCCTGTCCGCCATGCCCGAAGCGCATAGTGGTCCGGCCTTTGCAACCTTGGCGGGGCTGGCGCTTTACGGTCATTCCAACCCGGTTGATCTCCGCACGATGGCGCCCGCGCCGCAGACCGTGCATCGGCTGGGAACGCCGCTCTGGTGGCAACGCATGATGCGCGCGATCAAGGCGAACTACTGAACGATTTTTGGCGAAGACGAAATTAGGTGGTGAATCCCCTATTTTCTGGTGTTAACGAATGATGACGATGTCGCTTCCTGACGAGGAAGCTGAGGGAGCAGAATATATGAGCATTGAGATCAGCCCGCCCCATGTGGACGAACTGAAACCGCGCATCGCGGTAATCGGTGTCGGCGGCGCGGGTGGCAATGCCATCGCCAACATGATTGCCGCTTCGGTCGAGGGTGTCGATTTCATCGTCGCCAATACCGACGCGCAGGCGCTTAACAGCTCGCCCGCCGAACGTCGTATCCAGCTTGGCCCGCAGATCACCGAAGGCCTGGGCGCGGGGTCGCGTCCGGAAATCGGCAAGGCGGCCGCGGAAGAAACCATCGCCTCGGTCGAAGAGGCGCTCAACGGTGCGCATATGTGCTTCATCACGGCCGGCATGGGCGGCGGCACCGGCACCGGCGCTGCCCCGGTCATCGCGAAGGCTGCGCGCGATCGCGGTATCCTGACCGTTGGCGTCGTGACCAAGCCCTTCACCTTCGAGGGCAATCGCCGCATGAAGTCGGCGGAAAGCGGCATCGAGGAATTGCAGAAGCATGTCGACACGCTGATCGTCATTCCGAACCAGAATCTGTTCCTGATCGCCAATCCGAACACGACCTTCAAGGAAGCGTTCCAGATGGCGGACGAAGTGTTGCAACAGGGCGTGCGGTCGATCACCGACCTCATGATCATGCCGGGCCTCATCAACCTCGACTTCGCCGACGTGCGGTCGGTGATGGGCGAAATGGGCAAGGCGATGATGGGTACTGGCGAAGCGGAGGGCGATGGCCGTGCGCTTCAGGCGGCGGAAAAGGCGATCGCCAATCCGCTGCTCGACGGCGTGTCGATGCGCGGCGCGAAGGGCGTCATCGTTTCCATCGTCGGTGGCGACGACATGCGCCTGATGGAAGTGGACGAAGCCGCGAACCATATCCGCGAACTGGTCGATCCCGATGCCAACATCATCTGGGGCAGCGCCTTCAACGACAATCTCAACGGCAAGATCCGCGTGTCGGTGGTCGCCACCGGCATCGACAATGAGGTGGGGAGCCAGGCCGCGCCGCTGACCCAGCCGTTCAGCTTCGCGAGCCGTCCGTCGGTTTCCGTTCCGCAACAGACGGCGCGCCCGGCAACTGCCGCTCCGGCCCCGACGTCCGCGCCGCAGCAGGCCGCGCCGACGCCGCCGACCGAGCCGGAGACGCTGGAACTGGACGTGCCGGCAGCACCGACTCCAGCGCCTGTCGCGCCTCAGGCTGCGCCGACACCCGCTGCGACGCCTTTCTCGCCGCCCAAGCCGGCTGCTATATTCTCCGACGACAATATGGAGGAGGACGAGCTGGTGCTGGGCGCCGATAATGCCGAACCGCCCGCACCGACACCCCCGCCTGCCCCGACGCAACCTGCGCCGCGCGTAGCCACCGGCGGCACGCTGTTCGAGCGGATGGCGGGCCTGACGCGCGGGTCGGAAAAGCCGGCCGGCGCCGGTTCGGACGATGCTGCACCCGGTGTCGATATTCCCCGGTTCCTCAACCGCCAGAACAACCAGTAACGCCAGGGGCGGCGACGTCCGCCTCCTGTGCAGGAAAGCGCGTCGTCGGCCAACCAGTGCGGCCCGGCGCGCTTTTTGTTCGCGTTGATTTCCCATTCAGCATGGCATCGGTTAAGGGGGAAATGTGACTAAGTCTCTTCCCTGGATTCTCTGCGCGCTTCTGCTTGCGCCCCCCGCCATTGCTCAGACCGATCAGGCCGACCTCGTCCGGCCGCTGGGTGCTGCCGACCTCAATAGCAATCTTGCGCGGCTGGCCTCCAACCCGCGCGATGTCGATGCGCTGATCGGCGCGGGCGAAGCCGCGCTCGCGCTGGATGACCCGCACGGGGCCGCCGGTTTCTTTGCCCGCGCCGATGCGATTGCGAGCGGAAACGGCCGCATCAAGGCAGGGCTGGCGCGGGTCATGCTTAAGCTCCAAAATCCGGCAGAAGCCGTCCGCTTGTTCGACCAGGCGCAGCGGCTGGGTTTTCCTGAGGCAAGCATTTTGACGGAACGTGGCCTTGCGCGCGATCTGACTGGCGATCAGGCGGGTGCGCAGCGGGATTATCAGGCCGCCCTGGCGCGGTCGCCCGACAATGCCGAATTGCGCCGCCGTTATGCCGCCTCCCTCGGCATTTCCGGGCAGGTGGATGCGGCGGAAAAGATGCTGGAGCCGCTGCTCTACAAGAGCGACCGCGCCGCATGGCGATACCGCGCGTTCATCTATGCCATGAACAATCGTCAGGCCGATGCCCGGAAAGTGGCGGAGCAGGCAATGCCCGCGCAGCTTGCCGCAGCGATCACCCCCTATATGCAGAAAATGCCCTATCTGACCGCGCAGCAAAAGGCGGCGGCGGTGCATTTCGGGCAGTTCCCCTCGCAGGTCGGCACCGCCGTCGCGGCCGTCACGCCAACTGCGCCGCCCCCCACGATGGCATTGGCAACACCCGCGACCAAGCCTGCCACGCAAGTCGCACAAGCGTCCGCGCAGACCGCACCGACGCGCGCTCGTCCCCTTAGTCGCGCCGAGCAGCGGCGGCAGCGCCGGGAGGCCGCGCGTCTGGCGCGCGCCGGAGCACAGAGGACGCCGACGCCTGCGCCGACGCCAGGCTTCTCGACCGCCGGCCAACCAGCCTCTACCGCTGCCGCCAGTGCGACGAACAACGCCCCTGCACCTGACGCGCCGACGCAAGTTGCGCAGGCGCAGACTGTCCAGCCCCTGCCGACGCGCGCCGCGCAGCCCGTGGTGCAGCCCTTGCCTCAGGCGCAAAGGTCAGCATCCGCATCCGCATCCACGCCGCCGCCGCAGCTGACGGCGCGCGTTGCTGCTTCGGCGGTGCAGGGGCCACCTGCGCCGGGCTTCGACACGATCGACGGCAGGACGCCCGCTGCCGCAACGCCGCCCCCCGCAACCAGCGCACAAAGCGATTCCGCCGCACTGGCCCAGGCGTCGCCGCCGCCCGCTGCGGCATCCACGCCGTCCGCGCCTCCCGCGCCCGACCCGCAAGCCACGCGCACGCTCGCCGACATCATTCGCGCGATCGATGTGCCTGATGCGGAACGGCAGCCGACCGTGGCGGCGGTAGACCTGAACGAGATCGCGGCCATGCAGGCAGCCCGCCGCGCCGAGCGACAGGCTGCCGCCGCGGCTGCTGCGGCCAAGGCGAAGAAGGAGGCGGCCGCCAAGGCAAAGGCCGAAGCCGACGCCAAGGCCAAGAAAGAGGCCGAGGAGAAAAAGCGCCTTGCCGCCAATCCGTCGCGCAACTGGTTGCAGGTGGGGGTAGGGCAGAGCAAGTCCGCGCTCGCCTTCACGATGAAGCGGCTGCGCGGCAAATATGACAGCATCGCGCCGCAGGATGCGTGGACGGCCGGCTGGGGCCAGACCAACCGGCTGCTGGTCGGGCCATTCCCCAGTTTCACTCGCGCCAAGGAACTGGAAACCAAGCTCAAGGCCGCTGGCGCCGACGTGTTCGCGTGGAAAAGCGATGCGGGAGAGGTAGTCGAGAAGCTGGCGGGCGAGTAAGGCGCAGGGCATGACGATGCTCGCCCCCTATGCCTGCCACCCCGCCGCCAGTCGCGGCCGCCTACATGCCGAACCGGGCGGGGAGATGCGCGGGCCGCGCGACATTTTCCAGCGCGACCGCGACCGCATCATTCATTCGATCGCTTTCCGCCGCCTGCGTCACAAGACGCAGGTGTTCGTGTCGCCCGATGGTGACCATTATCGGGTCCGCCTGACTCACAGTCTGGAGGTTGCGCAGATCGGGCGCACCACCGCGCGGACGTTGGGCCTTAACGAGGATCTGACGGAAGCGTTGTGCCTGGCGCATGACATCGGCCATCCGCCCTTCGGCCATGCCGGGGAGGATGCGCTGGAGGCTGCGCTGGATCAGCATGGCGGTTTCGATCACAACGCCCATACGCTGCGCACGCTGATGCTGCTGGAAAGTCCCTATCCGCGGTTTCGTGGGCTGAACCTCAGCTGGGAAATGCTGGAGGGCCTGGCCAAGCATAATGGCCCGGTCGTTCGTCCGGGCTGGGCGATGCGGGAATTGAATGCGCTCTTTCCGCTTGACCTCACAAGCCACGCCTCATTGGAGGCGCAGCTTGCGGCGATTTCCGACGACATCGCCTATGACAATCATGATATCGACGATGGCCTGCGCGCCGGGCTTTTGACGCTGGAGCAGTTGCTGGAGGTGCCGTTCGTCCAGCTTTGCTGGGACCGTGTCCGCGCCCGCTATCCCGACGTATCGCAGGACCGGTTGCTGCGCGAACTGGTGCGCGAACAGATTGGCGTGATGGCCAATGATCTGCTGGAAACGACCCGGCTGAATATCGCGGAGTCGCGGGTTGAAACCGTTGACGATGTGCGCGCGCTCGGCCGCACGCTCGTTGGTTTTTCGCCCGACCTCGCCGCGCAGGAACGCGCACTCAAGCGGTTCATGTATGCAACGCTCTATCATCATCCCGACCAGTTGGCCGCCGCTGATCGGGCGCGGGTGATCGTCACCGACCTGTTCCGGGCCTATCAGGATGATCCTGCGCTGATGCCGGCCGAATGGCGCGACGAGTGCGCGCTGGAAGAACCGACCCGCAGCCGCCATATCGCCGATTTCATCGCGGGCATGACCGATCGCTATGCGGAAAAGCGGCATCGGGAAATCTTCGGGGCGCTCGCGCTCGCCGATTGACGCGCCCCGTCCTTTGTCGCAATGCGCTGTTTGTCTCCGGCGGATTCGTCCGTCGGGCATGATGCGGGAGAGCATGGGGGGCCTTTTAGGCACAGCCCGTCGCCGAAGGAGCAACCGCCCCGGAATCTCTCAGGCCAAAGGACCGCATCGCGCGCAAGGCACTCTGGAAAGCGGACGCGCTTCTCGCCCGTCCCACCGAAGGGGTAAGCTGGTCGGCCACAAGGCCGCTGGTCAAAGCTCTCAGGTTCCGTGACAGAGGGGGTGCAGCAATCCGGCCTATCGAGCAGGATGACGCTGTCGCCATATCCTCATGCACGGAGGCCGCATCCATGTCCGGCACTGACGACGTCACCCATATCGAAGAAGAGCTGCCGTTGCAGACATTGCCGCTCGATGCCTGGCATCGCGACAAGGGTGCGCGCATGGTCGGCTTTGCCGGCTATCACATGCCGATCCAGTATGAAGGCATCATGGCCGAGCATGGCTGGACCCGTGAACATGCCGGCCTGTTCGATGTCAGCCACATGGGCCAGCTGACATTCACGGGCGAGGGCGTCGACGCCGCGCTGGAGCATCTGCTGCCCAGCGACATCAAGGGATTGAAGCCCTTTCGCCAGCGTTACTCGATGCTGCTGGACGACGAAGGCGGCATATTGGACGACCTGATGGTGTCGCGCCTGGGTGACGGCGCGTTCGACGGGGCGGACATCTACATGGTCGTCAATGGTGCGACCAAATATGACGATATCGGCTGGATGATCGAGCATCTGCCTGACGAAGTCACCATGAACCATATGGACGAGCAGGCCTTGCTGGCGCTTCAGGGGCCAGAAGCCGGCGAAGCGCTGGCCAGCCTGATCCCGGATACGGCCGACCTTCTGTTCATGCAATCAGGCCTGTTCATCTGGCGCGGCGTGTCGCTGTGGATCAGCCGGTCCGGCTATACTGGCGAGGACGGCTTTGAGATCAGCGTACCGGGCGAGGATGCCAGGTTGCTGGCCGACGCGCTCTGCGCGCTGCCTCAGGTCAAGCCAATCGGTCTTGGCGCACGCGATTCGCTGAGGCTGGAGGCGGGTCTGCCGCTATACGGCCATGACCTGACGCCCGCCATCAGCACGATCGCGGCGGATCTGGGCTTTGCCATCCAGAAGCGCCGGCGTGAGGAAGGCGGCTTTGTCGGCCATGCCCGCGTGATGAAGGAACTGGCCGACGGACCGGGCGCGCGCCGGGTGGGGCTGCGCATCGATGGCCGCCTGCCCGCGCGCGAAGGCGCCAGGATATTTGCCGGGTCGGTCGAGGTCGGCGAAGTCACGTCGGGCGGTTTTGCCCCTACGATCGGCGCGCCGATTGCCATGGGCTGGGTCAGTACGCCTTATTCGGCAATCGACACGGCGTTGGAAATAGATGTGCGCGGCAAGCGTATTGCCGCTGTGGTCGCACCGATGCCGTTCGTTCCGCACCGGTATCGCCGCAAGCCCTGATTTCATCACCTTTGCGAAGGGGAACATGCATATGAGCCGTTATTTTACCGACGAACATGAATGGATCGACGTAGAGGGCGAAATCGCCACGGTCGGCATCACCGACTATGCGCAGGAGCAACTGGGCGACATCGTCTTCGTCGAACTGCCCGCCGAAGGCACGACGTTTGAAAAGGGCGACGATGCCGCCGTCGTCGAATCGGTGAAGGCCGCGTCGGACGTCTATGCGCCGATCTCGGGCGAAGTCGTGGAAACCAACAGCGCGCTGGAGGACGAGCCCGCGCTGGTCAACAGCGACGCCGAAGAAGATGGCTGGTTCTTCAAGCTGCGGCTGACCGACGCCAGCGAGCTGGAAGGCCTGATGAACGAGTCCGCCTACAAGAAGTTCGTGGCCAGCCTTTGACGCCTGGATAAGCCTCTCCCAACAGGGAGGGGGAAGGGGTGGGTGGCAAGCGAGGCAAGCCTTGCGACCTGACCTTACAGGCAATGCCAGCGATTGCCGGGCAATCGCACCCACCCCTGGCCCCTCCCCGCAAAAGGGAGGGGAGTGGAGAATGACATGCGCTACCTACCCCTTACCGACAGCGACCGGCAGGCGATGCTGGCGACGATCGGCGCGGCATCCATTGACGATCTCTTCGTCGATGTACCCGCCGAAGCGCGTTTGGCCGGCACGATTCCCAACCTCCCCGACCATGCCAGCGAAATGGCGGTCGAGCGGCACATGGCCGCGCTCGCCCGGAAAAACCTGTCGGCCGGGGAAGCGCCCTTCTTCCTGGGTGCGGGTGCGTATAAGCATCATGTGCCCGCCAGCGTCGATCATCTGATCCAGCGCGGCGAGTTCCTGACCGCCTATACCCCTTATCAGCCGGAAATCGCGCAGGGCACGCTCCAGGTGCTGTTCGAATTCCAGACGCAGGTCGCGCGACTGCTGGGCTGCGACGTTGCCAATGCGTCCATGTATGATGGATCGACCGCCTGCTGGGAAGCGATCGTCATGGCGCGGCGCATCACGAAGCGGGGCAAGGCACTGCTCTCGTCCGGGCTCCACCCCCATTATGTCTCGGTCGCGCAGACGATGGCCAAGTTCACGGGCGACGATCTGGCCTATGAAACGCCCGAACTCGACAGCAAAACCGACAGCCAGAAGCTGATCGCGGCGATCGACAAGGACACAAGCTGCGTTGTTGTCCAATATCCCGATATTCTCGGCCGAATTGAGGACCTTACCGCATTGGCGGACGCGGCGCACGCCGCCGGCGCGCTGTTGGTTGCCGTCGTCACCGAACCGGTCGCTCTTGGCGCGATCAAGGCGCCAGGTGCCATGGGCGCGGACATCGTCGTTGGCGAAGGCCAGTCGATCGGCGTCGGGCTGCAATTTGGGGGGCCCTATCTTGGCCTGTTCGCGTGCAAGCAGAAATATGTGCGCCAGATGCCCGGCCGCCTGTGCGGCGAGACGGTCGATGCGGCTGGCAAGCGCGGCTTCGTGCTGACGCTATCCACCCGCGAACAGCATATCCGCCGCGAAAAGGCGACATCGAACATCTGCACCAATTCAGGCCTCTGTGCCTTGGCGTTCAGCATCCATATGACGCTGCTCGGCGAAAAGGGGCTGCGTGCCTTGGCCAGCCTCAATCACGCGATGGCGGTAGAGGCTGCCGACCGCCTTGCCGCGCTGCCCGGCGTGACGCTGATGAACGACAGTTTTTTCAACGAATTCACGCTGGTCCTACCCAAGGACGCCCGGGACGTAGTCCGCCGTCTGGCCGACCGGGGCGTGCTGGGCGGCGTATCGCTCGGCCGCCTTTTCCCGACCGCGCCGCAGATCGGGAACGGCCTGGTCGTCGCCGTGACCGAAACCGTGACGGCGGAGGATATCGACATCTTTGCCAAGGCGCTTGAGGAGGAACTGGCATGACCATGCTCAAGGAAGGCCGCCCCACCGCCCCCACGCCCGTTGAGGAAGCCCATATGGCCCCCGCCACCGCCACCGGAAACCGCGCGCTGATGCTGGAGGAAAAGCTGATCTTCGAGATCGGCTCGACTGACACCACAGGCGTCGACTTCGCTGTCGCTCCCAAGGGCGAAAATCGCCTGGGCGACCTTGCCCGCGCAGATGCGATCGGCCTGCCGGGCCTTTCCGAACAGGAAACGGTGCGCCATTATACGCGCCTTAGCCGCCAGAATTACGCCATCGACCTTGGCCTGTTCCCGCTCGGCTCCTGTACGATGAAGCACAACCCGCGCCTCAATGAAAAGGTCGCGCGGATGCCTGGCTTTGCCGACATCCACCCGCTCCAGCCGCAATCAACGGTGCAGGGCGCGCTGGGCGTCATCAACGAACTGGCCGTCTGGCTCATCAAGCTCACCGGCATGCACGGCGTCGCCATGACGCCCAAGGCGGGTGCGCATGGCGAACTGTGCGGCCTGCTCTGCATCCGCGCGGCGCTTGAAGCGCGCGGCGACGCGCGCCAGGTCGTGCTGGTGCCCGAAAGCGCGCACGGCACCAATCCCGCCACGGCGGCCTTTTGCGGCTACAAGGTCGAGGATATTCCCGCCACCCCCGATGGCCGCGTCGACCTTGAAGCGTTGAAAGCCCGGCTCGGTCCCGATGTTGCGGCGGTGATGATCACCAACCCCAACACCTGCGGCCTTTTCGAGCGCGACATGAAGGTGATTTCCGATGCGGTCCATGCCGCCGGTGCCTTCGTCTATTGCGACGGCGCGAACTTCAACGCCATCGTCGGCCGCGTCCGCCCCGGCGACCTGGGCGTCGACGCGATGCACATCAACCTGCACAAGACCTTTTCCACCCCCCATGGCGGCGGCGGGCCCGGCTCAGGCCCGGTCGTGCTGTCCGAAGCGCTCGCGCCCTTCGGCCCGCTCCCTTACACTGCGCGCGTGGAAGACGGCTCGATCCACCTTATCGAGGAGGAGAATGTCGGCGAGGAAATGCCGCAGAGTTTCGGTCGCATGTCCGCCTTCCACGGGCAGATGGGCATGTTCACTCGCGCCCTCGCCTATATCCTGTCCCATGGCGCTGACGGCCTGCGGCAGGTGGCGGAGGACGCGGTGCTCAACGCCAACTATGTGCTTCGCAGCCTGGACGATGTGCTCGACGCGCCCTTCGGTGGCAGCGGCCCGTGCATGCATGAGGCGTTGTTCAGTGACAAGGGGCTGGCCGATGGCTTCACCACGCTCGACATTGCCAAGGGGCTGATCGACGAGGGCTTCCACCCCATGACCATGTATTTCCCGCTGGTCGTCCATGGCGCGATGCTGGTCGAACCGACCGAGACGGAGAGCAAGGCGGCGCTCGACCAGTTCATCCTGGCGCTGCGCAGCCTGGCGGAGCGGGCGAAGGCGGGGGACGAGGCGCTGAAGGGCGCGCCCTATCATGCGCCGCGCCGTCGCCTGGACGAGACACTGGCCGCGCGCAAGCCGGTGCTGAGCTGGAGTGAGCCGGATTTGGCGGCTGCCGCCGAGTGACGATCTGGGTTCCCGGTGAGGCGGGGGCGGGGGGCGCTGAACCATGCGATCCCCGCCGTCATGCCCCCGCCACGCTGCGGAACCGTGACGATATCGTAACGAAATTGCGCGATATGCTGCCGTCCTCCGGCCTAGTGCTGGAAGTCGCCAGCGGCAGTGGCGAGCATGCTGTCCACTTTGCTGCCGTCTTTTCCGAACTTGACTGGCAACCAACAGACCCTGATCCCACCGCACTGGCGTCCATCGCGGCCCGGCGAGCGGATGCGGCGCTTCCCAATCTACGCCTGCCCCTGCAACTGGATGCAAGCGAGGCCAGCTGGCCAATCGACCGGGCGGACGCGGTCCTGTGCATCAACATGGCGCATATCAGCCCGTGGGACGCGACGGTCGGGCTGTTCACGCACGCCGCGCGCCTGTTGCCGCCGGGCGCGCCGTTGATCCTGTACGGCCCCTGGATTCGCACCGACACGCCGACCGCGCCCAGCAATCTGGCGTTCGATGCCGACTTGCGCGCGCGCGATTCCCGCTGGGGGCTGCGCAGGGCCGAGGATGCCGGCCTTCTCGCGGAGCGCCACGGCTTTGGTCCATGTCAGCTGTCTGCCATGCCCGCCAATAATGTCATGCTGCTCTATCGCCGGACGACTGCCAGCGTCAGCGACCTGCCATAAGTCGCAGCTTCCGCGTGGCAGGGCGGGCGATAGGCTCTGCCTTCGTCGCGAGGGAGAGGAGCATGGACGCTGCGATACCGGCGCATGTGCCAGCGGATCGAGTGGTCGATTTCGACATTTTCAATCCGCCGGGCGTGGAGGAGGATTATTTCGCCGCCTGGCAGGCGTTGGCGCGCCCGGGTGGGCCGGGCATCGTCTGGACGATCGCCAATGGCGGCCACTGGATCGCGACGGCTGGACCCATCGTTCGTGACCTCTGGGCCGATAATCGACGCTTGTCGAGCGCGGTGCTGGCCGTGACGCCGGGCTTGGGGGATGTCATGCGCTTCATCCCGTTGCAGCAGGACCCGCCCGTGCATCAGCCATTCCGCATGGCCGTGATGAAGGGGTTTGCATCCCGCCATATTGTCGCGCTGGAACCCCAGGTGCGCGCGGTCGCGCGGGAACTGGTGCGCGATCTCGCGCCGCTGGGACAATGCGAATTTACCGAGCAATTTGCCGAAATCCTGCCGCTCCATATCTTTCTGACATTGATCGACGTGCCGCTGGAGGATCGCCCCCGCCTGCGCGCGCTGGGCGCGCAGTTGACTCGCCCGGACGGGTCGATGACCGTCGAGCAACTGCGCGACGCGGCCGACGCCTATCTGGCGCCCTATATTGCCGAGCGCATGGCTGCGCCGGGCGAAGACCTGTTCAGCCGCATCCTGTCAGAGCCGGTCGCGGGTCGTCCCTGGACGCTGGACGAGGCGCAGCGGATGTGCCGCAACCTGCTCTTTGGCGGGCTGGACACGGTGGTCGCCGCCGTCGGCATGGCGGCGCTTCATCTGGCGCGCTATCCTGACGATCAGGCGGCGTTGCGCGCCGACCCCGCGCTGATTCCCGATGCCGCTGACGAATTGCTGCGCCGCTATCCCACGGTGTCGGTCAGCCGCAATCTGGTCGAAGATGTCGACGTGGACGGCGTGACGCTCAATCGAGGCGACATCATCTATCTGCCCAGCCTGTTCCACAATCTGGATGCGACGGCTTTCGATGCGCCCGATGAGGTGCGGTTCGACCGGCGCTTGAACGCCACCCGCCACAGCACGATGGGCGCGGGCGCGCATCGCTGCGTTGGCGCGGGGCTGGCGCGCATGGAAATGATCGTCTTTCTGGAGGAGTGGCTGGCGGGCATCCCGTCCAACCGCCTGGACCCGGCGCATCCTGTGCGGATGAAGGGCGGCAATGTCGGGGCCTGCACCCGTCTGCCGCTTCGGTGGGACTGAACGCGCTTCATTTTCTACATCGGCCACGATAGGGCCGGCATCATGACCCGCCGCCTTATCGACCTTGTGCGTGACGAATTGCTCCAGCCCGCCGATCCGCGCGCCGCTGCGATGGCGGGCGCACTGGCTGCGCGCTATCCCGACGCGTCTCGCGCCGTCCTCTTTTACGGATCGTGCCTGCGGGAGGCCAATCTCGATGGGCTGATGCTCGATTTCTACCTCATCGTGTCCGACTATCGGGCGGCCTATGGGAAAGGTTGGCTCGCGCATGCAAATTCCCTGGTGCCGCCTAATGTCTTTCCGTTCGAACATCATGGTCTGGTCGCCAAATATGCCGTGCTGTCGGAAGCGGATTTCGCGCGCCTGAACAGTCCCGCCGCCGACAATGTGTCGGTGTGGGCGCGCTTTGCCCAGCCCGCGCGACTGCTCTGGGCATCGGACGATCTGGCGCGGCAGCGCGCCGTCGCGGCGGTGGCACAGGCGGCGCCGACCTTGCTGTCGCTGGCGCAGCCGATCGCGTCAGCCGGGGAAGGCATATTGGGCCTGTGGCGTACCGGTTTTGCCCTGACCTATGGTGCGGAACTGAGGGCCGAGAGGAAGGGGCGATCCCTGTCCATCGTGGACGCCGACCCCGAACGCTATCGGCGCTTTGGCGAAGCCGCGCTTGCCGATGGACTCCCGCCAGTGCCGGCCGATGCGCCTGACCGCTGGAAGCACCTGCAGCGCCGGGGCAAGCGCCTGTCCGTCATTCGCCTGGCCAAGGCGAGCTTCACCTATGCCGGCGGGATCGATTATCTCGCCTGGAAGATCAATCGCCATGCCGGCACGCAGATCATGATCAAGCCCTGGCAACGGCGCTGGCCGATCCTGGGCGCGATCACTCTGCTGCCGCGGCTGTTGCGGGGCGGTGCGATCCGTTGAGCGCGGTGCCAACGGCCTGGGCGAGGGCGGCAAGGGTATAGGGCTTGCGCAGCACGGCATGGCCGCCGAAGTCGGCCTGATCATTGCCGTCGCCGGTGAACCCGGTGACGAACAGAACCGGCAGATGATGGAAGGCCGCCGGCAGGGCGCGGACCATTTCCGGCCCGGTCATGTCCGGCATCAGGACATCGCTCAGGATCAGGCCAATGTCACTATTGTTGCCGAGCAGCCGGGCCGCCTTGGTCGGGTGGTCGCAGGCGATGGGCAGATGGCCCAATTCGCTGAGCGCCGCCATTGTATGCCGCAGAACGCGTGGATCATCCTCCACCACCAGGATGCGCGTGGGCGGATGCTCGACGGGCGCGCGCGCCAGTGCCAGGCTATCGTCCGCCAGAGGCTCCGCCTGCGTGATGCAACGCGGCAGATAGAGGGTCACGGTGCTGCCGCGCCCCGGTTCGGATTGGATGCGAATGTCGCCTTCGCTTTGTCGAACCAGGCCGAAAATCTGGCTGAGGCCAAGGCCCGTGCCTTTGCCCACGGGCTTGGTCGTGAAAAAGGGTTCGAACACGCGCGCCATGATTTCGGGCGTCATCCCACAGCCATCGTCCGTCACGCTCAGGCAGACATAGTCGCCCGCCGCGCATTCGCCGATGTCGCCTTGCGCCAGAGAGACGCGCCTGGTGGCGAGCGTCAGGCGACCGCGCCCTTCCATGGCGTCACGGGCATTGACGCACAGGTTCAGGATCGCATTTTCCATCTGATGCTGATCGACGAAAATCTGCCAGCCCTGCGCTTCATGCTGGAAGGTAACGGTGATCTGATCGCCGATCGTGCGGTCGATGAGGTCCGCCATGCCCGCGATCAGGGCATCAGGGTCCACGGCGCTGGGCAACAGCGGTTCTGACCGGGCGAAAGCCAGCAACCGGCGTGTCAGCGCAGCGGCGCGGTTGGCGCCTTCCGTCGCATTGTCGAGATGGCGTAACGCTTCCTCGGGCTGCGCCTGCATCTTGCGCCGCGCCAGTTCCAGACCGCCCACCACGACCGCCAGCATATTGTTGAAATCATGGGCGATGCCGCCTGTAAGCTGGCCGATGGCGTCCATTTTCTGCATCTGGCGCAGGCTGTCCTCAGCGGCTGCGCGCTCGGTCGCCTCGCGCTTCAGCTGCTCATAGGCGGCGGACAGTTCGGCGGTGCGCGCGCGCACGGCCGCGTCGAGCGCATCGGCCCGATCAGATTCCAGCTCCGCCTGCCTTCGGGCCTTGCGCCGGTCGGTGATGGCGATATGTGCGAACCAGGCGGCGAACAGCACACAGACCAGCAGCACCAGGCCGAACAGCCGCCATGTCTTGCCGATCCATTCGGTCCGATCGCCGGCCAGCGACACGGCAAGGCTGCGTTCGCGCAACCGTGCATTCTCCGCCGCGATCACGCGGTCGAGCAGGCTGGTAATGCGCTGCAAATCCTCGCTCTTGCCCGCTTCGTGAAATTTGGCGAGCGCCGTCATCTTCTGGTCGTAGGTGGTGCGAAGGCCGATCTCGCTCAGCCTTTTGCCCCGGTCCGCAAAGGCGCGCCGCAGCGCTTCGACATTGCCCCTTTGCCAGTCGGCGCCCCGGGTCGCGTAAAACAGCGCGCGAAGCTGACTGTTGGCGCTGCGCCATTGTTCCTGGAACAGGCGGCCGGTGTCGGGTTCAAGGCTGATGACATAGCGGGCCAGCGTCACTTCCGCCCGTGCGATGCGCGCTTCGAACCCACGCGCCAGCGCGATGACCTCGAAACTACGCTGCTGCTCCGCCAGCGCCAGCGCGTGATCGCGCGAGGCCGTCCGGGCGGTATAGAGCAGCGCGCCCAGCGAGCCGACAAGCAGGATGACAAGCAGCCACGGCACGATGCGACGCAGCGCGGCAGGCCAGTCCATGCCGCGCTGATCGGGTTGCCGGGTGTCGAAAATGCCGTCCGCCATGGCTGCCGACCTTAGCCCAACAGAATCGAAGGCGAAATATCCTGCGCTGCATTTCCGGCCGTTAGCGTTTCACCTATTGGCCGGAGGCGCAGCGTCAGGTGCCGGGCCGGGTCAGCCGATCGCGCCCGTCGCCTTGCCCGCGGCATCGAACATGGCGATGATCTGTTCAACCTGATCGTCGCTATGGTCGGCGCACAGCGAGCAGCGCAGCAGGAAAGTGCCGGCGGGCGTTGCCGGCGGACGGGCCATGTTGACGTAGAGGCCCAGCTCCAGCAGCGCTTGCCACATTGCGACGGCCTGAGCCTGATCGGTCAGGATGACCGCGATGATCGCCGATTGCGGCGTCTTGGTCCCCAGCGTGAAGCCCAGATCGGTCAGCCCCTTGTGCAGGCGCTGGCTGTTCTTCCACAGATGCGCGCGCTTTTCGCCCGCATGCATCAGCTTGCGGATGCTGGTCGCGGCGGTGGCGACGACGCTGGGCGGCAGCGACGCGGTAAAGACATAGGGGCGGCAGACGAGGCGCAGCACTTCGAACTTGGGGTGATTGGACACGCAAAAGCCGCCGACGGTGCCGACCGACTTGGAAAAGGTGCCGACGACGAAATCGACGTCCTGCTCGACGCCCTGTTCCTCGTACACGCCGCGACCATTGGGACCGAAAAAGCCCATGCCATGGGCTTCGTCGACCAGGATCATGCAATTGGGATGCTTGCGGATCGCGGCGACCATGTCGGGCAGGGGGGCGATGTCGCCCAGCATCGAATAGACGCCCTCCAGCACCACGAGCTTGAGCGCATCGGCGGGCAGGCGGCCCAGCCGCTTGTCCAGATCCTCGACGCTGTTGTGGCGGAACCGGACGATGTCGGCGTCGCCCAGGAAACAGCCATCATAGATGGACGCATGGCTGTCGGCATCGAGCACGACATAGTCGCCCTTGCCCGCGAGCGTAGAAATGATGCCAAGGTTCGCCTGGTAGCCGGTCGAAAACACCATGGCGCCGCTGGTGCCGTAAAAGTCCTTGAGCGCGTCCTCGACCTGCTTGTGCCCCTGATAGGTGCCGTTCAGCACACGGCTGCCGGTCGTGCCCGCGCCGAATTCATCGAGCGCCTTCTTGCCCGCTGCAACCACATCGGGATCGAAGGTCATGCCCATATAGTTATAGGTGCCAAGCAGGATCGTGTCCTTGCCCTTGATGACCGCTTGCGTCGGGGATTTCACCTCGTCCATCACGATGGCGAAGGGATCGCGCACGCCGGTTGCCAGCAGCGCCTCGCGCTCCGCGATCAGCGCGTCGAATTTGGAAAACAGGTCGCGCGCGGCGGGTGTTTCCACCGGAGTGCGCGCGTCGTTCGCGGTTGCGGCTGCGTCGGTCATATGTCTATCCCTCAACCCGTTCGTGCTGAGTAGGGACTGAGCGCAGTCGAAGGCCCATATCGAAGCATCCCGCTGTGCCCGATCCTTCGATACGCCGTTTCGTCCTTCGACAGGCTCAGGACTTTCAACGACTACTCAGGACGAACGGAGGTTCAAATTTTCAGGCGGCCTTGAGCTTCTGCACCGCGTCGACCAACTGGCCCACGGTTTCGATCTCGGCCTGCATGTTCATGGTGATGATGATGTCAAATTCATCTTCGATCGCCGCGACGAAATCCATCACGGTCAGGCTGTCCCATTCCAGATCGCCGGCAAAGCTGGTTGTCTCGGTCAGCGCGATACCCTTTTTGTTGAAGGGTTCGATCTGCGCGGCGACGCTGTCGAAAATTGCGGTGCGATCCGTCATTATCGTGAAAATCTTTCCGTCAAAACGCGGCTTGTGCCGCCTATGTCCGCCCCTTGGCAAGCGAATAAGGCGTCAATCGGGCAGCATCGCGCCCGATTGTGCAAGCAAAATGCGATGGCTCAGCGGAAATTGTCGGCGTAGGCCTGAATTTTCAGCGTCTTGGGCGGGGTGGGGATGAGCGTATAGGCAATGCCATATTTGTCAGCATAGGCGATGGCGGCGTCCTGCGTGGCGAAGGTCAGCTTGACCTGGCTTTGCGTATCGCCAGACCCTGCCCAGCCGGTCAGCGGATCGGGCGTCTTGGCTTCGGCCTGCGCGAATTCCAGCACCCATTTATGGGTCAGCGCCTTGCCCGACTGCATGGCGTTTTTCTGGATCTGATAAATGCGCGCGCTCATCGCGTGGAAACTCCGTTCAAGACCGTGCTGCGTTGCACCAGCCGCGCGGTTCAAGTCAAGACTTGGCGCGGGCATCGGCCCTTTTGGTGCGCAAAGTCGCACTGGCGGCGGCGGGATCGTCGGGCCAGGGGTGGCGGGGGTAGCGGCCGCGCATTTCCTTGGCCACGTCGCGCCAGTTGCCCGCCCAGAAACTGGGCAGGTCGCGGGTCGTCTGGATCGGTCGTCCGGCAGGCGAGGTGAGCGAGAGGACAAGCGGAATATGCTGGCTGCCGATCGTCGGATGCGTGGCCAGGCCAAAGAGCGCCTGCACCCGCAATTCGACGCGCGGGCCGCCGTCGGCCGCATAGTCGATGGCATGGGTCGAACCGGCAGGAGAGCGAAAGTCGGCGGGAGCAAGACGGTCGAGCTGCTGCTTGCCGTCCCAGCCGATCAGCCCGTCGAGCACGCCGGACAATGAAGACCGGTCTATGTCCGACAGGCGCCGTTTGCCCTGGAGCAGTGGCGGCAACCAGTCATCCAGCGTCGCCAGCAGCGCCTCGTCCGACAGCGCGTTGACGCCGGCAAAGGCGGCGCGCGTCCGCAGGGATATTGCCGCATCGGACCAGGGGAGCAGCGACAGGCCGCCTTGCCGGACGCCATCAGTCAAGGCGGCGGCAACAGCGTCCGGATCGGGCCGATCATCCGACCCCGAAGACAGGCGCACGGAGCCCAGCCGCCGTTCCCGCAGCGCCTCGATACCGCCATTGGCGCTGCGGAAGCGCACGGTGCGATGCTCTTGCAAGCGATGACCAAACAGCGTCAGAATATCGGCTTCCGCGATCGGCGCTGCCGACAGGATGCGTGCGCCCGCGGCGCTGCCCTGCACTTCGCCCACCGCCAGCCATTCCTCACGTGCAAGCGGGGAGAGCGGATCGAGCCGAAAGCCGCGCCCGCCTACACTGGCCCAGTCCGCGCCGTCGGCGGAGCGGCGTCGTGCCACGCGATCGGGGAAGGCGAGGGCGAGACACAGACCGACCTGATGGTCGGATGAGGCGGGAAAGGATGGGCGGTGACCGTCCGAAACACGCGTGTTGGAACCTCTTTCGCCCTCGTCGGCCGGGACGAGCCTGGCCCAGCGGCGCGCCATCGCACGGGCGGCGTCCGCTCGTTTGCCGCTTTCTCGTCGCCAGCGTTGCCGCCGAAGCGTCAGGTCGATGTCCTGCCCGCCAATGCCGCGCTCGCTCAGAAGCACGGCCACATCGGCGGCGATGTCGGCCAGCCCCATGTCGCCCGCGCGCACGAGCATATGCGCGATGCGGGGCGACAGCGGCAATTTCGCCAGCGTCTTGCCATGTGCGGTGATGCGGCCATCGCCATCCAGCGCATCGAGCGTGAAAAGCCGCCGGCGGGCTTCGTCAACCGCCGCAGTCGGCGGCGGATCGAGCCAGCGGAGCGAGGCGGGATCAGTCACGCCCCAGAGCGCGCAATCGAGTATCAGACTGGAGAGGTCGCTTTCCAGGATTTCGGGCGGATCGAATGGCGGCATGCCGGCAGTCGCGGCCGCTTCCCACAGGCGATAGGCGACCCCCGGCCGCTGCCGCGCCGCGCGACCGGCGCGCTGGGTCGCTGACGCCTGGCTGGCCCGTTCGGTGACAAGGCGTGTCACGCCCGCCGCCCGGTCGTAACGCGGGCGGCGGGCCAGGCCGCTGTCCACGACGATGCGGACCCCGTCGATGGTCAGGCTGGTTTCGGCAATCGACGTCGCCAAGATCACCTTGCGATGCCCCTCGCGCGATGGACGGATGGCGAAGCGCTGGGCTGCCGGATCGAGCGAACCATGCAGCTTGTGCACGTCCGCCGGCGCGCCCTCCACCCGCTCGGCCGTGCGCTCGATTTCCGCAACGCCCGGCAGAAAGGCGAGTAGATCGCCTTCTTCCTCCTCCACCAATGCGCGGCGAATGGCGGCGGCCATGTCGTCCTCGATCCGTTTCTCAGGGGTGCGGCCGATATGGCGCAGATCAAGCGGCTGGATGCGGCCTTCACTTTCGACCACCGGCGCGCCGCCCAGCAGGTCGGCGAAGCGCGCGCCGTCCAGCGTTGCCGACATCGGCACGATGCGAAGGTCGGGTCGCAACGCAGCCTGCGCGTCGAGCGCGAGGGCAAGGCCGAAATCAGTATCGAGACTGCGCTCATGCACCTCGTCGAACAAGACAGCGGATATGCCCGTCAGTTCCGGGTCATCTTGGATGCGGCGGACAAATATGCCTTCGGTCAGTACCAGCAGGCGGGTGCGGGCCGACTGCCGGCTGTCCATGCGCGTGGCATAGCCGACCGTGCCGCCCGGCTGCTCGCCCATCATCTCGGCAATGCGTTCTGCCGCTGCCCGCGCCGCCAGCCGGCGCGGCGACAAAAGCAACACCTGGCCCGAGCACCATGTCTCGGCCAACAGGGCCGGCGCGACGGCCGTCGTCTTGCCCGCGCCAGGCGGTGCCACAAGCACCGCGCTGCTGCCCGCCCGCAGGGCGGCGAGCAGGTCGGGCAGCACGGCGTGGATGGGCAGCGTCGTCATCGCTTCAGCCTCTCGCGCCGAAATGGCGTCAGCGCAAGCGGCGCAAAAAATCCGGAGGCCAAGGAAAGAGTTGCGTGCGGGAACGTTGCAGCGGCACGGGTTCAACTGAACGTGCGATCAGTCGGCATATGATAGTGAACAGGTGGTGGAGACGATGCCCAATTTGACGGGGAATGCGGAACGCTATCGCACCCTGTTCGAATCGATGGATGAAGGTTTTTGCATCATCGAATTTCTGGACGGGCCACATGGTCCCTTGAGCGACTATATTCATGTCGAAGCCAACGCCGCCTATGAACGGCATGCCGGCATCGCCAATGTCGTGGGCCAGAAAGTCCGCGACATGGTGCCGGACGAGGCGGATGGCTGGGTGGAGCTTTATGGCGGCGTTCTCCACAGCGGAAAGCCGATCCGGTTTCAGCGGGAACTGGTCGCGACCGGTCATCATCTGGAGGTGCACAGCTATCGCATTGGCCCTTTCGAAAGCCGGCAGGTGGCGGTGCTGTTCAAGGACATTACCGATCGCATCCAGGTGGAACGGGCGCAGCGCGAATTGCAAGAGACGTTGGAAGCGCGCATCGCCGAGGCGCTGGCCGAGCGTGAGGAAGTGGAACTCGCCTTGCGGCAAGCGCAGAAAATGGAGGCGGTGGGTCAATTGACCGGCGGCCTGGCCCATGACTTCAACAATCTGCTGGCCGGCATCACCGGCGCATTCGAGATGATCAGCGTGCGCTTGGCGCAGGGGCGGGTGGGCGACGTCGAAAAATATCTGGCGGCGGGGCAGGGAGCGGCCCGACGCGCGGCCGCACTGACCCATCGGCTGCTTGCCTTCTCGCGGCGGCAGACATTGTCGCCCAAGCCGATTGTCGTGAACCGGATGCTGGGCGACCTGTCCGAACTGGTGCGACGCACGGTCGGCCCGCAGATCGAGGTGCAGACGATTGCCGCCGGCAGCCTGTGGCCCGCAATGGTGGACGTCAATCAGCTCGAAAATGCTTTGCTCAACCTGTGCATCAACGCGCGCGATGCGATGCCCGATGGCGGCAAGATCACGATCGAAACCGCCAATCGTTGGCTGGATGACCGCACCGCGCGGGAGCATAATCTGACCGCCGGCCAATATGTGACGGTCTGCGTCAGCGATACGGGCACCGGCATCGACAAGGCACTGCTGGACAGGGTGTTCGATCCTTTTTTTACCACCAAGCCGATCGGGCAGGGGACGGGCCTTGGCCTGTCCATGGTGTATGGCTTCGCGCGGCAGAGCAATGGCCATGTCCGCATCTATTCCGAAGTCGGGCAGGGCACGATGGTGTGCATCTACTTGCCCCGCCATCTGGGCGATGAAGAGGCAGAGGTCGTCCTGCCGATGGATATGCCGGCGACCGTCGATGCCGGGGAAACGGTACTCATCATCGATGACGAGCCATCGGTGCGGATGCTGGTCAGCGATGCGCTGACGGAGTTGGGCTTTTGCTGTCTGGAGGCGGGCGATGGCTCGGCGGGCCTGCGCGTGCTCGAATCGGAGACGCGGATCGACCTGCTGGTGACGGATGTCGGGTTGCCGGGCGGCCTCAATGGCCGGCAGGTGGCGGACGCGGCGCGGCGATTGCGCGGCGACCTGCGCATCCTGTTCATCACGGGCTATGCCGAAAATGCCGTGCTGAACCACGGCCATATCGAGCCGGGCATGGAAGTGCTGACCAAGCCCTTCGCTGTGGACGACCTTCGCCGGCGCGTCGCTACGCTATTGCAGGCGCAGTGAGGCGCAGGCTCAGCTAAACAGATAGAGATGGATCGGGTTTTTGGGGTCGATCAGCATCTTGGCCGTCAGGGCGAGCGACATCAGGACAAGCAGCGGCTTGATGAGGCGCGATCCGAAGCGCATCGCCAGATGCGATCCGATCTGCCCGCCGACGATGCTGCCGCACGCCATGGCGAGGCCGGCGATCCAAATGACATGGCCGCCCGCCAGCATCGTCAGCAAACCCGCGATATTGCTCGCGAAATTCGCCGCCTTGGTCTGCGCAGTCGCGCGCAATATCGACAGGCCGCCCAGCGCCAGGAAAATGGTCGTGTAGAACGCCCCCGCGCCGGGACCGAAAAAGCCGTCGTAAAAGCCGATCACGCCGATCAGGCCGGACAATCCCGCTATGCCGATGCGGGCGTGGCGGTCGGCATCGCCCAGCTTGGGTGAAAAGGTGAAATAGGCCGCCATCGCGACCAGCAGCGCAGGCATCAGCCCGGCCAATATCGACGGGTCGACCCGTTGCAACAGCCATGCGCCGCCCACCGACCCGATGAATGCGGCGATCACCGGTCCCTTGTAGCTTTTAAGGTCCATATGCCCGCGCCGGGCATAGGCGACGCAGGCGCCGAACGTGCCAAAGCAGCTTTGCAGCTTGTTGGTCGCGACAGCCTGCACCGGTGGGATGCCGGCCGCCATCAGCGCGGGCAGGGTGATGAGCCCGCCACCGCCCGCCATGGCGTCGATACACCCCGCCATCGATGCGGCCGCGACTAGGAAGGCAATCGTTTCGAGGGAGAGGATCATGGCATGTCCGGTTCAGCAAATTGCTCGGAGGGACCAAGCATGTCGCACGGGATTGTCGGGGACGGACAGGCCAAATGGATCGACCAATCCGCGTGAAGGGGGCTGTGGGAGAAACGAACGGCAATGCCGCCCGTTCAATAGGCCCTTGCTATCGCAAATTCCACGGCTTCGGTAAGAGCCGCTTTGGCCCGGCCGGCATCGAACATCCCCAGCGCGTCGATCGCCCGCTGGCCATAATGACGCGCGCGCGCCAGCGTGTCGGCGATGGCGCCCGTCTGGCGCAGCAGGCCGGTGGCGTGAGCGAGATCGGCGTCGCTGACGCGGTGCCCGGCAATCGCCGCCTTCCAGAAAGCGCGATCCTCCTCGCTGCCCCGCGCATAGGCAAGGATGACGGGCAACGTCACCTTGCCGTCGCGGAAATCGTCGCCCGCATCCTTGCCCATCGTCGCTTCGTCCGATTCATAGTCGATCGCATCGTCGATCAGCTGGAAGGCGATGCCAAGGTTACGGCCATAGACGTCCAGCGCCTGCTCCTCGGCCTCGCTACGATCGGCAACGACGGCGGAAATGCGGCAGGCGGCCGCGAACAAGGCTGCGGTCTTGGCGCCGATAATGTCGAGATATTGCTCCTCGCTCGTGTCGATCTTGCGCTGTGCGGTCAACTGGTTGACTTCCCCCTCGGCGATCACGGCCGATGCGCCGGACAGGATTTTCAGCACCTTGAGCGATTCCGCCTCGACCATCAACTCGAAGGAACGGGAGAAGAGAAAGTCGCCGACCAGCACGCTGGCGCTGTTGCCCCAGATGATATTGGCGGTCTTGCGGCCCCGGCGCATGCCAGACCCATCGACGACATCGTCGTGGAGAAGCGTGGCGGTGTGAATGAACTCGACGGCGGCCGCCAGCTTGTAATGGCGCGCACCGGCATAGCCGACCAAGTCCGCACAAGCGAGGGTCAGCATCGGCCGCAGCCTCTTGCCGCCACCGGCGATCAGGTGCCCCGCCAGTTCCGGGATCAACGGGATGCGGGACTGCATCCGATCCAGGATCACGGCATTGACCTGATTCATGCCATCGGCGACCAGGTTCATGATGGGGTCGAGCGACGGCGCGCTGAACGCGCGGCCGATCGGATGGACGTTACCGGGGGCAGGTGCTGTCATGACCGCGATCATGTGGCGGTGCAAAAGCGCAAAGGCAAGCGGGAATAGCTTGCACGCCGGCCCGCAAGCGGCAAAAAGCGCCGCGACCGACAGGAGGAGCCGCCAGATGGACGAGACGTTGAAACGCTATCGCGAAAGCATCGATAATATCGACGCGGCGCTGGTGTTCATGCTCGCCGAACGGTTCAAGGTGACGCAGGCGGTGGGCGAGTATAAGGCGACCCATGACCTGCCGCCGGCCGATCCGGGTCGGGAGGAGCGGCAGATTGCGCGGTTGCGGCAATTGGCGGCCGACGCCAATCTGGACCCCGATTTCACCGAGAAATTCCTGCGCTTCATCATCGACGAGGTGATCCGCCATCACGAACGCCTGCGCGAGGGCTGATTAGCCCGCGGGATAGCTTTCATGGCCTGCATTGGGCCAATGAAACCCTGTATAGGTCAGCATGGTCGAGAAGCTCTCCGATCGCACCTGATGCCACCAGCCGATGGGGATGAAGAGCAGGTCGCCAGGCGTCAGCAGCACCTCATAGCGCAGCACGTCGCGGGCCTGGGGGAAGCGCGCGAGCTGGGCTTCATCGGTAATATCGCGCACATCGCTGAAGACATGGGCGCGGTGCGCGAGCCGGCGTGTCTGCGACGGCGGGATCAATATCAGCCGCTTGGTGCCGGTAATCTGTGCCAGCAGATTATTGGTGAGGTCGAAATGCAGCGGCGTGAACGCGCCGGCTCCTCCGATCCAGAGCATGCCTTCGGGCCTGCGCAGATAGGCGCTCAAATGGCCAAGATCGGCATTTAGGGGCATGAGCGCGGGTGCATTGGTGGCGCTGTTCGACGCGGTGAGATAGGCGTCGTTGCCGCCCGCCTGCGCCAGCTGGATGAAGCGGCGAAAGGGCGCGCGCTTGCGATGACGGTCCTTTTTCACTTCATAATCGGACGCGCGGGATCGGCCGCCCTGATATTCGATTTCCGTGTCCCCAATCATGTCGGCGAGATAGTCCGGTGTCCAGCGGCGAAGCGCCGGCCAATCGGCCATCGCGCCTTTGATCAGCACAGGCCTGCCCGGCGCGTAGAAACTGTGGAGAAACTCCTCGCTCGACAGATTTTCCGCCGTCAGCAGGCCGGAGGCGATCGGCGACAAGGCCCGCTGCGCTTCCTGCACATCACTCAACCATTGGTGCCGGCGCAGCGCCAGACGATGCTCGTCGGTGGGGGATGTAGACGCTGCCGGCTTTGCGGGCGTAGCAGTTGAACGCGGCGCAGGCGCGCGATGGAAGTCGATCTGGCGCAGCGCCATCTGCATCGCCATATCGGCGGCCTGAGCGGGAAGGGACTGCGGAGGTTTGCTCATAGCGTCCCATAATAAGCGATCATGACGGCGATGTTGCAGATCTTGACGCTATGATGACGGTCAGGCTGGTTCAACCAACGCGGCAGGCGTTTTCGGCTTGGCCCGACCGCGTGATCGACCGAGTAGCACGCCGCCCAGCGCCAGCACGAACCCGACTAGCTGCACGGGACCGAGTCTTTCGCCAAATAAGGCCCATGCTTCGATCGCGGCGAGCGGCGGAACGAGGAGGAGGAGCATGGACATGGCGGTTGGCCCCTGATGCCGGACCAGCCAGACCAGCAGGCTGAGGCCTGCGGCGGACAGGCCGAATATGGACCACCCCAGGCCGATCCACAGAACCGGGTCATTATCCCATCGCCATTCACCGACGATTAGCGTTGCCGCCGCCGCCACGATGGCACCGCCCAGATTTTGCGCAGCACCCGACATCAGGATCGGGTCCCCCGCAATCTGGCCGCGCTGGATGAGCGTGCCCCCGGTCATGGCGATGATGGCGAACAGCCCGGCGAGCACGGGAATCACTGGAACGGCGGTTGCGCCGCTGCGCTCGATCGCGGGCATCAGGACGCAGGCCACGCCGACGATGGCAATGAACAGGCCCAGCCAGCTGCGCATCGGCAGGCGATCGCCCAGCAACGCAACGCTCGCCACCGCAACCATCAGCGGCTGGGTGGCTCCCAGAAGCGACATGATCCCGGCCGGCATACCCCGGCTGACCGCCCACCAGCTGACCGTCAGATACAGGCCGTGCAGCATCGCGCCAGCGGCCAGATGCAGGCCCAGCCGCCGGCCGCGCGGCCAGCTTTGCCCGGCAAGGGCGGCCGCTCCGGCGAGCAGGAGCGTCGTCGCGGCAAGCCGAACCGCCAGCACCAGTTCGGGCGCGCCATGGGTTACGACCGCCCGCGCGACGATGAATCCGGTGGACCAGATGAGGACGAACAAAAGCGAAGCAACAAGGCCGATCATCCGTCGCCCTTGGCGCAACCGACCGTTCCTGTCGAGGCGCACCAGTCCGACCGATCGCGCCTAACGTCTTTTCGCGATCGCGTCTGTTAGCGCACGGGCGTCCAGGTCTGCGTCTTGCAGAAGAAGGCGATGCAACCTTGCACCTTGAGCGTGCCGTCCTTGTTGCGGCTGACCTTGCTGCTGTAGCTCTTGCCGCTTTCCGGGTCGTAGATCGTACCCTTCCAAAGATCGCCGGCGTCGGTGAAGCCCGACAAGAGCGCAAGGCCGACCAGCGGCTTGGACCGCAGCGCGGGGTCGGGGTTCTTGATATCGGTTTGCGGGCGGCCGGGCGTCGGCTTCACGATCTTGTCGATCCGGCCGCACATCTGCTTGCCGCAGGGTGCGATAGCAACGATCGCCTTGCCATCCACGGTGGCCCAGCGGCCCGTGATCGGCTGCGCCGCCTGGGCGGGCAGCGCGGCGAGGGCGCCCAGCGTCAGTGCGGCGAGGGGGGCGATGGTGCGAATGATGGACATGCAATCCTCTCTTCTTTCCTTTTACGTTAGCGTAAAATAGAGGAGGAAATCGCGACGCGCCAGCGCTTTATCCGTGAGCCGGCGACGGCGCGGCCTGACGCTACGGCAACCCGGCCACGACCGGCGCGCCTTAAAAGGCGGCGCTGATCGAGCAGGCGGCCGGGCCCAGGATGACGACGAACAGGGTCGGCAGAATGAAGAGAATCAGCGGGACGGTCATGATGGCCGGCAGGCGCGCGGCCTTTTCCTCCGCGCGCATCATGCGTTCATGGCGGAATTCGGCCGACAGCACGCGCAGCGCGGACGCGAGCGGCGTCCCGTATTTTTCCGTCTGGATCATCGTCGTGACGACGCCCTTCACCGCGTCCAGCTTCACGCGCGACGCGAGGTTTTCGAACGCCATGCGCCGTTCGGTCAGGAAACTGAGCTCAATCGCCGTCAGGTGGAACTCGTCACCCAGCTCGGGGTATGCCTTGCCCAATTCGCGGGCGACGCGGGCGAAGGCTGCGTCCACGGTCAAGCCCGCTTCGGCGCAGATGACCAGCAGGTCGAGCGCATCAGGCAGCCCCTTGCGGATGGCGGCCGACCGTTTCTGAACCTTGTTGTCGATGAACAGGTCCGGCGCCTTGTAAGACAGGAGAAGCGCGACCGCGAAGGCAAAGAAGCGCTTCATCGGGCCCCATTCGGGCAGGATGCCAACGCCATAGAGCAGGATCGCGGCCATGCCGCCAATCACGATCGGCAGGATCATCCGGCCGAAAATCACCGCAACAGCCAGATCCTTCGAGCGGATGCCGGCCTGCGCGAGGCGCACCTGCACATCCTTGAGCTGGTCGTCCTGCAGCACCTTGAGGCTGGAGAGGAAGGACCGCATATGGTCCGTCGTCTGGTTGGTCTTGACCAGCTTGGCGCGGCGCTTGGCGGTCGAGGCGGTGATGCCGGCCTTCAGCTGTTCGCGCCGTTCGTTCAGCGCCTTGACCCGCTTGGCCATGGGATCGCGCACCGTCATCACGGCATAGAGCGCGAACAGTACCGCGAGCGTCGCCAGGCCAGCCAGCAGCGTTCCGAAATCGGTGGCGGTCATGCCGAACAATGTGCCGGCGGGGGTCGGGGCTTCCATATCCTAATGCCTCGCCATCAAATTTCGAAATTGATCATCTGGGCCATGATGAATGCGCCGATGCCCATCCAGCACATGCCGCCGATGCCAATGACCTGCATCGTGCTCAGCCCGAAAATCCCCGCCGGATCGGGCGTGAAAAAGGGCTTCATATATTCAAAGTTGATGTAGCAGATCATGCCGAACACCAGGAATGGCAGCACACCGATAATATAGGCCGACGCCTTGGACTCCGATGACATGGCGCGGATCTTGAGCTTCATCTGCGACCGCTGGCGCAGCACGGTGGCAAGGTTCGACAAAGTTTCGGCCAGGTTGCCGCCCGTTTCGCGCTGGATCGACAAGGTGATGACGAAAAACTGGAATTCCGCCGTGCCCAGCCGATCGGCGGTTTCCTGAAGCGCCTGCTCCATCGTCCGGCCGATCTTGATGCGTTCGGTGATAAGCTTGAATTCCTCGCCCACCGGGCCGGGAATTTCATTCGACACCACGCCCAGCGTCTCGGCGATGGGCAGGCCCGACCGCAGACCGCGCGTCAGCAATTCCAGTGCATCGGGAAATTTCGCATTGAATTGGCTGACTCGCTTGGTGATCAGCCGTCCGACCCACCGGTGCGGCAGGCCCAAGCCAGCCGCCGCGCCGACCAGCAGGGCGAAGAAAAACGGAAATCCGCGCAGTGCCAGCAGGGCGGTAATCAGCAGGAAGATGATCGCGCACGCCGTCATATACTGGCTGAGCGTCCACTTCTTGCCGGTCATCTTGATGCGCTTGGCCAGATTGTCCGGGTTGGGAACCAGGGACACCAGCATCTTGGCTTCGGCACCGGTGGGACGATTGGAAATCGCCCGGCGCATGCGCGCCTCCAGCAATGCTTCGGCCGATTCACCATAGCGGCCGCGGATCGTCGCGACGCGGCGCTTGCGCGCCTTTTCGGGCGACGGACCGGCAAAGGCCATCGCCACCATCCCCAGCATCGCTGCCAGCAGCACCGCGATCAAGATGACATTGCCGTCCATGCATTCGCCCCGTCCGCTATCGGCCGCCCTTGGCTAACAGGCCGTTGACGAAGTCGGCGGTGGCTGATTCAGTGCGGCAGTGGGATTGTCTGGCGGGTTAGCGGCGAT
Organism: Sphingobium lactosutens DS20; assembly: GCF_000445105.1. Taxonomy (GTDB): domain Bacteria; phylum Pseudomonadota; class Alphaproteobacteria; order Sphingomonadales; family Sphingomonadaceae; genus Sphingobium; species Sphingobium lactosutens. The sequence goes on along the minus strand of NZ_ATDP01000098.1, from coordinate 17,018 downwards.
GGCGATGGGGCGTGATAGCGAGGTCCAGTCCGATTTGATCGTGACGTGGGCGGAGATACCGCGTTCACCGGGGCATGTTTTCTACGACAAGCTCCAGAAGCTGCTGGCCGAGGCGGGCTTCGATGGCTTTGTCGAGAAGACGTGCAAGCCCTATTATGCGCCGCGGATGGGAGCCCCGTCGCTGCCGCCGGGCCGCTATTTCCGCATGCTGCTGATCGGCTATTTCGAGGGCATCGACAGCGAACGCGGGATTGTCTGGCGCTGTTCGGATTCGCTGTCGCTGCGGGAGTTCCTGCGACTGTCGAGCCGCGACAAGGTCCCTGATCATAGCTGGTTGTCGAAGACGCGGAGCCGCCTGCCGCACGAGGTACATGACCAGATCTTCGGCTGGGTACTGGCCCTCGTCGCCGGGCACGATCTGGTGAAAGGCGAGCGGATCGGCGTCGATGGCTCGACCATGGAGGCGAACGCCGCGCTGCGTACCATCGTGCGGCGTGACAATGGCGAGACCTACCGCGAGATGCTGGTGCGCATGGCGCAAGAGAGCGGCATCGACACGCCGACGATCGACGACCTTGTCCGGCTCGATCGCAAACGCAAGGGCAAGAAGCTGTCGAATGCGGACTGGGCGAGCAAGACCGATCCCGACGCGAAGGTCGCGCGGATGAAGAACGGCTCGACGCGTCTGGCCTACAAGCCCGAACACGCGGTCGATCTCGACACGGGTGTTATCGTGGCAGCGCCGATCCACCCGGCCGACAAGGGCGACACGACAACGCTCGACGCCACGCTGGAGACGGCAGCACGCAACCTCGCCGACATTGGCCTGGCGCCGACGTCCGGGGATCCCTGCGATCTTGTGACCGATAAAGGCTATCATTCGCGCGAGCTCCTCAAGGGTCTCGACGGCGACATCTGGAAGACGCGCATCGCCGAGCCGGCACCGCCGAATGGATATCTGCGCTGGCACGGCGACGAGGCTGCCCAGAAGGCCGTCTACGCCAATCGGTCTCGCCTGAAATCCGCCGTCGGACGCAAGGCGATGCGCAAGCGTGGTGAGATGGTCGAGCGTAGCTTTGCCCACGTCCTGGATCGCGGCGGCATGCGCCGCGCGTGGCTGCGCGGGCGCGAGAATGTTCACAAGCGTTATTTGATCCACGTCGCCGGGTTCAATCTTGGCATTCTCATGCGCGCCCTGTTCGGTTGCGGCACTCCGAGGGGCGCCAGGGGCGCATCCAAGGCATTCTTGTTCGTAGTTCAGACCGATGTTGCGCTCGTCATCGCCCTCGTCGCCGAGTTCGACGGAGAAAGGGCCATGCTCCTCATCGTTTTTACCCCTGAAGGCGCTGACAGACCCGGCTGAAAACCGACTTCGTCACCGCGCTGCTAAGGGCGGCGCGCATTCTTCAGTCTTCGCTCGCGACCTTGTCCTTGCGGCGCGCGGCCAACATGCCCTTGAGGTCGATCTTGTTCAGCAGGGATTCGCCCTTGCCTGACGGACGCGCATCGCCGTCCTTGTCTTCGGAACCCAGCGCTTCGTTGAGCAATGCAGTGCAGGCCGCGCCCACCTTGCTGCCCTTGGCGACTTCGGCCAGCGTCTTGCCCAGCTTTGCCGCCTGCGACGCGACGCGCAGATCGAACGGGATCAGGATATCGACCTTGCGCTCGATCGACTGCTCGAAATCCTTGCGGCTGATTTCCGGCGATCCGGTCTGCACCTTGTTGGCGACGACGACCGCGCGCGCCTGGGGCGCATTGGTCTTGAGCCAGGACAGGATGCGAATGGTGTCGCGCGCGGCCGCCAGCGTCAGTTCGGTCACGATCAGCGCGGTGTTCACATCGCCCATCAGGTGCGGATGCTGAATAAGCATGCCGCGCGGCAGGTCGATGACGCTGCATTCGAACGCGGTGTGGAATTCCTCCAGCAATTGGTAGAAAGCGCCGCCATCGGTCAGCATCGGCTGGCTGATCGGCGCCTCGGCGGACAGGATCGCCAGCGTGTCGCTGGCGCGGACCATCGCGCGTTCAATGAACAGGCCGTCGATGCGGCTCGGATTTTCGATCGCGTCGGTCAGGCCGCGACCCGGTTCCAGGTCCAGCGCCAGCGCGTTGGTGCCGAAATGCACGTCCAGGTCCAAAAGGGCGGTCGCCCGCTTCTTCTTGTCCGACAGCATCCAGGCGAGCGAGGTGGCGATGCTGGACGCGCCGACGCCGCCGCGCGTGCCGATGACCGCCATGGTGCAGTGCGGCCGTTCCGGGCCCGTGTCACGGGGCGCCATGAAGACGGCCTGTGCCTGCGCCAGCGCATCGCGCAGCTGGTCAGCGCCAAAAGGTTTCAACAGATAATCCTGAATGCCGCTGGCGACGAGATCGCGATAGAGGCGGACGTCGTTTACCTGACCGGCCGCGATCACCACAGTGCCGGGCTCGCACACTTCGGCAAGGCTGTTGATGTCATTGAGCGGATCGCCGCTCTCTGACATGTCGACGAACAGGATTTGCGGCGAGGCTGTGATGGACAATGTCTGGACGGCATTGCGCATGCCGCCCTTGTTCACCTTTTCAGGCGCCCAGCCCATTTCGGCGGCGACGGCGCGCAGCACGTCGAAGCTGTGATCGTCGCAGACAAAGGCATGAAACGGATCGCGCAGGGCGCCGCCCGGTTTCCAGGGTGCGTTCATGTTATTGCTGGCCTCCCGCCTGAAGCTGCTTGAGATCACCCGCGCCCGTGGGCGCCTTTTCGCGATAGGTGGAAATGGCGCGGTTGGACGTCGCTGTCCGCAGATCGCTGTCGCTCGACTGGCCGCGCACCAGATCTTCCGGGTTGGCGACCATGGCGGCCAGATTGCTGTTCACGCCGCAGCCGAAGTTGGACGAGGTGCCTAGCGTCATTTCGCTTTCCTGCTTGGCGCTCCAGTCGGGGCAGCCCGGCACGCTGGCGGTGGCGCGGCGCACGATCAGGCGGATGCTCCCCTGTGGCGCTGCACCAGCGACGGCCGAGCTGTCCTCGCCGACCAGCAGGCCGTGGCGCGCCACGACATTGGCGATGCCTTCGCGCAGCGCCGGGCCATGATAGCCGTCGTTCACAATGGCGACCTGATCGCCATAGCCAAGGCCGATCGACACGAACCAGTCGTTGAGGCGCGCGGCTTCGGCCGGGGGCAGAGTGTCGCCGGACCCCGCCATCACATCGAATGTGTATGCGGCGTGGCTTACCACCGGTTGATGGACCGATTCGACGCCGCGATTGGGGCTGTCGGACGTGCAGGCCGCCAACGGCAGCGCCAGCACGGCCAAGGCGCCCAGGGTCTTGAGGGACAGAGAGGTCATTTCCTTGGTCCTTCCGTCAGAAACTGAAGCCGGGAGCGGCATCGCCATCCTTGCTGGCGACGACCGGCGGCGATGCGGCCGATGCTTCCGGGCCGGGTGTCGGCATCGGAGCGCCGGGCGCGCGGCTGGGCATCGGGCGGCGCGCGCCGCTGGTGCCGCTATGGCTGCGTTGCAGGAACAGGCCTTCGCCAAGGTCGGCGTTGCGATAGCCGTCGGTCGGCAGGCGCACGTCCGACGCATTCATCGGCTTCACCAGATAGGGGGTGACGACGATGACCAGCTCGGTTTCATTACGCTGGAACTGGCGCGACTTGAACAGGCTGCCCAGGATCGGCAGGTTGCCAAGGCCCGGAACCTTGTTGACGTTGTTCGACGCTTCGTTGTTCAGCAGGCCCGCGATCATGAAGGCCTGCCCCGAGCCCAGCTCGACCGTCGTTTCGGCGGTGCGGCTCTTGAGCGCGGGCACATTGGCGTTGATCGAAAAGTCGAGGCTGGACACAGTTGGGCGGACGCGCAGTGAAATGCGGCCGTCGGCCAGCACCGTTGGCGTGAAGGCCAGCTGCACGCCATATTGCTTGAATTCGATGCTGTTGCCCTGAAGCCCGTTGGACACGGTGTAGGGATATTCGCCGCCCGCCAGGAAGCTGGCGGTTTCGCCCGACAATGCGGTCAGGTTGGGCTGCGCCAATGTGGAAGCAAGCCCGCTCGATTCGGCAAGGTCCAGCGCGCCGGCAATGTCCATACCAAGGATGCGAGCCACCCCGCCCAGGCTGTAGCCGCCATCGGTCGGGTTTGTGAATTCCCAAGTGTTGTTGTCAGCGTCGAATTGCGCGAAGTCGCGCAGGCCGCCGCCGACATTGCCCAAGACCTTACCGCCGCTTCGATCTATGCTCGCGAAATTGGTGCCGATCTTATGGCCGACATCCTTGGCGACTTCGGCGATCTTGACCTGGAGCATGACCTGCAGGGGCGTCGCCATGCGCAGGCGGCTGACGACCGTCACATCCTTGCCGACAAAGGCCTGGGTCAGCCTTTCGACCTCGGCCGCATCCTCGGGCGCCTGGATCGTGCCGGTGAGCAGCACCATGCCGTTCATCGTGTTCACGGCGATATTCGCGCCAGGCATGGCGATGCGCAGCATATCGTCGATGCTGGTGATGTTGTTGCCGACCCGGACGGTGCCGGAAAAGAGCACCTTGCCGTTGGGAGCAGTAGCGAAGACCGTGGTTTCACCCGCCTTCTTGGCGATCAGATACAGCTGGTTCTGCGAGCGGACATGGACGTCGACCACTTCGGGGTCGGCGATCACAACGTCCGACATCTTGGCCGGCAAGTTGATGACGCGGCTGCCGCCCACGGACAGCAGGATCGCGTTGTCCTGCATGCTGGAGGTCGCGGCATTCAGCGCGCTGGTGGGTGCCGCGGCGCAGGCGACCGCCAGGCCGATCGCGATCGCGGGACCGGCAAGCTTGTGCATAGGCTTCATCTTACTTCCCCCCGACCGGAACTTCGGTCACTGTGGTGCCACGCGCCACTCGGATCGTCGGCCCCTTGAAGGCGACGGTGCCGACCGGCGCGCCATTGGCGGCCATGGCGGGCGGCACGGGTGCCTCGGCCTTGGCGGGCACGGAGCTCCGCTGATAGCGTGATACGTCGGCGCCCGTAGAATAGGTGCTGCCCCGATCGACCGGCCGCGCCGCGAGCTTGGCGAGGATGGCCTTTTCAGCAGCCGGGCTCGCGCCCTCGGGCAGGTCGACGTCAGCGCCGGCGATGGCGGCGTCCAAGTCTGATGGCGTGTCCGCCATGGACCGCAGCGACATCGACAGTGAACCGACCGTCTGCGCCACCGCGATTTTCTCGGCGATCTTGGGCGTGACTTCCAGCGTGACGTTGGAATAGGTCTGGACAACGGGTTTTCCGTCGGGGCCAAGCGCATCCATCCGCTGATCGGTCGCCAGCACGCGCAGGTTGCGCAGGATGGTTTCCGACACTTTGAGCGGTTCGCCATCGCCGCCGCCCGCAACGCTTTGCGTCAGGACCAGGTCGATGCGGTCGCCCGGAAAGACGAAGCCGGCAACCGAAGTCTGGGCCGACACCGGCACCGTGACCGCGCGCATGCCCGGCGCCAGTGCTGCCGCCAGGAAACCGCGATCGCCGGGCTTCACCAGTGCGCCTTGCGTCAAGGGCTGACCGGCCGTGATGGCGGTGCGTACGACGCTCCCCGCCAGCTTGGTCGGATCGGCTTGGCCACGCAGATAATAGGCCTGCTCGACCAGATCCTTGGGCCAGGGCTGGAAGCGGAAGCTTTCCGCATCGAGGATGGTCCCCACCGGCAACGCCTTGACGGCCACCAGCACATGCGGCTGATCGGCCTCGACCGGCATATTCGCAGCATTAACAGATGGCGTGCTCGACGAACTCAGCATGTTGCGCGCGAGCAGCGCTGTTGTAACGGCTATGATCAGCGCGCCAACAAGCAGCACGATCTTCTTAGCATCCATGACGAAAAACGCCTCCCTCGAGCGGGTGCCATGCCCCCATTGCCCCACTCATCACGCAAATTGGTTAAGATATCGTTCGCCAATTACCCACAATCCTGCGAGCGATATGGCGACACCGTAAGGAATCTCGGGTTGTCCCGGCTTTTTGGCGATCCGGTGGTGGATCAGGACGACAAGCGTCACCGCACCGCCCAGTACCGCCATCAGCATCACCAGCGCCAGCAGCGCCTGCCAGGGAAACCATAGCGCCAGGGCACCGAGCAGCTTGACGTCGCCCCCGCCCATCATGCCGAGCGCGAACAAGGCGGCGAACAGTGCGAAGACGATGAGGCCAAGCAACAGCTGGGTCGCCATGCCCGGCCAGACGTCCAGCCCGCATGCCAGCCACCAGAGTGGCGCAAGCAAGGCGACGGCCAGGTTCAGGCGATTGGAAATGATGCGCGCGCGCATGTCGGTGATCGCCGCAGCGACCAGCAGCGCGCAAAGAGCGATCATAAGCGCCCACTGGAAATATTGCCCCGACATGCGCACTATTCCCTAGACCGCATGGCTTACCAAACCTTTACCAAAATTGGCTGTTTTTCGCGGCTGGTCGGGTTTCCAATCGCAAAACCACCCCGATAAATATCAATATGATGGCCTGAAACTTTCAAACTTTTTGACGTCGGATTTTATGTCGCCGACGGCATATGCATGGCTGCGAGGCAGGATCGGGAAGATGCTGCCGAAGTCGTCGCGAGGCGGCGCGGCTGGAACCTGGGCGCGTGGTTCAGACTTGCGGGACGGGGCAGGGAGGACGGGCGTTGATCCATCCACAGTGATGTGCACAACGCATCCATAAGTATCGGCGCTTCGAAAGATCGCGCGGGCGACTGCCACCAGCCCAGCGACCTCTTGCGACCGGTCAGGAAAGATATAGCCCAGTTCATCGCCGTTCTCTGAATAGACCCCCACCATCGGCCGGCCGCCTCGCGCACCTGATTCTCGGCGTAGGATGATGGTATCGCCAGGATGCATAAGGCTGATAGCGGCGCGGCGCTGAGCAGCGCGCGCGCTCGATCCGTCGGCGCCGACCACCGGCAAGGAAAATGCACTGTCGAACATATCAAGAACATATGCCCAAGCGCAGGTCAACCGGCAAGCGGGGTTGATGCAGTCAGTCTTCTGGCCCTCTGATGCCCGGCGCTCCCTCAATCTTGAGGCGATCCGACAGCGCATCCAGCATCATTGCCCGTTCCTGTGTAAGGCGATGCAGGTCAATCCAAATGCCATCCGGCGGATCATTTACCCCTGCCGCCCAGCGCTGGATCGTCCGCACGTTGCAGCCTAGATCGCGGGAAAGGGGCGATTGCCATTGAGGCCCATAAAGGGCCTCGCCGGTTTCTGTGAGCAGACGGCTCATCAGTAGCCGTTGGCGGCATCAGTCGCCGCGCTCGTGACATCCCGGCCGTTGCTGTCAATCACGCGGCGGAGGTTGCCGGTATGTGCGGCCTGATAGGCCTTCCCTGCAGCCTTGAGCGTTCGATGGCGCGAGACCAGCGAAGTGTCCTGCTGATCGATGTTGGCGAAAACCGAGTAGATCATGATGGCCTCCTTGCCATTTTCGAGCGGCCCAACGCCGTCTCTATGTCGTAGATTTACGACATTGCATCACCACCGTCAACAGGAAATTTAGTCGATCAACCCGAAACGCCGGAGAACCCAAGCGCACACCCATGCAACCGGCACGCGCCCTGCAAACAAACGCGAAAATATTGGAAGGCACCGGTCACGCCGCTTGACCGAATCGAGAACATTGCGCGAACAGGCTGCATGCCCGTCCTGCCCGATCATCACCCGCTGACCGCTGAAATGAACGCGCTGATGAAGCAGATCGACGCGGGAGTTTACGTCCACCCGATGGAGATATGGGAGCTGGCGCAGGCGTTGCGGGAGGAAGGCGCGGAAACGTGGGCGGACAGACTTGCGGATTATCTGCCTCGGTGACAGGTTCGCCCCTAACTTAATGAATGGCACGATCGCGATAGCGGCCGGTTTTCCAGACGTAAGTCAGGTAAGGTCCAACAGCACATTATTTGCCAGGTCTCTCCGACCATGACGGCACTAAGCCCAAGAAGGCCTGAGCGTACCGCCGCCCCAATTCTCGCTCACTGGCTGCATCGAAATGGAGCGCGTCTTTTTGTTTCAATCCGGCGGATGATACCACTGCCACGTTACTCATTCGATTTGGCAAGCTGTTGATCTGAGCGTTTATCGTTCGAGCATAAGGCTTGCGGAGAAATGTGCCGACCTCACCTGCGATAATCGGCACATTTCCGGCCCTCGCATCCCTGCGAAGCTGCCTCATCATCGCCACCCATTTCTCGGCATACGCATTCGCACGTCGGGCGTTGCCAGCGTCCGATTCTCCCTGGTGCCAAAGAATGGCGACCAGTTTTCCCGATCTCTTTGCCTTCCGCAGAAATAACAACGCCCTGTTGTAAATCCTTCCACCGGGTGCCCATTGCTCCAAAGTCGTACCACCCACAGCAGCGTTTACCAGCCCGATGCGGGCCGACGGGCGTGCGCGAAGAAGTTCCTTGGCAAAAGCACGGCCTGGGCCGACACCAATTGCGCGAGGGCCATCATGGTTTATGGGGTCCTTTGCCGGCGCCCAGGCAAAATGACTATTCAGCTTGTATGCACCTTTGATCGGCTCCAAATCCTGTGGCTCTATTTTGCCTTGCCCAGTCATATTGGACTGACCGATCATCAGCACGATATCATATTTAGCGGGTTGTTCGGCCTGCGCAGGCGAGGCGAACAACGCTAACAGAAGAACGATCCAAACCTTCATGCCGTTCGCAACCCGGGTGTTTAGCGTTGAAACATGCCACCGACACGCCTCCGCGCGGCAACAACGATATCGCCGATAACGCCAGAGCGGATATCTGTTTCCAAAGGCGACACATCTGAATCCGGATCATTGATTTCGTCTCGCCACTCCAATGGCAGTTCATCCAGGTCGGCATCGCGTGTCCAATGCACTGACTCACGCACCTTTTTCGCGGGGATGCCGGCATAGATGCAGTTATCATCAAGCCGACCAGACGCTATGGCGCATTGCCCAATAATCGAGCCGGAACCTATCGTGGCCCCCTTATTGACCCTTGCGCCATTACCCAGCCAGACGTGATGACCGATGGACACGTCCGCGGGAAGGTTAAGCCTTCGCCCGGTTTTCTTGTCCCATATGCCATGACCATCACTTGTGCGAACCACAATATTGCTCGAAAACATGCAATCATTCCCGGCGACTATGGCTCTGCCGCGATCACAGATGAAGGCTCCACTCTCCCAGGTGGTGCCGCCACCGATCGCGACGAGGCAATTGTCTTTCGCAAGCACAATCCGCGCCGCTTTCAGCTGCACATTAGGCCCGATCAGGACTCGACACCCATTGCCCTTGATCCGAATTTTCGAACCGAGAAGTTTTGAATTATCGCTAAGTATTATGAGGTTATCGCTGCCGGCACTCTCAATGTCGGAATAAGCAATCGCATCTCTGCCAACCAGAAAATCACATTGCCCTTCGACCTTTATTTTCATCCTAGGATGTACTGGCGGCGGCTTGAGATTGTCGTGGCAGCCTAAGTCGAGGCTGGGACATAATTCCATCGCGCGGCCATGTTTGAGATCGAGCACGCCATTCTCCGAATCGTTTCTGGCATTTCAATAAGCATAACGATCACGCGCGTTCGCTGATAGCGCGGGAATGCGAGGGCGATGAGTATTGGCTAAACACGGCCCAAGGCACAAGGGCGGCTAGAGGAAGACCCAGAAACCTGGGCAAGCCGGCTTGCGGATTTCCTCCCTCGATGACAGGTTCGCCGCATGCTCAACGAATGGTCCGATCGCGATCCTGATCCGCCCCGTTCGGCATGGCGCGACAGGATTATCATGGCCCTTGCCGCCTTGACCGGCATCACCTTGCTAGTGAATATCGCTCAACGCTTCGGCCTGCTGTATCGGGCAAACCCGATCGAGCGCGCGCAGCGCCAGAGCCGCCGCCGCGCGCACCCGGTCGGCATTCTCACAATTGACCGCCGGCATGGATTGGCATGCGGTGAGCAGAAATAGCGGCGCCAGCCAGCGCGCGGCCTTCATTCCTCGCCCCAGCTGAATGGCGGCAGCGGAACCGTCTGACCCGCGAGCGCATGGCTACTATCGGCCAGAAACAGGATACGCCCATCGGTGACGAAGGAGTGGCATACCTCCGGCGGATCGCCAGGCTCGGGCTTGAAGTTCGGGTCCACGGCGCGACCCGTGGTTACCAGAATCGACGGGGTGAATGTCGGCGCGTCCGGATTGCCGTTATAGCCCCAGCGCGGCCCAGCGCCTTCGCCCACCTTGATGCCGTGGACGGCTTTGCAGCCGGGGCACATGAACAAAATGCCGCCATCGGCCGAGCCGCGCAGCGTCGACGAAAGCGCGTTCACTTCGCCACCTCGCCCGTTTTCGCTTTCAGCCAGCCAATGAAATCCCCGACCGTCTTGTCTTGCAGGATCGACGGATTGGCCTCTGTCGCTGCCTTCCCGGCGATCAGGTCCGCGCGCTCTTCCTTGCCCGCCGCCAGGATCGATCCGGCCGTGACCGCGCCCAGGAAATGCGCGGCATAGAGCGTCGCCCGATTGATCGGCACGCCACGCGACCGCAGATAGGCGGCATTCTTTGCAGTGAAGGTCCGCGCGCGCATCAGCTGCTCCGCAGGCGATGGCTTGAGGCCGCCAAATGCCGGTCGCAGGGTCGGCCCCCATGTGCCGCCCTCACCGATCCAGGTCGACCGAATGAACTGATATAGGCCTGATGCGCTGGACGTCGGCGCCTGCGCATAGGGCTTGTCGCTGCTCTCGATCCGGGAGAGCATCGGCCAGTAACTGTCCGGGATGCCGGCCGCGTCGATGGGATCGATTACGGGCGGCTTGAGGCTGTCCAGCATCGCGATCGTATCGCGACCCGCCCAGCCGTCGATCTTCAGGCCATGCTTACCCTGGAACAGACGTACGAAGGCATCGTCATCGACGGGCAGGCGACCGGGCGCTTTGACGCCCAGATGGCCGATCGTCACAGTCCCGGCGATGCCGTCCTGTTCAAGTCCATAGCGCGCCTGATACAGGCGCACGAAAGCGTCATCAGAAATGATGGTCATAAGTTCCTCGCAATGTTGAAGGAGTTCTTCGGCGTCAGGACTTCATGCCGAAGAAGGCATCGATCGCGGCGCGCACCCGGCCGCCAACCGCGCCCTTGGCGATGCCAATGATGCCCGCGCCCAGGCTGCCGACGCCGATGCCGGTGATGCCGGCAGCCAGCAATTCAAGCTGCTGATCCTGCACCCACAGAATCGCGACCAGCAGCGAGAGAAGCGTGATGGAGATATCCAGCGCCACCTGCGCGCGCCCCTTGGCCTGGAGGCCGATGATGACGCGGGTGATGATGACGGCGCAGATGCAGACGATGGTGGGGCCAGCGTGAAATGGCTCGCCGAAGATCCACCAGATCACCGGCTCGCGAGATGCTACAGAGGTCATTGCGGCTGCCCCCAGCGCCGCGCCCAGTCTCACCGCAGACATACGGCAGCCAGCGCGGCCACGAAGCTTAGAAGGATGACAGCGCCCGCACGGACCAGGACGGGCCAGCGCGACCACATATCGACGGGCAGAGGGGCCTTGCGCAGCTGATGCTCGATCCCAGGTTCGCCGAGGATGACGATCGTCATCCACATCAGGCCAAAGCCGATGGCGATAGGGTCGATCCAGCGTTTCGCCATGGACACCCGCGCGGAGGTGACCACGTCCGCGGGGTTCCAGCCCCACAGGAACATGGCCTCCGCCCCACAACGCAGCGTGATGCCCACGCCCGCGCAGAAGGTGACGGCGCGGTAGAGGGTGACGGGATGCAACGGATGATCCCAGAATCGCTGGGTCCAGATGCGGCCGCCCTGCTTGCCGACCAGCATCGCGCCCAGGAAAGTCGTTGCCGTCATCAGGAACAGGTTGAAGAGATACAGCGACGCGCCATTGTCGAAACTCGGCGGCGTCGCTGTAGGCGGGCTCCGCTCGATCATGTTGGCGATGGCGCTACCCGCCGCGCCGAGGATTGCGATCACCATGGGCGGCTTCCAATTTCAGGCATCGCAGATGCTCCCTGTTGTGTGTTCGTTTTTGGAGGGCAGCGAGGGTCAAACATTTGCCACGGTGCCGCTGCTGTTTTTCGACTTCAGGACACCGCCTTCGAAAAACAAAGCGAAAGAATTGGCGGCAGGAGTAGGAACATCAGCCGATGCGAGCACTGGGATAACAAGCGCCTTCTGGCACTTCACCTGATCTGAACGCGCGTCGAGAATGACCGCGCCGTCCACTTGGATGGATGCTGCGACTGCGGAGCCATTTGTCCCGGTCGCCCGCGCACCAATACGCACGCGCTCGCCCGTCGGTCCGCTGGCGTCGTCAGTTTCGTAAATCTGTCCGCCCAGCCAGCTATCTTCGCCTGTCCATCCGCTGTCATTGGCGGTCGCATGATAATAGTCGAACAGTTTGCGTTGCGCACGGCGATATCGGGCGCGGTCGTAGGGCACGCCATCACGGCTGAAATTATAGCGTGTGAGCGCCCCGGTGGTGGTCCCTTGATTGGGCACTTCGATCATCTTGAGGCTGATTTCGTTGCGATCACATAGTTCGCCTTCGATTAGGCCGGTATTCACCCGCCTGACGGTGCCAAAGATGACATTATCCGTAGCGCCTTCATCCTGGCCAGTGTCTTCGTTGACCGTCCGCTCGATCCGCACGGCGGTCGTCGTTGCAACGATGCTCGGATCTTCGTTGTCGATTACGAAATCTATCCGCGAGCGGCTTGTGCCCAGCAGCTTGACGATATTGACCTCTGCTGGCGACGTGCCGTCAGGGTAGCGGCCAATCGTCCCGGATATGACCGCATCGACATGGCTATCATAAGCGCGGCGGAGGTCGATGGCCGACGAAATCGGATTGTCGATCTGCGCGCCCTTGACCGAGACTTTGCGCGCCGCGTTGGTGAAGCCGGTCACCGGGTTGGAGGATGACGCCGGCGCGGTAGAGAAGCTGTTGAAGCAGTTATCGAAATACTCGCCGACCGACCGGATATATTCGAAAGCCCGTTTTGCAGCCCAGCCACCGCGACAGCCATAATAGTTATTGCCAAGGAAGAGCGCGCTGGTGTTGTCGAGCGTCCCATCCGGATTGGCGGTCAGGTAACAGCCGGCGTCAAGGAAACCGTAAAAGTTGGAGCGCGACACAACCACGCGGGCGCCGCGAATGCCGACACCAGCATCCCCCTTGGTGCTGCCATAAAAATGGTCCGCCGCGTATAAATCGCACTGGTCGATATGCGTGAGGCGGAAACCATTTAGATTGAGGCAATCTGCGCTGGTAAGGTTGCCACCTGGTACGAAGCGAGCGTCAAACTTGATATTGTTAACGATGGCGTCGATTGAGCGGGCGAAGGTCTCTCCGACATCCGCAATGTTTGACGCTTTGACGATAGGACCTACAACACCAGGACCGCCGATAATGCTGCCCTCGCCCATGCCGATGATTTTTAACAACGTGCCCTCGGCGGTAACAACAGCGCCAGTGTTGCACCAGATAGGCTCGGTGACGATTAAGTCGCGCCCCTTCCTGAGCGCATCGAATATCGCAGATGTCAGCCGCGGGCCGTCATCAATCAGCGAATCACCAGCAATATGCGCGGCAATCAGCGCCCGCTTGGTGCGGTAGATATTGCTCGATCTGAAATGGATCGGCAGGACCGCCTGCGCACCTGTGAGAATGGCACTGGGAGAGAGTGAAAGGCCGTTGCCGTCGATGGGGATAACATTCGCGCCTTCACTTGGTATCCGCCCAATCGCCTCAATATTGTCGGGATCGCCCAGCGCGCCGATCGTGTCATAGGCTGCCTGTACCAGATCGGCCGCCTGATCGACGACATCCTGCCCATCAATCTGCGTGCGAACCGCGACCGTCCACAGTCCCGCGCCCAGCGAACCACGAACGACCGGCAGGATGCCCGACCCACTGACGTTGTTGGACAGGACATAGCCAGGCTTGGCAGGGTCGATCGCGAATGTGGTACCAAGGTTCGGGCTGCCGCCATCCGAACGCAGCAGGTCGGCCGTGGGCAACCACCCATCCGTTTTGACCCGGCCATGCGCGCCGGGGCGAATATCCTCCCAAGCAACGCCGGCGAACGCGGTGGGCAGGTCGGTCGCGGTCATCGGCCGCACCGTGCCCGCGCCATCGCTGTCGACGGCCAGCGCCATGCCCATCAGGATCGTCGTGCCGCTGCTGTTCTTCAGCTGCCGCTCTTCGTCGCTAAAGAAGGGGCGATAGCGTTCGCCAACCGCATATTCAGAGACGATGGCGACGCCGCCCAGCGCCGCGTTCATGTCGGCGATGATTTCGGCATTGGTCATCGCCAGATAATTTTTGTTGAGGACGATATCGATCGGCGCCAGCGCATCGACATGCACCGTCAGCGTGATCGGCGAAGCGGTGCGGTTGCCCAGCTTCGCCTTCAATGCGGTGATGTCCGCCTTGGTGCTGGCGTCGGAAATGTCGATATAGCCATAGGCGTAGCCCGAAAGGCCGACATCGCCATCGACCTGGGTGACGCCCTCCGTTCCGGTCTTGCCGAACAGGATCGGCGTTGCGGCGTTGGAAACGGCCACCTTCGATCCCGGGCCGGTCGTCGCTGACGTGATCCGCAGCGCACGGCCGAAATCTTGGATCCGGAACGCGGCGGGGCTGTTTCCATAGCCCGTCAGTTCCCAGCAGCGATGATCCGCCGGCTGATTTTCCGGTTCATCGGGCAGCCATGGCTGCGCCGCCATGCTGATTTCCCCGCCCAGCGACGCATGCGCCAGCAGCGCGCGGTTCATGACCATCGACCCGATCGATTCGAGGCGATAGCTCCAGCCTGTCGTATCGACGGCCGTCAGGGGGCCGCCGACCCATTCGACCGTCGACGGCTGCTCGAAATTGCGCTGGTCATGCGCGGAAAAGGCGGCACGACGACCCTTCAGCCGGCATTCGTAATAGCCGTAGAAGGACCCTGACGTGGTGCCGATCGCGATCGGGTGCTGCGATGGCCAGACCGTCGTGCCATGATAGGCGTCGGCCGCGTCATTGCCGCGATGCTCCACCTCGACATGTCGCCAGATCAGGCAGGTATTTTTCTTGTAATTGGCATTGTCGACATGGCCGCCATAGCGCTCGCCCTCGGCGATCAGGGTCACGCCTTCCAGATACTGGTTCGCGTTAAAGTCGATCGTGCTGGTCGCGCGGATCTCGTCGATCGGCGTGTTGGCGGGCAGCGACCCGTCGATCCGCGTGCGCCCCATGCCCTTGCCGCGAAGGCCGATGAACGCGCCATCCTGGCCGGGCAGCACCCCATCGGTGCCGTTGGTGATCTTGCCCAAGCTGTGTTCGAAATAGGTCCCTTCGTCCAGTTCGACCATCGCGATCGCGCCGGGCCCCGCCAGCGCGGTCGCCGCCTTCAGCGCTTCTGCAATGCTGCCATAGTCCGACACGGGCAGCTGCGCCCCGACCCGCTTGCCCGTGCCATAGACGGTGGCCAGCGCCTGTTCGACGGCCGATGCGCGCGACACCTCGCCGGCCAGCATCAGCGTGCGCGGCACCGGCAATTCGCCATTGCCGCGCGTTCGGAACATCTTGATCGAATAGCCGGTCAGGCGGATACGCTCAGCAACCGTCGCCGGCGTCGCGTCAGTA
Source organism: Sphingobium lactosutens DS20 (assembly GCF_000445105.1). GTDB lineage: Bacteria > Pseudomonadota > Alphaproteobacteria > Sphingomonadales > Sphingomonadaceae > Sphingobium > Sphingobium lactosutens. The sequence goes on along the minus strand of NZ_ATDP01000098.1, from coordinate 1,384 downwards.
AGGGCGATATAGGCGCGCAGGTCCGAAAATTCCGACAGGTCGTCGGGCGCCAGGAAGGAAAAGCCCATCACCCGCTTGGTGCGTTGACCGGTCGCCAGGTCGATCGTTTGATAATCGCGCCGGTTGGCGGTCAAGAAATCGACCCAGGTCAGGTCGAACTTGCCGGCCTGCATGTTGATGGCATGGGCCCGGTCCCATCCCGGACTCGTCTCGAACACCAGCTCCAGTTCGGGCTGCCCGCCCTGCATTGCTTCGCGCAATGCGCCGGTCAGTGGTAGTTTCCATTGGAGGATGGTGCCCGCGCCCGTGGCGCCGATCTCCACGGTCGCGCCCATGTCGCGGCCCGCCGCGTCCAGCAGGACCTGCGCGCCGCCATTCATCTTCAGCGCGGGCTCGATCGACCGGAACACATCGACCTTGGGCGCCGTCGCCGCGAAGCGATTGTCCAGTACCGCATCCGCACCCGTGGTGGCGGTAGACGCCGGCGTGGCGACGACTTCATAAACGCAGGACGTCACCTTGAAATAGCGCACGGCGCTGGTCGGCGCATTGGGCGCGATCTGCAGCGTCGGCCCGACCCAAATTTCGTCGCCCTGCATCACATAGAGATAATCGCGGGTCAGGACCGTGCTGCCCTCGGCTTGCTCCGCCGCCAGCGCCGATCCTTCGTTCAGGTCGATAAAGCCAGTGTCGCGATCGGCCCGCACGGCGTTGCCGCCAAATGGCGTCGCCGCCCGGAAGCCGACACTGGCTTCCATCACGACGGGAAAGCGGATGGTGCAACCCTTCAGGCGCTGCGCCTCTTCCTTAGTGAAGAAGGTGCGCGGCAGCGTGAAGGAGCCCGCGCCCGTCTGCCCTGCGGGGATGGTGAAACCGACGACCCGCCCGCCTTCGACGATCGCCACGGCCCCACCGTTCGCGCCATTGAGCGCGGAAGTGAACGGCAGCTGCTCGCCCGACGTCGGCCGAATATTGGGAATGGCCTCGCCGGCCGCGATCGCTTCTTCCACCTGCGCTTCCTGCTCGCTGGTCAGGCCAGGACCGCGCAGACCGCGCGCGCGGTCCCTGATAGGCGTCTGCAAATTCATGTGTCGTCCACTCCGGGCTCAAGGAAGAAGGCGCCGGTCCAGAGCGTGTCTTGCGCCCCGTCCGCATAGGTCAGCTTGATTTCGTGGAAATGCCGGTCCGCTTCCCCGACTTCGGGCGCATTGAGCCCGGTCGGCATCGCTTCCAGCGTCGCGCGCGACAGGGCTGGCTCCACGCGCAACGTGCGAAGGCCAGGCTCGCTTTCATGCGCGGCATCGGTAAAGGGCACATCGACATGCTCGCCGATCGGTTCGCCGGGCTGACCGGCATATTGCCGCACCTGCATCGAAATGCTGGC
>NZ_ATDP01000097.1 GCF_000445105.1 Sphingobium lactosutens DS20 | reverse complement strand
TGTTGATTTCCACTGAGAAGTGACCCGGGTTTTCCATCGAGAAGTGACCCGTCTGCGGATTATGTTTCGGGTGTCACGGGTGGGTCAACCCGTGGTTTTCTCTTTTGGGTTCTGGCCTGCTTGGCAGAGCTGTTTTTGAAGCGGAAGCTATCGTTGCCGGTCTCCAGGATGTGGCAGTGATGGGTAAGCCGATCGAGGAGCGCCGTGGTCATTTTGGCGTCGCCGAACACGGTGGCCCATTCGCTGAAGCTCAGGTTTGTGGTGATGATGACGCTGGTGCGCTCGTAGAGTTTGCTCAGCAGGTGGAAGAGCAGCGCGCCACCTGAAGCACTGAACGGCAGATATCCAAGCTCATCCAGGATAACGAGATCGGAGTGCAGGAGGCGATTGGCGATCTGACCGGCCTTGCCCTGTGCTTTTTCCTGCTCGAGCGCATTGACCAGTTCGACCGTCGAGAAGAAGCGGACGCGCTTTCGATGATGTTCGATGGCCTGGATGCCCAGCGCCGTTGCCACATGGCTCTTGCCGGTGCCAGGACCGCCGACCAGCACGATATTGTCGGCGATGTCGATGAAGTCGCAGCGATGCAACTGACGCACCAGAGCTTCATTGACCTCGCTACTGGTAAAGTCGAAGCCGGCCAGATCGCGATAGACAGGGAAGCGCGCGATCTTGAGCTGATAGGCCACAGACCGAACCTCCCGTTCTGCTGTCTCGGCTTTGAGTAACTGGGAGAGGATCGGGATGGCGGCTTCGAACGCTGGAGATCCCTGTTCCATGAGATCGGTGACGGCCTGCGCCATGCCATGCATCTTGAGGCTGCGGAGCATGACGACGATGGCGCCGCTGGCAGGGTCATGACGCATGACGCTTCTCCTTGCGCAGATCATCATAGCGTTCGACATTGGCCATCGGTTCGCTGACCAGCTTGAGCGCCTGGGGCGCCGTCACCGGCGGCGTGGAGATCGGTTTTCCGTCGACCAGCCTATAGAGCAGATTGAGGATATGGGTCTTGGTCGGAACGCCAGCCTCCAGCGCCATGGTGACCGCCGTCAGCACCAGTTGCTCATCATGATGAAGAACCAGCGCCAGTATTTCGACCATTTCCCTGTCGCCGCCGGGATTGCGCAACAGATGTCGCTGCAGACGCTGGAACGCATCGGGTAGCTCAAGGAAGGGCGCACCGTTGCGCAGGGCGCCGGGCTTGCGCTGCACGACCGCCAGATAATGGCGCCAGTCATAAACCGTATGACCTGGACCGTCGTGAGAGCGGTTGATGATGCGCTGATGTGCGCAGATTGGCTGCCCCTCGGCGACGACCTGGAAGCGATCAGGATAGACGCGCAGGCTGACAGTGCGATTGGCGAAAGAGGCCGGTACGCTGTAGCGATTGCGCTCAAAGTGGATGAGGCACGTCGGCGATACCCGTTTGCGATATTCCACAAAACCATCGAAGGGCCTGCCCGCAACCATCAGACACTCAGATTCATCGGCCCAGGCATTGGCAACCGATCCGGGTTCGATCCCGTGAGGGATGTCCTCCCATAACGCCTTGCAGCGCTCCTCCAGCCACAGGTTCAGCGCATCAAGGCTTTCGACCTGCGGCGTGGGTTGCCACAGACGGTGCCGCGCATCCTGGACATTCTTCTCGACCTGCCCCTTTTCCCATCCCGCAGCCGGGTTACAGAACTCAGCTTCGAACAGATAGTGGCTGACCATCGTCAGGAAGCGTGCGTTGACGGTGCGTTCCTTGCCACGCCCGACCTTGTCGACGGCCGTGCGCATATTGTCATAGATACCCCGGCGCGGCACGCCGCCCAGCACGCGGAAGGCGTGATTATGGGCGTCGAACAGCATCTCATGGGTTTGCAGCAGGTAGGCGCGCACGATGAATGCCCGGCTGTAACTGAGCTTGAAATGCGCGACCTGCAGCTTGGTCCGAACCCCGGCGATGATTGCCCAGTCCTCACTCCAATCAAACTGGAAAGCTTCCCCCGGCGCGAACGACAGGGGCACGAATGTCCCACGCCCGCCAATCTGTTGCTGGCGCCGATAATCTTCGCGCCAGTCCCGAGCAAAAGCGGCAACCCGGTTGTAGGATCCTTCATAACCCAGGCTCACCAAATCGGCGTGAAACTGCTTGATCGTGCGCTTCTGCTTGCGCGATCGGCCCATATCGCGCCGCAGCCAGGCCGCCAGATGCTCAGCAAATGGGTCCAGTTTGCTTGGTCGATCAGGCACCTTGAACCGCGGATCGATCGTCTCGGACCGCAAATATTTGCGGATCGTGTTGCGTGATAGTCCGGTGCGCCGCGCTATCTCCCGGATCGGTAGATGATCGCGAAAATGCCAGCGCCGGATAACGCTCAATAACGCCATGTCCAACACTCCATATACCCTCGCTTGTCAAAGCCAGGGACGAGTTCAACATGGGTCAATTCTCAGTGGAAATTTACGCCCTACCCGGGTCACTTCTCAGTGGAAATCAACACCCATGGGTCCTTTCACCCTGCAGGACATGGCTGGCGGCATAGAGCTCACCTGGCGGCTGCGTCAGGCCAGCGGCGCGATCGATCCGATCGGTGACGCGCTTTATGAACAGGGGCGGCTCGGCCTCCAGTCAGGCCGTGGCTATTACCGCTACGAGGCGGGAGATCGCAGGCCCCTGCCCGATCCCGAGGTCGAGGCCATTATCGATTCCGCGCGCCAGACCGGCGGGGTGGCACGCACCGATCCTGATGCGGCAGAAATCACCGACCGCATGGTCCTGCCGATGATCAACGAAGCCGCGAAAATTCTTGCGGAGAATATCGTCGACCGGCCGAGCGATATCGATCTGGTCTGGAATGCAGGCTTCGGCTGGCCCCGTGACAGGGGCGGGATCACCTGGTTCGCGGACCGTCTCGGAGCGCACGCGATCGTCACACGGCTGCGCGAACTCAAGGCTGCACATGGAGATCATTTCGAGCCGGCCCCGCTCCTCGTCGAAATGGCGGAGCGCGGACAGGGATTTGCCGATCTCCACCGGACCGCCGAGGAACCCGCGTCGGCGGGATAGGCCAGCAGGCATGGCACATATCATACTGATTCCGAGCGCTTTCCATTCCGGCCAATGCTGGAACCGCGTCGTCCCCTTGCTGGAAGCGGCAGGGCATGTCGTCTTCGCACCGGACCTTCCCGGGACCGGCCAGGACGGACTGAATCCCGCTGATGTCGATCTGGCGACCTGGGCCGAATTCGTCGCCGATCTGTGCCGAGCCGTTCCGGAGCCGGTCATCGTCGTCGGCCACAGCCGGGGCGGCATCGTCATTTCCGCAGCGGCGGAGCTGGTCCCCGACCGGATAAGCCGCCTGGTCTATGTGGCCGCCTTCATCATCCCGTCGGGTCAATCGCTGTTCGGAGCAATCTCGGCGATGGGGCCGATGACCCAAATGCCTTTCGAAGTGTCACCGGATGGCCGTGTCGCCACCTTTGCCGGGGGCGGCGCCAGAGGCATATTCTACAGCCAGATTGATCAGGAGCAGGCGGATGCACAGGCGGCGCACCTCCGCCCCGAACCGCTCTTGCCGAGCACGACACCGCTGAGCCTGACCGAGGCATGCTTCGGTTCAGTGCCAAAAGCCTATATTCGCACCACGAAAGACGACCTCATCCCGCCCGCAGCGCAGGAAGCCATGGCGCGTGCTGCTCAATGCGAGCCGATTATTCCTATCGATACCGATCACTCGCCGTTTTTCTCTGCCCCCGAGCAGCTCGCGGAGCTGATCGATACGATCATCTGTACCGACGCCCTCCACGGGGCATAGCTTTGCTGTCCAGTGCCGCCTTCATCGATCTTTCAGGGAAGCAGCGCTCAAGGCCAGTTCAATCCAGTCGATCACCAGACTGGCGATCATCGTATCCCGGCCCTCCCGATGAAGATCAGACAGGATCAGAAGATCTATGCTGGTCAACAGGCGCAAAAATAGTTCCGCCGACAGGAACGGATGCGGCGATCCAAGCTGACTGAAAATCGAACTGAAGCTCTCCGCCGCCTGCGCTGTCAGTCCACTGACGGCTTCGCGTAACTCCCGGCTTCGGATCATCTCGACGAGGATTTCAACCCGGGCCAAGCCCCGCATACGCTGAGAGGGGCTAGACCAATGCTGCACCATCTGACGCACATGTCGCGCCACCGAGCCGTTGGTCACCGGCCCATCGGCGGCTAGCCGCTCCTTCAACTCACGGGTGTCCGCCAAGTCCAGTGCCATGACCTGCGCGCCGACCGCAACCAGCAGGTCGATCCGCTTGCGATAATAGTTGGACGTGGACCCGAGAGGCAATCCGGCGAGCCGGTCGACCTCGCGATGGGTCAACCCGCGCGAGCCCGACTGCGCAAGCACCAGCATGCCCGCTTCCACAACCTCCTGGCGACGCGAGGTTCGCTCGGAACGATCCTGTAAACTCAACGGCTTGTTACCTCCCACGCCCACCCGCGCCGGGTCGGACCGCAATTGCCATAGAGCATCTTGACTTCACAATCCAACATCTACTACACCTGTAGTGTAAGCACTGCGGGAAACGCGGAGCGGGACATCGGATCTGGAGAGATACTGTGATGAACGGCGCGCCTGTGGCCAGCGAACTGCGCGGATTGCCAAAGGGAGTTTCGGTTTCGCGCGATCCCGCAGCGCTGCAGGGCTTCGCACAGGACAGCAGTGGCCGGCGCGGGGCAGCGCCGCGGGCGATCGTCCGCCCCAAGACCGCGCAGGAGGTGCGCAGCCTGATATCTTGGGCGCGCGCGAACACAATCCCGCTGGTACCGGTGAGCTCTTCCGGTGGGCCTCGCCGTCGCGGCGATACCGTCGCGACGCAAGAGGCGGTCATACTCGATTTGTCCGATATGCGGCGGATCATCCATGTCGATGGCAACGATGCGCTTGCCGTGATCGAACCGGGCGTCACCTTTCCCCAGTTGGACGCAGCGCTACGCCCACACGGTTTGCGCAGTTTCCGGCCATTGGTGGCACGGCCAACCAAATCCGTCCTTGCGGCATTTCTCGAACGCGAGCCGTTCACCGTTCCAGGACGAAGCTGGGATTCCTCCGATCCTCTCGCCGCGATGCAGATCATATTGGGTGACGGCAAGCTGTTCCATACCGGCAGCGGTGCGCTGCCCGGCACGCTTGAGGAAAATCTGGAGCGCGGCAACAGGCCGTTACTTGGGGTCGGGCCGCTCCACACCGATTTCGGACGGGTATTGCAGGGCGCACAGGGCGCTTTGGGCATCGTCACCTGGGCGTCAATTTACTGTCAGCGCATACCCGCACGCGAGCAACCGCTGTTCATTTCAGCCGAACGCATCGAGCCTCTGATCGATGTGGCCTACGCGCTGCTACGGCGTCGTCCCGGCGGCCAGCTGTTTCTCGTCAACGCCCGGCAACTGGCGATGCTGTTCGCCAGCGCCGCCGAGGACGTTGATCGCATCGCGAAGTCCCTGCCTGCATGGGTGCTTTATTTCGAGGTTTCCGCGCCAGATTATTTTGCTGACGAGGCAATGGCGTTTCAAATCGCCGATCTGGAATCCGATGGCGATCGTGCGGGCGCGCGGATTTCGGATCGGCTTGGTAGCATCGTAGCCAGCGACGTTCGTATCCGTCAGGAAGCCGGACAGCTATTGCCCTGCGAAGGCGCTGCCGAAATCCGGCGCGAAGTGCTGTGCCTTGGCCAGCTGAACGCACTGCCAAAGTTGCTTGGCAGTCTTCCCGCCGGACATATGGAGCGGGCCGCGATCCATGTCCAGCCGACGGTACACGGGGTGACCGCCCAGCTTGCTCTTACATATATCGCCACCAGAGCCGACGAAGGCGACTGCGACCGTGCTGCCCGTGACGCGGCGGCATCGCTGGCAGGCGCGGGTGGTTTCTTCAGCCGACCTTATCACCCTTGGGCGGAACTGCCCTTCGCCGCCGATCCCGCGATCGCCAATCAGCTCGCGCGCGTGAAAGGATTCTTCGATCCGGATGGCATCCTGCAACCAGGTGCGCAGAGCCTTGGAGGTGCGAAATGAGTAACAATCGCGAGCTGTTGAACCCGGAGCCGGACGACACCACCGCGCTGGCCGATTTCGTGGGCAATATCTCGCACTGCTGGCGCTGCTCTCACTGCAAATGGGTGCCCTCGCCCCAGAGTTATCGATTTGCCAATGCCTGCCCGAGCATCGAATGGGGCGGCTTCCACGCCTATAGCGGCGGCGGCAAGATGATCACCGCCCACGCCCTGAAAGAGGGCGAGGCGGACTATAGCGAGACTGCGCTGGAAAGTATCTTCGCCTGTACGATGTGCGGTGCGTGCGATACTTCGTGCAAAAACAACAACGGGGAACTCGTCGAGCCGCTGACGGTGATGTATGCGCTGCGCCAGCATGTGGCGGACGAAGGCCATGCCCTCCCTGCCCACCGCGCAACGCTCGCCAACCTGCGGAGCACCGGCAACCCCTATGGCAAGCCGCGCGAAAACAGGACGCTCTGGGCGCAAGGGCTGGACGTTCCGGACCTGTCCATAAAGCCTGCGGCGGTCTTGCTGCACATCGGCTGCGAGAACGCCTATGACGAAAAAGCCTGGGCCGAGCTGCGCGCCATCGTCGCCCTGCTGCAAAAGGCGGGGGTCGATTTTGCGACCCTCGGTGCGGCGGAAAGCGCGACTGGCGAAGGGGCCTTTGATCTGGGCTTTGCCGATGCGGCGAAGGAACAGGCAGGCGCCATGGCCGCGAAGATTGCACGGCCGGGCGTCAGCACTGTCGTCACCTGTTCAGCCAGCAGCTTTGCCGGCATGCGCAACATCTGGCCGCGGCTGGGCATCACGCCGCCGCCGACGACACTGGTCCACATCACCGAATTCATCGACCAGCTGCTTGAGAACGGCCGGCTCGTAGCGACCGAACGCCTCGATGCCGCCGTGACCTATCACGATCCGTGCAAGCTGGGCCGGCTAAGTGAGCCATTCACGCCGGGAAGCCGTCGCTGGAAGAAGGATCTCAACGTCCTTCCGGTATCCGACGGACCGCGACAAGTCCTGATGGGCAATGAAGGCTTGTATGATGCCCCCCGCCGCCTGCTGCAGCGGATACCCGGCCTGAAGCTGGTCGAGATGGAGCGCAATCGTCACGCCGCTTACTGTTGCGGCGCAGGAGGCGGCGCGAAGTCAGCCTATCGCGAATTTGCCCAGTTTGCAGCTCGCGAAAGACTTGCCGAAGCCGGGCACACTGAAGCCGAGATTCTGGCAACATCCTGTGCGGGTTGCCAGGGGCATCTTGCAGAAGTGCGCGACCTCGACGGCGGCGCCCAGTCGGTTAGCGGAGTGTTCGGGTTGATCGCCGCCAGTGTGCTGGGCGGTTTGGACGGAGTAGCCTGACATGAACGCTGCATCCAAGTTGAAAAGCGCGCCAGACAGCGTTCAGCTTTCGCCGCAGAAATCCACCGCCCTTTCGCACGAAGCCAGGCGCGAGTTGATCGACGCTCTCGGCGCGCGTTTCGTGTCGGATGATCCCGCTGTGATTGCGAGCCATTCATGGGCGTTCCTGACCGGCGACACCCAGATGGGCCAGCCGCGCCCGGTCGCCGTGACGCTGCCGTCCACGACCAAGGAGGTGCAGGCCATAGTCCGCACCTGCCTGCGTCACGGCCTGAATTTTCGCGCTCATAGCACCGGCACAGCATCGTTCCACCGCGTCAGCCGCGAAGGCGTGGTCGCAATCGACTTGCGGCGGATGAACAGGATCGTCGATCTGGACGCCGCCAACCAGATGGCGGTGATCGAACCCTATGTCACCGCGCAGCAGTTGATGGCGGAATCGCTGAAGGTCGGGCTGGTGCCTCATGTGATCGGCGCGGGATGGACCCACTCGCCGCTGGCTTCGGCCACATCGCTTGGCGGCATCGGCATAACCGGCAATCACACCGGCTATAATGTCCGCAACCTGCTTTCGTGGGAATGGGTAACGCCAGAAGGCGAGATCGTTCGCGGCGGTTCATCCGGAGCGGATGCCGGATGGCATGCCGGCGAAGGACCGGGACCGGGCTTTCGCGGCATGCTGCGCGGCGCGGTGGGCGCCGCGGGCGGCCTGGGCGTGTTCACCCGCATCGGTTACAAGCTGCACCCCTGGGCCGGGCCAGGCCGGCTGGAGCATGTTGGAGCGCATCCGCAGTACGGGATCAAGCTCTCCGACACGATGCGGCTCTATCAGCCTGCTTGGGACAGTTGGGAGCAGACGACCGCAGCGACCTACGACCTGCTCAAATCGAACGCGGCTCAATATGTCACCCGGCTGCCGCCCGATCAGCTGGGCTGGAGCTTCGCCGCAACCAATCAGGAGTTTTGCGAGCAGTTCCACGCTGGCACCCTGCCCGCGGTTGCCCGTAACGAGAACCGCATCTCGTGGACGCTCATCGCCTTGTCGGAAAGCATCGCCGAGGCGGAATGGCGGGAACGGGTGATCCGCTCCATCGTCGAGAAGACCGGTGGACGTTTCGTTACCCTCACCGACGAGGAAGCCGGCCTTATCGCCCGAAACTCTATCACGTCCTGCTACAGCCCGCGCGCGTTCCGATCGGGGCCCAGACAGGTATCGAGCAGTGCCGGCGGCTATGAATCCTTTTCGCGATTGCCTGACATGGTCGCCACCGGCCAGCGGATCATGGCACCCTATAAGGACAAGTATAAAACCTTCGCCGCAGGCAGTCCGGAAGAATTCTGGATCTGGCCAAGTGAGGGCAGGCACCTGTGGGGTGAAAACATCGTTTCTACCGATAACGAAACGGTAGAGTCCGCAGCAGACGCGATGAGCTTCATGATCCAGACGATGGAAGACAATGATCGCAAGCCGATCGGCTTTGCGGCATTTGCGCTCGGCAACCTGCTGGTTGACATCTACGGCGCGAAGGACGGAGCCAATCACATCATGCGCCGCATCAAGTCCCTGCTCGACCCGCATTGCGCAGCAGACGGCTTGCACCCCTCGGGCAAGGTCACGGCGCTGTCGAAGATCTGGCCGATCGCCCGCATAATGTTTCGCCTGTCGCCCGCATTGCTGCGTCGGGTGATGCGCAAGCAGCTGCGCGGAGGATCGACGGGCAAACCGACCTGAACGGGTTTGACGTCGGAGGTCGGAAAGGAAGCATGCATATGTCGAGCCAGAGCAGCCTGAGCGTGTCAAAGCCTATCCCGCGCAGCATCGCGGTGTTCGGCGCATCGGGTCATATCGGCGGTCCGGCGGCTCGCCACATACGCTATCGCGCACCGGAAACGAAGTTGCGTCTTATCACCAGCGACGCGGACAAGGCGGGAAGGCTGGCGACCGATTTCCCCGATGCGCAATGCCATGTCGCCGACTTGCTCGATCCCGCGTCGCTTGAAGCGGCGCTGGCCGAAGTCGAGGGGGTATTCGTCGTGACCCCGGCCGGGCTCGACGAATAACGGGCAATGGGCAATCTGGTTGAAGTATTGGAAGTCGGATCGAGCCTCGTACACATGGTGCGGATCACCGGTCTGGAACCAGAATTGAACATCCGCTTCGTGCCGGAGGAACTGCAAGCGCACGCTTCGACGGCCACGCAGCATCACATAGCCAAAGCGATACTTGAGCAGAGCGACCTGCCGGTCACCTATCTCAACATCGGCGCGTCCTATATGGACAATTTCCTACTGCTCGCGCCCGTGATCAGGCGGACCGGCAAGATGGTCTGGCCATCACGCCTGATCGGCTATCTCGATCCGCGCGATGTGGGCGAAATCGCGGCCAACCTGCTGCTGTCCCCGGATGAGCGCAACCTGCGCCAGTTCCACGACATCAACAATGGCCAGGACCTGCTAGAAACCGAGGACGTTGCGCAAATGCTTTCCGACGTCCTGAAATGCCCAATCCCTCACGAAGGCAGCCGCGAAGCGTTCATAGCGCTGTTCGACCCCGTCCTCTCGGCACGATCGAGCCAGCCTGGGGCGGCCGGCCGGGTTCTTTCCTTCATCGATTTTGAGAAGAGCAAGTCGTCATTCCTTCACCTGTCCGACCTTGCCGAGCGACTGCTGGGGCGCAAGCCCACCACGTTACGATCCTGGTTCATGGAGCATGGCGCCGCATTTGTCAGCGAGGCAGACCTGTGATGACGGATACTCATATGCCAGCCCACGGCCCCTATTGGCCCCAGCCAGGCGCGGCGACGTTCGCCAGCCTCGCTGCCCTGGGGGCGACGCGGTTCTGCGACGCCGAAGCACTGCGTATCGTGGGCGGCGACGCCATCTCATTTGCGCGCTTCGAAGACGAGGTGGCCCGTCACGCGGCAGGCATGGCGACCGCCACCGGGCGCAAGGTCATGGCCACCGCGTCGGGCAATCTAAAGCGCGTCACCCTGGAGCTGGGCGGGAACGACCCGGCGATCGTCCTGCCCGATGTCGATGTCGAAAAGACGGCAAAAGAGCTGTTCTGGGCAGCCTCCCAGAACAGCGCCCACTTCTGTGTCGCCACCAAACGGATTTACATCCACCACGAAATTTACGACGTCCTAGCCGGAGCACTGGTTGAATATGCGTCCACCGTCACGATTGGCGATGGTCTCCAACAAGGTGTCGACCTCGGCCCGATCCAGAACCGGATGCAGTTCGAAAAGCTAAAGGATCTGATCGCTTCCGCGCAGGCCGACGGGCTCAAGTTCCTCGCCGGCGGCACCATTCCCGATGGCAAGGGCTATTTCGTGCCGATCACGATCATCGACAATCCGCCCAAAACCTCCCGCGTCGTCGTCGAGGAAGCGTTCGGCCCGGTGCTTCCGCTGCTGCGTTTCGATGACATCGACGAGGTGGTCGCCCGCGCCAACAACACCGAATATGGCCTCGCGGCTTCGGTCTGGAGCCGGGATGCGGATGCCGCAGAAGCAATCGCCCGGCGCCTGGAAACCGGAACGGTCTGGATCAACGAAATCTATTCCTTCTCGCCGCATGTCGCCTTTGGCGGGCACGAGCAATCAGGCGTCGGAATAGAAAACGCAATGGAAGGGCTGGCCGAATACACCAATAGCCAGACGATAGTGATCAATCGCACGTCACAAGCTGCATGAGGCCGGCCGGGGGCGAGACATCCCCTCAGACTGATGAGGGGCGTCGGACCAGAGCGGGAAGATAGTTGGAAATGCTGCAATCACGGGCAGGCGTTCGCGGGGATGGGACTTTACCACGCTTGACCGAGCGGGGCATTGCGCATTCCTGCTGAGCCCAGAAGACCGCCTGTGACAATTGGCCTGCCGCCAGAAAAGGCCAGAAGCACGCTCCTCGCTCAGTACGAGGAATATATGCGCGCATCACCTCCGCCAAGGTGAGCCGCTCAACCACCTGGACAGCGCCCATTGGCGCTCGCGGAGATGGAAAAAACCTATCGGAGACAAAAACGGGCGTCTTGTCTGAAAATATGAACCAGGACGTTCCCGATAAAACACGGGACAGTGATATGCTTCTTCCCGCCCCATTGGACACAAAAAGCAAAATTACTTTGGACGTACCCTGAAATGGAAGCCACTTTCCACGCCTCACTTGCGACGATACATCGCTGGCAGTCATGATGCGCCAAGCCTATCGCGTTCGCCGGAAGGAGCGTCCAATGCCCGATTCCCCCGCTATCCAGATCGCAGATGTGCTGGGCGCCGCCCGGCTATTAGATGGCGTTGCGGTGCGCACGCCGTTGATCGAAAACCAGATACTCAACGAGCGCATCGGCGGCCGGGTCCTCATCAAGTTTGAAGGCGCGCAGCATACCGGATCGTTCAAATTTCGCGGCGCCTATAACCGCCTCGCGCGCCTGTCGCCGTCGGAACGAACCGCGGGCGTCGTGGCTTGGTCCTCGGGCAATCATGCGCAGGGCGTCGCCTGCGCCGCGCGCATGCTCGGCATTCCGGCCACGATCGTCATGCCCGCCGATGCGCCCGCGATCAAGGCCGCCAATACCTGCGCGCTTGGCGCTCGGATCATTCCCTATGACCGGCTGACTGAAAGCCGGGAGGAGATCGCCACCCGTCTCGCCCGGGATAGCGGCGCCACCCTTCTCCCCTCCTTTGACGACCCGCACGTCATGGCGGGCCAAGGTACGGTCGGGCTGGAAATACTCGAACAGGCAAAGCAAGCACGCGCCAATGTCGAGCAGATCTTGGTATGTTGCGGGGGTGGCGGGCTGATCTCGGGCATCGCCACGGCGGTCAAGGCATCGCGCCCCGACGTCGCGATCTACAGCGTCGAGCCCGACGGCTATGACGACACCGCCCGATCCCTGGCAAGCGGCGTGCGGGAGCGGGCGATGCCGGGCGCAACATCCATTTGCGACGCCCTTTTGGCCCCCAGTCCTGGCATCCTCACCTTTCCCATCAACCATGCATGGCTGGCGGGTGGCCTTGCGGTCAGCGATGCGGAGGTACGGGCCGCAATGCGCTTTGCCTTCTCGACGCTCAAGATCGTGGCGGAACCGGGCGGCGCGGTGGCGCTGGCGGCGCTGCTGGCAGGCAAGGCCCCGTCTTGCCCGGGCGACCGGGTCGTGGTCATTTCCGGCGCCAATGTCGATCCAGACCTGTTTGCGGCAGTCATCAGCGAAACCGATTGAACAAGGCCCGAACTTTCGCCACGCCACCCCTTGCCAAGCGAGACACCACGCTGCATAGGCGCGGCCTGCCCGGCGAAAGCCGGGTTGCTCCCCGATAGCTCAGCGGTAGAGCATTCGACTGTTAATCGAATGGCCGTAGGTTCGAATCCTACTCGGGGAGCCACGCTCTTTCAGCGCCAAGATTCCGATTTTTTTCAATTGGTTAGGGTATGAAGTAGTCAGATTAGCCGATTTTGCGCTGACATCGTCGCCGTAATCCTCTGGGATAGCGGCTTTTTTGTTCATATCCAATTTGGTGTCTCTACCCCTTCCCACTGCGCTGGGATCGCAGGCGTTGAGGCGTTCATCGACCGATCGTTGAGTAATCATAACCAACATACCCACGCCTTTCCGCCTCGCCGTACACCTGCATAAACAAGCCCTTCGCGAAGCTCTCAACCGACTAACCGCGAATCGAGCGGCTTTGTTCTCAGCAATATGAGCAACGCCGAAGCCCCAGCAATGGGGAGGGCACTGAAGTGCCTAAGCGGCTAAAGTTAGCACAGCGGGGCGCAAACCTTCGGCAACGGCTTGCGCAGAAACAAAAATACACAAAAGTATATTTGACGTTATACCATATCATATTGCATCCGCCCGCTGCCTATTGCGGGGGTAAATTGTGAGAAATATCAGATTGAAAACCGTCGCCATGCTTCTTGCAGCTACGTCCTTCCCTGTGCCCGCATGGGCGCAAGAGCCTGCAGCAGAATCTGACGGCGAGCGTCACAGCGGGCGACAGGGCTATATAGTGGTTACAGGTCAATCGCTTGTCACAGAAGAAATCGCTTCACCTCTTCCCGTTCAGGTGCTGGCCGGTGAAGAGTTGATTCATCGGCGCCAGGGTGGGCTCGGCGAGACGCTGGCCGGCATGCCCGGTACCCATCTCGACAACTTCGGTGGTGGCGCATCGCGTCCAGTAATCCGTGGCCAGACGGTCCCGCGCATTGAAGTGCTGAGCGACGGCGCGAACCTGTTCGACGTTTCCTCGATCTCGCCAGACCACGCCATCACAACCGATCCGCTGCTGCTCGACGCGATCGAGATACAGCGCGGCCCCGCCGCGGTCCGCTACGGCGGCAATGCGACGAACGGCGCAATCAATCTGATTGACAGCAAAGTGCCAAAGGCGGTGCCAGAAGGCGGCCTGACTGGTGCGACCGAGGTACGCTACGGCACCGGCGACGAAGAGAAGACGGTTGTTGGGCGAGTCACCGCCGGCATTGGCCAGTTCGCGCTCCATGCCGAGGGCGCTCGCCGCAGTGCCGAAGACTATGATGTGCCGAACGCCTACGGCTCTGACAAGCTTCGTGACTCCTTTGCGGACAGCACCAGCTACAGCATCGGCGCATCGTGGATCACGCCGAAGGGCTATCTTGGCGCCGCCTTCACTCGTATGGAGAGCGAGTATGGTCTGCCTGGCCACAGCCATATCAACGGCGTCTGCCATACCCACGGTCTGGACCTGCATTGCGAGGCACATGGCGGGTTCGAGGACCCGTTTGGCGGGTCCGATGACCACTCTGCGTACATCAAGCTGCGCAGCGAGCGCGTTGATATTCGTGGCGACTATGACGGTCTGCTGCCGGGCTTCGCTCACACGCGGCTGCGCCTTTCCTACACCGACTATACACATGACGAAATCGATGGCGAGCTTCGATTCTCACGCTTTACCAATGAGGTCTATGACGGCCGCTTCGAGCTGACCCACGAGCCGCTCTTGGGCTTTACCGGCACGCTCGGCGTGCAATATACCGACAGCAGGTTCGGCGGCATCAATGCAAACAATCTGCACCGGCCATTCCCCGACGGGGCCTACGGCTTTGACGGCAGGCCTGACTATTCGACGGAGAATGTCGGCATCTTTCTGAATGAACGGCAGTCATTCGGCGCGCTCGATGTCGAGGCCGCCGTGCGCAAGGACTGGCGGAAGATGGAAGTAGGGGTGCCGTCCTGGCGGTCCACCGTTGGCCCTGAGCTCGCCGCGTTGTTCGTCAAGTGGTACGGTGCCGATTGGCAGGCAGTGCTAGAAGCGGAAGACGTCGAGCTGTTCCGTTTGAGGAACCCAACCGTTCGGCACGACCCCTTGTCGGCATCAGTGAGCGCCACCTTGAACGTTGGACAGGGATATGCGCTTGCCCTTTCACTCGCGCATACCGAACGCGCGCCCAGCGTGCGTGAGCTTTATGCGCGCGGCAACAACCTGGCGACCAATAGCTATGAGCTCGGCTTGGTGGCCGAGGTTGAGGGTTTTGAGAACAGGGGCGTGTCGGCGCAGGACATCCTGGAGTCAACCGATGCTATCAACCTGACCTTCCGCAAGACGGGCGGCGCGCTAGGGTTCGAGGTCGGCCTGTTCTACCAGGATGTCAGCGACTATGTCTTCGCGCGGCTGATAGAAACCGAGAATGAGACCGGCGTTCCGCATAACTTCCTGGTCTACACCGCGGCCGACGCGCGTTTCGCCGGCATCGACGGCCAAGTGAGCTACCAGCTTGCTCCCGCATCGCGCATCACGGTGTTTGGCGACTATGTCAACGCGACGCTCAAGAACGAGAACGACAATCTTCCCCGCATTCCACCGGGGCGTCTAGGCGCGCGCTACGAACATAGCGCAGGGCCACTGACGGGAGATCTGGAATATTATCGCACCTTTGCGCAAGACGAGTTCGCGACCTACGAAACCCGCACCGGCGGCTACAACATGGTCAACGCCACGCTCAGCTATCGGCTCAACATCGGGCAGGGTGACAAGTCCGTTGAGTTCTATGTTCGCGGCACCAACCTGCTCAATGAGCTGGCCTTTGCGCATACGTCCTTCGTGAAGGACCAGTCACCGCTGCGCGGACGAAGCGTCGCCTTTGGCATGCGACATTCCTTTTGAATGAAGCTGTGTCGGTCAGCGAGGACAGCCCCCCTTGCCGACCGGCACAGCTTAAGCGCATCATCGCGCGCATTTGGAGATCAAGGCTAACAGTTTTCGATTTGGCTCTTTTCGGGTATCCGCAGCTACTTCGGAGATGACTTGAATGGGCGACCAGTAGCAGCCGCTTCCGCGTTCGACCCAGCCTGTGTGAAAAGGCGATAATCATGGTATGATGCTCTGACAGTTTGGAGGGTCATATGGGTCGCTTCGTAGCTGGCGCTGATCGCAGCCAGACGACATTGTTCCGACCGTGTGTACATGACCGGATCGGGGAGGATAATCCGGTTCGCGTGGTCGATGCGTTTGTTGATGCGCTGGATCTTGGAGAGCTTGGCTTTAGCGGCGTGGAGCCTGCGGCGACGAGGCGTCCGTCCTATCATCCCTCGATGCTGCTCAAGCTGTACATTTACGGATATCTGAACCGGGTGCAGTCGAGCCGTCGCCTGGAGCGTGAGGCTGATCGCAACGTCGAACTCATGTGGTTGGTTGGTCGGCTGGTGCCAGATCCCAAGACGATCGCGGACTTCCGTCGTGACAATGGCGCTGCGATCCAAAGGGTTTGCAGCCGCTTCGTCCTTCTGTGCCGTCAGATGGGCCTTCTGGCCGGCGGGAGCGTCGCGATCGACGGCAGCAAGTTTAAGGCGGTAAACAACCGCGATCGCAACTTCACTAAGGCCAAACTGGAGCGCCGACGGCAGCAGATCGAGGAGAGCGTTGCACGGTATCTCTCGCAACTCGATACCGCCGACCGTCAGGAACCGACCGAGATACTGGCCGCCAAAACGGAAAGGCTCAAGGAGAAGGTCGGCAGGCTTGAGCAAGAGATGCGGCGCCTTAACGGGTTGGAAGCTCAGATGCTGGCACAACCGGACCAACAAATCTCGCTGATCGATCCGGATGCACGCTCCATGGCGACTAGCGGCCGGGGACCGGGATGGTCGGCTACAATGTCCAGGTCGCGGTCGATACAGAGCATCATCTGATCGTCACCCACGAGGTGACGAACATTGGTAGCGACCGCGCCCAAATCATCGGTATGGCAATGAAGGCAAAAGCGGTGCTGGAAACAGACCGGCTCGATGTGGTGGCTGACAGAGGTTACTTCTCAGGCGAGGAAATCCTGGCAAGCGAACAGGCCGGCGTGACGGTGCCCATGCCTAAACCTATGACCTCAAGAGCAAAGACCGCCGGTCGGTTCGGTAAGGAAGGCTTCGTCTACATGCCCGAGCAGGACGCGTATCGCTGCCCGGCCGGTGAGCAGTTGAAGAATCGGTTCCAGACAGTGGAAAGGGGCATGACGCTCAATCGATACTGGACCAGCTCTTGCCCTAGTTGCCCCATCAAGGCCCAATGCACGACCTCCAAGGAACGCCGCGTCACCCGGTGGGAGCATGAGGACGTAATCGAAGCCATGCAGAAAAGGCTGGATGCGAACCCTGATGCGATGCGGATACGAAGGCAAACGGTTGAACATCCCTTCGCCACTCTCAAGGCGCGAATGGGCTACACACACTTCCTCATGAAGACCAAGCCCAGGGTCTCAACCGAAATGGCGCTGCATGTACTGGCCTACAACCTGACCAGGGTCCTCGATATCGGGGATAGCAAGGCAATCCTCAAAGCCATCGCAACCTGACGGATATTGTCCACAATCTGCCCGCTATCTACGGAACATGGCCTTCCAGCAGCTACATCTGCAGCGTTTTCACACAGGCTGGACCCATGCCGGACGCTCAGCAGCCAATTTTCCGTTCTCAGCTGCGGTCGGTCTGCTTTGCTGATCGGGACGTTCGAGACTGGCCGGTGGGCGAATGTCCGCTTCTGGACCGATAATCGGCGAAAGCTGCAATTCGCGCGGCCTCACCTGGCGGCCAAACCCAGCCACGCTTTTCGATGAGGGAACAGTCAGTATGCCCATCGGAAAGATCTGTAACGGCCCTTCTATTTCTCTAGTTGAGATGCTCGCCGTCCATCAGTTGACAGTGAGACGCACTGATCCATGACCCCGCGGACCGATGGCCACTAACCAGATGTGCGTACAATGTGGTGCATAACGATGTTGGCCAGAGACCGATCAGATCACATTCCCACCTTCGAGGTCCGCATATTCCCGGATGACGACAGGGTCCGCACCCGCGGGCATCGGCGCGCCGGTCGATATCCTGACCACTATGCCGATGGGCAGCGGCTCGGGAGACGGGCCGCCGGCACAGCTTTCGCCAGCCAGCCAAAACTGGACCACCCCTGTGCAAGGTCGTCAAGGCGGACCGCATAACCGTCCATCGCCGCGCAGTCCCGTGGGGGGGTCGATCAATGCGACCTATCTCTGGCAGAGTTCGTCGGCCCGCTTTGCCGATGGGCACAAATTGTGTGCCCAGTGGCACGCTGCTCTCGCGCACGGTCGCCTGCGCTTCATCAAAGCTGATCGTCGCGGCACAAGGGATGCTCGGAACGATTCCATGATGTGAGTCAGTCCGTCAGTGCAGCGTTGGCCATCTTGCCGGTGGCGATGCTCAGATCGGCCTGCGCCACCGCTTCACCGATCAGGATCAATGTCGGGCGATCCTGGGCAAAGGACTGAATCACCAGGGGCAGCAGGTCCAGCCGGGTCCGCAACTTCTGCTCCTGTGGCAAGGACACATCACAGGTGATGAGCGCCGACGTCGTTCCGGGCAAGCCGGCCGCGATCAGCGCACGACTGAGTTCGGGTGCTGCATCCCTGCCCATGTAGACGGCAAGCGTGCAGGCCGGATCAGCGAGCGCATCCCAGTCCAGATCGAGAGCGTGTCCCCGTTGACTATGCGCGGTGACGAACTGAACGCGGCGCGCAACGCCCCGAAGCGACAAGGAAACACCCGCTGATGCGGCGACGGCGCTGGCGGCCGTCACGCCGGGGCAGATACGAACTTGTGCGCCGATCGCGCGCAGGGCCGTCATCTCCTCGGTCGCGCGGGCGAACATCGCCGGGTCTCCCCCTTTCAGCCGCACGATGCGCTTTCCTGCCAGAGACGCGGCGACCAGCATCTGGTCGATCGTCTGCTGATCTTTTGAATGCCGTCCGGACCGCTTGCCGACGCTCACCGCCTCGGCATGGACGGGGATCAGGTCCAGCACGCCCGGCCCGACCAGTGCATCGTAAAAGACGATTTCGGCGGCCAAAATCAGCTTTTCGGCCTTGCGAGTCAGCAGGTCCGGGTCGCCTGGGCCAGCGCCGACCAGCCAGACTTCGCCCGGCGCGATAAGGTCATTCGGCTGCATGCAGTGTCTCCTGCGTGGTTTGAGCGAGAATATTGGCGATGGCGGGACGGCATGATCCGCAATTGGTCCCCGCGCCGAGTGCTTTGCCGACGGCGGGCACATCGACCAGTTGCTGGTCGCGAATGGCGGCAACGATCTGGTTCAGGCCGATGTCGAAACAGACGCAAATGGTCGCGCCCCTGTCCGGCGGGCTGCCGGGGCCTCGCGCAGCGAGGACGGAACCGCCGACATTGTCGACCTCCAGCTGGCGGATCAGCCAGTCGCGTGACGGCAACAGACCAGAGCGGGTGACGAACAGCACGCCGTTCAGCCTGCCTCCGCTGATCGTGGCGATGCGACGAGTGCCGCGCGACATGTCTAACGCCTCAACCCGGTCTCCTTTGGGTAGGAAAGCGTCGAGCCGGGTCGGATCGCCGTTTCCCGCAAGTTCGTAAAGCGCGCCCCCCGGCACGCTGATCTTCGTCGCCCACAGGCAGGGCAGCCTCACCGCATCCTGCCCACGCAATATCAGGAATCCCTTCCATTCGGTCGCGACTCGCTCGACGCTGGCGGGGGTCGATTTGAAGCCCGGCTGGCCCGAATGCGGATCGACCAGCGGGCGCGGTAGCAGGCCGGTGCGGCCGCCGCTCGACATCTGATCGGTCCAGTGGATCGGCGTGAAGATTTCGCCCGGACGCTGCGCCCCGCTCACGCTCACGCGGAAGATGCTGTTGCCCTGTGCAGTGTGGACGCGGGCGAGGTCGCGATCGATGATGCCGAGTGCAGCGGCATCGGCGGGATGGATTTCGACCAGCGGCTCCTCCCGATGACGCGCCAGTTTCGGCGACAGGCCGGTGCGGCTCATCGTGTGCCACTGGTCGCGATAGCGGCCGGTGTTGAGCGTCATCGGCCATGTTTTCAGCGGCGCCTGAATGTCCATCTGCTTGGTCAGTACCAGCCGCGCCTTACCGTCCGGCGTGGGGAAGCGGCCATCGGCAAAAGGCCGGTCGCCCCAGCGGAAGGGCTGCATCGCGTCATAGGCGTCATTGCCGATGGTCGCCTGCACGCGCAGGTTCAGCACCCGCTGCCCGTCATTCTGATAGGCGGTCAGCCGCGCATGTTCGCGCCAGATGTCGGCGGGCCGATCATAGGCGAAGGCGTTGCGCCATCCCATGCGGCGGGCAACTTCCTTGACGATCCACCAGTCGGGCTTCACCTCGCCCGGCAGCGCCAGAAAGGGGCGCTGCCGGCTGACGGTGCGATCGCTGTTGGTGACGGTGCCGTCCTTTTCGCCCCAGCCGGCGGCGGGCAGGCGCACATGGGCGTAGGTCGAACTGTCGGTATCGGCCATGATGTCCGACACGACCAAAAAAGGGATCGACTCTAATGCCTCGCGCACGCGGCCCGCATCGGGCAGCGAGACGGCCGGGTTGGTCGCCATGATCCACAACGCCTTGATCCGCCCTTCATGGATCGCGCGGAACAGGTCTACAGCTTTCAGCCCCGGCTTGGTGGCCATGGTCGGCGCGGCCCAGAAGCGGCCAACCCGCGCCACATTCTCCGGCGCGAAGTCCATATGCGCCGCCAGCGTCGAAGCGAGGCCCCCGACCTCGCGTCCACCCATCGCGTTGGGCTGGCCGGTGATCGAGAAAGGCGCCGCGCCGGGCTTGCCGATGCGGCCCGTCGCCAGATGGACGTTGATGATCGCATTGACCTGATCGGTGCCGCGGATCGACTGGTTGATGCCCTGACTGAACAAGGTGACGGTGCGTGGGGTCGCCGCGAACAGTTCGAAAAACTGCTTCAACAGCGCCGGTTCAACGTCGCAGGTCGCGGCCGTGGTCCAAAGATCATGGCCGGTGCGGATATGCTCCCAGAAGCCTTCGGGCGCGTTCACATGATCGGCCAGCCAGTCGAGATCAGTGGTCCCTTCCGCATCACACCAAGCCAGCAGGCCGTTCATCAGGGCTACGTCGGTGCCGGGCTTTACGGCCAAATGCAGGTCGGCGCCCTCACAGGTTTCGGTGCGGCGCGGGTCGATCACGACCAGCTTCGTGCCGCGCACGGCGCGAGCAGCCTGGATACGCTGATAGACGATCGGGTGGCACCAGGCGGTGTTGGAGCCGACCAGCACGATCAGGTCGGCTTCCTCCAGGTCACCATAGGTGGCGGGGACGATATCCTCGCCGAAGGCCCGGTTATGCCCGGCGACCGCGCTCGACATGCACAGGCGCGAATTGGTATCGATGTTCGCCGATCCGATGAAGCCCTTCATAAACTTGTTGGCGACATAATAATCCTCGGTCATCAATTGGCCGGAGACATAGAATGCCACGCTGTCGGCGCCGTAACGGTCGATCGTTTCCTTGAAACGCTTCGCCACAAGGTCCAGCGCCTTGTCCCAGCTCGCCCGCTTGGCGCCGATCATCGGATGCAGCAGCCGGCCAGTCAGCCCCATCGTCTCGCCCAGATGCGTGCCCTTGGAACAGAGGCGCCCACCATTGGCCGGATGCGCCTCGTCCCCCTTGATGACCACCGATCGCGGCCCGGTCGGCGTGGCCGAAATGCCGCAGCCGACGCCGCAATAGGCGCAGGTGGTGCGGACCGTTTGCTCCATCAGGCCGCCGCCTGCATCGCGATCGGCCGCGCAATCAGGATACGCTCACCGTCCATCCGCACCGCGATGGTCGGCGTGCAGCCCTCGTCCGCGCCCTGCGCCTGGCCCGTTTCCAGGGCGATGTTCCAGTTGTGCAGCGGGCAGGCGACGCTGTGGCCATGGACGATGCCCTGGCTCAGTGGGCCTTTCTTGTGCGGACATTCATTGACCAGTGCGAAGACATGGTCGTCGCCGGTGCGGAACACCGCGATTTCCTTCTCGCCGGCAATTTGTACCGTGCGGGCGCCGCGCTGTGGAATGTCGGCCAGCGTTCCGATGTCGATCCAGGTGGTCATGGCTTTCACTCCGCAGCGATGGCTATAGGGGCGAGGGGCTGGTGCAGCTCAGCTTGTGCGCCGGCGGCACGCTCTGCCCATGGGTCTTCTTGGCTGAAGCTCTGCGAATAGAGGAAGCGGCTGCGGAGTGCCTCGCGGCCCGCATCGTCCTCGACGATCCGCTGCTTCACATAGTCGACGCCGACCCGCTCGATCCAAGGCGCGGTGCGCTCCAGATAGCGCGCTTCCTCGCGATAAAGTTGGGTGAAGGCCGCGCAATAATCCATCGCCTCCTGCTCGGTTGCCACCTTGCACAGCAGGTCGGTGGCGCGAACATGGATGCCACCATTGCCCCCGACATGCAGTTCATAGCCGGAGTCCACGCAAACCACCCCGAAATCCTTGATCGTCGCCTCCGCGCAGTTGCGGGGGCAACCCGACACCGCGATCTTGAACTTATGGGGCATCCACGACCCCCAGGTCATCCGCTCGACCTTGACGCCGAGGCCGGTGGAGTCCTGCGTGCCGAAGCGGCACCATTCGGACCCGACACAGGTCTTCACCGTCCGCAGCGACTTGCCATAGGCATGGCCCGACACCATGCCCGCGGCATTCAGGTCGGCCCAGACGGCGGGCAGATCTTCCTTTTTGATCCCGAAAATGTCGAGGCGCTGGCCACCCGTCACCTTCACCATCGGCGCGTTGAACTTCTCGACCACGTCGGCAATCGCCCGCAATTCACGCGAGTTGGTCAGGCCACCCCACATGCGCGGGACGACCGAATAGGTGCCGTCCTTCTGAATGTTGGCGTGCATCCGCTCATTAACGAAGCGGCTCTGCTGATCGTCCTGATACTCGCCCGGCAGCGCGCAAAGCAGATAATAGTTGAGCGCGGGGCGACAGGACGAACAGCCGTCCGGCGTCGACCAGTGCAGCAACTGCATCACCTCGGGGATGGAACGCATATTCTGCGCCACGATCTCGCGCCGGACATCGTCATGGGTGAAGCTGGTGCATTTGCACATCGTCTTGGGGCCGGACTTGACGTCGTCGCCCAGCACCACCGCCAGCAGATTTTCGACCAGACCGGTGCAACTGCCGCAACTCGCCGACGCCTTGCAGGTGGCGCGGACGGCATCGAGGCTGCAATTGCCCGCTGCAATGCAGGACACGACCTCGCCCTTGCTGACGCCGTTGCAGCCGCAGATCTCGGCATCGTCCGAGAGCGCCGCAACGGCCTCCTTAGGGTCCAGCGCGCCTCCTCCGGAGGCGAAAGCTTGGCCGAATATCAGCAGGTCGCGGATTTCGGCGATATTTTCTTCGCGCCTGAGCAGGTCGAAATACCAGCCGCCATCGACTGTATCGCCATAGAGCACCGCGCCGACGATCCGGTCGTCCTTGACGATGACGCGCTTGTAGACGCCGCGCGACGCATCGCGCAGGACGATGTCCTCGCAGCCTTCGCCGCCCGAGAAATCGCCGGCGGAAAAGACGTCCAGCCCCGCGACCTTCAACTTGGTCGAGGTGACCGACCCCTTATAGCCACTATGCTGATCGGTCAGCCCGTCGGCGAGGCTGCGGCACATGTCCCACAGCGGCGCGACCAGGCCATAGACATTGCCGTCATGCTCGACGCACTCGCCGACGGCCAGGACATCGGGGTCGCTGGTCATCATATGGTCATCGACCTTGATGCCGCGATTGACCTCCAGCCCGGCTTCACGGGCCAGCGCGGTCGCAGGGCGGATGCCTACCGCCATAACGACGAGGCTGGCGGGGATCTCGCGGCCATCTTTCAGGCGCACGCCCTCGACCTTACCGTCGCCATAGATGGCTTCGGTATTGGCGCCGGTCAGGATCGTCTGGCCGCGTGCCTCCAGCGCCGTCTTGAGCAGCCAACCGGCTGCCTCGTCGAGCTGCCGCTCCATCAGCGTGTCCATCAGGTGGATGACCGTCACCTTCATGCCGCGCAGCGTCAGGCCATGCGCCGCTTCCAAACCAAGCAGACCACCGCCGATCACCACCGCGCTGCCACCGCCTGCGGCCTTGCCGGCTTCCGCCGCCGCCAGCATCGTGTCGACATCCTTCATGTCGCGGAAGCTGATGACGCCGGGCAGATCCTTGCCTGGAACAGGAATGATGAACGGGTCGGAACCGGTCGCGATCAGCAGCTTGTCATAATGAACCGTTCGGCCGCTCTGCGCGGTCACGCATTTGGCATCGCGATCGATCGCCGTCACCGGATCGCCAGCGATCAGTTCGATGTCATTGTCGGCATACCAGGAGCGATCGTTGATGACGATCTGATCGAACGTCTTCTCCCCGGCCAGCACCGGCGAGAGCATGATCCGATTATAATTCACATAGGGCTCGGCGCCGAAGATGGTGACGCGATAGCGCCCCGCATCCCGCGCCAGCAATTCCTCGACCGCGCGGCACCCGGCCATGCCGTTGCCCACGACCACCAGATGTTTCCGTACATCGTCGGCGGGGACGAGGATATCCTCGTCGCTCTCTGCCGCCGGTGCCAATCCGTCCTGAAATTCCATCCCCGTGACTCTAGAAAAGAAAAAGCCGCCATCCTGACCCCCGGAGCTTTTTGCTTCCGAGAGTCAGGATGGCGGCTTTGCCATCATATCGCGCCTTGCCGGTTCTACCCTGAACCGCCGCGGCTATGTGAAGGAGGACGTCCTTGTCCCTTGCAGTGCAGCATATGCGGATTCGCCTGACGGCTCAAGCGAATCCTTAATATGCTTTTCAATCAAATGGCCCAGTCAGCCTGAATCCAAAGCTTGTCAGTGTCGATGGCCATCGCCTTCGCGTCATAATGGGCATAGCGGACAGACAGCAACGTCTTCTTCACTTTCGCGGACGCAAGCAGATCGATCTCATTGCCATAATGCTGGTCCAGCCGGTCGCTGTCGAACCGATGCCAGCTGGCCGACAGCGCGACGCCCGACAGCGGCCCCAATTGCTTCCAGCCATAGCCGCCGCCGACATAGAGATCGCGGATGCCATTGCCCGGTGTGGTCAGGAATTTATCGGCCCAGCCCTGAAATTTGAAATTGGTTCCCAATGGCGTCTGGAAGCTGGTGAAAGCCGCCCCATGGCTGGCGCCCAAAACTTCATAGCCGCCATTCAGCTTCCATCCCTGCACGTCCAGCGTGCCATCCGCCAGCCAATAGTCCGCGCTGTAGGCGTTGGGATTGCGGTGATAGTCCGACTGGCGCGCATAGCTGAGCTGATAGCTGATCTTCGCCACTTTCGACAGCGATCGCGCCCCCGCCAGTCGCACGCCATATGTCTGGCTGGACAGGCGAAATGCCTGCACCGCCGCTTCATCCTGATCGACCAGATAGGCAAAGCCGGTCAGCGTACCGACGGGCGTGGCATAAGACAGATTGGCAAGGATATTGTCGCCGCTCACCGCCTGCTGCCGCGCCCCCTGGCCCTGAAACCCCCAGATAGTTCGCACGGACCAGGCATAGGCCACATCCAGCTTCAGCCCCTTGGCCGGCGTGATTTCGGCGCGCACGGCGTCGAAAGTCTGACCATTATCGCGAAAGGCGACATTGCCGACGAAACGCTCGTCATCGAGCACGATCTTCTGCCGCCCGCTGGTCAGGGTCAGCGCCTTCGTCTTATATTGCAGCTGGGCGATATACAGGGCTATATTTTCAGGATCGGCCACGATCGGCCGGGTGGCCGCACCATTCACGCCGTCATAATAGTCATCAACCAGTGCCAGCGTCCCCTGCCCCACGATCGTCGCCGACAGCGGTCCGCTGCCGGCCGTCAGTCCGGCACGGGCGCGGACTGTCAGCGCATCGGCCTTTTCCTCCGGCAATCCTTCCTGATCGGCATGTTCGTAGCGCAACCGCGCCTCGGCGACGGGCTTCAGGCTGATGGTCTGGGCGCAAGCCGGCCCTGCGACAGCCAGTATGGCCGCCGATGTGAGAAGATGTTTCATGGAAAGCACGCCCCCCTCGGACGAGATAGATGCGACCAGAATGGGGCGGCGGTCATCGCCGCCGCCCTCCTCTCCGGATCAGATGCGGGCGCCCGTCTTCCAGGTTGCGCGCCACTTGGCCTTGACCAGCACCACCCCCAGCAGGGCGATGATCGCCAGCCCGGCAAATATCAGGAAGCCGGGTGCGAAGCTGCCGGTCAGTTGCTTGGCAAGGCCCAGCGAACTAGCAAGGTAGAAGCCGCCAATGCCGCCCGCCATGCCAACCAGGCCGGTCATGATGCCGATTTCGGCCTGAAAACGCTGCGGCACCAGCTGGAATACCGAACCATTGCCGGTGCCCAGTGCCAGCATCGCGACCACGAAGCAGGCGAGAGCCGCTGCCAGCGTCGTCGCTTGGCTGACGCCCGCCAGAGCGATGGCGGCCACGACATAGACGATCATCAGTGCCTTCGACCCGCCAATCCTGTCGGCAAGAGCGCCACCCATCGGCCGCACCAGCGATCCGGCAAAGACGCAACCGGCCGTGCAATATCCCGCCACGATCGGCGTCAGGCCGAACTGGTCGGTGAAATAGATGGGCAGGCTGGCGGCCAGACCCACGAACCCGCCGAAGGTGACGGCGTAGAAGGCCATCAACCACCAGGCGTCGGCCCGCTTCAAAGGCTCGAAATACTCGACGATCTTCTTGGGAGCAGGGGCGTTGGGCGCGTCCTTGGCCATGATCATGTACAGGATGAAGACGATCGCCAGCGGGATGCAGGCCAGACCCAGCACCGCGTTCCAGCCGAAAATCTTGGCCAGCACCGGGGCAAAGAGCGACGCGAGCACGGTGCCCGAATTGCCCATGCCGGCCAGGCCCATCGCCTTGCCCTGATGCTCAGGCGGATACCAGCGGCTGGCGAGCGGCAGCGCGATCGCGAAACTCGCGCCGGCAAAGCCCAGGATCACGCCCAGCGCCAGCGTGCCGCCGAAACTGTCAATCCCCGCCACCCAGGCGGTGAACAGACCGGCGATGACGATGATCTGGCTGATCGCGCCCGACAATTTGGGGCCGATCCGATCGACCAGCAGGCCGTTGACGACGCGCAGCAGCGCCCCCGCCAGCGTCGGCGTCGCGACCATCAGGCCTTTTTCGGCCGGGGTCAGCGCCAGCGTCTTGGAAATCATCGGCGCCAGCGGGCCGAGCAGCACCCACACCATGAAGGCAAGGTCGAAATAGAGAAATGCAGCGACAAGGGTCGGCGCGTGGCCGGCCTTCCAGAAGCTGGTCGTCGGCGCGGGCGCGGCATTCAGTGCTTCGCGATCCCAATAAGCAGTTGCCATGATACGTCCCCCAATAAACGGAAATGGACACGAAAAAAGCCGCAGCCCGGACAGCATCCCTTGGGATGATCCGGTCAGCGGCTTTGCTGCGATATTTAGTGAGGATGGCGGCCCCATCATTGGGACGGCGCATCCAGATAAGCGCGCTTCGTCGCGCGACCGTTATGTTATCTCGCGAATCACATCATGTTGCAAGGCACAAAATATCCCGCCGATTCAAAGCGGCGACACAAAATTGGCCAGATATTCATCCATCCGTTCCGGATCGAACACCCGCCCGTCAAAGAAGCGATCCGGTCCCAGCGTCAATCCACCCTTGCGTGATCCCACCGCCAGCGGCAGGCCCAATGCCCCCTCCACCTTCATACTGGCGCCCGGCATCGGTACATCCGCGTCCGCCAGCGCCCG
Organism: Sphingobium lactosutens DS20; assembly: GCF_000445105.1. Taxonomy (GTDB): domain Bacteria; phylum Pseudomonadota; class Alphaproteobacteria; order Sphingomonadales; family Sphingomonadaceae; genus Sphingobium; species Sphingobium lactosutens. Next base: position 180,727 of record NZ_ATDP01000097.1, on the reverse strand, counting down.
GCGGAAGATGTCGGGACGGAACACGGCACCCGCCTTCGCCAAAGCCTCCGGCCCATGTTCAACCATGTTCCAACGAACGAATTGGGAATAGATCCAGAGCGCCTGACTGCGCCATGGAAAGGGCGTGGCTTCCCGCGAGAACAGCAGAAAATCGGGAATGGCAACAGGCGTTTCCCCTTGCCGCACGACGATCTGCCCGCCTAGCGCACGGACGATAAGGTCCGCCGGCTGATCAACATAGCGCGGATCGGACAGCAATTGCGCCAGTGCTCCATGATTGGCCGGATCATCGCACCAGCCAGCCGATCGGATGAGCGCGCGCAACAATCGATCCACGATGTCGGGATTTTCCTCCAGCCAGGGCGTGCGGAAAGCGAGTACCTTCTCCACGCCACGCTGCCAGATGCGCTCGCCGATTGCGACCGTCTCGGCCAGCCCCGCCTCTACCGCCGCGCTGCCCCATGGCTCGCCGGCAATGAAGCCATCTATCTCGCCCGCGCGCATCGCCTCCACCGTCAGCGACGGCGGCAGCACGCGCAGCACCACGTCCCGGTCAGGATCGATGCCCGCATTGGCGAGCCAGTAACGCAGCATCAGCGAATGACTGGAAAAACGATGCACCACGCCAATAATCGGCTTGCGCCGCCACAGGCCGATCGCGGCGGCGAAATCATGCGCGGTACCCAGCGGATCGGACAGACGTCGGCTAGTATCGGGGTCGAGCGCAGCGGCGAAATCGCTCGCCATCACCAGCATATTGCCATTGACGCCCAGCTTATATGGCGCGGCCAGCGCAGCGGGTTGCTGGCTCAATCCCAACGTCACCGCCACGGCCAGCGGCGCCAGCATCTGCGCCGCATGTACCTGTCCGTAGACCAGCCGGTCGCGCAGCGTCGCCCAGCTTGTCGATCGGATCAGGTCCAGCGACAGCCCCTCCTCCTCGGCAAAGCCCTGTTCGCGCGCCACCGCCAGCACGGCGGCATCGGTCAATGGCAGGAAGGCGATGCGCAGGCTCGTCGTCATAATCCTCCTCCCAGCAGGTCGCTGGCGGTAATCAGCGCCTGCGCCACATCCACGATCTTCTTGCCCTGGTTCATCGCGCTCGACCGCAGCAGCGCATAAGCGTCCTGCTCGCTGAGCGAGCGCTGGTTCATCAGAATGGATTTTGCGCGATCGATGATCTTGCGTTCCGACAGCGCCGTGCGCGCCTCGTCCAGCTCCGTCTGCATCTTCGCAAAGGCGTTGAACCGGCGCACCGCCAGTTCCAGCACCGGCTTCACCCGTTCCTTGCGCAGCCCGTCGACCACATAGGCGGACACGCCCGCATCGATCGCCGCCCCGATCATTGCATCATCGGACTGATCCACGAACATGGCGATCGGCCGCGCCAGTGCGCGGCTGACCATCAGCATCTCTTCCAGCGTATCGCGGCTGGGACTGCCCAAATCCATCAGCACAACGTCGGGCGCCATCCGCTCCAAACGCGCCACGAAGGCGCCGCGTGGTGGAACGATGTGAATGTCGTCATAGCCAGCATCGCGCAACCCTTCTTCCAGGACCGTCGCGCGCAGCCCGCTGTCGTCGATAATGACAATTCGCATCGGCGCCCCTTTGGGTGCGATCATAACAGCCGGTCAATTCAGAGTGAAGCTGTAGCGACTGGTTCTTGGGAACCTATTTCGTCGAAGCAATGACTGATATCGACGCGCAGCCGCCAGGTAACCCTTGGGTCTTTGCGACGGCAAGGACCCACGGCAGCTTCAGATTTCAGTGCCCTGTGCGAGGGTCAAAGCATTCTCCATGTCCACGCTGGCGTGGCTACATCAAGCGCCGCGATCAGGATAATCTTTGGGCTTGACCTTGCTGACCATCGGGCGATTTTCTACCTTTTCAGGCGGCTGACTGCCCGATGTGCGGGGGTCAGCCTTTTCACGACCGGGCAGTGAATCGTTGAGGGGACCTTCCGGCGTTTTCGTCATGTCCCCATCGGTGACTTTTCTCTCTGTCATCATGTCTTCTCCTGCTCCTCGTCCGCGCTGCCCGGCTCTGCCATGTTTCGATGCTGGTTTGCGAGGATCGATGCGGGCGTCACATGCGCGGCCGCTGCCTGCACTTTGTTCTTCCATCCGGAAACTATATGCGCCTTGCCCGCCATCAACGCATCCCAACCATCCTGCGCGACCTTGGCCGGATCCGCTTTTTCGCGGGTGCCCACGTCGGTATCGAGCATACCGGCGCGGGCGAAGAATTGGGTATCGGTCGCGCCTGGCATCAGCGTCGTGATCGTCACGCCCTCTGCATCCTTGAGTTCATCACGGATCGCATCGGCGAAATTGTTGATGAAGGACTTTGTGCTGTTATACACGGCGTTGAAACTGCCGGGGATGAAGCCGGCGATGGATCCAGTAATCAGGACTTTGCCGGCGTTTCGCTCAACCATTGGGCGCAGCGTCCTCTGCAGCAGATAGACGGTGCCGGTGATATTGGTGTCGATCGAGCGTCGCCACAGGGCAACATCCTGTTCCAGAAAAGCGTGTCCCGTTCCGGTTCCGGCATTGGCGCAGAGTAGATCCACCGAACGACCGTCCGCCGCCTCGATCAATTGGTCGACGCCTTCCAAAGTGGCGAGGTCGGCCTGAACCGAACGGACGTCGACACCATGCTGCCGAAGCGCATCGGCAGCCGCCTCAATCTGCGGTTCGTCTGCAACGATGAGAAGGTCATATCCCTCCCGCGCGGCGATTTGCGCCAGTTCCAGACCGATGCCGGTCGATGCGCCGGTGATAATTGCAAAGGGTTTCATGATTGGCGTCACGCTGTGGGCAGGCTGGCGAGATGGTCGATATGCTCCTGCACCACTTTGGCAACGGCGCCGGCAGTCTGCTTGAGTGCAGGCGTGTCGCCGTTACGGGCATAGCCCTGATGCAGCGCCAATGCGGCGTCATGAGCCATCCGCTGGTTTCGCATATAGACGCTGTCGAAGCTACCGGCGTCCGCCGCCTTGATCTCCTCGAGCATCTGCTGCTGGTTGGCCATCAGCGCGGGGGGCTGCACAGTGACGCCCGCCTTTTCCGCTGCGGCCTTGATGTTGGCGGTCGACTTTTGGTGCTGGTCGATCATCATCTGCGCGAAATCGCGCACGGCCTTATTCTGGCTCTTTTCCAGCGCGATCTTCGATGATTCGATTTCGAAGAGGTCGGCGGCGCCCGCCTGGGCGACATAGCCGGCTGCGTCGGCAGGCGCCGCGACACTGGCGTTCGGCATCATCGCGCTAGCGTCGTTGCCAGCCGTCATCATGGCGTCGCCTCCCGACATCGTCGCATTGCTGGCGGCAGCGCTTTCGTCGGCGGACTGTTGCTGACACGCAACCAGCGCAAGGGCTGGCAGCGTCAGGATCAGGGGTGTCATCTTCATTCTGCTTTTCCTCTCGTTCAGGCGGCCTGAGGCAGGTCCATGCCCGGCTTCAAGACGATCTTGATCACTTCATTCTGCTTGTCATGAAACATGCGATAGCCCTCGGCGGCCTGTTCCAGCGGCATGCGGTGCGAGATGAGGAAGGTGGTGTCGATCTTGCCCTCCATGATCGCATTGAGGAGCCCTGGCAGATAATGCTGCACGTGGGTCTGACCCGTTTTCAGCGTCAGCCCCTTTTCCATGAATGCGCCAAGCGGAAACTTGTCGACAAAGCCGCCATAGACGGCGGGCATGGAAACCCGCCCGCCCTTCCGGCAAGCCAGGATCGCCTGGCGGATCGAATGGGTGCGATCCGTACCCATAAAAGTCGAAACCTTGATCTGGTCCCACACATTGTCGGCGAAGAAACCATGCGCTTCCAGGCCGACCGCGTCTATGCAGGCGTCGGGCCCGATGCCGCCGGTCATTTCCAACAGTGCCTCATAGGTCTTTGTCTCCTCAAAATTGATCGTTTCCGCCCCGAAGCGCTTCGCCAGTTCAAGCCGGTGGGGGAAGTGGTCGATTGCAATCACTCGCTCCGCGCCCATTAGGAAGGCGGACTGAACGGCGAACAGCCCGACCGGGCCGCAACCCCAGATCGCAACCGTGTCGCCCGGCTCAATCTGCGCATATTCAGCAGCCTGCCATCCTGTCGGCAGGATATCCGACAGGAACAGAACCTTGTCGTCCTCCACTCCATCCGGAATGACGATGGGCCCGACATCGGAGAAAGGCACTCGGACATATTCTGCCTGCCCACCGGCATAGCCGCCGGTCATGTGGCTGTATCCGAACAGGCCGGCCATCGGCTGGCCATAGGCCGCATGGGCTATATCCTGATTGTCGGCGGGCAAACCATTGTCGCAGGCCGAATATTGGTGCTTGGAACAGTGGAAACAGGACCCGCAAGAGATCGTGAAGGGCACGACGACGCGCTGCCCTTTGCGCAAGGTGGAGCCAGAGCCTGTTTCCACCACTTCGCCCATGAACTCGTGACCCAATATATCTCCCACCTTCATTGAGGGAATATATCCGTCATAAAGATGCAGGTCGGACCCGCAGATTGCCGTCGAGGTGATGCGAATGATCGCATCGCGCGGGTTTACGATTTCGGGATCGGGCACGCTGTCGACCCGGACGTCATGCTTGCCATGCCATGTCAGTGCGCGCATCAGTTCATCTCCTCGGCCCGTTGCGCTTGGGTCCAGGCGCCGGTCGCAACCTCCCCCGTTTCCATCAATTGCTTGAAGCGGCGAAGATCGCGGCGAACCTGGATCGCCGGCTCACGCTGAAACAGCTTCGCAATCACTTTACCCACGATGCCCGCAGGCGGATCGTAGAGAAGCGTCGCCGTAACCCAGGTGCCGCGGCCGCCCGGCGCATCGCGAAATTCGACGCGACCGCTGTTGGCGACGTCCGCATCCTCTTCCGAGGTCCAGGCGATAACTTCACCCGGCCTGTCCTCAGTGACGGCGGCAACCCATTCTACAGTGCGACCTGCCGGCGCTTTCACCGTCCAGCGGTAGCGATTGCCGCCCATCGGTTCGACCCGCTCCACATTTTCCATGAATTCAGGCAGTTGCGCCAGCGCGCGCCAATAGTCGTAAAGCTCTTGGCGCGGGCGGTTGATCGTGACGGTCTTGCCGACCAGGCTGTCACCCTTGGGCGCACGAATTTCTTCAGCGGCGGCCGCGGCCCGATCTGAATCTTTCGATGTGGTGACGGGTGCATCCTGCTGCTGAATATCTGTGAGGTCCGTGCCCATGCTTCCGGCTCCTTGCTCAAAGCTATAGCGGTCAAGCGGCCGAAGGCGCCGGCCTGTTCCTTGCCGGCGCGCTAAAAGCTCAGAAAGCGGACCATCCTTAACATGCGTCAGTAGGCCAGGACGTCGGGCCGCGAACAGGATCGCCCAGGCGTTCGTTTCAGGCGAAGCAGCGCGTCATGATCTGAACCGAAAATGGCGCGCGGTGGATGATTTGGAGGTAAGTATCGAGCATGGGTGATCATCCCAATTCCCGTGACGGTGAGGCCAAAACGCTGTCACCGCTTTTGCCTGAAGACGTCGAAAGAAATGCGGCCGCGCTGCTCGACGCCTGTTGCAAGGCGGGACTGACGCTGGCGACGGCCGAGAGCTGCACCGGCGGGCTGATCGCTTCCCTGTTAACCGATGTGGAGGGTGCCAGCTATGCTTTCGACCGGGCCTTTGTCACCTATAGTGAGGAGGCCAAGTGCGCGATGCTGGGCGTCCGCCAGGAACAATTGGCGGAACATGGTGCTGTGAGCGAACAAATCGCCGAAGCGATGGTGCGCGGCGCGCTCCACTATTCGGGCGCCGATGTGGCGCTCGCCGTCACGGGCTATGCCGGAGCGGCGCCGGACGGTCAGGAGGACGGCCTTGTCTACTTCGCTTGCATGCGGCGAGGCGGATCGCTCCGCCGCCATGTGTCGCGTTTCGGCGCTATTGGTCGTGGCCCTGTGAGGATAGAGTCGGTGCGCGTCGCGCTGCAAATGATGAGGGATGCCGTTGACCAGCTTTGAGAGATTTTTGCGCTTGCGCAGCCATGATATGGTTCGTCTTGCCGCGGCGACGCCCAACGGATCGGTAGGCGACGTCGCTGCCAATGCCGATCAAATCCTGATGTTGGCGCGCAGGGCCGCAGATCGAGCGGCGGACCTGGTCCTTTTTCCTGAACTCTGCCTTTCATCCTATGCGATTGATGACCTGCATCTGCAGGATGTGCTGCTGCAGCGTGTCGAAGAGGAAATCGGCCGCATAGTTGGGGATAGCGAAGCGCTGCCTGCCATGGTGATCGGCGCCCCTGTCCGTCGCGGCGGGCAGATTTACAATTGCGCGCTGATGATCGCCGGGGGCCGACTGCTTGGCGTGGTGCCGAAAAGCTTCCTCCCCAATTATCGCGAATATTATGAAAAGCGGTGGTTTGCGCCGGGTGCCGGCATTATCGGGCAGGAAATAGACGTGGCTGGCGCGTGCGTCCCGTTCGGGACGGATCTGCTATTCGTCGCGCAGGAGATGCGCGATTTCATCGTCCATGTCGAAATCTGCGAGGATTATTGGGCACCGCTTCCGCCCTCCACCATGGGGGCGCTCGCCGGGGCGCTGGTCTTGTGCAATCTGTCAGCGTCCAACATCACGATCGGCAAGGCGCGCGACAGGAAATTGCTCTCGGCATCGCAGTCGGCGCGGTGCATCGCCGCCTACGCCTATTCGGCGGCCGGAGCAGGAGAGAGCACGACCGACCTCGCCTGGGACGGGCAAGCAATGGTGCACGAGATGGGCGAACTGGTCGCGCAGTCCACGCGCTTCGACGATACGCCCGAATTGCTCTTTGCCGACATCGACCTGCAGCGTTTGCGCCTGGAGCGGATGCGCAACGGAACGTTCAACGACAGCAGAATGGCGGCAGGCCAGCCGGATCGATGCTTCCGCCGCATTGGCTTTCCCCTCAAAACCTATGAAGACGACCGCGAATTGCATCGCGCCATTCGCCGCTTCCCTTTCGTCCCAGCCGATCCGCTACAGCTCGATGCCGATTGTTACGAGGCCTTCAATATCCAGGTAGAGGGTCTGGTTACGCGTTATCGTGCCACGGCGGGCCGACATCTGGTCATCGGCATTTCGGGAGGATTGGATTCGACCCATGCGCTCATCGTCGCAGCCAAGGCTTGCGACCGGATGAGCCTGCCTCGATCGACAATACTGGGCTATACCATGCCCGGTTTTGCAACGAGTGAGCGAACCAAAGACAATGCCTGGTCGCTCATGCGCGCGCTTGGCATAACGGCCGAAGAAATCGATATTCGGCCGGCGGCGCGACAGATGCTGACAGATATGCAGCATCCCTTTGCGCATGGCGAACCCGTTTACGATGTGACCTTTGAAAATGTGCAGGCGGGGCTACGGACCGACTATCTGTTCCGACTGGCAAACCACCATGGCGGTTTTGTCGTGGGTACAGGCGACCTGAGCGAAATGGCTTTGGGCTGGTGCACTTATGGGGTTGGCGACCAAATGAGTCATTATGCCGTCAATAGCGGCGTGCCCAAGACGCTGATCCAGTTTCTCATACGCTGGTGCATCGCGACCAACCAGTTCGACGCAGCCGCAGCCAGGATATTGGGCGATATATTAAACACCGAAATTTCGCCGGAGCTGGTCCCGGCCGATGCGCAGGGTGGAATGCAAAGGACGGAAGACCGGGTAGGGCCCTATGCACTCAACGATTTTTTCCTGCACCACATTGTTCGTCAGGGACTGCCCCCGTCCAAGGTCGCATTCCTGGCGTGGCACGCCTGGCGTGACAAAACCAAGGGAGAGTGGCCAGCAGCCTATCCTGAGACAGCAAAGGTCAGTTATGATTTGCCGACAATCCGGCACTGGCTCGACAACTTTCTGCATCGGTTCTTCACAATCAGCCAGTTCAAACGCTCCGCCATGCCCAATGGCCCCAAGATATCATCCGCAGGTGCGCTTTCGCCACGTGGCGATTGGCGGGCGCCATCGGATGGTAATGCTCGCGTTTGGCTGGACGAACTCGCCCAGGCGCTCGGTCCAGCATCTGATCGCGCAGTCTAACCTGGGGAGCGTTTTTATATCGCTCAGCAAGCGCGAGGCATCTTCGAAAGTTGGCGGTCACGGTCTTATAGGCTTGGTCCGCGATTTATTGACGATTACAAATGGTCTTGCGGCCCTAGCGCCGCTAGATCGCGCAACCTGCCCAAATCCGGAATCCGAAGCCATTTGGAGTGAAATTCCAAAACACCACTAGCGCGCATCGTTTGCAGCGTCCGATTGACGTGAACGGCGGTCAGACCTGTGGTGTCGGCAATATCTGCCTGCGTGAGCGGGAGCGCGCATTGTTGGCCATAGGCAAATCCTGCCCGACGCATACGCTCAAACAACTCCAACAAAAGATGCGCAAGCCTCTCCACGGCCGTTTTACACCCCAAATTTACAATCCAATTTGATTGTCGTTCAAGGCTTTCAGCCAAACGCGAAGCGATGCCTTTTGGTCGTTCCAAGCCGTGCACGTCACTCAACGAGCGCCGCACTGCGCGAATATTTGTCAAGGCGACAACTGGGTCGTGGCAATGAGGCGACAGCGACCAGAGGGGGTCACAAAGGTCTCCAGGCAAATACAAAGCCGTAATTTGACGTCGGCCGTCCGACAACATGCGGTGGCGACAAGCCCAGCCCTCCAGAATATCATATAGATTCTCTAGACGCTCATTGTCTCGCGCCAGAGACTGATGCGGATGAAAGCAGACGAGATCGTCATTGGCTGCGATTTGGCTCAACATGGGCTTCCCCTGAACAAGCCCCCAGAAGGTCAATCTACCTAAAAGTGCATGGGGTCGATTTACCAACGTTATAACGTGCCAAATTTTCGTTTGCCCGTGCGTTAGCGTCCCTGAACCGAAGGCCCGGATCATCGCTATGGTGGATCTCTTCCGCACTCAGCGGCAAATCCAGGCCATGTGCGAATCGAGACGCCGCCTGATCGTCTCGATCGCCCCTATCATCACGATGATAAGATCCTTAGGATCGCGCCCATGCTGCTGATCTGCCCCCACCGAGTGGACCGATTGGTTTGTTAGTGCATTAAGCTCATCGCCGCCATATCCGGACGGAGGTGGAGCGAAGCGGAACCGGAGGCCGATATGGCGGTGTCGCCGTTTCTGGTGCCGGTGGCCGATAGCCAAGACTGCTGTGCGGGCGGACGGTGTTGTAATGCCGCCGCCAGGCTTCGATCAGCACCCTGGCCTCGGCGAGGCTGTAGAAGATTTCACCATTGAGCAGTTCGTCGCGCAGCGACCCATTGAAGCTTTCATTATAGCCATTCTCCCATGGCGATCCCGGCGCGATGTAGAGCGTCTTCACGCCGATCTGCCGCAGCCATTGCTGGACGGCATTGGCGATAAATTCGGCGCCATTATCTGACCGTATATGTGCAGGCGGGCCGCGCGAGATGAACAGGTCCGCCAAGGCCGCCAGCACATCCTCATGTTTGAGCTGTCGCGCAACGATAAGCGCCAGACATTCCCTGCTGGCCTCGTCGATGATCGTCAGGATGCGGAACTTGCGGCCGTCATGCGTGCGCCCCTCGACGAAGTCATAGGCCCACACATGCCCAGGATACTCAGGCCGCAGGCGGATGCATGATCCGTCGTTGAGCCATAGACGCCCGCGTTTGGGCTGGCGCTGCGGCACCTTGAGCCCTTCGCGCCGCCATATCCGCTCGACCCGTTTATGGTTCACCGTCCACCCCGCATGGCACAGCAACGCCGTGACCCGGCGGTAGCCGTAACGACCATATTGCTTTGCCAAGGCGATGATGTCCTCCGTCAGCGCCTGTTCGTCATCCGCCCCACGCGGCACTTTACGCTGTGTCGATCGATGCTGCCCTAGAACCCGGCATATCCGTCGCTCGGATAGCCGGACTGGCAGATCCCGTCGTATATGATCGATGCAGCGCCGTCGCCGCGCGGGGCTCAGAAGTTTCCCCGTGCAGCTTCCTGCAATATCAGCTTGTCCAGCGTCAGGTCCGAGATCGCCCGGCGCAGCCGTTGGTTTTCCTTCTCCAGATCCTTCATCCGCCGTGCCTGGTCGGTCTTCAGCCCGCCATATTCCTTGCGCCAGCGATAATAGGTCTGCTCACTGACCCCGATCCGACGGCAGGCTTCGGCGGTCGAAGCCCCCTGCGCCAGCACGATCTCAATTTCACGCAGCTTGCCGATGATCTCTTCCGGCTTGTGCTTCTTGCTCGGCATTCAATGTCCCTTTCGCGGTCCAGACTATCATAGTCTCTGGGCCACTCAGCGGGGGGCAGATCAATTGCCCGCGACAGACGCCAGGCTCGTCAAATCGGTATCTTCGCCGGTCGTGAGTTTCCATTCCTGATAACCGGTCACGGACACCAGGTTGGCAAAGCCGAGATCAAGAGTCGCCCGCCCGATATAGAGCGATTGCCGACTATCGCTCCTGGGCCGGACGTTGACACTTGTGTCATAATTGCCCGCCCCTGGAGTCACGCCAACCAGGCCGGGCGCCAGCAAGTTGCCACTGAAGAACGGGGGAACAGCGAAAATTCGTACGTCCGGAGATTCGATGTAGCGGAAGGTCTTTGTAGGCTCCGTCGTATTTCTGGACGTGCTCGCAATCAGTGCGATGTTCAGTCCCGGCGTCGGATCGAGGTCGAAACGTACGCGCGCACCCGAACTTTCTTCGCCGCCGAGCTTGCTCCCGCCCGCCAGATTGCGAATATAGCCCTTGCGATCGGTCACGAAGAAATTAGCCCGAACCCCCAGCCAATCGTTCACGGGTCCTGCGACCGACCCATCAAGCCGGAATTCATGATCTGACGTGATTTGCGTTCCCAAAACCGCTTCCAGCTTCGATCCAGCAGACTGCGAAGCGATGTTGATGACACCTGCGGACGCCCCTTTACCAAATAGGGTTCCTTGGGGACCACGAAGCACCTCTAGGCGGGCGACATCTGACAGGCCGGAAAATGCCTGCGCCTGCTGGAGCAGTGCAACATCGTCCAAAATCACAGCCACTGCCGGTTCGACACCGACGCTGAACGCACTCGTGCCAATGCCTCGAATATTGATGCTATTGGATGTTGGGATGTCCGTCTGGGTGACAGTCAAGCTCGGCACGGCCCGGGTGACGGCAGCAACATCGTTGATGCCACGGGCCTGGAGAGTATCCGCCGTAAGGGCAGTGACGGCAACCGGGACATCCTGAAGACGCTGCGCGCGCTTTTGCGCGGTCACCACGATAACAGCGAGCTGACCAGTATCCTCAGCGACGGCCTGCGCCTGCGCGTTGGCGCCGACCCCCTGATCGGCCTCCTGCGGCTCACCGGGAATTTGTGCATCTGGAGAGGAATCGGCAGGGATGATCTGGCCGGCCTGCGCGAATGCCGGCGAAGCCAAGCCAATGAAAGCCGCTGACGCAAGCAACAATGAAACCCTTTGCATTCATCCTCCCTCGAACCGGCAGTGTCATCGCCGTCTCAGGGCACATACAAGCAGGCAATCTTTATAAAAATTGTTATTTTTTATAATCATTCATTGATAGAATTGATGATCGTGGCAGCAAATCTGCACCTCCTCGTTGGAGCGGGGCACCCAAATCGGCTTGGTCAAGCGGCGAGACAGATCGGGATGGGATGTCACTGACGATTACCAGTGACTACCGCTTCGTGACCAACGGCATTGCCGACCTCCGCCTGCGATATGCGCGTGAATGGATATGCTCCTACACGCGCAACAGCGGAGAATGATGCCGGTTTTCGCACATAGAACCACCGGCGCAGCACCCGTCGCAGGAGCGAGTTTTCGTATTGACCAATGGTCATAATGACGTCTAATATCCTCCCAAACAGGGCATACTGCCTGCACATGCGGGCAAGAGGCTGCGGAGAGGAATGGATGACGTACGTACAAAACGCTTGGTATGTCGGCTCTTGGTCCCACAAAATCGCGCCAGGCGAAATCGTTGCGGTGCGTATCCTCGACCAGCCGATCGCACTTTACCGCACCGGCGCTGGCGAAGTGGTCGCGCTTGAGGACCGCTGCTCGCACCGGCTCGCCCCCTTTCAAAAGGGCGCTGCGAGGGGGATGGTTTGCGGTGCATGTATCACGGCCTCCTCTTCGGTCCGTCTGGTGAATGCCGTGAGATACCTGGCCAGGAAATAATACCGCCAAGCGCCAAAGTTCGTAGTTACCCCACTGTCGAGCGATATGGCTGGATATGGATCTGGACCGGCGACGAAGGACTTGCAGACGAAAAACTGATACCGCCAATGATAGGCCCGGATGACGGTATCTATTATCTTGGCAAAGGAGAAATCGAATACAAGGCGCCAGCTGAACTGATCTGGGACAATCTGTTGGACTTCTCCCACCTCGGCTATGTGCATGCGACCAGCTTTGGCGCGACCGACGCATGGGGCAAGACGCGGCCAATTATCACGTCACTGGAGACAGGCATACGGGCGGACAGATGGGTGCTCGATCAACCGCCTCTCTTCAGCGAGGGACGGGTTGACCAATGGTTTACTTATGACTTCCTTGTCCCCGGAATCCTCATTCTCAAGACCTTTAATTTTCCGCTCGGCACGGCCGAAAAATATGGCCTGACCGAGCCACCGGTCGACGAGGCATGGTTGCAAAATAGCTATTCGGTTCATGCGATCACCCCCGTCACTGATCGCACGGCGCGCTATTTCTTCACCTTTGGCCCTCATGTCGAAGGCAGCGCGCCCGAGCTCGGCGACAAATTCCTCGAAGTTGCGCATTTCGCCTTTGCAGAGGATCAGGCGATTATCGAAGCGCAAGCGCGCACCATGTCCGAGTTCCCCGGCGTCCGCCCGATGCCCACCAGTGCCGATCGCGGCATCACCTTGTTCCACGGCATCGTCAACAAGGCGCTGAAGGCTGAACAAAGCGCAGTTCACGAACCGTCGCTTTAAAAGATTGTCGGTCCCCAAGGAACGCGCATCGCCTGGGCATGGACCGAGAAAGATGTGACGAGAAGGCAGGTGTGGAATGTATCCCTTCAAGACGGGCTCTTTCGCTGTTCATAACGGATGGTATGTCGCGGCATTTACCGACGAGATCGGCGAGCAGTTGTTGGCGCGCACGATCCTCAACAAACCCGTGGTCATGTATCGCAAGGATGATGGGACGGCGGTAGCGATCGGTGGACGCTGCCCACACCGGCATTTCCCGCTGGGTCAAGGCGAGCGCGTCGGCGACGAGGTGGTCTGTGGCTACCACGGCATTGCCTTTGGCCCGGACGGTCGATGCACTCGCATCCCGACGCAACGCGGCGTACCTGCGGTCTATCGCGTCCCATCCTATCCGCTGGTCGAGCATGGCATCTGGGCATTTATCTGGATGGGTGACGCGGACAAGGCCGATCCCGCGCTTCTGCCCGACCTTGATGACATTGGCTTCAACGTCAACGGCAACCTGGCACAGCCCTTCTTTGTCGAGCATGTCGACGGTCGCTATCAGCTTCTCAACGATAATCTGCTCGACCTTAGCCATCTCGCGGTCCTTCACCGCTCGAGCATCGGCACGCCTGAGAATGCGTCGACACCTGAGACGATCGAGCGGTCGGAACGCCAGATCAGCTGCCATCGTGTGATGTCCAATGTCGACGTGCCGCCGGTCTATCCGGCCCTTGGCCGCATGATGAAAAAGATCGACCGTATTTCGGGAATGACATTCCATTTGCCAGGTTTCCATGCAGGCATCGAACAGACCCGTTATCCAGCCGACGATCCCCGGTTTGCCGGCCAAGTCATCGAGGACGTCCGCATATTCCATGCGGTAACGCCGGAGACAGCAAACAGCTGTAATTATTTTTTCGCTGCGAATTCCATAGATCAAAGCCACCTTGAAACTATGAAGAATTTTCTTGAACCGGTGATCGCCGAAGACAAGATGGCGACTGAGGAGATCGAAAAAATGCTCAGGCTCGTGGGTGAAAATCCCGACGAGCTTTTGCTGAAATCCGATCATAATGCAGTCACTGCGCGACGAATGCTTCAGCGATTAATGGACGAGGAGCGAGGCGGCGATCCCGAAGCTGCGCTGCCGGCAAAGCCCAGTCCCGCCGACAGCTGATGGCTATTTTAAACCACGTTCGCTTGGGTTAAGCATGCGCCGACGATGAGATTGACGGGATGATGACACTTGGCAAAACAATCGACGGCAACATCGGCGCGTCGCGGCCATAAAGTAAATCTCGAGCGTCGCGCTGAAATCGCTGCGGAAAAACGCAGGAGAACTCGTGCAAGCATATTGGTAGCCGCGTTCAATCTCATCGGAAGAGAAGACGGAAAATATTATCGGGTCGAAGATTTCTGTAATGCTGCCTCGGTAGCACGTGGAACATTCTATAATTATTTTAACAGCATCGCGGACCTGTATTCCATCCTTGCTGACGAATTGAGCGCGGACTTCAATGACGCGGTCCACGAGGTGATCGATCAACCGCTTTCGGCGGCCACGCGGACGGCACTCGCAATCCGCTATCATATCAAGGCAGCGATGGATAATCCCAGCTGGGGCTGGGCCATCGTCCATACGAGCCTCGGTAGCGAGGTCCTGGGGCCTGTCGTGTCGATGCAGGCGAAGCAAACCATCGTTGAGGGGATAGCCGCAGGCGAATTCTCGATACGCGACGCGGAGCTTGGCAAGGCACTTCTGCTTGGGGCCGCACTTGGAAACACGCTCGACGTCCTCCATGGGCGTGCGACACCCGATTGTCCGGAAAGGCTGGCGCAAAGCATTTTGCTGGCGCTCGGCGTTTCCAGTGAAGATGCCGCCGCCATCGTCGGTCAGCCGCTACCGGAACTGAGGCCGCGCAATGATAGTGCGAGTGCCAGCCCAGTTAATTTTTGGGCAGTGCTGCCAGCCAGCAAGAGCGACTAATTCGCGTCGCCCTCCCCTCACAGCATTGTGTGCGTTGACGTAGACCGTCAGGACAGCTAGCAGTCAAAACGACATAAGGTCATTATGACTTAAAGGCTATCGGGCGGAAGCGGCGGGGCGATTTCCCATGCCGCGGATCGCTTCATCCGCGAGTCAGTGACGGTAGCAACTTTCAGGAGGTGGATATGGCGACTCTAGCGCAGACTATCGTCGGCAACGCGGCGGCAGAGGTCTACTTTGCATGCGTTCCTCATGTGCCGTTTATCAAGATTCAGGAAAAAAACCTTATTCCGGAATTCTGGCAGGCATATGATCAGCGTATCGAGGAATTTCGGGATTTTGATCCTGAACTGGTCATCCTGATTGGCTCGGATCACTATGATGGCCTCCACCTGAAGCTCATGCCATCCGTCCTGATCGGCATGGCGGCCGAGGCACTGAATGACACCGGCGGCTATCCAGGCAAAATCAACGTGGCAAGCGACACAGCGCTCGCGTGCGCCGAGTATCTCGTCAATCATGATTTCGACATCGCGACATCATACGCGATGACGGTCGACCATGGTTTCAGCAATTCTCTTTACAATTTCGTCGGCTCACTTGACGCAATACCTGTGCTCCCCATCCACATCAACGCGCTGTGCCATCCGCGTCCGACAATGCGTCGTTGCCGCCAATTGGGTGAAGCTATCGGAACATTTGCGCATACGCTCGGCAAACGCGTGGCCATCATCGGTTCTGGCGGCCTGAGCCACGAAACGAAAACCATTTTCCCCCAATTTGACGCCGCCCCGAATGATGAAGTGCGCGACTTTATCGTGCACGGCGGGACGAGAGGTGCGATCACAATGGAAAGCTGGCTTTCGAATATTCACGAAGGCATGCTGCACATTAAAGGGCCCATTGCTGACGGCAGCCTCAAAACGGACAAGATCAATCCGGCATGGGACCAGGCTTTCATGCGTGCTGTGGTCGCCGACGATTTGACCCCCCTGGATGATTGGACGGACGAGAGCATCATCTCTCAAGCGGGATGCGGAGCCGGCGAGATCAGGCAGTGGGTCGTGGCGGCCGCCGCTGCTCGCCAACTCGGCATGGTTTCGGCCTCTATCGACTATTATGAAGCAGACACCCCCATTGGCGTAGGCGCCGGCATTATTCACGGCCGGAGCGCCTGACGAGATGGAGACGCTGTCCGCTTCGGGTAAGCATGGGGAGGAGCGCGCTGATCGGCATGATCTGCCCCCACCGAGTGGACCGATTGGTTTGTTAGTGCATTAAGCTCATCGCCGCCATATCCGGACGGAGGTGGAGCGAAGCGGAACCGGAGGCCGATATGGCGGTGTCGCCGTTTCTGGTGCCGGTGGCCGATAGCCAAGACTGCTGTGCGGGCGGACGGTGTTGTAATGCCGCCGCCAGGCTTCGATCAGCACCCTGGCCTCGGCGAGGCTGTAGAAGATTTCACCATTGAGCAGTTCGTCGCGCAGCGACCCATTGAAGCTTTCATTATAGCCATTCTCCCATGGCGATCCCGGCGCGATGTAGAGCGTCTTCACGCCGATCTGCCGCAGCCATTGCTGGACGGCATTGGCGATAAATTCGGCGCCATTATCTGACCGTATATGTGCAGGCGGGCCGCGCGAGATGAACAGGTCCGCCAAGGCCGCCAGCACATCCTCATGTTTGAGCTGTCGCGCAACGATAAGCGCCAGACATTCCCTGCTGGCCTCGTCGATGATCGTCAGGATGCGGAACTTGCGGCCGTCATGCGTGCGCCCCTCGACGAAGTCATAGGCCCACACATGCCCAGGATACTCAGGCCGCAGGCGGATGCATGATCCGTCGTTGAGCCATAGACGCCCGCGTTTGGGCTGGCGCTGCGGCACCTTGAGCCCTTCGCGCCGCCATATCCGCTCGACCCGTTTATGGTTCACCGTCCACCCCGCATGGCACAGCAACGCCGTGACCCGGCGGTAGCCGTAACGACCATATTGCTTTGCCAAGGCGATGATGTCCTCCGTCAGCGCCTGTTCGTCATCCGCCCCACGCGGCACTTTACGCTGTGTCGATCGATGCTGCCCTAGAACCCGGCATATCCGTCGCTCGGATAGCCGGACTGGCAGATCCCGTCGTATATGATCGATGCAGCGCCGTCGCCGCGCGGGGCTCAGAAGTTTCCCCGTGCAGCTTCCTGCAATATCAGCTTGTCCAGCGTCAGGTCCGAGATCGCCCGGCGCAGCCGTTGGTTTTCCTTCTCCAGATCCTTCATCCGCCGTGCCTGGTCGGTCTTCAGCCCGCCATATTCCTTGCGCCAGCGATAATAGGTCTGCTCACTGACCCCGATCCGACGGCAGGCTTCGGCGGTCGAAGCCCCCTGCGCCAGCACGATCTCAATTTCACGCAGCTTGCCGATGATCTCTTCCGGCTTGTGCTTCTTGCTCGGCATTCAATGTCCCTTTCGCGGTCCAGACTATCATAGTCTCTGGGCCACTCAGCGGGGGGCAGATCAGGCACTCCTTCAGGTTGGCAGGGACGGTCACATTCCGCGAAACGGATGCGTCCGGGAACTACCATTATAGCAACGCACTGATCTGGGGTGAGAATGCGGAACATGCCCTTCTTCGCGCCATTGGAGCAGCGCATCTTATCGAGCGATTGCCCAGGCGTGCTGTTGCAGCGGAGTTCCACCGCCCGCTGAAGGCCGGCGATCGCTATGAGGTCGATCTGACGATTGAACGGATCGGCAGGAGTTCGATAAGCTACAGATGGCGCGTTTTGCAAGCCGGCGACCTGATGGCCAATGGCTCCGCAACGGTCGTTCACGTTGACCATGGTGGCAAGTCTTCACCTATTCCCGACGACATCCGTGCACGAGTAATGCAGATGATCGTGTCATCCGGCAGCTAAAGCCGGACAAAATCCGCGTTCAGGGCCGCGGCGACCAATCGATCAGTCGATAGCCGTCACTTGGGGCCGGCATCGTCGACTGACCGGGGACCAAAGGCTTGCCATGCCGGCAACTGACTAGCCCACTTCGCCGTCATATCATTGAAATGTCGATGCGTCGGCGCCCATCCTGATCCCGCATGCACGCTCGATGCCTTCACCCCACGCGCGCGTCATCAATATCGGCTGGGTTTAGCTTTGGAACATCAGCGTTTTCGTTCCCAAGGCGCAACGGAAACGATTGCAGACTGAAGAATACTATATCCTCCTGATCCATCGTGATTTTCTTTGACCTCTCCGCCTTATCATCAGGTCGTCTCGGCGGGGTTGATCGCATCTGCTCCTAAACTCTTGAAAGTCGCCTGAAATTGAACGACAGTCGGGATGACTAAACGTCATGCCGAAATTTTCCGAGCAATGGTTGGTCGAATTAGGGAGAGGCGACAATGGCTGGATATGGAAAACTGTCACGATCCGATGGCGGGATCGCCCTGCTGCCCGATCATGCACCCGCCGGCTCGCATATCTAGATGGTGGCCAGGGATCTTCTCGATGATCGTGCCGTTTTGCTGGCCGACGCTCACCGGCTTGTTACTCTGGTGCAGCGATTTTGGCTGGCGGCAGACGATCTGGACGCGGAAGCTGGTGCGGCCCTGTTCTTGCAGGATGGCACATTCTCCATAGCCGGCCAAGAATTTGCCGGGCACGAAGCCATACTCTCCTTTCTCAAGGAACGTCGGGTGCGGGCAGCCGATGCCAACCGTTCGACGATCCACCACGCCAGCTATCCGGTCATCGCCATCACTGGCGCGGCACGGGCGGAATTGAAATTCGCGGTTCTGGTTTTTTCGGGCAGCGGACCGCTTCCCTTACCGGCCTCGGCACCCTCGTCCATTGGCCGTTGCCTTGCAGAATGTCGCTGCGATCCTGACGGCAACTGGTGGCTGCACACTCTCCAGATTGACCCCTTCATGGAGGTTCCGCCGCCCTTAGCGAGCGAACCTGCAGACGGGGTGGCGCAATGACGTCTGGTTCTGACGACCTTCCGCTTCTCCTGTTTCACGGCTGCGGCGGCACGCCGGCTGCCACGTTCGAACGCACAGGATGGCCACAAACATTTTCCACACGCCGCGTGGATTTGATTAACTTGCCGGGGCATGGCCCGGGGTCGCATTCCCACAGCCCGTCGGCCTATGCCGACCTTGCAGGGAGCGTCGCGACAAGGCTCCCGGATGTTTTCGATGCAGTCGGCTTCTCCCTGGGAAGCAAGGTGCTGCTAGATTTGGCCATACGCTTCCCGGGACGGATCAGACGGTTGGTTCTGGGCGGCGTGGGAGACAATGTCTTCGCGCGCGAAAGCGTGGCGGACGCGGCAGCCGATGCGCTGGAAGGCAGATATTCGGGTGATGTACCGGCTCCTGTAAGCAAATTCATCAGCACCTTTGACGTCAAGTCGAACGATCGATCGGCGGTCGCCGCTGTTCTTCGCCGTCCGCCCAACCCGTTGTTCAAGCCGGACGATTTCAAGAACATCATCGCATCGGTGCTTCTTGTAAATGGGACCGAAGATCCAATCGCCAGTAATGCCGAACAACTCGTGTCCAGCCTGCGGCCTGCCCAGGTCATTTGGCTGAAAGGGGTCGGACATTTTGATCTGCCCGCCACGCCAGGGTTCCGTGAAGCGGCGGCCGAATTTCTGCAAGCTCAAGTGCCACAGGATGATCAGGAGAAAATAGCGTGAAACTGGCGACGTTTGTAGCAAACGGAAACAAAATATTGGGTGTGCAAGCCGCCAATGGTCGCCTGCTTGATATTCGTTCTGTGTTCCCATCAGCCCCCCGCGATATGGCTTCCCTTATCGAGGCTGGTCCGGAAGTTCTCACTATGGTGCAGAACAAGATTGCAAAAGCGGAGGGCACCTACGCACCCGAAGACGTATCCTGGCTCCCCCCGATCGACCGCCCAAGCAAGATGGCCTTCCTCGCACTTAACAACCGCTCATTGGATGCAGTCAAAATAAGGGCGCCAACCGATCACCCCGCCTTCTTCCTCAAACCGTTTACTGCCCTGACCGGTCACGGCTCCGCAGTGAGACTGCGTCAGACCGACGGGTTGACCCATCCCGAACCCGAACTTGGTGTCGTCATTGGCAGCAAGATCAGTCGCGCTACGCCAAGCGAAGCACTTGATGCGATTTTCGGCTACTCAATCATCAACGACGTCACCTCTGTCGGGATGAGGGAAGAGGATTCGTTCAGCTTCCGCTTTTTCAAGCCGGATGCGGCAACCGGTGCGAACGAACCCGCAGTGGGCTTCACGACATATCCGGGCAGATACAAAGCGAGCGACACCTTCGCCCCTATGGGACCTTTTATTGTGACGCGCGACGAGGTGCCCAATCCTGCCGACCTCACCATCCGCTGCTGGATGGATGATCGGCTGATCGCGTCTGACCATACGGGAAATTACACCTGGAGTGTCGGCGACGCGCTTTCGCACATCTCCCAGACGATGACTCTCCTGCCAGGCGATGTCGTATCGATGGGTACTGCTGTGGGCGGCGACAATGATGATCCCGATGCGCCGGACATACCGGGCGTCACCCGCGCCAACATGCTCAACTTCAATGGTTCCATTCATATTGAAATTGAACGCTTGGGCCGGCTGTCGGTGAAGGTTGCGATGCAATAATCGCATCTTGATACGTTTTTGAACCAATGACGAAAGACCACCCTCATGTCTCGCTTAATGATCACGGTCGCACCGACTGGCGGAATGGCACAGAAGAGCCAAAACCCAAATTTACCCACACAGCCTGAGGAAATAGCAGAGTCGGTTTTTCTTTCTTACAAAGAGGGTGCATCCATCGCGGCACTCCACGCGCGACGTCCAGACGATCAAGCAACCTGCAATGCTGAAATATATTCGAATATAAACCGGCGTATTCGCGAGAAATGCGATATCGTCATCAATAATTCGACTGGTGGTGGTTCAAGCGGCGACATGCTGATCGAGCGACCCGACGGGCTTTTCGAGTCGAGTTTTGAAGAACGCCTCAAGGGATGTGACGCTGGCGCAGAGATGGCGACATTCGATGGCATGACGTTCTGCGACGTGCACGGCGGCAGAGAAATCGTGGTCATCACGCCACCAAATCGCTGTGAACAGTTGGTCAAGCGGATGATCGAGCGCGGCATCAAGCCGGAGTGGGAAGTGTTCGCTCCAAACCACATTCTTCAGGATGTCACGCGCTTGATCCAAAAAGGGTACGACAAGCCGCCCTATTATATCAACATGGTGCTGGGTGCAGATCGCGGATTCCAAGGCGCGATGCCGTACAGCCACGACATTCTGGCTGCGATGATTGCGGCGCTTCCCCCGCAGTCCATCTTTTGCGTGTCGGCAATCGGATCCGCCCAGCTTCCCGCAACGACCCAGGCGATGCTTCTGGGCGGCCATGTCCGCGTCGGGCTTGAGGACAATAATTACTACGCGAAAGGCGAGCTTGCCACGAATGAGCAACTGGTCGCGCGCACCCGTCGTATCGCAACCGAGCTTGGCTTTGAGATCGCAAGCCCGGGCGAAGCCCGCGAGCTACTGGGGTTGAAAACCAATTGAGCGAACGGCGCGGCCTTGACCTGCATCATATCTGGAGAGTGACATGACTTTTCTACGCAATGCTTGGTATCCGGCCGGGTGGAGCGACGAAATTGCGGAGAAGCCGCTTGGCAGAAGCCTGCTGAACGAGCCGGTGCTGCTGTTCCGCGCAGAAGACGGCGAGCCGGTGGCGATGTCCGATCGCTGCCCGCATCGCTTTGCACCGCTGCATCTTGGGCGCGTGTGCGGCAGTGCGATCGAATGCGGGTATCACGGTCTTGTTTTTGATCGCAACGGCCATTGCATCGCAAATCCGCATGGTGATCGTAGCGTGCCAAAGGTTCAGCTAAAGACTTACCCAGTGGTCGATCGCGGCGGCGTGCTCTGGATCTGGATGGGCGACCCATCGCGGGCATCGGTGGACGACATCATCGACACAGAGTTCATGGTGAGTCCCGACTTCAAGCCGGTTGCCGGCTATCTGCTGGTCGATGCCAATTACCGCCTCATCATCGACAATCTGATGGATCTGACCCACGCATCGTACATCCACAGGGGTGGGCTGTCGTCTGAAGAATATGGTGGCGACAACCTCCACCATCGCTTTCATCAGAATGGCATATCCGTTCATTCGGATTATGATTTTCGGAACGTCCCTCCGTCGCCGCAACTCAAGCCCTTTTTCCCGCGCGACCGCACGGACGTGCGCGCCTATATGCACCTCACTGCACCGTCGTCCTTATATCTCGATTTTAGGATGAGCGAGGTCAACGGCGATCCTGAGCAAGGCGTTCGGCTGCCAAGCCTTCATCTGCTCTGTCCTGCGACGGACAACAGCACTCACTATTTCTATGCGATTGCCCGCAATGTCGCGCTGGATGACCCGGACGCGGACGAGGCAATTCGGCAGACGACGCGCCAAGCCTTCATGGAAGAGGACGAGCCGATGATCCGGGCCTGCAGCTCGATGATGGGAGGCGCCGACTTGCTGGAAATGAAGCCCGTAATCTTGAAGACCGACGTGGCCGCCGTGCGCGCCCGGATGCTGCTCGACAAGCTCATTCGCGCCGAAAACAACATGATCGAAGCAGCTTAAATAACGACCAGCACCTCGCATCCGGACATTCGAAGCCGGCGAGGCATTTTTTGGGGAGAGGAATATTATGATCTATCGCCATGCTGTCCTTGGCAATTTGGTCGCGACTTTGCTTTCGACCACAGCCTGGGCCCAAATACCCGCCGGCAGCCTTCCCCAATCGCAGGGAACCGTCGGCGGGCAAAACCAGCCCTCGTCTATTCCAGACAATGCTCCCGTACCATCCGGTTCCGTTTCCCCCCAAGCCCCTGGCACTGCGCCGGAAAGTCAGGGCCTTGAGGATATTGTCGTGACGGCGCAAAAGCGTTCCGAAAGCCTTCAGGACGTTCCGATCGCCATTAGCGCCGTTACCGCGACGCAACTGTCAAACACCGGCATCAATAACGTCAGTGATATCAAGCTGGTAGTGCCGGCCCTCAACGTTACAAACAGTGCTGGCAGCGTTTCGTTCAGTCTTCGGGGGATCGGCAGTAATGGCATCGGGCCTGGTGTCGAAAACCCGATCGCCTTGTATATTGACGGGGTTTATTATGCATCACCTGCGGCTTCGTTGCTGGCATTGAATAACGTCGCGCAGATCGAAGTCTTGAAGGGTCCGCAAGGTACTCTGTTCGGTCGAAACGCGACGGGCGGACTGCTGCAGATAACCACGCGGGAACCGAGCGAGGTTGCAACCGGCAGCGCCAACGTCAGCTATGGAAACTACGATATCTTCAATGGCGACGCGTATATCAGCGGCCCGATAACAGACACGCTTTTTGCAGATTTCGCAGTAACCGGCACTCACCAGGGTGATGGCTATGGGCGCAACCTGGCGACCGGTGGGGACGTACTCAAGATTGACCGCGACATTGCTCTGCGCTCCAAAATGGTTTTTGCGCCTCGGGACGGAACGAAGTTCACCCTGATCGGCGACTACGCCACTCACCGTGACTCCTTCATCACCAATGTCGTGCGGGGCGGAACAGTGTCGGGTTATTTCCCTGCGGCTGGCCCCGTTCCCGATCTTGGGTATGACGCCTTCAACGATACCGCCCCTGTTACCACGACCAAGGGCGGCGGGGTCAGCCTGCGATATGATCAGGAAATAAACGACCTTAATTTTATGAGCCTGACAGCCTATCGCAAGTCGAAACAGTCGACCTTATTCGATTATGACGGGACGCAGCAGCCGCTTGAATATATTTCGCAAACCCAGGGGGATCATCAGTTCAGCCAGGAATTGCAATTATCCTCCAGGCAGCGTGGCAGATTCACTTGGCTCGTCGGCGCTTATTATTTCAAGGGCGTCTCAGCATACGATCCATTCATACTGACAGCCAATGACCAGGGGGTGCGCGTCACGATCAACAACTCAGTCAGTGCTGAGTCATTCGCCGGCTATGCCCAGGGAACCTACGAAATCTTTGATGATACGAACCTCACTTTGGGTGGTCGGTACACGACCGAGAAGCGCTCGGCATATGATGGACTGACCGACGTCTTCGTCCTGCCTTTAAATTTGGCGCTACCGACGACCGAAGCGCCGGACGCCTCGAAGAGATTTAATAAATTCACCTATCGGGCCAGCCTCGATCATCGGTTCAGCCCCGAGGTTCTGGCCTATCTGTCATACAACAGGGGTTTCAAAAGTGGCGGATTCAATGCGCCCTTGCCGGGGTCGGCCGCGTACCGTCCGGAAACGTTGGATGCTTTCGAAGGCGGGCTGAAACTGGACATTGTGGATCGTCGTGTCCGACTGAATGTCGCTGGCTTTTATTACCGGTATACCGACATTCAGATTCAGCAACTTCTTGCCGGTGCAATCACGATTCTAAACGCGGGTAAGGCGCGGGACTATGGAATAGATGCTGACGTTACCGTCAAGGCAACGGATTCGTTGCGATTGAACGGCGGCTTTAACCTCATCAGCGCGAAGTTCACGAGTTTTCCGAACTGCCTTCGGTCGACGCCAGCGGGCGGGACGCCGAGCGTCGTCGGTTCCTGCGCAGGCAATCAGCTTCCCCTGGCGGCAACGTTCACGATGAATGCAGGCGCGTCGTACAATCGGGATCTGGGATTTGCCATATTCGATGGCGCTATCAATCTCTATCATTCGAGCGGCTTTTACACGGAGTCCGACAATATCACGCGCCAGCGCGCCTATGACATTCTAAACGGCACGCTGAAGTTGACGTTGCCGAACAAAATATCGTTCGGCGTATTCGGCAAAAACCTTCTCAATAAGCGCGTCCTCAACTTCGCATCGACGCTCCCCAATGGGTCTCACTTCGTGAACTATCAGGCGCCGCGAACATATGGCGCAACAGTGGGATTTTCATTTTAAAAACACCAAGAATCGGACTACCTGCGCTCTGAAGGCTAGAGGCCAACTTGAAACGCGAGCAATCCGGCAAACCTTCCTTATTTGAAATTCTCTTTTTGCTTGACCCTCTCCGCCGGTTGGCTGTTGCGATATCCAGTCGCTCAGGTGATCGGCGGAGAGCCATTATCAATCGGCACTGATACCGGTTGGCAAGCGTTCCATCGGTCAGACATGACAAGC
Organism: Sphingobium lactosutens DS20; assembly: GCF_000445105.1. GTDB lineage: Bacteria > Pseudomonadota > Alphaproteobacteria > Sphingomonadales > Sphingomonadaceae > Sphingobium > Sphingobium lactosutens. The sequence goes on along the minus strand of NZ_ATDP01000097.1, from coordinate 155,618 downwards.
GCGCAGAACCGGGGTGGCTCTGCGCGCTTCAGGTCATACTCGGGAAGAAACCGGATCAGCGCGCGGCGAACTGCCGCCCCCGGCTGGATACGGCCCAGCGCTGCGGCGTGGCGCCGGGCGCGGTTTCGCGCACGAAGCACTGACCGCGCTGCGAGCGTATCATGCGGCACGCGGTCATCGCGTCGTCGCGATTGGCAAAGCCGCTCACCGCCAACCGATGATAAAGGCGTCCGCCCACCTTCGCCTGGCTGGTGAGAACGGGAAAGGCGCTGAGCGCGCTGTTGCGTCCGGCCATCGCCGTCCATTTCTCCCGCGCGATCGCGGCGCTGTCATAGGCGCCGAGTTGCACGACCCAATTGCTGGCGTTCGATACCGGCTTAATGAAAGCGGCCTTCTGCACGCGCGGGGCCGGCTGCCGGGCGACGGCTTGCTGTGCCGCAACGACGGTCTTGGCTTTCGCCGGCGCAGTAGTGCGATCCTCCACGATGAAGTCACGCGCGGCCACGCGCTTGATCGGGGCAGCGGCCACTATTGGCTTGGGAACAGGCTGGGTTTCAGGCGCAGCATCGGCAAAGGCGACCGGCGCGACCTCCGGTACCGGCTGAACGACAGCTTCCGGCGCGGCGGCGGCCAGGGCAACGGGATCGGCGGCGGGCCCGGCTGGAGCGACAGGGGCGAGCGCCAACATTGCGGGCTGCCCGGCATCCGCCTGATCCATCGTCACGCCCATCAGCGCGGCGACGCGCTGCGGTGCGAGCGCGGGTGCGGCCAGCTGCGCCCATTCCGTCACGCGCTTGTTGGCGTCTGCGGGGTCAAGGTCCATGTCCACCACCAGTCGGGCATCTTTCCAGCGGCCGGCCAGGGCATAGGCATAGGCCAGGTTCTGCCGCGTGCGCGCGGTCGCCGAAGGATCGTGGATTGCCTGCGACAGGATGCGCACGCCACCGTCCGCGTCCCCCGCCATCGCCATGGCAAGGCCATAGTCAGACGCCGGGATCGTGTCCGCATGCCCAGCCAGCAGGCTGCGCGCGGCATCCGCGCGGCCCTGCGCCACCTGCACCAGCGCCAGACTGACGATCGTGCGAGCGTCGCTGCTGCCCAGAGCCAGAGCGTCAGACAAAGCCGTTTCCGCCGACGCGAAACGCCCGGCCAGAACATAGGCGCGGCCCAGCAATTGACGATAATCGCCATTTTGCGGCGCCAGCTGCACAGCAGCCTCGGCCGCTTTCACCGCATTGCCGGCGTCGCGATCATCCAGCGCCCTGGTCGCTTTCGCGGCCAGCTTGGCCGCATCGCCCTTGGGTTGAGAGATCGACACCCGGGGGTGGAATGCCGCCCCCGTGCAACCGACCATGGTGGTGGCGACGATCAGCGAGGATATCGCCGCCTTTCCGAACGTCGTGCGCTTCATCATCTTATCCACCCTTCGTCATCATGCGCCGCGCGTGCGGCAACTGTTCGGCCAGCCGGTCGATTTCCGGCAGGGTCATCAGAAATTCGTCGAGCGCCTGCGTCAGCATCTGCTGCGCGGACCGTCCGGTCACGGCGCTGGCGAGGCGGAGTTTGAGGTGCCGGTCCGCGTCGAGCCGCAGCGTGAAGGCGGCCTTTCGTCCCTGCGCCACGGCGCGGACCGGGTCCGCGCGCTTGGCCGTTTTCTTGCCCACCGGCCTTACCGCCTCAGGCGCGGCATTGATCCGTTCGGCCAGTTCCTCGCGTTCGGTGACGACCGGCGGCACTGGCGCATCCAGCGTCGCCCCCATCGGAGTGAGGCCGATCGCGATCGGCTGCTCCACGGGCTGGGGCGCGGGTTCGACATCGAACCCCATGTCGTTCCACCCCAGGTCATCCTGCTGCAACGCATTCGCCTGACCATGGCCAAAGCCGAGCATCGGACGGCGCATCGCCGGCTGCGCCGCGCCCTTGCGGGCAAGCAGGCCGGAGGTCAGCGACGCGAGGGGTTTGGGTTCGCCCATATGCCTGTGCCTTCCTTACTGGGTCACGCGACGGCCAAAGCCGCCGCCGGCCGGGCGCGCGGCAACGGTGCCGACGCTGCCATGGGGCACCGAAAAGACCGTGCGCCGAAAATTCTTTTCCAGCCGGTCGGACACATAGGCCCACAGCGTTTCCACCTCTCCGGCGGACCGCCCGCGCGGGTCCACCTCCATGACCGTGCGCCCGTCGATCATCGACGCGGCAAAATCGGTGCGATGATGCAGCGTCACCGGCGCAACCGTACCATGTTGTGACAGGGCGACGGCCGCTTCGGACGTGATCCGCGCCTTGGGCGTGGCGGCATTGACGACAAAGATCAGCGGTTTGCCCGCCCGCTCGCACAGGTCAACCGTCGCGCCCACGGCGCGCAGGTCATGCGGGCTGGGTCGGGTCGGCACGACAATCAGCTCGGCGACGGAAATGACGCTCTGGATCGCCATGGTGATGGCAGGCGGCGTGTCGATGACGGCCAGCTTGAAGCCCTGCTGGCGCAAGATTTCGAGGTCCGCGGCAAGGCGCGCGACCGTGGTCTGGGCAAAGGCGGGAAATTCGGCCTCGCGCTCGTTCCACCAATCGGCAAGCGATCCCTGTGGATCGATGTCGATCAGGACGACCGGGCCGGCGCCCGCACGCTGGGCCTGCACCGCCAGATGCCCGGACAGCGTCGTCTTGCCAGAACCGCCTTTCTGCGATGCCAAAGCCAGAATCCGCACGCACTTCCCCCGAAGAAATTCCCGTTCCGGATGGAAATGCCACGATCGCATCTAAGATTTGGTTAACCGCGCAAAGCCAGTCTGAATGGGCGCTCGCTTGTGCTAACAGCCTCTTAACCTCGTTCGGGCTACAAGCGCCCGACAGTGAATGGGCAGGGATTATGACACGGATGCACATCATGAGGCACGGGATCGGGACCATCGCGCTGGCGGCGATGCTGGGCACTAGCGCGCCGGCGCTGGCCGATGTGAAGGCTGGCGTCGATGCGTGGCAGCAAGGCGACTATACGCGCGCGATCAACGAATGGCGGCCGCTGGCGGAGGCTGGCGATCCCGATGCGCAGTTCAACCTGGGTCAGGCCTATAAGCTTGGGCGGGGCGTTCAGGCTGACCTCAAGGTAGCGCTCGACTGGTATCGCAAAGCGGCGGCGCAGGGCCATTTGCGCGCCGAAGACAATATGGGCCTGCTGATGTTCCAGCAGGGGGACCGCATCAATGCCCTGCCCTATCTGCAACGCGCCGCGATGCGGGGCGAACCGCGCGCGCAATATATTGTCGGCACTGCGCTGTTCAACGGTGACCTGATCGCAAAGGATTGGGTGCGCGCCTATGCGTTGATGAGCCGTGCGTCGGCGTCCGGCCTGACGCAGGCGACGACCAGCCTGACGCAGATGGACAAATATATTCCAGAGGATCAGCGCAGGCAGGGCCTGGCCATGGCGGTCAGCATCGAAAAGGGTAAAGGCGACGTGATGGCAAGCGCGCCTGCAGCGCCGACCCGCCCCGCGCCTTCAGCCGTGCGCGCGGCAGAGATTCCGGCGTCGACGCCTGCCCCTGTCGCCAAGGCAAAACCCGTTCAACAGGCGGCTGCCACGCCGCAGCCCAAGGCTGAGCCGAAACCGCAGCCCAAGGCTGAGCTGAAACCGCAGCCCCGCCCCGCCCCTGCGCCGGCCGCGGCGGGAGACTGGCGCGTCCAACTTGGCGCGTTCGGCCAAGAGGGCAGCGCGCGGGCGCTATGGGGTCGGCTGACGGCCAAGGTTGGCGGCCTGTCCGCCTATCAACCCTATCTGGTCCGCGTCGGCAATGTGACGCGGCTCCAGGCCGGGCCGATCGCCAGCAGCAGCGACGCGGAAAAACTGTGTGGCCGGATCAAGGCTGCGGGTTCGGATTGTTTCGCGACGAAGAAGTAACCTCGCGTCCCGCCGCTTGCTCCAGCATCCAGTCCCGAAACTGCGCGACGGGGGGCCGGGACAAGGCCTCGGGCGGGTAGACCAGATAATAGGCCTGCTCGCTCGACAGCGGGCGGGCGAAGGGGATGACCAACGTTCCCGCTTCCAGTTCCGGGCGGATCAGGAAGCTCGGGATCAGCGCAACCCCGGCCCCGGCCGCCGATGCCTGCGCCAGCATCAGAAAATGCTCGAATGTCGGACCGGGCGACATAGTAGCAGCATCGACGCCAGCCGCCGCCAGCCATCGGGGCCACGCATCTTTGCGGGACGTCTGACTGAGCAAAGGCACTTTGAGCAGGTCGGCGGGCGTCCGTAGCGGATGATCGGCAAGCCAGCCCGGCCCGCACACGGGAACCGCCTCTTCGCGAAACAGCAGGTCCATCTTCACCCCCGGCCAGTCCGTCACGACGCCGAAATGGACAGCTGCATCGAAATCCTCATGCGTAAAATCGAAGGGTTGCGAGCGGGCGGCAAAGTCGATCACCAGCCCCGGATGACGGGCCGTAAGCTGGGGCAGACGCGGCGCCAGCCAGCGCATGCCGAAGCTCGGCAGTGTCGCGATCCGCAGCCCGGTCTGCGGCGCGCGGGCCGCCGCGCGCGCTGTGGCCTGACGGATTCGATCGAGTGCAGGAAGGAGCGCGTCGGCATAGGCGTGCCCGGCGTCGTTCAGCCGCACGCGGCGACCGATCCGGTCGAACAGCGGCGTTTGCAGCATCGCTTCCAGCTGCGCGATCTGGCGGCTGACCGCGCTTTGCGTCAGCCCGATATCCTCTCCCGCCCGCGAAAAACCACCATGGCGGACGGCGGCCTCGAACGCTGTCAAAGCACTCATCGGCGGCAACCATTTGCGCGGGTCATTCATTACCTAAACTCATCAGCACATGACAGGACACCATTTGTCCCTGACATCATATCCTGCGATAATCCGTCTGTCATGCCGGAGCATTTATATGTCGAATGAGAATATGAGCAGTATAGAGCGGCTGGTGATCGGCGCCCTGGGCGAAACCGACGGGCGTCACACGCTCGCCATGCTGGACATTGCCCCTGCCCTGCTGGCGGAAAGCGGTAAGGACGTGTCGCGCGGCGCCTTCGCGATGGCGATGAATGTCGCGCTGTTCCATGACCTGATGGCCCGCGTGCCCAGTGGCGACGTCTATGTCCGCGACTCGCTGGCCGACGGTCGCCGGATCGTCTTCGACCATGGCGCATTGCGGACCATACGCTTCCCCGATGGCCCCACCGGTGAACTACCCGGCGGTGAGGACGCCTTCACCCGCATCTTCCTGCCCTTGGGCTATAAAATGGCGGCCATCTATCCGCTCGACCGGCTGAAGATGACGGGACGCGCCTATCGCCACATCGACCATCCCGATGCGATCCCGCAATTCTTCCTCTCCGAACTTCATGTCGACCGTTTCAACCCGGAATTTGAGCAAGCTGCCCAGCGCGTGTTCGGCACATCACGCGACCCGCTGGACAATGCGGCCAAGGCCGTCCTCGATCGTTTCGCAGCCGGTGAAGCTGTCGCCTTTGATGTCGCATTGGCGGCACTGCCCACCATCGTCGCCGCCTTCAACCGTCAGCATGCGCCCCCAAGCTTCGCCGATTATCAGCTGCTGCTATCGCATTCCAACGAAGCCGCCTGGATCGCGACGGAGGGTAACGCCTTCAACCACGCGACAGACCGCGTACCCGACGTCGCAACCCTGGCCCAGCGGCTGAAGGACGAAGACCGGCCGATGAAGGAGCGACTGGAAATTTCAGCAAGCGGCCGAGTGCGCCAGACGGCCTTCCGTGCCGACAGCGTCATGCGCCCCTTCGCCGATGGAGAAACCCGGCAGGTTTCTGGGTCCTTCTTCGAGTTCATCAGCCGGGACATCGACCCTGAAACGGGGCTGATCGATCTGGCCTTCGACACCGGCAATGCGACCGGCATCTTCGCCATGACAAGCGCGCGGGACAGCGCACAGGAAGGGACGACCCGTTGACCGATATGCTGCAATCCTTCGACCCTGCTTCGCGTGAACTTGTCTGGGAAGGACCAGTGGCGCGCGCTGCCGATTGCGAACGCGCCACTGCCGCAGCCCGCAGCGCCCTGCCAGCTTGGCGGGCACTGCCCGTGGAGGAGCGGATCGCTGTCGTGCGGCGCTATGCCGGCATATTGGGCGATCGGCGATCGGACCTGGCGCAACTCATCTCGCGGGAAACCGGCAAGTTGCTCTGGGAAAGCGACGCCGAAGTCGGGTCGATGATCGCCAAGGTCGAGGTGTCGGTCAAGGCGCATGCCGAGCGGACGGGCGAGCGCGCCGCCGACATGCCCTTTGGCCGCGCGGTCCTGCGGCATCGCGGCCATGGCGTGATGGCCGTGCTTGGCCCCTATAATTTCCCCGGCCACCTGCCCAATGGGCATATCGTTCCCGCGCTGATCGCGGGCAATGCCGTGGTGTTCAAGCCATCGGAAATCACCCCTGCGACGGGCGCGGCCATGGCCGACGCCTGGGCAGCGGCGGGCCTGCCCGATGGGCTGTTGAACGTGGTGCAAGGCGGCCGTGCCACCGGCGAAGCGCTGGTGGCAGGCGATATTGATGGGCTGCTGTTTACCGGGTCGGCCGGCGCGGGCGCGGCGCTGCGGCGGGCCTTGGTCGATCGGCCGCATGTCATCATGGCGCTGGAACTGGGCGGCAACAATCCGCTGGTCGCCTGGGACAGCCCGGAAGAGGCCGCGTCGATCATCGTCAATTCCGCCTTCATCACCACCGGTCAGCGCTGCTCCTGCGCACGCCGCCTGATCGTGCCCGAAGGCGCGGTCGGCGACGCCATCGTGGAGGCAACCGCCGCCCTGGCCGCGCAACTGCCGATTGCGGCGTGGAATGAAGCGGGCGAGGCCTTCATGGGTCCGCTGGTGTCGGATCAGGCCGCGGCCAGCGCCCATCGCGCGGTCAGCGACCTGATCGCCCGTGGTGCCCAGGTCATCGGGCCATTCGAGGGAGTGGATGATCGCAGCGCGGCCTTCGTAACGCCCGCCATGCTGGATATGACCAACGTCGACGCGCCAGACGCGGAGATTTTCGCGCCGGTCCTTTCCATCATGCGCGTGCCTGATTTTGACACCGCGATGGCCACCGCCAACGCAACCAGTTTCGGGCTGTCCGCCGGGCTTATCTCTCAGGACGAAAATCTATGGCGGCGCATGGTGGAAGAAAGCCGTGCCGGCGTCGTCAATCGCAACCGCCCTACGACCGGCGCTGCGGGCAATATGCCCTTTGGCGGCCTGGGCGCATCGGGCAATCACCGCCCCAGCGCCTATTATGCCGCCGACTATTGCGCCTATCCGATCGCCAGTTTCGAGGCCGATGGCGTCAGCGCGGTTCCGGTTAACGGGTTGAACAGCTAAACGGCTTAGGGCAACGGCGTAATCCGCATATTGTTGGAGGGGCCGTTGCCACACGCTGTCGAGTCATCCTGGGTGCTGACACTCGTCTGCGCCGATCGCGTCGGCATCGTTGCCGCTGTCAGCCAATTCCTGGCCGAGCGAGGCGGCTTCATCACCGACAGCCAGCAATATGCCGACCGCGACGCCGACCTGTTTTTCATGCGTGTCGCGTTCGAGGCGACGGACGATCGCATGCGCGACACCCAGGCGTTGCGTGCGGACTTTGCCATGATCGGCACGCGCTTCGCCATGGAGTGGTCTTTGGAAGAAGCCCGGCATAGCCCCCGCATGCTGATCGCCGTGTCGAAGGGATCCCATTGCCTTGCCGACCTGCTGCACCGCTGGCAGGCGGGCATGCTTGCCGTGGACATCATGGGCGTCGTGTCCAACCATCCCGACATGCGGCGCATCACCGAATGGCACGGCATCCCCTATCATGAGCTGCCGCCCAATGGCGACAAGGCCGCGCAGGAGGCGGCGTTGCTGGACATTTTCGATCGCAGCCGATCGGACTATCTGATCCTGGCGCGCTATATGCAGGTTCTGTCAGAACAGCTGGTCGACCGTCTGGCGGGGCGCTGCGTCAATATCCATCACAGCTTCCTGCCCGGATTCAAGGGCGCCCGCCCCTATCACCGGGCGCATGAGCGGGGGGTCAAGCTGATCGGCGCGACCGCGCATTTCGTTACCGCTGATCTCGACGAAGGGCCGATCATCGAACAGGCGGTCGAGCGGGTCGATCATCGCGCGACGCCGGAAGACCTGATCCGCATAGGCCGCGATATCGAGGCGCAGGTTCTGGCCCGGGCGGTATCCTGGATCGCCGACCGGCGCGTGCTGCTCAACGGCGGCAAGACGGTGGTGTTTCGCTAGACGCTGACAGGGGCGCGTCGTCGTACCTGGCTGACCGGGTCACGTCGAAACATCTGCGAAGCGGCTTGTTCGGCTCAAACGATCTGACGCCCGCAGAATGTCACCTGCATCCAGGCGTTCGTCAGCTGACTACGCTGTACAAAAACCAGCCGACGATCAGCAGGCTGGAAATGATGCAGATACGGTCACCAAAAACATCGATACGAGACATGAACGGACATCCTTCACCCAAGAGCGATCTTCGTCGCTTATGAGGAAAGATTACAACAAAACAGCCGTTAACGAAACCGTAAAATTGCGAACCATGCAGGCCAGAATGGCACAAAATATGTGATGGGTAGGGCCGCTATCTACCCGTAACGGCACCTTCTTCGCCTACCGTGCCCTGGTGCCGCAGATAGGCCTTGGTCGCCTCTTCTGCTCCCCGATAAGCCTCCTGCCAGCGCGCGCTCCAATATTTCAGGTCATGCAAATCGATTCGCTCTCCCGAGACGGCGCAGAGCACAAACTGCCCCGGTCGAACGATGGCGAAATCCGCCGCATCATATTCCAGCACAGCCAGGCCGGGCACGTCGCCGATCATCGGGCTCAATCGCCCGTCAGGATGCGGTCGACCAACTGCTTGACGGTCGGAACGAAGCCGTTGGAATAAAAGGGGTCCTGCTTAAATTTGTAAGCGGCATGACCGGCAAACAGCAGATTCTTGTCCAGATCGCCGCCATGAACCGATTCCTGGAGCGACTTTTGAATGCAGAAACTGCGTGGATCAGCCAGGCGACCGGTCGAGTTGGTTTCGCTGTCCATCCAGCTGGAAAAGGCGCATTGGCTGAGACAGCCCATACAGTCGGTCTGATCCTTGCGAATTTCCGCCTTTTCTTCTTCCGTCACGAACACCAGCGTATTGTCCGGCGTCTTGAGCGCGGATGTGAAGCCGGCGCCGAACCATTGGCGCGCCCGCTGAAGATCGCCCAGCGTCACCCAGAAATTCTTGCCCTTCACGCCGACATCAAGCTGATGCGTATGATCGCCGGCCTGTTCGGTGCTGAACGGTATCTGCCGTTCGGACCGCGCTTCGAGCGAGCGGAGGAAAGGGTTGCGGATGGCCGAGCTGTAGAAGCCGGTCGGCGAAAATTTGTGGAGCAGAACGTCGCCCGGCTCCAGTTGTAGCAGCCGGTCCTTCCATTCCTGAGGAATGGGACTTTCCTGCGTCAGCAACGGCCGCGTGCCGAACTGGAACATGATGGAGCCGAGTTCGGGATTGTCGATCCAGTCGTTCCAGTCCTTGAGCGCCCAGACGCCCCCGGCCATGACGATGGGCACGTCGTCCGAAATGCCGCCTTCGCGCATGGTGTCGCGCAGCGCCTTGACGCGCGGATAGGGGTCCTGTGGCGCGCGGGGATCTTCGGCGTTCGACAGGCCATTATGGCCGCCGGCCAACCATGGGTCTTCATAGACCACCGCCGCCAGCCATTCCGACGCCTTGGAATAGGCGCGCTTCCACAGGGCGCGGAAGGCGCGGCCCGACGACACGATGGGGAGATAGGACACGCCATAGGAGGCGGCGATTTCAGACAGCTTATAGGGCATGCCCGCGCCGCAGGTGACACCCGCGACCATCCCACGGGTTTTTTCCAGCACGCCATGCAACACGCGCTGCGCTCCGCCCATTTCCCACAGGACGTTGATATTGATTGCGCCCTTGCCACCGGCAATCTCGAACGCGCGCTTCACCTGCTCGACCGCGCCGTCGATCGCATAGGCGATCAATTCCTCATGCCGGTCGCGCCGGGTGCGGCCATGGTAGATTTGGGGGATGATGTTGCCGAAACTGTCATAGCTGTCGGCGTTGACCGCTGACACCGTGCCGATGCCGCCGGCGGCCGCCCATGCGCCCGAACTGGCGTGGTTGGACACGGCAACACCCTTGCCGCCTTCGACCAGCGGCCAGACTTCGCGGCCGCCATAGACGATGGGCTTCAACCCCTTGAACAACGACATCTCCTGCACATGCGCCCGGTTCATGACCGGGTAAAAGCGACCTTATAGCAGCATCGGCTGCCCATGACGAATTTCGCGCGCCCTAGCGCAAAATCATGGGGCTGGCCAGAGCTTCGCCGTAGAGAGACGCATAAGCATTTACCATGGTTTCCTCGGCGAAATCGCGGGCGGCGCGCGCCTGATTGGCGGCGCCCAGACGGTCACGCAAGTCTGCATCCGCAGCCAATTGCCCCAGAGCGTGGGAAAGAGCTTGTTCGTCGCCTACGACGAAGGGGCGATTTTCGGGCGCGACCATGTTGGCGACGTCGCCCACATCCATCGAAGCGGCAGGCAGGCCAGCGGCCATCGCCTCCACCAGCGAAATCGGAAATTGCTCGCTGTCCGACGACAAGGCGAAAATGTCGAACAGGCCGACAAAGCGCCACGGGCGGTCCAGGAAGCCGGCCATGTGCATGTCTTGCAGCCCATGTGCCTCTGCTTCGGCAAGGATCGCCTCTCGTTCCGGCCCTTCGCCCACGACCACCAGTTGCAGCCGGTCCTTGTGCGCGGCGATCGCGCGGACCAGGCGGGGGATATTCTTGACCGCCCGCAATCCGGCAAGCGTGCCGACCAGCAGTTTTCCGGGCGTCCGCACCAGACCAGGGATCGCATCCTGCATGGGCGGGGCCGTGTAGCGCGCCACGTCTATGCCATTACGGATGAGGTGCAGCCTGTCGGCAGGTTGGCGCCATATCGTGCGGGCAATGCCCTCCAGCACCACGGACGGCACGACCAGAGCATAAGCGCGCTGTAGCGCAACGCGGCGGAACAGGTTGCGCTTGGTCTTCAGCCCTTCTGCCTCATCCGCGTTGAAGCCATCTTCGTGATGGATGAGCGGCGGCAGCCCCTTGGCGGTGCCGCCGCCGAGCCGATGCGCCATCACAGCGTCCATCGCCCCCCAATTATAGGTGAGGACCAGATCAAAGCCTTTGAGGAAAGCCTGGATCTCACGATAGCGGGCAAGGCCCGGCTTGCCTGCGAAGGACGGGGCATCGGGATAGGTGACATCGATAACCGGATCGATCGCGTCGCGCGCCCCCATGGCGGATGGATCGGCGCTCATGATGCTGTGGCGCGCCTTGGCACCCCAAATGTTCATCAGGCGCGTGGCGCGGGCTTCCTTGCCGCCCAGGGAAAAACTGCCATGGACATGGAGGATGTGCGGTCGTTCAGCCACGCAGCACCCGGTCGAGCAACCGGTCGATCGCCGCGATACTGTCCGGTTCGTCCAGCGCCGGCGCATGACCCACATTGGGCACGGTGACGAGTTCAGCGCTTGGGCCGATGTCGCGCGCCATGCGCAGCGCATTGTCCGCACTCAACAAATCGGACCGCTCACCGCGCAGCAACAGCGTGGGGATGCCGGCGAAGGCGGACATGACCGGCCACATATCCACGCCGGCTTCACTGCCCATCGCACGAATGGGTTCGGCGATCTTCATGTCATAATCGAGCACGATCCGTCCCCCGCTATTGAGGCGATAGAGACGCTTGGCCATGGCGATCCACTGCTCCAGGCCATAGCCGGGGTAAACGTCGCCGTTGGAATCCGCGAGCGCGCGAGCGGCATGGACCCAGGTGGGGTGGGACTGGCCGACGCCGACATAGGAACGGATGCGGTCCAGACCGGCGGGGTCGAGCGCCGGGCCGACATCATTGAGCAACGCGCCCGCAAGCCACTCGCGGTGGGTGGCGGCGATCAACATGGTCAGGATGCCGCCCAGCGACGTCCCGATCGCGACAAATCGCGTAATCTCCAGGTCCGCGACCAGGCGGCTGATATCCTGAAGATAGGTCAGCGGCACATAGCTCATCGCGTCCTTGGCATAGGCGCTTTCCGCGCGACCGCGCATGTCGGGGCAGATGAGCCGCCACTGGCCGGCCAGACGCTCGGCCAGTGGCTCAAAATCGCGCGCATTGCGCGTCAGGCCGGGCAGGCAGAGCAAAGGCGGGCGACCATCATCGTCCCCTGCCCTGATATAATCCCGATAATGGAGCCGCAGCCCGTCGGGTGACCACCAATATCCATCCGTATAGCCGGTCAAACTTGATCCTTCCGCCCTGACACCCCCATATCGCCGCATGAGCCAGACGCCGCAAGCCGCCAATTATTGTCCCGCGACCCAAATCGACGCGTTGATGCCCGATATCGCCGATCCGGTGGCCGCCGCCGACTTTCCGCAGACGATCCTGCGCTACCGCAATGACCGGGCGGCAGCGGACGTCGGACTGGACCATCTGTCAGATGATGCCTGGATCGCGCATTTCGGTCGCTTCGCGCCGCTGGAAGACAGCCTGCCGCGGCCGTTGGCGATGCGCTACCATGGCCATCAGTTCCGCCATTATAATCCCGACATCGGCGACGGCCGGGGTTTCCTGTTCGCCCAGTTGCGCGACGGACATGGCAGATTGCTTGATCTTGGCACCAAAGGATCGGGGCAAACCCCCTATAGCCGTTTTGGCGACGGACGGCTGACGCTGAAGGGTGGCGTACGCGAGATTTTGGCGACGGAAATGCTGGAGGCGCTGGGCGTTAATACGTCCCGCACGCTGTCCATCATCGAGACGGGCGAGGCATTGGAGCGCAATGACGAGCCATCGCCGACACGCGGCGCCGTCATGGTGCGCCTCAGCCATTCGCATATCCGCATCGGCACGTTCCAGCGGGCGGCGTATCTGGATGACAAGGCGCTGTTGGAAAGATTGACCGACTATGCGCTGCGGCATCTTTATGACGAAGCGCCGGGCCTTGATCCTGCCGCCCAATTACTGGGCCGGGTTGTCGAGCGGACCGCCGATCTGGCGGCGAGCTACATGGTGGCGGGCTTCGTCCATGGCGTGCTCAATAGCGACAATATCAACGTCACGGGCGAAAGTTTCGACTATGGCCCCTGGCGGTTCACGCCATATTGGGACCCGGCCTTCACCGCCGCCTATTTCGACCATGGCGGCCTATATGCCTTTGGTCGGCAGGCCGAAGCCATCCATTGGGATGTGGCGCAACTGGCCGTGTCGCTCCGGGCGATCACAGAGACAGAGCCGCTTGTCGCGCAACTGGAGCGCTTTCCTGACCTCTATGGCGCTGCGGTCCAGCGGCGTTTCTGCTGGCGGCTGGGCGTGAAGGAAAGCGCCCAGTCCGGAGCGATGATCGAGGCGTCCGTCCGCGGGATGACGCAAACCGGCACGGCGATCGACCAGTTCTTCCATGACTGGCGCGGCGGCATATCGGCGCATCCCGCCCGCTATGATGACGCGGCATGGGGGCCTTTCCAGAGGAGCATCGCCCTGTGCGAGCCGGAACCGGACGCGCGAACTCATGATTATTGGCGGGATGCGCAGCCATGCTCCATGCACATCGATGAGGTTGAAGCTATCTGGAGCGCGATCGACCAGCATGATGACTGGGAACCGCTGCATGAGAAGGTGGCCGCCATCCGTCGCATGGGCGCGGCGCATGGCCAAGTGGCGGTGGCGTGACCATGTCACCCTCTCATTTCATTAACCAATTTCCGGCATAGCCTTCGACAAATGGTCGCGTCGCTTACCTCCCATGAACCCGCCACAGGCGTCCTGCTCTGGCAGGGGCAGACGGGCGATGTCGAAGCGGAAGTCGCTGCGGCGCGCGCGGCCTGGCCCCGATGGGCGGCGCAACCCATCGCCTATCGCATCGAAACGCTGCGTCGCTTCGTCAATGTCGTTCGGTGGGAAGAAGATGCGCTGGCGGACCTGATCGCGCGCGAAACCGGCAAGCCGCTCTGGGATGCCCGGGACGAAGTCGCAGCCCTGATGGGCAAGGTCGACATCAGTGTCGCGGCCTATTCGGAGCGCACGGGGCAACGCCGGCTGGAAGCCAATATGGGCGCCCGCCAGTCCGTGCGGCACAAGCCCCATGGCGTGATGGCGGTATTGGGGCCTTACAACGCCCCAGCGCACCTGCCGGGCGCGCATATCATACCCGCGCTGCTCGCGGGCAATGCTGTCGTGTTCAAACCGTCTGAGCGGACCCCGGCCGTGGGCGAGATGCTGGTGCGACTGCTGCACGAGGCGGGGATTCCCGCAGGCGCGATGCGATTGGTGCAAGGCGGCCCCGACATTGGGAAGGCGCTGACAGCCCATGGCGATGTCGGCGGAATATTATTTACCGGATCGGCACAGACCGGCATTGCCATCAACCGGCAATTTGCCGCGCAACCTGCCAAAATCCTGACTCTCGAAATGGGCGGCAACAACCCCATATTGGTATGGGACACCCCGGAAATCCCGGCTGCCGCCGCCATTGTCGTGCAGTCCGCTTTCCTGACGAGCGGACAACGATGCACGACGGCCAGTCGCCTGATCGTGCGCGACGGCATTGCCGACACGCTGATCGCCGAAGTCAAGAAACTGGCCGATCGGCTGATTGTCGATCAGCCCCATGCGACGCCCACGCCCTATATGGGGCCGGTCATCGACAATCAGATTGCCGACGGCCTGACCGAAAGCTTCTTGTGGCTGATGAGCAATGGCGGTCGCCCAATCAAGCATATGGTGCGCACGCGGCCCGGCCTTCCGTTCCTCAGCCCCGCGATCATCGATGTGACGAACATGAAGGAACGGCCTGACGTCGAACTGTTCGGCCCCTTGTTACAGGTCATTCGCGTGGCGGATTTCGGCGAGGCGATCGCCGAGGCGAACAACAGCCGCTATGGGCTGGCCGCGTCACTGGTCGGCGGATCGCCGGAACAATATAATCAATTCTGGTCCAATGTTCGCGCGGGTTTGATCCACTGGAATCGCCCGACAAATGGCGCTGCGTCCAACGCGCCCTTCGGGGGTATCGGCATTTCCGGCAACCATCGGCCGGGCGCCTATTATGCCGCGGATTATTGCGCCTACCCCGTCGTGTCGGCGGAACTGGAAAAGCCCCGCGCCTCCATCGGCGTGGGCCTTAAGGACATAGACGTCAGCGCGATGGGCGACTGACGCGGTCGCTGGCGCAAAAACATTTCCTAATCCCCTGCATATCCATTCTGAATTGAACTGCGGCGGGGCATTGGCCATCTGCAATGACATGGATGACAATATTCCCGCTACCGTCTTTCTGGTCGGCGCGGGTCCGGGCGATCCGGACCTGCTGACGATCAAGGCCGCGCGTCTGATCGGCGAAGCTGACGTCATCGTGCATGACGGGTTGGTGTCGGACGCCATATTGGCGCTGGCGTCGCCGGATGCGGACTTTATTTCGGTCGCCAAGCAACGCAGCCGCCATTCCATGCCACAGGATGCGATCAACGCCTTGCTCGTCGAACTGGCGCGTGAAGGACGCAGGGTCGTGCGGTTGAAGGGAGGCGATCCCTTCATTTTCGGTCGAGCCGGCGAGGAAGTCGATGCCTGCCGTGCGGCGGGCGTTCCGGTCGAGGTCGTCCCAGGCATCAGCGCAGCCATTGGCAGCGCGGCGCAGGCGCAGCTTCCCCTCACCCATCGCGCCGCATCAAGCGCCGTCACCTTTGTCGCGGGGCAGTGCAAGGGCCTGTCGGACCAGGACTGGTCGGGACTGGCGGGAACCGGGCGCACGCTCGTCATCTATATGGGCGTGGCGACGGCTGCCGATATTGCCGAAAAGCTGATCGCGGATGGCGTTTCGCCTGCCCTGCCCGTGGCCGTGCTGGAAAATGGCACCCGGCCCGCAATGCGGACATTGCGGACTTTATTGGCCGATCTGGGTGCCATGGTGGAGCGGGAAAAGGTCGTCAGCCCGGCGCTGATCGTGGTGGGCGACGTGGCGGCGCATGCGCTGGCGCAGGACATGCTGAACCGCGCCCAAGCACTGACGGTTACAGAACAGGGTCGGACCACCGACGGGAAAAGGGTAGAATGAAGATATTGACGGGTAATGATCTGGTCAGCGGCGACGTCATCTGGTGGGCGGGCGATGGCTGGTCGCGGCAGGTTGGCGACAGCGTCGATGTCGGCCAGTCCGGTGACGACCTTGCCCGGACGGAGGAGGCGGCCCTGCGCGTCGTGGGCGCTTATGTGATCGACGCGACCGTGACCGAAGACGGGGTGCGCCCCGCGCATATCAAGGATCGCATTCGCGCGCTTGGCCCGACGGTGCGGCCTGACCTGACCCTGAAACCGAACGACGCCGATGCCGGCAACTGGGTGATTTGAACCATGTATCGTTACGACAGCTATGACCAGTCCATGGTGGACGCCCGTGTCGAGGAATTTCGCGATCAGGTGCAGCGCCGCCTGTCTGGCGCTCTGACCGAGGACCAGTTCAAACCCCTGCGCCTGATGAACGGCCTCTATCTGCAACTCCACGCCTATATGCTGCGGGTCGCCATCCCCTATGGCACGCTGTCGGCCAGACAGATGCGCAAGCTGGGCGCGATCGCGCGGAAATATGATCGCGGCTATGGCCATTTCACCACGCGTCAGAACCTGCAATATAACTGGATCAAGCTGGCGGATGCGCCCGACATCCTCGCCGAATTGGCGAGCGTCGAAATGCACGCCATACAGACCAGCGGCAATTGCATCCGCAATATTTCTTCGGACCAATATGCAGGCGTGTCGGCGGACGAAGTGACGGACCCCCGTCCCTGGGCCGAATTGCTGCGCCAATGGTCAAGCTTCCACCCTGAATTCACCTATCTGCCGCGCAAGTTCAAGATCGCGGTGATCGCGTCGGATGAGGACCGAGCGGCCATGCGACTGCATGACATCGGGCTGAAGCTGGTCGAGCGCGACGGGCGCATCGGCGCGGAAGTCTATGCCGGCGGCGGCATGGGTCGCACCCCCATGGTCGCGCCGCTGATCCGCGATTTTGTTTCGGAAGACGAGATCGTCTCCTATCTGGAGGCGTGCCTACGCGTCTACAATCGCTATGGCCGCCGCGACAACAAATATAAGGCGCGGATCAAGATCCTGGTCCATGAACTGGGCGTCCAGGAATATAAGCGGCAGGTGGAGGAAGAGTTTGCGCATATGCGCACGCTCGGCCTCAACCCCCCGGTCGAGGAACTGGATCGCATCCGCGCCTTCTTCGCTCCGCCAGCCTATGAAAGCGGCCTGAGCGAAGCCATCGATCGCAGTGATCCGGCCTTCGCCCTGTGGGTCGACCGGCAAGTGGCGGCGCACAAGGCACCCGGCTATGCCATCGTCAATATCAGTCTGAAGCCACTGACCGGCATTCCCGGCGACGCGTCGGCCGATCAGATCGAACTGGTCGCATCGCTGGCCGAAGACTATAGCCTGGATGAAATCCGCGTCACCCATGCGCAGAACCTGGTCTTGCCGCATGTGAAGAAAGCGGACCTGTACGCCATCTGGCAGAAGCTGGACGAGGCGGGCCTTGCCGAGGCCAATCTCGACCTCATCACCGATATCATCGCCTGCCCCGGCCTGGATTATTGCGCGCTCGCCAATGCCCGGTCGATCCCGCTAGCACAGAAAATCGCGCAGCGGTTCGCCAATGCCGAGCGGCAGACGGAACTAGGCGAATTGAAGCTGAAGATTTCAGGCTGCATCAACGCCTGTGGCCATCATCATGCGGGGCATATCGGTATATTGGGCGTCGACCGGAAGGGCGTGGAGAATTTCCAGCTGCTACTGGGTGGTTCGGGTGCCGGCGATGCCTCGCTGGGGCAGATTACCGGACCGGGTTTTTCCGAAGATGGCGTCGTCGATGCGATCGAGAAGGTGACGGACTTTTATCTGGCAGAGCGAACGCAAGGCGAACGCTTCCTCGATACCTATCGCCGCATCGGCATGAAGCCCTTCAAAGAGGCGATCTATGGTTGAATTCCTGTCCTTCCGTGAAGATGACGCCACGCAGGAACCGACCGTCACGGTCGAAGCCTTCACCGGCCAGTCCAACTCCACCGCGGTGCGGATCGAGGCCGGCGAGGATGCGCGCGAATTGCTGCCGCATCTCGACAGGCTCTCGCTGGTGGAAGTGAACTTCCCTGCTTTTGGCGATGGGCGCGGTTATTCCGCCGCCCGCATCCTGCGCGAAGCAGGCTATGCGGGGGAACTGCGTGCGGTAGGCGACGTCCTGGTCGATCAGATCGTCGCCATGCGCCGCTGCGGCTTTGATAGTTTTCATCCCGCCAAAGCGCTGGATGACGCCGCGGTCGAACGCGCGCTTACACGCTACGCCGACGTCTACCAGAAATCGGTCGATGGCCGTGCGCCTATCTGGGCCAAGCGGCATCCGGAGAATCTAGATGGCTGAACCTGCTCGTCATATCGACATTATCGACGCGCGCCCTGCCTTCACGCAGGCCGATGCCGACGCGCTCAATACACGGTTTGAAGGCGTCGATACGCTGTCGATGCTGAAAACGGTGTTTGCCGAAGGTCTTGCCGGCAATGTCGCGGTCGTCTCCTCCTTCGGTACGGAAAGCGCAGTTCTGCTCGACTTGGTGGCCAGGGCGGACCGGACCGTGCCGGTGATCTTCGTCGATACGCTCAAGATGTTTGCGGAAACGCTGAACTATCGCGACACGCTCATCAAGCGGCTGGGCTTTATCGACAGCCGAACAGTCGCGCCGCTGCCCGAGGTCATTGCCGCCAAGGATGAGACCGGCCTGCGCTGGTCCTATGATCCCGACGGCTGCTGCGACATTCGCAAGGTCGAGCCGATGAAGCGCGCCAAGGATGGTCTTGACGCATGGATTTCCGGTCGCAAGGCCTTTCAGTCCGTCACTCGCCAGAACCTGCCCCGGTTTGAGGTCGAGGATGGCCGATTGAAGATCAATCCGCTGGGCGACTGGACCAAGACCGACCTGGAAGCCTATTTTGCCGAGCGCAACCTGCCCCGGCATCCGTTGGAGGCGCAGGGCTATCTGTCGATCGGTTGCGAACCCTGCACGTCCAAGGTGCTGCCGGGCGAAGACCCGCGCGCGGGCCGCTGGCGCGGCTGGGACAAGGTGGAATGCGGCATCCATTCGCCGGTGTCGCCGATCCCGGCGCCCGTGGCCGATCCGGACGATCCGGCAAACATGCCGGTCTTTTGAGGCGGCAGTTAGATGAGCCGCAGGAAAAGGTCGCCATGGGCGGCCTTTTTCTTGGACGAATATTCACTTTACAAATCTATTGCTCTGGCGCTCGCATCGGAATGATTAGGCCGACCCCCGCGACGCCGAGCATCGACTGGATGATGTGACTGAAAGGACCAGCAAGCCCGGCACCGACAATACAGGCCGCACCGAGAATGAGCCTCATCCAATAAGGATGAGCGTTGAGACCTTTCACTCCTGCTTCTCCTCGAGCGCAAATATTGGAAATTCTTTATTTTCCGGCCTTGAGCGATCTGCCCAATTAAAACATGCCCCAATCCCGTTCGCTTCGAGCGTAGTCGAGAAGCGGATAACCTGTCCCACCCATTTCTCGACTACGCGCGAAACGAACGGAGGTTGGTTGATTGACCCTAGCCAACGCGGCTCTATCCCGCCGCCTTGACGATGTCCGCCCATGCCTCTTCGGTAATGACTTCGATGCCAAGCGCGGTCGCCTGCTTCAATTTGCTGCCCGCGCCCGGCCCCGCCACGACCAGATCGGTTTTGGCGCTAACCGATCCGGCCGCCTTTGCGCCCAGCCGCTCGGCCTGCGCCTTGGCCTCGTCGCGGCTCATCGTTTCCAGCTTGCCAGTGAACACCACCGTCTTGCCGGTGACGGCGCTGGCAGTGGTTTCGACGATATAGTCGGCGGGCGAGACTTCGGAGAGAAGGTCGTCCCATGCTTCGACATTATGCGGTTCGTGGAAGAAGTTGCCGAGAGCTTCCACCACGGACGGCCCGACGCCGTTGATAGACGTCAACTCGTTAAGCGCCGTGAGATCCCCATGAAACGTCGCCACGCCAGTTTGTGGGTTATGCGACGCGGGGACATGCGCCGCCGATGCGACTTCCCGCAGGTGCGGCAGAGTGACAAATGCCTTCATCAGATCACGCGCCGTAACGGCTCCGACATGGCGGATACCGAGGCCGAAGAGCAGGCGCGCGGCGTCCGGCTTCCGCTTCGCCTCGATCGCGGCGAGGAGGTTGTTGACGGAGGTTTCCTTCCACCCTTCGCGGGCCAGAAGTTCCTGCCGATGCGCCTTGAGGCGGAAGATGTCGGCGGGTTCCCTGATCCAGCCGAGATCGAGAAATTCCTGGATCGTCTTTTCGCCCAGCCCCTCAATGTCGAGCGCCCCGCGGCTGACGAAGTGGCGGAGGCGCTCGAAACGCTGCGCCGGGCAGATAAGGCCGCCGGTGCAGCGGATGTCGACCTCCCCCTCCTCGCGCACCGCTTCCGATCCGCAGACGGGGCAATGATCGGGATAGACGAAGGGCGGGCGATCCTCGTCCCGCGTCAGATTCTCCACCACCTGCGGAATGACGTCGCCAGCGCGCTGGACGATGATGCGGTCGCCGGGGCGGACACCAAGACGGGCAATCTCGTCGGCATTGTGCAGCGTGACGTTGGAGACGACGACCCCGCCAACCGTGACGGGTGTGAGACGCCCTACCGGAGTAAGCTTGCCGGTGCGGCCGACCTGAATGTCTATCGCCTCAAGCGTGGTCTGCGCACGTTCGGCCGGGAATTTATGCGCGATCGCCCAGCGTGGCGCTTTCGCGACGAAACCCAGCCGCTGCTGCCAGTCGAGGCGGTCGACCTTGTAGACCACGCCATCAATGTCGAACGGCAGGTCGGCACGGCGGCGTTCGATGTCTCGATAATGTGCGAGTATGGCGTCGAGCGTGTCGACACAAACCAGCATATCCGACACCGGCACGCCCCAGCCCGCGATCGCCTGCATGACGCCAAGTTGCGTGTCGGCGGGCAGCGCGCTGTGCGCCCCCCATCCATGGGCGAGGAAGCGCAGCGGGCGGGCGGCGGTCACGGCCGCGTCCTTCTGGCGCAGCGAACCTGCGGCGGCGTTGCGGGGATTGGCGAATTGGCGCGCCTTTTCCGGGTCTTCGGCCTCGGCAAGCAGGCGTTCGTTCAAGGCCACGAAGTCTTCCTTGGCCATATAGACCTCCCCGCGAATCTCGAACAGGTCGGGGATATTGGGGCCGGTAAGGCGCTCGGGGATGTCGGCGATGGTGCGGACATTGGCGGTGACGTCCTCGCCAGTTGTCCCGTCTCCACGTGTCGCGGCCAGCACCAGCTCGCCCTTCTCATAGCGCAGCGAGCAGGACAGGCCGTCGATCTTCGGCTCGGCAGTGACCGCCACCGGCGCATCATCTGACAGCGCCAGAAAGCGGCGAACACGCGCGACGAAGTCAGCAATATCCTCGTCCGAAAACCCGTTGTCGAGGCTCATCATGCGGACGGCGTGTGGCACCTTCTGCAATGTCGACGTCGCGGCCGCACCGACCTGCGCGTTAGGCGAATCCGCGCGGATCAGGTGCGGGAAGGCAGCTTCGAGCACGTTGTTCTCGCGGATCAGCGCATCATAGTCCGCATCGCTAATCTCCGGCGCGTCCAGATCATGATAGAGCCGGTTATGCCGCGCGACCTCCTTGGCGAGGCGCATCAGGCGGTTGGCGGCTTCAGCTTCGGCAAGGGTCGCGGGGTCGTTCATCGGGCTGCCTTAGCGTTAGTCGGGCGCACACGGAAGCACGCGGCGGCGCGGCCCTACATCTTCTCCTTGATGCCCGTTCGGACAAGCCACCAATTGACGGGATAGGCTGTGCAAAATCCAGCGAGCATGGAGAGTTGCATGAGAAACCAGAATTCCGGGCTCGCGACTGGGGCTAACCCACCATAAGCGTGCCGGAACCACAGGAATTGTCCCGCGGCCATGACACCATACATGCCGACCTGCCAACTGGTGATCGAGGCTGCGTCCGCCTTCACCGCTTGTACTATGGCTGTGCCAACGGACAGGTCCCGCATCGGCTTGATCGTGCAATATTGAAATAGCACGCCGATCAGAAAGGCCAGGAGATAATCGAATATCCAGACGGCAAAGAGCTTTTCAGCGAAAAGCGTCCGCCAGCCAAACCATAGAGCAACGCCGGGAAAAGCGAAGGCAACCCATTCAGCGATGATGTCGCCCAGCGTACACCCTGCCCCGCAATGGCTTGCTCCCTTGGCCACAGCCACCGCCATAGGCGTATCGCGTTCCGCATCACCCGCCCGCCGAGCCGCCTTCAGGTAGAAGCAAAGCCAGATCACGCTGCCGAACAGCGCTGTCAGCGGCCACACCCAATTCATGATGGCCATCTTCTGTGGTCGCCGCATGATATCAACGAGAATTAACAACGCGCACAAGATTGCGAGGGTTAACGAAGCGATGGAAAGCCCATGCAGCCAATCTGGAAAGTGCGCTGGCGCCATGCGGTGTCAACGGCGACGAACCCAACTGTTTCCATGGAAATGATCTAGGCCCGCTCCAGCAACCGTTCCGCCTGCGCCCGCGCTTCCGCGGTGATTTCGGCGCCGGAGAGCATGCGGGCGATTTCCTCGCGGCGTTCGGTGTCGTCCAGCGCGCGGACGCCGGTGCGGGTGACGGTGCCCCCATCTTTACTGGCGCTCGACTTGGCGATGAGCATATGACCCGCGCCGCGCGCCGCGACCTGTGGGCTGTGGGTGACGACGAGAATCTGGTTGCTTTGGGCAAGCCGGGAAAGCCGCTCGCCAATAGCATCGGCCACCGCGCCGCCCACGCCCCGGTCAATCTCGTCAAAGATCAGCGTGTCCGCCCCACCCCGCTCGGCCAGCGCGACCTTGAGCGCCAGGATGAAGCGGGAGAGTTCGCCGCCCGATGCGATCTTCGCCAATGGAGCAAAGGGCGCGCCGGGGTTCGTGGAGATTTCAAACTCGACGCGGTCCATGCCCTGGGCGCTCCATTGCCCTTCGTCCAACGGGGCGACCACGGTGCGGAAACGCGCGGCATCGAGCTTTAGCGGCGCCAATTCCCCTGCGACCGCCGCATCAAGGCGCCCTGCCGCCAGCTGGCGCTCCGCAGACAGCGCCTGCGCGGCGGCGCGATAGGTATCCGCTTTGGCGACAACAGCCTTTTCCAGTGCCGCGATATGCTCCTCGCCGCCCTCAATCGCCGCAAGCTTTTCCGCCATGTCGTCGCGCAGGGCGGCGAGATCGTCAGGCTGCACCTGATGCTTGCGGGCAAGGCCGCGCAGATCGAACAGGCGGGTTTCGATGGCATCGAGACGGGCTGGATCAAAACTCAATGCCTCGGCGGCTTCCGCAAGCCGATCCTCCGCCTCCCCCGCCTCCACCACCGCGCGATCGAGGGATTCCAGGACGGCGGCGAGCAGCAGCTCTTCCCCAGCGATCCGATCCAGCCGGCGCGCAGCCTGCCGCAACAAGGCAAGGCCGCCGTCCGACCCAGTCAGGCATTCGCTGATCGTCGCCAGATCGTCGGTCAGGCGCGCGCCCCTCTGCATGGCGGCGCGTTCTTCGGCCAGGGTCGCCTCTTCACCGGCTTGCGGCGCGAAGGCGCGCAGTTCTTCGATCGCGTGGGTCAGATAGTCCCGATCCCGCGCGGCGGAGTCCACCGATTCGCGCGCCTGGCTCAAAGCATTGGCAGCGGCGCGCCAGTCGGCATGCGCTTTCGCCACGGCGGCGGCGTCGCATCGGCCATAGGTGTCGAGCATGGCGCGATGACCGCGCGGATTGAGCAGGCCCCGGTCATCATGCTGGCCATGAATTTCCACCAGCGACGCACTCAGGTCACGCAACAGAGCGGCCGAGCAGGGCTGGTCATTGATGAACGCCCGGCTGCCGCCGTCGGCCTTCACCATGCGGCGAATGAGCAGCGGTTCGCCCGGCTCCATATCGATGCCGTTTTCCGCTAATAGAGCGGCGGCCGGATGATCGGGCGCGGGCGGGTTGAAGGCCGCGATGACGCTTGCCTGATGCTCGCCCGCACGGACAAGCCCGCTATCGGCGCGCGCGCCAAGGGCCAGGCCGAGCGAGTCGAGCAGGATCGACTTGCCCGCGCCGGTTTCGCCGGTCAGCACGGAAAGGCCAGCGCCAAACTCCAGGTCCAGCGCCTCGATCAGCACGACGTTGCGGATCGCTAGGCTTGTCAGCATGACGTGGTCCTACCCGTCAATGCACAAAAGGGGAACAGGGAAAGCGGCAGCTCAGGCCGCGCCGCCATGTTCCTGCATCAGCTTGTAGCTGCGCTCATACCATTTGGTGCCCGGATAATTGCGGCCGAGCACGGCGGCGGCCTTTTGCGCTTCGGTCGGGATGCCCAGCGACAGATAGGATTCGACCAGGCGCTCCAGTGCTTCGGGCGTATGGGTCGTGGTCTGATATTTGTCGATGACCGTGCGGAACCGCAGCGTGGCGGCAAGCCACTGGCCGCGCCGCTGATAGAAGCGACCAACCTCCATTTCCTTGCCGGCAAGGTGGTCGTTGACCAGATCGACCTTCAAACGCGCATCGGCGGCATAACGGGTCTGGGGATAGCGACGGATCAGTTCACCGAGCGAATCAAGCGCCTGCTGCGTGATCTTCTGGTCGCGGGTGACGTCGGCGATCTGCTCATAATAGCAGATGGCGATCAGATAATAAGCGTAGGGTGCATCCTTGTTGCCGGTGTGGATAGACAGGAAGCGCTGCGCCGCCGAAATGGATTCGGCATAGTCGCGGTTCATATAATAGCTGAACGCCGACATGAGCTGCGCGCGACGCGCCCAGGGCGAATAGGGATGCTGACGCTCCACCTCGTCGAACAGCGCGGCCGCCAGCTTATACTGGCCGCGATCAAGACGATCCTTGCCGCTATTATATAATGTCGACACGTCGCGAGCGACATAGAGCGTGTCCGCCTTGTTCTTCGATGTCGAACAGCCAGTCAGGACGGGCGAGGCGATCAGGACCAGAGCGGTGGCCGCGCCGATGCGCGTCAGGGTTTTCGTCAGCATGGGGCGGGTCATAGCCGAGCGACGCGCCGCCGCCAAGCGCCAGAATGGTGCGTCCTGTTCAACAGGTCGCAGCCAGTGGCAGGTCCAAGCGCGCGATGGTGCCGCCCGTTGCGGCGGGCTGTAGCGCGAAGCGGCCGCCAAGCTGCATCGCCAGCGCGTTGGCGATGCGCAGACCCAATGACTGCCCCGCATTCGCGTCGAAATTTGGCGGAACACCCTTGCCATTGTCCATGATGCGTAGCGTGAGTTCGCCATCTGCGCTCTCCAACGTCACACGGATAGTGCCGGGCCGGTCAGGCAGACCATGTTCGATCGCATTGCTGACCGATTCCGCCACGACCAAAGCCAGGGGCACCGTGACGTCCGATGCCAGGACCAAGGCTTCCGGTGCAGACACCTGAATATTGACGTCGCTGCGGCCCGATGCGTCCAGAATGTCGGCGGTCAGAGTATGAAGAAAGGCGTTCATATCCTGCCCGCGCCCCGATGGATCATAAAGGGCGCGACTGATCCGGCCGATCAGGGCCAGCCGGGCCGAGGCATCGTCCAGCGCACGACGGGCCACGTCATGATCGACATGCCGCCGCTGGAGCGACAGCATCGCCGCGACCACCTGAAGATTATTGGACACGCGATGTTGCAACTCGCGAAACAGCAGCTCGCGATTTTCCGCCAGCGCGCGGCTGCGTTCACGCTCCACCGCGAGGTTGAAATTGGCGCGTTGCATGAAATGGATGAGGATGATGTCCACCGTAACGACGCCGGTATAGAATAGCATCGCGGTCGCCACCGCGGGATTCAGGGTGAAACTGTGGATCGGGTTGATGAAAAAATACCAGGAGGCAAAACCCCCAATCGTGGCCCCGAAAATTCCCGACCGAACACCGAACAGGAAGGAGGACAGGATGACAGCCGGGAAGAAGGTAACGAACGGATAGCCCTGCGGCAGCAAGGGTTCCGCCGCAAAACGCAGCATCAGCCCCGCCGCGCAGAAGAGGAAGGTCAGCAGATAGGCATATACCGGTCGATCGAGGACGAGCGGCAGGCGTTCGACAAAGCGCTCGTTGCTCCGCTGCATGATGATCCCCGTTTGGCTTGCCGGCACAATATCCAATCCTTACGGAAGCGCATTGATTGAGATCAGTCAATCGCTTCCTTCACCAAAAAAGGCGTCCGAAACCGGACGCCTTCTTCGGTTGCAAAGCTGCCCTTTTGTCAGGGACCGCTTGTCAGTCCTGGGTTAAGAAGTCGGGCAGGCCAGCGCTGGAACCGTCATCATCGCCCTTGCCGCCGCCTTCGCCGCGGGGTCCACGATCCCGGCGCGGGCCACGGTCGCCGCGACCACCACGGTCACCACCGCGATCGCGACGGTTGCGGTCACCGCGCCCCTCACCCCTGTCGCCACGCGGCTCGCGCGGCTCACGGGCGGGACGGGTGTCTTCCAGCTCCTCGCCGGTTTCCTGATCGACAACGCGCATCGACAGGCGAACCTTGCCACGCGGGTCGATTTCGAGAACCTTGACCTTCACTTCCTGGCCTTCCGACACGACGTCGGTGGGCTTTTCCACGCGTTCATTCTTCATTTCGGACACGTGGACGAGGCCGTCCTTGCCACCCATGAAGTTCACGAACGCGCCGAAATCGACGATGTTGACGACCTTGCCGGTGTAGATTTTGCCGACTTCGGCTTCCTCGACGATGCCGAGGATCCACTTCTTGGCGGCTTCGATCTGGGCCGTGTCGGACGAGGAAATCTTGATGACGCCTTCGTCGTCGATATCGACCTTCGCACCGGTTTCCGCGACGATCTCGCGGATGACCTTGCCGCCCGTGCCGATGACGTCGCGGATCTTCGACTTGTCGATCTGGATCGTCTCGATGCGCGGGGCATGAGCCGACAGCTCGGTGCGGGTCGAGGACAGCGCCTTGCTCATTTCACCCAGGATATGGGCGCGGCCTTCCTTCGCCTGACGCAGCGCGACTTCAAAGATCTCCTGCGTGATGCCGGCGACCTTGATGTCCATCTGCATGGTGGTGATGCCGTTTTCCGTGCCGGCGACCTTGAAGTCCATGTCGCCCAGATGATCCTCATCACCCAGGATGTCGCTGATGACGGCATAATCCTTGCCTTCCAGGATCAGGCCCATGGCGATGCCCGACACCGGACGTTTCAAGGGAACGCCCGCGTCCATCATCGAGAGCGAACCGCCGCAGACCGTTGCCATCGACGATGAACCATTGGACTCGGTGATGTCGGAGAGAACGCGGATCGTGTAGGGGAACTCGTCCTTGCTGGGCAGCACGGGGTGCAGCGCGCGCCAGGCGAGCTTGCCATGACCCACTTCACGACGGCCCGGCGCGCCGAAGCGGCCGACTTCACCGACCGAATAGGGCGGGAAGTTATAGTGCAGCATGAAGTTTTCATAATGCAGGCCGGTGAGGCCGTCGATCATCTGCTCGGCGTCCTTGGTGCCCAGCGTGGTCGTGCAGATCGCCTGCGTTTCGCCGCGGGTGAACAGCGCCGAACCATGAGTGCGCGGCAGGAAGCCGACCATCGCCTCGATCGGGCGGATCTGCGTGGTGGTACGGCCGTCGATGCGCTTGCCATCCTTGAGGATGGCGGTGCGGACGATTTCGGCTTCCAGCTTCTTGGTAAGCTTGATGCCCGCCATCACGGTCTGGGCGTCGAGGCCGTCTTCCGCGAACGAGGCCTTCGCTTTCGCGCGTGCTTCGTTGAGCGCGTTCGAGCGGGCCGACTTGTCGGTCAGCTTGTAGGCGGCGGCAATGTCCTTGCCGATCAGCTTCGTCAGCTTCTTCTTGAGGTCGCCAAGGTCATCCTGCGGGGCCATGTCCCACGGGTCCTTCGCAGCCTGTTCGGCAAGGTCGATGATCGCGTTGACGACCTTCTTGGACGCGTCATGCGCAAACATGACGGCGCCCAGCATGACGTCTTCCGACAATTCCTTGGCTTCGGATTCGACCATCATCACTGCGTTGCCGGTGGCGGCGACGACCAGGTCGAGTTCGCCTTCCTTCACCTCTTCCAGCGACGGGTTCAGCCGATATTCGCCATCCTTGTAGCCGACGCGCGCGGCGCCGATCGGCCCCATGAAGGGCACACCCGACAGCGTTAGCGCGGCCGAGGCGGCGATCATCGCAACGATGTCGGGTTCGCTTTCGCCGTCAAAGCTCAGCACCTGAGCGATGACGTTGATCTCGTTGTAGAAACCTTCGGGGAAGAGCGGGCGGATCGGGCGGTCGATCAAGCGGGAAACCAGCGTTTCCTTTTCCGTCGCGCCGCGTTCGCGCTTGAAGAAGCCGCCGGGGATGCGGCCGGCAGCGGAATATTTTTCCTGATAATGGACGGTGAGCGGGAAGAAGTCCTGCCCGTCCTTCACCGACTTGGCGGCGGTCACGGCGCACAGCACCACCGTCTCGCCATAGGTCGCCAGCACGGCGGCGTCGGCCTGACGCGCAATGCGACCGGTTTCGAGAGTCAGGGTCTTGCCTGCCAGCTCGATCGAAACTTTCTTTACATCAAACATGCTTTTTCCTTCGCCCGCCATGGCCCTATTGCCCGGCGGGGCCTCATCTGCGGGCTAACCGGCCCGCTGCGGTGTCGGAGCATCGTGTGGCTCCGTGTTCGGGGATCGCACCGGATTGCGCGATCTCCCTCTTGCATGCCCCCGCCACAGGAAGGGGCGAAATCCCGGAATCGGAAACGGCCCCGCGGGGGGCCGTTCCTTTGTATAGCAGACTTACTTGCGCAGGCCCAGCTTTGCGATGAGGTCGCTGTAGCGGCCTTCATCCTTCTTCTTGAGATAATCCAGCAGCGAACGACGCTTGTTGACCAGCATCAGCAGGCCGCGACGGCTGTGGTTATCCTTGTGATGACCCTTGAAATGCTCGGTCAGGTTCGAAATGCGTTCCGACAGGATCGCAACCTGGACTTCGGGCGAACCGGTGTCGCCTTCGGCGCGGGCATGTTCCTTGATCAGCGCTTCCTTGCGCTCTGCAGTGATCGACATCGGGCTTCCTTTCGTATCTAGAGATTGAAGCCGCGCACCACCCGGATGTCCGGGCCACTGGACTCCACCAGCGCGATGGGCGTTTCGCCGAGTATCGCCAGCAGGAGACCGGTGTGCGGTTTCCCGATCAGCATCTTCCCCTGGCGGAGAGCCAATGCTTCATCGGGACTGACGGAAAGGGCCGGGATGTCGTCCAGCCCCGCCGTCAACGGCAGCATATACTGGCCGATGCCGTGCCCCGTAGCAGCGTCATTCAAAATGTCCAGCGAAATTGCCGAATCCAGCGTGAACGGCCCGGCCTTTACCCGGCGCAGCATGGTGACATGGCCGACCGTGCCGAGCGCCAGCGCGATATCGCGGGCGAGAGAACGGATATAAGTACCTTTGGAAACATGGGCGCGAAACGTGAATTTGTCCAGATACTCCGCACCTCCGCGTCTCCGCGCGAACCCGTTTTTTTCGCGCGGAGGCGCGGAGGCGCGGAGAGAATATATAGTGACACTTCGCGTCTTCATCTCCACCGCCTCCCCTTTGCGGGCGAGATCATAAGCGCGCTGGCCGTCGATCAGGATGGCGCTGTAGGCGGGCGGGATCTGTTCGATCGGGCCGGTGAAACGGGGCAGGATCGCCTCCACCTCCGACCATGTCGGGCGATGGTCGCTCTCCGCAATCACCTTCCCTTCCAGGTCGAGCGTATCGGTCTGGACGCCGAAAGCGACAGTGAAATCGTAGATCTTGTCGCTGTCGAGCATGCGCCCGGCGAGCTTGGTCGCTTCGCCAATCGCGATCGGCAGAACGCCTGTCGCCAGCGGATCGAGCGTTCCGCCATGGCCGACCTTCCATTTGCCCGCCCCACTTTGGCGCAGGACGCGCTTGACCGCGCTGACCGCCTGAGTGGAGCCAAGGCCATGGGGTTTATCGAGAATGATCCAGCCGTGCATGGCGGCCGCCCTTATCCGCCTGATATTGTCCTGTCAGCCTTTAATCCGCTAACGCCTATGGCATGACGATAGACCTGATCTGCCTCGATGCCGACGATACGCTCTGGCATAATATGCGCCACTTCAACGCGACCGAAGACGCGCTGCTCGACATGCTGCGCCCCTTTGCGCAGGCGCAGGTCACGCGCGAGCGGCTGATCGCGTGCGAGACCCGCAACCTCCCGCTCTATGGCTATGGTGCGAAGGGCTTTACGCTTTCGATGATCGAAACCGCCGTGGACCTTGCCGGTGACGCGGTGACTGGCGCGATGATCGAAGGGATATTGGCCGCTGGCCGAGCGCTGCTGGCGCATCCGGTCGAGCTGTTCGACGGGGTCGAAGATACGCTGCGCGCGCTGGCGGCTAAGGCGCCCCTGGTGCTGGTTACAAAGGGCGACCTTTTGCATCAGGAAAGCAAGCTCGCGGCGTCGGGTCTGGGCGACCTGTTTTCAGGCATAGAGGTTGTCAGCGACAAGAAAGCGGACACATTCCGGGCGTTATTTGACCGGCATGGCATCACCGCGGATCGGGCCGTGATGGCTGGCGATTCGATGCGGTCCGATATTCTTCCTGCGCTCGAGGCGGGAGCATGGGCGGCCTTCATTCCGCAAGATGGCGCCTGGTCGCATGAAACAGCGGCCGCGCCCGACACGCACCCGCGTTTCGTGCAATTGAAGCGGCTTGGCCAGCTACCCGATTGGATCGCTACGCTGCGCTGACAGTCAGCCGTTGAGAGCGGCCAGGAAATGCCGGCGACACAGCGCGACATAACGGTCATTGCCGCCAATGTCGGTCTGATCCCCGTGCTGGATCGCCCTGCCCTGCGTATCGACGCGCAGGTTCATTGTCGCCTTGCGCCCGCAGTCGCACACGGTCTTGATCTCCGTAAGCGTATCGGCAAGGCCAAGAAGATGCGCGCTCCCATCGAACAGGTCGCCGCGAAAATCCGTGCGCAGGCCATAACAGAGCACTGGAATGCCCAAGGCGTCGGCGACCGCCGCTAGCTGCCATACCTGATCGCGGGTCAGAAATTGCGCTTCGTCCACCAGAACGCAGGACAGCGGCGTCGCTTCATGCTGGCGCGCGACCGCCGCATAAAGATCGACCCCCGGTTCGAACAGGTGCGCCTGCGCCTCCAATCCGATGCGCGATGCGATACGACCGCTGCCATAACGGGTGTCGACAGCGGCGGTCCACAGCATCGTCGCCATACCGCGCTCGCGATAGTTGAAGTCGGATTGCAACAGGGTGGTCGATTTCCCCGCATTCATCGAACTATAGTAGAAATAGAGCTTCGCCATGGCCGCGGGTTTAGCGGATCGTGGGCGCGACGCCAGCCAGGAAGCGGACCAACGCGTCGGCCAGCGCGATGCGCTTATCGGAAAAGCTGTGATCGGTGGGCCAGACCATCAGCCGCGCCGACGGATTGGCGCCTTGGGCGTCAGCGGCAGCCTTGCGCGCCATGTCGCCGATACCGTGTTCCGCGCCGATGATGCTGAGCGGCCGGCGGCCATAGCCCGCCAAGCGGCGGCCCAGATCGAACTTGCCGGCATTCGCCTTGATCTCGCCGGTCAGGCTTTCATAGCTTGCACCGGCAAGAGGCGGCAGGTCGCTTTCCACTTCGGCCTTCCAGGCGGCTTCGCCATCGGGAGTCGCGAGCGTCGCGACCGTTTGCGCCGGGTCCCATGGGTCGATCAGGAACAGGCCCGCGACATGCGGCTCTGCTGCCGCCGCATCCGCCGCCATGAAACCGCCCATGCTGTGTCCGGCCACCACGATCGCGCTGGTATCAATGCGATAGCGTGCGACGTTGGCTGGCTGTTGCAGGAATTGAAGCGCGGTAAAGGCATCTTCCGACGCATTGTTGAAGGAAAATGCGCCAGGACTGCCCCAACTGCCGCGATAATGGAGCGTCAGCACGTTCCAGCCTGCCCGGCGCGCCGCCTGCGCCAGATCGAGATTCTGCTCGTTGCCCGGAAATCCGTGCAGCAGCAATAAGGTCGGGTGCAGCCCGCCGCCCTGCGCGGTATACATCACCGCATTCATCGCCCCGTCCTGTGCGGGAATGACAAAGGCGCTCATGCCGGCCGGATGGGTCGCGTCAGGCTTGGGATCGGTCGTGACAGCGGGGTGAATGGCGGCATCGCGCGCCTGCGCATGACCCATGCCAGCCACCATGATTGCAGCTGCCGTTGCCAAGGCCATCATCTTCATACGCCACCCCCTGTTCCTGCCTGACAGAACGACAGTAGCGACAGGAAGCCGTCACGTCGAAGCTATTCCGCGTCCTCCTGCGGCGCATCCAGATCGCGCGCGACCTTGGGATCGCGCAGCAGCTTGTCGATATGGCTGCCCTCGTCGAAACTTTCGTCCGCCAGGAATTTGAGCCTAGCGGCATATTTGAGGCGGATGCGATGCGCGACTTCGCGCTGGAGATAGGCGGTGTTGGTTCGCAATGCCTTGAGCACTGCGTCCTCATCCTGACCCAGCAGCGACTTGATGAATACGGTTGCATGGCGCAGGTCCGGCGACATGCGCACTTCGGTTACGCTGACGACATGGCTGGCGAGCACGTCATCATGCACGTCGCCGCGTTGCAGGATTTCGGACAGGACATGGCGCACTTGCTCGCCGACGCGAAGCAAGCGAACCGACGGTCCTTCGTTCTGCTGTTGCACCATGATCTAAAAAAACCTCCTCCCTCCCGGCGGAGGGAGGGGCTTTTCCTACAGTTACAGCGTGCGCTGGCGTTCCTCGACTTCGAACAACTCGAGCATGTCGCCCGCCTTGATGTCGTTGGTGTCCTGCAGCACCGCGCCGCATTCCATGCCGGCGCGCACTTCGGAGACATCGTCCTTGAAGCGACGCAGCGAGGCGATGTTGGTGCGCGACACGATGACATCGTCGCGGGTAAGGCGCGCGGCCAGACCCTTGCGGATGATGCCGTCGAGGACGAGCAGACCAGCGGCCTTGTCCTTCTTGCCCGCTGGGAACACCTGAAGCACCTCGGCACGGCCGACGACCGTTTCGATGCGTTCGGGCGCCAGCTGGCCCGCCATTTCACCACGGACTTCCTCAAGAAGGTCGTAGATCACGTCATAATAGCGGAGCGAGATTTTCTCGCGCTCGGCCAATTGACGCGCCTTGGCGTTGGGACGGACGTTGAAGCCGATCAGCGGCGCGCGGCTGGCAGCGGCCAGTGTCACGTCGCTTTCGGTGATCGCGCCGACGCCCGAATGGAGGATGCGGACCTTGATCTCGTCCGTCGAAATCCTGTTGAGCGACGAGACGATTGCTTCGACCGAGCCCTGCACGTCGCCCTTCACCACCACCGGATATTCGATGACCTGGGTGTTGAGCGCAGAGAACATATGTTCAAAGCTGGTCGGCGCGGCGGTCGTGCGCTTCTTCGTCGCCTGTTCCTGACGATAGGCGGCCACTTCGCGGGCGCGGGCTTCATTTTCGACGACCGTCATCTGATCGCCCGCCATCGGAACGCCCGACAGGCCCAGCACCTCGACCGGGGTAGAGGGTCCAGCGGACTTCACCTGCTGGCCCTGATCGTTGATCATGGCGCGCACCTTGCCGCTTTCGGCGCCGACGACGAAGGTGTCGCCGACCTTGAGCGTGCCGCGACGGACAAGGATGGTGGCGACGGCGCCGCGTCCCTTGTCCAGTTGCGCCTCGACCACCGTACCTTCGGCGTCGCGATCAGGATTGGCGGACAGTTCGAGCAATTCGGCCTGAAGGAGAATCTTGTCGATCAGGGTGTCCAGACCGGTCTTCTTGAGCGCGGAGACTTCGACGTCCTGCGTCTCACCGCCCATATCCTCGACGATCACCTCATGCTCCAGAAGGCGCTCGCGCACCTTCTGCGGGTTGGCGTCGGGCTTGTCGGTCTTGTTGATCGCCACGATCATCGGCACGCCGGCCGCCTTGGTGTGGTTGATCGCTTCGATCGTCTGCGGCATCAGCCCGTCGTCGGCCGCCACCACCAGGATGACGATGTCGGTGACATTGGCACCGCGTGCACGCATTTCCGAGAAAGCCTCGTGACCCGGCGTGTCGAGGAAGGTGATGAGATCGCCGCCCTTCGTCTTGATCTGATAGGCGCCGATATGCTGCGTGATCCCGCCGCTTTCGCCCTGCACGACACTGGTGCCCCGCAGCGCGTCGAGCAGCGAGGTCTTGCCGTGATCGACATGGCCCATGATCGTGACGACCGGGGGACGGATTTTCAGCGTTTCAGGCGCATCTTCTTCGCCCTGCATGCCGATTTCGACGTCGGCGTCAGACACGCGCTGGATGCGGTGGCCGAATTCCTCGACCAGCAGTTCCGCCGTATCCTGATCGATCGGCTGATTGAGCGTGACGGCAGTGCCCATCTTGAACAGGGCCTTCACCAGGTCCGCACCCTTTTCGGCCATGCGGTTGGCGAGTTCCTGCACCGTGATGCTTTCGGGCACGACGACGTCGCGCGACTGCTTCTCGCGCGGCTGACTGCCGCCCGAATAATGGGCGCGGCGTTCTTTCTCGCGCGCGCGCTTCAGCGCGGCAAGGCTGCGGGCGCGGGCACTGTCGTCATCGGCGAGTGCGCGGGTGACGGTCAGCTTGCCCGACTGGCGACGATTATCGTCGCCCCGCTTGGCGCGCTCGGGCTTGGCCGGCTCGGGTCGCTTGGCCGGCGTAACCGGCGTGAAGCGACGCGGCGGAGGCATGGCCGACGCCGGAGCAGCGGGGGCCGCCGGCGCTGCTTCGGGCGCAGCCTCGGCCGCAGGCGCGGAAGCCTCCGCCTGGGACTCTTCGGCAGCGGGCTGAGGCGCAGGCTGTGACGCTTCCTCCGCCTCGCGCTGCGATTCCGCTTCGGCGGCGAGGCGATTTTCCTCGGCCCGACGCTTTTCTTCCTCGCTGGCGGCCTGGCGCGCGGCATCCTCACGGCGGCGCGCATCCTCCAGCGCGGCCATGCGGGCCTCCTCCGCCTCACGCAGCAGCTTTTCTTGCAATTCCTTGCGCGACAGCATGGAATTTTGCGCAACCGGGCGGGGCGGCGGTGGCGGCGCGGGCCGTTGCGGGGCGGGCGCGGGAGCGGCGGGCTTGGGATTCGCTTCGGGCGCAGCCGCAGGCGCCGCACCGGTCGTCTCACCGGGCTTGCCCATGGGGACGCGGCGCCGCTTCACTTCAACCACGACCGTATTCTTGCGGCCATGGCTGAACTGCTGCTGCACCTGACCGGATTCGACGGTCCGCTTGATGCCCAGCGGCTTGCGGCCCAGAACCGGCTTGTCTTCCTTGCTGTCACTCATATGTTCGAACTTAACCCTTCACTTCCGCTCCGGCCGGATAGGCCCGCCGGCGCCTTCAATCCTGATGCCCAATCCCGATGCCTAGCCGACGCCCGGCGCGTCGGTGGAGGCAGGCTCCCCATGCGCGGGCGCTTCGGTAGCGCAACCCAGATAGCTTTCCAAGCGGCCGATAGCGCCGCGAAGACGCGCCGCCGCACGCGAGTCGGTAATCGCGATGTGGACGACATTGTCGCGCCCCATTGCCATAGATAGTGCGTCGCGGTCCACAGGCAAGGTGATGCCCGCAAGATCCGTGCCTTCCGCATCCTGGCCGACGCGCAGCGCCTGGTCCAGTTTGCGATTGCCATCGGCCGCCGCATCGGACGCATGCAACAGCAATCTCACATCGCCCTTGCGACAGGCGACGTCGATCTTTTCCGACCCCGTTAGCAGCATGGACGCGCGCGCCTCCAGCCCCAGCCGATCCAGCAGCGCCTTGCGCAATCCCTGCTCGATGAGGTCGGGCAGCGTATCGGGTATCTGCAATTCCCCGGTCTTGAAAGCGCGCGCGAGCGCCGCCTTCAGCTTGCCCTTGGCCAAGGCGGATTCCAGTTCGGGTCGGCTGACGCCGATCCACGCGCCGCGCCCCGGCGCCTTGGCGCGCAGATCGGGCAAAATCTGTCCTTCCGGCCCGACGGCCAGACGGATGAGCATGGCGGGATCGGCGCGATCGCCGGTCAATATGCATTTGCGTTCGGTCATGCGCGCTCCTCCGCCAGAACGGAAAGCAGGGCAAGTCCAACGCTATGAAATGCGCTTATTCTCTCATCGGGGAGTGTCCGCAACATGGGCGTCCTCCCTGGATAGAGGAGCCGCGCGGTCGGCGATCAACTGACCGCCGGCCGCGTAATTTTCAGGAGACACTTCCGAAATGACGATCTGAACGGCAGCCGCCGGCTTCCCCAGCCGCTCGACGAGCGACTGAGTAACGTCGGCAGCGATCGCGGCTTTCTGCTCGCGAGTGGCGCTACCGGCAAGGCGGATGTCGACAAAGGGCATGGGGGTTTCAGGCTTCCTCTTCGAACCAATGGGCGCGAGCGGCCATGATGATCTCATTGCCCTGCTCTTCATTGAGACCATAGGCCGACAGGATGCCGCCCTTGTCCTCGCTCGTGTCCGACTTGCGGCGACGCTGATCGACACGCTTCTTCGCGATCAGTTCGTCGGTGGCGAGATCGGCAAGGTCGTCCAACGTCTTGATGCCAGCCTTCCCCAGCGTGACGAGCATCGCTTCGGTAAGGTGGGGCATGTCCGCCAGCGCGTCCTCGACGCCCAGCGCCTGACGCTCTTTGCGCGCAGCCGCTTCGCGACGGTCCAGCGCTTCCTGCGCGCGGCTTTGCAGCTCGGCGGCAAGATCCTCGTCAAAGCCTTCGATCGAAGCCAGTTCCTCGACGCTGACATAGGCGACTTCTTCCAGCTCGCCAAAGCCTTCGGCCACCAGAAGCTGCGAGAGGGTTTCGTCGACGTCCAGCTCGTTCTGGAACATTTCAGAACGGGAGACGAATTCCTTCTGACGCTTTTCGCTGGCGTCGGCCTCGGTCATGATGTCGATCGCCTTGCCGGTCAGCTGGCTGGCGAGACGGACATTCTGGCCGCGACGACCGATGGCGAGCGACAGCTGATCGTCGGGAACAACGACCTCAATACGCTCTTCTTCCTCGTCGATGACGACGCGGGCGACCTGCGCGGGCTGAAGCGCGTTGACGACGAAGGTCGCGGTGTCTTCCGACCAGGGAATGATGTCGATCTTTTCGCCCTGCATTTCCTGCACGACGGCCTGCACGCGGCTACCCTTCATGCCGACGCAGGCGCCGACGGGGTCGATGCTGCTGTCGCGGCTGATGACGCCGATCTTGGCGCGGCTGCCCGGATCACGCGCCGCGGCCATGATGGTGATGACGCCATCGTAGATTTCGGGAACTTCCTGCGCGAACAGCTTCTTCATGAATTCAGGATGCGCGCGGCTGAGGAAAATCTGCGGCCCACGATTTTCGCGGCGGACATTGAGCACGACCGAACGGATGCGGTCGCCGACGCGGACGACTTCGCGCGGGATCTGCTGATCACGGCGGATCACGCCTTCGGCGCGGCCCAGATTGACGACGACATGGCCGAATTCGACGGACTTGACGACGCCGGTGATGATCTCACCCACGCGGTCCTTATATTCTTCATATTGGCGCTCGCGCTCGGCGTCGCGGACCTTCTGGAAGATCACCTGCTTGGCCGACTGCGCGTCGATGCGGCCCAGGTCGATCGCGGGCAGCGGGTCGACGATGAAGTCGCCGATCACCGCGTCCTTCTTGAGCTTCTGCGCCTGCTTCAAGTCGACCTGCTTGAAATAGTCCTCGACCGTTTCAACCACTTCGACGACGCGCCAGAGGCGCAGGTCGCCGCTATCCGGATCCAGCTTGGCGCGAATGTCGTTTTCCGCGCCATAACGGGCACGCGCGGCGCGCTGGATCGCATCCTCCATCGCCTCGATGACGATGGCCTTGTCGATCATCTTTTCGCTCGCCACCGAGTTGGCGATGGCGATCAGTTCGGCCTTGTTGGCGGAAATGGCGTTGGCCATGACTTTATGAACCCTTATTCTTCGGTTTCAAATTCGTCCGCCCCATCGGAGGAGAGCGGCATACTAGCAGCAATCAATGCGTCGGTCAGCAGCAGCTTGGCTTCGTCGACCAGCGCGAAAGGGATTCGGACGGCGCCGGACTTGGCGTCGGTGAAGAGTATCTCCTCCCCGTCCACGCCGTTGACCACACCGCGGAAGCTCTTGCGGCCCGACACGATTTCGCGCGCGGCGATCTTCGCCTCATGCCCGGCCCACTCCTGGAAATCGTGGAGGCGCGTCAACGGCCGGTCGATGCCGGGCGAACTAACTTCCAGACGGTAGGCCTCCTCGATCGGGTCGGCTTCATCCAGCACATCCGAGAGGCGACGGGAAATGGTGGCGCAATCCTCGATGACCAACTGTTTGGTCCTGGGATTTTCCGCCATGATCTGCAGCGTATAATCGTCGCCCGACCCGAACAGCTTGATGCGCACAAGGTCAAAGCCCAGGGCCCTTACCTCGGGTTCGATCAAAGCAGTCAATGCGGCGATGTCCGCCATGCGATCTCCAGAAACTATCATGCGCGCTTCCGCGTCGCCGCGAGCATCCGCCCGCGACCCCGACATGTTTGACGATGTAAGGAAGCATTGCTGATATAGGCGGAGCGTCGAATATCTGCAACATTATTCGTGATGGCTCATTCTAGCAGCCATATCGATCGCCCTGTCGACATTGGAGACAATGATGCGCCGCCTTCCGCTTGCCGCCCTGCCCTTCGTCCTGATCGCCTGCTCGGCCGACAATGCAACGGGCCAAAATTCCACCAATTCGGCCGACAAGCCGTTCAAGACATCGATCATCGCCGATTTCGATTCGCCCTGGGCCATGACCTTCCTGCCGGACGGCCGCGCGCTGGTCACGGAAAAGGCGGGAGACATGATCCTGTTCGATCCAAAGAACGGGACGAAAATCCCGGTGTCCGGAATTCCCGCCGTCGACAGCGCCGGGCAAGGCGGGCTGATGGACGTGGTTCTGTCGCCCGAATTCGGGCAGGACAAGACGGTCTATTTCAGTTTTTCCGAAGCCCGCAACGGCGCCAAGGGCGTCGCGCTCGCCAGAGGACAGTTTAATCAGGCGAGCGACGGGACGACGGCGCTGGATGACGTAACGGTGATTTTCCGCGCCAGCCCCTATGTCGAGGGCAATGGCCATTATTCGGGGCGGATCGCCTTTTCACCCGATGGCCGATATCTGTTCTTCACCAATGGCGAACGACAGAAATTTGACCCGGCGCAGGACCCCAAGGCGACGCTCGGCAAGGTGCTGCGCCTCAATCCCGACGGCACGCCGGCGGCCGGCAACCCCCTCGCCGCGCAGGGATTTGATCCTGCCATCTGGTCCTATGGCCACCGCAATCTGTTGGGGATCGCGTTCGACAAGGACGGGCGGCTCTGGGAACAGGAAATGGGGCCGAAGGGCGGCGACGAGGTGAACCTGATCAAGCCGGGCCTCAACTATGGCTATCCCAAAGTGTCGAATGGCGACCATTATGATGGCAGGCCGATCACCGATCATGCGCCCGGCGATGGCTTCGAAGCGCCGAAGGTCAGCTGGAACCCGGTCATTTCGCCGGCCGGATTGCTTTACTATTCGGCTGATATGTTCCCGCAATGGAAGAACAGCCTGTTCATAGGCGGCCTGTCCAGCGAGAGCCTGGTCAGGGTCAAGCTGGACGGCGAAAAGGCGTCGAAGGCGGACCAATGGGACATGGGTGCCCGCATCCGCGAAGTCGAACAGGGACCGGACGGCGCGCTCTGGCTGTTGGAGGATGGCGGCCAAGGATCGCAAGGGCGCATGCTGAAACTGACGCCGACAGGCTAAACAGTCACCCCAGCCGCGGCTGGGGTGACGTTTCGTATCAGACCAAGCGGCTCTGCTTGACCGCCGCTTCGATGAAGCTGGCGAAGAGCGGGTGCGGGTCGAAGGGCTTGGACTTGAGTTCCGGATGGAATTGCACACCGACGAACCAGGGATGATCGGGTCGCTCCACGATTTCGGGCAGCGCGCCGTCCGGCGACATGCCCGAGAAAATCAGGCCGCCCTTTTCCAGCCGCTCGCGATAGCCCGCATTGACTTCGTAGCGATGGCGATGCCGTTCGCTGATGTCATCGACGCCGTAAATGCCTGCGACCACGCTGTTGCCGGTCAGCTTGGCGGGATAGGCGCCCAGCCGCATCGTGCCGCCCAGATCGGTCTCGGCGGTGCGCTTCTGCAAACCTTCCGCGCTCATCCATTCGGTGATGAGGCCGACGACCGGTTCTGACGTTTCGCCAAATTCGGTGGTGGACGCGTCCGGAATGCCGGCCGTGTTCCGCGCCCCTTCAATGCAGGCCATCTGCATGCCAAGGCAAATGCCGAAGAAGGGCACATTGCGTTCACGCGCGAACTTGACCGATGCGATCTTGCCTTCCGATCCGCGCACGCCAAAGCCGCCGGGCACGAGAATGCCGTGCATGGGTTCCAGACTGGCCGCAAGGTCGTCGCCCTTCTCGAACAGTTCCGCGTCGATCCACTTCACGTTGACCTTCACCCGGTTGGCAAGGCCGCCATGGTTGAGCGCCTCATAGAGCGATTTGTAGGCGTCGAGCAGGCCGACATATTTGCCGACAACGCCAATCGTCACTTCCCCTTCGGGATTGAGCTGGCGGTCCATGATATCGACCCAACGGTCGAGCTTTGGCGGCGGCGCATCCTGGATGCCAAAGGCGCGCAGGACTTCGCGGTCCAGCCCTTCGGCATGATATTGTTCGGGCACCGCATAGATGCTTTTGGCATCGCGCGCGGGGATGACCGCTTCGGGGCGGACATTGCAGAAAAGCGCGATCTTCTTGCGCTCGCTGTCGGGCAGCGGATGCTCGCAGCGGCACAGCAAAATATCGGGTTGGATGCCGAGCGAGGTGAGGTCGCGGACGCTGCGCTGCGTCGGCTTCGTCTTCAGTTCGCCGGCCGCGGCGATATAGGGCACCAGCGTCACATGGACGAAGATCGACTGGCCACGATCCAGGTCGTTATGCAGCTGGCGAATCGCTTCCATGAAGGGCAGCGATTCGATGTCGCCGACGGTGCCGCCAATTTCGCACAGCACAAAGTCCAGATCATCGGTATCGGCCGTCGCGAACGCCTTGATCTCATCCGTGACATGCGGGATCACCTGCACCGTCGCGCCCAGATAATCGCCGCGCCGTTCGCGCTGGATGATCGTCTGATAGACGCGCCCCTGCGTCACATTGTCCGACTGGCGCGCGGACACGCCGGTGAACCGCTCATAATGGCCAAGGTCGAGATCCGTCTCCGCCCCGTCGTCGGTGACATAGACTTCGCCATGCTGGTAGGGGCTCATCGTGCCCGGATCGACGTTGAGATAGGGGTCGAATTTCCGGATTCGCACACGGAAACCTCGCGCTTGCAGAAGGGCTGCGAGCGAAGCAGCCATCAGGCCCTTGCCAAGCGAGGAAACCACGCCGCCGGTGATGAAAATATACCGCGTCATGGGAGGAGAGGCTTAGCCTTTCGAAACAACAAAGGGCAAGCGCGCGAATCCACGCGCGCTCAAAAAAAAGATCGGAAGATCGGCGGAAGGTTTAGTTGGCGAGCGGAACCGCGTCGTTGGACGCGGGCGCGGACGCCGCATTGGCGGCAGCACCGGCCAGCGGATCGGTGGTCGCCGGCGCGCTCTGCGTTGCGGGGGCCTGCTTCACCAGCGAGGTATCAATGTCGCTGGGGGCGTGACGCACCGATGCGATCACCGCCATGACGATCGACAACAGCACGAAGATGCTGGCGAGGATCGTGGTCGAGCGCGTCAGGAAATCCGCCGCGCCGCGTGCCGACATGAAACCCGCGGGACTGCCGCCGACGCCCAGGCCACCGCCTTCCGATTTCTGCATCAGGATGACGGTAACCAGCAAGGCGGCGATGATCGCCTGCACGACGAGGAGGAAGGTGAACATGCGACAGGTGTCCGGGACAAGAAAATTGCGTTGGCGGGCACATAGCGACGAAGGCGCACGGGGGCAACCTGTGAGGGAATCTGCTTACCATCCTCTTGTTTCGAGCGCAGGCGGGAAACGCTGGTAACGCGCTTCCCGCTTCTCGATTTTGCCCGAAGCAAACGGACCTTATCAGGTCAGGCGGCCGCTTTCATCCGCTGGTCGGCCGCTTCGATGATCGGCGCGAACTTG
Organism: Sphingobium lactosutens DS20; assembly: GCF_000445105.1. Classification (GTDB taxonomy): domain Bacteria; phylum Pseudomonadota; class Alphaproteobacteria; order Sphingomonadales; family Sphingomonadaceae; genus Sphingobium; species Sphingobium lactosutens. The sequence continues at coordinate 113,320 of NZ_ATDP01000097.1, read as the reverse complement.
GCCGCCGACAAGCTTGCGCCGCCGACCAGGCCGCCATCCACATCCGCCAGCGCCATCAGGTCGGCCGCATTGTCGCCATTCATCGACCCGCCATAAAGAATGCGCATCTTGTCAGCCTCCGCGCCGATCCGGCTCGCCAGCGCCTTGCGCAAGGCGGCATGCATGGTCGCGACCGCTTCCATGGTCGGGATGCGGCCGGTGCCGATCGCCCAGATCGGCTCATAGGCGACCGCGAGCCAGTCCGCCGCCGCGCCTTCGGGCAGGGAGGCGAGCAGCTGATCCGCGACCACCTGTTCGGCGCGACCGGCATCGCGAACGGCTAGCGTTTCGCCGACGCACAGAATGACGTTGATGCCCGCCTTGTGCGCAGCCACCGATTTGGCCGCGATGTCCGCATTGGTTTCGCCCCGCGCCTCACGCCGCTCACTATGGCCTGTGATGACCCATGTCGCGCCGGCTTCGGCCAGCATGTCGGCGGACAGCGAGCCGGTATAGGCCCCGCTGATATCCATGTGGCAATTTTGCGCACCGATGAAGGCCGCGCCGCGCCGTTCCGACCCCGCCATGATGAGCGTCGCCGGCAGGCATAGCCCCACCTCCACATCAGGATGCGCCGCCGCGACACGGCCGATCGCTTCCACTTCATCCAGATGCGCGCGCATCCCGTTCATCTTCCAGTTGCCGACAACCAGCTTGCGCCTGTTCATCCGCCAAGTCCCCTATGTTTATTGCTGCACGCAGCGCCCCCGCACGTCATCGCCGCATCGCGATGCGGCGCCTCCAAGACATGCGCGGGTGCCAGGCAAATGCGATGGACGGGCATCGCGCATTTGTCCAGCCCAAGCCTTGCCGCCGCGCCGTTCCGCCCTTAAAGCGGGCCGCCATACCGCCTGTAGTTCGGACATTTTCATGCTTTCTGTCTTTCGCCGCATCATCCATTCCAAGTTCGGCGCGATCTTCGCGATCCTGTTCCTGGGCGTCATCGCCGCCGCCTTCATCCTGGGCGATGTGACCAGTGGCCAATTTGGCGGCGCCAGCCTGTCGGGCGGCGGAACAGCGGCCAAGGCCAAGGGATACAAGCTGGCCACCGCCGAATTGCAGGATCGTGTTCAGCGCGTGTTCGAAAATGCGCGCCGCTCGAACCCCGAGCTGCAGATCGGCGAATTTTTCGCGCAAGGCGGCGGCGCGCAGGTGTTCGACCAGCTGGTGCAATCGCTGACGCTGCGCGCCTATGCCGATGATCAGGGCATTCATATTTCCAAGCGCCTGGTCGACGCCCAGATTGCGCAGATCCCTGCGTTCCAGGATGCGGCTGGCAATTTCAGCAATGATAATTTCCGCGCCCTGCTGGCGCGCGAGCGGCTGAGCGAACAGGCGTTGCGCGACGATATCAGCCGCGAAATCCTGCAACGCCAGTTGCTGGCGCCCATCGGCATCGGCGCGCGCCCGTCGGAAAATCTGGTGCTGCCCTATGCCTCGCTGCTGCTCGAAGCGCGGCAGGGCCAGGTTGCCGCCATTCCGGCCGTCGCGTTCCTGGACGACAAGGACCCGACCGACGCGCAGCTGGCTGACTTTTACAAGAAGAACAGCGACCGCTTCACCATCCCCGAACAGCGCCGCATTCGCTATGCCGTGATTGACGCAGACCGTTTCGCGCGGGCCTCGACGCCAAGCGACGCGGAGATCAGCGCCTATTATAATCAGAACAAGGCAAACTATGCGGCGAGCGAGAATCGAAGCGTCGAACAGCTTGTGCTGCCGACAGAGGCGGGCGCGAAGGCGATCGCCGCGCAGGTGAAGGGGGGCAAGTCCCTGCCGCAAGCGGCCCAGGGCGCCGGCCTGTCGGTATCCTCGCTGGACGCGCAAAGCCGCGCCCAGTTGACCAGCGCGACGAGCAAGGCCGTGGCCGACGCGGTCTTTGCCGCCAAGCAGGGCGAACTGGTCGGGCCGGTGCGTGGTCCGCTTGGCTGGCTGTTGCTGCGCGTAACCGCCGTGCAGGACAAGCCTGCCCGGCCGCTAACCGCCGTGCGTGACGAGATCGTCAAGGTGCTGCGCGTGCAGAAAGAAAAGCAGCTGCTCAATGATTTCACCGCCAAGCTGGAGGATCAGATCGCAGATGGCGGCACCTTCGATGAAGTGGCGAAGGATAATGGCCTGACGCTTGAAACCACCCCGCCGCTGCTGGCGACCGGCAAGCAGGTTAAGGACATGGCCTATGTCGCCCCTGCGGATGTTCAGCCGCTGCTGGCCCCGGCGTTCGCAATGAGCGCGGATGATGACGCACAGCTGGTGCCGATCACGCCCGACAAGCGCTATGCGCTGATCGCACCCGGGCAGATCATTGCTGCTGCCCCGCCTCCGCTGGCCGAGGTCAAGCCGCTGGTGCAGGCGCAATATAAGCTCAATGCCGGCAACCAGAAGGCCAAGGCGCTGGCGGAACAAATCCGCGCCAAGGTGGCGAAAGGCACGAAGCTGGCGGACGCGATCAGCCAGGCGGGCGTCAAGCTGCCCGCGCCGCAGACGCTGGGCGGCCGCCGCGCCGACATCATGCGCGCCGAGCAGCGCCCGCCGGCGGAAGTGTCGATCCTGTTCGCCATGGCGGAAAACAGCGTCAAGACGCTGCCGATCAGCGAAGGGCGCGGCTATTTCGTGGTTCAGTTGACAAAGATCGAGCGCGGCGACGCCAAGGACAATCCCCAGTTGCTGGCGCAGGTGCGCGACCAGATGGGCGAGGTGATTGGCCAGGAATATGGCGAACAGTTCGAACGCGCGGTCGAAAAGGAACTGGGCGTGACGCGGAACCCCAAGGCCGTGGAGCAGGTGCGCGCTGCACTGGCTGCAAACAATAGTGGCGGCCAGTGAACATGGCGGATGGGGGGAATGACGGCATTGCCGCTGCATGCGCGGCCTTATCGCGCGGTGAGTCGGCGCTGATCTGGCGGCGGCAGATTGCGGACACCGACACGCCCATTTCCGCCGCGCTCAAATTGTTCGAACCCGATCGCGGCGACTATCTACTGGAATCGGTCGAAGGCGGCGCCGTGCGCGGACGACATAGCCTGATCGGCCTTGCCCCTGACCTGGTTTTCAGGGCCAATGGCCAACAGGCCGAAATCAATCGGCAATGGGCGACAGATCGTGATGCGTTCGTACCGCAAAAGGACAGCGCGCTCGACGCGCTACGCGCCCTTGTCGCCGAATGCCGGGCTGAAATGGACCCCGCGCTGCCGCCAGCGCTGGCCTGCCTGGTCGGATATTTCGGTTATGAGACGGTGGGACTGGTCGAAAAACTGCCCCGTCCGGCTCCCAACCCGATCGGTGTGCCCGACATGTTGTTCGTGCGGCCAACCATAATCCTGGTGTTCGACCGGCTGGCAGACGCCCTCTACATCGTCGCGCCCGTTTGGAAGGGCAGCTTCACTGACGTCGATCGCGCCATCTCCGGCGCGCTGGAACGGATCGACGCGACAGCCGCGCGCCTCGCGGCCCCCATCCCTGCCGGCTCGTCCGCAACCGAGATCGCCGATATTGCCGTTACCCCCGCATTGTCCCCCGAACGTTATGCGCAGATGGTGGAGACGGCGAAGGACTATATCGTCGCGGGAGACATATTTCAGGTCGTGCTGGCGCAACGCTTTACCAGCCCGTTCACTTTGCCGCCGATCGCCCTGTATCGCGCGTTGCGGCGGATCAATCCGTCTCCCTTCCTCTATTATCTCGACCTCCCCGGATTTGCACTGATCGGGTCCAGCCCCGAAATATTGGTGCGCGCGCGCGACCGCGAAGTGACGATCCGTCCGATCGCCGGGACGCGCCCCCGCGGCAAAAACGCGGTCGAGGACGCGGCCAATCGAGAAAGCCTGCTTGCCGACCCCAAGGAGCGGGCCGAGCATCTGATGCTGCTCGACCTGGGCCGAAACGACGTCGGGCGCGTGGCGGCCGCCGGGTCGGTCACTGTGACGGAAAGCTACAGCGTCGAATTTTACAGCCATGTCATGCACATTGTGTCCAACGTCGTCGGGCAACTTGCCGATGACAAGGACGCCATTGATGCGCTGTTCGCCGGATTTCCCGCTGGCACGGTATCGGGCGCGCCCAAGGTGCGCGCCTGCGAGATCATCGCCGAACTGGAACCTGAAACGCGCGGCGCATACGCCGGCGGCGTCGGCTATTTCGGGCCAGACGGCAATATGGACAGTTGCATCGTGCTGCGCACGGCCGTGCTAAAGGATGGCGTCATGCATGTGCAGGCGGGCGCCGGGATCGTCGCTGATTCCAGTGCCGAATATGAGCAGCGCGAATGCGAAGCGAAGAGCGGGGCGCTATTGGCGGCAGCACGCGAGGCGATTGCACTGGCGCGTCAGCCGACCTTTGGTCAATAACCGATCTTCAACGGCAGGCGCGCCCGCCCATGGCGCCGCGTTCAGCCTGATCGAGGTGAAAATGATCGCGGTGCGCGGCGTTATAGTCCGGTGACAAGACGGTCGAGAAAAGATCGCAGGCGCCGTCCCGCACCTCACGCAGAAACGCGGCGTCTTTTCCCTCCCCTTTCCAGTCACCCAGCACGCTGACCTGTCGGCCATCCTCTAACTGAAACGCCGCAATATCGATTGCGTCGGCGGTTGCGTGTTCGCTGAAATCGCCTTGGCTGCGACCATAAAGCCGGCGGCAGCTATAGCTGCCAAAGTGCCGGATCGACCGGACGGGCTGGCCGTAGATGCGTTGAGCGGTCGGCTGCACCACTTGCCATTCCCAGAGCTTAAGAGCCGCGACCACCGGGCATGATGGGGCGACAGCGGCGGGGGTCAGCAGGATGGCGTCATCGTCGGCGCGCAGACGCACGGCATCGGCATAGGCGCACTGGTCCGCGCCGCCCGGCTCCAAAGCGACATAATCGACGCCCGCGCGATCCAGCAGCGCCTTGCAGGCTTCGGCATCGCCGGTCAGCGCGGCCAGCTTGCGCCCGGTGAACAGGCCGATCGGCTGCGCCAGGTCCAGGTCTGTCCAGGGCAAGTCCTGCGGTCGCTGCCGCATCCAGGCATAGGCCAGCAGCGCCAGCGCAAGCAGACAGCCAATCACAAGGAAAGCGCGCAGCGTCAGGTGCAGTTTTCGCATATCCTAAGCACGCTGAACCCTGTCCGTTGGTTCCGCTGTCACGGGATAGCCCAGATGATCGGGGATACACAGATGCGGCACGCCGTCGCGATCTTCGTGCCAGGGTTGGATCTTCTCGACGGGAAATGCGGCCGCGTGGGAGAGCAAATCGGCGAAGTCCCGATGCGCGGCCAGCCGTTCGAGATTGCGGCGGGTCGGGTAGATGACGCGCCCCTTCCCCGCATCGCAGAGCGCCAGCGTATCGGCCGCGCTGCTCCAGAACAGGCGGACATTTTCGCTGCTGTCCACCGTCGCAAATTGTCCTTCGGGCGCGCGGGCCAGATAGAAACGGGCGTCGAACACCCGCGTCGCGTGATCAAATGGTGACGGATGCCAGCGCGCGAAGGGCGTAAGCGCCCCGAGATCAAGGCCCAGATTATGGCGATCCAGCAGATCCCCCAGGAGCGCACCATCCTGCAATCCATCACGCAGGCGCAGGATCATCGCCTGGTCCACATCGCCGGTGATGGCGATGGCGAGGCCGGCTTCTTCTATCGTTTCGCGAATGGCGGCAATTCGCGCGGCCACTTCGTCCAGTGGCAGCCCCGTCTCATATCGGGCGGCAAGCACCTGGTCCGCTTCGTCGACCGCTCCGCCCGGAAAGACGAGCGCGCCCGCAGCAAAGGCCATGGTAGCCGCGCGTTCCATCATCAGCAGTTCCGCAGCCTTGCCGGGGCGATCGCGCACGATCACGACCGTAGCCGCCGGCCGGGTCAAAATTTCATGATCTGTCATGGATATGCTCTAGGCCCATAGCCTCAAGCTGGTAAAGTCCTTCCCAACCAGCCCGATTAAGGGGTTGGTGGAGCCTAGGGGGATCGAACCCCTGACCTCGTCATTGCGAACGACGCGCTCTCCCAGCTGAGCTAAGGCCCCTTGAAGGAGCGCTGCCTATAAGCGACCGATTCAAGCCGCGCAACGGTATTTTGTGCAAAATGACGAACCGGCTTTCGTCGCCAACCGTGCGCCGAGATGCACCGATGGCAGGACATTACTCGTCCGTAACGCCCGGAACGTTGGCGGGGGCTGCTCATTGATAGCAGCGACGACGCCCCCCGCGTCGCCTGACACGCACAAGGAGATGGACCATGGGTTACCAAGGCGGAGGCCGCTACGGTGATGATCGCTATTCCTCGAACTGGGACCGGGGCGAACGCTATCGCGGGCAGCGCGACTATCGACGCGACGACAACAGCTATCGCTACGGCACGCGCGGTCAATTCGGTAGTTCGGACATGCGCCGCCGGCCCGATGACTATGACCCGGAGGAACGGGGCTTTTTCGATCGCGCGGGCGATGAAGTCCGCAGCTGGTTTGGTGACGAGGAAGCGGAACGTCGCCGCGAATATGACGAATATTATAATCGTCCCTATGGCGACCCGCGCGACCAGTCGAGCCGGATAGGCTTCGCGTCGGCAGGGCGTAGCGATTATCTTCCGGGTCGAGGTTATGCTCCCTACACCAATGAGCGCAGCGGCTTTGGCAGTGAGGATCACGGCTATCGCACCCGCGCCTTCGGACCGCAGCGTGACCAGAACGCCCATTATGACAGCAATTATCACGCCTGGCGCCAGCAGCGGATCGACGAACTCGACCGTGACTATGCCGAATATCAGCGGGAAAACCGCGATCGCTTCAATAATGAATTCGGCACCTGGCGCGCGCGCCGGGGCGAGCAGCGGCAGGCGGTCATGCAGGTCAAGGAGCATATGGAGGTCGTCGGCAGCGATGGCGAGCATGTCGGCACCGTCGACAAATGCCGGGGCGACCGCATCATCCTGACCAAGAATGACGAGGATGCCGGTGGCGTGCACCATTCGATTCCGTCGAGCTGGATCAAGTCGGTGGACGCGACGCGCGTGACCCTCGAAAAAACGGCCGAGCAGGCACAGGAAGCATGGCGGACGGAGCGCGAGCAAAGCGCAATGTTTGGCGATCGCGCCGAAGGCCGTGACGGCGGCTGGAGCGGCGAAGGCTTTGCCAGCAGCAACAGCGGTTATGGCACCCGATATCGCTGAGCCAGATTGAATGTGAGGAAAGGCCCGGCGCGATTGCCGGGCCTTTTTCTGTGGTCCGATCACCGGCGGCAATGGGGCCGAAGCGGCTTTGCCCTTGCCCCCAAAGCTGCGATGCCCGACATAGGACCTGTCATGGTTTCCTTTGCCCGATCGCCCGTCACTGCCGTCCTCGGGCCAACCAATACCGGCAAGACGCATCTCGCGGTGGAGCGGATGTGCGGCCATTCCAGCGGAATGATGGGCTTCCCCCTGCGGTTGCTGGCGCGCGAAGTCTATGACCGCGTCGTCGCGATCAAGGGCGAAAAGCTGGTTGCGCTGGTCACGGGCGAAGAGAAAATCATTCCGCCTGGCGCACGCTATTTCCTATGCACGGCCGAATCCATGCCCATTTCCGGCAGCCGTGAAGCCGGCGCGAAGGAGGATTTCGCTTTCGTGGCGCTGGATGAGGCGCAACTGGGCGCGGACCCCGAACGCGGGCATATTTTCACCGACCGGTTGCTGCGCGCGCGCGGTCGGGAGGAAACGATGATCCTGGGGTCGGCCAGCATCAGCCGGGTCGTCAAGGCACTGATCCCGGACGTGGACATCATCAGCCGCCCGCGTTTTTCGACTTTGAGCTATGCGGGCGCGAAAAAATTATCCCGCCTGCCCCGCCGGTCCGCCATCGTCGCCTTTTCTGCCGAAGAGGTCTACGCCGTCGCCGAAATGCTGCGCCGCTTTCGCGGTGGCGCGGCCGTCGTCATGGGCGCGCTGTCGCCCCGCACGCGAAACGCGCAGGTACAGATGTTCCTGAATGGCGACGTCGATTATCTGGTGGCGACCGACGCGATCGGCATGGGCCTTAACCTGGATGTGGCGCATGTGGCCTTTGCCTCGCTGCGCAAGTTCGATGGACGGCGAAGCCGACGCCTGACGGTCAGTGAAATGGCGCAGATCGCCGGGCGCGCCGGCCGCCATCACAAGGATGGCACATTCGGCAGCCTGGGGCATGAAGATAGCGACGCGGCCTTCACCCCGGAGGAAATAGACGCGATCGAGGCGCATCATTTCCCAGCGGTCGATCACCTCTTCTGGCGCAACGGAACGCCACGCACGGACCGGCTCGACCATCTGCTGTTCGATCTGGAGCAGAAGCCCGAGCGCCCCGAACTGCGCGCCGCGCCCGAAGCAGTGGACCTTGCCGTTCTGCGACGGCTGGCGGATGATCCGACCGTCATCGAGCGCGCGCGGGGCAAGCGCCAGGTCGAACGGCTGTGGGCGGCCTGCGGCCTGCCCGATTTTCAGAAACTGGGGGCGGATCATCATGCCCGGTTGGTGTCGCGAATCTGGCGTTTCCTGTCGGAAGGCAACGGCCACATTCCGCGTGACTGGTTCGCGCAACAGGTCGCGCGGCTTGATTCGGTGCAGGGCGACATCGACATATTGTCCGGCCGGATCGCGGCGGCCCGCACCTGGTCCTACATCGCGCACCGCGCCGACTGGCTGGCCCATCCCTCTGAAATGGCCGAGCGCACCCGCGCGCTGGAGGAGAAACTTTCCGATGCGCTCCACGCGGCCCTGACGCAGCGTTTCGTTGATCGGAGAACGTCCGTCCTGTTGCGCGACATCGGCCAGAATGCGAGCAATCTGCCCGTTACGGTGGAGGGTGACGGCAGCGTCTGCGTCGATGGGGAAATGATCGGACGACTTGACGGCTTCCGATTCTCGGTCGATCCCGCTACGCGGCATCAGGACCGAAAGATGCTGTTGGCGGCCGCGGAACGGCGCCTTGGAAAGGTATTGCGAGTGAAGGCTGACGAACTGATCGCTGCGACGGATGCGGATTTTGCCCTGCTGGACGAGGCGGGGCAGGCCCCCGGCATTGCCTGGGGTGAAACGCCGGTGGCGATCCTGATGGCCGGCACCACATTGCTGACGCCGGAAATCCGGCTCGATCGCGCTCTTCTGGCGCTGGGCCAGGATGTGCAGAAGCAGATCACCGCGCGACTGTCCGCATGGTTCGACGGGCAAAAGCAGAAGCATCTGCTGCCGCTCGTCAAGATGAGCGAAAGCGCCGCCGACCCGCAGGTGCCCGCCGTGGTGCGAGCGGTATTTGCGCAATTGGGCGATGCCGGCGGCGTCGTGGCGCGGACCGATCTCGATTCGGCGCTGGGGCATCTGGACAAGGAACAGCGGCACCTGCTGCGCAAGGCCGGCATCGATATCGGCGTTCTCGACATCTATCATCCCGGCCTGCTGAAGCCGGGCGCGGCGCGTTGGCGTTCGGCGCTGCTGGCGGCGCGAATCGCCAAACCCTGCCTGCCGCTGCCAGGGCCAGGGCTGACGCTGATCCCCGCTGGCGAACGCCCCGCGCAGATGGGCGCGCGCATCGCGGGCTTTCGTGGTTTCGGCGACCAGATGCTGCGGATCGACATGGCCGAGCGCATGGCGCGCACCGCGCATGAAACCATCGCCAGGAATGAGGCCTTCACGGCGCTCAGCCCGCAGATCGTGTCGCTGGGCCTGAGCGAAGACTCCTTCCTGCAATTGATGCGGGCGGCAGGCTTCCGCCCGGTCGATGCGCCGCCTGCTCCGCCGGTCGAGGACGGGGCGGAGGCGGTTGCGCCCGTTCCGGCTGCGAATTGGGCATTCAAGGGCCGGCAGAAGGCGCGAAGCGACCGGCCACAGGCCCAGCGCGGACGTGGAGGAAAGCCGGGTGGCGGCAAGCCGCAGCGAGGCGACGGACAGCGCCAATCCAACAATGGCGGAGGCTCCAGTCCCGCGCCGGTCAATAACGCCTTTGCGGGCCTTGCCGACTTGCTGGGCCGCAATGGCTGACGCAGGCGCAGGCGCCGGTCACGGCCCGAGCTTGCGTATCGACAAATATCTCTGGTTCGCGCGCCTGTCGAAAAGCCGGTCGATCGCGCAAAAGCTTGCCGAAGACGGGCATATGCGCCTGAATGGCCGGCGGATCGACCGCGCTCATGCCCCCGTAAGGGCTGGCGACCTCATCACCTTTCCGCATGTCGGAGGCGTGCGCGTCGTGCGCGTACTCGCCCTGCCCGTCCGGCGCGGACCTGCCCCCGAAGCGCAATCCTGTTACGAGGAACTGACCATCGGGAGCTAAAGGATCAGCCCGGCGCACTATCCCAGGATGAAGTCGACGCCGGCCTGCGCGTGGATGCTGGTGCAGTCGTAGATCGGCAACACATTCGCCCTGACATCGACGATCATCTCCAGTTCGGTGCAGGCCAGCACGACGGCCTGCACATCCTGTTTGGCAATGTCCGTCAGTTCCGACTTCATGAAGCGCTGCGATTCCCGGTTGATCTTGCCCAGCGTCAGTTCCTCGTAAAAGATGCGATCCACCTGCTCCGCCAGCGCCATGTCCGGCGGCAGAAGCGACACGCCATGCGCCACCAAGCGCTGACGATAGAATTTCTCGGTCATGACCCGGCGCGTGCCGATGAGCGCGGCCTTTTCGACCCCGTCGGCCTGCATCGCTTTTCCGACCTCGTCGGCGATGTGAAGGATCGGGATAGAGACGGCCGCCTGTACCTGGTCATAGACCCGGTGCATGGAATTGGCGCAAATAAGCAATGCGCCTGCCCCCGCCCCTTCCAGGCGGCGAGCCGCGTCGATCAATTGCGTGGCCGCGCAGTCCCAGTCATCGTCGCTGACGCAACTGGCCACCGCTGCGAAATCGAGGCTTTCGATCAGCAGCGGCGCGCTGTGCTGTCCGCCCAATTTGCGCTGAACCATCTTGTTGATGATCTCATAATAGCGAGCGGTCGACGTCCAGCTAAGGCCGCCGACAAGGCCGAGCTTGCGCATGATATTCGCTGTCTCCCCCGATTTGGCATGTGACAGCACAGGGTTAGGGGAAGCCACCGCAACCGGTCAAAGGCTTAATCGCCCCTGGCACGAACGGGCATGGCGCAAAGGGTGAAGCCGCCGGCGCCGACAATGGTGGCTATGACCGCCATGCCGGGTTCGTCGAGCAACAGGGCGATCGCCAGCCCGCCCCAGCCGGCAAGGCCCGCCAGTGCAGCGAGCCATCGCTCAGCCCCTCGCCTTCCCTCAGACACTGCCCTGCACAGTGGCGCTGCCGCAATCGCCATGGCGGCTCCGATCAGTTCGGCAGCTGTCAGCAGCCACCCATTCAAGGGGGCCAGCGTGGCGTCATCAGGCCGGAGAATGTCGAAGGCGATAGGATTGCGATCAATGGCGAGCGCCGTCAGTAGCAGGCACAGGCCAATGGGAAGCAGGAGCAGAGCCAATATTGGCAGGACGGACCGGATGGTCGGCCAGCGGACGACCAGATAGCCGATCCCCGCCCCCAGCGCGGCCAGGCTGACCATTTCCGGCAGGTTCACCACATCATGGGTATAGAGGCTGGCGCCGATCGCCAGCGCCATTCCCCCAATCCCCAGCCGCGGCGCGAGCTCCCATCCTGATCTAACCAGACCCAGGAACATCAGCAGCGCGGAGCCGACCCAGGCGATTGCGGCAACCCCTGATAACGCCGTCAAAGGGCATCCTCCCCGGATCGGGACGATCGCTCCAGCAACCCGAAACCAGCGACCAGCGCGATGCTGCCCAGCAAAATCGCCAGCAGGCCAAGCAGGCGCGCGCCGGCGCCCCCAACCTCCGCAGCGACGATCAGCGCGCCCATGACCGGGAAAGCCGCCAAGGCGCACAATAGGTCTAGGACCGGACGGCGATGTCGCCGGGCCGCAACCCGCGTCCCCAGAAAGGTAAGCAGCGCCACCGTCGGCAACAGGACGGTGAGCGCCGCTGCATGGGTCATCAAGACACGTCGTTTCTGACGGAAGGACCGTCGGGGGGCGTCACGTCGCGATCAGCAGCACCACCAAGGCCGCGACGGCCACGCTGGCGATCGTGCCCCATTTCATCAGCCCGACGAAGCTGTGATAGGTCTGGTTCGCGCTTTTCATATTGCCGTTCGACGCCATGCCATGTTCCCTTCCTGATACAGTTGCCCCGTCCTTATCCCGTCCCCGCGCGCCCCTCAATCCTCCAGACAGAAAATCCACGCGGTTAAGTGTGCCTTTACCGCAGGCAGCTAGGGTCCAACGCCTGATCAAGACAAGCGGATCATGACAAGGGGTTGGAATGGCACGCGACGGCGTACCCATAATGATGCTGATCGACGACGAACCGGCCCAGCGCCGGCTCGTTTCGGCCCTCGCCTCGCGCGCGGGATGGCGCACCATCTTCGCGGCCGATGCGGAAACCGCATTGGCAATGCTGGGGACGCAGGACGGCATGTTGCTGGACGCGGTCATTCTGGACCAATGGAGCCCGGACTATGAGCCGTCCGGCCTGATCCGCGATTTGCGCGCGCAGCGGCCCGCTCTGCCGATCCTCGTCCTGACGGCGCATAATAATGTGGCGGTGGCGGTGGAGGCGATGCGCGCGGGCGCAAGCGACTATCTGTCGAAACCGATCGCGCCCGAACGCCTGCTTGCCGCGCTCAATGCCACGCTGGCGGACGGGGCGGCGGCCGGAGAATTGCGCCCGTTGACGGAAAAGATCACCGCGCCGCTGTCCTTTGAGGATGTGGTCGGCTCCGCACCGCAATTCCGCGCCGCGCTCGCGATTGCCGCCAAGGCCGCGCGGGCGCGCGTCCCCGTGCTGATCGAAGGCGAAAGCGGGGTCGGCAAGGACGTTATCGCCCGTGCGGTGCATGCCGCGTCGCCGCGCCACAAACAGGCGATGGTAACGGTCAATTGCGGCGCCATTCCCGCCAACCTGGTCGAATCAGAACTGTTTGGACATGAACGCGGCGCTTTTACCGGGGCGTTTGACCGCCATGTCGGCAAGTTCGTCTCCGCCGACATGGGCACCATCTTTCTGGATGAAGTGAGCGAAATGCCGCTCGACGCGCAGGTCAAGCTGCTGCGGGTGCTGCAGGATGGCGAGGTGCAGCCGATCGGCGCACGCCGGCCGATCCACGTCGACGTGCGCGTTATCGCGGCGACCAACAAGCGGCTCAGTGAAGAAATCGAAGCGGGCCGATTCCGGGAGGATCTTTATTATCGGCTGAATGTCGTTCAATTGACCGTGCCGCCCCTGCGCGAACGGATGGGCGACATCCCCGCGCTATGCCGGCATTTGCTCGCCCGCATTGCAGGGCAACCGGGGCTTCGCAGCTTGGGCCTGACGGATGACGCCCTGTCGCTGCTGATGCAGCATCCCTGGCCCGGCAATGTGCGCCAGTTGCAAAATGCCCTCTTCCGCGCGGCGGTCCTGTGTGATGGCGACGCGCTGACGCCCCAGGATTTTCCGCAAATTGCAGCGCAGATTCGCGCCGGCGACGGAATCGAGCGGGTGACGCCACAGGTACGTTCGATCAGCCAGCCGCATCGTGACGGTGCGGGCATTACCTTGTTTGAACTGGACGGGCATGTCCGCCAGCTGGCGGAGATCGAAGCCGACGTGATCCGGCTGGCCATCGGCCATTATCGCGGACGCATGACGGAGGTGGCGCGAAGGCTGGGCATCGGCCGGTCCACGCTCTATCGCAAGCTTGCCGAACTGGGCATTGATAGCGCCGCCTGAACCGGCCGTCGTCCGCTCCTTCCCTGCGGCGTTGAAATCCGCGCGTGGCTATGCTTTGGACGCAGGATGAAACATGCTCCGCTCATCGCCTGCCTGCCCATCCTCCTGCTCGCCGCCTGCGGCCGGACCGAGCCGGTCGCCGACATGCCGAGCCAGGAGGAACTGGCCGCAGCCGCCAATGCCGCAGCCGCCAACGCGCTCGAAAGCCAGCAGGCCGATGAAAGCGCGGACAGCCGCAATTATGGGAACTTGGATCGCGGCTTTTCCGTCACCCTTCCCGAAGGCTGGGTGATAGACAAGGGCGCGAGCAATGACGATGGCGTCGTCTACGAAGACCCGGGCGCGGGTGCCGACGTGCGCGTCTTCTGGCAGAAGAACGAGGGCGACGAGACGCTGCAGCAGACGGTCGAAGCGCTCAACAGCGGTTCCGAGGGCGTCGATGGCGACTTTGTCGGCGACAATGAATATCGCGGCACGGCCAATGATGGCGAAGGCAATAATGTCGCCGTCCGCCTGTTGCGGCAACCGGGCGGCGCGGTCGTGACGGCGACGTTCGTCTATCCCGAAATGCTGAGCGAACAATATCAGGGCATTGCCGAAAAGCTGCTGGACAGCCTGCGCGTCTTTGCGCCGCGTGGCGCGAGCGATGAAACCCAAATGCCGGCAGCCGCAGCCAACGCCGCTCAGCCCTCCTGATCCGTTTTAAGACGCTGGGCGCAACACCCGCTCCTCCGTCAGCGTCCGCGTGCCGAAGGTCAGCGTCCGAACCTGTCGCGTGACAAGGCCGGTTGCCGGCGAGACTTTATAGTCCATCCGAACGTCCACGCCCGGGCCGGTCAAGGTTTCGGTCAGGGACAATCCGTCGGTCGCTCGGCCTTTCAAGGTCAGGATTCCCTCGACCGGCACGGGGCGGCCCAGTGGCGATCCTGCCATCGTCCTGACGCCCCTTCCATCCGCGCCATCTTCCACCTCGCTGCCGGCAAAGAGGAACAGCGGCTGATATTCCCCGGCCAGCAGGGCAAGCCGTCCTTCGCGCGACAATCCGTCGAACAAGATCTTGACGCTTTGCGCGACGCGATGGCGGGGCGTGTCAGGTCCGAACTGCGCCATCATCATGTCCAGCCCATGCTCTACGGCGGACCACACGGCTTCGTCATCGTCGAGGCTGATAATCTTTCCCTGTGGGTCTAGGTGAAAGCGCATCTCCACCCCAATGAGCGGCGTCAGCGCGGCGCGAAAGGAGGCTGCGGCGGCATCGTTCGCATCGCTGTCGAGCGAACGCAGGACCGCGTTTAGCTGATAGCCGTCGCCCGCGCGTTCAAATCGCACGGTGCGATGGGCGCTGAACCGGCTGTCCTTCCCTGCAATGGGCCGATGCTGGTCAATGTCATAGGCCAGGTCCTGACCGACAGGCGGCGCGAAGGGGATGGCGATCCGTTCCGCCGCCGCCGGGTGCGCGATGGCGGCCAGAAGGAAGGCCGCAAGCCCGCCAACTGACTTCACGCGCGCGTCTGCCCCGATGCGTGCGCGGCCCAGGTCGCCGCCGCCACGACGATCGCGCCCACGGCCTGATGCAGCACCGCGAGCGGCAGGGCGATACCTGTGACAACGGTCGCGATACCGAGCAATATCTGCGCTCCGACGGCAGCGTTCACCGCGATCGAGGCGCCTCGGCATCTCGCCTGCTTCGCGCGACGCGCCAGCAGCACCAGCATGCCCGCAGCGATCCAGGCCCACCAGCGATGGATGAAATGGACGAGATAGGGGTCCGAAGACAGCGTCGTCCAGACAGATCCCGACCAATCAATCCCCTGCGGCACCAGATGATCGTTCATGAGCGGCCAGGTGCTCGAAACATAGCCCGCGTCCAGCCCGGCCGTGAAAGCGCCGAACATCAGTTGCACGCCAAGCGCCACCAGCGCCGCAAGGGCAAAGGGCCGCAGGCGCGCCGGCCGGGCGGCAGGATTGCACGCCAGGGCGCGCAGGTCGAGCGCGGTCCAGATCAACCCGCCCATGATGAAGAGGGCAGTCAGCAGATGCACCGCCAGTCGATAGTGGCTGACATCGGTGCGCACGGACAGGCCCGACGACACCATCCACCAGCCGATCGCGCCCTGCAATCCGCCAAGCGCCAGCAGCGCCACCAGACGCCAGCCATAGCCGGCCGGTATCATGCGTTTCCACGCAAACCAGAGCAGTGGCACCGCAAAGGCAATGCCGATCACGCGGCCAAGCAGGCGATGCACCCATTCCCAGAAAAAGATGAACTGGAACTGCGACAGGGACATGCCGCGATTGATCTCCTGATATTCGGGAATCTGCTGATACAGACGAAACGCCTCCATCCACTGATCATGGGTCAGGGGCGGGATGGCGCCGGTGATTGGCTTCCATTGGGTGATGGACAGGCCCGATTCGGTCAGGCGCGTGATACCGCCCACCACCACCATGCAAAAAACGAGAACCGCGACCGCCAGCAGCCATCTGGCAATGGCGCGCGGCGCCGAATTGTGATCCATGATCGTCATGGCGCGATCCTTGCGCCCAACCCTGGCGCAATTCAAGGCTCGTCACCGGGACCAATGGTCCTACTTACATATGCGAGGGTAACGGACGACCGGGCGATGATCGGACGGTGCGACAGGCCGGCTTGATATTTAATTTGTATGAGTATATCAGACATCCAAGCGCGCGTATGGCGCCTTCTCTCTTTTCAGGATGCCCTCATGAGCGATTCGTCCAAGCCTGCCCCGAAGCTGCGCAGCCGTGCCTGGTTCGACAACCCCGACAATATCGACATGACGTCGCTCTATCTTGAGCGCTACCTCAACTATGGCCTGTCGCTCGAGGAATTGCGCAGCGGCAAGCCGATCATCGGCATTGCCCAGACCGGCAGCGACCTGTCGCCCTGCAACCGCCACCATATCGTGCTGGCCGAACGCATGCGTGAGGGCATCCGCGAAATGGGCGGCATCGCCATCGAATTTCCCGTCCACCCGATCCAGGAAACCGGCAAGCGCCCGACCGCGGGGCTTGATCGCAACCTGACCTATCTGGGCCTGGTCGAGGCCCTTTATGGCTACCCGCTCGATGGCGTCATTCTGACGACGGGGTGCGACAAGACGACGCCCGCGCTGCTCATGGCGGCCGCGACCGTCAACATTCCCGCAATTGCCCTGTCCGTGGGGCCGATGCTCAATGGCTGGCACAAGGGCGAACGCACGGGTTCGGGCACGATCGTCTGGCATGGCCGCCAGTTGCTCGCAGCGGGCAAGATCGACGACGAAGGCTTTATCAAGCTGGTCGCCTCCTCTGCGCCTTCGACGGGCTTCTGCAACACCATGGGCACGGCCAGCACGATGAACGCGCTCGCCGAAGCGCTGGGAATGATGCTGCCCGGCAGCGCTGCGATCCCTGCGCCCTATCGCGATCGTCAGGAGGCCGCCTATCATACCGGCAAGCGCATCGTGGCGATGGTGCATGAGGATTTGAAGCCTTCCGACATCATGACGCTGGACGCTTTCCACAATGCCATCGTCGCCAATTCGGCGATCGGCGGATCGACTAATGCGCCCATCCACCTGACCGCGATCGCGCGGCATATGGGCGTCGACCTGCCGCTCAAGGATTGGGAGACGGTCGGCCACAAGGTGCCGCTGCTGGTGAACATGCAACCGGCCGGCGAATATCTGGGCGAGGATTATTATCGCGCCGGCGGCTTGCCTGCCGTGATCGGCCAGTTGATCGAGCAAGGGCTGATCCGCGAAAATGCCATGACCGTCAATGGCAAGACCATGGGCGAAAACTGCCGCGGCGTTCAGATCGAGGATGAGAGGGTCATTCGCCCCTTCCACCAGCCGCTCAAGGAAGAAGCGGGCTTCCTGGTCCTGTCGGGCAATCTGTTCGACGCGGCGGTCATGAAGACCAGCGTCATCAGCGAGGAGTTCCGCCAGCGTTATTTGTCCAACCCCGACGATCCCGAAGCCTTTGAAGGACCCGCGATCGTATTTGACGGGCCGGAAGATTACCACCATCGCATCGACGATCCGGCGACCGGCATCACGTCCGATACGCTGCTCTTCATGCGCGGCGCGGGGCCGATCGGTTATCCGGGCGCGGCCGAGGTGGTGAACATGCGTCCGCCCGCCTATCTCATCACCGAAGGCGTGTCGGCGCTGCCCTGCATTGGCGATGGCCGCCAGTCGGGCACATCGGGAAGCCCCTCGATCCTCAATGCCTCGCCTGAAGCGGCGGCGATGGGCGGCCTGGCGCTGCTCAAGGATGGCGACCGGGTGCGGATGGACCTGAAAAGCGGGACGGTGAACGTCCTGATTTCCGACGAGGAACTGGAAGCGCGCCGCGCCAAGCTGGCGGCCGAGGGCGGCTATCCCTACCCCGCCTCGCAAACCCCGTGGCAGGAAATTCAGCGCTCGGTCGTTGGCCAGATGAACACCGGCGCCATCCTGGAAGGCGCGGAGAAATATCAGCGGATCGCCCAGACCAAAGGCCTGCCCCGCGATAACCATTAAGCATTGAAAGCGGGCTGGCGGCTTTCCATCTTCGCCGCCATCCCCGCAACCCCATTCGCGTCGCGATCGCCAAACCATTCTGGCGACGCAATTGACCAGCAGCCCCCCTCTTCAAGGAGACAGCCATGTTCAACGGAGCCATCCTCATCGGCGCGAGCGAGCGCACCGGCGGCCAGCCTTTCTACGCCATCAACCCGGCGACAGGCGAAAAGGGTGACGTCGCCTTTTCCAGCGCCATGCCTGCTGAGGTCGAGCAAGCCACGAAGCTGGCCGACGAAGCCTTTGAAAGCTTTTCCACCCTGTCCCCCGATGTCCGCGCCAGCTTCCTGGAAAGCGTGGCGGACAATATCATGGGCATCGGCGACCTGCTGATCGAAACCGCGATGGCTGAATCCGGCCTGCCGCGCGCGCGCCTGGAGGGCGAACGTGGCCGGACCGTCGGCCAGTTGCGCCTGTTTGCGTCCTATGTCCGCCTGGGCGACTGGCTCGACGCCACGATCGACCGCGCCATGCCGGACCGCGCGCCCCTGCCCCGCGCCGACCTGCGCCGCGTCAATCATTCGGTCGGCCCGGTCGCCGTGTTCGGCGCGTCCAACTTCCCCCTCGCTTTCTCGGTCGCAGGGGGCGACACCGCAGCGGCCTTCGCCGCCGGTTCCCCCGTCGTGGTCAAGGGGCATAGCGCCCATCCCGGCACCGGCGAACTGGTCGCGCGCGCCATTCAGGCGGCGGTGAAAAGCTGCGGCCTGCATGAAGGCGTCTTTTCCTACCTGCCGGGCGCAGATCGCGCTCTGGGCGGCGCTCTGGTCGCTGATCCGCGCATCAAGGCGGTCGGTTTTACCGGATCGCGTGGCGGCGGCACGGCGCTGATGAAGATTGCCGCCGAACGGCCCGAGCCGATCCCGGTCTATGCCGAAATGTCGTCGATCAACCCCGTCGTGCTGCTTCCCGGCGCGCTGGCCGATCGCGCCGAAGCCATGGGCACCGCCTTTGTCGGTTCGCTGACCATGAGTTCGGGCCAGTTCTGCACCAATCCCGGCCTCGTCATCGCCCTTGATGGGCCGGATCTCGATACGTTCGTGGCATCGGCCGCCGCCGCCATGTCGGGCGCAGCGCCGCAGGTCATGCTCACGCCGGGCATCCATGAAGCCTATGAAAAGGGCGTTGCTGCGCTGGCCAGCGCCGATGGCGTCACCACCGTGGCGCGCGGCACTGAGGCCGAAGGCGTCAATCGCGGGCAGGCCGCCTTCTTCGCGACCGACAGCGCGACGTTCCAATCGAACCCGGTTCTGTCCGAGGAAGTGTTCGGCTCCTCCTCGGTGCTCATTCGCTGTTCCAGCATCGATGAAGTCGTCGCCACGATCGCCGGTCTGGAAGGCCAGCTGACCGCCACGCTGCAAATCGGCGAGGGCGATGAGAGTCATGCCGCAACGCTGCTGCCGACGCTGTCACGCAAGGTTGGCCGTATCCTCACCAATGGCTGGCCGACCGGCGTCGAAGTAACGCATGCGATGGTGCATGGCGGCCCCTTCCCTTCGACCGCCGATGGCCGCTCGACCTCGGTCGGCACACTGGCGATGATGCGCTTCCTGCGTCCCGTCTGTTATCAGGATGTGCCCGATGTGCTGCTGCCTGCCGCGTTGCAGGATGCCAATCCCTGGGGCCTGACGCGCCGCGTCGAAGGCAAGCTGGAAGTAGCAGCCTGATGATCCGGGCGGGTCTCGTCGGCCTCGGCAAGATCGCGCGCGACCAGCATTTGCCGGCGATCGACATGATCGACGGCATCGCGCTGGTCGCGGTCGCCAGCCGCAATGCGCAGGGCGAAGGGGTGAATAATTATCCCGACCTTGGCGCCATGCTGGCCGGGGAGCCTGACCTGGATGCCGTCATCCTGTGCCAGCCGCCGCAGGTTCGCTACGCCGCAGCGCGGCAGGCGCTGCTGGCGGGCAAGCATGTGTTCCTGGAAAAGCCCCCCGGCGCAACCGTGTCGGAGGTTGACGCGCTCATTGCACTGGCCCGGCAGCAGGGCGTCACGCTCTATGCCAGCTGGCACAGCCGCTACGCTGCGGCGGTAGCGCAGGCCAAGGCCTGGATCGCGGAGCGCACGGTCCAACGGATCGACATCCAGTGGCGCGAGGATGTCCGCCACTGGCATCCGGGCCAACCGTGGATCTGGGAGGCTGGCGGCTTCGGCGTTTTCGATCCCGGCATCAATGCGCTGTCGATCCTGACCGAAATCGTCGCAGAGCCGATCACCATGCTGTCGGCCTCGCTGGAAGTACCGTCGAACAAGCAGGCGCCGATCGGCGCGACGCTGAACATGGCAACGGCGTCGGGCGCGACAATCGATGCTGTGTTCGACTGGCGACAGACCGGCCCGCAGACCTGGGATATCGCGGTCGAGACGGACAAAGGCATCCTGTTGCTGTCGGAAGGTGGCAATATGCTGCGGCTCGACGGCGATGTGCAGGTGAAGGCCCCGGACGAAGAATATCCTACCATGTATCGGCGCTTCGTCGACTTGGTGGGAGCCCGGGCGATCGATGCCGACACCGCGCCGCTGCGATTGGTGGCGGACGCCTTCCTTTGCGGGCGGCATTGCCCTACGGCGGATTTCAAGGATTAACCTAAGAGGAAAGAGCCATGGGGAGCGTGCGCAAGGAGGGCCAGTTCGGAACCGACGAGGGCGCGCTCCGCATCCACCAGGCCATCGCCCGTGACCTGGGCACCGCCATTCTGACCGGCAGGCACAAGCCGGGAGATTTGTTCGAAGGCGAAATCGAGGCTGCCGAACGGCTCGGCGTATCGCGCACCGCCTATCGCGAAGCGGTCCGCATCCTCATCGCCAAGGGCATGCTGGAAAGCCGGCCAAAAGCGGGAACGCGCGTGCTTCCGCGTGCGCGCTGGAACGTGCTCGATCCCGAAATGCTCGCCTGGATGTTTGCCGGCGAACCCGACCGCGCCTTCATTCGCGACCTGTTCGAACTGCGTGGCGTCATCGAGCCGGCCGCTGCGGAATTTGCCGCCCGGCGGCGCACGGACGACCAATTGGCGGTCATGGATACGGCATTAGGTGAAATGCGGCGCTATGGCCTCTCCACGCCCGAAGGTCGCGCCGCCGACCAGCGCTTTCACCATGCGATATTGTCTGCGGCCCATAATGACGCTCTGGCCGCGCTGGCCAGTTCGGTCGGCGCGGCGGTCAGCTGGACGACCACTTTCAAGCATCGCAAGAAACTGTTGCCGCGCGATCCCCTGCCGGATCACCAAGCGGTCCATAAAGCCATAGCCGCGCGCGATACGGCGGCGGCGCGCGACGCCATGGCGGAACTGCTCCGCCTGGCGCTGGCGGATATGGATATCGCGCTGTCGGAGTGAACGGACCTTGCCGTCGCGCCGTTGGCCAGGGAACCCCTTCTCCGGTTCGCGCGCTTGCTTTCCAATATCGGCAAGCAGGGGATCGGGATGACGGATATTGTAGCGCAGCAGGTCCACGCCGACGCGCCATGGCGGATACCGCCGCGCGGCTGGTGGGAAATCCTCAAACGCGTTTACGGCAAATTGTCGGCCAACCATATCAGCCTGTTGTCCGCAGGCGTCGCCTATTACGCCTTTCTGTCCATCGCGCCGCTGCTGCTCGCCGTCGTGCTGACCTATGGCCTGATCGGCGACACGCAACTGGTGGCAGACAATGTCCGTTCCCTCATCACCGTCGTGCCGCAAGAGGCCGCGAAGCTCATCTACGAACAGCTCATGGCGATCGTGACCACCACCAAGCCTGCGGTTGGCCTGGGGCTGCTCGTCGCCCTCGCCTTTGCGGTCTATGGCGCGACGCGCGCGTCCTCCGCCACGATCGAAGCACTCAACATCATCTATGAGCAGACCGAAGCACGATCCATTTTCGCCTTCTACCGTGTGTCCCTCGGCATCACATTTTCCGCCGTTCTGGTCGTCGTCGTCGGCGTATTGACCGCTTCGGTCATCGGCTTTCTGGAAACACTGACCAATGGCTGGGGCCAGATCGCCATCTTCCTGACCAAGGCGATCACCTGGATCGTAGCGGGCATGTTCGCCAGCCTGATTTTCGCGCTCATCTACCGGTTCGGACCGCACCGGCGCAAGGCGCGCTGGCGCTGGCTGACGGCGGGTTCGGTCACGGCAACCATCCTTTGGCTGCTCGCGACGCTGGCCGTCTCCTTCTACGTGTCGAAATTCGGCAACTATAATGAAACATATGGCTCGCTCGGCGCGGTCGTCGTTCTGCAGCTGTGGCTGTACGTATCCGCCTTCGTCGTCCTGCTGGGTGCGCAGCTCAACCAGGAAGCCGAGCGTCAAACGACTGCCGACACGCAGATTGACGAGCCGCCGCCGCAATGACGATGGCGCGATAATCGCGCTTGCCCTGCTTGCTTCGCCACGCTAAAGCGCCCTCCTTCGCCGGCACAGGAGTGTAGCTCAGCTGGTAGAGCGTCGGTCTCCAAAACCGAATGCCGGGGGTTCGAGTCCCTCCACTCCTGCCAAGCGAACTGGCCGCGATCCCTTGATAATCCATGGGCTCGCGGCTAAGTGCGCAGGCGAAACAAGGTCGCGGAGCAGGCGGCCGCACCCCCGGACGCTGAAACAGGCGGGGTCGGGAGGGGCGGGCTGTTGCTTCGCGAATTGGCGTTGATACGAAGGTGAAAAGGCAGGCGATGGCGAAGGTTTCCCCCGGCGAATTCGTCAATCAGGTGAAGACCGAAGCGTCGAAAATCGTGTGGCCGACCGGTCGCGAAACGGTGATGACCGGCGTGATGGTCGTCATCATGACGTCGCTGCTGGGCATTTTCTTCTTTGGCATCGACACCTTCTTCGGCGCGATCGTCCAGTGGCTGCTCAGCCTCGCGGCCGGCCGGGCCTGATTGGGAGTATGAAAGAGTAACATGGCGCGCTGGTACATCATCCACGCCTATTCGGGCTTCGAAAGCAAGGTCAAGGAATCGATCCTGGCCGAAGCCGAGCGCATGGGCCTCTCCCAATTGGTCGAGCAGGTCGAGGTGCCCACCGAAACCGTGACCGAAGTCAAGCGCGGCAAGAAGGTTCAGGTCGAGCGCAAGTTCATGCCCGGCTATGTCCTCGCCAAGCTCAGCATGAACGACGATATCTATCACCTGGTGAAGAACACGCCCAAGGTGACGGGCTTCCTGGGTTCGTCGGGCAAGCCCCAGGCGATCAGCGAGAGCGAGGCCGCCCGCTATTTTGGCGCCCAGAAGGAAGCCGAGGCCGCGCCCAAGCACAAGGTTAATGTCGATTACGAAATCGGCGACAGCGTCAAGGTGCTGGACGGTCCCTTCGCCAGCTTCAACGGCGTGGTCGAGGAACTGGATTTCGAAAAGAACCGGGTCAAGGTGTCGGTGTCGATCTTCGGCCGCGCGACCCCGGTCGAACTGGATTTCGAACAGGTCGAACTGTCGAAATAAGCATGCGTCACCCCAGCGAAGGCTGGGGCCGCGTGCCTCCTGGCCGTCCCTTGCGGCCTGAGATCCCAGCCTTCGCTGGGATGACATTCAAGGGAAACAGCGCGGGAGAAGGCAATCGCCTTCGTCTGGACCGCTAAACTTGAACCGGGCGCGCCTTTTTAAAAAGGTTCGCCCAGCAACAGAGTGAGACACATGGCCAAGAAGATTACGGGCTATATCAAACTCCAGGTGCCCGCTGGAGCCGCCAACCCTTCACCGCCGATCGGCCCTGCTTTGGGTCAGCGCGGCGTGAACATCATGGAATTCTGCAAGGCATTCAACGCCTCGACCGACAAGATGGACAAGGGTACGCCGCTGCCGACCATCATCACCGTCTATGCGGACCGTTCGTTCAGCTTCGTTACGAAGATGCCGCCGGCGACCTATCTGATCAAGAAGGCGATCAACCTCAAGTCGGGTTCTAAGGAACCGGGCAAGGCCGTCGCTGGCAAGATCACCCGCGCGCAGCTCGCTGAAATCGCGCAGGTCAAGATGCCCGATCTCAACGCGAACGACATCGACGCTGCAACGAAGATCATCGAAGGCTCCGCTCGCGCGATGGGCCTCGACGTGGTGGAGGGCTGAAATCATGGCAAAGCTGACGAAGAAGGCGAAGGCTCTCGCCGCTGCCGTTGACCGCGAAAAGCTGCACGGCGTTGACGAGGCACTGGGCCTCATCAAAACTCATGCGACCGCCAAGTTCGACGAAAGCGTCGAAATCGCGATCAACCTGGGCGTCGACCCGCGTCACGCCGACCAGATGGTCCGTGGCGTCGTCACCCTGCCCGCCGGCACCGGCAAGGACGTTCGCGTCGCCGTGTTCGCCCGTGGCGACAAGGCCGAAGCCGCCAAGGCAGCCGGCGCTGAAGTCGTGGGTGCCGAAGACCTGCTGGAATCGATCCAGGGCGGCAACATCGACTTTGAGCGCGTCATCGCCACCCCCGACATGATGGGCCTCGTTGGTCGTCTGGGTAAGGTTCTGGGTCCCAAGGGCCTGATGCCGAACCCTAAGCTGGGCACCGTGACGCCGAACGTCGCCGAAGCCGTGAAGGCCGCCAAGGGTGGTCAGATCGAATTCCGCGTCGAAAAGGCGGGCATCATCCACGCCGGTCTTGGCAAGGCGAGCTTCGCGGCCGAAGACCTGCGCAAGAATTTCGACGCCTTCGTTGACGCGATCGTCAAGGCGAAGCCGTCGGGCTCGAAGGGCAAATATGTCCGCAAGATCGCCCTGTCCTCGTCGATGGGTCCGGGCGTGAAGGTCGACGTGGCGGAAGTCGCTTCGGTCTGATCCGACCATAGATAACGCATAAAGGGGCCGCCTTCCCTCCTTGCGGGGGAAGGCGGCCTTCTTATTTCAAGGGCGGACCGGAAGCGAAACATCGCGCGCCACCCATAAAAAGGGGGACACCCCTCCACCGGCCGAAAGGAAGGCCGGTCCCCCTCCCCCGGCATGACGGGCGAGGATTTTGGAATCAGGGCTGCGACCAATCCCTGAGCGTTTCGAATGGGACGGAGCGCATGAAAGGTCTTGATGTATCCGTCGGGAATGGCGGGTCGCTATTTTTACCGATGGAATAACTGACATATGGCTTTTGAAACTCTCCCCGCCCTCCTGTCCCAAGCGCTTGTCGCCAAGGGCTATGAGGCGCTGACCCCCGTTCAGTCCGAAGTGACACAGGAGGAAGCGCATGGGCGCGACCTGCTCGTGTCGGCGCAGACCGGATCGGGCAAGACGGTCGCCTTCGGCCTCGCCATGGCGGGCGAATTGTTGGGCGATGCTGAGCGCCTGCCCGTCGCGGGCCTGCCGCTGGCGCTGGTGATCGCGCCGACCCGCGAACTGGCCTTGCAGGTCAGCCGTGAACTGGAATGGCTTTATGGCGCAGCGCGCGCCCGCATCGCGACCTGCGTCGGCGGCATGGATGCGGCGAAGGAACGCCGGGCGCTCAGCCACGGCGCGCATAT
Organism: Sphingobium lactosutens DS20; assembly: GCF_000445105.1. Classification (GTDB taxonomy): domain Bacteria; phylum Pseudomonadota; class Alphaproteobacteria; order Sphingomonadales; family Sphingomonadaceae; genus Sphingobium; species Sphingobium lactosutens. Next base: position 87,601 of record NZ_ATDP01000097.1, on the reverse strand, counting down.
CGTCGTCGGCACGCCGGGCCGGTTGCGCGACCATCTGGAGCGCGGGGCGCTGGACCTGTCGGCCATGCGGACCGCCGTGCTCGACGAGGCCGACGAGATGCTCGACATGGGCTTCCGCGAGGATCTGGAAGGCATTCTCGACAGCGCGCCGCAGGAACGCCGCACGCTGCTCTTCTCCGCGACCATGCCCAAGCCGATCGTGGCGATGGCGAAGCGCTACCAGAAGGACGCGCTGCGCATCTCGACGATGAGCGAGGAACGCGGCCATGGCGACATCAGCTACCAGGCACTGACCGTCGCGCCGTCGGACATCGAGAATGCAGTGGTGAACCTGTTGCGTTTTCATGAGGCGGAGACGGCGATCCTTTTCTGCGCCACGCGCGATAATGTGCGCCACCTGCATGCGAGCCTCACCGAACGCGGCTTTGCCGTCGTGGCTTTGTCGGGCGAGCATAGCCAGAATGAACGTAACCACGCGCTCCAGGCGCTGCGGGACAAGCGCGCACGCGTGTGCGTGGCGACCGACGTGGCGGCGCGCGGGATCGACCTGCCCTCGCTCAGCCTTGTCGTCCATGTCGAACTGCCGCGCGACGCGGAGACGATGCAGCATCGCTCGGGTCGCACGGGCCGCGCCGGCAAGAAGGGCACGGCCGTTCTGATCGTCCCCTACCCACGCCGCGGCCGCGTCGAATCGATGCTGCGGGGCGCGAAGATCCCGGTCGAATGGGGCACCCCGCCGAGCAAGGAAGCGATTCTGGAGCAGGACAATGTCCGTCTGCGCGCCAGCCTGATGGAACGCGCCGAACTGGACGAGGCCGACTGGGCGCTGGGCGCCGAACTATTGGCCGAAAAGAGCGCCAAGGAAATCGCCGCGATGCTGGTGAAGAGCGCGCGTGCATCCCTGCCGGCGCCCGAGGAATTGCTAGACCGAAGCGAAGCGCCTGCGCGCAATGACGGGCCGCGTCCGGGCTTTGAAGACACGCAGTGGTTCCGCATGGACATTGGCCGTCGCCAAAATGCCGATCCGCGCTGGATTTTGCCGCTGATCTGTCGCCGCGGCCATGTGTCGCGGCAAGACATCGGCGCGATCCGCATCACGACGAACGAGACGATGTTCGAGATTCCCAAAGCGATCGTCAGCCGCTTCACCTCAGCACTTAAGCGCACCGGCGAAGCGAATGACGAGGGCGCCGATGTCGCCTTCGAAATGATCGAGGGCAGCCCGCGCGAGGAAGCGCGCCAGCACAAGCGCGCCGGTCGTCCCAATGATCGCGGACCGCGCAGCAATGACCGTGGTCCGCGTCCGGGCGGCTATGCGCCGCGTCCGTTCAAGGGCGGCCGCAAGGGGCCGTCGCGCAGCCGCTGATCGACGCCATACCCTGTTCCTTTGGGCAGGATGGGATATTGACGGGCCGTCGGTCATTCCATCGGGATGACCGACGGCCCTTTGCTTATCCCGATACTGGGCGACCAGTTGACACCTGACATCGCCGCCCTGCGCGTGGCCGACAAGGACGACAGCATCGTCCTGATGATGGAGGTGGCGGACGAGACGGTCTATGTGAAGCATCACAAGGCCAAGATCGCCTTCATCCTGTCCGCCATGCGTCATCATGCCGAACGGCTGCGCGCGCTTGGCTGGACGGTCGATTATGTGACGCTCGACGCGCCGGACAATGAAGGCTCTTTTACAGGCGAGGTCGCACGCGCGATCGAACGACACGCGCCGCGCGCTATCCATGTGACCGAAGCGGGCGAATGGCGGGTGCGGTCCGTGCTGGACAGCTGGGAAACCCGCTTCGCCATTCCTGTCACCATCCATGAAGATGACCGGTTCCTCTGCTCGCACGCCGAATTCGACAGTTGGGCGGCGGCGCGAAAGCAGATGCGCATGGAGTTTTTCTATCGTGACATGCGGCGCAAGACCGGCCTGCTGCTGACCGAGGCGGGCGAACCGGAGGGCGGGCAATGGAATTATGATGCGGACAATCGCAAGCCGGCCCCCGATCGCGACCTGCTGATGCCGCATCCGATCCGGTTTCGCCCCGATGGCGTGACGCAGGCGGTGCTGGAGCTGGTCGCCGATCGCTTCGCCGACCATATTGGCAGCCTCGACCATTTTCATTTCGCGGTGACGCATGAGGAAGCGCTGCGCCAGCGCAGGCGGTTTCTGGACGAGGCCCTGCCGCGCTTTGGCGATTATCAGGACGCGATGCTGACCGACGAGCCGTTTCTGTGGCACTCGATCCTGTCACCCTATATCAACGCGGGCCTGCTCGACCCGCTGGAACTATGCCAAGAGGTCGAGGCGCGCTATCGGGCGGGTAAGGTGCCGCTCAATTGCGCGGAGGGTTTCATCCGCCAGATCATTGGATGGCGCGAATATGTGCGCGGTGTGTACTGGCATGAGGGGCCGGACTATGGGACGCGTAACGCGCTGAAGGCACAGCGGGACTTGCCCGACTTCTACTGGACCGGCGAAACCGACATGCATTGCCTGGCCCAGGCGATCGGCCAGACCATCGACCATGGCTATGCCCATCATATCCAGCGATTGATGATCACCGGCAATTTCGCCCTGATCGCGGGGACAGACCCGCATCAGGTGCATGTCTGGTATCTGGAGGTCTACGCCGATGCCTATGAATGGGTGGAAATGCCCAACACCATCGGCATGGCGCTGTTCGCCGATGGCGGCTTGCTGGGCAGCAAGCCCTATGCCGCCGGGGGCGCCTATATCAATCGCATGTCCAATTACTGCGGGTCATGCCGCTACGACGTGAAGAAGCGTGTGGGCGACGACGCCTGCCCCTTCAATGCGCTCTATTGGGACTTCATCGCACGGAACGAGCGCACGCTTTCACGCAATCCGCGCATGGCCATACCCTATCGCAACTGGCAAAGGATGAAGCCCGAGGATCGCGAAGCGACCCGGGCGCAGGCGGCAAAATTCCTCGACCATCTGGCGTGATTCCCGGTCGCCTTGGTTGACAGCGGCGAGTCATTCCACTAACGGGCCACATTCCCGCGCGGGTCGACAGGATTTCCTCCTCGATGATCTGCGTAAAGCAGATTTGAACGAGAAGAGACAAGCCATGTTCGCTATCGTGCGCACGGGCGGCAAGCAGTATCGCGTCGCCGCCGGAGACAAGATCGTCGTTGAAAAGCTGGCTGGCGAAGCCGGCGACAAGGTCACGCTGGACGACGTCCTGCTGGCTGGTGACGGCGGCGACCTGAAGGACGCCGCCAAGATGACGGTCGCGGCCGAAATCATCGCGCAGGCGAAGGGCGAGAAGGTCATCGTCTTCAAGAAGCGCCGCCGCCACAATTATCGTCGCAAGAACGGCCACCGCCAGAATCACACGATCCTCAAGATCGTGTCGATCGGCGCCTGAGCCACAGCGTAGAATTTCGAGGAGTTTAGGTCATGGCACATAAGAAAGCTGGCGGTTCGTCGCGCAATGGTCGCGATTCGGAGTCGAAGCGCCTTGGCGTGAAGAAGTTCGGCGGTCAGGACGTGATCGGCGGCAACATCATCATTCGCCAGCGCGGCACCCGCGTCTATCCCGGCCGCAATGTGGGCATGGGCAAGGACCATACCCTTTTCGCGCTCGGCGAAGGCAAGGTGGTGTTCCACACCGGCAAGCTAGGCCGCAAATATGTGTCGGTCGACGCAATGGCCGAAGCGGCGGAATAACGGACGACTGATGACGGGTCGTCCTTGAAAAAGGGGCGATCCTTCCGGTGCAAAGGCCATTTGGCCTGACCCGGTGTCCAAGGGAATAAGGGGCGCTCCTGATTGGCAGGATGCGCCCCTTTTCCATGGGGCGAAACCTTCTTCAAAATTCCCTTAAACCTTTGGAACTCAACGCCTTCTCACGCGTCATGCGGGCGGGGAAATCAACCGGAGGAGACCGTCGTCAAGCCGTCATCATAGGCGGCTAGCGACGCGCACGAGAGGAGAGACGAGAATGTTCGCCCGCACCCCCCGGCTGTTGCTGCGGCCCGGCTGGATGGAAGATGCGCCGGCCTTGGCTGGAGCGATCAACGACCCTGCGGTCCTGCGCAATTTATCGCATGTGCCCAACCCGTATGGCGTGGAGGATGCGCAGCGCTTCCTGGCCCTGCCCCACCACCCCCTGATGCCGCGGCTGCTGGCCTTTTCGCGCACGCGCGGCGCGCCTCGCCTGATCGGCGGCTGCGGCCTGCACAGGGGTGAAGATGGCGTGCCTGAACTGGGCTATTGGATTGCCCGCCCCTATTGGGGCCTGGGCTTTGCCACCGAAGCAGCGCGCGCCGTCGTCGGCATGGCGCGGGCCAGCGGCGTTCGCACGCTGCGCGCGGTCCATTGCACCGACAATCCGGCGTCCGGCAATGTGCTGCGCAAGCTCGGCTTCCGCTTCACCGGCGAAACCCAAAGGCGGCACAGCCTGGGCCGGGGGGCCATGGTCGATTGCCTGATCTTCGAACAAGATCAAGGCGGCGGCATGAATGATGATCCGGTACTGGCCGCCTATGGAGACGACCTGCCGGTCGCCGCCTGACCCGACCGATAATGATTAGGCCAGGTGGCGATGTGACCGATCGCCACCTGGATCAACCCATTGCACGCATGGGGCGATCAAAAACGCGGGTGGGCGTTCCAGCAAGATGGGTGTCAACCAGGGGGGCGAAACCCAGCTTTTCCGCTACCTTGATAGAAGCCGCATTGTCGGGATGGATGATGCAACGGACCGATGACGCGTCGACATGCGCATCGGCCCATGTCAGCACCGCCGTCATCGCTTCCAGTGCGATCCCCCTGCCCCAGGCTTGGGGCGTCAGCACCCAACCAGCCTCCGGCACGCCGTCGAGTTCCGGCAGTCCCCGCGCGGCGCTCAGCAGCCCCGCCTCCCCCAGAAAGGCGCCGGTTTCGCCATCCTCGATCGCCCACATGCCATAGCCCAGCATCGACCACATGCCGGCATAGCGCAGCAGTCGGAACCACACGGCCTGCGCATCCTGGGGCACGCCACCGATATGCCGTACCACCCCTGCATCGGCCCAGAGCGCACGGCAGTCGGCATAGTCCGCCACCGTATGCGGGCGAAGGCAGAGGCGGGCGGCTTTCAGCGTGGGCGCGATCGTCATTGCAGGATTAAGATCGGAACCGGGCGCAGGGTCAAGCAGCCGTTGCCGACAGGTCGTCCATGTGGGCCGCTGCATAAGGCGTTTCTGCGCGGGCAATCAGATGCCGATCATCCACGGCCCAGGGATGGAAACCGGGTTGGAAATAGCGGAGCCATGGCAAGGCGACCCGCCGCATGATGCCCGGACGCAGCAATGCGTAGCGAAGCAGCCCGCCCCATGCGGCAAGCCCTGTCACCCCGTCCTGCCGCAATAAATCCATCATGCCGCGAGCACGATGATGAATAAAATGGCGCGTCACGATCAGCATCATCACCGACCTGACCCACCAGCGCCGGAAGCGCGGCCAGTCGCGGGTCGCGTGGACCCAGATATCATGCGCCACCCCTTTATGCTCGATCTCCTCGACGGCGTGCCAGCGCCAGAGGGCGGCGACATCGGGATCGGCACCGTTCAGATAGCGCGGGTCGCGCAGCAATTCATGCGCCAATATCGCGGTGAAATGCTCCAATGCCATGGTGGCGGCGAGCCTGATGATCGGCGGCCGCTGCTTTGCAAGGTTCAAAACCATCGTCACGTCAGCGTCCAGCCGCGACACGTCATAGCCATGATCCGTGACTTGGGCATTGAACGCAATATGCTCCCGGCTGTGCGCGACCTCCTGCCGTGTAAATGCCGCAACTTCCCGCGCAAGCTGTTCAGGCGCGCCATCGCGAAATGCGCGCACGGATTCGATGAAAAAGGCTTCGCCGCGTGGGAAGGTGATCGACAGGGCATTGAAGAAAGCCGTGGCGATCGGATCGCTGTTCAGCCAATGTCGCTTCGTCCTGCGGTTCCGGCCAAAACGACGGTCGCGCGGGGTGATGGTGAGATCGGCGGGTGTCATGGGACGCCTCCGTTACTTACTTACTGACATTGATGTAAATAAGAGCAACTGACACTTATGTCAACAAAACGTGTACGCCTTAGCCCCGACCAGAGCCGCCTCGCCGCCATGGAGGCCGCGCGCGCCCTGTTAATCGAAGCAGGACCCCAGGCGGTCACGCTAAAGGCCGTGGCCAGCCGGATCGATCGCACTCATGCCAACCTTCTCCACCATTTCGGATCGGCGGCCGGATTGCAGAAGGCGCTGGCGGCGCATCTGGCAGAAACTATCACCGCCCGCATCGGGGAGACGGTCGACGCCGCTCGCCGTGGCGAAGTCGGCCCCCGCGCCATCGTCGACATGACCTTCGACGCCTTTGACGCGCAGGGCGCCGGGGCGCTGGCGAGCTGGATGCTGGCGTCAGGGAACGAAGATGCGCTCGACCCGGTGGTGGAGGCGATTCACCGGCTGGTCGACCGGCTGGCCGGCAGCGCGCTCAGCGCAAACCTTGCTGGGCTGATCCGGGAAAATACGCTGATGCTGGTCCTGCTTGCCCTGGGCGATTCGCAACTGGGCGGTCCCATGGCGGCCGCCATCGGATTGCCACGGGCCAAGGCGCGCGAAATCGCGACGCGCAGCCTTAGCTTTGCATTGATGCAGGAAGCTGCGACGATCGCAGAGCAAGCCAAGGTTTAACTTTCGCGCCAATGGGGCTATGGGCGCGCCATGCATTTCCTCGATCAAGCGAAAATCTATATCAAGTCCGGCTGGGGCGGTCCCGGCGCGGTCAGCTTTCGGCGCGAAAAATATGTCGAATATGGCGGCCCGGACGGCGGCAATGGCGGCAAGGGGGGCGACATCATCTTTGAAGCGGTGGCCGGCCTCAACACGCTGATCGACTTTCGCTACACGCAGCATTTCAAGGCGCAGCGCGGCCAGCCCGGCATGGGCAAGAATCGCTATGGCGCGGGCGGAGACGACCTGGTCATCAAAGTCCCCGTCGGCACGCAAATCCTGTCCGATCCCACCCCGATCGAGGGGACGGAGGATGATGAAGACGGGTCGATGGAATATGAGCAGGAATTGCTCGCCGACTTCACCGAAGTGGGCCAGCGCATCACCCTGCTGCGCGGCGGCGATGGCGGCCGCGGCAACCTGTCGTACAAGACCAGCACCAATCGCGCCCCGCGTCAGCATGGCACCGGCTGGCCGGGCCAGGAAATGTGGGTATGGCTGCGGTTGAAGCTGCTGGCCGATGTGGGCCTCGTCGGCATGCCCAATGCCGGCAAGTCGACCCTCATCAATCAGGTGACGAATACCAAGGCGAAGGTCGGCGCCTATGCCTTCACCACCACAAAGCCGCAACTGGGCGTGGTGCTGCACCGCGATCGCGAATTCGTGCTGGCGGATATTCCCGGCCTGATCGAAGGCGCCGCCGAAGGCGCGGGGATTGGCGATCGGTTCCTTGGCCATATCGAACGCTGCCGGGTGCTGTTGCACCTTATCGACGCGACCGGAGACGATCCCGTCGACGCCTTCCGCATCGTGACCGATGAACTGGCGGCCTATGGCGGCGGCCTGGATGAAAAGCCGCAGCTGGTGGCGCTCAACAAGGGCGATCTGCTCGGCCAGGAACTGATGGAAGATATTGCCAGCCAATTGCGCGAGGAAGCCGGCGTCGAGGATGTGTTCATCATTTCGGGCGCGACCGGCGAGGGCGTGGGCGCGCTGCTGGACGCAGTGTTGCCGATGCTGGATACGCCGGCCCAAGGCGAGGAAGAAGACGCGCCCGAGGCCGAGAAACCCTGGTCGCCGATTTGACGACTCTGTAGCCCGCCTCCGTTCGGTTCGAGCTTGTCGAGAACGGTGCGCGGGGGTTCTCGACAAGCCCGAATCGAACGGATTGTATTCCAGATCGCCATGTCATCCCTCTCCGGCTTCCCCCCTGCCCTGGTCCGCCGCCTCGTCATAAAGATTGGCTCGGCGCTGCTCGTCGATCCGGCAGGGCAGGTGCGCGTGGACTGGCTACGCACGCTGGTCGCGGACATCGCGGCACGAAAGGCGGCGGGGCAGCAGGTCATTATCGTTTCCTCCGGCGCCATTGCGCTGGGCGCCAGGCGGCTTAACCTGCCCAAGGGCGGGCGCGGGTCGCTGGAAGACGCGCAGGCCGCCGCCGCCACCGGGCAGATCGCGCTGTCGCAATGCTGGGCAAGCCTGCTCGATCAGCAAGGCATCACTGCCGCGCAAATGCTGGTAACACTGGACGACCTGGAAAACCGGCGACGCTACCTTAATGCGTCGGCAACGCTGGAGCGGCTGATGACGCTCGATGTCGTGCCCGTGGTCAATGAAAATGACAGCGTGGCGACGGCCGAGATCCGGTTCGGCGACAATGATCGGCTGGCGGCGCGTATCGGACAGGCGGCACGGGCTGACGCGGTTGTCCTGCTTTCCGATGTCGACGGGCTTTACACCGCCAACCCGCAGGTCGATGCGACCGCCATGTTGATAGAAACGATCGAAACGATCGACGCGCGGATCGCGGCGATGGCGGACGGCAGCTCTGCGTCGGGTATGGGATCAGGGGGCATGGTGTCCAAGATCCAGGCCGCCCGCATCGCCACCGGGGCGGGCGCGCATTTGGCGATCATCTCCGGCAAGGTCGACGCACCGCTGTCGCATTGGGCGAATGGCGGCCGTGGCTCCATCTTTCTGGCCGCACAGGGCAAGGGCGCGCGCAAGGGCTGGTTGGCGGGCCGGTTGACGACTCAGGGGCGGGTCATCGTGGACGCGGGTGCCGAACGGGCGCTGGCCAAGGGCAACAGCCTGCTGCCGGCCGGGGTCGCGCGGGTCGAGGGCGTATTTGAACGGGGTGATGTCATCGACATCGTGGCGCAGGACGGCCGCGTGATCGCTCGCGGCCTTATCGAATATGACAGCGTTGCAGCCGCCAGGATTGCCGGTCGCCGCAGCGAGGATATTCCCGCGCTGCTGGGTGAAATGCCCCGGTCGGTGCTGGTCCATCGCGATCATCTGGCGATGATCTGAGCCATGGCACCGTTTCGCATCGCCATGACCGGCGCGACCGGCTTTGTCGGCACGGACGTGCTGGAACAGGCCTTGGGCGAGGGCCTGCGCGTCAACGCCTTGACGCGACGCGCGCAACCGCCCCGCGCCAGGCTGAAATGGGTGCCGGGATCGCTGGATGATGCGGCCGCGCTCGATACGCTGGTGCGCGATGCCGACGCCGTCATTCACATCGCTGGCGTCGTCAACGCGCCCGATCGAGCCGGTTTCGAAGCCGGCAATGCACGCGGCACAGTGGCGGTCGTCGACGCCATGCGTCGGCGCGGCATCCGCCGCCTGGTGCATATATCCTCCCTTGCCGCGCGCGAACCCGAATTGTCGGATTATGGCTGGTCGAAGGCGCTGGCCGAACGCCATGTGAAGGCGAGCGCGCTCGATTGGACGATCGTGCGTCCTCCCGCCATTTACGGCCCCAATGATCGCGAAATGCTGGAACTGTTCCGCATGGCCAAGCGCGGGATCATGATGCTGCCCCCCGGCGGGCGGCTGTCGGTCATCCATGTCGGTGATCTTGCGCGGCTGTTGCTGGCGGCGGCGAAGGAAACCGAAAACAGCCTCGCCCGCACCTACGAAGTTGATGACGGCACGCCGGGCGGATGGGATCATCACGACTTTGGCGCAGCGATTGGCCGAGCGGTCGGGCGGCAGGTGCGAACAGTGGCGACGCCGCGCTGGGCATTGGGCATGGCGGCACAGGCGGACCGGATGATCCGCGGCGGCAAGGCAAAGCTGACCCCCGATCGCGTGGCATATTTCTGCCATCCCGACTGGGTGGTCGCGCCGACGATGCAGCCGCCCCGCCGCTTGTGGATGCCTCAAATCCCGACCGAGGATGGCCTGAAGGCAACGGCCACGGCCTATCGGGAAAAGGGCTGGCTCTGATCCTGGGTTAACGGATAGCGGAACCGTTGCTGCCGGCGGACGCTTGGGTTCCCATGACCGAACGCATGCCCCCTTCCGAACAGCCCAGCGCCCGCCGCCTGCAACGCGCGGGATGCTGGGTCGTTGCCCTCATCCTGGCGATCGTCATTGTCATCTTCCTGGCCCGCAACATCTGGCATGGCGAGGAATTGCATCAGGATCAGGTCAGCGGCGACGCCAACGTCACCCAGCATACCGGCAAAAGCTACGACTGAAGCCTCAGCGATCCTCGGGCGCGGGCTGCTTGGCGCGCTGTTCGGCAAGAAAGGCGCTGATCGCCTGCCCGCTGGCATTGAGCAGCGGATAGGTGCGCGCGTCGCTCAGCCAGTCGGGCCGGCGCGCGCCGCTGCCATAGAATGTGTCGTAGACGAGGCTGAAGGCGAGGAAGATCAGCGTCGCGCCGATCAGGCCCTTTACCGCGCCGAAGCCTGCGCCCAACACCCGGTCGACCGGCCCCAGTACCGACTGGCGCGTTCGTCGGCCGATCGCGTGGGCGAGCAGCTTGCCCGCACCGAAGGTCACGCCAAACACCAATATAAGCGCCAGAACGGCTGCGCCGCTGGGCGAGCGGACGAAGGCGCTGAGCAGCTCGGCGGCCGACGCATGACAGAGACGGATCGCGAAGATCGCGAGCACCCAGGCGATCAGCGACAGCGTTTCCAGCACGAAACCGCGCAACAGGCCCAGCACGGCACAGCCGCCGATGGCCAGCAGAACAAGAATATCGACGGCGTTCATCGCCTGCGTGGCTATCCGCGTCCCAGCATCTGGTCAACCAGCTGCGCGAGCGTCCGAAAACCGCTCACCGCTATACCCTTCACGCCATCGCTGGCGGACGCCGGCACGAAGGCGCGGTTGAACCCCAGTTTGGCGGCTTCGCGCAGGCGCAGCGGCGCATGTGCGACGGGCCGGATCTCGCTGGACAAGGCTACCTCGCCGAACAGCACGATATCGGCGGGCACCGGCCGTTCCGACAGCGCGGAGATCAGCGCGGCCGCGACGGCAAGGTCAGCCGCCGGATCGGACAGGCGATAGCCACCTGCGACATTGAGATAGACTTCGGCCGTCGAAAAGCTGAGGCCACAGCGCGCCTCCAGTACGGCCAGGATCATCGCCAGCCGGCCATTGTCCCAGCCAACGACCGCGCGGCGGGGCGTTGCGCCACTGGACAGGCGCACCACCAGCGCCTGTATCTCCACCAGCACAGGCCGCGTTCCTTCCAGCGCGGGAAAGACGGTCGCGCCCGTCACAGTCTCGTCCCGGTTGGTGAGGAACAGGGCTGACGGGTTGGCGACCTCCTCCAGCCCCTCGGCGACCATCGCAAAGACCCCGATTTCATCCGTGCCGCCAAAGCGATTCTTGACCGCGCGCAGGATGCGATATTGGTGGCTGCGCTCGCCCTCGAACGCCAGCACGGTATCGACCATATGTTCCAGCACGCGCGGCCCGGCGATGCTGCCATCCTTGGTGACATGGCCGACCAGAATGAGCGCGGTGCCGCGTTGCTTGGCGAATTTGATCAGCTCCTGGGAAGAGGCGCGCACCTGGCTGACGGTGCCGGGCGCGCCCTCGATCAGGTCGCTGTGCATCGTCTGAATGGAATCGATGATGAGCAGCGCGGGTGGCGGTCCCTCCCCCAGCGTGGTCAATATGTCGCGCACGGATGTCGCGCTCGCCAGTTTGACCGGCGCGGTGCCAAGGCCCAGCCGCTGCGCGCGCAGCCGCACCTGATCAGCCGCTTCCTCGCCGCTGATATAGGCGACCGACAGACCGCGCATGGCGATACGCGCCGCCGCCTGGAGCAGCAGGGTCGATTTGCCGATGCCCGGATCGCCGCCGATCAGCGTCGCGGAGCCATGGACGATGCCGCCCCCCAACGCCCGATCGAACTCGGCAATGCCGGTGCTGGTGCGCGGTGGCAGTTCGACCGCGCTATCGAGGCCCACCAGCGTGATCGCCCGGCCGCCATTTTGCAGGTCATGGCGCGCGGAAAAGACGGTTTCTCCGGCCTCCTCGACAATGCTGTTCCATTCGCCGCAATCCTCACACTGTCCCTGCCATCGGCTGGTGACGGTGCCGCATTGCTGACAGACGAATTTGCGCTTTGCCTTGGCCATGGCCTGTCATGGCGAAACGCACGGAACAATTCAAGAACGATTGCCTGCCCCATGGAAACATCGCGCAGGCTCGGGCATTTGAAACGGCATGAAAACGATCCGCGTCGCCAGTTACAATATCCGCAAGGCCATTGGCACCGATCGGCGACGCATCCCGAAACGGGTACTCGAAGTTTTGGGCGAGGTGGACGCCGACATCGTCGCCTTGCAGGAAGCGGACCGGCGTTTCGGCGTACGATCGGCCGCCATTCCGCCGCTGCTGCTCGATACGTTGAGCAGCTATAAATCCGTGCCCCTCAACATCCAGACCGACTCCATGGGCTGGCATGGCAATGCGATACTGGTGCGCAAGGAGGCGGAAATCGGCGCGCATGACGTGCTGCATCTGCCTTATCTGGAGCCGCGTGGCGCGACCATGGCCGAAGTCACGGCAAAGGGCATGACAGTACGCGTGTTCGGGATGCATCTCGACCTGTCGGGACTGTGGCGGCGGCGGCAGGCGGCGGCGGTCATCCACGCCGCTGCACAGGGCGACCGCTTGCCCACCATCCTGATGGGCGACCTTAACGAATGGAGCGCGAATGGCGGGTGCCTAGCCGATTTCAGCCGGCATTATAATTTCGCTCCGTGCGGCCGAAGCTTCCACGCCCGCCGCCCCGTGGCGCGGCTGGATCGCATCATGCATTGCGATCGGCTGACCCTGAAGAGTTGCGGCGTCCACGACAGCGCGGCCGCGCGCAAGGCGTCTGACCATCTGCCGATCTGGGCGGAACTCACAATTGACTGACGTCATTGGAGGGGATGGCGGCCGATCATCGCCCTCGACAATGCGCTCTGCCTCTGCGACCCTGACGCCATGAAGGAGCGGGAATTGCGGCTTGCGCTGGTCTGCTACGGCGGCATCAGCCTGGCCATCTACATGCACGGCATCACCAAGGAAGTGTGGCGGCTCGCCCGCGCCAGCCGCGCCTATCACGATGACGCCGCCCCCAGCAGCGGCAGCGAGGCCGTCTATCGCGCATTGATCGGGGCGATCGAGGCGCAGAGCGGCATTCGTCTGCGGATCATGCCCGACATCATCGCTGGCGCCAGCGCGGGCGGCATCAACGGCATATTCCTGGCGCAGGCGATCGAGACGGGCCAGTCGCTGGAGCCTTTGACGGACCTGTGGCTTCAAAATGCCGATGTCGACCAGTTGCTCGACCCTGACGCCCGCCCGGCCCGCGCCTTCACCAAATTCTGGGCGACCCCGCTCGTCTGGATGGCGGCGCGACATCCGGGCGATGCGGTAGAACGCACCGTGGCCCCCGGCACCCGCGAAGAGGTGCGGATGAAATTGTCGCGCTTCATCCGGTCACGCTGGTTCGAACCCCCGTTCGGCGGCGAAATCTTCACAACCATGTTGCTCGATGCCTTCGACGCGATGGCGGCGGCCGATCGTGGGCCGCCGCTGCTGCCCGACGGGCACCCGCTCGACCTGTTCGTTACCGTCACCGATTTTGAAGGCCATCCCCAAAGCCTCAACCTCAACAGCCCGCCCCAGGTGATCGAGACAGAGCATCGGCTTTCGATCGGCTTTCGCGCGCGCGGGCGGGGCGAAAGGCTGTTCGCCGATGCGTCCGAACTGGTGTTCGCGGCGCGGGCGACGGCCAGCTTCCCCGGCGCCTTCCCCCCCTTTACCGTGCGGGAACTGGACCGGGTGCTCATGCGCAAACATCGCAACTGGCCGACTCGCGATACGTTCCTGGCGCGTGCCCTGCCCCGCCATGCCGCGCGGGGCAGCGCCGAGGACGCGGTGCTGATCGACGGATCGGTGCTGGCCAATGCCCCTTTTGCTCAGGCGATCGGCGCGCTGCGCAACCGCCCGTCCCGGCGCGAGGTGGACCGGCGTTTTGTCTATATCGATCCCAAGCCCGGCCATCGCTCCATCCGCCTCAACAAGGAAGGGCAGCAGGAAGAGCTGCCGAGCGGAGCAACCCAGCCTCTTCCCGGCTTTTTTCGGACCATCTTTGGCGCGCTGTCCGACATCCCGCGTGAACAACCCATTCGCGACAATCTGGATGTCATTGACCGTCATTCCGCGCGCATCCGCCGGATGCGCCGTATTTTCGACGCGCTGCGTCCCGGGATCGAGGCGGATGTGGAGAGCGCGGTCGGGCGCATGCTGTTTCTGGACCGGCCGACGCCCGCGCGCCTGTCAGCCTGGCGCGCCAAGGCGCAGCAGCGCGCGGCGGGGGCCGCCGGCTTCGCCTACCCCGCTTATGGCCATCTGAAATTGTCGGGCATCGTCGAATCGCTGTGTGCGCTCCTCTTCCAGTTGAGCGGGGAAGACAGTGCCATGATGCGCGAAGCCTATCGCCAGTCGGTCTGGGCCGCAGTGCGCGGCCAGGGCGCTGACCAACTGAGCGACAATGGCGGATCGGCAGCGGCGCCCGTTGCCTTCTTCCGCGCCCATGACCTGGCGTTTCGCATTCGCCGCTTGCGCTTCCTGGCCCGCCGCCTGGCCGAAACGCTGGAAATCGAAGCTGAGGCCGAAGATGCCGCGGTGCTCGCCATGCATGACGCCATTTACGGTGCGCTGTCGCTCTATGCCGAATGCGAGGACCATGATTTTTACGGCGACAGCGTCATAGCGGCGGCGAAAGCCGTCCCCACGGATGCAGCCGCCGCGCTGGAGGCGGTGGCGGCGGCGCGCGACCTCAAAGCCCGTGACGAATCGGCCGACGAGATGCTGGCGGAGGCTCTCGCCGGACTGCCAAAGGTGGGTCGCCGCACCATGTTGCTGGCCTATCTCGGCTTCCTCTTCACCGACATTGCCTCGCTACCGTTGCTCCAGGGTGACACTCTGGATGAATATGATCCCGTCAAGGTCGACCGGATCTCACCCGAAGATTGCGCCGCCATTCGCCCAGGCGGGGCGGAAGCCACGTTGAAAGGAATAGAATTCAACAACTTCGGTGCGTTCTTCAGCCGCGTCTATCGGGAAAATGATTATCTATGGGGGCGGCTGCACGGCATCGAACGGCTTCTGGACATCGTGAATTCGAGTGTCCCTGCGGCAAGTCGGCTTCCGCCCGAGATGCTGGCCGACTATAGGCGGGCGGCGTTTCTGGCGATCCTTGACGAGGAAGAGTCGCGCCTGCCGCATGTCGCGGATTTGATCGCCAGCTTGCGGGAGGAAATCGGGTGAGCAGGCCTATTGTGCTGGTTCCGATGGCTATGATGCTGGCGCTGACCGCCGGCTGCCGCGCGTCTGATGACAGCGCGCAGGCGGGCAATGACGCCCAGCCGCCCCAGCCGCCTGCCGCGCAGGCTGCTGCTCCCGAGCCGCCAGCGCCCCAGCCCGTTGAACCGCCGAAGCCCGCACCGGCCAAGGTGGCCGCAGCACCCATGCCGGCCAGCCCTGTCGTCACCGTGCGGACGCAGCCTGCCCCCTATTTCCCGCTCGACCTGCCCCCTTCGGACGTCGCCGCCAGCGCCGCGCCCTTCCCGCGGGAGGTGACGGAATTCATGGTGGCGCGGGATGGTTGCGACCATTTTCGCGGCGAAGACCCCTATGACGCGGAACGCCGCGCCTTCATTCAGGAAAATATCGACGAGCTTTGCCGGGGCACGGACGCGCGCCTGGCCATGTTGCGCCGGCGCTATGCCAATGATCCGTCGGTCATCGCCGCATTGAAGGGCTATGACGACCGCATCGAAACGCAGCTCAGCTATCGCTGATCACTCGATCAACGCGTCGATCGCCTGCGCCAGGTCCACATCACGCTGTGACAAGCCCCCAGCATCATGCGTGGTCAGCACAATGTCGACGCGGTTATAGACGTTGGACCATTCGGGATGATGGTCCGCCTTTTCCGCCAATATGGCCACCCGCGTCATGAAGCCGAAAGCGGCATTGAAGTCGGCAAAGGTGAAGCGGCGGGACAGGCCATCCGGATCGGCGACGGCGGTCCATAGCGGCAATCGGGCGAGCGCTGCGGCGCGCTCTTCCTCGGTCAATCTGGCAATCATGTCTCTATCCCTTGGCGACGCTTTGCGCTTATGTGGCAGTCATGTCGCAGACCCGTCAACCGCCGCGCTTTGCGCCTAGCGCGCAGGAGATTGAAACGCTTGCGCTGGAGGCGCTGAACCGCCTGCCCGATCCCTTTCGCGCGCACCTGGCCAATGTCGTGCTGTTCGTCGAGGACTTCGCCGACGCGGACACGCTACGAGAGATGGACATTGACGATCCTTTCGGCCTGACCGGGCTCTACACCGGGCGTCCGGTCGGGCAGGAGGCGCAGACAGGCGACACGCCACCCACCGTTCACCTGTTCCGCCGGCCCCTGCTCGACGAATGGGTCGAAACCGGCGTGCCGCTCGACGCGCTCATAACCCATGTCGTCGTGCATGAGATCGGCCATCATTTCGGTCTGTCGGACATCGACATGCATGTGCTGGAGGATATGGTCGCATCATGACCGGCGCGGCGCTGCGGCTGGATGACGTCGCCTGCGTGCGCGGCGGGCGGATGCTGTTTCGCGGGGTCAGCCTCTCCCTCACATCGGGGGGCGGCGCGATGCTTACCGGGCCCAATGGCGCGGGCAAGTCCAGCCTGTTGCGTCTGTGCGCCGGCCTTCTCCCGGCATTCAGCGGATCGGTGATGCGCAGCGGCGGCGTTGCGCTATGCGATGAAAAGCTGGCGCTGGACAATGAAGTGTCGCTGCATAAGGCACTGTCTTTCTGGGCTGCAATCGACAGGGCAGACGCAGCACAGGTGGACGCGGCGATGGATGCGATGGCGCTTACCCCCCTCGCGGAGGTCCCGGTGCGGATGCTTTCCACCGGCCAGCGCAAGCGCGCCATGCTGGCAAGGGTCATTGCCAGCGGCGCTGCCATCTGGCTCCTGGACGAACCGGGCAATGGCCTCGACACGGTCTCGCTCGACCTGCTTGGCCAGGCCGTCGGTCGCCATCTGAGTGCCGGAGGTATCGTCGTTGCCGCGTCCCACCAACCGCTGCCCATCATGGCGCCCGTCACGATCCACCTTCCCGATCATCAGGCAGATGCCGCATGAGGCTCTTGTGGCTGCTCATTCGCCGCGACCTGCGGTTGGCCTGGGCGTCGGGGGGGATGTGGCTTCCCGTCGCTTTCCTCCTGCTCGTCGCCAGCCTGTTCCCTTTCGCCGTTGGCCCCGATGCCGCGCTGCTTGCACGGACAGGAGGCGGCATGCTCTGGATCGCCGCGCTGCTGGCCAGCCTGCTGCCGGTGGATCGGCTGATCGCCCCGGATGTGCAAGCCGGCGTGCTGGATCAGTTGGCCGCGCGCGACATTGGCGAGGAATGGATCATATTGGCCCGCCTGCTGGCGCATTGGATCGGCTTTGGTCCGCCGTTGATGCTGGCGACCGTGCCCGCCGCCGCGCTGCTGAAACTCGACGCCGCGGCTATGGCTCGCCTTGAGCTTGGGCTGCTGGTCGGCACGCCGGGGCTGGCGGCGCTTGGGCTGCTTGTCGCCACGCTAACCGCAGGTTTGCGCTCCAGTGGCGCGTTGGCTGGACTACTTGCGCTGCCTCTTGCCGTGCCGCTGCTCATTTTTGGCGCAGGCACGATGAGCGATGGCAGCGGGGCGGCGTTCAAATTCCTGGCGGCTGCGTCGCTGCTGCTGGTCGCGATCACCCCTTTTGCCGGCGGCGCGGCGTTGCGCGCAGGGCGGGATTAGCCATCGGGCCGCGCCAAACCGTCTCTTAATGCACGCCAATAATATCCTCATTGACGTTCGCGCGTGGCGGGCATAGCAGGGCGGCGCTTTTCCCAAGGACAAGAGTGCCCGAACAATGACCTATGTCGTGACCGACAATTGCATCCGCTGCAAATTCATGGATTGCGTCGAGGTCTGCCCCGTGGATTGCTTCTACGAGGGGGAAAATATGCTGGTCATCAACCCCAATGAATGCATCGACTGCGGCGTGTGCGAGCCGGAATGCCCTGCCGAGGCGATCCTGCCCGATACCGAGAACGGCCTTGAAAAATGGCTGGAGCTCAACACCAAATATTCCGCCGAATGGCCCAATATCACGGTAAAGGGCGATGCCCCTGCGGATGCCGAAGCCATGAATGGCGTTGAAAACAAGCTGGAGCAGTTTTTCTCGCCCGAACCGGGCAAGGGCGACTAAGCCCGTCTCTGCGCTGCCAGGTCCCGAAATATGCCACACCCCCGACCATTGTGTCTGGGGGTGGTAATTTTGTTACGAATCTGCTAAAAGCGGCCGCAACGGTCGGATTTCCCTGAATGCGGCCCTGGAGAATGAACTTCATGTCTTGACGGGTCGCGCCGGGCACATTGTGGCATTCCGCTTTGTCTCGCTGCTTCGCGACGGCCCGCCTCCCGTTAGAATTGGAAAGGTATCAAATGGCTGCCAAGGCGCTGTCCTTTGACGTTGGTGATTATGTCGTTTACCCCAAGCATGGCGTCGGCCGTGTGATCGAGCTTCAGAAGGAGCAGATCGCGGGCATGGAATTGGAGCTATATGTGCTTCGGTTCGAAAAGGAGCGCATGACGCTTCGCGTGCCGACCAACAAGGCCGAAGGCGTGGGGATGCGCAAGCTGTCGTCCAACAAGACGCTGGAAGAGGCCATGGAAACGCTCAAGGGCAAGCCCAAGGTCAAGCGCACCATGTGGTCGCGCCGCGCGCAGGAATATGAGGCGAAGATCAATTCGGGCGATCTCGTGTCGATCGCCGAAGTGACCCGCGATCTGTTCCGTGCCGACGATCAGCCAGAACAGAGCTATTCCGAACGCCAGATTTTCGAAGCTGCCTCGAGCCGGCTTGCTCGCGAACTGGCCGCTATGGAAGAAACGGACGAGCCGAGCGCGCTGCAGAAGATCCTGCGCATCCTGAATGAAGCCGCGCCCAAATATGCGAAGGTCGAAGGCTGATCGCTCATCATTTTGAGACATAGAAAGGAGCGCGTCGACCTGTCGATGCGCTCCTTTTTTTCGCTCTTATCGCGGCGACTGAAGCTTACTGATCCTTCACTGCGCCAGCGGCATCCTGCGCCGCGTCACCCACGCTGCTGGCCGCTTCGCCGACCTGTGAGGCTGCGCTGGACACAGCATTGTCCTTGCTGGTTTCGCTGCTGATCAGGAAAAAGGCAGCGACCGCCACCACGACGACCAGCAAAAGGATCGCCAGCGTCATGCCGCCACCACTGCGACGCTCAATCACCGTGGTCGTCGTTGCCGGGCGTTCCTGTTCGACCTGATAATCGGCCATAATTTCGTCCTACTCCTCATCGTGGTGCCACCCGGCAGGATCAATACTAAATGGCACAGCGAGGTTCCCGATTGGCCCTCTAATTGCCGCGATAGCTGCTATAGCCATAGGGGCTCATGACGACCGGCACATGATAATGGGCGCTGTCGTCATCAGCGCGGAAAACAATGTCGATTTCAGGGAAAAAGGGCTTGGGTCCCGCGCCCTTGTAGCGGCTGATGTCGAAGCGGATGCGATAGATGCCCGGCGGGGTCGCCACGCCCGGCCCGAAGTCGCGCACACGGCCATTGGCATCGGTCGTCGCGCTGCCGACAGCAACCCAGTCCCCAGCGTCATTTTTGCGTTCCAGCGTGGCAGGGATTCCCGCGCCGCCGGTGCCGGTCGCCAGGTCCAAGACATGGGTCGAAATCTCCGATGCTGCTGCGGGCATCGGCAGGGCGGCAAGAGCGCCAAGCATCAAGATAGAAAATGCGTGAACGGCCTTCATGACGGCACTCCGCAACGTTGGACAATATGTAAGACGCATGTTCAGGCCGCCCCGTCCTCGACCGGGACGAAAGCGCCCTTGGCGCGATCCTTGACCACCTTATCCGCGCGGAAGACTGATCCGCTCATGGTGATATAGACGCCCGGATCAGCGACCTGCGCCGTCGCAAAGGCCATGCCCAGGTTGAAGCTGGCGTCGCTTTCGCCAAATCGCGCGGGAGCCAGCGCGCCGACGAGCACAATCGTCTTGCCCTCTATGCCTTTCAGCATCTTGGCCGTTTCAGTCATGGTATCGGTACCATGGGTGATGACGATGTGCCGCTCTCGCGCGGCGGCGACGCGGGCCGCAATCAGCGCGCGGTCGTTATCGTCCAGTTCCAGGCTATCCTTGCGCGTCACTTCCTCGATCCGGAAGGGGCGTTTGACGCGGGCCACATCGAGCAGCTTCGCCATCACGGTTTCACCCACCTGATAATCGGACAGGGCGTCGAAATAGATTTTGTCGATGGTGCCGCCAGTCGTCAGCAGCAGGATCGGGGCATCGGGGGACAGCATGGCGCACTCCACAATTTAATCGCGGGGCCTTTAGCGTAATGCCCTGCGAAGGGAAACCGACCTTCAGTGTCCGCGCGCCATCGCCTCCCCGCGATCCCGGGCCGCTTCCAGCGTGTCGGTCAAAAGCGTCAGCAGCCGGTCATCGGCATCAAGGACGTTCAGACCTTCGCGCGTCATGCCGCCGGGACTTGCCACCTGATCGGCCAGCGTAGCGGGGTTCTCTTGGGCCGCCGCCATGGTGGCTGCTCCTTGCACCGTCGCCATCGCCATACGGGCCGCTTGCTCAGGGGGAATGCCGATCGCTTCGCCGGCCCGCGCCAGCGCATCGATAAAGCGGAAGAGAAAGGCCGGGCCGCAGCCCGACAGCGCCGTCACCCGATTGAACAGCGCTTCATCGGCTATCCATTCGCAAAGGCCCAGCGGCGCCATCAATGCGCCGGCCTCCGTCCTACCGGCCGAAGACGCCTGTTCATCGGTATAGAGCGCGACCACGCCCTGCCCGATTCCCACGGGCAGATTGGGCATGGCCCGCACGACGTCGCGCGCGGACGGAAAGCGCGCGCGCAGGTCGGCCAGCGTCGTGCCGGCCAGGATCGACAGCATCACGGTATCAGTGGTGCAAAGCGGCGCCAGCTGCTCTGCCACGTCAGCGATCTGATGGGGCTTCATGCCCAGCATGACGGTCGTACCTTGCGGCAGGGCGTCGGGATAAGCCGTCACGACCCGCACGCCATCCGCGACGGGCCGACCGCTTGGCCGCAAAATGGTGACGCGATCGGGGTCCAGTCCGCAGGCCAGCCAGCGATGCAGCATCTGTCCGGCCATATTGCCGCAGCCGACAAGAAACAGATGCGGGGGCCAGCCTGTCGCCATGGATCAGGCCTCGCCCCGGGTTTCGATCAGGCTCGCAGAAATCGCCTCGGATGGCGACTTGCCGCCCCAGAGCACAAACTGAAAAACCGGGTAAAAGCGTTCGCACTCGTCAATGGCGGTTTCCACGAGCAATTGCGCCTGATCGAGCGTCAACGTGCCACCCGCGCCCAGCAACGCGCCATGGCGAAACAGCACGATGCCGCTGGACGACCATAGCTCAAAATGACCGATCCAGAGCTGTTCGTTGATAAGCCCCAGCGTTTCGTAGATCGCCCCGCGTTTGTCCTCCGCCACACGGACGTCGGGCAACACCAGCAGCTGAAGCACTTGATCCTCGTCACGCCAGATGCCGCGCAATTCATATTGCGCCCAGGACCCCTGCGTGTTGCCGACGATCTCATCCTCGCCGACCTGGTCGAAGCTCCATCCGTGCGCCTCGAAATAGGCGGCAAGCATATCGATCGGCGCGGCTTCCTGGCCGCCCTGTTCAAATTCGTCGCTATCCATCATCGGCGCGCCTTAACACCGCAGGACGGCAAAGGACAGTCGCTCAGTTGGCGTCGTCCGGCAACGGGGCGACACCCTCGATGCTGCGGTCCAGTGTTTCGCTCGCCTTGGGCTTGACCGTCTTCACGCTCTTGGTGACGGGTTCGCCCGCCTTGCCCTCCAGCGCGTCGATCCGGGCCTTGAGCGCTTCAACTTCTTCGCGCGCCGCCTGCGCCATGGCCTTGACCGTATCGAATTCCTCGCGCGACACGAAGTCCATGCCGCCAATCCATTCCTTGGCCCTTTCCCGCGCGTTGGATTCAAATTCGCGGGTCATGCCGGCCATGGTGCCGGCCGCGCCGTTGACCAGCTTGGCCAGATCGTCGAAAAAGCGGTTCTCGCTCTGCATTGCTCTTGTCCTTCCTGCGGCGCGACCGGCGCCTTTGTCTATCTTACTTGGGTCCTGAGCGCCGGAGCGACAAGGGTTTCCGCATCAGGATTGAGGCGGCCAATTTCATAATTGAGATATGAGGCGAAACACAGCCAGGCCAGATAGGGCAGCAGCAACAGGCCCGCCACCCGCCGAATGCGCCAGAAGTAGCGGATGGTAAGGCTGACGACCACGATCAGCGCGATGATCAGGACCAGCGCGGCGCTTACCTGATGCAGGCGAAAGAAAAGCGGCGACCAGGCAAGGTTCATCACCAGTTGCAGCAGAAACAGGCCGATGGCCACGCCCCGCCCCTGCGCCCCCCGCGCATGCAGGACGATCGCGAACGCCAGCGCCATCAGCACATAAAGGATCGTCCAGGCGACACCGAACGCCCAGCCCGGCGGCATCAGCCCCGGCTTGTCGAGCGCATCGAACCAGCGATTGCCATAGCCGCTATTGGCGAGCTGGCCCGACAGAAACCCCAGAAACACGATGGCTGGCACGGTCACGAGCGCCCACCGCAGATAGGACAGGCGCAACTGACCCTGTGACGCAATTCCGTTCATCGGCAACACCACCCCCGCGCTTGTCACTCATTCGGCTGGTTCGGGCGAATCCTTGAGCGCCGATTCCAGCTTGCGGCTGACGGTTTGCGGAGAAACCGTGCGCTTGGCAACGCGCGAATAGAAGATGGGGATGAGGAACAGCGTGATCAGCGTCGCCAGGCTGACGCCGAACACCACGACCACGCCGATCGACTGGCGCGCCGCAGCCCCCGCGCCGCCTCGGATCACCAGCGGCAGCGCGCCGATGACGGTGGCGATCGACGTCATGAGGATCGGGCGCAGACGGCGCTGCGCGGCTTCCCGGATCGCGCGTCCGATTTCCAGCCCTTCGTCGCGCAACTGGTTGGCGAATTCGACGATCAGAATGCCGTTCTTCGCAGCCAGCCCGACCAGCATGACGATGCCGATCTGGCTGTAGAGATTGACCGATCCGCCAGTCAGCGCCAGCCCCAGCACGCCGCCCGCCACCGCAAGCGGCACGGTCGCGATGATGACGCCGGGATGGATGAAGCTTTCGAACTGGGCGGCAAGCAACAGGAACACCACGACGATGGTGAGGCCGAACACCAGCCAGATCGCGCCGCCGGTTTCGCGCAAGGACTGGCTCTCTCCGCGATAGCCCAGCGCGATGACTTCGGGCGACTGCCGCGCCTGCCCTTCCAGCCAGGTGAGCGCATCGCCCAGCGATGTTCCCGGCGCCAGCGCGGCGGTCAGCGTGATCGCGCGCAATTTATTGTAGCGGTTGAGCTGACGTGGCCCGGCCACTTCCTTCACCGTCACCAGCGAGGACAAGGGCACCAGGGCGCCGGTCCGGCTGCGGACATTGATGCGCTCCAGATCGGCAACGGTTTCCCGCCCTTCATCCTCCGCCTGCACCAGCACGCGATATTCCTCGCCCCGGTCGACATAGGTGGTGACGCGGCGGGACCCAAGCAGGCTTTGCAGCGCCTGGCTGACGTCATTGACCGACACGCCGAGGTCGCCCGCCCGTTGCAGATCGGTTTCGATCCGCATCTGGGGCTTGGATTCCTTGTAGTCGCTGTCGAGGTTGATGAGGCCGGGATAATTGGCCGCCGCCGCCATGATCCGGTCCCGCGCCGCCGCCAGCCCTTCATAGGTCGCGCCGGCCAGCACGAGATTGACAGGCAACCCGCGTCCTCGGCCCAGCCCCGATCGCGGCGCCGCATTGCCGCGCACGCCAGGCTGGTCAGCGATCACCTTGTTGATGATGGTCGCGACTTCCGCGGTGGTGATGCTGCGATCTTCCCACGGGCGCAGGAAGGCGATGACATTACCGCTGTTGAAATCGTCCGTCGTGCCAAAACCGCCGGGCGCGCGCACGACCAGATTTTGCAGCGTGCCATCCTTGCGCAGGAAATTGAGATCCTTCTCGATCTTGAGCATATAGGCCAGCATCTGGTCATAGCCGGTGCCTTCGGGCGCGCTGATGCTGGATTCGACGACGCCGGTATCTTCAGCAGGCGCCAGTTCGGTCGGCAGGCGGGTGAAGAAGAAACCCGCGACCCCCAGGAACAGCAGCACGCCCAGAACCGGCAGCACGGGTTTGCGAAGCACATGGTCGAGCCAGCGGGCATAGCCGCCCTCGATCCGCTGGAAGCGGTCATCGACCCAGCGCGCCAATCGCCCGCGCTCGGCGGTCTTGAGCAGTTTGGAACAGAGCATCGGCGCAAGGCTCAAGGAAATGAAGCCGGAAAAACCGATCGCCGCGATCATGGCAATGGCGAGTTCGCGGAACAGCAGCCCGGTCTGCCCCGCCAGGAACATGATCGGCACGAAGACCGCGCACACCACTAATGTCGTGGAGATGATCGCGAAGCCCACCTGACGCGACCCCAAATAGGCCGCGACCAGCGGATCGTCGCCCTGCTCGACGCGGTGATAGACATTTTCGAGGACGACGATCGCATCGTCGACCACCAGGCCGATCGCCAGCACGAATGCCAGCAACGTCAGCAGATTGATCGACAGGCCCAGCAGCCACATCACCGCGCAGGTCGCGAGCAAACAGATCGGCACGGTGACGGCCGGCACCAGAGTCGCGCGCACGGACCCCAGGAACAGGAAGATGACCAGGATGACGAGCAGCGCCGCTTCCAGCAGCGTATCATAGACATTCTCGATCGCGCGCTCGATGAACAGGCTTTCGTCAGTGCCGATAGCGATGGACATGCCCGCCGGCAGCGTGGGTTCCAGATCCTTGATCAGCGCCTTGGCCTTTTGCGCCACTTCCAGCGTGTTGGCGCCCGACTGGCGAATGATGCCCAGGCCGATGGCGGTGCCGCCATTGGAACGGAAACTGCTATAGGGATTTTCCGGCCCCTCTTCGATCCGCGCGACGTCCCCCAGCTTCACCTGGTAGCCATCCGCCCCGCGCCCGATCACCAGGTCGGCGAATTGCTGTGGCGTGGCGAAGGGTCGTTCGACACGCAGGGTCTGGTTTTGCTGTTTCGATTCGAAACGACCGGCGGGCAATTCGACATTCTGCGTGCGCAGCGCATTTTCGACATCCGCTGGCGTCAGCCCGAATGCAGCCAGCTTTTCCGCGTTGAACCAGATGCGGGTGGACGGACGCGCCTCCCCGCCGATGAACACGCGGGCGACGCCGTCGATGGCGGAAAAGCGATCGACGATATTGCGGTCGATATAATCGCTGATCTGGATGGAGCTCCAGCCGGGGCGGGAGATGGAGAGGAAGAGGATGGAGCGCGCGTCGGAATCCACCTTGCGGATTTCGGGCGCCAGCGCGTCTTCGGGCAGATCCTCGACCACGGATCCGACCCGGTCGCGCACGTCATTGGCGGCACTGTCGATATCGCGAGACGGATCAAATTCGATATTGATATCGGACTGGCCATCCTCCGACGTGGACGTGATCGTCTGGATGCCCTGCACGCCCGCCACCGCATCCTCGATCAGCTGCGTGATGCGGGTTTCCACGACCGACGCGGCGGCGCCGGTGTAGATGGTTTCGACCGAAACGATGGGCGGATCGGTATCGGGATATTCGCGCACCGACAGGCTGAGATAGCCGACCACCCCGACGATGCAGAGGAGCACGGCGACGACCGCGGCGAATACCGGGCGGCGGACGGACAGGTCGGACAACTGCATAGCGGCGCGTCCTCAGCCCTTGGCCTTGGCGGTGCCGGATTGCGGCTTGTCGCCTGCCAGCCGCACTTTTGCTCCGTCGCTCAATTTGACGACACCTTCGGTCACGATGGGCTGACCGGCTTTCACGCCGCCCAATATCTCGACCATGCCGTTCTGGCGCATCCCGGTCTTGACCTTGACCCGCTTGGCAATGCGGCCGTCCAGCGCGAAGACGTAACGATCCTCGCCATCTCCCACCACGGCCAGCTCCGGCACCGCCAGCGACTCCCGCTGGCTCGCCTGGACGCTGACGGTCAGCAACATGCCGGGCTTCAGTTTCTTGTCCCCATTGGGCAGGATGGCCCGGACCCTGACCGCGCGCGTGGCCGGATCGATCACAGGATCGATGGTGGCGATCGTGCCCCTGAACGGCTGGTCGGGCCAGGCGGCGGACACAGCGTCGATCGGCATGCCCTCGCGGATCATCGACAGCTGGGTTTCGGGAATGGTGAAGTCCAGCTTGATGCGGCTGATGTCGCTGACGGTGGCGATGGCCGTGCCAGCCGGGATGATCGCACCCGGCGATATGGTGCGCAGGCTGACCCAGCCGCCAAAGGGCGCGCGGATCACCCGGTCGCTGATCGCCGCGCGCGACTGGTCGGCCGCGGCCTTCGCCGCATTGGCGAGCGCCAGCTGCTGGTCGAGCGATGCGGCCGTGGCAAAGCCGCGCGCCTTCAGCGCCTCGATGCGCTCCAGCTGCTGGCTGGCCTGGCGCGCCTGCGCCTGCGCGGCGGCGAGTTCCGCCTTTTCCTGCGCGACCGCCATGGTGGCGATCACCTGGCCACGGCTGACGAAGCCGCCGTCGGCAAAGTTTACGGACTCGATGCGTTCGGTCACGGGCGCGGACAGCACGACCTGTTCATTGGCGAGCGCCGTTCCCACTGCTTCGACCCGATCGGTGAAAGTGGCCTTGGCGATCGGCTTGACCGTGACGAGCGGCGCGGCGCGTTGCGGCTTTTGGTCTTCGCCGCTGCAACCGGCAAGACAAAGGGCGCTGAGAAATAGGGGCAAAATAAGGCGCATGATGAGGGGCTATCGGGCCTTTCCTCACGACACAACCTGACCCTTGGTCGCGGTCTGTATCATTATGTATCGACGGCGGGAACGAAGCTGGCGCGATTATCCGCCAAGCCGGGCATGCAGAAGAAATTCGATATTGCCCTGCGGACCGGTAATGGGACTTTGCGTCAGTCCCGCGACGGTCCATCCCTGCGTCGTCACCCACTCCTGCACCTCCATGCAGACGCGATCATGAACGGCGGGATCGCGCACGACGCCATTCTTGCCAACCTCCTCCCGGCGCGCTTCGAACTGCGGCTTGATGAGCGCGACGAGGTGCGCGCCGGGGCGGGCAAAGCCGATCGGCTTTTCCAGCACCTTGGCCAGGCTGATGAAGCTGGCGTCGCACACGATGATATCGACGGGCTCTGGAATATGGGCATCGGTCAGGATGCGGGCGCTGGTCTGTTCATGCACGATGACGCGGTCGTCGCTGCGCAATTTCCAGGCGAGCTGGTTGGTCCCGCTGTCGACGGCATAGACCTTCGCCGCGCCCTGCGTCAGCAGCACGTCGGTAAAGCCGCCGGTGGACGATCCGACATCGATCGCGACAAAAGCCGTCACGTCGATCGCGAACGCTTCCAGCGCGTGGGCAAGCTTGACGCCGCCGCGCGATACCCAGGGATGATCGCGCCCGCGCACGTCCAGCGCCGCGTCGGCCGGCACCTGCTGCCCCGCCTTTTCCACCTTGCGATCGCCCAGAAAAACCAGCCCAGCCAGGATCAGCGCCTGCGCCCGCGCCCGGCTTTCCGCAAGGCCGTTATCGACAAGCAGCTGATCGGCGCGAACCCTGGCCATCAGCGCACCAGCCCGGTGAGCGTCGCAGGTGTCAGCAACTGGGGCAGCACGACGGCCTCTTTCCCTGGCGCATACCAAAGATAGAGCGGCACACCCGAACGCCCCTGGCGTTCGAGGAAGCGGGTGATGGCGGGATCGGCATTGGTCCAGTCGCCGACCATGACAGTGACGCCAGCCTTGTCGAACGCCGCGCGCACCTCCGCCCGGTCGATGGCGGCGGCCTCATTGGCCTTGCACGTCAGGCACCAGTCAGCGGTGAAATAGAGGAAGACTGGCTTGTTCGCCGCGCGCAACCCATCCAGTTTCTCGACGGCGAAGGCGACGGAAGTGGCGCTGTTTCCAGCCCTTGCCGGGGCGGTGGCGGGCAAGGCGATCGCGGCCCCGGCCAGCAATGCCAGCGCGCCGATCCCGGCGATCAGACCGCCGCCCTTCCCACCATGCTGCCGCACGCCCAGCCACCAGAGGAGCAGCGCCAGCAGCAGCGCCGCGCCAAGGCCGATGGTCATGCCCGAAACGCCGCGCTGCTGGCCCAATAGCCAGGCAAGGCCGAGCGCGGTCAGGAACATGGGCACCGACAAGAGCTTCTGGAACCGGCCCATCCAGGCGCCGGGGCGCGGCAGGCGGCTGCGCAGCGCCGGGATATAGGCCAGCAGCAGGAAGGGCAGCGCCAGGCCAAGGCCAAGACCTGCAAAAATGGCGAGAGCTGCGGCCAGCGGCAGCAGCAGAGCCGCGCCCATCGCAGCCGCCATGAATGGCCCGGTGCAGGGCGTCGCCACGAAGGCGACCAGTACGCCGGTCCAGAAAGCCCCCATTGCCCCGCCCTTGCGAGCCAGGCCGTCGCCGCCGCCAAAGGGCCGCAGCTCAAACAGGCCAGCGAGGTTGAACGCGATGGCGCTGACCAGCAGCAGCAGCGCCAGAATGACGCGGGGATCCTGCAACTGAAAAGCCCACCCAACGGCAGTGCCCGCCGCGCGCAGGGCAAGCAGCAGGCCGCCCAGCGCAAGGCAGGTGAGGACGACGCCAGCCGCATAGGCCAGTGCCTCCCGCCGGACGCTGCGTTCGTCACCGCCCGCTTTGGCCAGCTTCATCGCTTTGAGGCCCAAAATCGGAAAGACGCAGGGCATGATGTTGAGCAGCAGGCCGCCAAGCAAAGCGCCGCCCAGCGCCGCCAATATGGCGCCGGCCTGCCCTGCGGCTTGCGGGTCCTCGACCGCCCCCGGAACCGCCGTGAGCAGGAAGCCGACATGATCGCCGGTCCGCAGCACCGCCTGCACCTGTTCGCCCTTGATGCCTTCGCCCGCCGGCATTTCGATAACCATCTGATTATTCGATCGGGTTACGGTCTGCTCGGCGGCATAGGGGGCCAGCCCCTCGGTCAGGGCGAACAGATGCACATCCTGCGCCGCCGCTTCTGCCGGGAAAGGGACCGCGATGCGCAGACGGCCATCCTTGACCTCGTAGCGCGCTTGCGATCCCAGCGGCCGGGGCAGGTGCGTCCGCCAGACGTCGAATCGCGCCCGCTGCGCGGGCGCGACCGCGCCATCGCCTGCGACCAGATCGAGCCGCAACGTCCCGCTTTCGGGCACGCACACCTTGTCAGTGCAAGCCAGCCACTGTGCCTTGGCCACGACCGGCAGGCGTGTGCCGGGCTGCACGTCACGGGCGAGCTTCAGATCGGCCAGGATCGCATAGGGCCCTTCATACACATGGTTCATCAGACCCGAAATCAGCAGCATCTCGGGCACCGGATAGCGCAGCGGGCCGACCGTCACCCCCTTGGGCAAGGTCCATTCCACGGTCATGCCAAGGCCCGCGTCCCCAGGATTTTCCCAATATCCATGCCAGCCCGGTTCGGGCGTCATGGCAAAGGCAATCGCAGTCGCGCCGCCGGGCGCGGGGCTGTCGCTTTCACTGTCCAGCTGCGCCGCGAGATGAGCCGGACCGCCCCCGAACGCCCCCTGCGCCCATGCGACCGGATGGAGCGCCAGCAGCGCAAGCGTCATGACGATGACTTGAAAAATCCGCATCGGGCCTCTGGTCGGGTGGGTGCTTGGGGGCTAGGTCGCTCCCCATCCGCCGTCAAGGCAAGAGAAGGTTACAGCTGATGTTGAAAAGAGTCGCCGCCGCTTTGTTGCTCGCCACCGCCATCCCCGTAATGGCACAAGGCCCTGCCCCGGCGCCCGCAAGCACGGTCCCTGCGACCCCGCCCAAGCTGATCGTCGCCATATCCGTCGACCAGTTTTCGGCTGACTTGTTCAGCGAATATCGCCAATATTATGCCGGCGGTCTCAAGCGGCTGACGGAAGGCGCGGTTTTCCCGCGCGGATATCAGAGCCATGCCGCGACCGAGACATGCCCCGGCCATTCGACCATCCTGACTGGCAGTCGCCCGTCGCGCACCGGCATCGTCGCCAACAACTGGATCGACCTGGGCACCGCGCGCGCCGACAAGACGGTCTATTGCGCGGAGGATGAAAGCCAGCCGGGCAGCAGCAGCGACAATTATGTCGCCTCGCCCATGCACCTCAAGGTCCCGACGCTGGGCGGTCGCATGAAACTGGCCAATCCCGCCACCCGTGTCGTGTCGATCGCCGGCAAGGATCGGGCCGCGATCATGATGGGTGGGCCGACCGCCGATCAGGTCTGGTGGCTGGGCGGTCCGCAGGGCTATGTCAGCTACAAGGGCATCGCCACGCCCCCGTTGGTGGCCAAGGTCAACGAGGCCATGGCGCAGCGCCTGGCGCAGGCCAATCCGGGCTTTGAATTGCCACAGCAATGCGTGTCCAAGGATTTCGCGGTAAAGGCGGGCGACCGCAGCGTCGGTACAGGCCGCTTTGCGCGCGAGGCCGGCGATTTCAAGGCATTCCGCGTTTCGCCGGAACAGGATGCGATGACGCTGGCCTTTGCCGCCGCCGCGATCGAAAGCATGGACCTGGGCAAGCAGGCGCAGACCGACATCATTTCGATCGGCCTGTCCGCGACGGACTATATCGGGCACAGCTATGGCACTGAAGGCACCGAAAGCTGCATCCAGGTGGCGCGGCTGGACCAGGAACTGGGCGCCTTCTTCGACCGGCTGGACAAGGACGGGATCGACTATGCCGTCGTGCTGACCGCCGATCATGGCGGCCATGACCTGCCCGAGCGGCACCGGATGAACGCCATGCCGATGGAAAGCCGGGTCGACGCGGCGCTGACGCCCAAGGCGCTGAACGCCACGATCGCGCAGAAAGTCGGCATGCCGGGCCGCACGCTGATCTGGGCCGATGGCGCGGCCGGCGACCTCTATTTCGATCGGGGACTGTCCGCTGCCGAACGGACAAAGGTGGAAGCCGAGACGCTGAAGCTCCTGCGCGCCCATCCGCAGGTGCAGGCGGTCTTTACCAAGGCCGAGATCGCCGCGACGCCCTCCCCCACCGGACGCCCTGAAAATTGGAGCCTGATCCAGGAGGCGCGAGCCAGCTTCTATCCCGAACGGTCGGGCGACCTGCTGGTGCTGCTCAAGCCCAATATCATGTCGATCCCCGAACGGGCGGTGATGGGCGCGGTGGCGACCCATGGATCGCCATGGGACATGGATCGCCGCGTGCCGATCCTGTTCTGGCGCAAGGGGATGCGGCATTTCGAACAGCCATTGGGCGTGGAGACGGTGGACATCCTGCCCAGCCTCGCCGCGCTGATCGATCTGCCCGTGCCCCAGGGGGAGATTGACGGCCGCTGCCTCGACCTGATCGCTGGCGACGGCGACAGCTGCGCCAGGCGCTGATAGCGCGCCCTGCCCCGGTCAGCCGCCGCGCGCGGCGGACCGGGGCAGATGCAGGCAGATTTCCGCGCGCAGGCCGCCGTCCGGGCGGTTCGCCAGGGTCAATTGACCGCCTTCGGCCGCCACGGCCTTTTGCACGATGGCGAGGCCCAGGCCCAATCCGCGCGTGTTGCGCTGGCGCGCGTCGTCCAGGCGGGAAAAGGGCCGCAACACTTCCTCCAGCCGCTCGCGCGGAATGCCCGGCCCGTCATCGTCGACGCGGATCAGCAC
Organism: Sphingobium lactosutens DS20; assembly: GCF_000445105.1. Taxonomy (GTDB): domain Bacteria; phylum Pseudomonadota; class Alphaproteobacteria; order Sphingomonadales; family Sphingomonadaceae; genus Sphingobium; species Sphingobium lactosutens. The sequence continues at coordinate 55,766 of NZ_ATDP01000097.1, read as the reverse complement.
CTCCTGTCCCTTGCGCACCAGCGTGACGCGCGCGCGATCGCCATAATGGAGTGCATTTTCGATGAGGTTGCGTACGGCCCGGCGCAGGGACAGGCCGCGCACATCCATTTCCAGATGATCGGGGCCATCATAGCTGACATCCTGATCATGATCCTGAAAGGCATCGACGACCGTGGCGATGCTGACGGCGATATCGGTGCGCACGACAGGCTCCGGGTCTCTTTCTCCTCCCAGGAACGCGAGGAGCGATTCCAGCATCGCGCCCATTTCCTCCAGATCGTCCGCCATGGCATCGCGCGTTTCGTCATCCCGTATGGCTTCGAGTCGCAATTGCAGGCGCGACAGGGGCGTGCGCAGGTCGTGACCCACGGCGGCCAGCGTTTCAGTCCGTTCGTTGATGAGGCGATGCAAGCGCGCCTGCATCGCGTTGAACGCGCTGATGAGGTTGCGCACGTCTGCGGTGCCCGCTTCCGGCACGATGACTTCGGACCCGAGGCCAATGCGATGGGTGGCATGGGTCAGGTCGCGCAGCGGCGCCAGCGTCCGGCGGATCAGCACCCATCCGGCAAGCAACAGCGCCAGCACCGGGATCAGCGCCAGACCCATGCGCCCGATGGTGAAGGCCCATTTGCCACCGCTATGCTGCATCCCGAAATAGAGCCAGCTGCCATCGGCAAGCCGCAGCCCACCGTTGATTTCCGAGTGGCGGCCGGGGCTGAGCCGCAACCACAGCTGCGAGCGTTCCAGACTGGGCTCCCAGGCGATGATCTGCCGCCGCATCCGTTCCAGTTCCGGCGACAGCGGCGGCGGCGGCGGCGCGGCGGGCGACCAGTGGACGTCGTAGCGATCCGTCGTCAGCTGGATGCCCAGCAGGCGGCGGTCTTCGGGCGGTTGTTCGGTCAGCAGCTTGCGCGCGATCACCAGATGTTCGGCCAGGCGCCGCGCTTCGTCATCCTGCAGATAAAGCTGGCTGGTCCGTTCGTAGATCAGCGTGCCGACGGCAAATTCCAGCAGCACGGTCAGCAGCAGGATCGCAAAGAGCCGCCCCAGCAGCCCCAGCGATCCGCGCATATGCCGTTTCAAGCGCGGCTGACTTCGGCGTTGAACATATAGCCCACACCGCGAACCGTGGTGATCGGCGCGCCCTTGTCCTGGGTGCTGAGCTTGCGGCGCAGGCGGCTGACCAGCACGTCGATGCTGCGGTCACTGCTGTCGCCCATGCGCGTGCGGGACAGTTCGATCAGCCGTTCGCGCGCGATGACCCGCTGCGGGTGGCTGAGGAAACTGCCCAGAAGATCAAACTCAGCACCGGTCAGGTCGACGATGGCTCCGGTGGGGGACCGCAGTTCGCGACGAGGAAAGTTGACGGACCAGCCGTCGAAATGCGCTTCGCTTTCGCGATGTTCGTCCGGCCCGCGCTCCACGCCCACGCGGCGCAGGATGGCGCGTATGCGGGCGATGAGTTCGCGCGTGCCAAAGGGTTTGGGCAGATAATCGTCAGCGCCCAGTTCAAGGCCGACAATGCGGTCGGTTTCGCTGCCCCGGGCGCTGATGAAAATGATCGGCACGTCGCTCTTGCGCCGGATCTGGCGGCACAGGTCTATGCCGTTGGTGCCGGGCAGCATGACGTCCAGCACGACAAGGTCTACCGGGCCGGCATCGAAGGCCACCCACATTTCGGGGCCGGACGAGGCGGGGCGCACCTGATAGCCATGTTCCTGAAGCGCGCGGGCGGTAAGGGTGCGCAGCGGCGGGTCGTCCTCGACCAGGATGATCGACGGAGCGGTCATGAATGCGGCTGCTTGGGCAAGGACATGACCGGGAAATAAGCGGCGGCGGATCGACGGTCAACTGGCCCAAAGGGCAAGCCATGGACGATCATGGCCGCAGCAACAATTTGTCACGTCCCGCCCACTACAAAGACCGGACCCGGCTGACCGGGTCCGGCTTTTTCAGGTTAGAAGGCCGCCGAAAGCGAGAAGACAACCTGGCTGCGCACGATGGACGATCCATCGGCATCCGACAGGTTGGGGCGCAGGTAATTTTCCTCGACCCGGGCAATGTCGGTGTCGACATAGGCGATGCCGAGCGTCAGCGGCGTGCCGGGAATGGCGACATCCGCACCGACCATCCAGTCGGCATATTTGCCGGTCGGCGCGGGCGACGTACCATTCGGGCCAAGGCCGCTATTGCCGCTGGACCAGCCCAGATGCGCCTTCACCGTCACGGGGGTGTTGGGAATGGCGCTGCTGACGTCACCCCAGATGTAGAAATTATCTTCCTTGTCGCCCGGATTGTCGGGAATGCCCGTCGCATAGCTGGCGGCATCATTGTAGAATTTGCCGATGGCTTCCTGCTTCGGCGCATAGGCGACGCCAACCAAGCCCTTGACCGGACCGATCTGGCTCGACAGCTTCACATAGGGTTCGGCAAAGTCGGTATTGTCCGCGCCCGAGGGATACATATACCAGGTCAAACCGACATCGAGCGTGGCGTTTTCGCCCAGCGGAATGGCATAACCGGCATAGAGATCGAGTTCGAGGTTCGGCCCACCGAAAGTGCCCCAGCCCGAGAGGTTGGACGCCCAGGCGCCGGCATAAGCGCCGCTTTCGTGAGTCACGGTAATGCCGCCCTGCACCGCTGCGCCCTTGTCGGTCATCGACACGCCGCGGAAGCGATAGTCGGACACCAGAGCAACGCTGCCGGATACGGTGACGGGGCTGGCGGGCTCTTCCTGCGCGAAAGCCGGGGCGCTGGAAAGAAGCGCGAGGGCGGCACAGGCGATCTTGTAATTCATGAACATTCCCCTTTTACGTTGGAATGTTCCGTCCTGCATCCGCCGGTCCGGGAGTCTGTTTGGCGCCCCCGATATCAGCGGATGACGCTTCCCATACGCAATGCTGCTAAAATATTAAACCTATTTTTGCCGCATCTGCGAAAGGAATGATGTCGCTGTTGCGCCGCTGCAACATTTTTGATCGAGCCCTCAACCAAAAAAGTCGCCGCGTTCGGGGAAGAACGCGGCGACCCGGGAGCGTCGCTTGAGGGGGTTCAGCTCAGGCGGCGAACTGACGCATCTTGCCGGTGGCGCCGAACAGCTCGACCGGATTGCCGGCCTTCCGACGGCGCTCCACCCATTCGCGGACCATTTCCGCGCAGGTGTGGTCGATATGGCCCAGACGCTCGACATTGAGGATCACAAGACCGGCGGCCGGGAGCGATTCCAGCTTCGCCGACAGCTTAGGCAGATTGAGGAAGGTCGCCGTGCCGCGCAGGGCGATTTCATGCGCCTCGCCCCGGCTTTCCTCTTCGACCTTCAGGCCCAGCTTGCGCGCTTGCGGCAGCAATTCGAGCAGCGACAGGCCGATGCCGACCAGAACGCCGGTGAGCAGATCGGTCGCCACCACGCAGATCAGCGTCGCGGCCCACACAATGGCCGGCAGCGGGCCATAGAGATGGAAGAGATGCTTCACATGCGCCACGCTGACCAGCCGGACGCCCGTGATGACAAGGATGCCGGCCAGTGCGGCCATCGGAATTTCCCGCAGCAGCCAGGGCAGCAGCGCGACGAAGGCCAGGATCCAGATGCCGTGCAGGATGGTCGACAGTCGGGTCTTCGCCCCGGCCTGAACGTTGGCGGAAGACCGGACGATGACGCCGGTCATCGGCAACGCACCGGCAAAGCCGCAGAGCAGATTGCCCACGCCCTGCGCGCTCAATTCCTTGTTATAGTTGGTGCGCACGCCATCATGCATGCGATCGACCGCCGCGGCCGACAGCAATGTTTCGGCACTGGCGATGAAGGCGATGGCGATGGCGGTGGTGATGACGGTTGGGTTGAGCAACTGCGCCATCAGCCCGGCTTCGGGCGGGGTGATCGCGGACAGGATCGATTCGGGCACGACGACGCGCGCCACCGGGAGGTTGAGCGCAAAGGCGACGAGCGTCGCCAGCACGACGCCGACCAGCGCGCCGGGCACCAATTTCATCGAGGCCGGGCGAAACTTCTCCCAGCCCAGCATGCCAAGGATGGTCACCAGGCCCACGGCAAAGGCGGTCGCGGCGTCCTGATTGGTGAGGCCCAAAAGCTGTCCCGGCATTGCAATCAGGTTCGACAGACCACTCGACAAGGGCTTGTCATCGAACAGGACGTGGAACTGCCCCACGACGATGAGTACGCCGATGCCCGCCAGCATGCCGTGAACGACGGCCGGCGAAATCGCCCGAAACCAGCCGCCGACGCGGGCGACGCCGGCAATCACCTGAATGGCGCCGGCCAGGATCAGGATCGGGCCGAGCGCGGACAGGCCCTGTTCGCGCACGATTTCGAACACAATGACGGCAAGGCCGGCGGCGGGGCCGCTGACCTGAAGCGGAGAGCCGGCGAACAGGCCGACGATGATGCCGCCGATGATACCGGTAATGAGGCCCTTTTCCGGAGGCACGCCGGACGCGACGGCAATGCCCATGCAGAGCGGCATCGCCACCAGGAATACGACGATGGAGGCGGTGAAGTCGCGGCTGAATGAGCCGCCGGAAAGGGCTTTAAGCATGGATTACTCCGCGGCTTGCGCGAGGGGTTCGACGCCGGCGAGGCGACGGCCGTGGGGCAGCGCGACGGGCAGCTTCTGCCCCTCACGCAGCGGCATGAAGCGATTGGTTTCGCCATCGAGGCCCAGCACCTGGCCTGCATGAATGTCGACATACCAGCCATGCAGCGCAATATCGCCGCGCGCGATGCCGGAAGCCACCGACGGATGCGTGCGCAGATGGGTCAGTTGGACGATGACATTTTCCAGCGCCATGTTGCGCAGCTTTTCCGCGTCGCTGATGTCGCTGGGATAGCTGTCGCGGCAGACCTTCTGCGCGGCGTGGCTGTGACGCAGCCAGGCGGCCACATTGGGCATGGACGTCAGGTCAGCCTCGGTCGCCAGCGCCTTCATCGCGCCGCAGTCGCTATGACCGCACACGATGATGTCGCGCACGCCCAGCACCATCACGGCATATTCGACCGTGGCGGTAACGCCGCCCAACTGGCTGGCATGGGGCGGCACGATGTTGCCGGCATTGCGGCAGACGAACAGATCGCCCGGCTGCGCCTGCATGATATGTTCGGGAACGATGCGCGAATCGGCGCAGGATATCATCAGCGCCTTGGGGCTTTGCCCCTGGCTCGCCAATTGATTGTAAAGCGCGCTTTCATTGGGAAACACTTGAGTTTCGAAGCTGAACACGCGGCCGATAAGCTCATTCATGGCGCTATCCTCTTATATCTCACGGGGGCCGGCGGGGGACGGACCGGGATAGTGTGCACAATAGAGACAGGTTTTTGCTGCGTCGCAGCGGCTTTGTTAAAAACTGTGTCTGACTGTTGTCATCAGTGCCGCTCGACATTGGCCGCGAACATATAGCCGACGCCCCGGACGGTGACGATGGGTGCAGGACGCCCGCCAACCCCCAGCTTGCGCCGCAACCGGCTGACCAGCACATCCACGCTGCGGTCGGAGGACGCGCCGTCACGCACCCCGGCTAGCTCCATCAGGCGGCTGCGGGCGATGACGGCGCGCGGATGATCGAGAAAGATTGCCAGGAGCGCGAATTCCGCGGCGGTCAGCACGACCGGCTGCCCGCCCGGCTCCGTCACTTCGCGCCGGGCGAAGTCGACGGTCCAGCCGTCGAACATCGCCTGGCTATGCCGGCGCAGCCCGGTGGTGCGATCACCACCGCGGCGCAGAACCGCCCGCAGGCGGGCCGCCAGTTCGCGCGCGGAATAGGGTTTGGCCATATAATCGTCCGCGCCCAGTTCCAGGCCGACGACACGGTCCACTTCCGAACTATTGTCGCCTACCAATATGATCGGAACATGGCTGCGTTCACGCACATCGCGGCACAGATCCAGCCCGTCCGCACCGCGCAAGGCTGAATCCAGCACGACGGCGCGCACCGGCGTGGTCGACAGCGCACTGAAAATATCGTTGGCGGTAAACGCGGGCAGCACCCGGAAGCCGCTATGTTCCAGATGGTCACGCGTCGCGCTGCGCAAGTCCTGCCGGGTTTCAGCGATCAGGATGAGTGGTGAATGCATTCGGTCTGCACGGTCAGTTCGTCCTGCCCTGCGGGCATCAATGGCGATGAGGGCCGGCTCTAAATTCCGTGAATGTCTGGCGCGTGGGTCGAATGTGACAAAATATTGCTGCGTTGCAAAAATCATGAAGCGGCAGCAACCAGCATCGGGACTGTTGATCGAGAATTTGACGTCTGTATAAGGTCAGCGATCAGTGCAGACAGCCATTGGGCATCCCCTTCCGCCCGATGCCGCACCAGCCCCAGCGAGTCCGCATAAGCCACCGCTTTTGCAATCCGGGCGTCATCCGCGCGCTGCTCATCAAACAACATGGTGATATGGTCTATGGCAAAGGGCGTCGACACAGCAGCCGCTGCGGCGAGTTCACCCAGCCAATAGGAATCGAGAAGGCTGTCCGCGATGACCCGTCGCCCCTGCACATGATCGACAAGTTCGGCAAGCACCCGGGCGGCTGGCAGCCCGTCGCGCATGATGCGATCGAAGGTCAGGCCGTGGACGGCCTCCGCCTCGCGCGTCCAGTCCCAGCCGGCCCAGCGGTCATCGGGGCGGATCAACCAGCTTCGCGACAGACCGCCTCCGGCCACGCCGACCTCGATCGGGAAGGAGCGCCCGTGGCGCGGCAGGCACGACGCCTCGAAATCAAGTGTCAGGATGGTCACGCTACGGCTCCACGATCATCGCGCGACCCGCCCCACCCCAAGCCGGACGTCGCATCCATCATTGCCCGTCGCGCTCTTCCATCTTTCTGTGTCAGGAAAAAGTCAGCGGCTGGCGCAAGTCGTCGGCCAGTGCAGAAAAAATGGACCGGAAACGAGATGTCGCGCTTTTCTGTCGAGTCCGCGACACATAAGGACAACAGACGCCCATGACCGTGATAGCCGCCTTTCTTTACCGCAACGGGCAGCGCGTGCGCCGCGTGGCGATCGACGAGCGGATCGACTGCCCCGCCGACAAGTCGGAATTTGTCTGGATCGGCGTGGCCGACCCCACCGCCGAGGAAATGCAGACGCTGGCGCGCACCTATAATCTCCATCCGCTTGCCGTGGAGGACGCCCTGAAGGCCAATCAATTGCCCAAGGTCGACCTGTATGGCGACCAGCTGTTTGTGGTCGCGCGCACCGCGCATCTGGAGGAGGAGACGATCTGCTACGGCGAAACCGCGCTATTCGTCGGCCAAGACCATATCGTCAGCGTGCGGCACGGGTCCGCGCGTGGCCATGGCATGCTGCGTCAGGAATTGGAGGCCGTGCCGCAACGGCTAGCGCAGGGCACCGACTATGTGTTGCACGCGGTTCTGGACTTCATCGTCGATGGCTATCTGCCGATCGTCGAGGGGATAGAGGACGAAGTGCTGACCATGGAGCAGCAGATGATCGACCATTTCCTGGGTCGGGATGACGTCACGCGTATCTTCAGCCTGCGCCGTCAGCTGATCCGGTTCCAGCGCATCCTCGTGCCCATGCATGAGGTCGCGACCAAGTTCGTGAAGATAGACCTGCCCTGTATCGATGCAGAAGCCCGTCCCTATTTCAGTGACGTGCGCGACCATGTTCGCCGGGTGCAGGTGATGGTGGAGGATCTGCGGGAAATATTGAGCAGCGTGTTCGAATCGTCGAACCTGCTGGAGCAGCAACGCACCGGCGACATCACGCGCCAGCTTGCCGCCTGGGCCGCCATTCTGGCGGTGCCGACCGCCATCGCAGGCATTTACGGCATGAATTTTGAACATATGCCCGAATTGCGCACCCGCTATGGCTATCCGGTCGTGCTGGTCGTGATCGCCTCGCTCTGCACCCTGCTCTATGCCCGCTTCAAGAAATTGAAATGGCTGTGATGCGATTGACGTTTATGTCTCCGTCTTACAGCAGGTAGCGCAATATTTCACAAGATTATGCAATGTTTTGAAATCGTTGTGCTCGGAATGACACAGGCGTTTCAAAAGTCCAATCCGGCGATCGAAAGGGTTTGACGCCCCCGCGACCCTGACACACCAAATGGCCATCGCACCGGTGTGTTCAGTAAAAAATGGTCGCGGCGCCGCCTTCGGGCAGGCGCCACATTAGGGAGAATATCATCCATGCGTACATCCTTCCAACGGCGCCTGCTGGCGTCGACGCTGCTGTTCGGCCTGACGACGCCGGCCATGGCCCAGACGGCCGATGAGGACGCGGGTTCCGGTGCGGACACGATCGTGGTCACAGGGTCGCGCATCGCGCGCCCCGACCTTCAGCAGGCATCCCCCATTGCCATCGTGTCCGCGCAGGAACTCAAATTGAGCGGCAAGGTCAATGTCGAAGCGATCATCAACGATCTGCCCCAGTTGGTCCCCAGCACGACGGGCGCCTCCAACAATCCCGGGGGCGGCGTGTCCACGGCCGACCTGCGCGGGCTGGGCGCCAATCGGACGCTCGTGCTGGTCAATGGTCGGCGCTACATCAGCTATGACAGCAGCCAGATTGTCGACCTCAACACCGTTCCGGCCGGCCTGATCGACCATGTCGAAGTGGTTTCGGGCGGGCGCTCGGCCGTCTACGGCTCGGACGCGATCGCCGGTGTCATCAATTTCGTCATGAAACAGGACTTTTCCGGCGTTGAAGCCAATGCCAGCTATCGCATCAATCAGGAAGGCGACGGCGGCACGTTCAACAGCAATCTGCTGATCGGCGGAAACTTCGCCGATGGTCGGGGCAACGCGACCTTCTACATCGACTACACCAAGCGTGACGGCGTGTTGCAGAGCGCGCGCAGCTACACCCGCCAGGCCTATACCGACGACGGCGAAGGCGGCCTGGCGGCTGGCGGATCCGGCTCCATTCCCGGCACGCGCATGGCCCTGTCCGGCAGCCAGTACAAGTTCGGGCAGGACGGCAGCATTTCGGCCTATAGCGCCGCCAGCGACGCCTATAATTATGCCCCCTACAACTATCTGCAGGTGCCCCAGAAGCGGATCCTGCTGAGCGCACAGACCCATTATGAGGTCGATGACCATCTGACCGTCTATGCCGAAGGCCAGTTTATCAACAACGGGGTCAAAAATCAGTTGGCGCCCACCCCCTATACCGGGTCGGTCTCGCTGGACGTCGACTCGTCTTTCCTCTCGGCCGATTCACAGGCGTTGCTGGGCGCCGCCGACACCGATGGCGACGGCTATACCACCGCAGCCATCTATCGCCGGTTAAGCGAAGTGGGTCCGCGTATATCCAGCGTAGACAATACGGCCTATCGTGCGCTGATCGGCGCCCGCGGCCAGATTGCCGGCGACTGGAATTATGACGGCTATTACAGCTATGCGCGGACGAAACAGGTGGAAAAGCAGACGGGGAACGTGTCGGACAGCCGCGTCCGCCAGGCGCTGTTGACCACATATGACGCGGACGGCAACCTGGTCTGCTCCGACACCAGCAATGGCTGCGTGCCGCTCAACATCTTCGGCGCAGGCAATATCAGCGACGAGGCAGCCGCTTTCATCTCCATCCCGGTGCAGAATGTCAGCACCATCACGGAACAGGTCGCCAACGTCGCCATCACCAACGGCAATCTGTTCGATCTGGGCGCAGGCCCGGCGGGCATTGCGATCGGCGCGGAATATCGATCGGAACATGGCAGCTATGATCCCGATTACGCCCTGTCTTCGGGGGATGTCGTAGGTTTCAACGCAGGCGAAGGCCTGTCAGGCGGCTATAATGTCAAGGAACTGTTCGCCGAAATCGGCGTGCCGCTGCTGGCAGACCTGCCCTTTGTCCATAAGCTGGAGGCTAATGGCGCGTATCGCTATTCCCATTATTCCACGGCGGCAAAGAATGTCGGCACCTATTCAGTCGGACTGATCTACGCCCCGGTCAGGGATGTGACCTTCCGCGGCCAGATCAGCCGCGCGGTGCGTGCGCCCACGGTTGCGGACCTTTATTCGGGCCAGTCGCAGAATTTCCCGACCGCCAGCGATCCGTGCGAATTGTCTGCGGCCGTGACGAACGCGAACCTCAACGCCAGTTGCCTTGCCTCCGGCGTGGCTGCCAGCGCGCTTGGGACCGCGATCAACGGCGGCAGTTCGCAGATTGAATCCATCACTGGCGGCAATCCTGACCTGCGGGAGGAAACGTCGAACACCTGGACGGCTGGCGTTGTGTTGCAACCCGGTTTCCTGCCGCGTTTCACCGCGACGGTCGATTATTATCACATCTCGATCGACAATTATATTTCCACGCCAGGCACCGCGAATATCATCGCCGCCTGTTATGGCACTGCGGCCAATGGCTGGACGCCCTATGACAGCAGCTATTGCTCGCTCCTGCCGCGCAACGCCAACAGCTACGCGATCGAGGGCGCTGAAAATTTGCTTTCGAACACGGGTGGATTGAAGACGGAGGGCGTCGATTTCGAGGTAAATTACAGCGTTCCGCTGAATTTCGGGGTGTTTGGGGCAAAAACCGGCAAGCTGGCCTTTCGCGTTGCCGGAACCCGGCTCATCCGCTTTGACCTTAATCCGGTCGCGGCGATCCCCGACCTTAATCAGAGCTGCGCGGGCAAGTTCGGCGTCTATTGCGGCGACCCCTATTCCAAGCTGCGGCTCAATAACCGCATTACCTGGACCAGCGGGCCGATCACGTTGGGCCTGACGCATCGTTATCTGTCGGGCGTCAAGGATGATGACGATACGACGACCTACAGCGTCGAGAAGATCAAGGCCTATAATCTGTTCGACCTGGCCTTGCAGGTGCAGCCCACCGAACATTTCGGCTGGTCGATCGGCATGAACAACGTCTTTGACAAAAAGCCGCCAATCATGGGCGACAATCAGGAGCAGTCGAATACCTACCCGTCGACCTATGACGTTTATGGCCGTGCCTTCTTCGTGAACGCGTCGGTCAAGTTCTGAGGCCTGTCGCGGCTGACCCCGCAATCAGATCCCGGCGCCTTCGGCATGGAGGCGTCGGGCCCTGGCCCTTTCAACAGCGACCCGGCATGCGGTTGACGCTCAGGTCAAGGATCGGCTGGCCAAGGCGCATAAAGGGATCAAATTCGCGGCTAACCCGTTCGCCTTTGATACAGGCCATTGGGGAAGCGAAATGACCGCGATCGATATTCTCGCCAAGCAATTATGGGGCATGTGGGCGGGCTTTGTCGCGCTGGTGCCCAATATGGTGATCGCGCTTGTCATCCTGCTCATCACCTGGGTGGTATCCCGCATCGCCCGCCGGATCGTTGATCGTGTCACCGGCAAGGCATCGATCCGCGAAAGCCTGAAGCAATTGATTCATACGGTCGTGTCGATCAGCGTGTGGGTGATCGGCCTTGTCATCGCGGCGACCGTCGTTCTGCCCGGTCTGACGCCCGCCAGCCTTGTCGCGGGCCTGGGTATCGGCACCATCGCGATCGGCTTTGCCTTTCAGGATTTTTTCCAAAATTTCCTGGCCGGTATCCTGATCATGGTCCGCAAGAAGATGCGCATTGGCGACATTATCGAGTGCGAAGGGATTATCGGCCGGGTCGAGCATGTGTCGCTGCGCGAAACCCATGTCCGCAAACTGTCGAACGAACTGACGATCGTTCCCAATTCCACCCTGTTCAAGAACCCGGTGGAGATATTGACTGACGGCGCCCAGCGCCGGCATGAAATCGTCGTAGGCGTATCCTACGACACGGATCTGGAGCAGGCGCGCGACGTCATTCGATCTGCTATGGAAGGCATCGATATCATCGACCAGGATCGTCGCATCGAGATCTTCGCGCGCGAATTCAATTCCAGTTCGATCGATTTTCTGGTCCGCTGGTGGGCAGGGTCAAAGCCCTATGACATGCATGACAGCCGCGACCGTGTGGTGCGCGCAATCAAGGCCGCGCTGGACAAGGCGGGGATCGAAATCCCCTTCCCCTATGTCACGCACACCTTCAAGGCTCCCGTCCCGTTGCAAGGCCAGGCCGAAGACGGCGCCGCCCAGGCCTGAGCCTGGGCGACCGGTTCCAAAAGGGGCATTGATGGCAGCGGCATGCACCGCGCGCCCGGCTTAGACCGTCAGTGCGAATTGAGCGTGCGGAAGACGTCTTCCAATTCCCCGCGTTGGGCCGCTTCGCTCAGATATTTGACGCGTTCGACATGGATTTCGGGCGGCGTGGGTTCTTGCCGAAGCAGCGCCATGGTTTCAGCGATATAGTCGGCGAGCGGCAAGGCGTTGGGATTTTCCGCATGGCCGGGCATCAGATCGGTCTGCACGGCAGGCGGCACGATCTCGACCACTTCAACGCTGCTGTCCTTCAACTGCGCGCGCAGGGACATGGACCAGCTGTGAACGGCCGCCTTCGTCGCACAATAGGTCGGCGTCGCGGCCAGAGGGACAAAGGCCAGGCCCGACGATACCGTCAGGATCGTGGAGGCAGGCTGTTTTTGAAGATGCGGCAGCAGCGCATGCGCGAGCCGGATCGGACCCAGCAAATTGGTCGCGATCGTCGCCTCGGCTGTTTCAAGATCGATCCGGTCCTCCGCCACCATGATGCCGGCATTCAGCACCACCGCGTTCAGTCCCGGAAAATCGGCAATCAGCGCCTGCGCAAATCCGGGAATCGCCGCTGCATCTTCCATGTCGAGCGTCATGGCCGCCATGCCCGGATGATCGGCAATGACGGCATCGAGTGCCGACTGCCGCCGCCCCGCGATGATGACCTGGTTGCCCGCCTGGTGAAATTCATGCGCCAAGGCAGCGCCGATGCCTGATCCGCCGCCGGTGATGAGAATGGTGTTGCCTGTCGATTGCATGGCTCGCTCCTTTCAATTGGTGTGGAGGCAAAGTGGGCGCTATGCTCTCTTTTGGGAAGAAGGCACCGCATGGTGCGGTAGTCTCCAGAAGGTTAGAAATGGCAAAATCGCTGGAAAATCGGTTCGATGCTGTGGAAATTTCCGAGGCGGAGCGCTATCTGGATGCCGTTCCGCCCAGCGATATCGATCCGCGGGTGGAGCGACTCGTCAACCAATTGATCGGCCGGGTCGCCGACAAATGGACGATGCTGATCCTGGAACTGCTCGAGGAAAGGGGCACGATGCGCTTCACGCAGATCGGGCGAGCGGTCGACGGCATCAGCCAGAAGATGCTGACACAGACGCTGCGCCAGATGGAGCGGGACGGCCTTCTCACCCGTACCGTTCACCCCGTGGTGCCCCCGCGCGTCGATTATGCGCTGACACCACTTGGCAACAGCCTGAGCGCAGCCTTTTGCGGCGTCTGGGTCTGGGCCGAGCGCAATCTGGACATGGTGGAAGCCGCGCGCGCCCGGTTCGACGCGCGCGGCTGATGCCCCTACTCGCCGGTCGTCGGCAAGGGCTGGACTTCCAGACGCGGCGGCGCGCTATTGTCCGGCAAGGTCCGCGCGGGCGCGGGTGGCCCGCTGATCGCGCTGGATGAGGACGGCGGCAATGGCTGCACGGTCGCTGAGGACGGAACGTCCGCACCGGTGGCGCCCGGCAAAGGCTGCACCGTGGCAGATGAGGATGCGGGGGCCGCCGCCGCATCATTAACCGGCGATGCGCCCATGGAACTGGGGCGCCATCCCGATGGCGGCGCTTCGCCCGGAGCCTTGGGCGGGGGTGGCATGGAGTTAGGCGCTATGATGACCCGAACGGTCGCGCCAAAGCGCGACTGCCATTCGGCAAGCCGCCGCAGATAATCCTCATAGGCGGCGTAAAATTCCTGAAACGGCTTTTCCAACTCGTCCAGCCAGGCCGGCGCCATTTGCAGGAGTTGCGAGGATGGCGTCGACAGCACCTTGGCCCCTACCGTTACGGCGACTGGACAAAAATGCTTGATGACCGGCGGCAAAGCGAAGAAATTATAGACCACCGTATTCAATTGCTCGCGCGATCCGATCGCCGCATTGCCGAACGCATATTTATAATTGCGGTCGACCGCCGCATTGGCCGCTTTCAGCACCTGGCTATGGACCGCCAATATCTGATTATATTGGTTGCGCGCGGTCGCCCCATATTTGTCGCAGTTGAGCGCCGCGACATTGAGCGCCATGCGCACATGCCACAGCGCGGTGTTGGACGTGACGCCGCGGTTGGCGGTCAGATATTTGCCGTCTTCATCCTTGGTCGGAATCGCCATGCCTTCCGCCGCATTTTCGGGCGGCACAGGCATGATGGTGGGCACGACGGCCGGGGGCGGCGTGGGTGGCGGCGGTGGCGGCGGTGTCGAACAGGCGGCAAGAACCGCTAGCGACACCAGCGAAATCCGGCCTAATAGTCGGCGCGAGACGAACATCATATTCTCCGAGAGGAAGACAGGCCGGTCATGCCGGGCAGTGGACTTGAGGGGAATATGCCCAACACTCGGTTTACCGCAAGGTTTCAGGCAGTTCGCCGCGCCAATGCCTGCGCGGCCTCTTCCATCAGTTGCGCGATGATGGCGGCGACGGGTTCCTCCTTCGTCACCATCCCGACCGATTGACCCGCCATCAGCGACCCCCCTTCCACATCGCCATCGATCACCGCGCGGCGCAAGGCGCCCGCCCAATAATGTTCGATCTGCAATTGCGCCTCCATCATTTCGATGGTGCCGCTGTCGAGCAGGTTTGCCACTTCGCGCTGCTTGGCGGTGAAGCTTTCCGTGCCGGCATTTTTGAGCGCCCGCACCGGGATGACGGGCAGCCGCGCGTCAATCTGGACGCTGGCCACCGCGTCGCGCGCGGAAGCGCGGAAAAAGGCTTTCTTGAAATTGGGGTGCGCGATGCTTTCGGTCGCGCAGGCGAAACGGGTGCCGAGCTGCACGCCCGCCGCCCCCATTTCCAGATAGGCGGCGATCGCCTCGCCACGGCCGATGCCGCCCGCGACGAAGACGGGCACCTGCCCTGCCATGTCTGGCAGGATTTCCTGCGCCAGCACACTGGTGGAAACAGGGCCGATATGGCCGCCGGCCTCCATCCCTTCGACCACGAGCGCGTCGACGCCCGATCGCACCAGCTTCTTGGCGAGGCTGAGCGCGGGCGCGAAGCAGATCAGTCTCGCGCCCTTCTGCTTGATCGCCTCGATGCTGCCCTTGGGCGGCAAGCCGCCGGCCAGCACGACATGGCCGACATCATGGCGCGCGCATATGTCGATCAGGTCGAACAGCTGCGGATGCATGGTGATGAGGTTGACGCCGAAAGGACGGTCGGTCAGCGCCTTGGTCGCCGCGATCTCCGCATCCAGAAGCTCCGGGGTCATCGCCCCGCAGGCGATCACGCCAAAGCCGCCGGCATTGGATATCGCCGCGACCAGATTGCGTTCGCTGACCCAGCTCATCGCGCCGCAAAGGATAGCGGTTTCGCAGCCCAGAAAATCCGTGCCGCGAGCCATGAGGGAGGCGAGTTTGGCGGTGGTCATGTCTCTATACTTCTTGTCGTCATCCCCGCGCACGCAGGGATCCATCTCCCGGCGCTACGACCGGGGATGGGATGTGAGATGGAAACCCGCCTTCGCGGGAATGACGCATTTAGTAAAGGGGGAAGATCAGGCCGCCGGGGCATCGAGCCCATAGGCGGTGTGCAGTACACGCACCGCCAGTTCGGTTTCATCCTCGTCGATCAGCACGCTGACCTTGATCTCGCTGGTGGAAATCGCCTCGATATTGATGCCGCGATCGGCCAGCGTCTTGAACATGGTGGCCGCGACGCCCGCATGGCTGCGCATGCCGACGCCTACGACGCTGATCTTGGCGACTTCGGTGTCGGTGATGATCCGGCGAAAGCCGATCTCTTCCTGGCGTGCCTCCAGAATGTCGACGCTGCGCGCCAGGTCGGCGCGCGGCACGGTGAAGGTCACGTCCGTTTCTTCCGTGTCCTTGCTGTCATTCTGGATGATCATGTCGACATTGATCGCCGCGTCCGCCAACGGCGTGAAGATGCTCGCCACCGCACCCGGCTTGTCGGGAACGCGCGTGACGATGATCTTCGCCTCATTCTTGTCATGGGCGATGCCGGTGATGAGCTGACGTTCCATCTTCGTTTCCTTGAGCTTGGCTTCCAGGTCCTCGTCGCTCACGATCAGCGTGCCGGGAAGGTCGTCCTGGGTGGGTTCATCGAAGGAAGAAAGCACCTGCACGACCACGCCTTCCTTCATGGCGAGGCCGACGGAACGGGTCTGGAGCACCTTCGCGCCGACCGAAGCCAGCTCCAGCATCTCCTCATAGGTGACAAGGTCGAGCTTGCGGGCGCGAGCGACGATGCGCGGGTCGGTGGTGTAGACGCCGTCCACGTCGGTGTAGATGTCGCAGCGATCGGCCTTGATCGCCGCCGCCACCGCGACCGCCGACGTGTCGGACCCGCCACGCCCCAGCGTCGACACGCGGCCATCGCCCATCATACCCTGAAATCCGGGGATGACCGCGACCTGCCCAGCCTGCATCGCAGCCACCAGCGCGTCGGTTTCGATCGTTGAAATGCGCGCCTTGGCATGCGCCTCGATCGTGCGAATCGGCAATTGCCAGCCGAGCCAACTACGCGCGTCCACGCCCATCGCCTTCAGCGTCATCGCCAGGAGGCCGCTCGTCACCTGCTCGCCCGAGGCCACGACGACATCATATTCGGCCGGGTCGTAAAGGGCTGACGCTTCCTTGCAAAAGCCGACCAGGCGATCGGTTTCACCGGCCATGGCGGAGACGACGACCGCGACCTCATGTCCCTGGCTCGCCACATATTTGACGCGCGCGGCAACATTGCGAATTCGCTCCATCCCCGCCATGGAGGTGCCGCCGAATTTCATCACGATGCGCGCCATTTGTGTGCCGAACCTTGCCGTAAATGTGAAAGAATATGTCCCAAAGGGGCAAAACGGCGCCTCTATTAGCAGTCGCGGCGGATATGGCAAGCAATCCGGAGGCAGGATGGAACAAGCCGGGCGGCCGATCTTTCCCTGATAAGATAGAGGAGGATAGGATGGATGGAAGCTTATGGAGCCTCGCGATCGTCGGTGGCCCAATCATGCTCGGACTGGTGCTGATTTTCGTGATTGTCGGCAACAAACGACGCCGCAACCCTGGGGATGTCGAGCGCACGGAAGCGGCGACCGCTGACCTTTACAAGGAAATGGATGCGCGGGACAAAGGCAGAGATAATGGCTGACGATTGGATTGTCGGTCACGCTCATGATGCTAAAAGCAGGTCGTTCGAGACTGCGAGTGATGATGGCTGAAACTGGTTTTCAAACGATCGATCCAAAGGAAGCGGCGCATTTCGGGGCGATGGCCGCCGACTGGTGGGACCCGCAGGGATCGAGCGCGATGCTGCACAAGCTCAACCCCGTGCGGCTGCGCTATATTCGCGCTGCCATCGACCAGCATTGGCCGGGGAAGGAAAAGGCCTTCCGCCCATTGGAAGGCAAATCAGCCCTGGATGTCGGGTGCGGCGCAGGGCTGCTGACGGAGCCGCTTGCCCGGCTTGGCGCGTCGGTCACAGGGCTGGATGCGGCGCCGGAAAATATTGCCGCGGCGCTAGGCCATGCCAAGAGGCAGGGGCTGACCATCGACTATCGCGCCACGCCGGTGGAAGAGCTGGCGG
The DNA here is from genome assembly GCF_000445105.1 of Sphingobium lactosutens DS20. Classification (GTDB taxonomy): domain Bacteria; phylum Pseudomonadota; class Alphaproteobacteria; order Sphingomonadales; family Sphingomonadaceae; genus Sphingobium; species Sphingobium lactosutens. The sequence continues at coordinate 38,158 of NZ_ATDP01000097.1, read as the reverse complement.
ACAGCGGTTTCGACCTGGTGACGTCGATGGAGGTTATCGAGCATGTCGCCGATCCGGCCGCGTTCGTGCGCGCGCTGGCGAGCAAGGTTTCGCCTGACGGGCTGCTCATCCTGTCCACGCCCAACCGGACGCCGCTGTCGCGCATCGCCATGATCACCGTGGGCGAAAGCATTGGCGGGATACCGAAAGGGACACATGACTGGGGCAAATTCCTAACCCCCGACGAACTGACCGCGCTGTTGGACGACGTGGGTCTGGAGGTCATCGACAGCAGCGGATTGAGTTTCGATCCCGCGCGCGGCTTTGCCCTGTCCGCGAACAAGGCGATCAATTATCTGCTGACCGCGCGACACAAGGGCTGATCAGCGGAAACGGTCGGGCCGATAGAGGTGGACGGGCAGCCCGGCAATTGCAGGCGGCAATGGCGATCCCGTAATCAGCGCCTGTCCCAGAAGCGCGGCGGCCGGTGCGGTCTGGATGCCAAAACCTCCCTGCCCGGCAAACCAGAAAAAGCCCGGCTGTGCGGGATCGGCGCCATAAACCGGCGCGCGATCGGGCGCAAAGCTGCGCAGCCCCGCCCAGCGATGCTCGATTCGTTCGACCGGCCAGTCCACCACTTCCTCGAACCGGGCGACCGCCTGCGCAACTGCCAGTTCCTCGGGCGCTGCGTCGCACGGCGGCGAGGGAGCTTCATCATGCGGGGTCAGCCAGACGCGGCCCGGCCCTTCCGGCTTGAAATAAAATCCCGCGCGCAAATCCATGATGAGCGGCAGGTCGGCCGATGGCATGGCGGGCACGCTCAATTGCACGACCGTGCGGCGCAGTGGCGCAATGCCGATGGGTGCGACGCCGCTGTGGATGGCGACATCATCCGCCCAGGCCCCGGCCGCGTTGACCAGCAGCCCGCACTGCACGACGCCCTGAGACGTCCGGATACGCCAGCGGCCGGCATCGGGTTGTGCCGACCCAAACCTCGCATTCAGCCATATGTCGCCACCGTTTGCGGCAAAGCGGCGCAGATAGGCTTGATGCAGCGCGGCCACGTCGATGTCGCGACAACTGGCCTCCATCACGCCAATGGTCCAGTCCGGCCGCAGGCCCGGCACCAATGGAGCCGGATCGACGGGGTCCAGCACGACCCTGCCAGCGAATCGACTTAAAAAAGCATCGCGCAGCGCTTCGTCGCCAGCGCGTCCCACATGCAGCGTCCGCCGCGGCGACAAGAAGCTGCGATCGTGGAAATCGAATTCGGGAGACGCCAGCAACGGCCCGGACGCGGTGGTCAACGGCTGGACCGCCGGGCCGCCATAGGTTTCTTCCCAGAACGCCACGGACCGACCGGTGGCATGATAGCCCGGCAGCGGCTCCATCTCCACAATCAGGACGCTGGCATCGGCCGCAAGATGCGCGCCCAGGCTTGCGCCCGCCATGCCGCCGCCGACAATGACGATATCATAGGTCTTCAACGTGCCGTCTCGTCCAGAAACGCCTCGATCCGGGCGAACGCATCAAGCCGCACCGGGTCCAGCTCCCGCAGAATTTCATGCGCCGCCTCGCGGCCATAGACATGCAGGCGCGCGGTGGGCAATCGGGCGGCGAAGCGGCGGATCGCAGCCGTCGACACCAGCTGGTCGGTTTGCGCCGCCAGGATCAGCATGGGGCATCGGATGCGCGACAGTCCATCGCCCTGTTCCAAGGCCCGCGTCGATTCGAGCGCCTGGTTGACCCAAGACCAGCTTGGCGGTCCCAAGGCGATGTCCCGGCTATGGTCGCGCCACCAGATTTCGTCGGCATAGCGTTCGGGATCGTGAGTCAGTCGCTTCTGGCGCATGCGGCGCTGGCGTTCGGATTCCTCCTTTTGCGTCCAGGCGCGCCTGTCGCCCAAGCCGCGCCACAGCATCAGGCGCGTCAGGGCGACCGCCAGCCAGCGCGGCATCGGCCCTGTGTGCAACCCCAGCATCGGCGCGGTCAAAATGGCGCCGTCGGGCTGCGTCATGCCTTCGCTGAGCGCGCGCAGCAGCATATGCCCGCCCATCGAATGCCCCAGCATCGCGGTCGGCCCCTCACCATCCGCGCGCCAGTCCCGTGCAAGGTCGCGCAAGTCCGTGATATAGTCGGCAAAGTCGGGAATATGCCCGCATAACGGATCGTCCGTCAGCCGGCCCGACCCGCCCTGCCCGCGCCAGTCGAACGCAGTGACGGCCCAGCCGCGCCGCGCCATATGGTCGATCAATTCAAGATATTTCTCGATCATGTCGCCACGGCCATTGATGACCAGCAGTCGGCCGCGCGCACCATCGCCCAAACGATAGCGACGGATCGGCCAGCCGTCCCGCGCATGCCAGAAGTCCAGCCGCCCGTTCATCGGCCAGGCGCGCCGGTCGAACGGCTGGGAAGCGGGGAATAGCGGCGAATCCATCGCGCGCATGGTTACGGTTTGGTAAGCCACAATGACAGCCCTGCGCGCAAAAATAGGGCGGTTTGAAAGGGTTTGATAGTTCACGTTTCGTCCTGCTGCCACTTCCGCATGGCAGTCTGGCCGAGCTTCTTCTGCGACCGGCGGCGAGCATAATACTCAACCATGGCCAGCGACTGGCCGCTGATCGCTGCCGTTTCCGCCGCGGTGCAGCCCTTTTCGAGCAGAGCATTGACGGCGTTCTTTCGCAAGCCATGAGGCACCACCTTCGTGGGCGCGACCGCCGCCTGGACGGCCAGGCGGATCCGGTTGGCCTTTGCCGGCGACGGCTTGCCGGGAATGATCGGTTCGTCACTATTGCCGCGCGGGTGCTGCGCCAATTCCTTCGCCAGCGCATCGTGCACCGGAATGTCGAGATACTTGCCCGTCTTTTCCTGGGTCAGCGAAATCATATGACCGTCGAAGCTGCCCCAGGTCAGCGCCGCTACGTCCCCGATTCTCTGGGCAGTATAGTAGAGCAAATGCACGGACAGCCGTGCGAGCGCATCGTCGCTTGCCAGCCCCTTCGCCAGTGCCTCATCGGGCCATGGCTGGTGTTCGCCTGTCTCCATTTCCTCGATCCCGACAAGCGGATCATTGGTCACATGGCCGCGCTTGCGGCCCCATGCATAGGCCGCGCCAGCCGCCCGTTGCACCATGTTCGCCGCGCCCGGCCGGTCGGCCATCAGATCGAGCAACAGGACGATATCCTTGCGCTCGACCAGCTGCGCTGGCGCGTTGCCTAGTTTGTCGACCAGTTCACCCTGGTAGAGACGATAGAGCCGCTGGGTCGATGCTGCGAGTTTCGCGAACTTGTCGCTTGCCTGATACAGGTCGACCAAGCCGGACAGGGTCAATTGCGCGACGACATTCGCCCGTCGCGTGCGGTGGCCCAGCAGGGCGGCATAGACGGCGCCAAAAGTGCGGTCGGCAGGATCAGGCAGGCGCTTCCACACCTTCTTGCCCTTTTCGTCAGTCTGGCCCGTGTCGAAATAATAATATTTGTGACCCTTGGCCTTCGTCTGCTTCACATATTTGACGATCCTAGCCATTCGCATACAGCTTCGTTCCGCTGCGCCAGTCGGTGGCGGCAGCCTCGTTTTCGGTCAGGCGCTCAAGGTAGGCGTCGATCTCCGCACGGCTCCAGTGGACGACGTTGCCCAGCATCACCGGATGCGGCAGGCGGCCGGCAGCGATCTCGCGCTCCAGCTCTGCGGCCGACAATTCGACATACTGGCAGGCCGTTGCTCGCTTCATCATGCGCGGCCAGCGCTCATGCGCGCCCATCAGCGTTGGTCCTTCTCTAGCTCTATGGTGCGCCGGGCATCCTCAATAGCTAGCTGTGGCGAGAGCCCCTTCCCAACTAGATCCCATTCGCGATCATTAATTGATCCGCTGCGACGATGGACGCGCCACTCCTCGTCAAGATCGTCATCGTCAGCATAAGTCGGCCGATAATAGGTTAGCTCCAACGTGGTGTGGCTGGTCAGCCAGTCCCAGGCAGCCTGGGGACCTTCTGGCGCTTTCGCGCGGGCGATATAGAGATCGAGCCAATCCTGAAGGCGTTTCAGGTTGAGGATAAGCCCATGCCTCCCGCCGTCGTGTTTGCGGACGACTTCTAATGCGCCGTCAATGATGGTATTGATCCCATTGTCGAGAACCGGCATCCCGTCTACGGCTGGCGGCTGTTTGTTATTGCGGGTATCCAGCAAAAGAGGCAGGGCCTGCTCCCATACCCGATCAAACGATGTGTTGTCGCTGAACCCGGCGTCACGCTTCGCTTTTGCCAACCAGGCCTTTCTGGCGGCGATCGAGGCTTTGAGGCTCTCCATTTCCCTCTCGGCCGCACCCGCGCGGCGATCCGCATCATCGCGCTCTGCGCGCAGCGATTCGATGGTATCAGCCATTGAAAATCCCCATTATGATCGCGCTCATTCGCCCGGCTCCGTCAACACGGCAGCCCGCACGGCAAGGCCCATAGCGTTGTTCCAATACATGCCCGGCAGCGCCCCGCCCGGACCTTCGCGGTGACCAAGGCCACGCCGCTCCAGCGCCTTGGCAACAGCGTAATCAGCACCAGTGCGCAATTCGATACCGAACCCTTCTCGGCCGGTGCGGTCATCAGGCCCGCTGTCGAGCAGCATCTTGCGCTGCGGCGCGGACAGGTTCGGCCAAGTCATGCGCTTGCCCTCCCGATGATGATGTCCCGCAGCGCCACGCCGAAGGGCGTCAGGTTCACGACGCCGTTGCCGCCATGCTCGAACGGCCGGTGCGGGCCATCCATCATGATCCCGCGCTTCACCAGCGCCATGCAGGTCTGGAGCGCCACGCCGCGCGTCTGGACGCGATAGGTCCAGCAGCCGGGATGACGGCGCAGGCGCGCGAGCAGCTTCGTCTGGACCGGCGACAGGGAGGCGATGACCATGTCGATCGCAACCGTGCCCAGGCCGGCGCCAGCGCAGAAGGCAGCGCGCTCGGCCGCCTGATGCTCGCCAGGATAGAGATGGTCGGCGGCATCGGCGGCGCCGATCGCGGCCGGATCGAGCGGGTCGATCATCAATCCGGCCTCCCGATCATCTCGTTATGGACATGCACAATCGCGCTGATCGCGGCGGTGGCGACGTCATTGTCGCCGAAGCTGACCAACACGGTGCGGTCGGCCGGATCGTCATCGGCCAGGGCAACGATGTGTAGCCCCCTGCCCTGCCAGACCTCGCCATCCTTGACCTCGACTGGGTTGCGGTGGCTTTCAGCCCAGCGCTGGCCCCAGTGGGCGCGCAGCGCGTCGCAGGCGACGTCGAACGGGTCGGGCTCGATCTGGGGCACGCCCTGCTCCGCGCACAGCTTGCAGAGTGCGGCCTTGCGCGGGCAGACGACATAGCGGCCGTCATTCTGCCTGATCGCGTGCGCAGGGCCGTATTTGCCCATCACGATGGTGACGCGGTCGGTCGGGTCGAGGTCGCCGCCGAACTTCATGCCGCCCGAGCCTCCGTCTCTGCGAGGATGTGCGCAGCCAGTCGCTTGATCCTGCTGTCGTCGCAAAAGCGCTCTGCCGCGTCCTGCCCCGGCTGGAGGATGCCGCGGCTTTGGTCAGTCTTTATCCCCAGCGTTTCGAGCAGTACCGGGTCGCTGCCTCCATTGGTGTGGAGATAGTGCGCAGTCACCTGATGACGCTGCCCGGGGCGGCGGAGGCGGCCAATGATCTGATAATGGACCTGCGGCGACCAATCGAGTTCGCCGAAGACGACGTCCTGACAATGATGCTGGAGCCCATCAAGGCCGATGCCCGATCGCAGCGAGATCATCATCACCCGGCTATCGCCAGTTGTGAAGGCGTCCACGCTGCGGCCCTTGGCCACGGCGGTTTCGGAACCGGTGTAGAGCACGGGCGCAAACTCGGCGAGCTCATGCTGCCAAATGGCATAGACCTCGCGGTGCCAGCCCGTCAGCAGCACGCGCGGCGCATCCTTCAGCAACAGGCGGACATAGGCTGCGACCGATCGTGCCTTCGCGATGCCAGTAATCTGGCGCATCTTGAGATCAAGCTCGCGCGCGGCGCGGCCGGCTTCCACGAAATTGCCTGTCAGCACCGTCTGCGCCAGCATCCGGGTCAGGGCCGCTTCGTCATCGGCGGCCGACTGGTCGAAGTCCACTTCCCAGTCGATGATGTTCGGCGGCGGCATCGCTTGGGCCACCGTTTCATCATCCTCTGCGCGGCGCAGGAAAAAGCCCTTGTCGCGCAGATAGGAGCCGAGCCCATCGGGATTCTTCACGATCTTCCCGTTGCACCACTCACGCGCAAATTCGTCCGGCCGGCCCAGCAGATCCGGCTGGATGAAATCCATGACGTTCCAGATTTCATCGCCATAATTATAGATCGGGGTGGCGGTTAGGCCGAGGCGCAGTTGTGCGGCGCGGGAAGCGGTGTAGCAGGCGTTGCCTTTGTTCGTGCCCCGCCCGTGCCGCAGCTCCTGCATCTCGTCATAGATGACAGTCTTGAAGGTATTCTGCGCTATGACGTTCACCCAGCCGGCGATGTTCGAATAGCGGAAGATGTAGATGTCGGCGGGCGGCAGACTGTAGGGCGTTGTCCCTTTGATCACATGCGTCCGAAGCGTCGTGAATTCTTCGATGCGATCCGCCCATTGCTGCGCCAAGTGCGCCTGGACAACAACGGCGGCCGGCAAGGGGGCGCCCATTGCACAAGCGGCGATAGCGGAAATCGTCTTGCCCAGGCCGACGTCGTCGCCCAGCAAAAGGCCAGGATTGCGGAGCGCCACCTGCGCCGCCTGGCTTTGATAGAGGTACGGCGCATAGCCCGGCCGAAAGGCAACCATATCGGGCGGTGACCAGTCGGGCAGCAGGATCCGGTCGCGCTCTGCAATGGTCGCTGCGATACGCGCCAGCGCCTCACCGATGGCTTCGTGCTCATCGTGCGCCAGGGGATAGCGGTGCATAAACCAGTCGAGATCCGCGCGCACGTCGTCCGCATCGGACATGCGGATTTCCGTGGCGGTTACTGGCACACGCGGGAACAGGCGCTTGAACGCAATCGCGACGTGCGGTTCGAGCTGAGTCAGGCACCATTCCCGGCGCGAGCGGTCGAGGGCGAGGAAGCCATAGGTCTTCAAAGCGAAGCCCTTCCAATGGAGACGTGATAGATCGGCTTGCCGTTGATCTGCGCTGGCAAACCGATGGCGGTGCCGGTGACGAGGATCAGCGACGTGATGGCGTCCTGCTGGGCGTAGCGTTCTAATTGGCGATAGATGGCGCGGCGCGGATATCGTGCCTTCGCCTCTATCCCGATGCCCCCGGCCGCGAGAAAATCGATGCGATCGGCCGCACTGATGCGCACCTCCCGCTCGAAGGCCACGCCTGCCCGCTCCAGTGCCCGGCCGAGGGCTTCCTGCAGGGCCGATTCGTTGCCGACAGGCAGGCGCGCGCGGCGCAGCGCAGATGTGATGTCCGCTGGACCGGTCATGAGATGGCACATTCGCACGGCGCGATGCCGGCGCAGTCGCTTTGGCAGGACGGGCAGCCGCATTCGTCGCCCGGATCGGATTGCATGGCGGATCGACCGGCCTCGACGGCCGACCCGCGCGGGAGGGATGGCGACCCAGGGGAGAGGGGTTCAGGGTCGCCCGAGGCTCCTGCCTGGCGCGCCGCCAGGGGGTTGACGGCGCGGTCAGGCAGTGGGGAATGCGATGCAGCCGCGCGGGCGCGCAGATAGCGGCAGAAGGCGGTGGCGGGCATGTTGATCATTGCGCCGTTCCCTCCGGCCAAAGGATGTTGCCGAAAATGTCACGTGGGCGCTGGAGAAACTTGCCCTCGATGATCGGCACGCCCCATCCCACTACGCCGCTTGCCTGCCTGACCGGGACAAGGTGAGAGGCTGTCCCGTATCTGGCCCGATGGCGCGCGACGTCGCTCCACTGCCATCCAGTCGGTAGGCGATAGCCCTGGCCGAAATACATCGCCTCTGTCGGCGTCGCGCCGGCCTTGGCCGCTTCGATCGCCCGGAGCTTGCCTTCAAGAGGCAGCAGCTTCGACATATAGGTGTCGCTGCGCCACATCGCCTTGAGCGCGAACACGGCGGCTACATTGATTTCCGCACTCATTGCCCAAGCCCCCACAGGCCAGAGGTCGCGCGGCAGGCGGCCGTCAGCAGCTTGAAGCCGCCGAGCCAGAGCGCCGCGCCGATCAGGCACAGCGTGCCAAAGGCGAGCGGGTGCATGTCGAAGCGCGGGGGATCAGCGTTCGGCTGCATCGCGGCCCTCCATCAGCAGCGCGGCGATCATCTTGTCGGCGTAGCGCTGGAATTCGCGCACGATCAGCGCGAGCGAGGACAGGCCCGCAAACGTGATCAGTGCCTTGGCGGCGAAGTAGAGGGCGGCGCTCACGATACGGCCCTCAACGGCATGACGGCGGCCGGGCGGTGGGCGGCGGCGACGTCCTGCTCCAGCTGTTCGGCTGCACGGATCATGCGGCTGGCGCCGTTCAGCAGAAAGTCGCGGGCGGTCGCCGGATCGGTGGCGAACAGCGCATGCGCCTCACCAGCGTTGAAGCGCGCAATCTTGATCAGGTCATCGACGCTCAGCGGGCTTTCGCGGCGGCGCAAATGCTCCAACCTGGACAGCGTCAGCGCAGCGGCCGAGCCCACGGTGTAGTGCGGGACACGCATGTTGATCTCCCCGCCGTCTTGCGACCCGGCGGGATGCGCGGGTGATCAGGCGATGGAGAGACAATACTCTATGTATCGTTCATGTCAATACGTATCGTATCGCTAGAAGTCGTCATATTCAGGATCAGGGTAAAACCCATCCTGCCCCTCGGCGGCCGATTCGGGAGGCAGGTCGGGCAATGTCGGCGCATCTCCATCGAGGGCTAGACGTATAACCGCCCCCTTGTCGTGCCGATCCTGAAAGATCGCGCCTGTTATGCGGTCACGGGAGAGGTAGCTGCGGATCAGCTGGCACTGCTCACCACGAACATACCCGATTTGCACGCCGCGCGCGCTGAATACGGCAACCGCCTGGGGATCAACGGGGTTCTTTGGTTCGGGAGCAAGATGCACCTCCTCCCCGGGGTGCGACCAGAGGATTTCCGATCGGCGGTTCGACTTATCCTTGTTCGGATGGTCAGCGCCGACGATGATAAGGGAGAGTTGTCCCAAAGGTCAGTAATCTCCGGTTTCTAGCTGACGCCTGACCTCTCGATTGCCACGGCCTGCTATCATCATGCGTACATCAACGTCGACGCCCGCCTCCAGTTGATCGCAAAGAACAGTATCCATCCCTTGCTGATCGCCTTCGCACGGACAATAGTCCTTATAGCACATTGCCACGCTTCGCACCTTCGTTGGCGGAGTCGATGATGGTTCTACGGCTTCGATTGGTTCGTCAATTTGCTGGCGACGCAGCCGATTGGCTTCTACAAGGACATCGAGTTTCGCTTGTTCCAGCTTCACTTTGTTTTGAAGCTCAGCGACCTCGCGACGCAAATCGTCGCGCTCTTTCGTCATGTCCGAACAGCCCGCCAGCGCGAGCATCGCGATCCATGATAGCTTCAATGCCTGCGCCCGGACCATACAACCCTTCCAATAATCCGTACATCCTCCAAAGCGACAGTCCGGTTCGGGATCGCCGGATTATCGGAAATAATTTCCACCTTGCCTTTCTCGGCCGGTCCGACGCGCTTGACCGCGCCGCCGCCCTGCAAGCTCATCGCCCAGATGCGATCCCACTTGTTGAGCTGGTTCTGCATTGTGTCGATGACGATCATGTCGCTGTCGAGCAGGGTCGGTTGCATGCTGTCCCCTACCCCATCGGCGACGACCAGGCGGTGTGCTGGGGACGGGCTGATCAGGCGCAGGAGGTTGGCGTCGAAATCGATCGTGCCTTCCTCGACATAATCGTCCAGGTTCGTGCCATCACCCATGGCAAAGCCTAAATTGATGCGCTTGAGCGATATGGTGCCGTCGCCGTCTGCCGAACTGATCGTGGCAGGCACGTCCGGGGCGCTCGCCATTGAACCTTCGCCCATTAGCCATGCGGCCTGAACCTTGAATGCCTTGCCGTAGCGCTGGGCCGTCGCAAAATCGAAACCGCGGGTGCCGTTCTCATGATGGCGATAGGCCGCGATGGACCAGCCGAAGGCATCTGCCGCCGCCTGCGCGCTCTGGTAGCCGGCATCAATTCTCGCACGCCTCAAACGCGCCGCTGGTTCGGATGACATGCCGTCACCAATACATCGCGTGGCGATACGTTGGGTATTGACTTTAACGATACGGCATGTATCGTCCTGGCATGTCTCACCTGTCATCGATCTATTCCGTCTGGGATGGCAATGCAGAGGCGCTCGCGGCCGATATCGGCGAGAGCGGCGTGCTAGTCCGTCAGTGGCGCAACCGGGAAAATATCCCGCCTCGCTATTGGCAGCGCATCATTGATGCCGCCGCCCGACGGGGCGGATCGGTGGCTTGGACCGACTTTCTACCGCCAGAGGATACAACCCCCGCCCTCTGCACCATCTGCGACCTGCGGCTGGAGGATGCGACGATCCGCGCCTGCGGTGAGCGTGATTGCCCCAATGCCCAGAAGGATGCGGCGTGATGGCTGGATGCTGTGATCATGATGCCGGTCTACGCGCAGGCGCGCCCAGCGGGTTGGGCAAGTTGCCCCGGCTTACCCAAAGTTCTTATCGCGAAGCGGTGAGCCAGACGATCAGCGGGCTGGCCGCGCCCGAAGGCCTGACCGACCAGGACATGGCCGAACTGATCGGGAACAGCGCCGCGAGCATCGGTAACGCTCGCAACAAGAAGGGCGACATGAGCGCCGTCTCCATGCTGTCGATCGGCAAGGCGTTCGGCCCCGAGGCGCTGAATACCATCATGGCGCTGATCGGCGCGAAGGCGGTGCCTGCTGACGCGATCTGCTGCGGCAATGTCTCACATATCCCCGTGGCCATCGCGCAGGCGCTGCCGCTGCTGATCACGCTGCTTGGCGACAATGTTTGCTGCGACGACGATGTGCGCAAGCTGCATACGTCGGGCGCCATCGACACCATCATCAACGCCGCGTCCATGCTGGAGCGGCGGCGCAACGAAGTACGGCTGAAGGACGGCTGACACAGACCCGAGCGGGCCGGGCGGCCCAGGAGTGAAACCATGAACAGCGCGATTGACGCGGCGCCGGTTGAAGCCGGTTCCGCGAACGATGACCTGCACCCTGATTACCGCGCCTTTCTGGAGGCGAAGATCCCGCTGGCGCAGCCAGCCGGCTTCCCGTGCGACCTGGACGAGGTGCCGACGCATTTGACCGACGGCCGGCCGATGAAGGAGCATGTCCGCCATATCGTCCGCTGGGCGGTGGAAGGGGGCCGGCGCGGGCTGTTCGAGAGCTTCGGCCTGCACAAGACGATGCAGCAATTGCTGATCGGGTCGCTGATCTGCGCCAAGGCGAATTGCTGGGGCATCATCGTGCTGCCGCTCAATGTGCGGCGCGAATTTTTCAACGATGCGGCGCTGCTGGATATCCCGGTCGCCTTCGCGCAGTCAGATGCCGAGATCGAAGCGATCCTGGCCGACGCCGCCAAGCGCTGCCAGCCGCGCGGCCGTCCGATCATCCTGACCAATTACGAGAGCGTTCGCGAAGGCAAGATCGACGGCAGCCGGTTCGGCTTCGCCAGCCTGGACGAGGCGGACGTGCTGCGGTCCTACGGGTCGAAGACCTATCAGGAGTTCCTGCCCCTGTTCGAGGGCGTGCCCTATCGCTTCGTCGCGACCGCCACGCCCGCGCCGAACCGGTACAAGGAGATGATCCATTATGCCGGGTTTCTGGGCATCATGGACACTGGCCAGGCGCTCACCCGCTTTTTCCAGCGCAACAGCGAGAAGGCGGGCGACCTGACGCTATATCCGCACAAGGTCGATGAATTCTGGACCTGGGTGAACAGCTGGTCGGTGTGCATCCAGCGCCCGAGCGACCTGGGCTTTTCCGATGAAGGCTATGACCTGCCACCGATCACGGTGCGCTGGCACTGCGTGGAAGCGGACATCGCGGACGCGGAGCCGGAAAGCAACGGTCAGGGCCGCCTGATGCGCGACACCGCCATGGGCGTCGTGCAGGCATCGCGCGAAAAGCGGCGGACGCTCGCCAGCCGGATCGGCAAGGCCGCCGAGATCGTCGCCGCCGCGCCGCACGATCATTTCATCATCTGGCACGATCTGGAGGATGAGCGCCGGGCGATCGAGGCTGCCCTGCCCGCCTGCGAGACGGTCTATGGCACGCAGAAGCTGGACGTGCGGGAGGATATTGTCGGCCGGTTCGCAGATGGCGTGCTGCCGCTGATCGGGGCAAAGCCGATCATGCTGGGCGGCGGCGTCAACCTGCAACGCCATTGTCACCGCGCGATCTTCGCCGGGGTCGGCTTCAAGTTCCGCGATTTCATCCAGGCGATCCACCGCGTGCAGCGCTTTGGCCAGTCGCATCCCGTCGAAATCGACATCATCCATGCCGAGACGGAAACGGAGGTCGTGCGCGAGTTGCAGGAAAAGTGGGCGCGCGATGACGAATTCCGCGCCACCATGTCCGACCTGATCCGGCGCTATGGCCTCAACCACGCGGCGGCGGCAGAGAATGTGAAGCGCTCCATCGGCGTCGACCGTCGGGAAGCGGCTGGCGACAATTGGCGGCTGGCGCATAATGATTGCGTCGCCGAAGCGCAGCGGTTGGAGGAAGGGTCGCTGGACCTGATCGTCACATCGATCCCCTTCAGCAATCACTATGAATATACGCCGAGCTATAACGACTTCGGCCATACCGACGATGACGCGCATTTCTTCGCGCAGATGGACTATCTGACGCCCGCGCTGTTCCGGGCACTCGCGCCCGGCCGGCTGGCCTGCATCCATGTGAAGGACCGGATCCTGTTCGGGTCGGTCACGGGCGAAGGCGTGCCGACGGTGAACCCGTTCCATGCCAAGTGCATCGAGCATTATATGCGCCACGGCTTCCAGTTCATGGGCATGATCACGGTCGTCACCGACGTCGTTCGCGAGAACAACCAGACCTATCGCCTGTCCTATAGCGAGATGCTGAAGGACGGCACGAAGATGGGCGTGGGCAGCCCGGAATATGTGCTGTTGATGCGCAAGCCGCAGAGCGACCGGAGCCGCGGCTATGCCGACCGGCCGGTTGCCAAGGATGCCGACGATTACAGCCTGGCGCGCTGGCAGCTGGACGCCCATGCCTTTTGGCGCTCCAGCGGCGCGCGCCCGCTCACCATCCCCGAATTGTGGGAGGTCGAAGAGCGGTTCGCGCATATGGCCGTGGGCAAGCTCGCCAAGCGGTTCCGCGAGGAAAGTCGCGACCTGGTCTACAGCTTCAAGGCGCACAGGGAGATTGGCGAGACGATCGAGGCGCGCGCCGGCAATGATTCTCGCGGCAAACTGCCCCGCACCTTCATGGCGCTGGACCCGGGCAGCCATCATCCCGACGTCTGGGACGATGTGGTGCGTATGCGCACGCTCAATGCCGAGCAGGTGCAGAAGGGCCGCGAAAAGCATGTCTGTCCCCTGCAGTTCGACATCGTCGACAGGCTGATCGAGCGATATTCGGCCAAAGGCGAGCTGGTCTATGATCCCTTCTGCGGCCTGGGCACCGTGCCCATGCGCGCGATCCTGCTCGGCCGCCGCGGCGCGGGCAGCGAGCTCAATCCCGATTATTGGGCGCACAGCGTCACCTATCTGCGCGAAGCCGAGGATCAGATGGCCGTCCCGTCGCTCTTCGACCTGCTCGACATGGAGCAGGATGCCGGCCGGGAGAAGGCGGCATGACCGGGAAGCGTCCCGTTGCCCGACATTGCGGCTCCATGCGCAAGGATGTCGCGCCGCTTGGTGATGCGGAGCTCAAGATGCGCAGGACGGCGCACACTCTGGGCAGCGAAGCGCTGTGCGACGCCATCGAGGACCTGATCGCCCGCACGGCCGCCCGCATCGACGTGCCGCCGCAGTGGCAGCACCGACGCCTGGCCTTCGCCCGCGCCTACCTCGGCATGGAAGTCGACATGCCGCCCAGCCAATCCCGTTCATCCTGAAAGGACCGCCATGCCCGACACCTACACCCTTGAGCGACCCGATACGCAAGCCGCCACAGGCCTGCGCGTCGATCGCGATACGCTGCTGACCGCCGTGCGCGCCGTGCGCCAGACGGTGGAGCGCCGCAACACCATCCCCATCCTGTCCAACGTGCTGTTGCGCGTGGAGAACGGCCTGCTGACCATCTGCGCGTCCGACCTGGACCATTGGTCGCGCCGGCAGATCGCCTATGAAGGCCAACCGATCGACACCACGGTCGAGGCCGAGCGCCTGCTCACCGCCATCGATACGCTGCGCCCGGGTACGATCGACATCGGTTACCTGCACGGCGCGCTCACGATCAAGCAGGGTCGTTCCACCCGCAAGCTGATGACGATGCCTTCCACCGATTTCCCGGTGCCCAAGGCCATGGCCGACAGCACTGGTTTCGCCATCGATGCCGCGCCCCTGCTACGCGTCCTGGAAACGGCCCGCGTCTGCGTCAGCCAGGAAGAGACGCGCTACTATCTGTGCGGCGTTTTCCTGCACGTCGAAGACGGTCATCTGATCGCTGCGTCGACGGACGGTCACCGCGTGGTGCAGGTGAAGCACCCTGCCCCGGCCGGATCAGAAGGCATGCCGGACAGCATTATCGGAACGAAGGCGGTCAGCCTGATCTGCGCGATGCTGGCGGACCTGCCCGAAGGATCGCAGGTCGAGGTGTCGATCAACGACAAAGGCTTTGCCGTGTCGGCCGGCCGCGCGTCGATCGCCGGGAAGCTGGTGGACGCGACCTATCCCCAATATCGCCGCGTGCTGCGCTTCGACCATGCCAGTACGCTGGAAATCCAGTCCACCGAATGGGATCGCAGCATCCGCGCCGCGGGCAGCGCATCCGACGGCAAAACCCGCGCGGTGCGGCTGGAGCTCGACGGCGGCCGGTGCGAGGCGATCGGTTCGGCGGCAGATGGCGGCCGTTCGATCGAGCCGATGGATGGCAGCTATAACGGCCCTGAAATCGTCACACGCGTCAACCTGATCTACGCCCAGTCGATAGCCAAGATATTCGGGCCGACCCCCAAGCTGTCCATCGGGTTCGGCAGCCAGGCGCCCGACCTCATCATGATCACCAGTGACGACCGGCCGGGCGTGATCGCCGGCGTCATGCCCATGCGCGCCTGAAGGAGGGAGCGATGACGACATATAGCGTAGACGTAACCGTCGAAGAGATGCTGGCAGCGTTGAACAATGCCATTGATCGGCGCGGACTGGAGACGTTCGCGGAGCTCAACGATGGATTGCAGCTCGAGGTCGAAGCGACGATCGACGAAGACCTGTTTTACGACCGGGCGAGCGATCTGGGATATGTCCATGAGGATGAAATCATGGACGGTTATTCGCCCGAGGCGCGCGATCTGGAGGATGGCCTTCGGTCGCTGATCCAGGGCGATCGTGGCACGGCCGTCACGCTGCTCCAGCGCGCCTTCAGCGAATGGCCCGACGCCATGCGGGTGGTTGAAGACGTGCTGCTGGCGCGCACGGTCCATGACCGCCGCCAGGGCGCGCTGGCGCTGGCGGCCTGAAGTGCCCGATCCCGCATCCGACGATGGCGAAAAAGCCCGGCTGCAAGAGGTGATCAGCCTCTGCCGGCGGCGCGTCGATCGCGCGCGGGAAAAACTGTGCGCAGCGCAGGTCGAGCAAGCGGACGCCGACGCATCCCTGCTCGCCGCCGAACAGCGGCTGGCGCGCTGGATCGAAGCCAATCCCGACCCACAGCGGTCCATATTCGAGGAACTGACCAATGTCTGAAGGCAATATCGCAGGCGATCAGCTGCGCCTTTACATCGAGCGCATCGAGCGGCTGGAGGAAGAGAAGAAGGGCATCGGCGATGACGTCAAGGACGTCTACCTGGAAGCCAAGGCCAATGGTTATGACGCGAAGATCATGCGCCAGATCATCCGCCTGCGGAAGATGCAACCGCATGACCGGCAGGAGATGGAGGCTATCCTCCAGACCTATCTGGCCGCGCTGGGGATGGAATAAGCCCCAGTGGCAGCCTCATGGTTCCAGACGCCGCGCAGGCGCGCAGGCAAGAAGGCTGGCGGCGTCGCGCCGGCCGGGATGCAGGAGCGCCCGGTCCAGCGCGGCGCGATCCGCCTGCTTGCCATGCACCGCATCGAGGCGGTGCATGTGCCCAACGGCACGCACCTGGCCGGCGACAAGCTGGCGCGCATCAAGCAGATGGCGGCGCTGCGCAAGGATGGCCTGCGGCCGGGCTTTCCTGACCTGATCCTGTTCGGGCCGCGCGCATTGCAGATCGGTTTCGTGGAGGTGAAGCGCGAGATCGGCAACGGCCTATCAGAAGATCAGGAAAGCTGGCGCGACGACCTGATCGCCTGGGGCTTTCCATGGGCGATGATCCGGCAGCCGGAAGAGGCGCTCGACGTCGTGCGCGGTTGGGGGTGGATCAGGTGAGTGTGCGCGTGATGTCGCTCGTCTGGGCGATCGACCTTCCGGATAGCGAAAAGATCGTGCTGCTGGCGCTGGCCGACAGCGCGAACGACGAGGGCCAATGCTGGCCGTCGATGGCGACGCTGGCGCGCAAGTGCAGCAAGACCGACCGGACCGTGCAGGCGGCAATCAAGAGCCTGGTCGCGGCCGGCCACCTGACGCGCATCGAAGTGCCGGGTAAGGGGTGCCGTTACAGCGTCCATCCCCAATGCACCCCCGAAGCCACTTCACCCCCGAAGCGGCTTCGCCCCGAAGCGGCTTCGCCCCGAAAAGATTGCCCCCCGAAGCCAGCGACGCCGACCCCAGAAGCGGCTTCGGACAAACCGTCAAGAACCATCATACCCTCAGATGCTGACGCATCTTCGGGAAAGCGCGCGATGCGCCTGCCCGCTGACTGGCAACCTGCCCTGCTGAACCCCGGCACGGTCGCATTCGACATCGTGAGCCGATGGGAGCCCGGGCGGCTGGAGCGGGAGCTATCAAAGTTCCGGGATCACTGGGCCGCCGCCAGTGGCGCGAAGGCCCGCAAGCACGACTGGAACGCCGCATGGCGGACCTGGATCACGAACGCCGATGAATTTGGAAGACGCCATGACCGCACAGACCGCCATCACAATCAGCCCAGCAGCGGCCCGGTTCGTGAGACAATGGCAAGAGCCATCGTTGCCCGAAAAGCTCGGCGCGCTGTTGGACCAGAGGACCATGTTGCCGGACATGCCGGTGATCGGACCTAAGTCGGCCGCCTACCTTAGCCAGTATATTGCGGCATGCATGCCGCCCTCGCCCACCGAGGATGAATTCGAGAATATGATTGGCGAATTGTCGCTGGTGATGGTGATGCCACAGTCCAGCGAAGCGGGTGAAGAGGCTCGGCTGGAGATATATTGGCGCGCTCTGTCCAGCCATGCGCTGCCCGACCTGTATGCGGCGTTCGACCAGATCCTGCGCAAGTGCCGGTTCTTCCCGACCATTGCCGAGATCGAGCAGATCATCGCGCCGATCCGGGCGAAGCGCATGGCCCGCGTCAACCGCGCCGGCCTGTTGCTGCTGAAACATGAGCGCGAGTGGGTGCCGCCAGTGGCGGATGTGGTGTCGATCGAGGAGGTCGCCGCCCTGCGCCGCGAAGCGCGCGACGGGCTGGCCGTGAGCGGCGAACAGCGGTAAGAACATTAAAAGAACAGGGGCTTTCGAGATGGCGCGCAGGAACAGAACCAAGATCAGGAAAATACGGGCGGTCGTGGCCTATGTGCCGCCCGTCGACGCTACCCCGGAGCGTCTTGCCAAGGGAGATGATAGCGAGTTCGTCGATCCCGCCCTAATCGATCCGCGCGAACAGCCGATCGGACGAGTGCGCCGGTTCCGTTCGTCCACGCTGGACCGCCTGCACAAGGCTGGCCAGTTGAATTGGCATCAATGGTATGCGGGTGAATGCTATCGCAATGCACATGCCCGCGCCGCGCTCGCGCCCAGCGTCACGGCCAGCTATGGCGAGCGCACAACCGTGGGCGAATGCAGCTATGGCTTGGCGCGAACCGAAGCCCAGGTGCGGGCTCGACAGTTCGTCAGGCAGTGCAGGGAGCAGATCCCGTTCGAGATGCGCGGCTTCATGGATCGGCTGCTCATTCATGACGACCTGCCCCGTTACGGCGGTCGGCAATATTACCGGTCATTGGCACAGATCCGCGATACCCTCGACGCTCTTGCGTTCTACATGCGCATTTGCGCTTGAGCATTGCGGAAAACTCGGATAGCTAAATCATCAACGTCGTGAATTGCGCCCGGAGCCGAATGGCTTGCGGGCGCTTCCTGTATGTGGAGCGCTGCATGTGATCCACCAGCCTTCACCCGCCGATCAGATGGAGCGACTGGCCGGCGAACTGCACATGCTGGCCTTCGACATGCGCGAGCCGTCCCGTTCCATCGCGAGGTCTGATCGCATCATCGGCGAGGCGGAGCGGATTGCCGCGCAGGTTCGAGCTTTAGTTCGCGGTCGTGGCTGACCGCCTTCGTGGCCGCGCCGGAATGCGGCAGCGTCAGAAGCGGCTAGCGCGCACTGATGGACTCTGTGAGCGGTGCGATGCCAAGGGGCTGATTGTCTTCGCCACTGTCGTTGATCATATCCAGCCGCTTGCACTGGGCGGAAACGACGATGATGAGAACACACGGAACCTATGCGACGACTGTCACCGCGATGTAACAGCAGAGCAGTTCGGTCGTCGCGCCGTCGGAGGGTGCGGGATCGATGGGATGCCACTTGATCCGAAGCATCCGTGGAATAGCCCCCCCCGGGCGAAAGTTTTAGCAAGCTGGTCGCGGACACCGGCGCCCCCTCAATTTCAATCGCTAACACAGGATTTGCTCTATGGGCCGTCGCCAGCGCGTCGACAGCGCGGCCGGCGCCGTGGCCGTGATGGCGGCGGCTGCCCGTGATCTGTCGCCACCATCTCATCTGAAACTGCGCCGCGGCGATAAGCCGTTTTGGGATGCGGTCATAGGCGAGCGCGCTAAATCCGAATGGACAGACGCGGATCTTGCTGTCGCCGCCAACCTCGCGAGGGCAATGGCAGACGCGGAAAAGGTTGCAGCCTTTTCCGTCGACCGCGGCGGAAATGTGAAAGTGTCGACCATGTTGCAGACTATCGAGGCGAGCGACAAACTCGCCAGGCGTATCGTCACATTGCGCCGCGCACTGGGGCTGGACAATCGAGCCAAGAATGGCGAGCAGCGCGACGTCAACAAACGGCGCGCCCAAGCGAAGGAAATCGAGGCCGGGCACAACCCGATGGAGGGTGACGGAGACGACCTCCTGGCGAGGCCGTCGACCATCCAGTGACGCGCGGCGAGCGCGTTATTGCGTTCATCCACAAATATTGCCTGGTGCCCGAGGGCAAGCTGGTCGGGAAGCCAATGCGGCTCGACGATTTCCAGCAGAAATTTATTCTCGATGTTTACGACAATCCCGCTGGCACCTCCGAAGGCATCCTCTCGATCGCTCGCAAGAATGGCAAGTCCGGTCTGATCGCGGCCATCCTGCTTGCTCATCTCGCCGGCCCGGAGGCCCGGCTCAACAGTCAGATTGTCAGTGGTGCCCGGTCGCGCGACCAAGCAGCGCTCGTGTTCAACCTGGCCGCAAAGATGGTGACGCAATCGCCGGACCTTTCGAAGCTGGTGCGGATTGTGCCATCGGGAAAGCGATTGATCGGCCTCGCCAAAAATGTCGAATATCGCGCATTGGCCGCAGATGGGCATACCGCGCACGGGCTTTCGCCGGTTCTGGCCATTCTCGACGAGTTGGGCCAGGTGCGCGGACCGCAGGACGATTTCGTTGAGGCGATCGAAACAGCATCTGGCGCATATGACGACGCGCTTCGTCTGATCATATCGACCCAGGCCCCGACGGATGCCGACATGCTGTCGGTGAAGATTGACGACGCGAAGCGGTCGGGCGATCCTAAGATCGTCTGCCACGTCTATGCGGCAGAGCCAGATTGTGATGTGCTTGATCCAGCAGCGCATCGCGCCGCAAATCCGGCGCTTGGCACATTCCGGTCTGAGGTGGAATTGTTGGCGGCTGCCGAGAAGGCGGCTCGCATGCCTTCGGCGGAAAATGGTTTTCGCAACCTATATTTAAACCAACGCGTCAATCGATTCTCACCCTTCATCTCTCCCATGGTCTGGGCCGAGGGCGGCGGTCCGGTTGATGAACAGGCCTTTATCAACGGCCCGATTTACGGCGGGCTCGATCTGGCGGAGACGACCGACCTGTGCGCTTTTGTCCTGATCGCGCGAGGCGCGGACGGGCGATGGCATGTGAAAGCATGGTTTTGGAAACCGGAAAAGACAGTCGAGGATCATGCCAAGCGAGATCGTGTTCCATATGATTTATGGGTAAAGCAGGGGTTGATAGAAACGACCCCAGGCGTCGCTGTCGATTATGAATTCGTCGCTGCCAAGATAGGCGGCATCTGCAACGGGTTAGATATCGCGAAAATCGGCTTTGACCGGTATCGCTTCAAAACGCTCGAAGCTCAGATGTCCAAGCTGGGCATTCGGCTACCCTTCGAGCCATTCGGGCAAGGGCACGTATCGATGGCGCCGGCCATGGATGTTGCTGAGATCGCGTTCCTCAACAAGCAAGTGGTGCATGGCGGCAACGCCGTCATGACCATGTGCGCCTCGAACGCAGTGGTCGAAAAAAACGCAGCAGGCGACCGCAAGCTGAACAAGGCGAAGTCGACCGGCCGCATCGATGGCATGGTCGCCCTCGTCATGGCTATGGGTCAGGTGGCCCTTGAAGAGCCAAAGAAAGCTTCTGTCTACGCCAAGCGAGGCATCCGTCGGGTTTAATGGAGGGCGATGAATGGCACTTTCGCCCGATGATTATCGGCGCGCGGCAGAAGGGCGCCGCAACTCCGCGCCATCTACCTTGCGTAGTCATGCGGCTGGTCCGCCGGTCTACGCTTACTCGACGCATGATATTCGCGATGCCAACGATCCGGTTTTGAGCGCTTTCCTGCAGGGCGGCAGGGAGTCCCTCTCCGGGCTGACGATCAGCGATCGCATGGCGATGCGCAATTCGGTCTTCTATCGGGGCACCTCACTGATCGCGGGATCCATCGGCATGCTGCCGCTTTCCATGTTCCGGCGCAAAGCGGACGGCACGACGGAAAAGGCAACCGACCATCCGCTCTATTCGGTGCTGAAACTTGACCCGTTGGGCAACGGGTCGATGACGCCCAGCGAGTTCAAGAGCTTCATGCAGCTGGCCGCCCTGTTCGATGGCAATGCATTTGCCCGCGTCGTTCGCATGGGGGGCGATATTCAGGCACTGGTGCCCTTCGAACGTAAGACCGTGAAGAAGGAATTTCATCGCGGACAGCTGCGGTTCAAGCATACGCCCAAGAGCGGCGGAACGGAGTATCTGTCTGGCGCGGACGTCTTCCACTTCCGCGCGCCGGTGTCTCTCGACGGCATCAACGGCCTTGGCCTGCTCGACGTCGCCGCCGATACGATTGGCTTGGCTGCGATTGCCGAGAAGGCCATGGCCAATCTGTTCCGAAAAGGCGTCATGGCCGGCGGCGCGATCCAGTTTCCTGCGGGCACCGAATTGGGCGATGTCGCATATGCCCGCCTGAAAGGCAGCCTCGCCGAGCAATATTCGGGCGCTGATAATGCCGGCGACTGGATGCTGCTGGAGGATGGGGCCGAAGCGAAGCCGTTTTCCGGATCGGCAAAGGACAGCCAGCTCGTCGAACTTCGCAAGCTGGAGGCAGAGCAGGGATCGCGCTTCACTGGCGTTCCCCGCCCACTGCTCATGTTCGACGAGACTGCATGGGGTAGCGGCATCGAGCAGCTGGGGCTCTACTTCGTGGTCTACTGTCTGTTGCCTTGGTTCGTCATCTGGGAGGAAGCCATTTGGCGCCTGCTCAGCCGACAGGAGAAGCGGGCGCGCGGCGGTGACATTCTTTACGCCAAGTTCAACGAACGCGCGCTGCTGCGCGGGTCGATGAAGGACCAAGCCGACTTCCTCGCTCGCGCCCTTGGCTCCGGCGGCGGTAAGCCATGGATGGAAGCGAACGAGGCGCGCGAGGCGCTCGACATGAACCCACACCCCGATGGCGCTGGCCTCGCGCCGCGCCCTGGAACATCCGCCGCTGCAATCGCCGAGGATCAGACCGATGAGTAACCACCTTCGCGCCGTATTCGCATCGCAACGTCCGCCTGAGATGCCCAATCTGGGCTCGGGCTCGGACTGGAAGTTCGAGACGCGCGCCCTGGCCGATGACTTCCGCCATTTCACCGTCGACGTCACCGCCCAGGCCATGCCGACAATCTCGATCTTCGATTATATCGGGGACGATGGCGAGGGCGGCGGCGTGGGCGCCAAGCGCATCGCGGGAGCGCTCCGTCCTCTGGCGGGCAAGGACATCATCGTCGAGATCAATTCCCCCGGTGGCAACTATTTCGAGGGTGTGGCGGCCTATAATCTGCTTCGCCGCCACGAGGGCAAGGTCATCGTCCAGGTGTTGGGCGTCGCTGCGTCGGCTGCGTCTGTCATCGCCATGGCCGGCGATGAGATCCAGATCGCAGCAAATGCCGAGATCATGATCCATGAAGCGCGCGGGCTTTTCATGGGCACCAAGTCGGAAATGCAGGATGCATGGGAGACGCTGGCTCATCTCGACACCGCCATGTGCGAGACATACGCGGCGCGATCGGGCCGCGAGGTGGCCGAATTCGAGGCGATGATCGCCGGCAAGGACGTCTTCTTCCGAGGCCAACAGGCGATTGAGGCTGGCCTTGCCGACACCCTGATCGAACGCGAAGCGCAGATGCCCGTGTATGCTGCGGCCGATGAGAATTTCCCGAGCGACCGTGCCTCGCTCGACAGCTTTCTTGCGAAACAGGGAATGCCGCGTTCCGAGCGGCGCGAGCTGTTCCGCGAGATGATCCCCGAAGCGCGCCGAGCCGAGGGACAAGCCGAGCGCGACGCCGGCATTTCAGCGGAGCAGACTTCCCGGCTCCTTCGAGCAATGTCCTAAAAAGGAACCCGTATCATGAAGACCATCGCAATGATCGGCCTCGCTCGCGCGACGGCCATCGGTGGCCTGCTCGCCGTGCGCGCGGAGGCCCAGCCTAAAAAGCCCGATAGCATCGAGGCGCTCGCCACGGCGTTCGAGGCGTTCAAGGAAACCCACACCGCCTCTCTGGATGAGATCAAGGCCGGCAAGACCGACGTCGTCACGACCGAGAAGCTCGGCAAGATCGAAGCCGATCTCGACAAGCTCCAGGAAGCCGTCGAGAAGGTCAACCTCGCCGCATCGCTCGGCGATGGTCACGACAGCGCCAAGCCGCGCGATCCGGAATATACTCAGGAATTCCAGGCATACTTCAAGGGCGGCTCGGCCTCCGCGAAGCTGGAGGAACTGCGTGCGGCGGCGACCAAGACCGACGGCGAGGGCGGATATCTCGCGCCGATCGAATGGGATCGCACCATCAGCAAGAAGACAAAGGTCATCTCGCCGATGCGTCAGAACAGCTCGGTCATCACGATCAGCGGTGCGGGGTTCAAGAAAGTCTATTCCGATGGTGTGGTCGGCAGCGGCTGGGTCGGCGAAACCGCCGCACGCCCCCAGACCACCACGCCCGGCCTTAGCACCCTGTCGTTCACTATGGGCGAAATCTACGCCAATCCTGCTGCATCGCAGGGTCTGATCGACGATGCCGAGATCGACATCGAAGCGTGGCTCGCCGACGAGGTATCGGTCGAGTTCGACAAGCAGGAGGGTATCGCCTTTCTGTCGGGTGATGGCAGCAACAAGCCTGACGGCGTCCTGACCTATATCGAAGGCGCGGCGAATGCGGCAAAGCATCCCTATGGTGCGATCCCTGCCCTGCTGTCTGGCGCTGCGGCCGACGTCAAGGCGGACGCGCTTTTCGATCTGCAGGCGGACCTGCCGGCAGAGTTTCTGCCGAACGCCAAGTTCTTCATGAACCGCGGTTCGCAGGCGTCCTTCCGCAAGCTCAAGACCAGCGATGGCGCATATCTGTGGCAGCCCAGCCTGGCGCTCGGTGTGCCGCCGACGCTGGCGGGCGAGCCCGTCGTCGACATGCCGGGCATGCCGAACGTCGGGGCTGGCAATATCGCTGCTCTCTATGGCGACATGGCGGAGACGTATCAGGTGATCGACCGCATCGGCGTGCGCGTCCTGCGCGATCCCTACACCGCCAAGCCCTTCGTGCTGTTCTACACGACCAAGCGCGTGGGCGGCGGCGTGAAGAACCCCACCGCCATGCGGGCGCTCAAGATCGGCGCCGCGTAATTCCACGTTGACAGGGCCGGCGATGAGGCCGGCCCTGCATCCCCCTGAAGGAGCGACAAACATGGCCAGCACCAAGGCAACGGTCGATACGACCGACATTAAGACCCCTGACGTTCCGGGCACGTCCGACACGGCCGGCATGACCGAGGACAACCTCACCGCCGCCACGAAGGTGGAAGCCAGCGGCGCGTTCATCGAACCCGAGATCGTTGAGCGCGTCGACGTCGATCATCCGGCGGTGGACAACCATCCGCGCAAGGGTCAGCCGAAGATCGCCAATCAAATCGACTTCAACGATCCTTATCTCGATGGCCGTGAGGCGGTCGAAAAGAACCTCGCCAGCCAAGCGGGCGAGTAAGCCGAAACCGGTAGGGGGCTGCGTATGGCAGAGCCAATTTCCCTTGAGGATGCCAAGGCGCAGCTCCGCATCTTGTCGGACGACGAAGATGATGTGGTCATGGCAGCCATAACCGATGCGCGGGGGTGGATAGAAGATTATACCGGCCTGATCCTCACTCGCCGTGCGGTTACGGAAGTCATTGCAGACTTTGGGCATGACCTGTCGACCTGGCCCATCGTGTCGATCGATTCTGTCGATTACACTGATACCGACGGCCTTGATCATGTGTTAGTCGATACGAACTATTTCGCACAGATCGCGCGGCGACCGGCGCGCTTGGTTGCCCGGGCTTGGCCCCGCATGATGAGCGGAAGCACTATTGCTGTCACCATGACGGCCGGGTTCGCCAGCCCCGAAGCGATCCAGCTTTTCTCGCCAAACATCATGCGAGCTATGCGCATCCTTACAGCCGGGTTCTTCAATGACCGAGAAACTGGCGGCCTTGCAGGTGATCTTGAAACGGCCGCCAAGCGCCTGTGCCGCAGTATGAAACGGTGGGGCATATGAAGGCGAGCCCGCGCAGGCACCTTATTGCCATTGAAGTTCGCACGGTCGTTAATGACGGATACGGCGGCGAGAAGGAAACATGGTCGCTTTTCACTCAAGAATTTGCCGCCGTTTATTTTGGCACAGGCCGTGAACAACGCGCGGCAGCTCAGGAGGGTGGATCGCAAGCCGCATCATTTGAGGTGCTGAGCAACAGAAAAACGCGAACTGTCAGCCGAGTGGATCACCGGATCGTATTCGATAACAGTGTCTGGGATGTGACAGGGGCACATGATCTAGACAATGGCGGACGTCGCATTACTGCCATTCGGGCAGCCGTCTGATGGCCGAGACATTCAAGCTGACCGGGCTGAAGGAGCTGGATCAGGCGCTCGGTCAAATGCCGAAGGCGACCGCGCGTGCGGTAGGTTTCAGAGTATTGCGTCAGGCCGGCGAGCCGATCGCCCGAGCCGCGCGCCGCCTGGCGCCGGTCAATCAAGGCGATCTGGTCGAGAGCATCGATGTCGGCACGGCGCTGGCGCGGTCGCAACAGGCCGACAAGGGGGCGGTTGCCCCCGTGGAAGTCCATGTCGGCCCAGGGCAGCACCCGCAGGCGATCACCCAGGAATTCGGCACCTACAAGGAGCCGGCGCAGCCGTACCTGACGCCTGCCTGGGAGGCCGAGCGGATGAACGCGCTCGACATCGTCGGCACGGGGCTCGGGATCGAGGTTGAAAAAACTGCAGCGAGGATCGCACGGAAGGCAGCGAAGCGATGAGAGTGGACCTGCTGGCGCGTCTGGAGGCCGATGACGCCCTCAACGCGGCGCAGAGCATATCGTGGGTATCTCGCCCGCCAAAGGCGGGTTTGCCCGGCATCACGCTGCAGCAGATCAGCCCTGGGCGGGCATATGCCATGAGCTCGGCCATCGACCTGCATGACAGCATCGTTCGGTTCGATTTCTGGGGCCTGGCGATGCGGGATATTGATCCCCTGACGCGCGCGACCGTCGCGCTGCTGGAGCAGCCAGGACAGTATGGCGACACGATTTTCAGCCGTTCGCTGCTGGAGAGCGAGCGCGACATGCCGGCGGAAGAGGTCGACGGGATCGGCACCGTTTTCCGCATATCGGCCGATTTTCGAATTTGGTGGACGTCCACCCAGTAGGAGCAAGACAGATGGCAGGCGAGACTGACGCGATTACGGGCTTCGGCTCCGAATTTCACCTGGCGAACGCCGCGGGCGTACTGACCGAGGTCGGCGAGCTGATCGGGCTGGAGCCGGGTTCGGAGGAATGGGGCACCACGGAAGCGACCCACTTCAAAAGCCCTGGCCGGCGCCGCGAATATATCAAGACGCTGATCGAAACGGGTCAGGGGAGCTTCCAGGTCAACTGGCTGCCCGGCAAGCCGACCGATGCGCTGATCAGCGATGCCCATCAAGATCCGGCTGCCCGCGCTTTCAAAATCATCGTGCCCGCCGACAATGAAGGGGGCACATGGGAAATCGGCGGCCATGTCAACGTGCTAAGCCGCACACCAACGATCCCCATGGATGACCGGATGACTTGCCAAGTGACGCTTCAGTTCACGGGCGAGCGCACGGAGGCGGCGGGCGCATAATGGTCAATCCAATGCGCGGCGAAGGCTCATTCCAGGCAGAGGGCACGACCTACGTTGTCACCATGGACGCCGATGCCCTGTGCATGGCCGAAGAAGTGACGGGCAAACCGATCAGTGTGGTGGTCGCGCTCTTTGACAGCGGGGCGCATCTGGGCATGACGGCCGCACTCGCCTGGGCCGGCATGTTCCGCCAATATGGCATGCCCTGGGAAGGGTTCCGCGACAAGGTCATGGCTTGGGGCCTTCCTATCATCAGAGATGCGATCGCCTCCGCGATGAAGCATGCCTGGCCGGAGCCGGAGAAAGAGGCAAACCCTCGGAAGCGGGGTCAGGCAAAGACAACGGCTGGGACTGGCTCAAGCTCCTAGAGCTATGGACCGAAGCCGGGTTTGACCCCGATATATTCTGGCGACAGACGCCGCGCATCATCCAAGCCACTATTCGCGGCTATGTGCGGCGCGAGAAAATGAAGATGCGCGATGCCATGTATGTGGCGTGGCACCAGGCCGCGTTTCAGCGCGCGAAGAAGATGCCGGCCCTTTCAGCCGCCCTTGGCGACAAGAAGGCGCCCCAGGTTCGGACAAATGGACAGATGCTGGCCATGTTCAAATCGATGGCAAAGAAGGGCGTTCCGCTAACGATCAGGCGGGTGGGATGAGGTTTTCATCTACCCCGCAGTCGGCCGCAAAAACGCCATAGCGAGCGAGAGAAATTGCAGCGTCGGAGTCATGTTGGTCGCTGGGTGGTTCGGCAGCGATCGCCACCTCGCCTTTCCGAAGGTCGACCAGAAAAGGGCGAAATCCCGTGTATGCCCCGACCTTGTTTTTAGCGTTTATCTCACCCGCAAAGCAGTTTTCCCCTGCTGGTTCGACTTTGCGAAACTGAGCGGCATTTGGATCTAGGAGGTCGTGCGCTGCAATCTTTCGGGCCTCATTCTCGCGGCCGCCGCAACCCGAAAGGGCGAGCGCGGCTAGCAGCGTTGCAACCGTAATTTTCATCATCAATCCCTTCGGAGGCTGCATGGCACGTTCTGTTATTGGCGCGCTGCGCGTCACTCTAGGCCTAGACTCTGCACAGTTCGAAACCGGTATCAAGCGCGCGAGTAGCTCTACAAAGCAGTTTGGCCGCGCGGCGAAGGATGTGGGGGCGGCGTCAGCTGCGATATCGGCTTCCTTGCGGGGTTTAGGCGCAGCACTCGGTATCGCATCTGTAGGGGCGGCGACCACTCAGTATCTGCGGCTCGCCGATGCCTCTAAGCAGATGTCTGCACAGTTGCGCCTTGCGACGCAGCAGTTTGGAAGCTTTGGACAGGCGCAAAAGGATGTCCAAAATATTGCGACCGCCACCCGTAATGGCCTGACCGAAACCGCGGCGCTTTATGGCAACTTCATGCGCGCCACCCGAGAATTGGGCGGGACGCAGACGGAAGCCGCGCGGGCGACTGAAACATTCTCGAAAACGTTGAAAATCAGCGGTGCAACACAGGCAGAGGCATCCGCCGCCACGACCCAGTTTGGGCAGGCATTGGCTTCTGGTGTCCTTCGCGGCGATGAATTCAACAGCATCATGGAATCCTCTCCCAGGTTGGCACGATTGCTGGCGGACAGCCTTAATATCCCGATTGGTCAGCTGCGGGCGATGGCAGAGGATGGTAAGCTCACTTCGGATGTTCTATTCCGCGCTTTAACCGATCGCGATTTTACTAAAGGGATCGACGCTGAATTTCGGCAAATGCCGGTCACTTTTAGTGAAGCAATCGAGCAGATCTCGAATTCAGCGATCACAGCATTCGGGGCATTCGATCAGGGTGGCCAGTTTTCCAGCAGCATCGCATCCTTCGTATTAGGCGGGTCGCGAGACTTAGCCTCCTTGGCCGACAGCGCAGAGCAATCTGGCATCGAAATGAGGGCTGCGTTCGAGGGCCTCCATGATGCTTTCGAACCTATGGTCGAAGGTGCTCTAAGCGCCTTCGGTCGCATAGAAGACCGCGCCAATTACCTGAGGAATGGCCTTGCCAGCATTTTGGGCGCCATCGACGATGTTCGGAATGCACTGCCAACACTGCAAAACAAGGCGAATGCCTTTGATCGAAGGGTCTTTGGTCGGCAATTTGCGCCCGATAGTCCTACTTCCAACATGCGCGGCACGTTCCTCAAAGGGTTCGACGCAGCTACTGCTCGTGGCCAAGGGGAAGCGGCTCAACGCAAGTTTGACGCACTCATGTCCGGCTATGACGTTTTCGGCAATCGCAAAGGCGCTGATTACAGACCATCAGCACCATCTACCTCGAAGAAATCCGGCGGTGCCAAGGGGCCGTCAGAGGAGACCCTGCGCAAGCGCGCCCAGCGCGAAGCCGAGCGCGCGGCCGATGCGCTTCGGCGTTTCACCGATGACGTCGATCGCGAAAATAGCGACCTGACGACGACCCTCGCCGACCTGAGCGGCACGGTGGAAGCGCGCCGCGACGCCGATCTGCAGCACATCGAAACCGAGCGGCAGATCCGCGAGCGGGCGATCAACGATGACGAGATGATCGATGCGGCCAAAAAGCAGCAGCTGATCGAGCTCAACAACCAGAATGCCGAAGCGCGCAAGCGACTGGCGCGGCAGCGGGCCGAAGATGAGATACGCGATCGGCAGATCCGCGCCGATCAGGTCCGTTCGCAGCTGTCGATCGAACTGATGCAGTATAGCGCGGATGCCGCGCGCACGGCCCGCGAACGGCGCGCGGTGGAGCTACGCATCCTGGAGGCGCAGTTTGCGGAGGAAGAAAATCGCCTGCGGCTCGAAGCGTTAAGCAGCGACCTGGAAAAGGCGTCGGAAGCGCGGTTGCGCCTTGCCCAGTTGCCTGCCCTGCGGGCTGCGGCGACCGGCCAGCTGATGCGCGACACGCAAGGTCCGCTGGAGGCCTATCTCGATCGCATTCCCAAAAGTGCGGACGAAGCGCGCGAGGCGCTGGAGCGGGTACAGGTGGATGGGATAGACGGCCTGATCGATGGCCTGGCCGGGGTCGCGACCGGCGCCCGGTCCTTGGGTGACGTGTTCAAGTCTGTCGCGAACCAGATCATCGCCGACATCATTCGGATCAACCTGCAGCGCATGCTGGTGGGTTCGAGCGGTGGCGGTGGCGGGGGGCTTCTGGGCGGCCTATTGGGTAGCTTGGGCACCCTTGCCGGCGGGAGCGGCGTCGGCGGCGTCAGTGCTTCCTCCATGGCTTATATCGACGGAATGGCTTCGCAACTTGCCGTGCCGCGCGATCTTCCCGGCTTTGCGACGGGCGGTTCGTTCCGTGTCGGCGGTTCGTCGTCCATCGGCGATCAGCAGCTGGTCGCTTTCCGCGCCAACCGCGGCGAAATGGTCGATATCCGCAAGCCGGGGAACGACAATGGAGGTCGGGGCGGTGACACTTTCCACATCAGCGGCAACGTTCTGACTCCGGAGATGTGGGCGCAGATCCAGATGATGGACAATGTCTCCAGCGCGCAGGCGGTAGGCACCACGGAACGCCGCGCCTCGCGGCGCGCGCGGCGCAGGATGGGCAAATAATGGCGTTCGTCGACCTGACCGATGTCGAATGCCAGCTGGCCGAGCCGGGGATGCCCGATTTCGGCGTATTGCAGAAGCCGGTGCTGGGCGGGAAGATCAACAAGGTCGATCGCCTGGGCGGTGGGTACACGCTATCCTACACAGTGCCGCCCAAGATGATGGAGCCCGATGGGCGGCGGCTGGTGGCGCGTTGCCAGATGGCAAAGCGCTATGGCGCCGTGCTGGAGGTGCCGCAGGTCGAATTCGACGTGGGCGCGCCGGGATTTGACACGATGGTCGCCGTGCCGGCGGCCGGCGGACGGTATGTGCAGATCACCGGCGCCACGCCGCGTTACGCGGTGCGGATGGGGCAGGCGTTCAACATCACGCGGAACGGCCATCGCTACCTTTATTTCGCCTTCAGCCAGGTCATATTGGACGAAGCGGGCGCCGGCACCATCGAACTGACAGCCCCCCTGCGCACCAAGCTGGTCGGCAGCGAGCCGGTGCGACTGGTGAAGCCGGTGATCGAAGGCTGGATCGAAGGCGACAATTTCAACTGGCCGATCGACATGCAACGGACGGTCGGCCTCAAGTTCGATGTGGTGGAGCGCGCATGACAGAAATTCCAACGCGGTTTGTCTGCGGATCTAAGCCAGACCTTGGCCTCCCGCCGCTCGATCCCGGACTGTATGGCCGGCTACGCTGTCGGGTTGATGGCATCGAACAAAATTCGGTTTGGGCGGTCGACGTCCCCGCTGGCTGGATCGGCGTTTACGAGACTGATCAGGCCGGCCATCTTATCGTTCGCGACGACGCCCCTGTCACAAGAATTATCACTGGCCATGTCGAGTTGAGCTGGATCGAGTCATGACCGTCCTTTCCCCCGCCCTCGACGCGGCACTGGCTGGCGCGCGCGTGACCATGTTCGGCGCGCTCAAGATCGAGTTGCCGGCGATGACAGCGCGGTTGCTAGACGGGTCGGCGGAGATCGAGATCGACGGCGAGGATTATGCAGGCGCAGTGGACGGGTTCGGCGCCTGGGAGTCGATCGAGGAAATTGAGGATGGCTTTGGCGATGAGGCGCCGGGCACAACAGTCACCATCCTGCCCGAGGATGACGCTGCCGCAGCGCTGATTTCCGACCCGGACAACCAATATTCGCCGATCACCGTCATGGTAGGCGCGCGTGACGATGAAACCGGGCTGATCATCGGGGAACCCTATGTCGCGATCCGCGGCGTCATCGACGTGCCGATTCATACATTCGGGATGCGCGAAACTTCCGTCGAGCTGGACGTGGTCAGCGAGATGGAATTGTTGATGTTCAACGATGAGGACCGGGTCATGTCGCCGGCGTTCCATCACCGGGTCTGGCCCGGCGAACTGGGCATGGACCATTGCACGGGTGTCACCGACAATGGCTATTGGGGACAGAACCCGCCCAGCGGTGGCATCCAAACGACGCGCGGTTTCAGCGCTGTCCGGCAGGCGATAGAGAATCGCCCGAACGCGCGGCTGTAGCGATGGACCTGGCAGCGCGGCGCGACGCCACCCGCAGGACCGTGGAGCGGTTCGCGGGGCACCCCTTCGTGTGGGGTCGATATGACTGCGGGAAGATGGTCATCGCACATCTGCGGCTGATGGGGCGCCGCCCGGTGCTAGGCCCCGGCGGCAGCTGGAAGACGATGGCGGGCGCGCATCGGTTCGCGCGCCGGCATGGCGGGAGCGGGTCGGCGTGCCTGGACGGGTGGATGCCGGGCAGCCGGATCATCCCGGCGCAGGCGATCATCGGCGATATCGTCGAAATGCCTGGCGAAGAGCCGTTCGGGGCCTTCGGCGTGTGCGTGGGCAATGGGCGGGTGCTGGCCTATCATGAGGATGCCGAGGGCGCGGCAATCATTCAGCCGGCGCAATATCTGGGGGCGTGGAGGGTCTGATGGCGAAGGTGTTGAAAATCGCCGCCGTCGTCGTCGCCATCGCCGCCGCCATTCCTTCAGGTGGGACGTCGCTGTTGGGCGCTGGCCTGATGTCAGCCGGTATCGCGGCCACGGCGACCGCCGCGAGTGCAATTGCAGGCGGGCTGGCAATAGGCCTTAATCTTGCAACGTCGCTGACGGCGAAAAAACCGAAGGTGTCGGGCGTCCAGACCAGCTGGTCGGCCGACCCCGACGCCGCGATCCCGATCATTTTCGGTCGCACGCTGATGAGCGGGGATATTCGTTACCGCAAGCAGCATGGCAGCAAGAACAAGTGGGACACCATCGTCAGCGTGCTGTCGGGCTGCGGCCCGATCCATGCCATCACGCAAACCTACATGGAAAAGGAGCCGATCAGCTTTTCAGGCGGGCTGGCAGGGGTCTACAAGATCGACGGTCACGATCGCATCTGGCAACGCACCCAGCTGGGCGCTTGCCCCGAGCCCAGCTATCTGGCGCCGATGGTCGGGACGCCGCCGCAATGGACGCCCGCGCATAAACTGTCGGGCTATGCCGCGGTTCTCAACAGCTTTGAATATGACGCGTCGGGCGATCATACGCTGACCAGCACGCCGCGCTTCAACTGGCTGGGCGAAGGCGTCCTCTGCTACGATCCGCGCCTGGACAGCAGCTATCCCGGCGGGTCGGGCCCCTGCCGCTGGGATGACCCGTCGACCTGGGTCTATAGCGAATGCGGCTGGATACAGGCGATCAGCTTCGCCATCGGATGGCACCAAGGGCCGGAGAGCGTGCGGGTCGGCGGCGTGGGCATGAATATCGCCGCGATCGACGTGCCGGCCTATGTCGAGGCGGCCAATATCGCGGACGCCAATGAATGGAAGTCCGGCGGCCGCGTGACGACGGCCGACGACAAGTGGGAGGTGATGAAGTCGCTGGCGCAGGCCGGGGGCGGCGAGCCGATCCGCTATGGCGCGATTCTGTCCTGCTTCGTGAATGCGCCGCGCGTTTCGATCGGCACGATCGGCATCGATGATGTCATCGGGCAGGCGTCGATATCGACCGCGCAATCC
Organism: Sphingobium lactosutens DS20; assembly: GCF_000445105.1. Taxonomy (GTDB): domain Bacteria; phylum Pseudomonadota; class Alphaproteobacteria; order Sphingomonadales; family Sphingomonadaceae; genus Sphingobium; species Sphingobium lactosutens. Next base: position 4,750 of record NZ_ATDP01000097.1, on the reverse strand, counting down.
GTTCGCGATCGGGTGAACGGTATCACGCCGCGCTACACCAGCGAGGATCATTTCTGGGAGCAGGTGCCGGCAGGCACCGTGGTCAATACAGACTATCGCGCGACCGACGGGCGGGAGCGGACCAAGATGGTCGCCTATCCGATGGTGCAATGCCCGGCAGGCGAAACACCCGATCAGGTGGCGCAGCTGGCGGCCTATGACATCGCCAATGCGCGCGAGGCCGGGCCGATCATGCTGCCGCTCAAGCTGCGCTTCCTGGGCTATCGCGGCGGCGACTGCCTGACGATCGAGGATCATCCTGCCTTTGGCCAGATCGCCGGCAAGGACGTCATCGTCACGAAGCGGCAAATCGAACCGAATGGCGCGACCGTCACGCTGACGCTGCGCACCGAAACGCCTGCCAAGCACCCCTGGGCGCTGAGCCGGGTTGGCGTGCCTGCCCCCATGACCGACAGCACGACGCCGGTTCCATTCTCGATGGAGCCGCCGACCCTGCTGACGCTGGTGGATACAGACGCGGACAGCGCCACGATCAGCGTGCGAGCACCAACGACGCCGCTGCTGGGCTATACCGTGTTTTTCGGTGGCGATAGCGACGATTTCGGGGATGCCGCACCCATCACGCCGCGCTTGATCGACGCGCCGGGGAAGGTCTGGACCGTAGCGGAAGATGGTCAGGTGACTGGGGTGACGCGCTATTACTGGGCGGTGGCCTATACCGACGACGATATCGCATCTGACCCGGTTGGGCCCCTGGCGGTCGAGATTGGGACTGGGATGGTCGCTTTAAGCAGCATAATGGCGGTCAAGCGCTCCGACGCCTGATCCATCACACAAAGGAAAGTCAATGAACGGATTAACCGCGCCGCGCTTTGCGGCTCGCGGCGCGAAAGCGCGCGCGTCATGGGCGTGACCCGCGTACTCTTCGCCGCGCGCAATCGCCCCTTTGGCGTCGTGCTGGAGCTCGATTATGAGGGCGCGGAGTTGCCGCTGACCGGAGCCAGCATTTCGATGCAGGTGCGGCAATATGCCGGTCAGCCCGGCGAACCGATCGGCGAGCATGTCGATGTGCCCTTTACCGATGCCGCGCATGAAAGCGAGCCTGGCCTTCGCACGTTGCGCGTGGAGCCAGCCCTGTCGCGCGCGACGCTGGAAGCGATGCCGACCGGGCTCAATGCGCCCGAAGTCGGGGAAGCGGACCGGCATTTCCACGAAATCAAGCTGACCTATGCGGACGGGGCGCAAGACACGCTCTGGACCGGCGCCTTCTTCCTTGAGCCCGGAGTGGACGACACATGAATTTGCAGACGCCTATCAGGGACCGCGCGCGCGGTCTGCGCGGTCCTGGCCTGACCAGCGAGCAGGAAGCGCAGGTGGAAGAAGCGATCGCGGCCGGCGAGGCCATTCCCAATATTCGGCCGACGTCGGGCGAGCAGCTGCCGTTCACTTCCGCGCTCAATGGCGCGAACGGTGGGGCCGTGGCGATCGTCGAAGGCGGGCGGGTCGTCGGTTTCACCATCCCCGCAGGGCAGACGGGCGCGGGCTCCTTCACGCTGCCGCGCACCTTCTTCACTAAGGAAGAGGCGCAGCGCCTGAAGGGTTGCACCATCCGCTTTCCCGTCGTGATGGAAGCCAGTGTCGGCTTCCGGGCGGCGACGCCATTTGGCGGCAACGCCGTGCGGGCCGATCGCGACACTGGCTTTATCGACCTGAACGAAGGATCGGCGCTGGCGGCGGAGCAAGCCGAGGGCAGCACGGTCCTGACCCGCGATTATCTCTATGTGATGCAGGGCGACGAAATTTGGGTCGGGCCGACGCTGCAGATCGCGCCCAATGCGCCGACCAGCGCCGTGCGCTATTTCAAGGTGACGTCCTGCGTTTATGAAGTCGTCGCCACGCCGGCGTCTACCGCCACCACGGGTGCGGATGCGGTACTGGACAATCGCTTCGCGGCGACGGCGCCCAAGGTCGATGTGTTCCGGTCGATCGAGCCCGCGCTGAAGATGAATGGCGGCGCGCAGGTCCTGCTGGACGCGGCGGGCCGCGACATGGGCGCGACCGTGGAGATCGGCGCCACGGGCGCGGGCACCATCCTCCAATGGAAACTACCACTGACCGGCGCATTGCGCGAAGCAATGCAGGGCGGGCAGCCCGAACTGGAGCTGGTGTTCGAGACGAGTCCGGGATGGGACCGGGCCCATGCCATCAACATGCAGGCCGGCAAGTTCGACCTGACCTGGGTCGATTTCTTGACCGCCAACCGGCGCGATTATCAAACGATCGACCTGGCGACCGGTCAACGCACCAAGCGGGTGATGGGCTTTTCCTTCCTGGCGCCCGACGACCTGTCGGAATTTTCGGACCTGCGCGCCTATATCGCCCTTACTGACGCGACGCCGGCGACGGTTGCTGAGCGTATCCGCCTGACCGGCTATTCGATCAAGATGTTCCGAACGCGCGGCAATGGCGAATTGCCGGTGCCGCGCACGCTGATGCTGGCCGGCGAGGTGTCGCGCGCATCGGCCGTCGAACAGGCGCTGGCCACCGTCTATGGCACGGGCAAGCGGGTCGGGGCGCAGCTGCCCGTGTCGGACTATGGCAGCATTGCAGAAGCGCTGAAGGCGGCGACCGCGCTGGCGGGGCCCGGCGCGATCGCGATGGTCGAACTGGACGAAGGGACCTATTTCGAACACAGCTTGGGCAAGATCACCAACGGCACCGATGGGGTGCTGCCCGGCCAGGATGGCGCGTTCATCGGCCTTCGCGGCAAGGGCATGGGGCGCACGCGGATCGACGGGTCGCTGCCCGCCAACACGCCGATCGACGAGATCCGCGCGACCAGCACGATCGACTTTAACGCGAACCAGTATCTGGAAGGCGTGACCCTGATCGCCGAGGGCGAGCGCTATGGCGGCCATGTCGACAATGCCAATTACAAGAAAAATACCTGCCTGATCTGGCGACATGTCGAGGTGGAGCATCGCGGCAATGACGCGGCCGACGCCTATCATGGCACGACGGTCTGGCCATCGCAGCACCCGATCGCGATCGGCACCACGTCAGGGTCCTTCTACGGCTATTACGAATGCCGGCTGAAGGGTCGTCGTGCCGCCTTTTCCGCGCATGACCAGCGCAATTTCGAGCAGCCGTCGACGGTCGAATGGGTCGGCGGCCCCCTGACGGCCGTCGATACGACAGGCTGGAGCTATCGCCTCGAATCGATCGGGTCGATGGTCATGAACCGCGCGCTGCTGGCGCATGCGTCGCTGGGCGGGGAAATCAGCATGGCGGCGCAGCCATGGCTGCCCGATGAACCGGAAAATCAGCCGGCGGATCATCGCTGCTGGGAACTGACGGGCTATGGAAACAGCCCCGCCGCGTTCCGGATCCAAGATTTCGGCCGTGCGCTGCGGATCACGTCAGCGACGACCGGCCCGGGATCGAAGGTGGCCGTTTCCAACGCCGCAACGCCGATCCTGTTCGGCAAGACCGGAACGGAGGGCGTCACCCAGGTCGATGGCGATGTCGGCCTTTCGGGCTACGCCTATGGCTATATCGACATTTCCGACGCCAGCACCAAGGCGGACATCACCGCATTGAAGGCGAAGCTGGGCAACCGCACCGCTTCGCCGATCACGCTGACGGTGCATGTCGATGCGCTGGCGCCGATCGATATCGTCCTCAACAAAAATTATCTGGCGATGACCAATGCCGAAATCATCGCCGACATGAACGCGGCGCTGGGCGGCGTCGCCATCGTCTCTGAATATGCGGTTGGCGAACGCTATCGCCCCTTCTTTAGCGACGAAGAGCGGCAGCTGAAGAACAGCAGCGGCACGACGATCCTGATGGGCATGGCGCTGGCCGTCGACAGCGATGGCGCGGGCACGGTGCGGCCGATGACCGCGACCGACCTGCCCACCGCGTTCGCCGGCGTTGCTTGGGAGGATATTCGCCCCGGCGCGCATGGCCGGGTCAAAACGGATGGGTGGTTGCCCACGGCCGACCTGCTGCGTTCGGATGGCGGCAGCCCGAACCTTGGTACCACATTCGCGATCGACCCTGCCAAGCCTGGCTATGTCCTGTCCAACAACGTCAGTGGGTCGGGCATCCTGCCGGTCGTTCGTGGTTCGCTGGGCGCGGGACTGTGGACGGTCGCGGTTCGCACGCAGATTGATGGGCAGGATGTCGTCGATCAGGCGGCCGATCTGGTACAGGCAGCCTATGACACGATCGGCGCGCTGGGCGATCCCGACAATATTGAGGCGATTGGGCGGATACCAAGTGAAGGCGCGAATGTTATCCCCATCGACGGCAACGGCCTTTCACTCTCTCCCAGTGCCATTCTCACAGGTGCGCAGGCGGTCCTGCCGATCCATTTCAGATCGAGCAATATCTACCGCACCAAGCGGGCGCTGATTGCCGCGCATATTGCTGGTGATTCGCTGATTGATGACGGCCCGCGGCTGACATCTGCGATATTCGATGCGCTCAGGAAGGGGCGCGACTTAATCGTCACCGAGCCTATCTGGTGCAACACTGGCGCTGTTGTTACCGCCGAGGGCACGTTGTTAAAAATCATCGGCATGGGCGAGGGCAGCATTATCGGCGGTCCTGGTGTTGTAGGTCCTATCGTCAAAGCGTCAAACATTGCGGATGTCGGAGAGACCTTCGCCCGCTCAATCGACGCCATCGTTAACAATATCAAGTTTGACGCTCGCTTCGTACCAGGTGGCAACCTTACCAGCGC
>NZ_ATDP01000096.1 GCF_000445105.1 Sphingobium lactosutens DS20 | reverse complement strand
GGCCCCTGTGCATTGTAGGGACACAGATTCACGGTAGGCATCGACGTCAGGGGTAGCCAACTATTTGCGCAGGTTCTCGATGCCAAGTTCGCGCCACATCCAGGTGAAGTCGTAGGTGGCCATCGGGTCGTTCGCGTCGAGTTGGCTGCTGCTGCGGTTTTCGAGATGCTTGAGCCACCCGGCTACTCGGTGCCGGCCTGCGGCCGTTTGAACGGCTGCGCGCGGGGTGATGTCGCCGAGTATGCCGATGGGTTCATCGAGCGTCGCGCGGTACTGACGGTCGAGCATGGCATGGATGAGCGGGGTTGCCACCTCTGGCGCAATGGCGGGTGCCGGTTCGGACATTGTCAGTCCCTCGGCCCGCGCCGCCATGGCCTGTTCGACCGTCTCGATCGTGGTCAGCGGCGAGCCGACCAACCCGGCTAGCGCATCGGTCATGAGCGCGGTGCCGCGTTTCGCCCGCTCGGCCGAGGTGACGGCGAGAATCAGGGCGCGGCCTTTCAATTCGACATTGCCGAGCACCGGGGTGCCGTCCGCCATCGTCACACCCCACGCCATACGCCCGGTGCTCTTCGCTATTCCGTTCGGTTCCTCGCCCAGCCAGTTCCAGAAGTGCGTGGTTTCCCGCTGAAGCGCAGGGATAGTATCGAGCCGCTCACCGACCAGCGCCTGGGTCACGCCGCGTGCGAAGGGAAAGCGCACGCGGTGGAACACCACTTCCTCGCCATCACTGTTGTGCAGCGTAGGGATCGACGCCGGTCCCATGGTCTTGGGAACGACATCGAACAGCCATGCCGTGCTGATGAGGGCTGGAAGCGCAGCAAGATCGTCGGCGTCTAGGTTCAACGCGGTGCGCGGGCTGCGCTTGCCCTTCGAGCGCCGCAGATCGGCGACGAGCGCCTCGGCCGCCTCCATCGTGAACGACAGCACGCCGCCCGACAGGAGGTGCTTGCCTCCGACCTGCACGACGCGGGCACCGATCCTGTCCCATTGCTTCAGCGTCTGCGAGGCGCTGCGCTCGGATACTCGAAGTGGCTCGTCGCCCTGGATCAGGTCGCGCACAAGGAAGCCGCTCCCGGGCTCGACCTCGCTGACTTCGTAGAGGCTCATCACCGACGATCGAAGGGCACGCAGGTAGATTTTGGTCGAGCCGCTCTCGTTCCAACCCCGGCGCCGAATATAGTCATCAACAATGTTCCGGTCCCCGGGTTCGATGGTGCGCGTGAGCAGATCCTCGAACGCGCATCCCCACAACACGCCGGCCCAATGATCGCCGACGATGTCTGCCAGCTCGTCCGCTTCGAAGTCGAACTCCTCCATCGCCAGACCGAGATGATCGCCGAGCGCCTCGCCCAGATGCTCGCCCCAGGCCGGCGAGGTGGCGAACTTCATGACGCCGGACAGATCGTGACCACGCTTCATGCCTGTTCCCTCTGCTGCTGACTGAATTGCTGGCGGTGCGCGGCGACGATGCGCGAGACCGTGGGTTCGCTGACGCCGTACAACCGTGCCATCTCGGCACCGGACTTGCGACCGGAGGTGACGGATTCGGCGATTTCGCGACGCTGCTTGTCGCCGAGCTTGCGCCGTCGTCCGCCGATCCGCCCTTCGGCACGTGCCTGGGCAAGGCCGGCGCTGGTGCGTTCGCGGATCATGGCCCGCTCGAACTCGGCGAAGCTTCCCACCATTTGCATCATCATCCGCCCTGCCGCGGTGGTGGTGTCGATCGCTTCGGTCAACGAACGAAAGCCCGCTCCCGCGAGCTCGATCCGCTCCATGATGTGCAGCATGTCCTTCAGGCTGCGCGACAGCCGGTCGAGCTTCCAGACGACGACGACATCTCCCTCGCGCAACTGCCCGATCATCTCCAGGAGCTTGGGTCGGTCCCATCGCCCGCCGCTAGCGGTCTCCTCGAATACACGTTTGCAGCCGAGCGCGTCGAGCGCGCGCCGCTGCGTGGCGTTCGACTGGTCGTCGCCCTTCGACACGCGGGCATAGCCGATCAGATAGGATTCGCGCGTCATCCAGCTTCTTTCACAAACGGCCGTATCCGGAGGTGGAAACAGGATGCACCAATTTCCGCAGCCTTGGGCCTTTCACAATCCTCTTTCATTAAGCGGGCAAAAGGCAAGAGGTTTTTGAAGGATGAAACATGCCCGCACGTATTCCGATGACCCAGCGGCAGCGCGCCGCATTGCTTGCTTTGCCCGACAGCGAGGCGGCGGTGGTGCGACACTATGGCCTCGATGCCGAGGACCTTGCTGCAATCGGCACCGCGCGCACTCCGGCAACCCGGTTGAGCTACGCCCTGCAACTCTGTTGCCTCCGCTTTCCGGGGCGGCATCTGCGCGCAGGCGAGCTGTTGCCTGCGATCATGCTCGACCATATCGCCGAGCAGGTCGGGGTGGATGCAGGCGCCATCGCCGACTTCGCGCGGCGAGCGCCGACCCGCTACGATCAGCTTGCCGCCATCAAGGCGCGCTTCGGCTTCACCGATCTGAGCCGGCCAGCGCGCGGTATCATGATGACCTGGCTGGAAATCGAAGCCATGCCCATCGTGGACGGGCGTATTCTGCTCGATCGACTGCTCGACGAGCTGCGCACGCGGCGCATCGTTATCCCCGGCATCAGCGTAGTCGAGCGGATGGCGGCCGAGGCGATGCTGCGGGTGGAAACCGATCTGGTCGCTGCAATCCATGATAAACTCGATGCGGATATGCGTCAGCGCCTCGATACGCTGGTCGATGAGAAGGTGCATGATCGACAGAGCCGCTTGTCGTGGCTGCGCGAACCACAGCCCCGCGTCGCGTCAGCCTCGCTCGCCGAAATCCTTGAGAAGGTCGCTCTGATCCGCAGGACCGGAATTTCCTGTGTTCCGGTCGATCCCCTGCACGAGCCACGCATGACGCAGTTCGCCCGCGAAGGCGTGCGCTATACCGCCCAGGCCTTCCAACAGATGCGCGCCTCCCGCAGGCGGGTCATCCTGCTTGCTACGCTGCGCGAGATGGAAGCCACGCTTACCGACGCGGCGATCGCCATGTTCGGCGCCTTGATGGGACGCGCTCACCTTCGTGCCCGCAAACGCCTGGAACAGGGAATCGCGATTTCGGGACGCGAAGGCCGTGACCGACTGATGCGCATCGCCACCGTGCTGGAAACAGTTAGCCGGGTAGCACGCACCGGTGAAGATATCGGCGCGGCCCTCAGGGATATCGTGCCTCTCGACATGCTCGATGCCGATGCCGCGATCATCCGTCGTACCGCGGCACCTCACAGGGACGATGTGTTGAGCGAGATCGCAGCCGAATACCGGACCTTCAAACGAATAGGACCTCTATTCCTGCAAACGCTCGATTTCCACGGCCGGGCCGGCACCGCGGCGTTGCGCAATGCGATGACGGTCCTGTCGGATCTTGATGGCGACTGGCGCAAGCCGCTCCCTGCCGACGTTCCGCTCGGTCATGTCGAGCGGCGCTGGCACCGCCATGTCGTGGTCGCCGGCAAGATCGACCGGACGCATTGGGAGATGGCCACCTACGGGGCGCTCGCCAATGCACTGGCATCGGGTGATATCTGGGTGCCGAGGTCACGGCTGCACAGGTCGCTGGAGGTGCTGCTCGCGCCATCAAGTGGCGCAGCGCTGCAACCGGTGTTCTCGCTCGGTGATCCACACGCATGGCTCGATCAGCGCGCCGCGCAACTCGACAAAGCCTTGTGCGACGTCGCCCAGAATCTGGCCGGACGTGATGCTGCCCTGTTCGCTGGCGAGCGATTGCGCTTCCCCAAGGAACTGAAGGACGATGATGCCGGGCACGACGAAGGACGGCATCTGACGCTTGCCTGCTACGGTATGCTGCCTGCCACGCGTATCACCGACGTGCTGTCGCAGGTCGAACGATGGACCGGCTTCACCCAGCACTTCGGGCACGTCTCGACCGGGTTGCCGCCTGGCGATGAGCAGGCCTTCCTCGCCACTCTGATTGCCGAAGCGACCAATCTTGGGCTGTCGCGCATGGCCGAGGTATGCGGCGCAGGGTCACGCCGCGCGCTGCTGCGCATGCAGACATGGCACATGCGCGAGGAAACCTTTCGGGCGGCGCTCGCCTGTCTGACCGACGCCATCCACGCCGAGCCGATCGCCGCCTGGTTTGGGCAAGGACACCGGGCTTCCGCGGATGGCCAGGCCTTCTACCTGGGCGGGCCGGGCGAAGCCGGCGGAGCGGTCAACGCCCATTATGGTCGCGACCCAGTGGTCAAGATCTACACCACCATCACCGACCGCTACGCGCCGCTGCACCAGACGGTGATCGCCGGCACGGCAGGAGAAGCCATCCATGCGCTCGATGGGCTCCTCGGCCATGACAGCAACGCCGATCTGACCGCGCTGCACGTCGATGGAGGCGGCGTTTCCGACATCGTGTTCGCAACGATGCATCTCCTCGGGCTCGATTTCGAGCCGCGCATTCCTCGCCTGTCCGACCGGCGCCTCTACGCATTCGAACCTTCGAAGCGCTATGGCAGGCTTGCGCCACTGTTCGGTCACAGGCTCAACCGGGATCTGATCGTCAGCCACTGGCCGGATATCGAACGCGTCATCGGCGCGATGCGTGATCGCACCGTTACGCCCTCGCTGATCCTCAAAAAGCTATCCGCCTACCGCCAGCAGAACAGCCTCGCCGCGGCGCTCCGCGAGGTAGGACGGATCGAGCGCACGCTGTTCACGTTGCGCTGGTTCGACGATCCGGCGCTACGCCGCACGGTCACCGCCGAGTTGAACAAGGGCGAGGCGCGCAACAGCCTGGCGCGAGCGGTCGCCTTCCATCGGCTCGGTCGCTTTCGCGACCGTGGCTTGGAGAACCAGCAAACCCGCGCGGCTGCCCTCAACCTCGTCACCGCAGCGATCATCCTGTTCAACTGTCGCTATCTTGGGCACGCCGTCGAAGAAATGCGCCGCCGCGGAAGCCAGATCGATCCGGCTATGCTGTCTCGGCTCTCACCATTGGGTTGGGATCGCATCAATCTCACCGGCGATTATGTCTGGTCCGATCACCTCGATCTCGACGCCAATGGCCTCATGCCGCTGCTCATCAAACCGCTACCGTGAATCTGTGTCCGCATAATGCACAGGGGCCGGTCAGGGCTTGGCATATCAAGGTTAATGATTTCCTAATACGCTCACATACATGGAATTTAGAGGCGGTAAATAGGCGGTTTTCGATGGATTATTTTGGGATCAGCGCCCTTCATCCCTTGCGCGGACGATGGCGCTAAATTCGGAAATCGCCTGTTGCACGTTGCCGTCATCGCACACGTTAAGCGAGTGGTGGACTGAAACGGCCTGATCGGTTCGCATTTCCAGCCAAGTAATCCGGGCTGTGTTCGGCGCGGGATGGGTCTGCTCTAGCGCGATCTGTTCACTATATCCCGCGATCACATCGTTGATGGCCTCCAGCGCGACCTCATAGGCAATGGCCTGCTTTTGGGACCATAAAGGGCCGGTTGGAGCATCCATGGTTTATTCCTCGCCGCTAAGGCTGTCGCCCTGGCGGCTGAACAGGCGCGACCAGAAACCGCGCTGTGGAGTAGGTTGAGGGGCAGCGCGCTGATCGGTCAGGGCAAGCCGTTGCGCCTGTTCTCGCCAAGCGTTCCGTTCTTCACGCAGTTCCGCAACCTGCTCACGCAACAGCCTGTTTTCAGCCTGTAAACCGGGGGTGTCACTACCTGTTATATATGGCTGTAAAGGTTGCTGCACCTCATTTACAGGGGGCCATACGCGGAACAGTTCGACAGGCTCAATACGCCACTCGCCATTATCTGACTTTTGGCCGGAAACGCGGCCTGTCTTGATTGCTTTCATGAGCGTTTGGCGGGTGACACCGACCTTTTCCGACGCTTCTCTTAGGGTGATACTCATAGTGTCACTCGCTGTTAAGTTGGCCTGTATAGTATCTATATACCGGTTGCATCATCATCGGGCGATGTATTGGATGCACGAAGTTTGTTGCCTAGGCCCGTGACTAGCTGGGAGAGTTCCTCCTGCATCGCTGGGTCAGGTTCCGGCTGTTGGGTGGCGGGCAAGTCTGGTTCCATACCGTCAAGGAATGGCTGCGCTGGCGGGGGAGTGCCGGGGCCGCTTGGTAATTGGCGCTCATCTCGGAACAATGATGGCAAACGGCGCAGCGGCGCCTGTTGGCCCAGTTCCTCAAAGTCAGGTTGTTCCGCTTCCGATATGATGACCGCAGCACTGAACAGCGAGTAGCGCAGGCCGTCACGCTTACCCGACCATGCTACCCGATCATTGATGATGTGGGCATTTACGGTGCCATTTTCCCCAATCTGACGAATCTCTATCCAACGATCCTCGGCTAAAACATCCACGGCGCGTTGAACTGTGCGACGGCTGCATTTCATCAATGCTGCCAAGGTCTTTTGACTTACGACAACAGCATTATGCTCACCAACTCGTGCGGTTAGGATATGCATTAGCTGGGCAGCTTTAGGGGCTTTCTCGATCAGACTAGCCCATGCTTCATGGGCTGCCCGCTCTGTTTGAACCCAGTGGCCTGGTGGTTGTCGCTTCACCAACTCGGACATTTTCAAAACCCTCCGCAGATGGCGCAGGGGTGCGCCATCCTTGTCCAATAATTTGACACGGATGGCGGTTTATTCGACCCATTTCAAGTCAATAAATTGGACATAGAATGTAAATAGATTGCCAAGAATGACGCAGGGGTGCGTCATAGCTGGTGACGCAGGGGTGCGTCATAGCTGGTGACGCACCCCCCCCTGCTAACTCATTGATTTTACTATGTGTTTTTTTCGCCCCTTCTATGTAATCTAAAGGGGGTGCAAGCGCGGACTTAAGCGCTGGCGAAGCAACCCCTTTAGATCAGAACAAAAAGTGAACATTAAGTGCCGCTAGTCGCGGCACGCGTTGGGCGTACTCGGATAGGAATCCTACCCCTTCCACGTTGCAGCAATGCTGCAAGGTCCCAATTGGCTATCAGGAGGTGTAGGAGGCGATTTCCGGCTCGTAGAGCGCAAGGGAGCGGTTGGGGGCAGGTCTGTGCGATCCAAGGGCTTGGCGTGCCCTGACGGGCACCAGAAGGGAAACCGGACTGATGCCAGTTTCTACAGCTTCCCAATATGGGAATTAAGGGGTTGTTTCCCATATTGGGAAATGGCATAGCCTGCTCATGAGGATCATCGCTCGCAAAAACATCGTAGCCTATTTCGCGACGCATCCCCTGACCCGTGCGTCATTGACACATTGGCTAGAGGTTGCAGAAAATGCGGACTGGTCTTCGACAATCGAAGTCATGGCCGATTTTTCAAAAGCAAAAACGGTGACGGCGGAACGGGTTAGATTTGAAGTGGCGGGCGGCGATCATAGAATGATCGTTGCGTTCCATTTCCGGCGAGGGATCGCTTTCATAAAATTTATTGGGACACATGCTGAATATGACCGCATCGACGCCGCGACCGTCGATCAGTTTTGAAGGACAGGCAAATGGATATCAGACCTATCAGGAACGATGACGACCATCGGGCGGCGGTCGATGAAATCCGCGCTCTCTGGAGCGCGGAAGCGGGCAGCGCGGACGAGGATCGTCTCGATGTGCTGGCAACCCTGGTCGATGAATATGAGCGGAAGCGGTGGCCGGTCGACAAGCTGGACCCGGTGGAAGCGATTGAAGCGGCCATGGAGGCGGAAGGGCGCACCCGCGCCGATCTGGCGTCCCTGATCGGGCAATCGCGCGCGACCGAGGTTCTGGCCCGCAAGCGGGGGCTGACCCTCCACATGATCCGCAAAATCGAACGGGCATGGCATGTCCCTGCATCGATCCTTGTCCGCGAATATCAATTATCGCGCTAAATCAGGGCTGCTGCTCATAGAGAGGCACCCACTTGCCCTTGCATGTCTGGGTTTTGGCGTCCCATTTGGCGGTGCATCCGTATAGCTGGCGCTCGATCTTGGGTTCCTGCGCCCAGCGGTAGGCGAGGGCCGCGGCGAAGATCAGTCCCAGCCCGATGAGGGCGGCGGTGATCCATTCCTTCAGGCGATCCCACCAGACCCCTGCGCTGACCCGCTGAAGCTCCCCAGCGGCCCGGTGGAGGGCATTGACCCCCACGCCTGCCTGTGCGGTCCATTCGGCGCGCTGGCGGGCGTCCTGCTCGATCTTCTGGGCCAGTGCGGCGACCTGCTGGGCGACCCCTTCGGCCCCAGCCTTGCGCATGGCGTCGAGCAGGGTGCGATAGTCTGCGCCGGGATCGGATGGAGGGGGAGCATCAAACTCGGCAGGGTCGAAGGGATCAGGCATCGGCGGGGCCACCCTTGAAGGTCCAGCTCTCGAACGCCTTCCGGTCCTGATCGCGGCTGATCCGGCTCATCAGGTCATTGAGGTGGGATTCCCATGCGGGGTCTTTCATGGCGGCATCGAGGAGCAGACCGCCGAGGATGATCTTGCGGCGGGCATCGGCCTTGCGGTTCAGGGTAGCGGCGCGGGCTTCTAATGCCTGCAACCGGGCCTTGGCCTGCTGGACCTTGCGACGGGCGGTTTCGATAGCCTCTGGCGTTGGAGCAGCCATGGTCAATCCTTTCGCTGTGCGATACTGATAGCACCGGACCCGACCGAGCGAAAGAGAGGAAGGGCGCACTTATGCAAACTTGCGTTTGCGTGCGTCAGGGGATACCCCTGAACCCCAGCGGGCTGTCGCCCGCGCCATGCTCCTGCATGGCTAGCAAGGGCGCGGCGATGGCGAGTTTCCATCTTGCGGTGAAGACGATAGGCCGTTCCGCCGGTCGCAGCGCGACGGCAGCGGCAGCCTATCGTGCGGGTGTCGAAATCACGGACGAGCGCACCGGCCTCGTCCATGATTACACCCGCAAGCAGGGCGTCGAACATAACGCCCTTGTCGTGCCCGCCGACGCCCCGGCGTGGGCCAGTGACCGGGCCGTGCTCTGGAACGCCGCCGAGCAGGCAGAGACGCGCAAGAACTCGACCGTCGCCCGCGAATATGAAATCGCGTTGCCCGCCGAGTTGTCGGCCGAGGCGCGGCGCGAGCTTGCGCTGGGCCTCGCACGGGAGATCAGCGAGCGGCATGGGGTGGCGGTGGACGTGGCGATCCACGCACCAGGTCGCGAGGGCGACCATCGCAACCACCACGCCCATCTGCTGACGACGACGCGGCGGATCGGCCCGGAAGGGCTGGGCGCGAAGACCCGCGAACTGGACCAGAAGACGAGCGGGGAGGTCGAGCGCTGGCGTGGCCGGTGGGCCGAGATGCAGAATGCGGCACTGGAACGGGCGAACGTCCCGGAGCGGGTGGACCATCGCAGCCACCAGCGGCGCGGAATCGAGCAGGAGGCGACCGTGCATATGGGGCCTAGCGCGACGGCGATGGAACGCCGTGCCGAGCGTCAGGCCATGCGGGAGGGGCGGGCCTATGAGCCAGTAACGATGGTGGGCCAGCACAACGCCGGCGTCATCGAGCAGCGGGGCCTGCGCCAGTATATAGAGCGGGGGACCGAGTGGCTGCGCGATGCAGGGCAGCGGATATCGGGCAGGCTGCATGCGTTCGCGGCCACCTTGAGCGGCGCGGTCGATCGCGATCGGCGCGATGCAGCAGAGGCGCAGCGTCAGGAGCGGCTTGCCGCCGAGCGCACCCGTGAGCAGGCACAGGAACGTCAGCAGGCGCAGGACCGTGAGAAGGTGGCGGAGAAGTTCAGGACCATTGCCGGGAAGCGCGAGGCGGGCACCCACGGCTATGGCGACCATAATAGCGACTGGAAGGCGACCCCGGAGGCGCTCCGCAAGGCGGTGGATGCCTATAACGGAGCGAACCAGCACACCAAGGATCTCTACATCGAGCGGATCCAGCGCGAACCCCAGATGGCGCGCGCGGTGGGCCAGTTGCTCCACGAGCGCGAGCTGGTCCTGCAACGGGATCGTGGCATGAGCCGATGAGGGTAACGGAGTCTCATCTCCGCAAGTGGTCGTTGCTTCAGGTTAGCAACGGTTCCTGTGCTGTCGGCATGGCAATGGCGGGTTTGGTATTAGGAAGAGGGGTAAACCAGTCCGCCAGTTTGTAGCTTGCCCACGCTAGGGTCATGCCGACCGGAATATCAATAATATAATGCCACCTGCTCGCCACCGCCATTATCAGGATATAGGCAAGGATAAAGGAATATAGAGGGACGAGCACCTTTCCATGCTTCCATGCAAACAGGAAAAACAGATAGGCGCTTGCCGAATGGAGTGATGGCATTGCAGCCAGGCCAACGGTGAAATTGATACTACCATGCTTTGCCAGAAAAGCCGGGCCGGTTGCGACTGAGTTACGATAGAACTCCAGCATGCTATGCTGGCCCCCTGTAATCATGGGATTGACACCTGCTTCGTAGATGAATGGCCCAACCGCAGGTGCAACAAGATAGGCGAGCGTCCCGAATACTTGCAGGAGCAAGGCGGAAATGATGAGCCTACCAAAATATTCTGGCGTCTTGATGGCATGATAAAGGAAGCTTGTATAAAATAGTGCTATATATGAGATCATGTAAAAATTGGATTCATATGGTATGAAGAAGAAAGCACTTCGGCGCAGAAACATACATGCATCAACGACTGGCCTCATTAACTGATCTAATGCCCAATACGACGCATCGAAATTGGTTGGATTTATATGCGGTATCCATAGTTTAATATTGAAATGCGCAAAAAGGATTGCCGCATAGCAAGGCAAAGCGATCAGGAAGCGGGATGCGATTGCACGGTTTCCGACAAAGAATGTCAGGATTCCAAGTAGCCCAACTCCGATGAGCGGATATATGTAATGAATACCTACAAAGGCCGCCCGTTCTCCCGATGGATAGATAATCGGGAGGTTGAATATCAACGAGAATAAAAGCATGATTAAGATCATGGCGCCAGAAATGGCTAATTCTGGCATTCTTTTTAAATAGGTTTGGATCATAGATCACCGTAGAATAGTCGTTTCTACGGGAACTCTATAAATATCCCCGCGGTCAGGCCCCTGTGCATTGTAGGGACACAGATTCACGGTAGGCATCGACGTCAGGGGTAGCCAACTATTTGCGCAGGTTCTCGATGCCAAGTTCGCGCCACATCCAGGTGAAGTCGTAGGTGGCCATCGGGTCGTTCGCGTCGAGTTGGCTGCTGCTGCGGTTTTCGAGATGCTTGAGCCACCCGGCTACTCGGTGCCGGCCTGCGGCCGTTTGAACGGCTGCGCGCGGGGTGATGTCGCCGAGTATGCCGATGGGTTCATCGAGCGTCGCGCGGTACTGACGGTCGAGCATGGCATGGATGAGCGGGGTTGCCACCTCTGGCGCAATGGCGGGTGCCGGTTCGGACATTGTCAGTCCCTCGGCCCGCGCCGCCATGGCCTGTTCGACCGTCTCGATCGTGGTCAGCGGCGAGCCGACCAACCCGGCTAGCGCATCGGTCATGAGCGCGGTGCCGCGTTTCGCCCGCTCGGCCGAGGTGACGGCGAGAATCAGGGCGCGGCCTTTCAATTCGACATTGCCGAGCACCGGGGTGCCGTCCGCCATCGTCACACCCCACGCCATACGCCCGGTGCTCTTCGCTATTCCGTTCGGTTCCTCGCCCAGCCAGTTCCAGAAGTGCGTGGTTTCCCGCTGAAGCGCAGGGATAGTATCGAGCCGCTCACCGACCAGCGCCTGGGTCACGCCGCGTGCGAAGGGAAAGCGCACGCGGTGGAACACCACTTCCTCGCCATCACTGTTGTGCAGCGTAGGGATCGACGCCGGTCCCATGGTCTTGGGAACGACATCGAACAGCCATGCCGTGCTGATGAGGGCTGGAAGCGCAGCAAGATCGTCGGCGTCTAGGTTCAACGCGGTGCGCGGGCTGCGCTTGCCCTTCGAGCGCCGCAGATCGGCGACGAGCGCCTCGGCCGCCTCCATCGTGAACGACAGCACGCCGCCCGACAGGAGGTGCTTGCCTCCGACCTGCACGACGCGGGCACCGATCCTGTCCCATTGCTTCAGCGTCTGCGAGGCGCTGCGCTCGGATACTCGAAGTGGCTCGTCGCCCTGGATCAGGTCGCGCACAAGGAAGCCGCTCCCGGGCTCGACCTCGCTGACTTCGTAGAGGCTCATCACCGACGATCGAAGGGCACGCAGGTAGATTTTGGTCGAGCCGCTCTCGTTCCAACCCCGGCGCCGAATATAGTCATCAACAATGTTCCGGTCCCCGGGTTCGATGGTGCGCGTGAGCAGATCCTCGAACGCGCATCCCCACAACACGCCGGCCCAATGATCGCCGACGA
>NZ_ATDP01000095.1:30000-32347 GCF_000445105.1 Sphingobium lactosutens DS20 | reverse complement strand
CAGGATTTGAACCTGTGACCTTCAGGTTATGAGCCTGACGAGCTACCGGACTGCTCCACCCCGCGTCACCATAGGGTTTGTTGGACAGGAACCGGAGACGGCGTCTCCGCCTTATTGGCGCTAAGGCCAAGGCCGGGGATATGGCCGCCGGCGCCTGAGGCCAACACACAAAGTGAATGGGTTTTATCCGTAAGCGCGAGCTTCAATGCCTGGCGACGCCCTACTCTTCCGGGGCTTGAGCCACAGTACCATCGGCGCAGTCAGGTTTCACGGCCGAGTTCGGGATGGGATCGGGTGGGTCACTGACGCTATGGTCACCAAGCAATGGAGCTGGCGCTGTTTGGATTTGGGTTTAATCGATGCCCGTGCATGTGGGTAATCTTGTATCTGGCTTATGTTTCTGACCACCATGGCAAGGACAGTGTATCAGGACTGTCGTTGATGGTGGGGCTCTACGGTTCGTGTGAACCGTTTCAAGCGCGAACAGAGCAATTAGGACCGGTTAGCTCCATGCGTTACCGCACTTCCACATCCGGCCTATCAACGTGATGGTCTATCACGGCTCGATGAAATCTTATCTTGAGGGAGGCTTCCCGCTTAGATGCTTTCAGCGGTTATCCCGTCCATGCATAGCTACCCTGCTGCGCCGTTGGCACGACGACAGGTACACCAGAGGCATGTTCAACCCGGTCCTCTCGTACTAGGGTCAACTCCTCTCAAATTTCGACGCCCACGGCAGATAGGGACCAAACTGTCTCGCGACGTTCTGAACCCAGCTCACGTACCACTTTAATTGGCGAACAGCCAAACCCTTGGGACCTGCTCCAGCCCCAGGATGTGATGAGCCGACATCGAGGTGCCAAACGATTCCGTCGATATGAGCTCTTGGGAATCATCAGCCTGTTATCCCCGGCGTACCTTTTATCCGTTGAGCGATGGCCCTTCCACGAGGGACCACCGGATCACTATGACCGACTTTCGTCTCTGCTCGACTTGTCAGTCTCGCAGTCAGGCGGGCTTATGCCATTGCACTCTAACAGACGGTTTCCAACCGTCCTGAGCCCACCATCGCGCGCCTCCGTTACTCTTTAGGAGGCGACCGCCCCAGTCAAACTACCCGCCACAGAGGGTCCCTGCACCGGATGACGGTGCGAGGTTAGACATCAGAAAACAACAGGGTGGTATTTCACCTATGGCTCCACGACAACTGGCGTCATCGCTTCAAAGCCTCCCACCTATGCTACACAGTTCTTTCCTAATGCCACTCTGAAGCTGCAGTAAAGGTGCACGGGGTCTTTCCGTCTAACCGCGGGTACTCCGCATCTTCACGGAGAATTCAATTTCGCTGAGCATATCCTGGAGACAGTGGGGAAGTCGTTACGCCATTCGTGCAGGTCGGAACTTACCCGACAAGGAATTTCGCTACCTTAGGACCGTTATAGTTACGGCCGCCGTTTACCTGGGCTTCAATTCAGAGCTTGCACTCCTCCTCTTAACCTTCAGGCACCGGGCAGGCGTCAGGCCCTATACGTCGTCTTGAAGCCGACTTAGCAGAGCCCTGTGTTTTTGCTAAACAGTCGCTACCCCCTGGCCTGTGCCCCCCATCAAAAGTTGCCTTAAGATGGGGCCTCCTTCTTCCGAAGGTACGGAGGCAATTTGCCGAGTTCCTTCAGGATACTTCTCTCAAACGCCTTGGTATACTCTACCATTCCACCTGTGTCGGTTTAGGGTACGGTCTATACGGTGGGGCTATTTCCTGGGACAATTTCCCTGCCAGGAGCAATCCAATAAGCCCTGACAAGTTACACCATCCGTCACACACCACCAGGCCCACGAATATTAACGTGGTTCCCATCGACTACCCCCTTCGGGCTCGTCTTAGGGGCCGGCTTACCCTGCTCAGATTAGCTTTAAGCAGGAACCCTTGGAATTTCGGCGAGAGGGCATCTCACCCTCTTAATCGCTACTCATGTCTGCATTCGCACTTCCGATACCTCCACGGTCGGTTACCCTCCCGCTTCAACGGCCTACGGAACGCTCCGCTACTGCTCAGTCCAAAGGACTGAACCCTAAGCTTCGGTGCACGTCTTGAGCCCCGTTACATCTTCGCCGCAGGATCTCTTGTTTAGACCAGTGAGCTGTTACGCTTTCTTTAAAGGATGGCTGCTTCTAAGCCAACCTCCTGGTTGTTTTGGAAATCCCACATGCTTTCCCACTTAGACGTGACTTGGGGACCTTAGCTGTAGGTTAGGGCTGTTTCCCTTTTGACGACGGACCTTAGCACCCGCCGTCTGTCTGCCGGACTAGACTCGTTGGTATTCGGAGTTTGGTTAGAATTGGTAGATCT
>NZ_ATDP01000095.1:0-25000 GCF_000445105.1 Sphingobium lactosutens DS20 | reverse complement strand
ATCCTGGTTCCCGCGGGCGGCCTCGCCTTTTTGAGCGCCCTACTACTCTGTGCCCGCGCCACGCTTGCGGAACTGGTCGCGCTGGTCATCCGCCGCAAGCCGCCGGTGCAGATCGCCGCCTGACCCGGCAGGCGCGCGCCAATCATGCGGTCTGGATATAGTCGCGCATCGCCGCGGCTTCCGATTCGATGCTGTCGATACGGAATTTGACCAGATCGCCGATCGAGATCATGCCCGCCAGCGCGCCATCGACCACCACCGGCAAATGACGGATGCGCCGCTTCGTCATCAGCGACAGGCCCTGCATGACCGACGTCTGTTCATCGATGGTGATGGCGGGCGCGGTCATCACCTCGCCAACGCTGTGATCCAGTGCGGACGGCCCATCCTGCGCCACGCGGTAGACCAGGTCGCGCTCCGAAAAAATGCCCACCACCCGGCCATCCGCGACCACGGGGACGCAGCCGATTCGCTGGTCCGCCAGCAATCGGACGGCACTCAGCACGCTGTCGGTGGGTTGGACCTGAACGACGTCGTTCCCCTTGCGCTGCAAAATCGCTGCGATGGTCATGGCCTGCTCTCCTTGTTCGCCTGCATCCGCCGGAGCTGTTTTTCTGTTCCGCGATGGATGAGCCGCCAGCCGGGCGTGGCGACCCAAATCGCGTCCGGCGCTTGATGATCCCACGATCACGCCCCAAAGAAAAGGGATGACACGCAAGGAAGCGCTCGACGACCCGCAGATCGCGGCGACCGCCTGGGGCCGGTTTCGCCGGATCATGGCCTGGATGGCCGCCGGCGGCGTCGCCTGCGTCGGCGCGGCGCTGCTGTTTCTCTATTGGTGGACGGGCGCGCTACCCTTGCATATGGCGATCGCCACCACATTGGGCGTCTGGCTGACCTTCATGCTGGGGACGGGGCTGATGGCGCTGGCCTTCCTGTCCAGCGGGACGGGGCATGACGAACAGGTGATTGACCGGGCGAAGGACGAGGTGCCGCTGGATGACTGACATGACGAGAGACGATCGGGGCGAGGCGGTGCTGCGCGTGATGCCCAAATTGTCGGACATCAACGCCAATGGTCATATCTTTGGCGGCTGGGTGCTCAGTCAGATGGATATTGCCGGCGGCATCATCGCCCACCGTTTGGCGCAGGGGCCGGTCGCCACCGTCGCGATCGAAAGCATGAAGTTCATCGCCCCGATTTTGCTGGGCGATATCGTGTCCGTCTACGCGCGCGAAGAACGGCGCGGCCGGACGTCGCTGGCGATCCGCATCGACGTCGTGGCGACGCGCGGAATTGCGCAGGAAGAAGTGCCGCTCACCAGCGGCGTCTATACGTTCGTGGCGCTGGACGCCGATCACCGGCCCCGGCCATTTCCGACCGCCTGACGGTTCAGCGGTCGAGCCGCTCATCATAGCGATAGTCCGCCTTGCCGTTCGCCGGCACGACCATGCGCCAGACCCAGCCATCGCCCCGCCGCTCCAGCCCCTTGGGGCGGGGCATGATATCCTGTAGCAAGGTCACTTCCGCCGTAACCGGCTGCGGCCGCGCATTGGTGACGCTGACGATCCAGCGCCGGCGCTTGGCGCTTTGCTGCGCGATCGTCGCGGTGATCCGCACGTCGGGGCTCTGCATCAGGTCATAGTCGATCCGTTCGCCCGCCGCCTTGTCCGCGACGTCCGCCTCCCCCGCCAGCAGCCGCTGCCCCGCCACTTGCTCGAACAGCGCGACGCGGCCCGCCGGCATGGCGATGCCCAGCCCATCCTCCGCCCGGTTCTGCAATCGCAGCCGCAATGTCATCGGCAGCGAGGGCGCCGGCCCGCCGATCGTTGCGGCGTACAACCGCTCCGTCGCCACGCCCGGTTGCCGCAGCAGCGCCACCTGCTTCTGCCCGCTCGCCGCCACATCCACGGTGAATGGAATGCGATAGAGTTTGAGGTCGCCGACATCCTCGGGCGGTGGCGGCGGCGGAGGGGGTGGTGGTGGCGGCGGTGGAGGCGCTGGAGCCGCCAGTCGCGCGCCGGTCACGACGATATCCTCGGCCCGCTCCATCCGCTGCGCCATCGCCGCCGGCGGCACCCCCCAGCGCGGATGCGTGCTGGTGCCATCCATCGGCCAGCAGCGTAAGCTGAGCGCACCAGCCGCCTGGCGCCGCAGCAATGCCCGCGCTTCCCGATTGGGATGCCCGGCAATCACCGCGACCTTTGCATCGGCAAAGCCCGTCACGCCGCCATTGGCCAGCGTCAGCCACGCCATCAGGTCGATGCGACCGTCCGCGCGCCGCTCGGCGACATAATTTGCCGCCCAGTCGAACCCTTGCGCCAGATAGGTGAGCTGCACGGTCGCACGCGTCGGCCGGTCGGCGGTGGCGATCACGGACAGCGTCGGCCGCGCCGACAGGTTCACCGGCACCTCCGGGTACAGCATCCGTTCGGGCAGGCCGCTGCACCCCAATGCCTCATAGCCCTGCGCCGTGCGCACGATGACGCCGCCCGCTGGCCCCGCCGTGATGACCGCATCCTGCTCCGTCACCCGGCCCGTCGCGCGATCGGTGCGGCGCAGCGTCACGCTGCGTTTGAGATAGGCGTCGACCAGTCCTGCCGGCGACAAGAGCCGCGCATCGCGATTCTTCTCCCGCACCCCGTGCGGCAGGCCGGACAGCACGGCCGTTTCGGGCATCAGTCCTTCGGCCACGCCCTCGAACCGGATCACGCTTTCGCCCTGGGGCAGGTCGATCGTGCGGGTTTCCGTGACGAGCGCATAGCCGCGCGGCCATTGCGGATCGATCGCGCCGCGCGCGCGGCCGGGCTGGCGGTAAATGGTAAGCGCCACCGTATCGGGCCTGGGCGACACCAGCATCTGCGCGCGCGCAGGCCCTGCCGCCGCCAGCATCAGCGCAAGGACAAGGATCAGCCGACAGGCCATCAGGCGCCGCGCTCAATAGCGCGAATCGAACGTGACCAGCAGTTCGGCCGAGCCGTTGGCGGGCACCGGCACGCTCCATTCCATTCGCTCGGCCGACACGCGCCGTCCCTCCAGGCTCTGCTGCACCACCCGGCTATCGCCCCACAGGCCCATCTGCGCCAGATCGACCGTCACCGCCTCGGGCCGCGCGTTGGTCAGCGTATAGCGCATCCGCGTTTCCCAGCGATCCGTGCCCTTGCGCGTGCGCTGCTCGACGGTCGGGCGGACCTTGACGTCGAAGGCCTCGCCTGTGCGCAGCGCCATGGACGATCCCATGGGCGTATGGTCGATGCGATTTTCGCCGATGAACTGCGGATCGCCGCGCGCATCGCGCATATAGACGCGGATCGTGCCGGCGGGCAGTTGATCGCCCAGGCCGCCCTGTTTCGACGTAGAAAATTTGAGCACGCTCGACGCGCTCATTGGTTCGGCCGAACTGCCCAGCCACCCGTTCACATATTCATAGGTCGCCCGCGCCGGTGTGCCCTGCACATCCAGGAAACTCACCTGCTTCTGCTGCGCGTCGGCGATCGTCGTGCGCGCGGCCAGCGGATAGAGATAATAGTCGCCGAGCCGTTCGCGCGTCCCGCTTTCGGTTCCGGCGGCATCGATCGCGCCCGCTCCGGGCGCAAAGCCGCCTTGCCGGCCGCCGCCATTGGCCGGGTCGCCCGCAACCAGCAAAGTGCGCGCATTGGTGTAGGTCGTGCCGCTATTGTTGGTCAGCGTCACCCATCCCTGCATGTCCATCGCCTGCTTCGCCGCGTCGAACATCGCGACATAATCGGCGGTCCAGCCCAGATTGGGGGTCAGATAGGACAGGCGGGCCGGCACCGTGCCGTCGCGATCCGCTTCCACCGTCACCGACAATGTCGGCCGCGCACGCAAATTGGGCGGCACCCGGTCGAACACCACCCGCACCGGCAGCCCGTCGTCGCGCAGCACCTCGATCCGATTGCCGATCTGGAGCACGATGCCGCCATTGGCCGCCAGCACCTTCGCCCGTTCCCGCGTTTCCGCCCCGGTCGCGACATTGGTGCGGACCAGCGTCACCTCCTGCCCCACCGCCTTGTCCATCAGCTTGTCGGGCGACAGCAGGTCGAAATCGAAATTCTGTTCGACGATGGACAGGCCCGGACCCGACAGGTTCACCGTCTCGGGCCGGATTCGAGCCGACACATCGGGAAATTCGATGCGGTTGCGGCCCTGCGCCACCGGCAGTCGCCGTTCATCCTGCACCAGCGACTGGCCGCCATTATAGATGGTGACGGCAACGTCCCCCTGCGCGCTGGCACCCACCGGGTCGTTCCCGGCCTGCGCATGGGCGCTTGCCGCCATCAGGGCCAGCAGCAACGGGGCAGGCAGGCGCGCAGCGATCATGTCTCTCTCCGGTCTTTGCCACCGCCTTGTGCCGGATCGCGTGCGACTTTGCAAAGCGCGCAGCAAAAAGGGGACGATGCGCGCTGGCACCGTCCCCCCCTATCCCTGCAACCAGGCGCGAAGCGCTTATTCGGCTGCTTCGGCTGCCTTGGCGCGCGGCCGGCGGGTGCGCTTCTTGGGCGCCTCCTCGGCCTGTGCGTCCTCGTCATTGTCGGCCCGCGCGATCGAGGGCGGCAGGATCGCGGCGTCCATCCCATGCGCCTCGTCGGCGACCTTGGCGGCATCGACCTTGCGCGGGCGGCCGCGACGCGGCTTGGGCGCTTCGGTTTCAGCGGCAGGCGCAGCAGCGGGCGCGGCCTCGCTCATCGCGTCGGCAGGCGTGCCGGCCGGCCCTTCGACGCCGCGCTCCATCCGGGGCGACGCATCCTCGTCACCGCCCTGATAGTCGCGGCGGGTGCGATCACGACGATTGCCGCGCGGATCGCGCTGGTCGTCCTGGTCGCGGGTCTGATCTCTGCCCTGGTTCCGCGATTGATCGCGGCCTTGGTCACGGCCCCGGCCCTGATCACGCGATCCGCGCTCGGACTGCTCGGCGCGCGCATCGTCGCTGCCATAATCGGCGCTGTCGAAATCCTCGCCGTCATCGCCATAATCATCGTCATTGCGACGGAAGCGCTGCTGCTGTTCTTCCTGGCGGGCGCGATTGTCGGCCAGCACGCGGAAATAATGATCGGCGAACTGCAAATAATATTCGGCATTCACGCGGTCGCCGGCCATCTGCGCATCGCGGGCCATATTCTTGTATTTCTCAAGAAGCTGGGCCGCATTGCCGCGCGCGCGGTTGTCGATGCGGTTGCCATTGTCGCCGCCGCCCCGGTTGCCACCATTGGGTCGACCGTTATTGTTCCGGCCGCGATTGCGACGGCCGGATTGCCGGTTGTTGATCAAGACATGGTCCTTGCGTTCGCTATGTCAAAACTCACTGAAGACACTGTTCAGTCGCCATCCCCAAGCACGGCCATCCATCTGGCCGAATATGGCTCCGCCGGGCCTGGCCGGATGATCCGGGCCAATTGCCTGGCCGCCACCGGCGCTAGCGCAGCGAACGCCGTCATGACTTTAAGGAGCGTAAAAAACGGCCTTTTCTGTCCATGGCCACAGTAGCCAGATCACGAGATGGAGCCGTTCCTAGACCCGATGTAGTGGCTTTCCCGGCATAAACCAAGCGATTTTCGTTTGTCCGCCCGTAAATCGCCCATTGCCGATCATGTCCGCGTGGCGACGATGCAGCGATCCAGCCCCGCCAGGTCGCGACGGATGGCAACGTTCAGCCCCTGCGCCGCCACCAGCGCCCCGACGCTTTCGCCCTGCCTGTGCCCGATCTCGATCGCCGCCATGCCGAACGGCGCGATCAGGCGCGGCAGGTCCGGCGCGATGCGGCGATAATCATCCAGTCCGTCCGCCCCCGCGAACAACGCGCTCGCCGGTTCGCGCAGCACATCACCGCTCAGCGGTTCATCAACGCCAATATAGGGCGGATTGATGAGCAGCAGGTCGAACGCCCCCTCAACCCCCTTCGCCCAGTCGCCAATGCGAAAGTCGGCCCGTGCCCCCAAGTCCAGCCGCGCCGCATTGTCCCGCGCCACCGCCAGCGCGGCCGCCGACGCGTCGATCCCCAGCCCGCGCGCCTGCGGCCATTGCGCCAGCGCCGCGAGCAGCAGCGCGCCCGACCCGGTGCCAAGGTCCAGCACCGTCTGCGGACCCCGCGCCCCGAAATGATCGACCGCCGCCTCGATCAGCGTCTCGCTGTCCGGGCGTGGGATCAGCGTGTCGGGCGTCACAGCCAACGTGATCGTCCAGAAATCGCGCGTGCCGATGATATGCGCGACCGGCTCCCCCGCCGTCCGCCGAGCGACCAGCGCCGCGAAGTCGGCCGGCACGCCCAGGTCGCGCTGCCGCATCAGCATGTCGCCGCGCGACAGGCCCAGTGCGTGCGCCATCAGCAATTCCGCGTCCAGCCGCGCCGTGTCGCTGGAACCGGCCAGCCGATCAGTGGCGGCGCGGAGCGCGTCCGGGATGTTCCCGCTCGTCAGGCACGTGGGGGAAGACCCCGTCAACTCACCCCGTCCAGCTGCGCCAGCCGCGCCGCTTCATCCTCGGCGATCAGCGCGTCGATGACTTCGGCCAGGCCCGGCCCTTCCAATATTTCGGGCAAGCGATGCAGCGTCAGGTTGATGCGATGGTCGGTGACGCGCCCTTGCGGGAAATTATAGGTGCGGATGCGTTCGGACCGGTCGCCCGAACCCACCATCGCCCGCCTGGCGCCCGCCTGCTCGCTCTGCGTGCGTTCGCGCTCGGCTTCATACAGGCGCGCGCGCAGTACCTGCATCGCCTTCGCCTTGTTCTTGTGCTGCGACCGCTCGTCCTGCTGCGTCACCACGATGCCGGTCGGCACATGGGTGATGCGCACGGCCGAATCGGTGGTGTTCACATGCTGGCCGCCCGCGCCCGACGCGCGATAAATGTCGATTTTTAGGTCCGCGTCGGCAATCTGCACGTCCACTTCCTCGGGTTCGGGCAGCACGGCGACGGTCGCCGCGCTGGTGTGGATGCGCCCGCCGCTTTCCGTCACCGGCACGCGCTGTACCCGGTGCACGCCGCTCTCGAACTTCAATTTCGCGAACACGCCCGCGCCAGTGATGCTGGCGACCACTTCCTTGAACCCGCCCTGTTCGGACGCATTGGCGGACAGCATCTCCATCTTCCAGCCCTGCATATCGGCATAGCGCTGATACATGCGGAACAGGTCGCCAGCGAACAGGGCCGCCTCGTCCCCGCCAGTGCCGGCGCGGATTTCCAGCATGGCGGGTCGCGCGTCGGCGGCGTCACGGGGCAGCAATTGCAGCGCCAGCGCGCGCTCGGCGGCGGGCAGCTGGCTTTTCAGGAGCTGCATCTCCTCCTGCGCCATGTCGCGCATGGCCGGGTCCGCCTCCTCGCCCCCGGTCATCATCTCCAGCGCCGATAATTCCTGCCGCAAGCGCCGCAATTCGCGCGCGGCCGCCGCCACCGGCTCGATCTCGGCATATTCCTTGGACAGCCGCACGAACTGCTCGGGCGCCAGGTCGGCGCGCGTCATCGACGCCTGCACCTCATCCCGACGCGCCTCAATCTGCGCAATACGTTCGGCAGAAATGTGCATCAGGGTTTCAGTTGCTCGTTACCGGCGAAGCCACTCAACGCCAAAGCAGCTTCATGCCGCTGTCGAAATTCTTCCTGTTCGATCGCGCCCAGTAGATGCGCATCCAAATCGATAAATGAAATTGAACCTTGCTCGCCAGTCTGAAGATTCTTCACGGTCGCACATCCTTGAGCGATCTCATCATCGCCTAGAATTGCGACGAAAGCGGCCCCACTCGCATTGGCTCGCTGCATCCGCTTTTTCATATTGCCACGATAGCTCATATTACAGGGGATGCCCGACCGGCGTAGATCGGCGACGATGCCGATTGCCTTTGCCTCGGCCGCTTCGCCCATAGGAATGACAGCTACGGCCGGTTTGTCGATCTCTGGTGCATCCACCAGCATCGCCAGTCGTTCGATCCCCGCCGCCCAACCGACGGCGGGCGTGCTCGGACCGCTGAGATTCTCAATCAGACCATCGTACCGTCCACCACCCAGCACCGTGCCTTGCGCGCCCAGCCGGTCGGTCACGAATTCGAACGCGGTGTGGCGATAATAGTCGAGGCCGCGCACCAGACGCGCGTTGCGCTCCCACGCCACGCCCGCCGCGTCCAGCCCCGCCGTCACCTTCTCGAAAAAGCCGCGCGCTTCATCGGTCAGATAGGCGTCGATATCCGGCGCGCTGTCGGCGATCGGCCGGTCGCGCGGGTCCTTGCTGTCCAGGATGCGCAGCGGGTTCTTCGCCAGCCGCTCGACGCTGTCTTCCGACAAATCGCCCCGGTTGGCTTCGAAATGCGCGATCAGCGCCGCGCGCCAGGCGTCCCGGCTCGGCGCGTCGCCCAACGTATTGAGCGTCAGCTTCACGCCCTCGATGTTCAGTTCGCGCAGCAGCTGGTCGCCCATCACCAGCAATTCGACATCCGCGCCCGGCTCGCCTGCGCCGATGATTTCCGCGTCCAGCTGGTGGAACTGGCGGAACCGCCCCTTTTGCGGCCGTTCATATCGGAACAGCGGCCCGTGCGTCGCGACTTTGAGCGGCGCATATTGCTGCCAGCCTTCGGTGATGTAGGCGCGGCTGATCCCGGCGGTGAATTCGGGCCGCAGGGTGATCGAATCCCCGCCGCGATCCTCGAACGTGTACATTTCCTTGGACACGACATCGGTGCTTTCGCCCAGCGACCGGGCGAACACCGCCGTCGCTTCGAACACCGGCACCTCGACCCGCTGGAACCCGTAGAGCCGGCGCACGCGATCGAAGGTCGCGACCACATGCGCGAACCTCTCCTGGAAAGCATCGGGCGTGCCGCCCAGCATGTCCTGCGTGCCGCGCACCGGGCGCGGGGTATCTATTCTGGCCATGGGGCAGCGCCTTTAGCGGCATTTCAAGTGCAAGGAAACGCGGTTTTTCGGTCGCCTGCCCTTCAGGACGTGTCCGCGTTTCGCTCAGGGGTGGACGCGCGCGCGCGCAGCCGCCATGCTTGGGCCATCCGGGCCGACCGGCCCTGTCCATCTTTCGGAGACCTCCATGATCCGCAGCCTTGCTGCCGCCCTCTGCCTGTCGACAGGCCTTGCCACCGCGATCGTTACCCCGCTCCATGCGCAGGACGCACTGCGGTCCAAGCCCACCGCCCTGCCCGTCAACGACGCGACGCCCGCGCCGCGCGACACGCCCTATCCCGGCACGATCAGGCTGGAGGTCGACGCGACCGACACCACCCAGCGCATCTACCGCGTCAAGGAAACCATCCCCGTCGCCCAGGCGGGACGCATGACGCTGCTGATGCCCGAATGGCTGCCGGGCAATCACGCGCCGCGCGGCCAGATCGAAAAGCTCGCCGGCCTCACCATCACCGCCAATGGCCAGCCGATTGAGTGGGTGCGCGATCCGCTCGACGTTTACGCCTTCACGATCGACGTGCCCCAGGGCGCGACCGAGATCGTCGCCTCCTTCCAGTTCCTGTCCGCCACCCAGCCCAATCAGGGCCGCGTCGTCATGACGCCCAAGATGCTGAACCTCCAGTGGGAACAGGTGTCGCTCTACCCGGCGGGCTATTATACCCGCCAGATCCCGGTGCAGGCGACCGTCACCTACCCCGCCGGCTGGCAGGCCGCGACCGCGCTGCGCGGCACGAAGACGGGTGATAGCGTCGCCTATGAAACCATCGATTATGAAGCGTTGCAGGATTCGCCCGTCTTTGCCGGCCGCTATTTCAAGCCGGTGGACCTGGGCCATGACGTGACGCTCAACATCGTCGCCGACGACGCCGACGAGCTCGCCTACAAGCCCGAACAGATCGCCAAGCATAAGAAGCTGGTCGATGAAGCCGGCGCGCTGTTTGGCGCCTATCATTTCAACCATTATGACTTCCTGCTCGCCATTACCGATGAAATGGGCGGCATCGGCCTGGAACATCAGCGCAGTTCGGAAAACCAGGTGGAACCGGGCTATTTCAAGGATTGGGATTCGGGCAAGGCGCTGCTTGACCGCAACCTGCTCCCGCATGAATTCACTCATAGCTGGGACGGCAAGTTCCGCCGCCCCGACCTGCTCTGGACGCCCGATTTCCGCACGCCGATGCAGGATAACCTGCTGTGGGTCTATGAAGGGCAGACGCAATTCTGGGGCTATGTGCTGGGCGCGCGGTCGGGCATGTTCACCAAGCAGGAAACGCTCGACGCCTATGCCAATATCGCCGCGCGGCTCGACACGGCGGTCGGCCGGCAATGGCGTCCGCTCGAAGACACCACCCATGATCCCATCATTTCCGCCCGCCGGCCCAAGGGCTGGAGCAGCTGGCAGCGGTCGGAGGATTATTACAACGAAGGGCTGATGATGTGGCTGGAGGCCGACGCCATCATCAGCAAGGCGACCCGCGGCCGCAAGGGCCTCGATGATTTCGCCAAGGCCTTTTTCGGCATCAAGCCGGGCGACTGGGGCCAGGTCGTCTATAATCGCGATGACATCATTGCGACGCTCAACGGCATCGCGCCCTATGACTGGGCCGGTTTCTTCCAGAAATATGTCGATCGCCCCACCGGCGAAACGCCCAAGGGTGGCTTCTTCATGGGCGGCTACAAGCTCGTCTACACCGAAGAACCCAACAGCTTCACCAAGGCGGCCGAAACAGCGGGCAAATATGTCGACCAGGGGTCGGGCATCGGCGCGATCGTCAAGAATGACGGCGACATCAGCAGCGTCATCTGGGACAGCGCGGCGTTCAAGGCGGGTCTGGTCGTCGGCGCCAAGATATTGGCGGTGAACGGCAATGAATTCTCGCCCGAAGACTGGAAGGCGGCAATCACCGCGGCAAAGGACGGCAAGACGCCGATCCAGATCATCGTCAAGCAGGACAAATATTACCGCACTTTGTCGCTCGCTTATTCAGGTGGCTTGCGCTATCCGCGCCTCGAAAAGACAGGAGAGGGTGAAGGCAGCCTCGACCGGCTGCTCAAGCCAAGAACATGACTCACCCGCAGCGAAAATTGTAGGAAGAAGGCGTTTTCATGAATATCGAACTGATCTCCGTTGGCGACGATCCGCCCAACAACCTCAATGTCATCATCGAGGTGCCGGTGGGCGGCGAGCCGGTCAAATATGAGTTCGACAAGGCGTCGGGCGCGCTGTTCGTGGATCGCATCCTGCACACGCCGATGCGCTATCCGGCCAATTACGGCTTCGTGCCGCACACGCTGTCGCCCGACGGCGACCCGCTTGACGCGCTGGTCGTCGCGCGCTCGCCCTTCATCCCCGGCTGCGTCGTGCGCGCGCGCCCGATCGCGGTGCTGAACCTGGAGGATGAAGCGGGCGGCGATGAAAAGCTGGTCTGCGTGCCGGTGGATTCGACCTTCCCTTATTATTCCAATGTGGGCGAACGCGACGACCTGCCGGAAATCGTCTTCCAGCAGATCGAGCATTTCTTCACCCACTATAAGGATCTGGAGAAGAAGAAGTGGGTGCGCATCGGCACCTGGGGCGGCGCCGAAGACGCCCGCCAGATCACCGTGGAAGCGATCGAACGCTATCAGGCGGCCAAGAAGACCGCCTGACCCGCGCCCATCGGGGTTTCACGAAAAGGCCGCGCGGTTGCTCACCGCGCGGCCTTTTTCCTTGGGGCACGCGAGCCGCGCCTCAGATCAGCCGGTCCGCCTCCATCGCCAGCGCGAAACTGTCGCGCCCGCGCGGCAGGCGCGCATGCAGCCGCGCGTCCGCCTCGACCAGCCGCGCCACCCCCGCCTCCATCTGACCCTCGTCCAGCGTGAAGGGCAGGCGCAGGAATCGCTCGAACGCGCCGCCCACGCCAAAGCGCGGCCCCGCCGCCACCCGCACGCCCAGGCTTTCGGCCAGCGCCGCCAGCGCCGTCGCCTCCGCGCGCGGCAGCTCGGCCCACAGCGACAGGCCACCCGTCGGCGATTCGACCCGCCAGTGCGGCAGATGCGCGGCAATCAGGCCCAGCAGATGGTCGCGCCGGTCGCGCAGCACTTGCGCCCGCGCACCCAGCCCGACATCCGCATCGATCAGCTGCGCCACCGCCAACTGCTCCACCACGGGGCTTGCCATATCCATCGTCGTGCGCAGCCGCCCCAGCGCCGCGACCGTCTGCGCGTCGGCGCGGATCCATCCCACGCGCAGCCCGCCCCAGAATATCTTGCTCGCCGACCCCAGCGAAATGACCTGCCGGCCCGACGGATCATGGCAGGCGACCGGCGGCGGCGGCGCGAAGTCCAGCCCCATCGCCACCATCGTTTCATCGACGATCAGCGGCGTGTGCGTGCGCGTCGCCGCCGCCACCAGCGCGCGCCGGGTGGCCGGGTCCATCGAGCGCCCGGTCGGATTGTGGAAATCGGCGATCACATAGGCAAAGCGCGGCGCGGTCTGGCGGAACGCCGCCTCCATCGCGTCAATATCCCACCCCTGTTCGGGCAGGCCGACCGGCACCGGCACGACATGGGCGCGCTGCAACGCCTGGATGACATTATGATAGGTCGGATGGTCGATCACCGCCCGGTCGCCCGGCCCCGCCAGCCATTTGAGCAGCAGCGAAAATCCCTGTTGCGCGCCGTTCGTGACCATGATCTGGTCGGGCGACGTCGGACAGCCGCGCCGCTCATAATGGGCGGCGATCGCGCGGCGCAGCACCATCAGGCCGAACGGATCATAGCCCAGATCGCCCAGATAGGCGGGCAGCGCCTCGACCGCATGGCCATAGGCGCGCGCCACGCCGGGTGCGGCGGGCAGTGCCGCATGGGTCCAGTTGAGCAGATTGCCCCCGCTCGTCGTTTCCGGGTCCGCGGCCGGCGTCGCCGCATGGCCGGCGGGCAGGCGCGTGACGCTGCCCGACCCCTGCCGGCTCTCCAGAAACCCCTCGTCGCGCAGCCGGTCGAAGGCTGCGGCAATGGTCGTGCGCGACAGGCCCAGCGCGGCGGCCAGTTCCCGTTCGCCCGGCAGCCGCACATTCAACCCGACCCGCCCGTCCAGCACCAGCATCCGCAACGCCTGCGCCAGCTGGCGATAGGCCGGCTCCGCGCTGTCCTGCGCGCGCCATGCGCCCAGCAGGCGCAGCAGGGACGGGGGGCGAAGCAGCGAAGTGGACATGCGCATTCCTCCGGCTAAGGGGATGATCCTATCCACTTATGCCAAACTGGCCCTGATCGAAAAGGCCAGTTGGGCGAAAGCTGCCTTGTTCCTCGCGCGCGCGCACCGCAGGACGCGCGGGCAATCCTTGACGCCGCGCCGCCCACAGGCATGATCCCACCACCTCGCAATCCGGGAGCCTGCCCATGCGCCGCCTGCTTGCCATCCTTCTTGCCCTGCCGCTCCTCAGCGCGACCAGTCCCGCGCCCGACGCGCCGGCCCCCGCGCTCGCCTCGCTCGCCTTCGAACAGATCGCGCCTGCTGGCACGAAAATGCCGCGCTTCATGATCGATGCCGCCTGGCCCGCCATGCCGCCGGACCTGTTGCTGGGGCAGGTGAGCGGCGTCGCGGTTGGCCCTGACGATAATGTCTGGGTCGTGCATCGCCCCCATTCCCTGACCGCCACCGATACGGGTCTGGCGCAAGACCCGCCGATCGCCGTCTGCTGCAAGCCCGCGCCTCCCGTGGTGCGCTTCGCCAGCGACGGTCGCTATCTTGGCGGGTGGGGCGGCCCCGACAGCGCGCCCAGCATCGATGGCGTCAGCCAGTGGCCCTCCAGCCTGCACGGCATCTTCGTCGACAAGGCCGGGACAATCTGGTTCGGCGGCAATGGCAGGGGCGATCATGTCGTGCTGAACTACAGCGCCGATGGCCGCCATATCCGCAGCTTCGGTCGCCGCGACAGGACCGGCGGCAACGACGCGACCGACCTGCTCGGCAACCCGTCGGACGTCAACCATAGCGAGGACATGGTGCTGATTTCGGACGGTTATATCAATCGTCGCGTCATCGGCTTCGACGCGAAGAGCAACGCCTATAAGGGCCGCTGGGGCGCCTATGGCAAGCCACCGCTCGCGCCCACCCGCACCGGCAATTTCGACCAGAGCCATGCCGTCGACCCCGGCAAGGTCGCCGATCCCAAGGCGCCGATCTTCGCCGATATCGTCCATTGCGTGGTGCCGACGCGCGACGGCCATGTCTATGTCTGCGATCGCAACAACAATCGGGCACAGCTATTCAGGCGCGGCAAGAATGGCGATCTGACCTTCGTGCGCGATGTCGTCATCGCCGGCGACACCGGCGGCACCCATACCGTCACCGACATCGCTTTTTCGCCCGACCCGGACCAGACCTATCTCTATGTCGCGGACATGATGAACGGCCGGATCTGGATCTTGCGCCGCGCCACCCATGAAGTGCTGGGCGCGATCGGCCGTATCGGTCGGCAGGCGGGCCAGTTCACATGGCTGCACAGCATCGACACCGACAGCCAGGGCAATCTCTATGCCACCGAAGTCAACACCGGCCGCCGGGTGCAGAAACTGGTTTTTACCGGGATCGAATAAGCGGCATCGGGCGGCCGGGGGTTCGGGCCGCCCGATGTGGATCACGCCTTCTTGGCGGTCAGATGCTGGCTCAGATGCTTGTTCATCTCGAACATGCTGACTGATGTTTTGCCGAAAATCTTTTCCAGCTTGGCGTCAGCGTTGATCTGCCGCCGGTCCTTCGCATCCTGCAAGTCATGCTTCTTGATATAGTCCCAGACCTTGCTCACCACCTCGCTGCGGAGCAGGTCCTTGTCGCCGACAATCTCGGCCAGCTCCGGGGAGGGCGTGACCGGCGCGGTGATGCCGCCGCGCGCGCCGCCGGCTTTCTTGCCGGTCGCCTTGACCGTCTTTTCGGCGGCCTTGGTTTCATCCTTGCCGCGTTTTTCCGCCGATTTCGCCACGTCATGCTCCTCACCTTGTAGGGTCGATAGCCATATACGCGGCGCGCCGTCATTGGTTGCGGCCCGCGCGGCCGCGCTTATTTGTGGACCAAAGTGCCCGCGCCCTGATCGGTAAAGATTTCCAGCAGCATCGCATGGGGCACCCGCCCGTCCAGGATGACGGCGGCGTCGACCCCGCCTTCGACCGCGCGCACGCAGGTTTCCAGCTTCGGGATCATACCGCCGCTGATCGTGCCGTCGGCTTCCAGCCCATGGATCGCCGCCGGATCGAGGTCCGACAGCAACTGCCCTTGCTTGTCGAGCACGCCCGCCACATCGGTCAGCAGGAAGAAGCGCGACGCCTTCAGCTCCGCCGCGATCGCGCCCGCCATCGTGTCGGCGTTGACATTATAGGTATGGCCGTCGGCGCCGATCCCCACCGGCGCCACCACCGGGATGATGCCGTTATTGGCCAGCGTGTCCAGGATTGAACGGTCCACCGCGACCGGATCGCCGACAAAGCCCAGGTCGACATTGCGCTCGATGCCCGAATTGGGGTCCGCCTCGCGCTTGCCCAGCACCTTTTCGCAGACGACCAGGCCACCGTCCTTGCCCGAAATGCCGACAGCCTTGCCGCCGGCGCCCGCGATCCAGCCGACGATTTCCTTGTTGATGGAGCCTGCCAGCACCATTTCGGCGATCTGCGCGGTTTCCTTGTCGGTGACGCGCAGGCCGCCGATGAACTGCGATTCGACGCCCAGTTTCTTCAGCATCGCGCCGATCTGCGGCCCGCCACCGTGAACGACGACGACATTGATGCCGACCGCCTTCATGAGGACGACATCCTCGGCGAAATCGCGCGCGGCTTCCGGATCGCCCATCGCATGCCCGCCATATTTCACGACGAAGGTCTTGCCCGCATAGCGCTGCATATAGGGCAGCGCCTCGACCAGGGTTTCGGCCTTGGCCAGGAGCGCGGGATCGGGGGCGTGCTTGCTGTTCATGCGCGCGCGCATAAGCGGATATGTGCGCACCCGCAAGCATTTGCCCATCACTTAGTTAGCTAACTAAGCAAAAGCCCCTATTTTAGGATATGTCGCGCTTGCTGTCATTCTCACTCCTGCCGGTCCAGCCACCTTCCCAGCCCGACCAGCAGGTAGATGACCGGCGGCACCAGGATCGCCGATAGCAGCACCTTGGCCAGCATCTGCCCCAGCAGCAATTCGCCGATCGGGAAGACACCGTAAAAGGCGATCGTGACGAACAGCAGCGTGTCGACGATCTGCGACAGGATGCTCGCCGTCGCGGCGCGCAGCCACAGCAGCCGGCTGCCCTCCCGCCCCTTGAGCGCCGCGAACAGCGTCACGTTCAGCGTCTGGGAAATGCCATAGGCGATGATCCCGCCCAGCCAGATGCGCGGCGTGCCGCCCATCATCAGCGCGAAGGCGTCGGCCCGCGCCGGGTCCATGTCCCCCGCCGCCGGGGCCGCCAGCACCAGGATCGACAGCAGGATCGACGCGATCAGCGGCAGGAAACCGATCTGCACCAGCCGGTTCGCCACCGCGCGGCCATGCAGTTCCGCCACCGCGCTGGATATCGTGACCAGCAGCAGGAAGGCGAAAATCCCCGCCTCCACCGCCAGCGGCCCCAGCCCCACCATCGGCCCGATGCCCGACAGCGGGCCGAGCGCCACCTGCTTGTTCCCCAGCACGCCCGCGATGCAGACCATGCCGCCATAGAAGATGGAAAAGAAGAAGAGCGATCGGCTGATGGGCGCGGGCGTAGTCGTCATCGGCCGCCCATATCGCCATTTGCGCGGCGGGGAAAGAGAGCGGGACTTTACGCCCCCGCTCACACCCCGCCGATCAGAAGACCGGACCCTGCACCGGCCCCGATGGCTTTGCCGCACTGCTGTCCTTGGCCGCGTCCAGCGCGTCGGCCAGCCCCGGCGTGCGATTATCCCGTGCCGCATAGTCGCGCGCCGACATGCCCGCCAGGCTGTCGCGCTTGTCGACATTGGCCCCCTGCGCCACCAGCAGCCGCACCAGCCCCACGTCGCGCAACTGCACCGCGCGAATGAGCGGCGTCTCGCCATTGTCATTGGCCTTGTCGACCTGCGCCTTATAGGCCAGCAGCGTGCGCACCCCTTCCTCGAATCGGGCCTGCACCGCATCCATCAGCGGCGTGTTGCCGTCATTGTCCGTCAGGTTGGGATTAGCGCCCTTGGCCAGCAGGAATGTCAGCCAGCTATTGTCGCGCCGCGCGACCACGATGTGCAGCGCATTTTCGCCGCTGGTGACATCGCGGCTGTTGATGACGGTGGAGCCGGGCTTCTGGATGAAGTCCGTCACCTTCTGCCCGTCACGATCCTTCACGGCCTTCAGGAAATTATAATTGTCCGAAAACTGCGCCTGCGCGACGCCGGGCGCCACCATCGCCATGGCGACCGGAATCAGGAAAGCGGAACGGAAGGTCTTGGTCATGCTGCGCCCTGTCTGTTTGCAAATCGGCTTCTAGCAGGGCATGGCTGGCGATGCCATGAACAAAGCCATATTGACCTGCGCCCTGCCGATCCTCGCCCTGCTCTCCGCCTGCAACATGGGCGGCAAGGACAGCGCATCAGGCGACGGCGCGGCGCAGGGCGACCTTGCCGGCGCACGCATCGGCGGCCCCTTCACCCTCACCAACCAGGACGGAAAACCGGTCCGCTGGGATGATTTCAAGGGCCAGTATCGGCTCGTCTATTTCGGCTATACCTATTGCCCGGACATCTGCCCGGTCGACCTGCAACGCATCATGCAGGGCTTTGCCCAGTTCGAAAAAGCCAGTCCCCAACTCGCCGCCAAGGTGCAGCCGATGCTCATCAGCGTCGATCCCGCCCGCGACACGCCAGCCGTGCTCAAAACCTATGTCGCCGCCTTTCACCCGCGCCTCATCGGCCTTACCGGCACCCCGGACCAGATCGCGAAGGTGGCCAAGGATTTCGCGGTCATCTATGGCAAGGAAGACAGCGCAGGCGCCAGCGACTATCTGGTGAGCCACAGCCGCACCCCCTATCTGTTCGGACCCGATGGCCAGCCGATCGCCCTGGTCCCGGTGGATGATCCGGGCACCCCAGACGTGGACGAAGGCGCGCCGGACAAGGTCCGCGCCTTCCTGCAGCAATGGATCAAATGACCCCCTTCTGGGAAAAGCCGCTGGACCAGCTGGATCGCGCGCAATGGGAAGCGCTGTGCGACGGCTGCGGCAAATGCTGCCTGCACAAGGCGGAGGATGAGGATACGGGCCGCATCTATCCCACCAATGTCGCCTGTCGCCTGCTCGACCGCCAGAGCGGCCAATGCAGCAATTACAAGGATCGCCGCCGCTTCGTGCCCGACTGCGTTCGACTGACCCCCGCCAAGGTGCGCAACCTCGGCTGGCTGCCGCGCACCTGCGCCTATCGGCTGCGCGGGGACGGCCTGCCCCTGCCCGACTGGCATTATCTGGTCAGCGGCGACCGGGAAGCCGTGCATCGCGCCGGCGAATCGGTGCGCGGCTGGACGGTGGCGGAGGCGGAGGCTGGCGATTGGGAACATCATCTTGTCGACCGCGAGCTTTGAAGGCGACGCCGCAATCCTGGTCGATGGCGCAGCCGTGCCGGTGCGCGTCCGCCGCTCGGCCCGCGCCCGCGCCTATCGGCTGACGATCGACGGCGCGTGCGGCGGACTTCGCCTCTCGCTGCCTGCGCGCGCGAACCTCAAAAAGGCGCTGGCCTGGGCGCAGGATCATGAAGCCTGGGTGCGCGACCAGCTGGCCAGGCAGCCCGCCATCACGCCACTGGCCGATGGCGCGACCTTCCCGCTCGAAGGGCGCGACGTCACCATCTGCTGGATCGCGGGCGCGAGCCGCACGATCCGACTGGAGGACGACCGGCTCCTGCTGGGCGGTCCGGCCGAATCGGTCGGCCCGCGCGTCCAACGCTGGCTTGTCGCACGGGCGCGGGCGGTGCTGGACAGCGAAAGCCATGCCCTGGCGCGCGACCATGGCCTGATCGTCGCTTCGGTGGGCGTGGGCGATCCGCGCAGCCGCTGGGGCAGTTGCGCTTCGTCCGGGGCGATCCGCTATAGCTGGCGGCTGATCCTCGCCCCGCCGGATGTGCGCCGCGCCACAGTGGCGCATGAACTGGCGCATCTGCTGCACATGGACCACAGCCCCGCCTTTCACGCCGCCCATCGCCGCATCCTGGGCGCCGATCCCTGCCCTGCGCGCGCCTGGCTGCGCGCCCATGGCGCCGGCCTCCACCGCTACCGCGCCTGATCCATGGCCCGCCGCAAACGCTATCTCGTCGCGGCCATGGCGGATGGCTATGTGAAGCGCATCGGCCCCACCGCCGACCCGCTCACCCATTATTGGCGGATCGTCGCGCAGCTGGAAAATGGCCGGACGGAGATATTCTGGGGCCACACCCGTTCGCTGGCCGAAGCGAAGAAACTCAAAGCGCCGGCCGCCGATGGCGCGAAGATGCGCGGCTGGACCAGCTACGCCTTCGAAATCGCCGAGCTGGTCGAAGAACCGCTCTGAGCCCGCCCCAACGCCTACCCCCGATGCGGCCAGGCCCCCGTTTCGTCCCCGGCGCAGACATGCTCCCCTTCGCGTGGATAGGGGAGGCCACAGGCGGGGCAGGCGACATGGTTGCCCGGTTTCAGCCCGTGGCCCACCGTCACCCGCTCGTCAAAGACATAGCATTCGCCCTGCCAGCGGCTCTGCGCCTCCGGCATCTCCTCCAGATAGCGCAGGATGCCGCCCTTCAGATGATAGACCGCGTCGAAGCCGCGCGCCTTCACCAGCGCGGTCGATTTCTCGCACCGTATTCCGCCGGTGCAGAACATCGCGATTTTGGGCTCCCGTCCCTTGGCGCGCAGCTGTTCGGCCAGCCCGTCGAACCAGGCGGGAAATTCGCGAAAGGACCGCGTCGCCGGGTCGATCGCATTTTCAAATGTGCCGCACGCGACCTCATAGGCGTTGCGCGTGTCGATGACGATCGTGTCGGGATCGGCGATCAGCGCGTTCCATTGCGCCGGGTCCAGATAATCGCCCGCCTGGGTCCCCGGGTCCAGATCGCCCGCGCCCAGCGTCACGATCTCCGCCTTCACCTTGACCTTCATGCGCGCAAAAGGCGGCGCATCGGCGCGCGCATATTTGACGTCCAAGTCCGCGCAGCCCGGCAGCATACGGATATGCCCGACCAGCGCGGCGATGGCGTCATCGCTGCCTGCCACCGTGCCGTTGATCCCCTCCCCCGCGACGATCAGCGTGCCGCGGGTGCCAAGGTCACTGCATAGCGCCCGCAACCGCGCGGCGATCGCATCGGGATCATCGAACCGGGCGAAGCGATACAGGGCGGCAATGGCATAGGCGGACGGGGTGGCGGGCGATGTGGCGGACATGGCAGCGCCTATAGGCCTGTGCGCGGCCACTTGAAAGCCGCGACGGACAAGCGCATAGGCGCTGGATGGTTCCCCTTTCGTTCGCAGGAGAGGCGTTTCTGGCCCTGCCCGAAGCCGCGCTCTATTGGCCCGCACGCCGCGCGCTGCTGGTCGCCGACCTGCATTTTGAAAAGGCGAGCTGGTATGCGCGCTTCGGCCAGTTCCTGCCGCCGCATGACAGCCAGGCGACGCTCGACATGATCGACGCGCTCGTGGCGCGGACGGGCGCGCAGGCGGTCTATTCGCTGGGCGACAGTTTTCACGACAGCGACGGCGCCGCCCGGCTCGACCCGCAGGCGCGCGATAGGCTGGCGACCCTGACCGATCGGCTGGACTGGACCTGGATCACCGGCAATCATGACATTGGTGTGGCCGCGATGCCCGGCGGCCGGCGCGTCGCCCAGGCGCAGGTCGGCGGCATCTGGCTGCGACATGAGGCGCAGCCCGATGATCCCGCCCCTGAAATTTCCGGCCATTTCCACCCCAAGCTACGCCTGTCGCTGCGCGGCCGCCATGTGTCGCGCCGCTGCTTCGTCGGATCCGCGACCAAGCTGATCCTGCCCGCGCTCGGCGCGCTGACCGGCGGGCTGGACGCCGGCCATGGCGAGATTCGCCGCGCCGTCGGGCCGGGTGCGGCCGCGCTCGTGCCCGTCGCGGACCGGCTGCTGCGCTTTCCGCTTTCGTAAAGCGACGTTACGGAAAGCAAAGCGCAAATGTTGCCACTGTGCAACAGCGCCGACATGGATGCATCTCGCACCTGCGTAAAAGCCCCGGAAAAGCGGGCGACTCTTGCCAAGCCCCTGCTGTGGCAGCATAATCGCACCTGAACCCGAAGCGCCAAAAAGCCGCGCGGGCCAGGAGAGGATGATATGATGCTGACAGACAAGAGTCTCTGGCTGACCACCACCGGCGCGCTGGCGCTGGGCATGCTTGCCCCCGCCGCGCTGGCGCAGGACGCCGCTTTGCCGCAGGCCGCGGCCGACGATCCGGGCGCCGACATTATCGTGACCGCCACCCGCCGCGCCAGCCCGCTGTCCGACGTGCCGATCGCGGTGTCGGCCGTCAGCGCGCAAGCGATGCAGAATAGCGGCGCCAGTGACATCCGCACCCTCAATCAACTCGCGCCATCGCTGCTCGTTTCCTCCACCGGCTCCGAAGCCAATGCCTCGGCCCGTATCCGCGGCATTGGCACGGTCGGCGACAATCCGGGCCTTGAAAGCTCGGTCGCGGTCTTCATCGATGGCGTCTATCGCTCCCGCACGGGTGCGGGCCTCAACGAACTGGGCGAAATCGAGCGGGTCGAAGTGCTGCGCGGGCCGCAGGGCACGCTGTTCGGGCGCAATGCGTCCGCCGGCCTCATCAACATCATCAGCAAGGCGCCCGAGCGTG
Organism: Sphingobium lactosutens DS20; assembly: GCF_000445105.1. Lineage (GTDB taxonomy): Bacteria > Pseudomonadota > Alphaproteobacteria > Sphingomonadales > Sphingomonadaceae > Sphingobium > Sphingobium lactosutens. The sequence continues at coordinate 3,281 of NZ_ATDP01000095.1, read as the reverse complement.
AATTTCATGCCAAGGGGGAAATCACCTACGGCAATTATGATTATTGGCGCCTGTCGGGCCGCGTCACCGGGCCGATCAGCGACAGCATCGCGCTGGCGCTCGATGGCGTGTGGAGCAAGCGCGACGGCTTTTACAAGCTGGTCGACGGCACCGGCGCGACCGTGGGCGACACCAATGATCGCGACCGCTATTTCCTGCGCGGCCAGGCGCTGATCGAACCCAATGACGCGCTCTCCATCCGCCTGATCGGCGACTATACCAATCGCGACGAAAGCTGCTGCGGCGCGGCCTATATCGAATCGCGCGAACGCCTGCCCGCCGCCGGGGGCGGCTATACCGACGCGCCCTTCAACCGCATCGCCGCGATCCTGGCGGGCCAGGGCAGCGTCATTGCCGCCGACCCCTATGATCGCGAACTGTCGATCACGCCGGGCCGTGACTATGTCAGCAAATTGAAGGACTGGGGCGTTTCGGGCGAGATCAATTATGATTTCGGCGGCGCCAAGCTCACCAGCATCACCGCCTATCGCGACTACAAGTCCCGCGACTATGGCGATTATGACTATAATCGCGCCGACCTTCTCTATCGCGATCCCAACACCTATCGCCAGTTCAAGACCTTCACCCAGGAATTGCGGCTGCAAGGATCGGCGTTCAGCGACGTGCTCGACTGGCTGGTGGGCGGCTATTACGCCAATGAACGGCTGACCTTGCAGGACAATATCCGGTTCGGCGCCGACTATGGCCGCTTCGCCGCCTGCCGCCTGATGGCCGGAGCCGGCGCGACCAGCAATTTCACGGCGCAGCAGCTCGCCGCCTGCGGCAGTGGCCTTGCCACCCAGCCGCTGATCGCGGGCACGCAGGCCAATCTGAATTCGGGCCTCACCGCCGCCTTCGTCAATGCCGGCTTGCCCCCGGCCCTTGCCGCGGCGCAGGCGGGCGCGATCTCGACCGGCCTTGGCAATGGGTTGCGCGCGCTCGCCGCCATTCCCGGCGGCACCGGCGATACCGCGTCGATCTACCGGCAGAAAAGCGAGAATTGGGCGCTCTTCACCCATAATATCATTCATGTCACCAACCAGCTCGATCTGACGCTGGGCCTGCGCTATACCCATGAAAGCAAGCGTTTTTCGGCCGATTTCAACAACAATAACGCCACCTGCGCGGCGCTGCAGTCGTCGGCGCTGCCGGGCATCGCGACCAATCCGCAACTGGGCACCGCCGCGGCGCTCGCCGGCGGTATCCTGACGCTCGGCTGCCTCGGCAATGGATCGACCAGCCTCAACGCGCTCGACCTCCATGACCGCATCAGCGACGGCGAATTTACCGGCACGGCGGTATTGTCATGGAAGCCGATCGACGACCTGCTGCTCTATGGCAGCTATTCGAAGGGCTATAAGGCCGGCGGCTTCAACCTTGATCGCTTTCAGCTGGGATCGACCGGCCTCAACGCCATTCCCGCCGTCTTCGCGCCGCGCACCAATGCCGACGTCACCAGCCTGCGCTTTGCCGCTGAAAAGGTCGATGCCTTTGAAATCGGCCTGAAATATGCGCAGCCCAAATGGAGCGCGAACATCGCCGCCTTCCGGCAGGAGTTCAAGAATTTCCAGCTCAACACCTTCAACGGCACCAGCTTCGTCGTCCAGAATATCAATGGCTGCGACAGTGCGCTCAGCGCCGCGCGCACCTGCGACAGCGGCGATGTGGGACCGGGGCTCGTCAGCCAGGGCGTGGAACTGGAATTGTCGGCCAGCCCGGCGCGCAATGTCCGTGTCTCCGGCGGCCTCACCTATGCCCGCGCCAAATTCGCCAACCGGCTGGTCGGCAGCGGCGATGGCAGTGTGCCGCTCGATCCCGCCTTGTTCCTGCTGCCCGGATCGATCAATTCCAACGCGCCGCAACTTGTCACCACCGCCAGCGCCGCCTGGACGCCGCAACTTGGGTCCAGCGGCCTTTCCGCGCTCTTCTACGTCGATGGCCGCCTGACCAGCGACTATAATACCGGCTCCGACCTCTTCCCCGAAAAGCGGCAGGACGGCTATGCCATCGTCAATGCGCGCGTCGGCATCCGGGGCAAGGATCAGCGTTGGGCGATCGAATTCTGGGGCCAGAATATCTTCAACCAAGATTTCACCCAGGTCGCCTTCTCCAGCCCGCTCCAGTCCAGCAGCCCGGCGACATCGACCACGGGCCAGTTCGCCGCTGGCGCACCCATGGCGAACCAGCTGATCTCGGCCTATCTCGCCGAACCGCGCACCTATGGCATCACCCTGCGCGGCAGTTTCTGAAGTCGCCATCCTCCCCTGGCGGGGAAGGTGGCAGGACGAAGTGCTGACGGAGGGAGTGTCCCGCTTTTTAAAGGGTGACACTCCTCCACCACTCCCCACTATGGGGAGAATCGAAAAACGGGCTATCCCCCCGAATTGCGGATCATCCCCCGCCCGCTGCCCGGCACCGGGCGGGCGGGGGCGGGCCGCTCGCCGAACAGCGCGGTGCCCACGCGAATGTCGGTCGCGCCCAGCATGATCGCGGTTTCATAATCGCCCGACATGCCCATCGACAGGCGCCCAAGCCCCTCCTCCCGCGCCATCTTGGCCAGCAGCGCGAAGAAAGGCGCCGGCTCCACATCGGCGGGCGGAACGCACATCAGGCCCAGTATCGGAATGTCGGCATCGCGCGCCGCCGCGATCAGCGCGGGCGTATCCGCGATCGGGCATCCGCCCTTCTGCTCCTCCGCGCCGATATTGACCTGAATGAAACAGGGCACGCGCCTGCCCGCCCCGTCCATCGCCCTGGCCAGCGCGGTCAGCAGCGACGGCCGGTCCAGCCCGTGGATCACATCGAACAGCGCGACCGCCTCGGCCGCCTTGTTCGATTGCAGCTGGCCCACCAGATGCAGTTCGATATCGCCCTGCTCTTCGCGCAGCGCAGGCCATTTCTGCTGGCTTTCCTGCACGCGATTTTCGCCGAAGACGCGTTGCCCGGCACCGATCAGCGGACGGATCGCGTCGGCGTCATGCGTTTTCGACACGGCGATCAGGCGGATGTCGTCGGCGCTGCGGTCGGTCAGGCGGGCGGCGCGGCTCATGGCGTCGCGCACGGCGGCCAGCCGCTGGGCGGCCGGATCGGCGGGGATGCTGGCGGTCGTCATGCGCGCTGCTATAGGGATGGCCATGCACCGCCGCCACCGCAAATCGCTGCCCGGCCTCTGGCTGATGACCGACGAGCGCGTGGCCGATGACCGGCTGCTGGCCGCCGCCCGCGCGCTGCCGCGTGGCCGG
>NZ_ATDP01000094.1 GCF_000445105.1 Sphingobium lactosutens DS20 | reverse complement strand
GGCGGGCATCATCCTGCGCCATTACCGCACGCCGCCCGCGCAGCGCCGCGCACTGTTCGATGCCCTGCGCGCCATCGCCCGGCGACGGCGGCTCATCCTGCTGCTGGCAGGCCCGGCGCGCTTGGCGGCGTCATGGCGCGCCGATGGCTGGCATGGCCGCGATCCACGCCGCGCGCCCCGTCCCCTGCTCCACAGCGCGCCCGCGCATGACCGGCGGGAAATCAGGATGGCGCAGCGCGCGGGGGCCGACCTTCTTTTCCTCTCGCCCCTTTTCCCCACCCGTTCGCATCCCGGTGCACGCGTGCTGGGGCGCGCGCGCTTCGCGGCGCTGGCCCATGCCACCCCCCTGCCGGTCATCGCCCTGGGTGGCGTGACCGCCCGGCACCGGCGCAGCCTGGCCGCGCTCGGCGCTGCCGGCTGGGCCGCGATCGACGGGCTGACGACCATCTGAACCATCATGCCGCCGCCCCAACAAAGTTTCTTGCGCCTGGGGACAGTTTCGCATTGCATTGCAACAGAGCGTGGCGTTTGATCGCGCCATGCTCAAGGCCGCGCTGCACCACCTTACCGCTTATTCCTACAGCCGCCCGATCCGGCTCGGCCCGCAGGTGATCCGCCTGCGCCCCGCGCCGCACAGCCGCACCAGAGTTCCCAATTACGCGCTGAAGATCGAACCGGCGAACCATTTTCTCAACTGGCAGCAGGACCCGCATGGCAACTGGTTGGCGCGCATCGTCTTTCCCGATCCGGTCGATCATTTCTCGATTCAAGTCGACCTGCTTGCCGATCTCGACATCATTAATCCGTTCGATTTCTTCGTGGAGCCTTATGCGGAAAACTACCCCTTCGCCTATGACGACCAGCTGAAGACCGACCTTGCCGCCTATTTCGACGTGGAGGATCAGGGGCCGTTGTTCGACGCGCTGGTCGCCGAGCATCAGGGGCATGAAGGCCGCACCGTCGATTTTCTGGTGGAGGTCAACCGCCGCCTGCAACAACGGGTCGGCTATGTCATCCGCATGGAAACCGGCGTGCAGACGCCGGAGGAGACGCTGGACATCGGCACCGGCTCCTGCCGCGATTCCGCCTGGCTGCTGGTGCAACTGCTGCGCCGGCTGGGGTTCGCCGCCCGCTTCGTGTCGGGCTATTCGATCCAGCTGGTTGCGGACGTGGAGCCGATCGAAGGGCCAAAGGGCGTCAGCCAGGACGTGGTCGACCTTCACGCCTGGGCCGAAGCCTATGTGCCGGGCGCGGGGTGGGTCGCGCTCGACGCCACCAGCGGCATGTTTGCGGGTGAAGGGCATATCCCGCTGTGCGCCACGCCCCATTATCGCTCCGCCGCGCCGATCAGCGGCATGGCCGAACCGGCCGAAGTCGATTTCCGCTTCGAAATGTCCGTCAGCCGCATCGCCGAAGCGGTGCGCATCACCAAGCCTTTCACCGATGCCCGCTGGGACGCGGTCATGGCCCTGGGCGATCAGGTCGATGCCGACCTCCAGCGCCAGGACGTGCGCCTCACCATTGGCGGGGAGCCGACCTTCGTCGCGCAGGATGGAGGGGACGCGGGCGAGTGGAATGGCGACGCGGTTGGCCCGACCAAGGCCGCCTATGCCGACCGGCTGATCCGCAAGCTGCGCAGCGACTTCGCGCCCGGCGGCCTGCTGCATCATGGGCAGGGCAAATGGTATCCCGGCGAAAGCCTGCCGCGCTGGGCCTATGCCGTCTATTGGCGGCAGGATGGCGTACCGCTCTGGCGCGACGAAAGCCTGATCGCGACCGACACGCCGCCCGAAGGCGCTCGCCAGACCACGGCGCAGGACGCGCAGGACTTCCTTGTCGCGCTGGCCGGCAATATGGGCTTCACGCAGGAATATACTCACCCGGTCTATGAAGACCCGGCGGTGTGGATGGTGAAGGAGGGCGATCTTCCCATCAACACCGACCCGCAGGACCCGGCGATCGCCGATCCCGAAGCGCGCGCCCGCATGGTCAAGACCTTCGAGCGCGGCCTCGACAAACCGGTCGGCTATGTCCTGCCGGTCCAGCGCTGGCAAAGCCAGGCGGCGACGCCGCGCTGGCAGAGCGAAATCTGGCAGCTGCGCCGGGGCAAGCTGTTCGCGGTGCCCGGCGATTCGGCGCTCGGCTATCGCCTGCCGCTGGGGTCGCTGCCCCACGTACCCGAATCCGACTATCCCTATATCCATCCGCGCGACACCAGCGAGCCGCGCGGGCCACTGCCGGATGTCCGCACGCAGGTCAGCGAACAGGCCAGTCGTGAGGAAGCGCAGCGCGTCCAGCGCGTCGCCGATGCCGAAGGCGGCGCGGCCGCGCAGGACCGCGTCGAACAGGTGATCATCGAAGGCGCGGTGCGCACCGCCATCACGGTCGAACCGCATGGCGCGCACCTGTCCGTCTTCCTGCCCCCGGTCCGCGAATTGGAGGATTATCTCGAACTGATCGCGCAGGTGGAGCGCGTCGCCGAAGCCACCCGCATCCCCGTGCGGATCGAGGGCTATGCGCCGCCGCCCGACCCGCGCCTCAACGTGCTCAAGGCCACGCCCGACCCCGGCGTGATCGAAGTCAATGTCCACCCCGCCGCCAGCTGGCGGGACACGGTCGACATTACCGAGAAACTCTATGCCGCCGCGCGCGAATGCCGGCTGACGGCCGACAAATTCATGGTCGATGGTCGCTCGATCGGTACGGGCGGGGGCAACCATATCGTGCTGGGCGGCCCGACCCTCAACGATTCGCCCTTCATCCGCCGCCCGGACCTGCTCAAGAGCTTCGTCCTCTACTGGCAGCGGCACCCCTCGCTTTCCTATCTCTTTTCGGGCCTGTTCATCGGCCCGACCAGCCAGGCGCCGCGCATCGACGAAGCCCGGCATGACGGGCTCTACGAACTGGAAATCGCGCTCGCGCAGGTGCCTGATCCGACGCGCGAGGGCGAGGACAAGCTGCCGCCGCCCTGGCTGGTCGACCGCCTGTTCCGCAACCTGCTGGTTGACGTGACCGGCAACACCCACCGCACCGAAATCTGCATCGACAAGATGTTCTCGCCCGACGGCCCGACCGGGCGCCTTGGCCTCCTCGAATTTCGCGGGTTCGAAATGCCGCCCGAAGCGCGGATGAGCCTCGTGCAGCAATTATTGCTGCGCGCGCTCACCGCCTGGTTCTGGCGCCAGCCGCAACAGGGCGGCTTTGTGCGCTGGGGCACGGCGCTGCATGACCGCTTCATGCTGCCGCATTGCGTCTGGTCCGATTTTCTCGACGTGCTCGCCGACCTGCGCGGCGCGGGCTATGATTTCGATCCCAACTGGTTCGAAGCGCAGCGCCAGTTCCGCTTCCCCGTCCATGGTCAGGTGGATGCGGGCGGCGTGGGCCTGGAAATCACCCATGCGCTCGAACCCTGGAACGTGCTCGGCGAAACCGGCGCGATCGGCGGCACGGTGCGCTACGTCGATTCATCGACCGAGCGACTCCAGGTGCGCGCCACCGGCCTCGTCGCCGGCCGCCACATCGTCGCCTGCAACGGCCGCCATGTGCCGATGAGCCCGACCAGCGTGCCGGGCGAAGCCATAGGCGGCGTCCGCTACAAGGCGTGGACGCCCGCCAACTGCCTCCATCCGCAGCTTCCCGCCAATGCGCCGCTGACCTTTGACATATTCGACAGCTGGAGCGGCCGGTCGCTTGGCGGCTGCGTCTATCATGTCGCGCATCCGGGCGGGCGCAATTACGACACGCTGCCGATCAACGGCTATGAAGCCGAATCCCGGCGCAAGGCGCGGTTTCAGGATCATGGCCATACGCCCGGCCCGGTCGACATGCCCGTCGCGGAGCTGCCCGGCGAATTTCCCATGACGCTGGACCTGCGCCTGCCCCGCCAGCCCGGCGCATGAACCAGGCGGACGCCCTCGCGCCGTCGCAGGGGACAGAAAGCTGGGCCGACGCCTATCTCGCCGCCGCGCCGCGCGGCGACCTGTTCGCCGATGCCGACCCGGACACGGCCGGGCACTGGCGCACAATGCTGGAGCGGCTGTCCGCGCAGGCAAAGGGCGATCCCGCGACGCTTGCCGATCATGTCGCACGCCAGGCGGCCGACCTTGGCCTTGCCTTTCGCCTCACCGGCGATGAACAGGAACGCGCCTGGCCGCTCGGCCCGCTGCCGCTGCTGATCGACGCCGCGCAATGGAGCCATATCGAATCCGGCCTGATCCAGCGCGCGGAATTGCTCGAACGGATCGTCGGCGACATTTATGCCACCCAGTCGCTGGTGCGCGACGGGCATCTCCCGGCCAGCGTCATCACCGGCAGCACCCATTATTGGCGGGTGATGACGGGCACCGCGCCGCCCAACGGCCATGTCCTTCATTTCTACGCCGCCGATATCGGCCGCGGACCGGGCGGCGAATGGCGCGTGCTGGCCGATCGCGTGCGCACGCCGGTGGGCGTCGGCTATGCGCTGGAAAATCGCCTCGCTTTCTCCCGCGCGACCGGCGACCTGCTCGGTGCGATGCATACGCGCCGGCTCGCCCCCTTCTTTTCCGACTTGCGCCGGGGCCTCGCCGCCGACTGCGCCCGGTCGGACCCGCGCATCGGCCTGCTCACGCCCGGCCGTTTCAACCAGAGCTATGCCGAACAGGCGCATCTCGCCCGCTATCTCGGCCTCATGCTGGTGGAGGGCGACGACCTCATCGTGTCCGACGGTCGCCTGTTCGTGCGCACCATCCAGGGGCTGAAGCGCGTCGATGGCCTGTGGCGCTGGATGGACAGCCGCTTCCTCGATCCGCTCGCCTTTGATGGCCAGTCGCGGATCGGTGTCGCCGACCTCTTCGACGCCTGCGCGCGCGGCGGGCTGATGGTCAGCAACTGGCCCGGCGCAGGCGTCATCGAATCGCGCGCGCTCGCCGCCTTCCTGCCGCAACTGGCCGGGGCCGTGCTCGGCCAGGACCTGCTCCTCCCCAATATCGCCACCTGGTGGTGCGGCCAGCCGCGCGAGCGCGATCATGTGCGTGCCCGGCTCGACCAGATGGTGATCGGGTCCGCCTTCGATCAGCCGGCCGACGGCCTGCCCGACGCGCCCTTCCTGCCCGCCGCGACGCTGGACGCTGACCAGCGCGCGCGCCTGCTGGACGCGATGGACCGCCGGCCGATGGATTATGTCGGGCAGGAAATGGTGAAGCTGTCCACCACGCCCGCGATCATCGACGGGCGATTGACGCCTTTGCCCTTCACCCTGCGCATTTTCGTGGCGCGCGACGGCGCGGGGCACTGGCGCGTCATGCCCGGCGCCTTTGCCCGGCTCGCCGCCCATGGCGACATTCGCGCGGCGCTGATGGGCCGGGGCGACATCTCCGCCGACATGTGCGTGATCGATCGCCGGCCGGCGTCTGCCGAAAGCCTGCTGGGAGGCGGCACGCCCGCCATTCGCCGGATGGGCGGCATGTTGCCAGCCAAAGCGGCGGACAATCTCTTCTGGCTCGGCCGCTATATCGAACGGACCGAAGCGACGCTGCGCCTGATTCGCGCGGTCGCCGGCGGCTCGATCGAGGCCGATCTTGGCCCCTCGCTCGCCAGCCCGACCATGGGGCGGCTCGTCGGCCTGCTATCCGCCTGGCGCGCGGTGCCCACCGGTTCGGGCGCGCCGGGCGCCGCCGTCGGCGCGCTCTGCGCCACTGCGCTGGGCGATGCACGCCAGCCCGGCAGCGTCCGCGCGCTGATGGCGACCGTGGCCAATATCGGCGAAGGGCTGCGCGATCGCCTGGCGAGTGACGTCTGGCGTCTCGTGCGCCTGCCCCTGCCCACCTTCGACGGCGCGGTGACGGAAACATTGCTCGACGCCTCGTCCCGCATGATCGAACGGATTTCGGCGCTTTCCGGCCTTGCGGCGGAAAATATGGCGCGCGGCGACGGCTGGCGCTTCCACGACATGGGCCGACGGCTGGAACGCGCGATCAACGGGTGCCGGCTCATCAACCAGTTCGGCGGCGATCAGGCGTCGGACGATGACCTCACTGTCCTGCTCGATTTGATGGACAGCCAGATCAGCTATCGCACCCGCTATCTGGCCGGCCCCGCGCTGGCGCCGGTGCGCGACCTCATCGCGCTGGAGCCCTATAATCCCCGCGCGCTCGCCTGGCAGGCGCTACGCCTTGCCGAGCATGTCGCCGCCCTGCCCACGCTGCGCGGCGACGGCATGCCCGAAGAGCCGCGCCGTATCGCCGATGCGTTGGTGGGGCAGCTTCAACCCCTGACCGGCGACAGGCTGACCATGGATCATATCGCGGACGCCGAACGCCGGCTGATCGCCCTCTCCGACGCGATCGGGCAACGCTATTTCCTGCAAGTCCGCAAGACGGAAAGCGCCGAGATACTGGCATGATCTATCAGGTCCGCCATCGTACGCTGCTGCGCTATGCCGCGCCGGTGCGTCTCGCGCGCTTCAACCTGCGCCTGCAACCCGCGTCCTGGCCCGGCCAGTGGACATCGGACTATCAACTCGATGTCGATCCCACCCCGACCATCATCGAATCGCGGCCGGGCGGCTGGCCCGTCCAGGTCGCCCGGCTGGTGATCGAAAGCCCGATTCGCCAGCTCAGCATCGAAAGCCGATTCCGCTGCGGCGTGCAGGGCGGCATCATCACCCCGCAGGATGATGATCCCGCAATCGGCGCGGTGGCCGGGGCCGCGCTGCTGGATCGCGATATGGGCCCGACCGCGCCCGCCCATTATCTCTACGCCGGCGCGCGCACGCCGATGCTGGCGGCGATCGGCGACTGGTCGCGCACCCGGCTCGCACCCGATGCGCCCGTGGTCGCCGCCGCGCTGGACCTTGCCCTGCATATTCAGAGCGCCTTTGCCTATCGGCCCGGCGTCACCGATGCCGACACGCCGGTCGCGGACGCCTTTGCCGGGCGGCATGGCGTGTGCCAGGATTTCGCCCATATCATGGTCGTGGCCCTGCGTCTGGCCGGCCTGCCCGCCGCCTATGTCAGCGGCTATTTGCGCACGTTGCCGCCGCCCGGCATGCCGCGCCTCGTCGGGGCCGACGCCATGCACGCCTGGGTCATGCTCTGGTGCGGGCCGACGCGCGGCTGGATCGGCTTTGATCCCACCAATGGCTGCATCACAGGCGACGGGCATCTCTTCGTCGCCATGGGCCGCGACTATGCCGATGTCGCGCCGATGGACGGCCTGTTCGTCGGCGGCGCGGGGCAAGGCCAGTCCGTCATGGTCGACGTCGCGCCGGAAGAAGAAGCCGCGCTCAGCTGACCGGCGCGAACATCAACGGCATGCCCGTCCGCGGCCGGATCGTCAGCCGGCTGATCGGCTCAGGCGTGAAGCCCGCGGGCACGCTGATCTGGAAACGACGCACCACACTGGCGATCACTGTCATCACCTCCTGCTGGGCAAAGCCCGCGCCCACGCACACGCGCGGTCCCCGGCCAAAGGGGAACCAGGCCTGCTTCGCCATCTCGGCATTGGCCGGATCATCGAACCGGTCGGGATCGAACCCATGGGGGCAGGCCCAATTATCCTTGTTCCGCTGCGTCAGCCATGGCGCCACCACCAGCATCGCGCCCGCCTCCAGATGCTTATCGCGCATGTCCATCGGGCATGTCACCTCGCGCGGCAGGAAGGATACCGGCGGATAAAGCCGCAGCGTTTCCTTGAAGATATTGCGCAGCTGGCTCATGTCCTTGAGCATTGCGCCGTTCAGCGGCTCGTCGCCCGCCACCCGCGCCACTTCCTCGCGCACCCGCGTCTGGATATGCGCGCATTCGGCCAGCATGTAGAGCGCCCAGGTCATGGTGCTCGCCGACGTCTCATGCCCCGCCAGGAAGATGGTCGACACCTGCTCCATCACCTGCTCGCAGGTGAAAGGTGTGCCCGTCTCGGGATGCTTCGCCTCGATCAGCGATTGCAGGATGTCGCGCGGCCCGGCCTCTCCCCCGCCATGAAAGCCCGCATAGCGCGCCTCGACGATCGGGCGGAACACGTCATGGATCGCCCGTGCCGGGCCCCTGGACCGTTTCTCGAACCAGCCGGCGGGCAGGCCGTAAAGCCGCAACATGGAGGCGGAATGCGCCAGCCGCTGAAACCGGCCAAAGGCGCTGTGGATGATGTTGGAACGCTCCGCGTCCAGAGTCTCGCTGAACAGGGTGCGAAATATGATATCAGCCGCCACATGGGTCATCATCGGGTCGATATCGATCGGCCCGCCGGCCCGCGCCGCCGCCTCGATCCGCGCGACCAGATCGTCCGCCGCCGCGACCATCAGCGGCATCGACCGGCCCAGCGCGGTGTGGGCAAAGGCCGGGTTGACCATGGCGCGCTGGCTTTCCCAGTCCGCGCCATTGGCCGAAAAGACCGAATTACCGATCAACGGATCAAGGTTGCGCACCAGTTCGCTATGCTTGGGGAAGGCGGTGCCGCCGCGCAATATTCTGTCCACCAGCGGCAATTCGTTGGCGATATACATGGTCCGCCCCGGCAGGCGGATCTCGCCCATCTTCATCGTATAGCTTTTGTCGAACAGCACATGGATCCAGCTGTGCCAGCCGCGCAGGAATCGCTTTACCAGTCCCCGCTTGTTCCTGGGCGGGCGGGGATAGGGCGGGGTGAAAATCTCGGTCATGCGATCGTCCTGAAGGCGGCGACGGCCTCATCCACGGTGCGGCGGCCTGCGGTCAGGCTGATGAAGTCCAGCGGCGAGAGCCGGTCGCCAACGCGCAGATAGTCGAAATGCGCCTCATATTTGTTCGACCAGCCGCCATGATAATTTTGCGGCTCGTAAAAAAGGTGAAAGCGCGGCGAGAGCATGTCGACCCGCGCGGCATAAGCGGGGGCGACCAGCCGGAACGGGTTCACGTCGAAATAGGCCGCGCCATCGGGCGGCGAACTGATGTCGACATAACGGAAGGGCACATCCGCCAGCGCTTTCAGATCCTCATGATACCAAAGCGCGTCGCGCCGCAGCGCGATCACCGGCACCACCTGCCCCAGCCCCAGCATCACGAACCGGTCGGGCGGCGCCCCGCCGCGCAGCGCGATCACCCGGCGCAACAGCCGCATGCCAAGGATCGTGCCGGCGCTGTGCGTCACCAGCTGCACTTCGTCCCAGTCACCATCCAGCGCCGCCACGATCCGCTGCGCGAAGGCGTCGATCCGCGCGTCGAGCGCCGCGCCCGGCCCCTGCGCCGCCAGCGCGCCGGTATAGGTCATGAACCGCAGCAGCCAGGGCACCACCAGCTTGGCCAGGATGCGCCCGGACAATAGCGCGCTCACGAGCATGCCGATGATCGCCGCCGCCCACCAGGGCAAGGCCAGCGACAGGATCAGAGCGGGGACGAGCGCCAGCAGCAGCGGGATCAGCACCGCCAGCATTGGCGGATATAGGATGGTGATGACCGGCCCCTGGCGCAGCCGCCGCATCCGCGCGAAATCCATGTGCCGGGCATGGCCCGCATAGGCGCGCGCCGATTTGAGCGCGAGCGCCAGGGGATTGCGGATCCACACCTTGCCGATCACATCTTCCCAGCGCAGATATTCATAATCGGTTTCGACCCCGGCGGTCGCATTTGCGACGCGCCAGCGCGCCGACACCGCCGCCCCTGCCTCGCCCGCCTGACGCCTGCTCACCGTCACGTCCTCGCCGGTCAGCGCGGCATAGCGCGCCGCCTGCTCGCGATAGAGCTGGTGATAGAAGCGGACGCCGCGCGGATCGAAACCGCCGAGGTAAAAGACTTTACGCTTGAACTTTTCCAACACCGCCGCCCTAATCGGGGCATGAGCACGCCCGAACGCGATTACTGCTATTTCATCGACCACCGGAAATACAACCGCAATGTCGGTTGCCGGCGCCATGACAATCTCTACGGCATCAATGGCGGCGGCAGCGAACGCGACCGCTGGCGCGCCGACATGGAATTTTACCGCCATATGCGGGCCAATGGCGATCCGATGGCGCTGCCCTCGCTGCTGGCCTGCCTCGCCTTTGGCTGGTTCTGCTGGAATTATCATCCCGGCAAGGGGCTGTGGCGCGGGCAATTGTTGCGCCGCTTTGCAAAAGCGCCCAAATGATCGCGCCATGACCACCCCCCGCCATGTCGCGGTCGGCCCGATCACCATCGGCAACGACCTGCCCTTCGTCCTCATCTCCGGCCCCTGCCAGATCGAAAGCCGCGACCATGCGCTGTTCATGGCCGATGCGCTGGCGCGCGCCGCCGCGCAGGCGGGCGTGCCCTTCATCTTCAAGAGCAGCTTCGACAAGGCGAACCGCACATCGGTATCGGGCAGGCGCGGCGTCGGCATCGACGCTGGCCTCGCCATCCTGGCGGAGGTCAAGGCCGCGCTCGGTTGCCCGGTGCTGACCGACATTCACGGCCCCGATCAGGTGGAGGCCGCAGCGCAAGCCGTCGATATCCTACAGATTCCCGCCTTTCTCTGCCGCCAGACGGACTTGCTGCTCGCTGCCGGGCGCAGCGGCGCGGTCATCAATGTCAAAAAGGGGCAGTTCCTCGCCCCCTGGGACATGGCGGCGGTGGCGCAGAAGGTCGCATCGACCGGCAATGATCGCATCCTGCTCACCGAACGCGGCGCCAGCTTTGGCTACAACACATTGGTCAGCGACATGCGCGCGCTGCCTGTGATGGCGCAGACCGGCTATCCCGTGATTTTCGACGCCACCCATTCGGTGCAGCAGCCCGGCGGCCTCGGATCGGCGTCGGGCGGCCAGCGCGACTATGCGCCGCTTCTGGCCCGCAGCGCGGTCGCCGCCGGCGTTGCCGCCATCTTTGCCGAAGCGCATGACGATCCCGACAATGCGCCGTCGGACGGCCCGGTCATGCTGCCGCTCGACTGGGTCGGCCCGATGCTGGAGAGGCTCAAGGCGATAGACGCAATCGCCAAGGCCTGATCCTACACTTAGTTAGCTAACTAACGAAGTGCGAAATCTTCCGATATGTCGCACTTGCTGTCGCAAACGGCTTATGGGTCAGGGCCGCGCCTGCCCGGTCCCCCGGACGATCCATTTATATGTCGTCAGCCCTTCCAGCGCGACCGGCCCGCGTGCATGCAATCGCCCGGTCGAAATGCCGATCTCCGCGCCCAGCCCGAACTCGCCGCCGTCGGCAAACTGAGTCGATGCGTTCCACATGACGATCGCGCTGTCGACGGCGTTAAGGAAGCGCTCGGCCCGCGCGCCGTCTTCGGTGATGATCGCATCGGTATGGTGGCTCGCATGGGCCGCGATATGGGCGATCGCCTCGTCCAGCCCGTCCACCAGCCGGATCGACACGATCGCGTCCAGATATTCAGTGTCCCAGTCCGCCTCCTGCGCCGGCTTCACCCGCGCGTCCATGCCCTGCACCGCCTCATCGCCCCGCACTTCGCAGCCCGCCTCGATCAGCGCCCGCACCAGGGCCGGCCCTTGCGCATACGCCCGGTCGATCAGCACCGTCTCGGTCGACCCGCAAATGCCGGTCCGGCGCATCTTGGCGTTCACCACCAGCTTTTCCGCCATCGCCGGGTCGGCCGCGCCATCGACATAGCTGTGGTTGATGCCGTCCAGATGGGCCAGCACGGGCACGCGCGCCTCTTCCTGCACCCGCGCCACCAGGCTCTTGCCCCCGCGCGGCACGATCAGGTCGACAAACTCCGCCGCCTTGAGCAGCGCACCCACCGCCGCGCGATCGGTCGTCGGGACCAGTTGCACTACGTCTGCCGGCAGGCCCGCCGCAACGATCCCCTCCAGCATCGCGGCATGGATGGCGCGATTGCTTTCCTTCGCCTCACTGCCGCCGCGCAGGATCACCGCATTGCCCGCCCGCAGGCACAGCGCGGCCGCGTCGGCGGTCACATTGGGGCGGCTTTCGTAAATGATGCCGATCACGCCCAGCGGCACGCGCACGCGGCTTAGTTCCAGCCCGTTGGGCCGCACCTGCCGGTCGATGATCGATCCCAGCGGGCTGGCGAGCGTCGCGACCTGTTGGACGCCAGCCGCCGCGCCCGCGATCCGCCCCTCGTCCAGCTTCAACCGGTCCAGCATGGCGGGCGACAGGCCATTGGCCGCGGCATTTTCCATGTCCCGCGCATTAGCGGCGATGATCGCCGGGGCCTGGTCGCGCAACGCCTGCGCGGCGCGGCGCAGTGCATCGGCCTTCTGCGCGTCGCTCGCCTGCGCAATGGTCGCGGCGGCGCGGCGCGCCCGCGCACCCATGGTCGCGATCAGCATTTCGGGGGTCTGTGTCAGGTCGTTCATCGCATGTCTCGCCAATCGGTCGCGCGGCGACTTAGCATGAAAGGCGGGCGATCCAAAGCCGGCGGCCGGACCATGGGTCGCATATGATCCGGCAGCCGACAGACAGCGATACTGTCACGCCGACCCTTATAGCGATTCGCCCAAGTCGGCGCATACCCCGCCGGGGGTAAGGTCACCATGCCGTACCGTCATTGCGTCAGCAGCCCCACCAGCCGGACCAGCTGCGCCTCCCGCCCGCAGCCGGTCTTGTCGTAGATGCTGCGCAACTGCACCTTGAGCGTTTCGGGCGTCACCCCGCGCGCGGCGGCGACCTGCTGCCGACTATGGCCGGACGCGATCCGCACGGCGATATCCGCCTCTGCGGGCGTCAGCCGAAACATGCGCATCAACTGCTGCACCTGACGATCGGCAGGCGCGCCGGTGCGCGCGACGATGATGGCGCGCGGCGCAAAGGGCAGCGCCCATGGACGCGCGGGCAAGGGATAGCATTCGACGGACAGGCGCACATGGCCATCCCGATCGGTCACGATCACCGGGTCTGCGGCCAGCGCCGGCGCGGCCAGGACGGCGCGCACCGCCCGGCTCAGGGCTCGGCTGTCCGCGGCCCGGTCACAGGTCAAATATCCCTCGGCCAGCCGCAGAACGCCTATGCTCAGCATCGCCTCCGCCGCCGGCGTCATGCCGCCCACCCGTCCTGTGGCATCGACCAGCCAGCAGGCGCGATCCATCGCCTCGAACGTGCCTGCCAGCAGCGCAAATCCCTGCCGCTCGATCGCCTGCTGCAACCGCGCCGCCACGCGAGCATGGCCGGCAATCTGACCGAACAGGTCGCGCTGCTCGACCGTGGTGCGACCGTTGCTTGACGAACGCAGCAAGGCCAGCCCGATCATCCCGTCCGGCCCGACGTGCAGGCGGGTCTGGCATCCGTCGAAAATGTCGAAATCGGCGCATAAATCCAAATAGTCCGCCGCACTTAGTCTCTGGCGCGCCTCGTCATAATGCGCCTCATGCACGATTGCCGGCTGATTCGGTAGCAGGTCTGCGCCGACGCGGTAATTCACGGTGGGGGAGCCATGATCGATGGACAGGCTGGCGGGTATCAGCGCTGAATCGACATCACTGATCCAGTTGAATGCCGCGCCCGCCGGACCAAAGCCTACCATCTGCCCATGCCGCGATCCCGTAGCCTGCGCCATGGCCCGCAACGCGTCGTCCCAACGATGCGGCTCCAACGCCGCAGCGGTGAAAATATCCGCCCATTGTCCGCCATTCCCGACAGCAGATGCCATCGCCAGCCCCACATGTTACCCCCGACTTTCGTCCTCTACAAAAGGGGCCAAGTCAATCGCCAGACATGGCGAACAAAGGTGCAGCCGTTGACGAACCTCGGACAGTCTCAGGCCGCCTCAGCCAATGCCTCGTCACTGGTGGCGCGAATCACCCGGCACGGCGGGATATTTCGCCACTCCAGCCGATCGCTGATCGCACCGAAGACCGGCGTCAGCAGGCGCATCACATAGCGCGAATATTGATAAATGAGGAACTCGCCGCCCGGTCTAAGTGCCGCGCGCGTCTCCGCGCAGATCGCGCCGCCTACGCCATCCGGTAACGTCGAAAAAGGCAACCCGGACACCACGTAATCGGCCTGCTGATATCCCGCCTCACGAATGAAGCGTCGCACATCGATGGCCGACCCGTGCACCACGCGCAGCCGGGGGTCGTCGATCTGCGCGTCCAGCCAGGCCACGAAATCCAGATTGAGGTCGATCGCGATCAGCGTCGCATCGGGATGCATCCGCTCCAGGATCGGGCGAGTGAAGGTGCCGACGCCCGGTCCATATTCCACGAACAACCGCGTCCGCTCCCAATCCACCGGCTCCAGCACGGCGTCTACCAGCGTGCGGGACGACGGGATCACCGACCCGATCATACCCGGATGCTTCAGGAACTGGCGGAAGAAGATGGTCCACTGCTTCAGGAAGGAGCCACCATGGGCGCTTTTGAAACCTGTCTTATGTTTGTCCTTGAAGGGAAGGGACGCCATCAAAACCGCCTGTCTGTCATGTTCGTTTCGGCCTCGCAAAATCAGAGTCCGCTGGCAAGCGGCTTTGCGGGTCATGGGGCGGTAACGTGCGGATGACGGAAGTGTTCATTCCGTCATCCGCATGATCCTAGCGTTCTCGGGCGCGCAACATGCCCGGCGACACGAAGCCGATCGGATCGAGCTGCATCGCGCTCTGCTTCAATGTCGCCTGGATCTGCTCATATTCGCGCTCCATCTCCGGCGTGACGGATGCGCGGGTTTCGTCCAGCGCCGCCTCGAAATGCGCCATGGTGACGGCATCGACCGACAGTGACTGACGAAGCGCGATCAGCCCCGCGCGCCGCGCAAGGTCTTCCAGGTCCGCGCCGGTGAACCGCTCGGTCCGATGCGCCAGCGCATCCAGGTCGACATCGTCGGCCAGCGGCATCTTGCGCGTATGGATATCCAGGATGCGACGGCGCCCCGCTTCCTCCGGCACCGGCACATAGACGAGTTCGTCGAACCGACCGGGCCGCAATAGCGCAGGATCGACCAGGTTGGGCCGATTGGTCGCGCCGATCACCACGACGGATTGCAGTTCCTCCAGTCCGTCCATCTCGGCCAGGATCGTGTTCACCACCCGCTCCGTCACCGCCGGCTCGCCAAGGCCGCCGCCGCGCGCCGGGACCAGGCTGTCCAGTTCGTCGATGAAAATGACCGTGGGCGCCACCTGCCGCGCACGGGCGAAGAGGCGGGCAATCTGCTGCTCGCTTTCGCCATACCATTTGCTCAGCAAGTCGCTCGACTTGGTGGCAATGAAATTGGCCTGCGCCTCACGCGCGACCGCCTTCGCCAGCAGCGTCTTGCCGGTGCCCGGGGGGCCATAAAGCAAAAAGCCCTTTGCCGGACGGATGCCGATGCGGCGGAAGGCATCCGGGTCCTTGAGCGGCAGCTCGACGCCTTCTTTCAAACGCATCTGCGCATCATCCAGACCGCCAATGTCAGACCAGCCGATATTGGGTGCCTGCACCATGACCTCGCGCATGGCGGACGGCTGCACCCGCTTGATCGCGGACATGAAGTCCTCGCGCGTGACCGACAGCTCCTCCAGCACATCGGCGGGAATCGTCCCTTCCTCCAGATTGAGGCGCGGCATGAAGCGGCGCACCGCTTCGATCGCCGCTTCGCGTGTCAGCGCAGCCAGATCAGCGCCGACAAAGCCGTAGGTCATCCGCGCCAATTCGGTCAGGTCCACGCGATCGCCCAGCGGCATGCCGCGGGTATGGATACCCAATATCTCGCGGCGACCGCGCTCGTCCGGCACGCCAACGACAATCTCCCGATCGAAGCGGCCGGGCCTGCGCAATGCTTCGTCGATGGCTTCGGGCCGATTGGTCGCCGCGATGACCACCAAGTTGGTGCGCGGCTCCAGCCCATCCATCAGCGTCAGCAATTGCGCGACCAGGCGCTTTTCCGTCTCGCCGGTCACATTGCCGCGTTTGGGTGCGATCGAATCGATTTCGTCGATGAACAGGATCGACGGCGCCGCCTTCGCCGCCTCCTCGAAAATCTCGCGTAGCTTCTTTTCGGATTCGCCATAGGCCGAACCCATGATTTCCGGACCGTTGATCAGGAAGAACTCGGCTTCCGATTCATTGGCGACGGCGCGGGCGAGCCGGGTCTTGCCCGTGCCCGGCGGCCCGTGCAGCAGAACGCCCTTCGGCGGGTCAACGCCCAGCCGCTCGAACAACTCGGGATAGCGCAGCGGCAGTTCGACCATCTCGCGCAGCTGGTCGATCGTTTCGGCCATGCCGCCGACATCGTCATAGGTAACGTCGGCGCGGCGGGATTCGCGCGGCTCCTCATATTCGGCGCGCAGTTCCACCTCGGTGTCCGCATCGATGTGGACGATGCCCTTAGGGGTCGTCGACACCACCACCAGCCGGATTTCCTGCAAGGCATAGGCGGGCGCCGCCAGCATCTGGCGCAATTGTGGGGGCATGTCCCCCGGGGGCACCTGTTGCTGCCCAGCCGTCGCCACTACATCGCCCGCCGCGAGCGGGCGTTGGAAGAATACGCGCTTCAGTGCCTCCGGATTGCCTTGCAGGCGCAGGTTATTTTGTGCAGGCGCGAACACAACGCGCTGCGCCGCCCTTGGCTCGGCCTTGCTGATTTGGACGAAGTCGCCGGACCCGACGCCGGCATTGGCGCGCTGCAATCCGTCAAGCCGCAGGACGTCCAGCCCTTCATCCTCCTTATAGGGCCGCACCACGCGCGCAGGCGTGTTGCGTTTGCCCACGATTTCGATCACGTCGCCTTCACTGAGCTGCAACTGGGCCATCACCGCCAGTGGCAAGCGCGCCAATCCGCGCCCCGCATCCTCCGGCCGCGCATTGGCGACCTGTATCCTTCGTCCGGTTTGTTCCTGATCAGCCACGCGGCTTCCCCATCTTTCTCGTTCCGAAACGAGATAGGGAACGCAAAGCCGGTCGGAAAGACCCTGCCGATGCAGCGACCTACAACAAAAAAAGGGCCGACCCGGTGGGCCAGCCCGTAAAGTTTTAGGAGAGGATGCCTGAAAGGCCTGTCCTATGTGCATTGCAATGCGTTCTTTCGCAAGTGCGAAATGAAAGTTAAGGTTGCAAAAAATGCATCTTGCCATTTTTCGCATTTTCCTGCTCATTGCGGACAGGATGCTTGGAACCGGGAAGCGCGCCGTTCGATAAAGAGAATTGACGCGGCGCAGCGGATCGGCTTCGGACTTGTGACAGATTATGCGCAGATTGCCGCCCCTTACGGCCCTGGAGGCCTTTGTTCAGGTCGCCCGCCTTGGCTCCGTCAAGGCTGCCGCGGAGGAACTTGCCTTGTCGACGCCGGCGCTCAGCCGCCGCGTCCAAGCGCTGGAGCGATTCATCGGGCGGCCGTTGTTCGACCGCAAGCATCAGGCGCTGGAGATCAATATCGACGGTCAGCGACTGCTCGACGATATCGCGCCGGCGCTGGATTCGCTCAGCCAAGCGCTGGAAAATATTCAGAGCGGGGGCAACCAGCTGCGCCTGCGGCTTGCCGTCATGCCTCTGTTCGCGACGCAGCGCTTGTTCCCGCATCTGGGTCGGCTGCGGCAACAGCATCCGCAACTGCATATCGACATTGAAACCACGCCCCATGCCGTGGCGCGGCTCGGCGAAGGATTGGACGCTGCGATCGTCCTGATGGCCAAGGACATTGATCCCGCGCTGTACGCGCATGAACTCGACCATGAGCAAGTCTATCTGATCGGCCGCCGGCAGTTGCTGGAAGGGCCCCAGGCGCTCAAATCGCCCGAGGAACTGGCGCAGCAGACGATCCTGCTTCACCGCGACATGGCCTTGTCCTTCGACGCGTGGAAGGAAGCCGCCGGCCTGCCCGATCTGCAACCGCTGGCCGTCGACAATTATGATTCGGGCCAATTGATGCTGGAAGCTGCCGCGCAGGGGCTGGGCGTTGCCGTCATGCACGCCAGCCATTTCGAGCAGTCCAAGGACCCCCGGCTCGTGCGTCTATTCCCCATCCATGTCGAAAGCCCCTATCGCTATTTCTTCGTGTGCCGCCCGCGCGCGCTGCAGACGCGGGCCGTACGCATCTTTCGCGACTGGCTGGTGGCTGCCGAAATCTAGGCCGCACAAGGCGATACGATTCTTTGGCGCCACGCATTTAAGCCTCTCCTTGCGCGGCCGTTATGAAGGTCATGATCGGGGCACCATCTTCATCCGCCAATGCGCAACACGGGCTGACCGACCGCCTGGCGCGGTGGGCGAAGGGACTGTCCGGGCGACCGGATGAGCCGCAGGAGGCTGAGGCGGCGACCCGTCAACGGGCCGGCACCGCCGCCAATCGCGAAATCAATCGGCGGCGTCAGCTTTATGCCGACATTGGCGACTTCCTCTTCGCGCATGATCTGGACCTGACGGCAATCAATTTCAGCGTCGCGCTCGATTATCTGACCGGCGCGAATATCGGCGTCGAAAAAGCCATTCGCGCCGTCATGATGGAGCGCGGCAAGATCACCAATGGCTGGGTTGAAAGCCTGGCGGCTGAACAGCGCGCGGATGAAGTCACGCCCGAATCGCTCGCCACCATGTTGGACAAGGTGGAGGAAAATCTCGACCAGTTCACCGGCCTGATGCACGAATCGCGCAAGTCAGCGAAGGATTATGGTGCGGCGTTGCAGGAGCAGGCGAAGGATCTGGCTGACGTGGCCGAGGGCGAGCCGGTGCTGGCCCGCCTGGTCGGTCTGACCCGGTCGATGGTGGAAAAAACGCGGGCCGTGGAAACCCAACTGCGCGAGAATCAGAAACAGACGCAGGCGCTGAAATCCAGTCTGGAAACCGCCCGTCGCGCTGCCGAACAGGATCATCTGACCGGCCTGCCCAACCGTCGCGCCTTTGAAGCGCGGTTGCGGGACGAAGTCGCGGAGGCCCAAGCGGCGAACGAGTCCTTGTCCATCGCCTTTTGCGATATCGACCACTTCAAAGCCATCAACGACACGCACGGCCATGATACCGGCGACCGTGTGCTGAAATTCGTGGCGGGCTTGCTCGCCAAGGTGTCGGATGATCGCTGTCATGTCGCGCGACATGGCGGCGAGGAATTTGTGATGCTGTTCCGGGGCAAGACGGCTGCAGAGACATGCGAAGCGGTCGACGAAGTGCGCGAAGACCTTGCCAGCCGCAGCCTGGTCAACCGCACCAATGGCGAACGCATGGACCGGGTGAGCTTTTCAGCGGGCGTCGCCAATGTTCTGGCCTTTGACGATCCCCGCGCCGCGCTCAAGGCTGCCGATCGCGCGCTTTATCTGGCCAAGGAACATGGCCGCAATCGCGTCTATCTGGCCGCCGAAACGGATTGACCGTTTGGACGCGAAGGGCCGCAGGCCTTGGAATCCTAGAAATCAGGCTTTTCGTAATGCGGTGGCGGCGCGATGACCTCCATCCGTTCGGACAGAAGCGGGCGGAACGACGGCCGTGACTTAAATCCGGCATACCAGCGCCGCACCGGCTCATGGCCGGCCCAGTCGATGCCCCCCAGATAATCGGCGACGGACAGATGCGCAGCGGCGGCGATATCCGCCAGACTAAGGGTGCCGCCCGCCATCCAGCTACGATGATCGAGCAGATAGTCCATATAATCCATATGGACGTTCGCGCGCTTCATCGCTTCGCGCAACACTCTGGCGTCGGGCGGCGCGCGTTCGATGAATCGCTTTTTCATGCGTTCATGCAAAAGCGGGCCGACCACGTCGCCATAGAAGCTCTGGTCGAAAAAGGCGGTCAGCCTGCGGACTTCGGCACGCCCGGCGGCGGTCCCTGAGATAAGGGGGACCTTCTCCACCGTCTCTTCGAAATATTCGCAGATCGCCTGGCTGTCGAGCAGCGTGACGCCCCGTTCCTGATCCGTCATCACAGGCGTCAATCCGGCGGGATTGAGATCCAGAAATTCGTCGCGCATCGCCCATGGCGATTCGCGCACCAGATCATATCCGATGCCCTTTTCGCCCAGCAGCAGCCGGACCTTGCGGGAAAAAGGGCATAGGGGGAATTGATAGAGCAGCCACATAGAAACCGTCTGTTAGGCGCAGGCGCGTCGCGGGGGAAGCGGCAAAAGCGATCGCATGACACCCATGGTCGCCCAGCGCATTGGCCGAAAGGATGGCGGCTGCCGAGCGCATCGCCCCTTTCAGCGACGGAAACCGGACGATAGAAGAGCGCCGATAATGGATTTCGCCTTGGAAAGGATAGCCGATGCCTGAAGATTTCTTCCCCGTGCCGCAAGCCTGGGTCGAGGGAGCCTATATGGATCGGGCCAAGCGCGAAGCCGATTATGCCCGCTCGATCAAAGACAGCGACGCCTATTGGCTGGAGCGCACGCAGCGATTGGACTGGATAACCCCACCCACGCGCGCCGATGAAAGCAGTTTCGACGAAGCGGATTTCGGCATCAAATGGTTCGCGGACGGCGTCTTGAATGTCAGCGTCAATTGCGTGGACCGACACCTTGAAGAACGTGGAGACCAGACCGCGATCATCTGGGAACCCGATTCGCCCGACGGCCAGCCGCGCCGTTACAGCTATCGCCAGGTTCATGCCGAGATGTGTCGCTTCGCCAATGTGCTCAAGGCAGCGGGCGCGAAGAAGGGCGACCGGATCACCATCTATCTGCCGATGATACCGGAAGCGGCGTTCGCGCTGCTCGCCTGCGCGCGGATCGGCGCGATCCATTCGGTGGTGTTCGGTGGCTTTTCACCCGATGCGCTGTGTGGCCGCATTCAAGATTGCGACTCCACCATCGTCGTGACCGCAGATGAAGGTTGCCGCGCCGGCAAAAAAGTGGCGCTCAAGGCCAATGTCGACGCAGCCCTTGAAGACTGCCCCGGCGTCAAGTCGGTGATCGTGGTCAAGGCGACTGGGTCCGATATCCCCATGAAGCCGGGCCGCGACCTGTGGCTGCATGAAGCAGCGGAAAAGGTCGCAGCCGACTGCCCGGCCGAACCCATGCAGGCGGAAGACCCGCTGTTCATCCTCTATACCTCCGGCTCCACCGGTAAGCCCAAGGGCGTGCTTCATACGACCGGCGGCTATCTGCTCTGGGCCAGCCTGACCCATGAACTATGCTTCGACTATCGGCCGGGGGACGTCTATTGGTGCGCCGCCGATATCGGCTGGGTCACAGGCCACAGCTATATCGTCTATGGGCCGCTCGCCAATGGGGCGACGACGCTGATGTATGAAGGCGTGCCGAATCATCCCACGCCCGCGCGCATCTGGCAGATCGTGGATCGCCACCAGGTCCAGACCCTGTTCACCGCCCCCACGGCGCTTCGCGCGCTGATGAAGGAAGGCGACGACCATGTGAAGACGACCAGTCGCGCATCGTTGCGCCTGCTCGGCACGGTTGGCGAGCCGATCAATCCCGAAGCCTGGCGCTGGTATCATCATGTGGTCGGCGAGGATCGCTGCCCGATCATCGACACCTGGTGGCAGACGGAAACCGGAGGGGCGATGATCGCGCCCATGCCCGGCGCAACTGATCTGAAACCCGGATCGGCGACCCTGCCCATGCCTGGCGTCGTGCCGCAGATCGTCGATACCGAAGGCAAAGTGCTGGAAGGCGCGACCGAGGGCAATCTGGTCATCGCACGAAGCTGGCCTGGGCAGATGCGGACGGTCTGGGGCGATCATGACCGCTTCTTTCAGACTTATTTCACGACCTTCCCCGGCAAATATACCACCGGCGACGGCGCGCGGCGGGACGCAGACGGCTATTACTGGATCACGGGCCGGGTGGACGACGTCATCAACGTGTCGGGCCACCGCATGGGGACGGCGGAAGTCGAAAGCGCGCTGGTGCTGCATGAAAGCGTGGCAGAAGCCGCGGTGGTCGGCTTTCCTCACGATATCAAGGGCCAAGGCATCTACGCCTATGTCATGCTCAATAATGACGATGAAGCCAGCGACGAGCTGCGCAAGACGCTGGTGAACTGGGTGCGGCGGGAAATCGGCCCGATCGCAACGCCGGATGTGATCCAGTTTGCGCCTGGCCTGCCCAAGACCCGCTCCGGCAAGATCATGCGCCGGATCCTGCGCAAAATCGCCGAGGGGGAGGTGTCGGCACAGGCATTGGGTGACACCAGCACGCTCGCCGACCCTTCCGTGGTGGATAATCTGGTCGCCAATCGTCAGGGTGCATAAGCGGGCCTGAGTGCCGGTTCCAGAGACACAGGGAGCGAAATTTGACCCGTTATACCGTCGTCGCCCGGGCGCTGCACTGGATCATGGCGGCGCTCATCATCGCCAATCTGGTGCTTGGATTCGCGCATGAGGCGCTGCCGCGCGATTGGGGCGTCATGCCCCTTCACAAGTCGATCGGGTTGACGGTACTGGCGCTCACGGTCTGCCGCATCGTCTGGCGCCTGACACATCGGCCGCCGTTTCTTCCCAAAGAGATGCCGGGATGGGAGAAGAGCGCGGCGCATGTCACGCATCTGGCCTTTTATGCCTTGATGCTAGTCGTTCCCCTGTCCGGCTGGATCATGACGTCCGCCGGCAGCCGACCGCTCACCTGGTTCGCCCTGTTCGACGTGCCCAAATTTGCCGTGGGCCGGGAGGACGCCCTCACTAGCCTGGCGCACGAATCGCACGAACTGCTGCCATGGCTATGGAGCGCGCTGCTGCTGCTCCACATCGGCGCGGCGCTGCGTCATCATTTGGTGCTAAAGGATGATGTCTTGCGCCGCATGACCTGAACGGCGACCGATAAGGGCTACCGGAAGCTATTGCCGCGATCACGCAGGCGTCAGAGCCTTTCGCCGGCGAGCAGCCGCGGCAGTGCCCCCGATTGGCCTCGCGCTTCCGCCATGAAGCGGCCTTTGAGCATGGGCGTGCGCTGCACCATAGCCAGGCCCGCTCGCCGCGCCAGAGACGGCAGCTTGCCGGGAATATCGAACAGACGCACCAGACCGTCCATGGCGACACTGGTCATCAAGGCATCGAGCCCGCGCCAGCGCTGATAGCGCGCGAGCAGCTGCGCATCGCCAGGGTCTAGGCCCAGGCGCATGCCTTCGACCAGAACCTCCACCAGCGCGGCGACATCGCGGAATCCCAGGTTCAAACCCTGGCCGGCGATGGGGTGGATCGCATGGGCGCTATCCCCCACCAGCGCCAGGCGGGTATCCGTGATGCGCGCGGCATGGTGAAAGCCCAACGGATAGGAGGAACGCGGTCCGGCCAGGCTGATGTCTCCCAGGAAGCCGCCAATCCGCTTTTGCGCCTCTGCCAGCCAGGCCCGTTCGGATAATTTGAGCATGGCGGGCGCCTGACCCGTCGGCACGGTCCAGACCACAGCCGACCGGGTCCCTGGCAACATCGGCAGCAGGGCGAAGGGGCCGCCCACATAGAAAATCTCATACGCGGTATTGGCATGCGGTATCTCATGGTCGATCGCCGTGACCATGGCCGTGTGGCTATATTGCCAGCGGGTTGTGCGGATGCCGGCTGCTTCACGCGTCGGGCTGTTTCGCCCCTCGGCCGCGACCAGCAAGGGCGCACCGATCGTCGCGCCATTCTGCAACGTCAGTGTTACCCCATCGCTGCCGCGATCGACGGCCGTCGCGCGATCGGGCTGATAGAAGATCAGGTTATCGGCCTCCGCCGCCGTCTGCGCCAGCGCGATCCGCAGATCCCGGTTGGGAAACATCGTTCCCATCAGGCCATCATCAGCATCGGGCACGAAATCCAGCGCGCCCGGTTCCAGCCCGTCGCTGACCCATATGCGATCGATCGGACAGCCCTTGCCATCCAGATGCCGCGCGACACCAATGGCCTGAAGCATGGCATAGCTTGTCGAACTGATCGCCGACACGCGCCCGTCGAACCCTGCCGCCGTCATATCGACAGGGTCGGCAGGATCGACGATGGCGGTCTTCACGCCATGTCCGGAAAGGGCGATGCCCAGGGTGAGGCCGACAAGCCCCCCGCCCAGGATGACGACGTCGTAGCGTTCCATTCCCCGTATCTAGGTCCTGCCACGGGAAATGGAAAGACGGCCCGGCAGCGGACCACGCGAAATCAGACGATATGTACCCAACCTGCCGGATCGGTGACGGTGCCGCGCTGAATACCGGTCAGCTGCGCGCGCAACTTTTCGGTCACGATGCCGCCATCGCCATTGCCGATCGTAAAGTCGCCACCGCTGCTCTTGACCGTGCCGATCGCCGTGACGACGGCAGCGGTGCCACAGGCAAAGGCCTCGCGCAGTCGGCCGCTGGCGGCATCGTCCCGCCATTGGGTGAAGCTATAGGGTTCCTCGCGCACGTCATGGCCATGGGCGCGGGCCAGATCGATGATCGACGCCCGCGTGATGCCGGGCAGGATGGTCCCACCAAGGGGCGGAGTCACGAGCGATCCGTCATCCATGACGAAAAAGACGTTCATGCCGCCCAGTTCTTCGACCCATTTATTCTCGGCGGCGTCAAGAAAGACGACCTGATCGCAGCCATGGCCGATCGCTTCCTTCTGCGCGATCAGGCTGGCGGCATAATTGCCGCCGCATTTGGCGGCGCCGGTGCCGCCGCGCGCGGCGCGGCTATAATGTTCCGACACCCACAAGGTCACAGCCTTGCTACCGCCCTTGAAATAGGCGCCGGCGGGCGAGGCGATGACACAGAATATATATTCATTGGACGGACGCACGCCCAGGAAGGTCTCGCTCGCAAACAGGAAGGGGCGCAGATAGAGGCTGCCTTCCCCTTCGGGAATCCAGTCCGCGTCGATCTTCACCAGTTCAGCGACGGCCTCCAGAAACAGGTCCTGGGGCAGCGCGGGCATGGCCATACGCTCTGCCGATTCCATGAACCGGCGGGCATTTTCTTCCGGTCGGAACATGGCGATTTGGCCATCGTTCAGGCGATAGGCCTTCATGCCTTCGAAGATTTCCTGGGCATAATGGAGCACCGCGCAGGCCGGATGCATCTGGAAGGGTTCACGAGGCCCCACCTTATGGCTGTGCCACCCCTGTCCTTCCGTGTAGCGGATGGTCACCATATGATCGGTAAACACCCGGCCAAAACCCGGGTCGGCAAGCAGGATCGCGCGCTGGTCCGCTGCCACAGCCTGGCTGCTGCGATTGACGGTGAAGCGCGACTTCTGCTCGACGTCCATGGCGGGACTCCTTGTGCATGGATAGGACGCGCCGCCTATGTCACAGAGCAGCGCGCGAAACAATTGGTCATCTATACTGACCTAATCAGCACGCACAGGGCCACAGCGTCCCCGATGGCCCCTTCCCGTTCGGCGGACGGCTCGCTATCGCCATGCCATGCACTTTTTTTCCGACAATGCGACGCCTGTTTGCCCGAACGTCATGGCCGCCATCGCCGCCGCCGACCGGGCCGATCATGGCTATGATGGCGACGCATGGAGCGCGCGGCTGGACGATGCTTTCTCCGCCTTGTTCGAAACCCCGGTGCAGGCCCTGTGGATCGCCAGCGGAACGGCGGCGAACAGCATCGCGCTGGCTTGCCTCTGCCCCGCTTATGGCGGCGTGATTGCCCATGAAGAGGCGCATATCGTCGTGGACGAGTGCGGCGCGCCGGGGTTCTTCACCCATGGCGCGACGCTGATGCCGCTGCCGGGTGTCGGGGCGAAACTGACGCCGGACGCCGTTCGCGACCGGCTGAAGGCGATCAGGCCGGATGTGCATCAGGTGCCCGCCCGCGCCATCAGCATCACCAACGCCACCGAATATGGCCTTGTCTACACACCGCAAGAGGTCGCGGCGCTGGGGGATGTCGCCAAGGCGCATGGCCTGGGATTGCATATGGATGGCGCCCGGTTCGCCAACGCCGTGGCGCATCTGGGCTGCGCGCCGGCAGATGTGACATGGCGCGCGGGCGTGGATGCGCTGACTTTTGGCTGCGTGAAAAATGGCGGCATGATCGGCGAGGCGCTGCTCTTCTTCGGTCCGCAGGCGCGGGACCGTGCAGCAGAGGCGCGGCGCTGGCGCAAGCGGTCGGGGCATCTTTTCTCCAAAGGGCGCTATCTCGCCGCGCAATTGCTGGCGATGATCGAAGATGACCTGTGGCTTCGCAACGCTAACGCCGCGAATGCGGCGGCTCAGATCCTCGCCAAAGAGGCGGGGAACCGTCTGATGCACCCTGTCGAGGCCAATGAACTGTTCGTGCGCCTGACGGCGGAGGAAGCCGCGACGTTGCGCGCCCAGGGCTTTGGTTTTCACGATTGGGGCCATGGAGCCGCGCGACTGGTCACGAACTGGTCGCAGGATGAAGCCACCGTCGCGCCGCTCGCTGCGGCGCTCGCCCGGCTTTGATCGTGGCTGACGCGCCATCGGTTCCTGCCGACACGGCCAAGGCAGTCCTGATTCCCTTCGCGCTTGTCACGCTGATCTGGAGTTCGACCTGGATCGTGATCCGGGACCAGCTGGGCAGCGTGCCGCCTAGCTGGTCGGTCTGCTACCGCTTTTTGCTGGCCGGGATCGCCATGGCGATCTTCGCGCGCGTGCGCGGCGTGCCGCTTCGCATCGGCGGGGCGGGCATGCTGTTCGCCGGCCTGCTTGGCACCGCGCAATTCGTGCTCAACTTCAATTTTGTCTATCGCGCCGAGCAGTATCTGACCTCCGGCGTCGTCGCTGTCGTTTACGCAATGCTGCTGATCCCCAATTCGCTGCTTGCCTTCCTCGCCTTTCGTCAGCCGGTCACGCGCGGTTTCATCGTCGGGTCGGCAATTGCGACGGCGGGCATCATCATGATGCTTGTCCATGAATATCGCGCGGCTGACGTCGTGCCGGACGCCATATTGCTGGGCGCTGCCTTCTCGATATTGGGATTGCTGAGCGCGTCGGCGGCCAATGTCATGCAGGGCACCGAAATTGCCCGGCGGCTTCCCATGATGGCCGTGCTGGCATGGGCGATGCTGATCGGCGCGGCGATCGACGCCGTCTTTGCGTGGGTCACGGCAGGCCCCCCTGTCATTGAGTGGCGGCTGGGCTATCTGGCCGGCATCGCCTATCTGGGCATTGCCGGATCGGTCGTCACCTTTCCGCTTTATTTCCGTCTGATCCAGACGATCGGCGCGGGGCGCGCCGCCTATACGTCCGTCCTGATACCGGTGATCGCGATGCTCATTTCCACGCTGTTAGAAGGCTATCGCTGGACTGGTTTCGCCGCGCCGGGGGCCTTGCTGGCAATTGCTGGCATGGTCGTCGCCCTGCGGTCAAAAATGGCTTAGCTTCGACCGGGCCGATAGCGCAGCTTAGCGCTGTTCACGCGCTCGATCAGGCTGGGGAGGGACGACGCCTGAACTCTTCTAGCCTGCGGCGCAAATGGTTGATGCATTCGGTCGGAAATAGCTGCAAAGGCCTGGTCGAAGCGGGTCATCAAATATCCTCTTGGAACGATGGCCCTTTGTCGCGCGGTGTGGGTTAACAAGGCGTAAACCACACCGCGCCACTCAAAGGCAGGCGCGCAGACCTTCGACATAGGTGGGATAGCGTGGAGCCCAGCCCAGCAAGCGCTTTGCACGACCATTGGCGACCCTGCGATTTTCCGCATAAAAGCCCCGCGCCATGGGGGACAGTCCCGCCGCGTCGAGCGACTGGAGCGGTGGCCATGGCGTCCCGGCCAGATCGCACGCCAGTTCGATCACACGATTGTGCGCGCAGGGCAGGTCGTCGGCCAGATTATAGATGCCGGGCGGCCCTTCAAACGAGGCGATCACGCCCGTCACGATATCATCGACATGGACCCGGCTGAAAATCTGGTCAGGAAGGTCGATCCGATGGGCGCGCCCTTCGCGCACGCGGTCGATCGCGGAGCGGCCGGGGCCATAGATGCCCGGCAGGCGGAACCGGCGCATATCGTCCCGCAAGCCGCCCCAATCCTCATCCGCCTGTGCGCGGGCCGTACGACGACCAAGACCGATTGGGGCGCTTTCATCCACCCACGCCCCCTTGGCGTCGCCATAGACGCCGGTGGAGGAGAGGTAGCCGGTCCAGACGGCGGGTGCGGCGGCGATCGCTGGCCCATGAAGATCAAGCACGGGATCGACATCGCCAGCAGGTGGCACAGATGAGAGAATGTGACTCGCCTCAGCCAAAGCAGAACGAATGGCGCTCTCATCATCAAAAGCGAGAATTTCGGACCCGGCATCAACGCTGCGCCGAATGCCGGTCACGCGCCAGCCATGCTCACGCAACCGATCCGCCAGTCGCGAAGCGGTATATCCCATGCCGAAAATGAGCATGTGGGGCATCAAAGGATCAGCCGGCCAATGTTCAGACCGTGAAGCTTTCGCCGCAGCCGCAGCTGCCCTTGGCATTGGGATTGTTGAAGACGAAGCCGGCGGTGAAATCATCCTCGACCCAATCCATGGTCGACCCGACAAGATACAGGACCGATGCGCCGTCAATGTAGAAGGTGCCGCCGGGCGTTTCGATCTTCTCGTCGAACTTGGCCTCTTCCGCCACATAATCGACCGAATAGGCAAGTCCCGAACAGCCCCGTCGCGGGGTCGACAGCTTGACGCCGATCGTCCCCTCGGGCGCCTGCGCCATCAGATCCGCAATGCGCGCCTCGGCATTGGGCGTCAGGATGACGGCAGCGGGACGGGCGCGCGCTTTGGTTTCTGTCATCATTACAGCATTCCCAATTCGAGCTTGGCTTCGTCGCTCATTTTCTGCGGGTCCCATGGCGGGTCCCAGACAAGGTTGACCTCCGCATCGCCCACGCCCGGCACGGCGCCGACGCGCAGTTCGACTTCACCCGGCATGGATTCAGCGACCGGGCAGTGCGGCGTCGTCAACGTCATGGTGACGGCGACATGGCCTTCGCTGATATCCACGCCGTAGATCAGGCCCAGATCATAGATATTGACCGGAATTTCCGGGTCGTAAATTTCCTTGAGCGCGTCGATCACCGCTTCATACAGGTCGCCGCCCGGCTCGCCAGCAGGTTGCGGCGCGGGCGCCTGTGTCAGAAATCCGTCCAGATAGTCGCGCTGGCGTGGAGCAGGCTCCGCCGCGTCGACCCGCGCCTTGGGCGGCGCATCGATCGCATCCACTTCCTCGACCATGATTCTGCGTTCGTCGGTCATCCGAAAATCTTCCTTACCCGCGCCAGACCCTGCACCAGCGCGTCCACATCGCTATCATCGCTATACAGGCCGAAACTGGCCCGTGCGGTCGCCTCGACACCCAGATGGTTCATCAACGGCTGGGCGCAATGATGGCCGGCCCGGATGGCGACGCCGCCTTCATCCAATATGGTGCCGACGTCGTGCGGATGAACCCCCTGAACTTCAAAAGAGAGGATTCCAGCCGAAGTGTCCGGTCCAAACAGCCGCACGCTGTTCAGATCCTCAAGTGCCGATCGCGCCTTTGCGACAAGCGCGCATTCATGCGCATGGATCGCATCCAGCCCGATCGCCTGCACATAATCGATCGCGGCCGACAGGCCGACCACGCCGGTAATATGCGGCGTCCCCGCTTCGAAACGCGTCGGCGCAGGCGCATAGCTCGTCTTTTCGAACGTCACCTTGTCGATCATGGACCCACCGCCCTGATAGGGAGGCATCTTCTCCAGCAGTTCCTGGCGCGCCCACAGCACGCCGATGCCGGTCGGGCCATAAAGCTTGTGCGCGGAAAAGACGTAGAAGTCGCAGTCAAGCGCGGCCATATCGACGTCAAGGCGCGGGACGGCCTGGCAGCCGTCGATCAGGATTTTGGCGCCCACGCCGTGCGTGATGTCGGCCGCGCGGCGGCAGTCGAGGACGCTGCCCAGCACATTGGAAACATGCGCCAGCGCCACCATCTTGTGCGCGGGCGTAATCATCGCCGCCATGGCGTCAAGGTCGATACAGCCATCCTGCGTCAGTGGCACGACGTCGATCTGTGCGCCGACTTGTTCGGCCACGATCTGCCAAGGGACGATATTGCTGTGATGCTCCAGCGTGGACAGCAGGATGCGGTCGCCCGCCTTGAGCTGCGTGCCCGCCCAGCTGTGCGCGACCAGATTGATCCCCTCGGTCGCGCCGCGCACATAGATAATCTCGGCATCGGACGCCGCGCCGATGAACTGCGCCACCTTTCGCCGCGCGGCTTCATAGGCCAGCGTCATATTGGCCGAGCGTTCATAGACACCGCGATGCACGGTCGCATAGTCGGCCCCATAAGCGCGGGCGATGGCGTCGATCACGGCCTGGGGCTTTTGCGCGGTCGCGGCGCTGTCGAGATAATGCCAGTCGCCGACACCGGGAAAATCGTCCCGCAGTCGCAACCCTTGAGCGAGGTTCGTCATACCAACGTCTCCAGCTTCGCGATCGCGGCAGCCTCCAGCCGGTCCTTCACCGCTTCGTCGCTTACATCGTCGAACACGCCGGCGACGAACGCCTTGAGCAACAATGTCTTGGCCGTTGCCGGGTCCATGCCGCGGCTCGCCATGTAGAACAGCGCCTGCCGATCCAGTTCGCCGACCGTCGCCCCATGCGCGCATTTGACGTCGTCGGCAAAGATTTCCAGTTCCGGCTTGGCGTTGGCGGTGGCCGTGCGATCGAGCAGCATCGCCTTGACCGACTGAAAGGCATCGGTGCGCTGCGCGTCGCGGGCGACATTGATGCTGCCCAGATAGCTGCCGGTGGCGCGCTGGCCCAGGATCGACCGGATCGTCTGGCCACTGGTCGCATCCGGCTCGGCATGCGTGACCCTTGTCACGATTTCCAGAGTCTGGTCGCCGCCGCCGATGATCGCGCCACTCAATTCAAAATGGCTGCCCTTGCCCAGTGTGACACCGAAAGTGACGCGTCCAAGCTTGCCACCGATATTGAGCAGGTGGAAATCGAACCGCGCGCCGTCTGCAATATCGATGACATAGTCATGCACGGCCGCTGTATCGGTGTCGGCGTCCTGCAACAGATGGTCGTGCCCGCTTTCGCCGGCTGCAACCGTGATGCGGGTCGCATCGGGCACTGGCCAGACACTCGCAAGCGCATCCAGATCGCTATAGCGCCAGGCTTCGTCCCGGCGCGTGGGAAGGGCGAGCGCGGTCACGCGGCCACGACCTCCGCATAGCCTTCGCGCTCCAGCTCCAGCGCCAGTTCCGGGCCGCCTGACTTGACGATCCGGCCGCCGGCCAGGACATGCACATAGTCCGGCTTCACATAATCGAGCAGCCGCTGATAATGGGTGATGAGCAGCACCGCCTTGTCGGGCTTGCGCATGATCGCGTTAATGCCTGCGCCCACGATCTTGAGCGCGTCGATGTCGAGCCCGGAATCGGTTTCATCGAGGATAGCCAGCTTGGGGTCGAGAATGCCCATCTGCACCATTTCGGCGCGCTTCTTCTCACCACCGGAAAAGCCGACATTCACCGGACGCTTCAGCATTTCCATGTCGAGGCCAAGCAGCGCCGCCTTATCCTTGGCCAGGCGAATGAACTCGCCGCCATTCAGCTCCGCTTCGCCGCGTGCGCGCTTCTGGCTGTTGAGGCTCTCGCGCAGAAATTGCAGGTTCGACACGCCGGGAATTTCGACCGGATATTGAAACCCCAGGAACAGCCCGGCGGCCGCGCGCTCATGCGGGTCCAAGCTGAACAAGTTCACACCGTCAAAGGCGGCCTCGCCGCCCGTCACCTCATAGCCCGGACGACCGCCCAGCGTATAGGCCAGCGTCGACTTGCCAGCGCCGTTCGGCCCCATGATCGCGTGGATTTCCCCCGCCTTGATGGAGAGCGACAGGCCCTTGAGGATCGGCTTGCCGTCGATTTCATTGGTGAGGTCGTTGATCGTCAGCATTGGGTTATCCCTTGTGCGCGCGTTGGAGCGTCCGCGCGGTCCAGAAGGCCATGTCGCGCACGTCACCCGGCGCGGGGAACAGCGTGTCGATATGACGCTTGATAGGCATATAGGGCCACCAGTCCGCACCCGGCTCCGGCGCGCCCTTTTCCAGGACGCCGGTCACGAATTCGGTCACGGGCTCCATGCGGGCGAGGTTGGGGGCTTTGGCCTTGTGGAACGCCTTGTCGGTCTTGAGCCGCTCCGTGAATGCCGCGTCGCCCTTTTCCAGCGCAGCGCGGCATTCGGCCTGATAGGCGTCAAGATCGCCAAAATCCTTGCGCGCGCGCGCTTCCAGCTCGCCCTCCTCCAGCTCATAATCCTCGGTCAGGATGCGGATGGCGGCCGTCCATGACTGGCCATTGCCCACATCCTCCGCGAAATCGGCGAGGGCATCCTGGATATCGTCTTCGTCGCTCAAAACTTAATCCTTCAAATCTTTGTTTTGTAGTCACCCCGGACTTGATCCGGGGTCCAGCTGTCTTCACGCCACGCTCAAGGAAAGCGGGATGCCGGGTCAAGTCCGGCGTGACGTGAAGGGGCAGGACAAATTTAGCCCACGCTGCCCTCCAGCGAAATGCCGAGCAGCTTCTGCGCCTCGACCGCGAACTCCATCGGCAGCTGTTGCAGCACCTCCTTGGCGAAGCCGTTGACGATCAGCGACACCGCGCTTTCCGTGTCCAGCCCGCGCTGCATCGCGTAGAAAAGCTGGTCGTCGCTGATCTTGCTCGTCGTCGCCTCATGCTCGATCTGCGCGCTGGGGTTCCGCACCTCGATATAGGGCACGGTATGCGCGCCGCACTGATCGCCCAGCAAAAGGCTGTCGCACTGGGTGAAGTTGCGCACCCCTTCCGCGCCCGGCGCCACCCGCACCAGCCCGCGATAGGTGTTGTTGCTGCGGCCCGCGCTGATCCCCTTGGACACGATGGTCGATCGCGTCCCCTTGCCATTGTGGATCATCTTCGTCCCGGTATCGGCCTGTTGCCTGTTGTTCGTCAGCGCGACCGAATAGAATTCGCCGACGCTGTTTTCGCCATTCAGCACGCAGGACGGATATTTCCAGGTGATGGCGGAGCCGGTTTCGACCTGCGTCCAGCTGACCTTGCTGTTGCGGCCCTGGCAGAGCGCCCGCTTGGTCACGAAATTATAGATGCCGCCCTTACCATTCTCGTCGCCGGGATACCAGTTCTGGACGGTGCTGTACTTGATCTCGGCATCGTCCAGCGCGACCAGTTCGACCACGGCCGCATGCAGCTGATTCTCGTCGCGCATCGGCGCGGTGCAGCCTTCGAGATAGGAGACATAGCTCCCTTCGTCCGCGACGATCAGCGTGCGTTCGAACTGGCCGGTATTCTCGGCATTGATGCGGAAATAGGTGCTGAGTTCCATCGGGCACCGCACGCCCTTGGGAATATAGACAAAGGTGCCGTCGGAAAAGACCGCGCAGTTCAAGGTGGCAAAATAGTTGTCGTGCATCGGCACGACCTTCCCCAGCCATTTCTTCACAAGGTCAGGAAATTCGCGCACCGCCTCACTGATCGAGCGGAAGATGACGCCCGCCTCCTCCAGTTCCTTGCGGAAGGTGGTGGCGACCGAGACACTATCGAACACCGCATCCACGGCGACCTTGCGGCTGCCCTTCACCCCGGCGAGCATTTCCTGCTCCGCGATCGGGATGCCCAGTTTCTGGTAGGTGGCGAGGATTTCGGGATCGACCTCATCCAGGCTGTTCAGCTCCGCCTTCTTCTTGGGCTCGGCATAATAATAGGCGTCCTGATAATCGATCGGCGGGACGTTGAGCTTGGCCCAATCCGGCGATTCCATCGTCTGCCATTGGGCAAAGGCCTTGAGCCGCCAGTCGAGCAGCCATTGCGGCTCCTTCTTCTTAGCGGAAATGAAGCGGACCGTATCCTCGTTCAGCCCCTTGGGCGCGAAATCCTGCTCGATCGCGGACGACCAGCCATGCTCATAGGTGGACGCGCGCTCGGCGGCCTCCAGTGCTTCCTGATTGCGTATGGTCGTCACGTCGTCGGTCATGCCATCTCTCTCGTCAAACTCGCGATCGTCACTCCGGCCAGCGCCTGGCGGATCGCATTGTTCGCGACATTCATGTGCGGGCGGATGCGGCAATCCCGTTCCAGATTGCAGTCATGCGCGCCCATTTCAGCGCAGGCGGTCATGGCGATCGGCCCTTCGACCGCTTCCACCACATCCGCCAGCGTGATCGCGGCGGGCGGACGAGACAGGCGGACCCCGCCGCCCGTGCCCCGACTCGATTCGAGCAGCCCCGCCCCCGACAACCGGCTCACCAGCTTTTGCGCGGTGGGCAGCGGAATACCGGTTTCGGCGGCCAGGGTCGTCGCGTTCATTCGCGCGGCGCCGCAATGGCGCGCAGCCGCACTCATCAGCACCACGGCATAATCAGCGAAACTCGACAAGCGCATTGCGAACCATTCTCAAATCGGATCGAATCCATCCGATTGCGCATGTGGTCCCGCGCGCGGCGGGAATCAAGGGTTTTTTATGACAGGCGGTTGAGAACCGCGACGTCGCTGCCCAGGGATCGGCGCAGCAATGTCAGCTGCGCGACCGCCGATGGCTCGGTCTGCAACTGATGGGGTGTCAGGCCGATGAAGTGCTTGATTTCGCGAATAAAATGCGACTGGTCGTAAAAGCCTGCCTCCTCGCATAATTGCTGCCAGCTTTCGCCGTCCAGCGCGATCCGAGCGGAGCAGCGCAGCGCCCGATATTTGCGCGCCAGCAATTTGGGCGGCGCGCCATAATAGCGGTTGGTAAGTCGCGCGAGCTGGCGCTGCGACAGGCCGGTCGCTTCCGCCAGCGCTTCGATGCGCGGCGATCCTTCGCCGACCAGCCAGGCATCGACGGCGGCGAGCAATTCCCAGCTGGCCTTGCGCAACGGCTGCACAACCCGCCCAAGTTGCGTCCACACCAGATCCGCCATGGCCTCACCCTCCCCTTCCTCCATGGCGCGCAGGCGATCCAGCATCGCGGCAAAAGCGCCGTCGCGGGCGTCGGTGAAATCGAGCAGCCGGTCGGCCAGATCGCTGGCGTCCCTGCCGCACAAGGATATCCAGCCGGCCGGCAGCAGGGAAATGCCAAGCACACGCGCCGGGCCGTCGAGCACGAATCGCGTCGCCCCCATCGTCGGCCCGAGCAGGCAGACGGGCGGCGTCACCACCTTCACGCCGTCCTGAAACTGATAATGGCCGCTGCCCGTCAGCATGAAGCGCAATTGCGGCACATCGGCGCGCGTGGCGTCGGCATAGGAATCGGCGGTCACGCTGAAATGATAGATGGACCCGAAATAGAGCCGCAGATGTTCGGGCGGCGGCATATAATGCAGCCGCACCGGTCCCTGCGCCGCAGCCACCGCGTAGGATAGCGGTCCCCGTTCATCCGGCAGCGCGACTGCGCCCACCGGCTTAGATGCCTGATGCGACCCCATATTTTCACCCCGGCGCTCACTATGCGCGTGGCGTCACAATACGCAAGAGCCATGAAGTCCAATGGCCAACCGCCCCGGGGACGATGGAAGGGCAAAAAAATGACCCGGCAATTTTCATCGCCGGGTCAGGAAAAGGTCTCGTTGGCCATAGGGCCTAGGAGCCTTCGGGTCGCAGGAGCGCTTTACGCCCGAATCGTTGAAAGTTTATTGGACAGAACGGACATTTCTTCGTCCGAAACGGTCTCATTGATGACGTTTGCTGTCATTAAGTAACGCAAACGCGAGCGTGTTGCACTCATGCCACCCTGACTCGACGGCGATGAACGGCGCTGGCATAGCGCGGCCATGTCCTATCGCCTGATCCGCCCCCTGCTCTTCGCGCTGGACCCTGAACGCGCGCATAATCTGTCGATCGTCGCCCTGCGCATGATGCCGACGGCGCAGCCATTGCCCACTGACCCGATGCTGGAAAGCCATGTGGCGGGCCTGCGCTTTCCCAACCCCGTTGGCCTTGCCGCGGGCTATGACAAGGACGGGCGGGTGGCGCACAAGATGCACGGCCTGGGATTTGGCTTTGCCGAACTCGGCACGGTGACGCCGCTGGCGCAGCCCGGCAATCCCCAGCCCCGTCTGTTTCGCCTGGTCGACGACAAGGCCGTCATCAACCGCTTCGGCTTCAACAATGGTGGTCAGGGCGCAGCGGCCGACCGGATTGCGCGCTATCGCCGGCCCAAGGGCGAAGGGCCGGTGATCGGCATCAATATCGGCGCGAACAAGGATGCGACGGCAGCGGGCCGGGGCATCGCCGATTATGTCACCGGAGTCACCTGCATGGCGCCGCTGGCCGATTATCTGACGGTCAACATCTCGTCCCCCAACACGCCCGGATTGCGGGCGCTTCAGGATCGCGCGGCGCTCGATGATCTGCTGGGGGCGGTGATGGCGGCGCGCGGCGCGGACCCGACGCCCATTTTCCTGAAAGTGGCACCCGATCTGACGCCGGCGGACATGGAGGACATTGCAGCTGCCTGCATCGACCACGCGATAGATGCGCTCATCGTGTCCAACACTACCGTCAGCCGGCCGGCGCTGCGGTCCGTTCACGCGGCCGAAACCGGCGGTCTGTCCGGCGCGCCACTGACCGACCTTTCACTGGCCCGCCTGCGCGATTTCCGGCGGCTTCTGGGCACACGCCTGCCCCTGATCGGGGTAGGCGGCATCGCCACCGCGCAGCACGCCTATGACCGGATCCGTGCCGGCGCATCGCTGGTGCAGGTCTACAGCGCACTGGTCTATGAAGGCCCCTGGCTGGCGCGGCGCATCAATAGCGGACTGAAGGCACTGATGACGCGCGACGGGGTGCGCACCATCGCCGAACTGGTGGGAAGCGACGCCTGATCCGTTCAGGAAAGCCATGACGATGCTATCGAAAAGGTTGCGGCATGTCGCAGAGCGCCTAGGGTGCCGGTCATGACGTTCCGCCTCCCGGCCGCACTGGCCTCGCTCGCCCTTCTTGCCATCGCCGCGCCCGCGCCTCTGCTGGCCCGCACGCCGATTGCCCTCAATGCCACCGTGTCGGCCGCCGATCCGCGTGCCGCCCAGGCCGGGCAGGAGATATTGCGTCAGGGTGGCAGCGCCACCGACG
Organism: Sphingobium lactosutens DS20; assembly: GCF_000445105.1. Lineage (GTDB taxonomy): Bacteria > Pseudomonadota > Alphaproteobacteria > Sphingomonadales > Sphingomonadaceae > Sphingobium > Sphingobium lactosutens. The sequence continues at coordinate 82,959 of NZ_ATDP01000094.1, read as the reverse complement.
CGGCGATCGCCATGATGCTGACGCTCGGCGTTGTCGAACCGCATAATAGCGGCATCGGCGGTGGCGGATTCCTGATGCATCATGATGGCGACACGGGCTTGCTCGAATCAATCGACGGTCGCGAAACGGCGCCGGCGGCCGCACGGCCCGACCGCTTCCTTGGTCCCGATGGCAAGCCGCTGCCCTTCATTCAGGCGTGGCCGGGCGGCTATTCGGTGGGCGTGCCGGGCAATTTGCGGCTGGCGTGGGACGCGCACCGCAAATGGGGCAAGCTGCCCTGGGCCGACCTGTTCCAGCCGGCGATCAAGCTGGCGCAGGACGGGTTCGAACTGGGCGAACGGACGGCGACCGCGCTCGACCGACTGAAGGATATCTGGAAGGATTTTCCGGAAATCCAATCCTATTTCTGGGTCGATGGCGCACCGCCGCCGGTCGGCACCCTGCTCAAGAACCCACCGCTCGCCGCGCTCTACAAACAGGTGGCGGCGGAGGGACCGGATGCCTTCTACCTTGGCGAAAACGCGCAGGCGATCGCCCAGGCGGTGACGGAGGCGCCCAATAATCCGGTGCCGATGACGACGGCGGACCTTGCCGGATATAAGGCGAAGATGCGCAAGCCGGTATGCGGCAAATATCGCGCCTACACCGTATGCGGCATGGGTCCGGCATCGGCCGGCGGCGTCACCGTGCTGGAAATATTGGGCATGGTCGAGCGCTTCCCGCTGGGCCAGTGGGGCAAGGACGATCCTCGCAGCTGGCATGTGATCGGCGAAGCGATGCAACTGGCCTATGCCGATCGCGACACCTGGCTGGGCGATCCCGACTTCGTATCGGTACCGGTGGCCGGCATGATCGACCCCGCTTATCTGAAGCGCCGGTCCGCCATGATCCGGCTGGACCGATCGCTGCGCACCTATGAACCGGGCACCCCGCCCGGCGCGCAGCCGCGCACCGCCGCCGGACCGCAGCCTGAAGTGGGCACCAGCCATTTCGTCGCGGTCGATCGCAATGGCGACGTTGCCAGCTGGACCTCCACCATCGAAAGCTTCTTTGGCAGCCAGCTGGTGGCCAATGGCGTGATCCTGAACAATGAACTGACCGATTTCAGCTTTGCGCCGGAAAAGGACGGGAAGCTGGTCGCCAACCGTGTCGAGCCGGGCAAGCGCCCTTTATCCTCCATGTCGCCGACGATCGTCTATGACGACAAGGGCGTGCCCATCTTCACCGTGGGCGCGGCCGGCGGCCGGACCATCATCATGCAGGTGGCAAAAGCGCTGATCGCGCATTTCGACTGGGGCCTGTCAGCGCAGGATTCGATCGCGCACGGGCTTATCTATTACAACAAGGACGGTCTGGTGCTGGAACAGGGCACGTCGCTGGAGGCGATGAAGGGTCCGCTGGAAAAGCTGGGCCATCATGTCACGATCAGCCCGCTCGGCCTCAAGGCTAATGCGGCCGAGCGCACGGCGGACGGCCACTGGGTCGGCGCGGCGGACCCGCGCAGCCCGGGCGTATCCCTGCAGGAGTGACGGGATAAGGCGCCGCTGCGCCCTGTCCGGCAACCCCTCCAGACAATTGCATCCGGTCCGCAAGCGAACCGGGTGCAATTGTTTTCAGGTAAGGGCTGATCGATCAGTTGCGCACGTCGGCTTCGGTGACAGGCGCGATCTTGATTTCGACCCGGCGATTGGCAGCCTTGCCTTCCTCCGTCGCATTCGACGCGATCGGCTGCGTTTCGCCAAAGCCACGCGTGCCGATCCGCGCCGACTGCACGCCTCGGCTCACCAGATAATTGGCGACCGCCTGCGCACGGCGTTCCGACAAGGTCTGATTATAGGCGTCCGACCCGTCGCTGTCGGTATGCCCGTACACGTCGATATAGGTCTTGGGATATTGGGCGAGCACGCTGGCGACATCGTTGAGTGTCGGCTGGAACTGCGGCTGCACGTCGGCCCGGTCATAGGCAAAGGTGATGCCAGAGGGCATACGCAGCAGCAGATTATCGCCATCGCGAATGACGTCGACGCCGGTGCCGGCGGTATCCTCGCGCAGCTTGCGCTCCTGCGCGTCCATGTAAGCGCCAATGCCCGCGCCCGCGACGGCGCCGATGCCCGCGCCCAGAATCTTTTCCGTGCGGTCATTGCGGCCGCCGACCAGATCGCCCAGCAGATAGCCGCCCAGTGCGCCGCCAATGCCGCCGATCGCGGCCTTCGAAATTGAGCGCTGACCCGTGTTGGGATCGGTCGTGCAGGCGGTGGTGGCCAGCATGGCGGCCAGACCCGCCGCGCCCAGAATGCGATGAGAAATCCTCATAATCTCTATTCCCTTGTCTTTATCCGCCCGCAAAAGGAGCGCATGGCCCCCCAAATGGCCAAGCCGGCATCTTTGTTCCACAGCCGAACTGAACTGCTGATGATGGCGATGTTGTGAAATTGAAAGAATAGGCGTTATAGGGGGCAGCTGACCACCATGGCCACGATCCCCTCCCCAACTCCGACGCCCTTTCCTTGGGTCGACATCGTCATCATCCTGGCGCTGGTGGCGCTCAATGGCATCTTCGCCATGTCGGAACTGGCGATCGTGTCGGCGCGGCGGCCGCGCCTGCAAGCCATGGAAAAGGCGGGACGCAGGGGGGCGAAGGTGGCGCTCGACCTGGCGGCCGATCCGGGACGTTTCCTGTCGACGGTACAGATCGGCATCACCTTGATCGGCATTGTCGCGGGCGCCTATTCTGGCGCGAGCCTGGGCGGCCCGGTCGGCGAACGGTTGCAGGGCCTGGGTCTTGCTCCGAACTTGGCGGAAAATGTCGGATTCGCGCTGGTGATCGGCCTGACCACCTACGCCTCGCTGATCGTGGGCGAACTGGTGCCCAAGCAATTCGCCCTGCGCGCGCCCGAACCGATCGCGCTGCTGGTGGCGACGCCGATGCTGTGGCTGGCGAAGCTGACCGCGCCGCTGGTCTGGGTGCTCGACGGGTCCAGTGCGCTGATCTTCAAGCTGCTGCGGCTGGACCGCGAATCGGAAAATCACGTCACCGCCGAGGAACTGCATCTGATCGTTGCGGAGGCCAGCCGGTCGGGCGTGATCGAGGAAAGCGAGCGCGCGATTATTTCAGGCGTGGTGCGCCTGGCCGACCGCCCCGTGCGTGAGGTGATGACGCAGCGCATGGATGTCGACTGGATCGACCTGTCGGCCGATGAGGAAACGATCCGCGCGCGGTTGCTTGCGACATCGCATACCCGCCTGCCGGTCGGGCGCGGGTCGGTTGAGGATATCGTCGGCGTCGTCCAGGCGCGGGACATCATGACCGCCCTGTTTCGCGGCGAGCCCCTGTCGCTGGACCTGCTGATGCGGCGCGCGGAAATCGTGCCCGATCAGGTCGACGCCATGGACGCGCTGGAAGTGCTGCGCCGGTCGGACGTGCCGATGGTGATGGTGCATGACGAATATGGCCATTTCGAAGGCATCGTGACGCCGGCCGACCTCATGTCCGCCATTGCCGGGCATTTCGCATCCGACCGCGACGCCTTTGACGAACCGGATCTGGTGGAGCGGGAGGATGGCAGCCTGCTTGTGTCGGGCCAGATGGCGATCGACCAGTTGGCCGACCGCATCGACATCAGCCTGTCAGAAGACCGCGACTATGCGACAGTCGCCGGCCATGCGCTCTGGCTGATGCGGCGCTTGCCCGAGGTGGGCGATTTCGTGGATGACCAGGGATGGCGTTTCGAGATTGTCGACATGGACGGGCGCAAGATCGATAAATTGCTGGTGGCGGCCCTTCCGTAAGCATCGCTCGCCCGCAAACAGGAAGGTGGGCGCGTGACTGCCATCGACATCGCCGCGACAATGGTTGCCCAGGCGATGGCGCAAGCGGGCGACAGGCTGGCGATCGTCGGAATCGCCGGTGCGCAAGGCAGCGGAAAGTCGACGCTCGCCACCGCCATCAAGAACCGCATGGACGCGGAACACGTCCCCACGGCGCTGCTGTCCATCGACGATCTCTATCTTACCAAGGCGGAGCGAATCGCATTGGCGCGCGACGTGCATCCCTTGCTGCGGACGCGGGGCGTGCCGGGGACGCATGACGTCAGCCTTGGCCTGGAGTTGATCGCCGCCCTCGAGCAAGGCGAAGCGGTGGCCCTCCCTCGCTTCGACAAAGGTGCTGACGACCGCCTGCCTAGAGCGCAGTGGGATCGCGCGCCGGCGGGCGCGGGCCTTTTGCTACTGGAAGGCTGGTGCGTGGGCGCAAGGCCACAACATGCCGATGCCCTGAATGCCCCGATCAATGCGCTGGAGCGGGAGGAGGATGCCGGCGCCCGCTGGCGGCGCTATGTCAACGCGGCGCTGGCCGGTCCGTATCAAAGGCTTTTCGACAGGATCGACCGCTTCATCTTTCTGGCTGCACCGGATTTTTCGGTGGTCGGGCGATGGCGCGGCGAACAGGAGCAGACATTACGCGCGGTCGGGCGGGGCATGGATGACGCAGCACTGACCCGGTTCATCCAGCATTATGAACGGATCACCCGCCACATGCTGGATGACATGCCGCATCGAGCGGACATGCTGATTCAACTCGATACGCAGCGGCGCGTGGTGGCGGCCCGGCAAAGGAGCATTACCAGCCCAGTTCCGCCGCGTGATCCGGGTCGGCCAGCGCGGTAAGACGGCGCGCGGCGCGTCGCGCAAAGCGCAGCGTTTCGGCCTTGCGCCTGGTCGCCGCCAGCGGCTCGACCGGTGCGGGGCGCACCAGTTCGGCGTCATATTGGTCCGCGACGATGAGGCCGGTCCGGCTCGGCCAGAGCGATTCGCCCTCAAACGGGCTGAGGTCGAATCCCGCCGGCACAGCCCAGTAGAAACGATCGCAATAGTCGAAATAATCGGGCCATTTCATGTCACCGAGCAGGTCAGCGCGGCTGCATTTGATTTCGACGATGGTCAGTCGCCCGGCGCTATCGATCGCCATGATGTCGGCGCGGCGGCCATTGGGCAGCGGCACTTCCAATATTCCGCTCATGTCGTGCCGGAAAAACAGTCTCAGCGTGCCGCGCGCAACCGCCAGGGCCGTGCCGTCAGTGAGCGGGGAGCAGGCGTCTTGTGCGATGCTATCCATGGCCGATCTTTAGAACATAAAGGAAACAAAAGAAAAGCCGATTCGGACGATCCGAACCGGCTCAGTCTTTTGCCTTGGCCGCAAATCCCGCAGGATCAGCGGTAGAAGATGTGATTGTCGATCGAGGCCAGCTTGGTCTTGCCCCAACCGGGCGACACGCGACGGGCGTGGAAGAACAGCGCGCCTTCGGCCCGGCTGTCCCAGCTGTCGTTCATGGCGATCTGGGCGATGGCGACCGCTTGGCGCCAACTGCGGCTTTCTATGCGGATGGGCGGCATCGATCCGCGGCGCACGAAGCTGAACTGGCTCGGCTGATAGATGACACCGCACAGGCTGTCGGCGAAGCGGCCGGACTTGGCGCGGTTGATGATCACCCGCGCGACGGCCAGCTGGCCTTCCAGGCTTTCGCCCTTGGATTCGAAATAAACTGCTCCGGCCAGGCACTGCATGTCGCCGTCCAGCTCCTCGGGCGCGCCTTGGGCATCGACCAGAGCAGCGAGGCTGGTTGCCGAAAAATCGGAGTCGGATGTGGAGGAGGAACCGGCCGCATGGTCGGATTCCAGTGGCTGCGCGGTTTCGCGCGGGGCGGCAAAGACGACCGCAGGCTGCGTCGCAGCGGGTTCGGTCTTTGGCAAGGACGTCATCGACGCGATGGATTCGCCGGCGATCGACATTTCAGAAGCGGACACGGCGGCAGCCGCGGACAAGGCAAAGGCTGCGACGATCGCAGCTCTCAAACGAAAACTCATTTCAGCTCAAAAACAAGCGGTTCTTGGCCGGGGCGTCGTCTATTGTAACCCTATTGTCGCGACGACCGGCCGCCTCCCGTCTGCGTGTTTACCAGACCCGCCCCCCATGGACGAAACGGCAACCTGCGCATTGGCGTCGCGCGCCTCTGCCCGGACCATGACGGTCTGTCAACGATCAGCAGATTGTTTCAGCGGCGAACCGTTCCGCTTCTGGGACATCGAGTTCGACTATCCACAGGTCGGGGTCCGACCTGCGACGGCGTTCGATATAGGTGGCCAGCGCTTCTGGATCGTCGCCAGTGGCAGGTCCGCAGCGCATCAACGCATAGCCGCCATCAAGGTTCGGCACTCGCTCAAAAAGGCCGATATCCTGTCCCCGATCCAGCGCCTGGACCAGAATGACGCCGCTTATCTCATCGCCTTTGACCAGGATGGTGGCGAATCCTCCAGCTTCGGCGACGCGACGCCGCAGGGCCCCGACCAGCATCGCGCTGGTCAGCCGGGCGTCAGGCGGCATAGCCGGGAAGCGAGGACAGGGGGAATTGCGACCGCATGAAAGTGCCGGTCCCACGGCCGACCTCTTCTCCGTCCGAGTCGATCAGGCTCGCTTCGGCAACATAGACACGCCGCTTACCGCTGATCCAGCGTCCTTCCGCGCGTATCCGTCCCGGCCCGATCGGGCGGGTGAACAACAGGTTGAAGGCGGTCGTCAGCAGGAAGCGATCGCTGACCAGACTGTTCGCCGCGTAGAAGGCGGCATCGTCCAGCATCTTGAAATAAACGGTGCCATGCACGGCGCCGGCCGCGTGGAACTGGCTTTCATCGACGTCGAAATCGATGCGGGACCGGCCTGCTTCTGTAATGACGAGGTCGGATCGGAACAGGCGGTTGATCGGCGCGGAACGATAAAGCTGCTCCAGCGCGCGGAAATGCGCGGCTTCCCCGCTCGGACCGTCAGGCTGCGTCACGCGTCCCGCTGCCTGCAAGGAGCGCATAAAGCGCTTCAGCCGAACTGGCGCCCCGCAGGCGCGCCACATTATGATCGTCGCGCAGGTAACGCGACACGCGCGCCAACGTCTTGAGATGTTCAGCGCCGCTGTCCACCGGCGAAAGCAGAGCGAAGATGATATCGACCGGGGCATCGTCCACGGCATCGAACGGCATGGCGGGATCGGCCAGGATTACCAGCGCACACATGCGGGCCAGTCCTGGGATCTTGGCATGGGGAATGGCGACGCCGCCACCAAAGCCCGTCGAGCCAAGCCGCTCTCGGTCGAACAATGCCTCTGCGACGATCGCAGCATCGAGGCCGTAGGCGTCCGCCGCCAGCGCCGCGATTTTCTGAAACAGCTGTTTCTTGCCATTGATCGTAAGCCGCGCGGCCAGCGCGTCGGGCGAGACGATATCGTTGAACTGTACCATGACCATTCCGAACCAGCCGAGCCGCGCTCAGCCAGGGGGAAGATTATGCGCGTATGCTCGGGGACTGTGAAGCCCGGCCCCATAAGCCGCCCGACCCCGAAGGTCAACAGCGCGGGGCCGGGCCCAACGGGTCAGGCGCGCGGCTCGACCCAGCCGATCGTCCCATCCTGGCGACGATAGACCATATTGTAGGTCGATGTGCCCGCATTCATGAACAGCAGGGCATTGGTGTTGCGCAGGTCAAGCATCATGACAGCATCGGACACGCTCGCCTCTGGAATATCGACGCGCGTTTCCGCGACGATCAGGGGTGCGTCATCGGGCTCTTCCTCGTCGCGGCCGCCGGCAAAGATGGTGTAGCCCGCGCCATCGACATCATCCAGGCTGAAGCCGTTGGCGCGCTGCGCTTCGGCGGCGGCGGCCTGTTGGCTGCGGTCCTTCAGGCGGCGCATATAGCGGCGCAGCTGCTTTTCGATCCGCTCGGCCGCCTGATCAAAGGCCGGATGCGCCTCCTGCGCTTCGCCCGCACCTTTAAGGATAAGACCGGTCATGACATGGCAAACGATGTCGCAATGGAAAGCGCCATGCGGCGCGCCGCGGAAGGTGACCTGGGCGGAAATCGTGCGGGAAAAATATTTCTCGGCCATCGCCTCGAGCCGATCCCAGACATGCTGCTTGAGCGCATCGCCCGTTTCGACCTGATGCCCGGAAACACGAATATCCATATGCCTTCTCCTTGTTCTTGCCGAACCGCCGGGAGGGCGGCCGGGTTGGCGTGAAGGCACAGGTCCCTGCTGGGCCTATGCCTCCTCCAGCCAGAGCGGCCTGTCCAGCGTCGCGACGAACGCGGCGTGCCGTTCCAGCTCCTGCGCGCTCGCCATGAAGACGCGCGCAGGACGAACAGGGCGAACCACGGGACTTTCCGTCAGTTCCACCCTGACGATCTCTTTTGCTTCCTCCTGTGCCAGACCCAGGCCGATCTGCCGGCCACCAGTCAGTTCGATGTAAAGCTGCGCCAGCAATTCGGCATCCAGCAACGCGCCATGCTTGACCCGATGGCTGCGATCGATGCCGTAGCGTGTGCAGAGCGCGTCGAGGCTGTGCTTGGCGCCCGGATGCAGCTGCCGGGCGATCGCGACCGTGTCGATCATGCGATGCATGCCGACTTCCGGATGGCCGCATAATGTCAGTTCATGATTGAGGAATCCGAAATCGAAGCGCGCATTGTGCGCGACGAGCGGGCTGTCCTCCAGAAAATCGAGCAGTTCGAGCGCACCAGCCGCAAAGACCGGGTGCTTGGCCAGGAAATCGGCGGACAGGCCATGCACGGCAAAGGCCGCCGCCGGCATATCGCGTTCGGGGTGATAATAAGCGTGGAACGTGCGTCCGGTCGGCACCCGGTTGACCAGCTCGATACAGCCAATCTCCACCATCCGGTCGCCGGATGCGGGGTCGAACCCCGTCGTTTCGGTATCGAAAATAATCTCGCGCATCGCCCTCGCAATCGACTCTGTGGGCCAACCCTTATCTGCCTGTCTTGCGGCCAAGGCAAGCGACCAGAGCGCGGACCTGTGCGGCCGTTCCGGCCAAAGTTGTGCCCGTGTCGATGATATAATCGGCCTTTGACCGCTTTACAGTATCCGGCGTCTGCAAATTCAGGATCTGTCGGAATTTCCCTGCCGTCATGCCCGGCCTGGCCAGCACCCGCCGCCGCTGTTTCCAGGCCGGCGCGGTGACGACGATCACGCCGTTCAGTCGCCTGTCGCCACGGGTTTCGAACAGGAGCGGAATGTCGAGAATGACGAAGGCACGGGCGCGGTGGCGTTGCAGGAACCGCTTGCGCCGCGCATGGACCGCGGGATGGACGATCGCCTCCAGCGCCTTGCGCGCTTCCGGGTTGCCGAAGACGGCGGCGCCCAGCCTTGCTCGGTCCACGCCCTTGGGGCCAGTGGTTCCGGGAAAGCGCGCTTCGATGGCGGGAAGCAGCGGACCGTCCGGTCCTTGCAGGTGATGCACCTCGGCATCAGCGTCGAATACCGGCACGCCCGCCCGGCGGAACATGGCCGCGACGGTCGATTTGCCCATGCCGATCGAGCCGGTGAGGCCATAGACCTTCATGACTGTGCGGCGAGCAGCCGTTCGCGCAATTCCCCGTCCAGGTCGCGAGGCGGCTGCGCGTCAAAGAATATGTCGAAGGCCAGCGCCGCCTGTCCAATCAGCATTTCAAGGCCATCGAGCGTCCGCAAATCGCGGATGCGGGCAGCTTTAAGCAAGCCGGTTTCCAACGGGGCATAGACGATGTCGTAGACGATCGCCTTTTCGGGCAACGGCGTCAGGTCAAGATCGAGCGCGGGCTGCCCCGCCATGCCGAGCGAGGTCGAATTGACCAGCAAGTCAACGGCGGGCAGCGCATCGGCCATGCCAAGCACCTGGCCCTTCACCCGGGCGCGATTGAGCAGCGCCTGCCCCTTGGCCGCGTCGCGCGCCATGATGCTGATGTCGGGAACGCCAAGGCTTGCGAGCGCGAACAGGATCGCACGCGCCGCGCCGCCCGATCCGACGATGACCGCGCTGCTGCCCTTCCACCCTTCGCGCAGCAGGGGCTGGAGGAAGCCGCCGGCGTCGGTGTTGGTGCCGATCAGCGGCCCGCCGGTTTCCGATGCGATGGTGTTGACCGCCCCGATCCTGTCGCGCACCCCACCCGGATCATCGACATAGTCGAGCACCGCGATCTTGTGCGGAATGGTGACGTTGCAGCCCAGCCAGTCCGGGTCGGCCCGGCGCTCAAGAAAATAGCTGCCAAGGCCCTCGGCCCTCACATGCGTCTTGCGATATTCCGCCTCGATATTGAGCGCCTCAAGCCAGAAATTATGGATGAGCGGCGACTGGCTATGTGCGATCGGATCACCGATCACCTCGGCATAGGGGAGCTTGTCTGTCATGCCTTCAGAACGCCGCGGACGCGCAGAAAGTCAAGCAGCGGAAGCAGCGGCAGGCCCTGAATGGCGAACTGGCTGCCTTCCACCCGGCTGAACAGCTGCGCGCCCGGCCCTTCGATCCGGTAGCAGCCCACGCACCAGCGGCATTCGTCCCAGTCGCTGTCCAGATAGGCGGTGATAAAGTCGTCCGACAACGGTCGCATGGTCATGCGCACCCGCTCGACATGGCGCCAGATCGGCTCTCCGTTGAGGATGATGACGGCGGCGCTGTGGAGGTGATGCGTCCGGCCCGAAAGCTGGCGCAGGATGCGCTCCGCATCAGCCCGATCGACAGCCTTGTCGATCATCTCGCCCCGTTCCGCGCCGTCGCCGATGCTGAGCGTCTGGTCACAACCCAGCACCAGCGCGCCGGGCACACGGCGCGATACTTTGAGCGCCTTGAGTTCCGACAAAGCATCGGCGAGCGCGCGCGCGTCCAGCCCGTCGGCGCGCAGCGCTTCCTTGGCGGCATCTTCGTCCACGCCGGGGGATAGCGCCTCAAAGGGCACCTGCGCCGCGCTCAGCAACGCCCGGCGGCTGGCGCTTTGCGAGGCAAGGACGATCATGCGCCATCTCCTTCGGCCAGAACGCGGTCGTTGAAAAGGTTGATGATCGCCGCGGCTGCTTCCTCGATCGACCGCCGCGTCATATCGATGACGGGCCAGCCATGGTCAGCGAACATGCGGCGGGCAAAGGCGAGTTCATCCTGCACCTTGTCGATATCGACATAGGCGGTTTCGGGCGCCTGGTTGAGCGAGAGCAAGCGGTTGCGGCGTATCTGCACCAGCCGTTCGGGACTGACAGTCAGCCCGACGACCATCGGATGACGCAGCGTGTAAAGGCTGCGCGGCGGCGGCGATTCCGGAACCAGCGGGATATTGGCGGTCTTGTAGCCGCGATTGGCAAGATAGATGGAGGTCGGCGTCTTGGACGCGCGCGATACCCCCGCCAGCACGATATCGGCCTCCTCCCAATTTTCATGGCCCACGCCGTCATCATGGGCGATGGTGAACTGGATCGCCTCGATCCGCGCGAAATAGGCTTCGTCCAATATATGTTTGCGGCCCGGCCGGGTGCGGGTTTCCTGCCCCAATATGTTGGAGAGGGCATCGGCCACGCTGTCGAGCGCCGCCACATGCGGCAGGCCAAGCGCGCGGCATCGCGTTTCCAGCCGCCGCCGCAGCATATGGTTCGTCAGCGTGAACAGCACGAGCCCCGGATTGGCGGCGATATCCTCCATGATCCGATCAAGATGGACTTCCGATCGCACCATGGGCCAGAAATGGCGGATCGCCTCGACATTTTCGAACAGGCCGATCGCCGCCTTGGCGATGTTTTCCAGCGTTTCCCCGGTAGAGTCCGACAGGAGATGGAGGTGGATGCGCGCCATGTGCCCATCTGTGTGGAAGGGCTGTGGATAAAGCAAGGGAGGAATCAGTGGATGATCGGCTGGTCATTCCTGCTCCCCACTGACCGGATTCTTATCCACAACCCTCCCACAGGCGCTCAATTTCATCCACAGCCTGTGGATAGCGGGGATAGGGAAGCTGACTCGGATGCGATTGCGTCGATCGTCAGAGTCAATCTGTTGGCAATTATGGGCACAGCGCAGTAACCCCGCTGCCAACGCACCAACATCTGCATCATCCTTTTTGAATCTTAATTAAGTGAGAGTCTGATGAGCCTGAACGCCCCGGCCCGAATTGCCGACAAGACCTTATTGGGCGTGCTGCGGGGCGAGCAGCCGGCCGTGCCGCCCGTCTGGCTGATGCGTCAGGCGGGACGCTACCTGCCCGAATATCGCGCCCTGCGCGCCGACAAGGGCGGGTTTCTGGAGCTGGTCTATGATAGCGCCGCGGCGGCGGAAGTGACGCTGCAACCCTTGCGCCGGTTCGGCTTTGACGGGGCGATCCTGTTTTCCGATATTCTGATCATACCCTATGCCATGGGGCAAAATCTGTGGTTCGAAGCTGGCGAAGGCCCGCGTTTAGCGCCCATCCTGGCGGAAACCGACCTGTCCGCGCTGACGCCCGACTGGTCGCGCTTCGATGCGATCTATGAAACGGTGCGCCGGGTAAAGGCCGCATTGGACCCTGATGTCACCTTCCTGGGCTTTGCCGGAAGTCCCTGGACGATCGCGACCTATATGGTGGCGGGACAGGGCAGCAAGGATCATGGCGCGGCGCGGCGCATGGCCTATTGCGAGCCCGACCGCTTCGCCGCGCTGATCGACGCGATCATCGATGCGACCGTCACGTATCTTAGCGGCCAGATCGAGGCCGGGGTGGAGGCCGTGCAGCTGTTCGACAGCTGGGCCGGCAGCCTGTCGCCGATCCAGTTCGAACGCTGGGTGATAGACCCCAATCGCCGCATCGTCGCTGCGCTGAAAGAGCGCCATCCCGACATCCCGGTCATCGGCTTTCCCAAGGGGGCGGGCGCGAAGCTGGCCGATTATGCGGCGCAAACCGGCGTCGACGCCGTTGGCGTCGATGAAACCATCGACCCGCGCTGGGCGCATGAGGCCTTGCCGGCCGGCATGCCCGTGCAGGGCAATCTCGATCCCCTGGCGCTGATTGCCGGCGGGCGCGCGGTGGAGGAAGCGGTGGACGCCATCCGATCTGCCTTTGCGGACCGCCCGCATATCTTCAACCTTGGCCATGGCATTTTGCCCGACACGCCCATTGCGCATGTCGAGGCGCTTCTTAGCTATGTGCGACAGCAAGGAGATTGCAGCTGATGGCCTATCTTGGCGCCGCCTATCTGTGGGTGAAGGCCGCCCATCTGATCTTCGTCATCTTCCTGATGGCGGGCTTGTTCATGATGCCGCGTTTCTTCGTCTATCATCAGGAAACCGTGCCGGGATCGCCCGAGGACCAGCGCTGGATCGAACGCGAAGGCCGGTTGCTCAAGATCATCCTCAACCCCTCGCTGGTACTGGTCTGGGTGCTGGGGCTGATGCTGATGGTGGAGATCGGCGCGTGGCAGTTCGGCTGGTTCCACCTCAAGCTGCTCTTCGTGCTGGGCTTGACCGGCTATCATGGCTGGATCGCGAGCTACACGAAGAAGCTGGCCAAGGGGCAGCGGCCGCTTGGCGACCGGCAATTGCGATTGCTGAACGAAATTCCGGGGATCGCCGCCGCCGTCATCGTGATCGCGGTAATCGTGAAGCCCTTCTGACAAAGGGCTATACGATCAGGCCGGATCGACCGCGATATTGTCGATGAGACGCGTCGTGCCGATCTTCGCTGCGCCCAGCAGCCGCGCCGGGCGATCGAGCCTGTGCATTGGCTCCAGCGTCGCCGCGTCGCACAGGGTCACATAGTCGATCGGGCCGAACCCATGGGCCGACAGCATCGCAATCGCCCGCGCCAGGGCGCCATCCACCGGATCGCCCCGTTCGATCTGCCGCTTGGCTTCGCCCAGTGCGCGCGGGAGCGCCAGCGCCTTTTTCCGGTCTTCGTCGGTCAGATAGGCATTGCGCGACGACAAAGCGAGGCCGTCCTCGGCGCGCTGCGTCGGCAGGCCGATAATCTCGATTGGCAGATCCAGATCGGCCACGAAGCGGCGGATGACGGCAAGCTGCTGATAATCCTTCTCGCCAAAAATCGCGACATCGGGCCGGACTTGGTTGAACAACTTGGTCACGACCGTGGCGACACCGTCGAAATGGCCGGGCCGGGCCGCGCCATCCAGCCCTTCGCTGATGCCCGACACGCTGATGTTGGTGGCAAAGCCGGCGGGATACATGACATCCACGCTGGGCATCCAGAGGATGTCAGCGCCAGCGGCCTGCAGCATCTGCGCGTCCTTGGCTTCACGCCGGGGATAGGCATCCAGATCCTCATTGGGGCCGAATTGCCGGGGATTGACGAAGATCGACACGACGACATGGCGACCATGACGGCGCGCTTCCTCCACCAGGGCCATATGCCCGTCATGAAGGGCGCCCATGGTCGGCACCAGGGCGATCGGTCGGCCATCGCTGCGCAGGGCATCGACAGCGGCGCGGAGGGCGGGCAGGTCACGCAGCGTTTGCACGGGAGGATGGGCTCCGATAAGGGCGAGGAAAGAATGCGCGTCCTGCTAGGCTGGTGCCGGCGCGAGCGTCAATAATCATTGCGACAGTCAACGGGGTTATCAGGGGCAATGGGCAATCCTCAGCCGCATCTCATCATCTTCGCCAATGAAAAGGGCGGCACGGGCAAATCGACGACGGCCGTTCATACCGCCATCGCGCTGAGCGCCCTGGGGCACAAGGTCGGCCTCATAGACCTCGACCCGCGCCAGCGGACCGTCACCCGCTATATGGAAAATCGCGTCGAAACCGCGCGTCGCCGCGGTATCGATCTGCCGGTGCCGGATTTTTCGGTGTTCACGGGCGACAGTACCGATGCACTGGACGATCAGGTGATCGCCATGGCCCAGGGTCAGGATTTCCTGGTCGTCGATACGCCTGGGCGCGACGATGTGTTCGCGCGGCATCTCGCCCCGCACGCCAATACGCTGGTGACGCCGATGAACGACAGTTTCGTCGATTTCGACCTCATCGGCCAGGTTGATCCTGAAACCTTCAAGGTGCGGCGCCTGTCCTTCTATTCGGAACTGATCTTCGACGCGCGCAAGACGCGGGCCAAGGTGGATGGCGTCACGATCGACTGGGTGGTGCTGCGCAACCGCGTCCAGCATCATGATGCGCGCAACAAGAAGCGCGTGGGCGACGCGCTGATGGAATTGTCGCGCCGGGTTGGCTTTCGCGTCATTCCCGGACTCTCGGAACGCGTGATCTTTCGCGAGCTTTTCCCATCGGGCCTCACCCTGCTGGACAAGGGGCATCTGGGCGAACTGGGCGTCAGCCACATTGCGGCGCGACAGGAATTGCGGGAGATGGTGGCGGGATTTGCCCTGCCGACGCAGGGTGGGACCGCGTCGGTGGACCTGCTTGGCGCGGCCTGATGGGCGTTTTAACGCTGCTGATCGCGGCGCTTGCCATCTGGCTGATCTGGACCGGCAAGCTGCAGCGCATGACGGCGAAGGACGGCATGGCGCTGGGCGCGGCGCTGGTGGGCGCCGTGCTGGCGGCGAAGGGCAAGCCGCTCATTGGCGCGCCGTTGCTGATCAGCGCGGCGCTGTTCTTCGCGCGGCAGGGCAAGGCGCGCGTGCGCCGGCGCAAGCGGGTCGTTCCTCCCGCTGCGCCCGCCGATCCGGCTGACATCGTGCGGGCGCGGGCTTTGCTGGGATTGGGCCCCGATGCCGATCCGGACGCGATACGCGCGGCGCATCGTCGTTTGATCGCATCGGTTCATCCGGACAAGGGTGGGACCGAGGCGCTGGCGGCACAGATCAATGCCGCGCGCGATCTGCTGCTGCGGGACCAGGCCGAACGGTGAGCCATCGCTTCGACCCCACGCTGCTGCGCGATTATGACCTGCGCGGCACCGTGGGTCGAACATTGCATGAGGCCGATGCCTGGGCACTGGGGCGCGGTTTCGGGACAATCGTCGCGCGCGGCGGTGGGCGGCGGGTCGCTGTGGCTTATGACGGGCGGCTGAGTTCCCCGATGCTGGAAGCGGCCCTGGTCGACGGGCTGGTGGCGACCGGCGTCGATGTGGTGCGGATCGGCCTGGGGCCGACGCCGATGCTATATCATGCCGAAATGACGGGCGATGTGGATGGCGGCATTCAGATAACCGGCAGCCATAATCCCGCCGATCAGAATGGCTTCAAGCTGGTGAAGGGCCATGCGCCCTTTTTCGGGGCCGAGATTCAGGCGATGGGCGCGCTCTGCGCCGCCGGTGACTGGGACGATGGTAGAGGCCGCGTCGAAAACTGCGCGATGCTGGACGACTATGTCACCCGCATGATGCAGGGCTTTGACGGTTCGGCCTGCCGTGTCGGTTGGGACGCGGGCAATGGCGCGGCCGGACCGGCGGTCGAGCGCCTGACGCAATTGCTGCCGGGTGAGCATCATCTGCTCTTCACCGACATAGACGGCCATTTTCCCCATCATCATCCCGATCCCAGCCAGGACGCCAATCTGGCCGACCTGCGCGCCCTGGTCCTGGACAAGCAGCTCGATTTCGGTGTGGCTTTTGATGGAGATGGCGATCGGATCGGTGTGATTGACGGGCAGGGTCGCGCCATCCCCGGCGATCTGCTGCTTGGGCTATTTGCCCAGCAGGTGGTCAAAGTCCGGCCTGGCGCGCCGATCGTGGCCGACGTCAAGACCAGCCAGACCGTGTTCGACCGGATTGCCGCGCTGGGTGGCCAACCCGTGATGTGGAAAAGCGGCCACAGCCATATCAAGTCCAAAATGAAGCAGATTGCCAACCCGCTGGGCGGGGAAACGACGGGGCACCTCTTCTTCGCCGATGATTATCCCGGCTATGA
The DNA here is from genome assembly GCF_000445105.1 of Sphingobium lactosutens DS20. Classification (GTDB taxonomy): domain Bacteria; phylum Pseudomonadota; class Alphaproteobacteria; order Sphingomonadales; family Sphingomonadaceae; genus Sphingobium; species Sphingobium lactosutens. The sequence goes on along the minus strand of NZ_ATDP01000094.1, from coordinate 66,310 downwards.
CGATGGATTATATGCCGCCGTCCGGCTGATCCGCGCCGTTGGCGAATGGCGGCAAAGCGTGACCGCCCTCGTCGATGGCCTGCCCGCCAGCGCCATCACGCCGGAAATCCGCATATCCGTGCCGGAAGCGCGAAAATTTGCGATAGTGGACGAGGTGCGTGGGCGCCTGGAGGCCATGGGCGCCGACCTAAATCGGGTCGATGGCGTGCGCGTGCACGCGCCGCGGGGATGGTGGTTGCTCCGTGCGTCCCATACGGAGGCGGCGCTGGTGATGCGGGCCGAAGCCGACACCGAATCGGCGTTGGCAGAATTGATCGAGATGCTTGATTCGCAGCTGCGGGCTTCGGGTATCCAGAGAGGATGACGGCGAAAATCAGCAGAAAGCGATATGGAGCTGGCTTAAGATCTGAATATCAATTCGCAACTTTCCTTTACGGAAAGCTGTCTTCCGGGCTCCAGTTGCAGAAAATGCAATCGCCGTTAATCCATTCGCATTTGCGATAATCCGCGTTGCACCGCACAAAGATCGGGCCTTTCAGGCATCCTCTCCTAAAACTTCAAGGCCGCCTTTCCGGGCGGCTTTTTTTTGTCTCGGCCATGGCCCGATGGCGTTCGGCAGCCGTAGCGTCACCATGTCGTATGCACGCAACAAGGCCAGCAAAAGTGCGGCGAACAGCGGCGGATATACTGGAAATTCGCATCATCTTTGATAAGCCGCCTGCGTTACCGGCTGGTTCGCGCGGTGAAGGCCGCGTCTAACCCGGACCGAAGAAGAGTCGCCAACAATAGAGGATGCACCCCCATGTCATTGACCCGCCTATCCTGGTCCCTTGTCGCCACCGCCGCCTTGGCTGCGCCCGTTCCCGCGCTGGCCGGCGGTTTCTATCTGCAGGAACAGTCGCCGATCGAAATTGGCCGGGCACTGTCGGGCGGCGCAGCGGCGGGGGATGATCCGTCCACCATCTATTTCAATCCGGCGGCGATGACGCAGCTTCAGGGCGTGCAGCTGTCCGCTGGCGCCTCAGCCCTGATGGCGTCGGCGCATCAGACCAATCGTGGCAGCTATCGTTCGGTCCCCGGATCGACCGTGCAAGTGCCCGTGACGGGCGGCGATGGCGGCAATCCGTTCGAAAGCGTCATTCCGGTACCCAGCTTTTACGCCAGCGCGCAGGTGACGGACAAGCTGTGGCTGGGCCTGGGCGTCAACGCGCCCTTTGGGCTGAAGCTGGAATATGATGATGATTTCTTCGGGCGGTACGACTCGCTCTACACCGACCTTAAAACCTACAATATCCAGCCATCGGCCGCCTATAAGCTGACCGACAATCTGTCGATCGGCGGTGGCGTCGACGTGCAATATGTGAAGGCGACGCTGACCAATGCGCTGCCGCAGGTGTCGCCGCTCGTCCCGACCGATGGTTTCACCAGCCTGAAGGGCAATGACTGGTCGGTCGGCTGGAACGCGGGCCTGTTCTACACCACGGGCGACACCAATTTCGGCGTCCATTATCGCTCCGGCATCAGCCACAAGCTGCAAGGGACCCAGATCATCTCGGGCCTGGCCGCGCCGCTGACAGCCGCCAATGGCGAATTCGCCGCGACCGCGCCGCTCGACCTGCCCGATATCGTCACCGTCAGCATGATGCACCGCCTGACGCCGCAGCTGCGCGCGATGATCACCGGCAAATGGTATAATTGGTCGAAGTTCAAGGGCATCGCGGTCACGTCCGCGACCGGCACGACCAATAAGGAACTGGATTACAAGGACAGCTATTCGGTCAGCGTCGGCGGCGAATATGATGTCAGCCCGGCGCTGACGCTGCGCGCCGGCACGATGTTCGACCGCACGCCGACCAATCCGCAATATCTGACCACCCGCGTGCCCGATGGCGACCGCGTCTGGCTGACCGGCGGCGCGACCTGGAACATGTCGGAAATGATGGCGCTCAACCTCAGCTACGCGCACACCTTCGTCGAAAAGGCGAACATCATTCGCCCCGACAGCTATTTCCCGGCGCCGGCCACCGTAACCGCCACCACGCTGGCGCAGACCAGCGGCAATGCCGATCAGGTCGCGGCGTCGCTGACCGTCCGCTTCTGATCCGGGCGTGCGATTGTGCGCGTCGGCGGTTTCAACCCGGCGCGTGAAGGACTATAGGGGCTTCGTAACCACGGAGCCCCTTTTTCATGTCCGACCATAATCCCGGCCTGCGTCCCTGGCGCGATATCGCCCGTCGCCAATGCCGGCAGATCATGGTCGGCAATGTGCCGGTGGGTGGAGGCGCCCCGGTCAGCGTGCAGACGATGACCAATACGCCCACCCACGACGTCAGGGCGACGATCGACCAGATCCGTCGCTGCGAGGAGGTGGGCGTGGACATCATCCGCGTGTCCTGCCCCGACGAGGCGTCGACCGCCGCCTTGAAGCAGATCGTGCGCGCCGCCCGCGTGCCGATCGTCGCGGATATCCATTTCCATTACAAGCGCGCGCTGGAGGCCGCCGATGCGGGCGCGGCCTGCCTGCGGATCAATCCCGGCAACATCGGCAGCGAGGCGCGGGTCAAGGAAGTGGTGGACGCGGCCAAGGCGAATGGCTGCTCCATCCGCATCGGCGTCAACGCCGGCAGTCTCGAAAAGGATTTGCTGGAAAAATATGGCGAACCCTGCCCCGAAGCGCTGGTCGAAAGCGCGCTCGACCATATCAAGCTGCTTCAGGATCAGGATTTCCACGAATACAAGGTCGCGGTGAAGGCCAGCGACGTGTTCCTGGCCGTCGCCGCCTATGCGAGCCTTGCCGAGGCGGTCGATTGTCCGCTGCATCTGGGCATTACCGAAGCGGGCGGCCTGATCGGCGGCACGGTGAAAAGCGCCATCGGCATCGGCAATCTGCTTTGGGCCGGCATTGGCGACACTATCCGCGTGTCCCTGTCCGCCGAACCGGAAGAGGAAGTGCGGGTCGGCTATGAGATATTGAAGTCGCTCGGCATCCGCACCCGCGGCGTGAAGGTGATTTCCTGCCCCAGCTGCGCGCGGCAGGGCTTTGACGTGATCCGCACCGTGCAGGCGCTGGAGGAGCGGCTCCAGCATATCCATACGCCCCTGTCGCTCTCCGTCCTCGGCTGCGTCGTCAACGGCCCGGGTGAAGCGCGCGAAACCGACATTGGCCTGACCGGCGGCGGGGCGGGCAAGCATATGGTCTATTTGTCGGGTGTCACCGACCATATAGTTCAGGACGCCGATATGGTCGACCATATCGTCCGTCTGGTGGAAGCCAAGGCGGCCGAGATCGAAGCGGCCAAGCTGGAGGCCGAATCCACGGACGCCGGCAAGGTCGAAGCGGCCGAATAGGACAAAGCGCAACCATGGACGCCTCACCGCCGCATAATGTCGCGGCCCCTTTTGTCGTCTGTTGCCTGGGCGTCGCGTTGTTCTCTGTGATGGATGCGACGATGAAAGGGCTGGGGCTGGCGATTGGGCTCTACAATGCCCTTTTCTGGCGGGCGCTCGCGGGGACGGTGCTAGGCCTTATATTGATGCTGGCGACGCGGCAGCGCTGGCCCGGCGCGGCGGTGCTGCGCATCCATCTGCTGCGCGGCGTCGTGGTCGCCTTCATGGCGGCGCTCTTTTTCTGGGCGATTTTGCGCTTGCCGCTCGCCGAAGCGATCGCCCTGTCGTTCATCGCGCCGCTGATCGCGCTCTATCTGGCGGCGTGGCTGCTCAGGGAACGCGTCGGGCGGCGCGCGATCGGCGCGTCGCTCCTGGGTCTGACCGGCGTTGCGGTCATATTGTCCGGTCGGTTGCAGGGGCGCTACGAGCCCGATGCCCTGCTCGGCGCGCTGGCGGTGCTGGCGTCCGCGGTGCTCTTCGCCTGGAACCTCATCATCCAGCGCAAGCAAGCGCAGCTGGCCTCCCCGATCGAGGTCGCCTTCTTTCAGCATCTTGTCATGCTGGGGGTCTTTGCCCTGGCAGCGCCCTTCTGGCTGGCAATGCCGCCGCTGGACGCCGCCCCGCTGGTGCTCCTCGCCGCAACCCTCGCCTTCACCTCGCTCGCGGTGCTGGCCTGGGCCTATGCCCGCGCGGAGGCGCAGCGCCTGATACCGATCGAATATAGCGCCTTCATCTGGGCGGCGATCATCGGCTGGCTGATCTTTGGCGAGCCATTGACGCTGGCGACGCTGGCGGGCGCCTTGCTGATCGTTGCCGGCTGCCTTATCGCGGCGCGCTCGAAACGGGCGGCAATCGCCCATGTGGAGGCAGGGACGGCATGAGCAGCATCCTAGTGCGCGCGGCGCAGGCCGACGACATCGACACGATCCACGGCTTCATCCTGGCGCTCGCCGAGTATGAACGGCTGGCGCATGAGGTGAAGGCGGACCGCGACATGCTTGGCCGCTACCTGTTCGGACCCCGTCCGATGGCGGAAGTGCTGATCGCGGAGGCGGACGGATCGGCGGTGGGCTTTGCCTTGTTCTTCCATAATTTTTCTACTTTTGAAGGGCGACCGGGCCTGTATCTGGAGGATCTGTTTGTGCTGCCGGAGGCGCGCGGGCGGGGTGCGGGCAAGGCGTTGCTGGCGCGCCTCGCGGCGCTCGCGATCGATCGGGACTGCGCGCGGCTGGAATGGTCGGTGCTGGACTGGAATGAACCGTCCATCGCCTTCTATAGGGCGCTGGGTGCACGCGCGATGGACGAATGGACCGTCCAGCGGGTCGATGGGCAGGCACTGGTTCGCCTGGCTGCGCTCCCGTCGTAAGCCAGGCCTCGGCACGACAGGCTGAAGGTCCGCGGGCTTGACGCGGACTCCCCCCTCGGCGCATTGTGCCGAAACGGAACATTTGGGGGACACAGACAGGATATGGCCGTCGGCCGCACCGTCAAACGCACGCCGGAATGGCGTGAAATGCTCAAGCGCAGCCTGATCCGCAGCGGCGCGCTGATTGGCGCGATCGCGCTGGTGCTGGGGACCTTGTTCCTGGCGCTGGCGCTGCTCAGCTATGCGCCGAGCGATCCGTCGATGAACACGGTCGCGGGCGATCATGTCGCCAACATCATGGCCGCGCCCGGCGCCTGGGCGGCCGATTTTCTGCTCTGGCTGCTGGGTGTGCCGGTGGCGCTGATCCTGCCGCTGATGGCGGTCACGGCCCGTCGGCTCTGGGGCGACCAGGATATGCAGGGGTGGAAGGGCCAGTTCGGCAAATGTCTGTTCGGCATCATTCTGATCGGCATTGCCCTTTCCCTGTTCCAGACCGATCCCCTGGTCGGTCTGCCTGCCGGTTGGGGCGGAGTGATCGGGTTGGTCACGGCCAAGGGAATTGGCAGCCTGCTGGCGCAGGCTCCGGCCGCCGCTCCTTGGATCAAGGGTGGCGTGATCGTGCTGGCGCTGATCATCGGGCTGTTCATCTGTTATCGCAGTCTGGCGCTGGAAAAGCCGATCATCGCGCTGCGTCGCCCGACCCTTCCGCGATTGACCCTGCCGCGTCCCAGTCTGGCGCTGGCGGGAAGCCCGGCCGCTGAACCGATGTCGCAGGCGGAGGAGGAAGAGGAGCGCGTCATCGCGCCGCGCCGCCAGGTATCGAACGAGCCCAAGCCGCCGATCACGATCCAGGCGCCCAAGCCCGCCCCGGTGCAGCGCGCCATGGCCCCCGTCAGTCAGGACGATCTGTTCGGCAACAGTTCGCTGCCCTCGCCCGATCTGCTCAATCCCATTCCTGCCAATCAGGGTGGCAAGATCGACAAGGCCGCGCTGGAGCGCAACGCCCGGCTGCTCGAATCGGTGCTCGACGATTTCCATGTGAAGGGCAACATCACCGAGGTCCGCCCTGGCCCGGTCGTCACCATGTATGAGCTGGAACCCGCGCCGGGTATCAAGGCAAGCCGCGTCATCGCGCTGGCCGACGACATTGCGCGTAACATGTCGGCCCTGTCGGCCCGCGTCGCGACGATTCCGGGGCGCACGGTCATCGGCATCGAACTGCCCAATGCCAATCGGGAGGGCGTGTCCTTCCGCGAACTCATTACCAGCGAGCAATTCGGCCAGGAAGCAACTTTGCCGATCATTCTTGGCAAGAATATTTCGGGCGAGCCGATCATCGCGGACCTCGCCCCCATGCCGCATCTGCTGATCGCGGGCACCACCGGGTCGGGCAAGTCGGTGGGCCTCAATGCGATGATCCTGTCGCTGCTCTATCGCATGACGCCCGACCAGCTGCGCCTCATCATGATCGATCCCAAGATGCTGGAATTGTCGACCTATGACGACATCCCGCATCTGCTGTCGCCGGTCGTGACCGAACCGAGCAAGGCGATCCGCGCGCTCAAATGGGCGGTGGAGCAGATGGAGGACCGCTACCGCATGATGGCGTCCATTTCGGTCCGCAATCTCGCCAACTATAACGAGAAGGTGCGCGCCGCCAAGGCCAAGGGCAAGCCGCTCGGCCGGCGCGTCCAGACCGGCTATGATCCCGAAACCGGCAAGCCCATCTATGAGGAGGAGCAGCTCGATTTCCAGCCGCTGCCGCAGATCGTGGTGGTGGTCGACGAGCTGGCCGACCTCATGATGACGGCGGGCAAGGAAGTCGAATTCCTGATCCAACGCCTCGCGCAAAAGGCGCGCGCGGCAGGCATCCACCTGATACTTGCAACCCAGCGCCCATCGGTCGACGTCATCACCGGCGTCATCAAGGCGAATTTGCCGACCCGCATCAGCTTCTTCGTCACCAGCAAGATCGACAGCCGCACCATCCTGGGCGAGCAGGGTGCCGAACAACTGCTGGGCAAGGGCGACATGCTCTATATGCATGGCGGCAAGGGCCTGACCCGCGTTCATGGTCCCTTCGTATCGGATGACGAAGTGCGGATGGTTGCCGACCATTGGCGCGCGCAGGGGCAGCCCGACTATATCTCCGCCGTCACCGAGGAACCGGAGGAAGGCAGCTTTGCGCTCGATGGCGTCGATCTGGGCGATGACAGCCCGGACGCGCAGCTGTTCCGCAAGGCATGTCAGCTGGTGTTCGAAAACCAGAAGGCCTCGACCAGCTGGCTCCAACGGCAATTGCGCGTCGGGTATAACAGCGCGGCGCGCCTGATCGAGCGGATGGAGGAGGAGGGCCTAGTCGGTCCGCCCAACCATGTCGGCCGGCGCGAAGTGCTGCGCGACGAGAATGGCAATCCCATCTGATGCGATTGCAGGGCATGCAATCGTGATCGAAGCCTTCGCATTTGAGTGGACGCCGGCCTGACGACATAAGGAACGGGCCTTTCAGGCATCCTCTCCTAAAAACTTTCAGGGCTGGTCTTCGGACCGGCCCTTTTTTTGATTTGGGCAAGCGGGACGCGGCAGGATTTCGCTTGCGCAAATCCTTGCAGTTTCGGAACGAGCGGGTTCACAGCGGGTTCAAGCCCCGCCTTCTAGGTCAGATCCCACAGGAACGAACCGGAGTTACACGCCATGAAGCGCATCGTTGCGCCCCTTATGCTGGTCCTTGCCTCTGCGCCGCTGGTCATACCGACCGTCCCGGCCACCGCGCAGCAAAACCAGTCGGACCTGTCGCGGGTCAATGCCTATATCCGCGCGGTGACGACCATGACCGCCGATTTCAGCCAGACCGACCGCAATGGCCAGACGCTGACCGGCAAGCTGACGCTGAAGCAGCCCGGCAAGATCCGCTTCCAGTATCAAAAGGGCGTGCCATTGCTGATCGTGGGAGATGGCAAGGCGCTGACCGTCATCGACTATGAGGTGCGGCAGGTCCAGCGTTGGCCGATCGGCAATTCGCCGTTGGGTGCGTTGATCGATCCAAGCAAGGACCTGTCGAAATTCGGCAAGGTGATCCCGACCGACGACCCGTCGATCCTGTCCGTTCAGGCGCGCGATCCCAAACGGCCGGAGTTCGGCACCATCACCATGATCTTCAAGCGCGACGCCGCGAGTCCCGCCGGCTTGCAGCTTTATGGCTGGGTGGCGCTTGATTCGCAGAATAACCGTACGGCCGTGCGCCTGACCAATCAGCGTTACGGGGTGCCGGTGGACAATAATGCCTTTCGCTGGACCGATCCGCGTCCACGTGGCCGTTCCGCAGGCGGCTGACTGGAGCGTCCGGCGCGACGGATGGAAAAACTTTCCGCGCCGTTCATCTGCCGCTCATATCCGCGACGCTAATCAAGATTTCACAGCGGAAGGCAAAACCGGGATTTCCCCCCTGTTACCCGGTCCCCATCTTTCGCTGCGAAGCGCTTCAAGGGCGCGATCGAGACCCCCGTTCCACGCCCCCGGAGCGGGGGTCTTACATTGTCCGCCGCCGGTGAACATGCGGGCGGCTTGCGCAACGTCCCGCACGCTTTTAGGGCAAGCCCATGGCCCAAACCCTCTCCGTCTGCTCCTGGAACATCAACAGCGTCCGCGCCCGCATCGACATCGTCGAACACTTGCTGCGGCAGGAATCCCCCGACATCCTGTGCTTGCAGGAAACCAAGGTGGTGAACGAAACCTTCCCCACCGACATGTTCCGGCGCATGGGCTATGTGCATCAGGTGCTGAACGGTCAGCGCATGCATCATGGGGTGGCGATCCTGAGCAAGGTGCCGATCCATGAAGATGACCGGCTGGACTGGCAGGCCAATGGCGAGGCGCGCCATGTCGGCGTTCGACTGGACAATGGCGTGCGCATCGAAAATGTCTATGTGCCTGCCGGCGGCGACGTACCCGATCGGGAGGTGAACCCCAAGTTCGGCCAGAAGCTGGATTTTCTGGAGCGTATGATCGAATGGTCGGCGGCGCTGGAGGACAAGCCCACCATCCTGACCGGCGATTTCAACATCGCGCCGCTGGAATGCGACGTGTGGAGCCATCGCCAGTTGCTTGACGTGGTCAGTCACACGCCCATCGAATGCGAGATATTGGGGCGGCTACAGGCATCGAACGACTGGGTCGATATCGGGCGTCATTTCCATCCCGCGCCAGCCCGGCTCTACACTTGGTGGAGCTATCGGGCGAAGGACTGGGCGGCGTCCGATCGCGGGCGGCGGCTGGACCATATGTGGATGACCCGCGATGTTGCGGACAAGGCGGTTGGCCACCGCGTGATCGAGCCGGCGCGCAGCTGGATCAAACCGTCGGACCATATTCCGATCATCACGGACTTCGCCTTCTGATGGCGGGCGGGGCGGGGCGCAACGCTGCGCGGGCGATCGACGCGCTGCGCCGCGGCTGGGCGGTGCGGCTGGCCGCGGACGATGGCGCGATCCGCCTGATGGCGATCGAGGGCGCGGATGCGGTGACGCTGGCGGCCTTCGATCCCGACGGCAAAGCCGACATATTGATTTCCGCTGCGCGCGCCGAAACATTGAAACTCGCCAACCAGCTGGCGGCGGCGGATCCCGAACGCCCGGTGCAGATTGAACGCATGCCCTGGATCGATGCGGATGTTGCGACCAGCATCGCCGATCCGGTGCTGGACCTGTCCTCACCGCTTAAAGGACCTTTCCGAGCGCGGCCTCTCGTCAGCCCCCATGCCGCCCAGGCGGCGCTGCGGCTGGCGCGGCTGGCCGGTATCTTGCCGGCCTATTTCGTGAGCGAACCTGATGGCGAGGCAGAGGTGGAGGCAAGCGCCGATGATATAGCTGCCTATGACGACGCGATCCATCTGGCCATAGCTACCCGGGCGCGCCTGCCGGTGTCGGCAAGCGAAACCGCGGAAATCGTCGCCTTTCGCAGTCCTGACGAGCCGCGCGAGCATGTCGCACTGATCGTGGGGAAACGCGATGCGTCCCCGCCGGTTGTCCGGCTGCACAGCGAATGCCTGACCGGGGACGCGCTGGGCAGCCTGAAATGCGATTGCGGCCCGCAATTGCACGAGGCGCTGCACCGGATCGCCGACGCGCCCTGGGGCATATTGCTCTATCTGCGGCAGGAAGGGCGCGGGATCGGTCTGGTCAACAAATTGCGCGCCTATGCGATGCAGGATCAGGGGTTCGACACCGTCGACGCCAATGTCCGGCTGGGCTTTGCGATCGACGCGCGCGACTTTTCGGTCGCGGCGCGGATGCTCGACCTGTTGAATGTGGGCACCGTGCGGTTGCTGACCAATAATCCCAACAAGGTCGCCGGGCTGGAGGCGGCCCGGATCAAGGTCGCCGAACGCCTGCCGATCATCCTGCCGGCCAATCCGCATAATGAACGCTATCTCGCCACCAAGCGCGACCGGACCGGCCACCAGCTTTGAACGTGATCCGCGTCGATTGCGCTGCCGGGCAGCTGAGCTTTGGCGACCTGATGATGGATTGCACGATCGGACGGGGCGGCGCCTGCGTGGCTGCCGACAAGCGGGAAGGCGATGGCTGCACGCCGATCGGGCGTTGGCCGTTGCGGGGTGTGCTGTTGCGGCCGGGCAAGGCGCCGGCGTGCAATATCCACCTGCCCTGGCGCTGGATCCGCGCAGATGATGGCTGGTCCGACGATGGCGCGGACCCCGCCTATAACCGGCCCATCCGACTGCCGCGCGCCTTTTCGGCTGAAAGCCTCATACGCAGCGACGATGCCTATGACGTGATCGTGGTGCTGGGCCATAATGACGCGCCACCCGTCGCAGGGCAGGGGAGCGCCATCTTCTTCCACCTGTCGGAAGGCCGACCGACAGCCGGATGCGTGGCGGTGGAGCGGGCAGACATGCTGCGCCTGCTCCCGATGCTGCGACCCGGCGATGTCATGGACATTCGTCCCTGATCTTCGCGCGCTCAGGCCCGCTCCAGCGCCTCGCCTACTTCGCCGCCGGCGGCCGCCAGCAGCCGGCGTTCCAGCGTCTGGAGTCGCGCCTTGCTCTCGATCTTTCCGCCGATCAGGTCGGTGATGTAGAAGGTGTCGACCGCGCGCTCGCCATAGGTGGCGACATGGGCGCTGTGGACCGTGACCTTCGACTGGAACAGCGCGTTGGCAAGGCTGAACAGCAGTGCAGGCCGATCGCGGGCATTCACTTCAATCACGGTGAAGCGATTTGATGCCTTGTTGTCGATCAGCACATTGGGCTCGATGCGGAACGCTTCGGCGCGGGTGCGGGGCAGGGGGCGGGCTGATAGCTTCGTGATCAGGCGATGGCGGTTCGACAGCGAATCCTCGATCGCGCTGCGAATGCGCTGGAGCTGTTCGGGGCTGTGGAAAGCGCCGCCCAGCGGATCCTGCACCAGGAAATTATCGATGGCGACGCCGTCGCGTGTCGTATGGATGCGCGCGTCGATGATGTTGCCGCCCGCCAGATGAATGGCGCCCGCGATCCGATAGAACAGGCCCGGATGGTCGGCTGCGTAGACGGTGATGAGCGTCGCGCCGCGCTGCGGATAATATTGCGCGGCAATCGACAGCGGCGAATCGCCCGCTTCCAGAATATGCTGGGCGTTGTGGATCAGGATATCCTCAGGCTCCGCGATCCAGTAGGATTCGGGCAACCGGCCGCTGAACGCCTCGAACGTCTCCTCGCTCATGCCCAATGTCTGGCGCAGCATATCCTGTTTCGCGGCTACCCGCTCGCTGCGCCCCTTCTGCTTGTGGCCAAGCCGCAGCACTTCCTCGGCCGCTTCGTAAAGATCGCCCAGCAGCTGCCGTTTCCAGCTGTTCCACACGCCCGGTCCCACCGCGCGAATATCAACGACAGTGAGGCACAGCAGCAGGCGCAGTCGCTCCGCGCTTTGCACCACTTCCACGAAATCGAGGATGGTCTTGTAATCGGCCAGATCGCGTTTGAAGGCGGTGGCGGACATGAGAAGGTGATAGCGCACCAGCCAGGCGACGGTTTCGGTTTCGGCGGCGCTCAGGCCAAGGCGCGGGCAGAGCGAGTCGGCGATGTCCGCGCCCAACAGGCTGTGATCGCCGCCGCGCCCCTTGGCAATGTCATGCAGCAGCACCGCGACATAGAGGACACGGCGCGACAGCAATTTCCCCATCAGGTCGGTGGCGAGCGGATGGTCGGTGCCAAGTTCGCCCTTTTCGATACGCGCGAGCAAGCCAACCGCGCGGATCGTATGCTCATCGACCGTATAGTGATGATACATGTCGAACTGCATCTGCGCGACGACGCGGCGGAAATCGGGAATGAAGCGGCCGAACACAGTCGATTCGTTCATCCAGCGCAGCACCGTTTCCGGATCGCGCGGGGACGTCAGCACATCCATGAAAAAGCCGTTGGCGCGCGCGTCCTTGCGCACCTTGTTGGTGATCAGGCCAGCATCGCGGCTGGCAGCGCGCATCGCGCTGGGGTGAATCTGAAGCCCGTGCTTGTCCGCCAGCGCGAATATTTCCAGCAGGCGCACTGGGTCCGCCTGGAAAAAATCGTCGGTCGGCAGGCTCAATCGCCCGCGATCCAGCACGAACCCTTCCAGCTTCTTGGGCCTGCGGAACAGGCTGGGGATATAGCGGCGGCCCTTGGGACCAAGCTGGTCGTCCAGATGCGCCAGGAAGACGGCGGTCAGATCGCCGACCGTTTTGGCGTTCAGGAAATAATAGCGCATGAAGCGCTCGACGCCCGACCGACCGGCGCGTCCGGTGAAGTGCATCCGGGTCGCGGTTTCCAGTTGCAGGTCGAACGTCAGCCGATCCTCAGCACGGCCGGTGATGCTGTGCAGGTGGCAGCGCACCGCCCAGAGGAAATCCTCCGCCTTCTGGAACTGGCGCAGCTCCGCCTGGGTGAGCAGGCCCACATCGACCAGCTCCGCGACGGAGCGGACGCGGTTTACATATTTGCCGATCCAGAAGAGGGTGTGGAGGTCGCGCAGGCCGCCCTTGCCTTCCTTCACATTGGGTTCGACGACATAACGGCTGTCGCCCATGCGCCGGTGCCGCTCGTCGCGCTCCTCCAGCTTTTCCGTGACGAAGGCGCGGGCATTGCCCTGCATTACTTCGGCATCGAATCGGGCCGAACTTTCCTCGTAGAGCGAGCGGTCGCCCCAGATATAGCGCGCTTCCAGCAGGGCGGTGCGCACCGTGAGGTCGCTCTTGGCCATGCGGATCGTTTCGTCGATCGACCGGCTGGAGTGCCCGACCTTGAGCCCCAGGTCCCACAGCGAATAGAGCATGGATTCGATCACCTGCTCGGTCCAGCCGGTCGGCTTCCAGGGCGTGATGAAGCCGATATCGACATCGCTGTGCGGCGCCATTTCACCCCGGCCATAGCCGCCCACGGCGATCAGCACGATCCGCTCGCCGGTGCTGCGATTGCCGGCAGGGTAGAGGTGATGCGTCGTCGCGTCGTAGAGCAGCCGCAATATCTGGTCGATCAGGAAGGCAAAGGCGCTTACCGCTTCGCGCCCACGGGTCGGTCGCGCCTCCAGCCGACGTGCGACATCCGCCCGGCCATGGTCGAGCGCAGCTTTCAATTCCTGCACGATCAGGCCGCGCAGCCGCATGGGATCGCCGCGGTGCTCCTGCGCCAGGGCGTTGATCCGATCGGAAATGGCGCGCCGGTCGATGATCGCGCGGCGCGATCCCAAAGCGGGGAATTGCATGACCATGCTGCGCTATCTAGTCGCGCTGCCCCTGCGCGACCAGTTGTTTCAGTCGATAGATGTGATCGAGCGCGTCGCGCGGGGACAGGGCGTCGGCATCGATCGCCTCGATCGCCTCGCGCAGCGGGTCGGCCGCTTCATTCTCCTGCGCCGCAGCCGCAGCGAACAGGGGCAGGTCGTCCAGGCCTGCCGCGATGCCGCCAGTCTTGGCCTTGCCCGCTTCCAGCCGGGCCAGGACATCCTTCGCGCGCTTCAGAACCGCAGGCGGCAGACCTGCGAGCCGCGCGACCGCCAGGCCATAGCTGCGATCGGCCGGCCCCTGCGCCAGTTCGTGCAGCAGGATGAGATCGCCCTTCCATTCGCGCGCGCGAACATGGTGCAGCGAAAGGGCGGGGAGCGTTTCGGCAAGCCGCGTCAGTTCATGATAATGGGTGGCAAAGAGGCAGCGGCACTGGTTGACCTCATGCACCGCCTCCACCACCGCCCAGGCGAGCGCCAGCCCGTCATAGGTGGACGTGCCGCGCCCGACTTCGTCCAGGATCACGAAGCTGCGCGTCGTCGCTTGCGAAAGGATCGCCGCGGTTTCCACCATTTCGACCATGAAGGTCGACCGGCCCTTGGCCAGATTGTCCGATGCGCCGACGCGGCTGAACAAACGATCGACCAGCGTCATCGTCGCTGACTGGGCCGGGACATAGCCACCCGCCTGCGCCAATATCACGATCAGGGCGTTCTGCCGCAGGAAGGTCGACTTGCCGCCCATATTGGGGCCGGTCACCAGCCAGAGTCGATCGCTTTCACCAAGCCGGCAATCATTGGCGACGAAGGCTTGGCCGTCCTTGCGCAGCGCATCCTCCACCACCGGATGCCGGCCGCCAACGATGTCGAGACATTGGCCCCCATGACCCCCAGCACTGTCTGCCGGCACGAAATGGGGCCGCTGCCATCCCCCCTCCGCCGCGCGTTCGGCCAGCGCGGCGGCAACGTCGAGCCGGGCGAGCGCATCGGCCGCGCGGGCAATATCGGCCTTGCGATTCAGGACGGCAGTGGTGAGGTCCTCCAGATGCGCGGCTTCCGCGACCAGCGCATGGGCGCCGGCCTGGGCGACGCGCCCGGCTTCCTCATGCAGGTCCACCGAATTGAAACGCACCACGCCGGCCAGCGTCTGCCGATGGGTAAAGCCGCTGTCGGGCGCCATCAGCGCGTCAGCGGCGCGGGCCGGCACCTCCACATGATAGCCGAGCACGCCATTGTGCCGGATCTTGAGCGCGCCGATGCCGGTCTGCTCGCGATATTTCGCTTCCAGCGCGGCGATGGCGCGGCGGCCGTCCCCAGCCATGCGGCGCAGTTCGTCCAAGGCCGCGTCATAGCCATCGGCGATATAACCGCCATTGGCAGTCTCGGTCGGCGGCGCTGGGACGAGCGCGCGCGACAAGGCGTCGACCATCTCGCCATGGCCATCAAGGGCCGGCAGCAATTGTTGCAGCAGCGGCGGCAGGTCGGGCAGGCGGCCCAGCCGCTCGCGCAGCATCCGGGCTTCGCCAAGGCCATCGCGCAGCTGGCCCAGATCGCGCGGGCTGCCCCGACCGACCGCGACGCGCCCCAGCGCGCGGCCAATGTCGGGCAGGGCACGCAAAGCGCCGCGAACCTGATCGCGCAGGCCCGCATCGTCATGGAACATCTGCACCAGCCCGAGGCGCGCCTCTATAGCGGACAGGTCCATCAGCGGCGCGGAAATATCCTGCGCCAGCAGACGCGCGCCCGCGCCCGTGACTGTCCGGTCGATCGCGCCGAGCAGGCTGCCGGCGCGCGCGCCGGCGGTGGTGGCGACGATCTCCAGGCTTTCCCGCGTCGCCGCATCGATCGCGACATGCGCGCCGCTCGCCTTGCGCAGGGGCGGCGCAAGGAAGGGCAGCGTGCCCTTGCCCGCATGATCGAGATAGGCGACCAGCCCGCCCATGGCGGCCAGTTCCGCGCGGCTGAACTGACCAAATCCGTCGAGCGTGGCGACCCCGAACAGCTTTTTGAGCGCCCCCTCCGCACGACTGCTGGAGAAAGCGGCGCGATCAAAGGCTGTGGCGCCCGGAACATCGATCGTCGCGCCGTCTGCCAGCACGGTTTCGCTTGGCCGCAGACGGGCCAGTTCTGCGGGTAGGTCGGCGATGGGGCAGGTCAGGGTTTCAAAGCGGCCGGTCGAAATATCGGCCGCGGCGATGCCGACTTCGCCCGATGCCTCGCCGCCGACCTGCGCCAGCGCCACGAGCATATTGTCACGCCGCGCGTCGAGCAGCGTTTCTTCGGTCAGCGTGCCGGCGGTGACGTAGCGAACAATGTCGCGGGCGACCAATGCCTTGCTCCCGCGCGCTTTGGCCTGGGCCGGGGTTTCAGTCTGTTCCGCGATGGCGACGCGATGGCCGCCCTTTATCAGCCGCGCGAGATAGGATTCAGCGCTGTGCACGGGAACGCCGCACATCGGAATCGGCGCGCCGTCATGATCGCCCCGGCTGGTAAGCGCGATGTCCAGCGTCGCCGCCGCCAATTTCGCGTCGTCGAAAAAAAGCTCGAAGAAATCACCCATCCGGTAGAAAAGCAGGCAGTCCTGCGCCTGCGCCTTGAGCGCCAGATATTGCGCCATCATCGGCGTGGGCTGGGCGGTCGTGTCGCTGGATTTCGCCATGGCGCAGCGGATAGCCCGAACATCGGGCCGAAACCAGAGTGTCACGAAATGTGCAGGAAAATTGCGCATCTCGCACTTGCCCACAAGATAGGCGCGCCGCTAGGGCCTGTTCATCTTTCCAGAAGTTCCAATATTTGGGAGCCCGTAATGTCCGACCGATCCAATGTGGAATTTTCCGAGCGCGAGGCGCTGTTCTTCCACGCGACGGGCCGTCCCGGAAAGATAGAGATCATCGCGTCCAAGCCGATGGCGACGCAGCGCGACCTGTCCCTTGCCTATTCGCCGGGCGTTGCGGTTCCGGTGCGGGCGATCGCGGCCGACCCCGCCACCGCTTATGACTACACCGCCAAGGGTAATCTGGTTGCAGTCATCTCCAACGGCACCGCGATCCTGGGCCTCGGTAATCTGGGTGCGCTGGCGTCCAAGCCGGTGATGGAGGGCAAGGCGGTGCTGTTCAAGCGCTTCGCCGATGTCGATTCAATCGACATCGAGCTGAAGACCGAGGATGTCGACCGCTTCATCGACGCGGTCGAACTGATGGAGCCGAGCTTTGGCGGCATCAACCTTGAAGATATCAAGGCGCCCGAATGCTTCATCATCGAACAGACGCTGAAAGAACGGATGAACATTCCGGTCTTTCACGACGACCAGCATGGCACCGCGATCATCGCGGCCGCCGGCGTGCTCAACGCCGCGTTGCTGACCGGTCGCGACATGAAGGACATGAAGGTGGTGGTGAACGGCGCGGGGGCAGCCTCGATCAGCTGCACCGAGCTCATCAAGGCGCTGGGCGTGCCGCACGACAATGTCATCATGTGCGACAGCAAGGGCGTCATCTACCAGGGCCGTACGGAGGGCATGAACCAGTGGAAGTCGGCGCACGCCGTCAGGACCGACGCGCGCACTCTGGCCGAGGCCGTGAAGGGCACCGACGTCTTTCTGGGGCTGTCGGTCGCGGGCGCGATGAGCCCGGACATGGTATCGTCCATGGCGGACAAGCCGATCATCTTTGCCATGGCCAATCCCGACCCTGAAATCCTGCCACCCGACGCCAAGGCGGTGCGGCCCGATGCGATCGTCGCGACCGGGCGGTCCGATTTTCCCAATCAGGTCAACAATGTGCTTGGCTTCCCCTTCATCTTTCGCGGCGCGCTGGACGTCAGGGCGACCGGCATCAACGAAGCGATGAAGCTGGCGGCGGCCAAGGCGATCGCCGAACTGGCGCGCGAACGCGTGCCCGAGGAAGTGGCCAAGGCCTATGGCCGGTCGCACAGTTTCGGACCCGATTACATCATTCCCGCGCCCTTCGATCCGCGTCTGATGGAAGTGGTGCCGGCCGCCGTCGCGCAAGCGGCCATGGAAACCGGCATGGCGCAGCGGCCGATCGAGGATCTGGGCGCCTATCGCCAATCCCTGAAGGCGCGGCTCAACCCCACGACATCGGTGCTGACCAGCGCCTATGAAATCGCCAAGGCCAATCCCAAGCGCGTCGTCTTTGCCGAGGCGGAGGAGGAAGTCGTGCTGCGCGCCGCCATCCAGTTCCGGGAATTGGGCTATGGGGTGCCTGTGCTGGTCGGGCGGGGCCATGTGGTGGACAAGCTACGCGAACTGGGCGTGCGAGATCCTGAGAGCTTTGAGCTGCACAATAGCGTCAATTCGCCGCTGGTGCCCGACATGGTCGAGATGCTCTATGCCCGGTTGCAGCGGCGCGGCTATCTGCGCCGTGACTGCGAGCGGATGGTGAATCGGGATCGCAACATTTTCGGCACATTGCTGGTCAAGATGGGCGTCGCCGACGCGATGCTGACCGGCATGACGCGGCCCTATGCCCAGACGCTGCGCGAGGTGAAGCGGGTCATGGACCCGGCGGCGGGCCGCACGCCCTTTGGCATCCATGTCATGGTGGCGAAGGACAAGACGGTGTTCCTGGCCGATACCACGGTCAACGAGCGGCCAAGCGCGGCGGAGCTGGCCGATATCGCGATCGGCACGGTCGCGGTTGCGCGACGCATGGGCCATGATCCGCGCGTTGCGTTCCTGTCCTACGCCAATTTCGGCAACCCGCCGGGCAGCTTCCTCGACAATATCCGCGGCGCGGTGAAACTGCTGGACGAACGGACGGTGGATTTCGAATATGAAGGCGAAATGACGCCCGACGCGGCGCTCAACCCGGCGGTGATGAAAAATTACCCGTTCAGCCGCCTGTCGGGTCCGGCCAATGTCCTGGTCATGCCGGGGCTTCAGTCCGCCAATATCTCGGCCAAGCTGCTGCGCGAATTGGGCGGCACGTCGATGATAGGCCCTTTGCTGGTGGGCATGGAGAAATCCGTCCAGATCGCGACCATGTCCTCCAACGCGTCGGAATTGCTGACGCTGGCGGTGCTGGCGGCGGGCGGCGTGGCGCTCTGACCGGTTCCCTGTCGCTTTTCGCTTGCGCCGAGCCATGGTGACGCGACAGGGATGCGCATTAGCAGCATCGGGGAGCGCCACGCCTTGAACATGACCGGTTTTGACAGCGCGACCTTCCGCCGCGTGCTTGGCCATTATCCAACCGGCGTCTGCGTCGTGACCGCTATCGAACCGCATGGCGCGCCGGTGGGCATGGTGGTGGGATCCTTCACATCCGTCTCGCTCGATCCGCCGCTGGTCGCCTTCTTCCCGGCAAAGTCGTCGAGCAGCTGGCCCCGTATCGAAAAGGTCGGCCGGTTCTGCGTCAATATCCTCGCCAGCGACCAATTGGCGCTGTGCCGTCAGATCGCCGCGCCCGGCCCCGACAAATTTGCCGGCATCGCCCATCGCGCATCGGCCAATGGATCGCCGATCCTGGACGATGTCGTCGCCTGGATCGACTGTACGCTCGATGCGGTGCATGAGGCGGGGGATCATCATATCGTGCTGGGGCGCGTCGTCGCGCTGGAAGCGGAGCGCCCTGACCGGCCCTTGCTCTTCTTTCAGGGCAGCTATGGCGAATTTTCCCTGCTCGACTGACGAAACCGGGCATGCATATTGCGCGGCGTTGCGCGCGCAGACATATCCCGGACATAATACCGCTCCTTAACGGATTGGGGCTACAGGGGCGGAACACTTTTGACCGGATCGCCGCATGACCGCGTTGCTCATCACCGTCGACACCGAATTGTCCGCCCTGTGGCAGCAGCGTGGGGCCAGCCTGGACGAGAATGTGCGGCGTTCGATCCATGCCGAGGCGGGCGGGCGTGCATGCGGCATTGGCTGGCAGATGGACGTTCTGGACCGCCACGGACTGAAGGGCGTCTTCTTCATCGATCCGCTCCCGGCGCTAGTCCATGGCGCTGACTTCCTGCGACCCATCGTCGGCGAGGTCGTTGGCCGCGGCCATGAGGCGCAGCTGCATATCCACACCGAGTGGCTCGCCTGGGCCAAGGCCTCGCCAGTGGAGGGGCGGCAGGCTCGCAACATCGGGGACTTTTCGCTTGCCGATCAGGTGACGCTGCTGGGCTTGGCGAAAAGCCTGCTGGAGCAAGCCGGCGCGCCGCCGATCACGGCCTTTCGCGCTGGTAATTTCGGGGCCAATGACGATACGCTGCGCGCGCTGGCAGCGGTCGGCATCGACTGGGACAGCAGTGTGAACCCGGCCTATCTAGGTGGTGACTGTCGCATCTCGGCAGACCACAGCCAGATTGGCGCGAAACGCATTCATGGCGTGGCCGAATTGCCGGTATCAGGCATCGTCGATCGCCCTGGTGGATTTCGCCCGGCGCAGATTTGCGCCATGTCGGCGGCGGAAATGCGCGCCGGGCTGCGCCACGCCGTCCGCAACGATCATGACGCTTTCGTCGTAGTGACTCATAGTTTTGAAATGCTGTCGCGTGACCGTGCCCGCCCCAACGGCGCCGTAATTCGCCGGTTCGAGCAGTTATGCCATGAAGCTGCACGGATGCCGGGGGTGCACGGCGCGGGATTCCGCGACCTCGCGCCATCGCTCGCCGATGCGCCCGAGCGGCGACTGGATCGCGTCGCACCCAACCGGCTGCGCACTGGATTGCGCATGGCGGCGCAGGCGGTGGCGACGTGGCGCTACGAGCATCGGCTTATTCCTGCGTGAGCGCGCTGCCGGGCGTTCTTCTGCTTGGCATGGAAAATGCCATCGCCCTCACGATCACGCGAGAGTTGGGGGCGCATGATGTTCCCGTGCATGGCATTGCGCGTGATGCGTCCGCCATCGCCGTCGCGTCGCGCTATTGCCGCGACTGGACGCAGCGCCCGGATGGGGCGATCGCATCCTGGCTGCCCGATGTGATCGCGCAAACCGGCGCGCGCGCCGTGCTGGCGATCGCGGAATCCGACCTGCTGGAGCTGGCGACGTTGCCGCCGGTGATCGGCGATTGCCATATATTCGCGCCACGACTGGATCGGCTGGCGCGGGTATTGGACAAGCGGCAGACGCTGGAAGTCGCCGCTAATGTCGGCCTGTTGACGCCGCAGACATGGCAACCGCTGGCCGGTGAGGATTTTGCCGCGCGCATGGCGGACATGCGTTATCCGCTGGTCGCCAAATGGGCGAACCCGCAGGCCATCCTGCCGGTGCTGGAGGCCGCAGGCCTGGAATGGCGCAAGACGGATTATCTTCATGGTCCCGAAGACCTGCGCGCCTTGCTGGACCGGTTTGCGCCCATTGGCCGCTGGCCGCTGATCCAGCAATATTGCGCCGGTCATGGCCTGGGGCAGATGCTCTATATGCAGGACGGCCGGGCGACGCTCCGCTTTCAGCATCGGCGGCTGCATGAATGGCCGCCGGAAGGCGGAGTGTCGACGCTCTGCCGGGCAGAGCCGATGGATCGCCATGACGCGCAAATGACGCTGTCGGAAAGATTGCTGCAGGCGCTGGGTTGGGAAGGTCAGGCCATGGTCGAATATCGCCATGATCCTGAAACGGGTCGCTATTGGCTGATGGAGGTCAATGGCCGCTTCTGGGGCAGCCAGCCGCTCGCACGGGCCTGCGGAGCGCATTTCGCGTGGGAGGCCTATCGTCGCACGGTTCTGGGGCAGGACGAAGCCGCGCCTGCGCCTCGGGACGATCTGCGTGCGCGTTACATGGTGCCCGAAACCAAGCGGCTGGCGCGCATCCTGCTGCGCCCGCGCGCGATCGACGATCCCTATTTCGACCGGCGGCCTCTGGCGGAACTGGGCGGCTATCTGATCGGCTTCCTCGACCCGCGGTCGCGCTATTATGTCTGGTCCTGGCGCGACATGCGGCCCTGGCTGCGCGACATGGCGCAGATCGTCAGGAAAGCCGTGCGCCGGGAAAGCTGACGGCGAGCCGCATGACCGCGCGCTCGATCCGCGCCAGGCACTGCATCATGTAGCTGTCGTCCAGTCCATAAGGATCATGCAGATGCGGCATCATCGGCCGGGTCCAGCGGCCTAGCAGGGTGCGCGGCACATCGCGCAGACGCGGGTCGGCGGAAAGCCGGGCCAGTTGCCGCACCTCCATGACCAGCAGCAGATCCCCCGGCTCCGGGTGATACTCCGCCAGATCGGTGGCGCGATGGGCCTGGAGGTCGTAGCCAAGCGATTGCGCGGCGGTGATCGCGGGCGGATGCGCCGGGCGGCCGGGCGTGGTGGACAGCCCCACGGACACCGCGCGCAGGCCTGCGCGGCGGGCAACCGCTTCAGCAAAGGCGCTACGGCAGATATTGCCCTGACAAACGAAGACCAGCCGACGCACGGCGGCGGCATCGCAGGGTTTGCTCGACGAGAGGCCAAGAACCATCTGCGGGTACGACAGGGCGAGCCGCACCAGACCGCGAAACGTGCCGAATCGCTGGCGGATCATAGGAATGAGCTAAGGCGCAGGACCATCGGGAGGCCCACGGACTGACGATGGCACGAATCAATCATCGCTATTGCCATATTGGAGCCGAAATTCGTGCGACTTCACGCTGGAGCGACCGCTTGTCGCACGATTCGACCGTGGGCTAACCGTCAGAATTTAAAGCTGGTGCCCAGATAGACGGCTTGGCTATCCTGCCGGTCGTCGGTCATCGGGGTCAGCCGACCCGCGACATTATTATTGTAGCGCACGCCCGCCGTCACGTTGAGGTTGCGCGTCAACGAATAGGAACTGGCCAGATCCAGCGAATAATCCTTGTCCGCCGACGGGTTGCGCGCGGCGACGCCGGGTTCGCGGCGGCTTTCGATCAGCACCTTGGTGCTGAAGCGATCCTTCTTGCCGTCATCCAGAGAGAAATTCTTGGCGTCGACCATCGTTTCGACCGGCACCGGATCAAGCGATTTGCGGCCCACCGATTCGGGCAAGGCGAACTTGCGCCAGTTGTGCGCACCATTGAGGCTGAACGCCATGGGTTTGATATCAACCGGCGTTGCCGCCTTGTCCGCGCCGCCACGATCGCTTGCGCGGACCATGATGGTGATTTCCCGCTGGCCGCTCAGCGATCCGCTGGTCGGCGTGAATCGGAAACCCTGCCGGCTGGCGGATGCTGCAATCTTGGCGTATGCCGCCGCCAGCTGCGGATCCTTGGTGGTAGGGGTGAAGGAGGAGATGCTGCCGAGCGCGCCCAGAGATACCGGTGCATCGGGCCGCAGCCGCGCCAGATACGTCGCCGCGCCAATGGCGGGAGACAGCAGGAAGCCGGCAACGGCAACTGCCGATCCTGCTACCGCTAAATATCCCCTGTTCATGCGCATGACCCGAATCTCGTCCCCGCCGACTTGTATTTGTTAACGCATTACACCGACAAAGCCGCCACTGGCTAGAGGCGGAACGGCTTTTTCTCCAAGCTGTTGCTCCAAACCCACAGCTTTGGCGAAGGTGCCGGAGGCGCAAGATTTTTCGCCATGACCGCTCGCGCGTCATCGACCGATCCAGCGCCCCTTGCCCATTGCCGCGCGGACACTATAGAAGCGGGCTGATTTTCGTCTTTTCTAGCTAGGACATGCCTGATGGCCCGTCGCCTACCCGCCCCAGTTTCCGCCGGCCTGCTGCTGGCCGCGCTCCTGCCGCTCGCGGCGTGCGGCGGTGGTTCCAAGGACCGGCCCAAGGCGGATCTGGCCGCCTCGCGCGTGACGACGATCGGCGTCAACGCCTATCTGTGGCGCGCGACGCTCGACACCTTGTCCTTCATGCCGCTGGCGCAGACCGATTCGAACGGCGGCGTGGTCGTCACCGACTGGTATATCGATCCCAATACGCCGGGCGAGCGGATGAAGCTGACCGTGTCGATCCTGGATCAGGATCTGCGCGCCGATGCGGTGCGCGTCGCCGCCAGCCGCCAGGTCAGCCAGAATGGCCTATGGGTCGACGCCCCGGTCAAGGCCGCTACGGTGCAGAAGCTGGAGGAGATCATCCTCACCAAGGCGCGCGACCTGCGCCGCATGGCGATCGGCTGACCCCACCCCATTTTTCAAGGGGTCGCGCGACGCGACCCGTTTTTCAGCATCCGGGGCTGGGCTTCATCGCAGGCCCAGCCCCGCGCGTATGTGTAAGGATTAGACATGCAGAGGCGCTTCAATCCGCTGGAGGCCGACGCCCGCTGGCAGGCGGTGTGGGACGAAAAGCAGAGCTTTCGCGCGAACGATGCTTCGCCCAAGCCGCGATCCTATGTGCTGGAGATGTTTCCCTATCCATCGGGGCGCATCCATATCGGCCATGTGCGCAACTATTCGATGGGCGACGTGCTGGCGCGGTTCCGGCGGATGACTGGGCATGAAGTGCTGCACCCGATGGGCTGGGACGCCTTTGGCATGCCGGCCGAAAACGCCGCGATGGAAAAGAAGGTGCATCCGGGCGACTGGACCCGCTCCAATATCACCAATATGCGCGCGCAGCTGAAAAAGCTGGGCTTCGCGATCGACTGGAGCCGCGAACTCGCGACGTGCGAACCGGATTATTATGGCCATGAACAGGCGCTGTTTCTGGACATGCTGGAGGCTGGCCTCGTCTATCGCAAGGAATCGTCGGTGAATTGGGACCCGGTCGACATGACCGTGCTGGCGAACGAGCAGGTGATCGACGGCAAGGGGTGGCGGTCGGGCGCACCGGTCGAAAAGCGCAAGCTCAACCAGTGGTTTCTCAAGATCACCCAGTTCGCCGACGACCTGCTGGAGGGATTGAAGACCCTGGACCAGTGGCCCGACAAGGTGCGGACCATGCAGGAGAACTGGATCGGAAAGTCGGTCGGGCTGCAATTCCGGTTCGACTTCGCGCCCTTCCCGGAACGCGAAGCATTGGAAGGGCTGGACGCGGGAGCGGGAATCGCGGTCTATTCGACCCGGCCCGACACCATCTTCGGCGCCAGTTTCGTCGCGATCGCCGCCGATCATCCCGTGGCGCAGGCCATCGCCGCCAACAATGCGGACGCGCAGGCCTTTATCGACCAATGCAAAGCCGGCGGCACCACGGCGGCCGAACTGGAAACCGCCGAAAAGCTGGGCTTCGACACCGGCCTGTCGATGGTCCACCCGTTCGACCCGGATTGGCAGCTGCCCGTCTTCATCGCCAATTTCGTGCTGATGGACTATGGCACGGGCGCGGTGATGGGCGTCCCCGGCCATGACCAGCGCGACCTCGACTTCGCGCGCAAATATATGCTTCCCGTGGAGCGCGTCGTTGCCGCCGAGGGGGAGGCCGACAAGCCTATCCATGACGAGGCCTATACCGGCCCGGGCCGTCTGTTGAACTCCCGCTTCCTGGACGGCATGAGCGTGGAGGAGGCCAAGGCCGCCGTCATCGCCCGCGCCGAGAGCGAAGGCTGGGGCGAGGGCAAGACCGTGTTCCGCCTGCGCGACTGGGGCGTGTCGCGCCAGCGTTACTGGGGCACGCCCATTCCCGTGATCCATTGCGATGGCTGCGGCGTCGTGCCGGTGCCCAAGGACCAGCTTCCCGTGGTGCTGCCCGAAGATGTCAGCTTCGACATACCGGGCAATCCGCTCGACCGGCATCCGACCTGGAAGCATGTCGATTGCCCGGCCTGCGGCAAGCCCGCCCGGCGCGAAACCGACACGCTCGACACTTTCGCCGATTCCAGCTGGTATTTTATCCGCTTCGCCAGCCAGCCCAAGGACAAGCCGTTCGATCGCGCGACCGTGGAACAATGGCTGCCTGTCGGGCAATATATCGGCGGAGTCGAACATGCGATCCTGCATCTTCTCTACGCCCGCTTCTGGACCCGCGCGCTGCAGCATATGGGGCAGCTGGGCTTTGCCGAGCCGTTTACCGGCCTGTTTACCCAGGGCATGGTGACGCACGAAACCTACAAGGCGGGCGATGGCAGCTGGCTCTCACCCGGCGAGGTGAAGAAGTCCGGCGACGATTATACCCATATCGAAAGCGGCGCGCCGGTGACGGTCGGCCGCGTCGAGAAAATGTCCAAGTCCAAGAAGAATGTCGTCGATCCCGACGATATCATCGAACAATATGGCGCGGACGCGGTGCGCTGGTTCATGCTGTCCGACAGTCCGCCCGAGCGCGACCTGCCCTGGACCGAGGCGGGGATCGAGGGCAGCTGGCGCTTCGTCAATCGCGTCTGGCGTCTGTTCGGTGACGCCGATGCCGCGGCGCAGGGGCAAGACAAGGCGCTGGACCGCAAGCTGCACCAGACGATCGACGGGGTGGCCCGGGACATTGAGGCGCTGGGCTTCAACAAGGCGGTCGCCAAGATTTACGAACTGGTGAACGCGATCGAAAAGGCCAAGCCATCGGCCAGCCGCACCGCCGCCATTCGTGCGCTCGCTCTGCTGGTCGCGCCGATGACGCCGCATCTGGCCGAAGAGGGCTGGGCCGAAATGGGCCGGGACGTCGGCTGTTCCGGCCTAATCGCCGACGCCGCCTGGCCGGCGGCCGACCCCGCCCTGCTGGTCGATGATGAAGTCACCATCGCCTGTCAGGTCATGGGCAAGCTGCGCGACACCATCACCGTGGCCAAGGGGACGCCCAGGGACGAACTGGAAAGGCTGGCGCTTGCGGCGCCCAATGTCGCCCGCATTTTGGACGGCGCCAGCCCGAAGAAGGTGATCGTGGTGCCCGACCGGCTGGTCAATCTGGTCATCTGAAGCGAACTGCGTCGTTCCCGCTTTCGCGGGAACGACGGAGGGTTTAAGGCTCCAGATCATGAAGCGCATCCTTCCCCTCATCGCCCTTGCCACGCTTACCGCCTGCGGGCTGCGGCCCGTCTATGGCGGGGGCGGCACTGGCCCGGTCGCGCAGGCGCTGGGCAATGTCGAGGTTGCCCCGATCGAGGGCAAGGCGGGCTGGCTGGTGCGCAATGCGCTCAACGACCGGCTCGCCGCGATGCAGAGCGGCAGCGGCCCGCGCTACCGGCTGGTCGTGAAGCTGGACGACAATATCGCGGGCCTGGGTCTGCGCGCCGACGCCGCGATCACGCGCGAGCGGCGGACGCTGCGGGCGCGCTATCAGCTGGTGGATGAAAGCACAGGCGCGCAGATATTGGACGACACCGCCGGGTCGGACGCGGGCATCGACGTCACCTCCAGCGAATATGCCACGATTGCTGCCGAAGATACCGCGCTGGAACGGCTGTCGCAGACGGTGGCCGATCAGATCGTCACGCGCCTGGCCCTCTATTCGCGCAAGGCCGCCACGCCTTGAAGGCCAATCGCGGCCAGATGGAAAAGGCGCTGGACGCCCCGGGTCAGAGCGCGGCGGCGAATGTTCGTTTCTTTCTGCTCTATGGCCCCGATGAGGCGGGGAGCCAGGCGCTCGCCAAGCGGCTGGAGCGCGCGATGGGGCCTCAGGCCGAGCGGATCGATCTCGACGCGCCGACCTTGCGCGAGGACCCTGCGCGTCTGTCCGACGAGGCGGCGGCCTTCTCCATGTTCGGCGACAAGCGGTGGATTCGCGTGAACGGCATCGGCGATGATTGCCTGCCCGCGCTCAACGCCCTGCTGGACGCCGAAGCGGCCGGCAACCCGGTGATCGCGGTCGCCGGCGCGCTCAAGCCGGCGTCGAAGCTGGTCAAAATGGCGCTCGATCATAAGGGCGTGCTGGCCTGCATCTCCTATCAGCCCGACGGGCGGGAGGCGGAGCAGATCGCCATCGGTATCGCACGCGACGGCGGGCTGCGCCTGTCGTCCGACCTTGCCCGGCGCATCGTCGACCTGTCTGGCGGGGACCGGGCGTTGATGGCGGGCGAGATCGAAAAGCTGATCCTCTATCTCGACGCGGCGCCCGATCGGCCGGCCGAAGCCACGGCCGATGCGCTCGACGCGCTGTCGGCGGATAATCCTGACACGGAGGTCGGCCCGCTGGTCAATGCGGTGCTGGGCGGCGATCTTCGCGCCATGCATCGCGAACTGACGGCGCTGGCGCAGGCCGGCACCGCGATGGCGGCGGTGATCCGCCCGCTGCTGACCCGCGCGATGCTGCTGGCGACCATCCGCGACGCCTTCGACGCCAGCGGCCGGCTGGAGGCGGCGGTCGACCAGGCGGGCAGGGCGGTGTTCTGGAAGGAAAAGGGACTGGTGACGCGGCAGGTCCGGTTATGGGACGCATCCGGCATCGCACGTGTGATTCAGCGCCTTCTGGCGGCCGAGCGCTCCAGTCGTGGGGGCAGGGGCCTGGGCGACCTGATGGTGCGGCACGAACTGCTCGCCATCGCGCGGCAGGCCGCGCGGGAGCGGGCTTGATCCGTCCCCGGCCCGTGGCCATATTGCCGCTATGGAAAAAATCCACCTCACCGATGCCGAATGGCGCCAGCGCCTGACCCCGGAGCAATTTCATGTGCTGCGCGAAGGCGGCACGGAGCGCGCCTTTACCGGCAAGCTCAACGCCAACAAGGTCGATGGCGTCTATTATTGCGCCGGATGCGGCGCGGAACTGTTCGATGGCGAGGAAAAATATGACAGCGGGTCTGGCTGGCCCAGCTTCACCGCGCCGGTCGATATCGATGCGGTCGAGGAAATTCGCGACACCAGCCATGGCATGATCCGCACCGAAGTCCGCTGCGCCAAATGCGACGGGCATCTGGGCCATGTCTTCCCCGACGGTCCCGGCGTCAATGGGCTGCGCTATTGCATGAACAGCGCCAGCCTGGACTTCAAGCCGCGCCAGGGCACGGACCAATAATCGTTCATCGCTGGTAAAGCGCGCATCGCCATGGCAAGGGCGAGGCGGTCCATTTCCTGTGCCAGACGCATGTTTTGCGCTGGCCCGGACCAGGTTTAGCGCGTATCCGGGGCGGCACAGATGGCAGGATCAGGCAAGAGCAAGCGTGCGCCCGGTGGCGTCAGGACATGGCTGATGCGCGGGCTGAAGATCGGCCTGGCGGCGGCGGTCGCGGGCCTTCTGGCCGTGGTGATCGCCGTGGTGATCGCGCTTCAGTCGCTGCCCGATTATGAAAGCCTCAAATCCTCGCCCAATGGGCAGATGATCCGCGTCCATGCCGCCGATGGCAGTGTGATCGTCTCGCTTGGGCCCAGTTTCGGTCGCTGGATCAGTTATGATCAGATCCCGCAGGTCATGGTCGACGCGATGGTTTCGACGGAGGACAAGCGTTTCTACATGCATCCCGGCATCGACCCGGTCGGCATGGCGCGCGCGGCCTGGGTCGCCGTGGAACGGCGCGGGTCGGGTCGCCGCCTGCAGGGCGCATCCACCATCACCCAGCAGGTGACCCGCAACATCTTCCTCAACAACAGTTATAGCTTCGGTCGCAAGATCCGCGAAATGGTGCTGGCGCTCGCGATGGAGCGGAAATTTTCCAAGCGGCAGATACTCGAACTCTACCTCAACAAGGTCTATTTTGGCGGCGGGGCCTATGGCATCGATGCCGCCAGCCGCAAATTTTTCGGCCATCCGGCAACCACGATCGACCTGCCCGAAGCCGCGATCATCGCCGGCCTGGTCAAGGCGCCGTCCAGCTATTCCCCGACTGCCGACGCTGAAGCGGCAATCGGCCGTGCGGGCGTCGTGCTCGACCTGATGCAGGACAATGGCAAGATTTCCGCGTCGCAGCGCGCCAGCGTCGACCTGGACGACGTCAAGATGGCGCCCGAACCGCCGCAGAACAGTGTGCGCTATTTCACCGACTGGGCGCTGCCGCAACTCGACCTGCTGATCGACGAACCCAATGAGCCGCTGGAAGTCTATACGACCATCGATCTTGGCATGCAGCGGGCCGCGACCGCTGCGGTGCAGGCCAACGCGCCCAAGGGCGCGCAGGGCGCGATGGTCAGCCTGGATCGCGACGGCGCCGTGCGCGCGATGGTGGGCGGCCTCGATTATGTGTCGTCCAACTATAATCGCGCTGTCACCGCGACGCGCCAGCCCGGGTCGGCGTGGAAGATTTTTGTCTATATGGCGGCGCTGGAGGCGGGCTATACGCCCGACACCGGCATCACTGACGAGCCGGTGACGATCAATGGCTGGAGCCCGCGCAACAGCAACGGCAAATTTGCCGGCGCGATCGATATTCGCACCGCCTTTGCCTATTCCATCAATACGGTCGCAGCGAAGCTGGGCGTGGAAGTGGGCTTTTCCACGGTCGCCGACATGGCCCGCCGCTTTGGCATATCGACGCCGATCAACACCCATCCGTCCATGGTGCTGGGCACATCCGACGTCCGCCTGATCGACATGACGCGCGCCTTCGCCTCGATCGCGCGCAAGGGAATCGCGGTGACGCCCTATGGCATTACCAAGGTCACGACGGCGGACGGGCGATTGCTCTACGAGCATGAGGATGACACCAGCCGCGTGCTGGTCGCGCCCTGGGTGGCGGCGGGCATGACCGACCTCATGCAGACCGCCGTCAGCACCGGGACCGGGCGCGCCGCGCAGATCGGCCGTCCGGTCGCGGGCAAGACCGGCACGACCAGCAGCAACAAGGATGGCTGGTTCCTGGGCTTTTCCAGCGGCATCACCACCGGCGTCTGGATGGGCCGCGACGATGCGCGCGCGGTTGGCGGATTGCAGGGCGGCCGCGCCCCGGCTCGCGCCTTTGCCGACTATATGAAGGTCGCCGTCGCCAAGCGGCCGGTCGAAAAGTTTGACACCGAAGTCACCCTGCCCGAATGGCAGCTCGAACCGGACGAGGAGGCCTATTATGAAGGCCCCGACAATGGCGCCTATGGCGGCGGCATGATGGTCGATGAAAATGGCTATCCGATCGAGCCGCAGGCCCCCGCATCATCGCAGGGCTATGAGGACGAGCCGGATATGGAAGTCGATCCGCAGGATCGCCCGCAGCCGCCGCGGCTCGACCAGCAGTGGATCGACAATGTGCTGGGCCGCGACCGACCGCGCCAGCCGGCTCAACAGCCGCCGTCCGGCCGGCCGCCATCGCAGCAGCCCTGAAACGCGGCTTATCCGTCCGCCGGCTGGTTCGCCGCCAGCCGCGTGGGCATGACGGCGCTGGCGTCGGGCAGCAGGAAGTCGACCTTGCCCCGCCCGAAGTCGATCGCCACGCGGTCGAACACGCGCAGCGCGCTGATCCCCAGCAGCAGCGCCGGCTTGTCCTGCATGCCCAGTTCCGCAAAGGGGCTGGCGTCGGCGAAGATCACCGGCACTTCGGTCAGGTTGACGCGCCCCAGCGCCACCGATCCGATCCGGCCGACTTCCCCGATCAGCGTGCCGCCCGTGACGCTGGTGAGCGTCGCGGTCAGCAGGTCGGGCGCACGCTTCTTACGCAGCAGCTTGTCGCGTAGCGCCAGATTGCCGATGCTGTAGTGGCTGCCGGTATCGAGCATGATGTTGACCCGCATGCCGTTGACCCGCGAATCCAGCAGGATCAGCTGACCGCGCTTGCGCCGCGCCTCCACCACGATGGTGTCGGGATCGGTCGGGAATGTGCGCCGCCGGCCACTGTCAGCAATGTTCATCTGACCGGTGCGAAAATTCAGGATCACGCGCTTGTCGTGCAAACTGTCGAGGCCCAGCAGGCCGGACGCGCCCAGATGCTCGCCTTCCAGCACGGGCGCTTCGATATCGTCGATCATGCCTGCGCCGAAACTGAGATGCGGAACGGCGACTGTTGCGACTTGGGACCGCCCGGTCATGCTCAGGATCGTGACATCCGCGCGGGGCGGCAGCGCCAGTTGCTGCGCCAAGTCGCGCGCGATCACGGTGCGCTGCGATCCGGTATCGATGACGAAGGGCCATGGCCCCTTGCCGTCGATCGAAATGGGGATGGTGACGCGATCGTCCAGCGTGCTGGCGGTCCGGACCAGCGCCGGCGGCACCTGTGGATCAAGCAGCGGCGGTTGCGCGGGCAGGGGCACGCCACCGAACGCCAGCGCCATCGCCAGCAGGGCGGGGAGCCGTCCCATATCCTCATCCTTTCTCTGTCTTATGCCGCCCCTATAGCATGATGGGCAGTTGTCCCGCCACTGGCACCACTGGCCCTGTTCGTTACGGATAGCCCGTATTTTGGCGGTCGAAGCCGTCTGTCCCAGCTTGACGGGGGGGCGTGCGGCCCGCTACACGCGAAACATCCTGTCCGCGCCCTTCCGGAGCGCGGAGTCCCGGCGGTCCTCGCCGGCTAAATCCTTCCTTTCCGGCCATTTCCTTCTTCACCTCATCGGACCGACTCGCCCATGCATCTTAAGGACCTCAAGAAAACCGTCCCCGCCGACCTCGTCACCATGGCGGAGGAACTGGGCGTGGAGGGCGCATCGACCCTGCGAAAACAGGATCTGATGTTCGCGATCCTCAAGGCCGAGGCGGAAAATGGCGAGCAGATCATGGGCGAAGGCACGATTGAGGTGCTGCCCGACGGATTCGGCTTCCTGCGTAGCCCGGAAGCCAATTTCCTAGCTGGCCCCGACGACATTTACGTCTCGCCCAATCAGGTCCGCAAATTCGGCTTGCGCACCGGTGATACGGTGGAAGGCGAAATTCGCGCGCCCAAGGATGGCGAGCGGTATTTCGCGCTGACCAAGCTCACCACCGTCAATTTCGATGATCCCGATGTCGTGCGCCATCGCGTCAATTTCGACAATCTGACGCCGCTCTACCCCGACGAGAAGCTGCGCCTTGATACGCTCGATCCGACCGTCAAGGACAAGTCGGCCCGCGTCATCGACATTGTCAGTCCCCAGGGCAAGGGCCAGCGTACGCTGATCGTCGCGCCGCCGCGCGTCGGCAAGACGGTGATGCTCCAGAACATCGCCAAGGCGATCACCGACAATCACCCCGAAGTC
This sequence comes from Sphingobium lactosutens DS20, assembly GCF_000445105.1. Classification (GTDB taxonomy): domain Bacteria; phylum Pseudomonadota; class Alphaproteobacteria; order Sphingomonadales; family Sphingomonadaceae; genus Sphingobium; species Sphingobium lactosutens. The sequence continues at coordinate 33,990 of NZ_ATDP01000094.1, read as the reverse complement.
TTCCTGATCGTGCTGCTGATCGACGAGCGGCCGGAAGAAGTCACCGACATGCAGCGTAGCGTGAAGGGTGAGGTCGTGTCGTCCACCTTCGACGAACCTGCCACCCGCCACGTCCAGGTCGCCGAAATGGTGATCGAAAAGGCCAAGCGCCTGGTCGAGCACAAGAAGGATGTGGTCATCCTGCTTGACTCCATCACCCGCCTTGGCCGCGCCTACAACACGGTCGTTCCTTCGTCGGGCAAGGTGCTGACCGGCGGTGTCGACGCCAATGCGCTTCAGCGGCCCAAGCGTTTCTTCGGCGCAGCGCGCAATATCGAGGAGGGTGGGTCGCTCTCCATCATCGCCACCGCGCTGATCGACACCGGCAGCCGCATGGACGAAGTGATCTTCGAAGAGTTCAAGGGCACGGGCAACTCGGAAATCGTGCTGGACCGCAAGGTTGCGGACAAGCGCATCTTCCCGGCGCTCGACGTTGGCAAGTCCGGCACCCGCAAGGAAGAACTGCTGGTCGACAAGCCGACGCTCAGCAAGATGTGGGTACTGCGCCGCATCCTCATGCAGATGGGCACAATCGACGCCATGGAGTTCCTGCTGGACAAGATGAAGGACAGCAAGACCAACGAGGATTTCTTCGCGACGATGAACCAGTAACCCCACGGGGGGTTCATCCTTCAAGGACATGGGGCGCTCCGGGCGCCCCATATTGTATCGGGGCGCCGGATCATGCGATGGTCCGGCGTTCTTCCCATCGACGACAGGGACGCAAGGGCCGCCATGATCGACCTATTCGCCACCGCCGCCTCGGCCGCTCAGGGGATCGGCTCGCCCGCCGAAATCTGGCAGCATATCATCAATGATTTCAGTAATATAACATCGCCATCCGCCTTGTCGGCCTTTGTTCAGGTGCTGATGATCGACGTGCTGCTGGCGGGCGACAATGCGATCGTCGTAGGTGCGCTCGCCGCTGGCCTGCCTGCTGCGCAGCGCAAGAAGGTGATCCTGATCGGTATCTTGGCCGCTCTGGTGCTGCGCATCGCTTTTGCGCTGGTGGTCAGCCAGCTGATGCAGATTGTCGGCCTCATATTGGCGGGCGGTCTGCTGCTGCTGTGGGTCAGCTGGAAGATGTGGCGCGAGCTACACCCGGCGCGCGGTGCTGATACGCCCGACGATCCCAGTGATGACGACGTGTCCGGTCTGCGCCCCGCCAAGAGTTTTGCGGCCGCCGCCTGGGCCGTCGCCGTGGCCGACGTGTCGATGAGCCTCGACAATGTCCTGGCGGTCGCAGGCGCGGCGCGAGACCATCCCGGCATTCTGATGATCGGCCTTGTTCTGTCGGTCGCCCTGATGGGGATCGCCGCCAATGTCATCGCCCATTATATCGAGCGTTTCCGCTGGATTGCCTATCTGGGCCTGGCGGTCATCGTCTATGTCGCGGTGAAAATGATCTATGAAGGCATTATCGACCAGCAAGTGGGCCTTCTGACCCTGTTCTGAGCGGTCCTTTATAACAAAGGGAGACGCATATCCTGCGGGATGTGCGTCTTTTTTGTTCCTGCTTCTTGATCCGGTCGTCGTGGCTCGGCTACCGCCACCCTATCGGCATGCGCCGACGGGATCGGCTGGCTGAGGACGGATGGGTGGCGGAATTTACGGAAATTTATGAAGCGATGCGCGCCACACCCATGAATGACTGGGTGGGCGGATCGGATCCCGAACAGGTCGGGGATGCCTGTGTCGCCCTGCTGCGCAGTCTGGTTCAACTGAACGGGGAATCGCGCGTCCTTGATTTTGGCTGCGGCATCGGGCGCGGCCTGGTGTCGCTGCACAAGTCCGGCATTCGGCCGCGCCAGCTGGTCGGCATGGACATCATGCCCCCCGTCATCGACTTTTGCGAGCAGCATATCGCACCGCGCCTCGCGAACACCCAGTTCGAACTGATCGAGGGCGACAACGATCATTATGACCGCTTCATTGAACAGCGTGACCGGCAGAGCCATGCGGCCCTGTCAGCAAAATATCGCGATCACTTTACGGACGGCTACGCTTTTTCGGTATTCACCCATGTAACGCGGGACGATTTCCAAAAACTGCTGACCTTTGTGGCCTCGATGATGAAGCCGGGTGGTCGCTTCCTGCTCACCTGTTTCGAATTAAATGCCTATTCGCGGCACATGGTGATGGCGGGCCAGTCCATGTTTCCGCTGGATCGTCAGCGCATGGCGGACGCGGGGAATATTTTCATCGCCAATCCCGACGATCCGCTGGCCTTCATAGCCTTCGACGCCGGGCTGATCCGTGACATGGTGTGGCGCGCCGGCATGGCGGTGACAAAGGTCAAATATGGGTGCTGGATGGGCGGCGGCATTGGGGACGGCCTGCAGGATCTGATAGTCTGCACAAAACTTCCTGAGATCAGGAACGCGCAAGACGTTCCCATGACCGCTCTGGTGGCGCGCGACCCGGTCGCCAAGTCACCATCGCTCACGGTCCGCGCCCGAAGGCTGTTGCGGCGTCTGACGTCCTGAGTGGCCTTAAAGTTAGGGTATCAGCACGGTGGCACCGGTGGTGTCCCGCGCTTCCAGCTTGCGATGCGCGTGTGCGGCGTCAGTCAGGGCAAAACGCTGGCCGATGTCGGCCTTGATGATCCCCTGCGCCATGCGCTCGAACAGTCTTTGCGCGGTATGCGCCAGGGATTCTGGTGTCGCCACATAGTCGAATAATGTCGGACGCGTCACATAGAGGGATCCGCCACGGCTGAGGTCGAGCAGGTTGATTGGCGGCACCGCGCCCGAGGCATTGCCATAGCTGACCATCATGCCGCGCCGCTTGAGGCTGGCGATCGACGCGCTCCAGCTCGTCTTGCCAACGCCATCATACACGATATCGACGCCCTGCCCGCCCGTGATCGCGCGCACATGATCGGCAAGTGCCTCCATCGGATCATGCAGGCTATGGTCGGCATCGACCTTCGCGGCCTTCTGCGCCGATCCGCTATGGGCGATGACGATAATACCCTTGTGCCGCAGCCAGGGGACCAAAATGGACCCCACGCCACCAGCCGCTGCGTGGACCAGCGCAACCTGCCCGGCTTGCAGCGGCAATATGTCTTCCGCCAGATAGCAGGCTGTCATTCCCTTGAGCATCATCGCCGCCGCATCTTCACTGTCGATGCTGTCAGGCAGAGCCACCAATTGCTCTTGCGGCACAACCCAGTGGCTCGTGTAGCTACCCTTGCCAGTGCCGCTCGCGACCCGATCGCCAACGGCAAAGCTCGTCACGTCCGCACCAACGGCCACCACGCGGCCAGCGCCCTCATTCCCCAACGTCAGGGGCAATTCGCCAGGATAAAGACCTGTGCGGAAATAGGTGTCGATATAATTCAGCCCAATGGCCTCGGTCGCCACCACCACTTCGCCAGCGGCAGGCGTAGGCATATCCATATCCTGCCGCTCGATCACCTCCGGCCCGCCATGCTGGCGGACGACCATGCGATAGGCCTGGGTCAAGCCAGATGTTCCGCGAAGAAATCGGCGGTGCGCCCGTCCGCCAGAACGGCAGCGTCCTCGTCGCGGCGCTGACCCATCTCCGTGGCGAAGCCATGGTCCAGCCCTTCATAATCATAGAGGGTGACATGCGCATTGCCCTCCAGCCCCGCATGCATCGCCTTTTGCGCGTCGGGAGACACGAAATGATCCGCAGTCGGAATATGGAGCATGGTCGGTTTGCCGATTGCATGCTGTTCGTCCAGCAATCCGTCGATGCCGACGCCATAATAGCCCACAAACGCATCCCCGTCGGTACGGCAGGCCGCCATGAAGGCCAGCCGACCACCCAGGCAATAGCCGACCAGCCCGACCTTTCCGCCGCCGACGGCAGCGCGCGCGGCCTTTATGGTGGCTTCAAGGTCGCGAATACCCTGATCCTGATTGAACTTCGGCATCAACGCCAAGGCTTGATCCATCTCGTCGGGCACATCCGGATCAAGTTCGATATGCGGCTCGATGCGCCAGAACAGGTCGGGCGCATAGGCGACATAGCCCGCTTTCGCCCAGCCTTCGCATTTGCGCCGGATGCCTTCATTCACCCCAAAAATTTCCTGAATGACAATGATCGCCGCGCTGGCGTCCCCGTCGGGCTTTGCCACATAGGCATCAAACCGTGCATCGCCTTCCAGCGTATCGACAGGAGTGAACGCACCCATATTCATGATCCTTTCCGCAGCAAATCCTGCCCGCATATTGGCCCTGCCGCACACTGACACAAGCATGAGGGCCACTTAAAAATTAGCCTTTCTGCGCTATCTGTCGCATGACAGATCAGAGGCTCATCATCCGCCGGAAAGGGCAGGGACATGAAAGTTACCGTCGACGTGGACTGCACTCCGGCCGAGGCGCGCGCGTTTTTGGGGTTGCCCGACGTCAGTCCGATCCATGACAAATATATTCGCACGATGCTGGATAGTTTTGACGGCATTGGCAGCGCCGAGCAGATGGAAACCTTGTTCAAAAGCTTCTCGCCCATGGGGGATGCTGGCATGCGGCTATTCCAGCAAATGATGAATGTCGGTTTGGCCGGCATGGGGGGCGGCAAGGACGACGTGAAATAGTGTGACCGGCCCGTTGCAGGATACGATCTTCGCCCTGTCCAGCGGGCCACCGCCTGCAGGCATAGCGGTGCTGCGCATCAGCGGGCCGCAGGCCGGCGGCGCGATCCGGACGCTGGCGAACCGGTTGCCACCCCCCCGAATGGCGAGCCTGGCTCTCCTGCGTGATCCCGCTGACGGTGCAGCCCTCGACCGCGCGCTCATCCTGTGGCTGCCGGGTCCGGGAACGGTGACGGGCGAAGATATGGCAGAAATCCATTGCCATGGGGGCAGGGCCGTCATTGCCGCGCTTGAGGGGGCTCTGGCTGCCATGCCCGGCCTTCGCCGCGCCGACGCCGGCGAATTTACGCGTCGGGCCTTTGAGCATGGGCGCATGGACCTGAACGCGGTGGAAGGGCTGTCGGACCTTCTGGCCGCTGAAACGCAGAACCAGCGCCGCGCCGCCCTGTCCATGGCGGAGGGGCATTTCTCCAGACGGATCGACGCGTGGCGTGAACGGCTGCTTGCGCTGTCCGCCATGGCTGAAGCAGCTCTGGATTTTTCCGACGAAGATGACGTGCCCGACGCGGGGATAGAGAATGAGATCGGCACGCGACTGGCCGGGTTGGCGACAGACATCGGATCGATGCTCGCCGCTCCGTCCGCGGAACGCCTGCGCGATGGCGTCCGCGTCATATTGGCCGGGCCGCCCAATGCGGGCAAATCGACCCTTCTTAACGCACTGGTTGGGCGGGATGCGGCGATTGTGTCCGCTATCGCTGGAACGACCCGGGACCGGATCGAGGTGCCTGCTGCCATCAATGGCATCGCCTATGTGTTCACTGATACGGCAGGACTGCGTGACGATGCTGGCGATGAGATTGAGGCTGTGGGTATTGATCGGGCACGCACGGCAATGGAGGCGGCGGACATCATTTTATGGCTGGGCGAGGCGGACGCGATGCCGCGCACTGACGCCATCTTGGTAGCTGCGCAAAGCGACAGGCTTGGTCGGGACCGGCCCGGCTTGCCGGTGTCTGCGCATACGGGGGAGGGCATGTCTGCGCTCTTGGCGGCATTGTCGGAACGGGCGTCGGCGCTGTTGCCGCGCGAAGGCGACTACGCCCTGCATCGGCGTCAACGGATACTTGTCGCGCAACTGTCGGATCACATCAAGGCTGCGAGGGAGCAGTACGATGTGCTGTTCATCGCCGAGGAACTGCGCCTCGCACGATCAAGGCTGGACGAACTGACAGGGCAGGCGAGCACGGAAGATATGCTCGATCACCTGTTTTCCGGTTTCTGCATCGGCAAATAAGCATTGTTCCACGTGGAACGCTTTTGACCGCGACAGCCCAAATCTGTTAAAGGCGCATCATGCCTGTTCGTTATGATGTGATCGTGGTCGGGGGCGGCCACGCCGGCTGCGAAGCCGCTGCTGCTGCTGCGCGCAAGGGTGCAAAGGTCGCCCTGCTGACGTTCGATCGTAACACGGTCGGCGCCATGTCCTGCAATCCAGCCATTGGCGGTCTGGGCAAGGGGCACCTTGTTCGCGAGGTGGACGCACTGGACGGTCTGATGGGGCGAGCTGCCGACGCGGCAGCCATTCACCATCGTATGCTGAATAGCAGCAAGGGCGCGGCGGTGCAGGGACCGAGAGTTCAGGCCGACCGCAGTCGCTATCGTGCCGCCATACATGGACTGCTTGACCAGCAAGTCGGACTAACCATCGTTGAGGGCGAGGCGCATGAACTGCTTCTCGACCAAGGCCAAACCTCTGGCATCCGCCTGAGCGATGGCCAAACGCTGGAGGCAAGTGCCGTCGTTCTGGCAACCGGCACATTTCTGGGTGGTAAGCTTTTCTGTGGCGATGCCCAAAATACGGGCGGGCGGATCGGTGAACGCGCCGCGACCCGCTTGGGGCAGCAGTTGCGCGAACTGGACTTGCCGATCGCGCGGTTGAAGACGGGTACGCCGCCACGGATCGATGGCCGAACGATTGACTGGGCGCGATTGGAAACGCAGCCGTCCGATGATGGGACCTGGACGATGTCCCCTGTCACGCCGGCTCGCATCCTGCCACAACTCGCCTGCGCCATCACGCGAACGAATGATCGTACCCACCAGATCATTCGCGATGGGCTTGGGCGATCGCCTTTGTTCAGCGGCGCGATCGAGGGGCGGGGGCCGCGCTATTGCCCATCGATCGAGGACAAAGTTCTGCGCTTCGGAGATCGCGACGGGCACCAGATATTTCTGGAACCCGAAGGGTTGGACAGCCCCTTGGTCTATCCCAATGGCATTTCGACATCCCTCCCGGAAGATGTGCAGCGTGCCATGATCCGGACGATGACCGGATTGGAGCAGGCGGAAATCGTGGTGGCGGGCTATGCCGTCGAATATGATCATGTCGACCCGCGCGCGCTGACCAGCAGTCTGGAATTGCGTGCTCTCCCCGGACTTTTCTGTGCCGGTCAGATTAACGGCACGACGGGATATGAGGAAGCGGCGGCGCAGGGGCTGGTGGCTGGCGTAAACGCTGCGGCGCATGCCTTGTCGCAGTCGCCGATGATTTTGGACCGCGCAAGTTCCTATATTGGCGTGATGGTCGACGACTTGGTGTTGCAGGGCGTCACCGAACCCTATCGTATGCTTACCGCTCGGGCAGAATATCGCCTGCGCTTGCGGGCTGACAATGCGGAGACGAGGCTGGGTCCTGTGGGGCTGGAGCATGGGATCGTCGGGCCAGATCGGGCACGCCGACTGGATCAGCGAAGGCATTGGCGTTCCGATATTGAAGCCGCTTTGTCACGGTCGATGACTTCGACGGAGATAGCGCGGGCAGGGGCTTCCGTTCGACAGGATGGTGCGCGTCGCACCCTATGGGAGTGGGCACGTTTTCCTGAAGTCTCGCGCAGCCTGCTCACATCTCTTGCGCCAGTGCTGGACAAGGCTCCGCAGGATGTGACCGACGAGCTGCTCGAGGATGCGCATTACGCGCCTTATCTCGAACGACAGGAAGCGGAAGTGGCAGCCCTACGCCGGGACGAACGAGTCCATATCGCCGCGGATTTCGACTTCCGGGGCGTCGGCGGCCTGTCCAACGAAATGATAGAGCGACTGGAAGCAGCGCGGCCCGACACGCTAGCCGCTGCCGGCCGTATTCGTGGGATTACACCCGCAGCGCTGGCCGCCATTCTTGTTCATGCCCGCCGAGCCGCCGCGTGACCGAGGAAGACGCCAAGGCCTGGATTGATGCTCATTTCAATGTTTCACGTGAAACATGGAAGTGCCTCGAACGCTACGTAGCGATACTTCTGTCAGCGATGGATGAGCAAAACCTGATTGCGCAATCCACGCGGCCCCATATCTGGACTAGGCATATCGTGGATTCGGCGCAGCTGCTGGGTCTAACTAGTAACGCGAGTTCGGGACTCTGGGTCGACCTTGGCGCTGGCGCAGGCCTGCCGGGCATCGTCATTGCGACGCTTTCTGATCGACCGTTATTGATGATCGAAACCCGTCGGAAGCGGATCGACTTTCTGAAAGACGTCATCGCCGATCTCGGGCTTCGCAACGCACAGGTTTTCGGCGGGCGTGTTGAGGCAGCGCCTGCGATGAATGCCGCAGTTATCAGCGCGCGGGCCTATGCTCCCTTGCCAAAATTGATCGGATCAGCACTCCATCTCTCCAACACTGACAGCTTGTGGGTGCTCCCAAAGGGACGAAGCGCAAAGAATGAACTGGAGGCCGCGCGCGCATCATGGCAAGGTGTGTTCCACGTGGAACCGAGCGTGACGGATGCGGATAGCGCCATCATCGTCGCCCGGAATGTCGCACCCGCCGGCAAGAAGAAAGGTCGTTCATGATCCGCATCGCTATCGCCAATCAAAAGGGCGGGGTCGGAAAAACGACCACGGCCATCAATCTTGCGACGGGTTTGGCTGCGACAGGACTGCGCGTCTTGCTGGTCGATCTGGATCCTCAGGGCAATGCATCAACTGGGCTGGGGGTCGACCAAGCCGCGCGCGAACGATCAAGCTATGATCTGCTGGTCGGCAATTGCGCGCTTGACGACAGCATAGTGATCACGCGCGTGCCCAAGCTCGACTTGGTGCCCGCAACGCAGGATCTGTCGGGGGCAGAAATTGAACTGATTGAATATGAGGAGCGCACCCATCGGCTGGAGCGCGTCTTGTCGGAAGCGCAACCTGGGCGCTGGGATATCTGCCTCATCGACTGTCCTCCCTCGCTGGGCTTGTTGACCATCAACGCGATGGTGGCGGCGCAATCGCTGCTCGTGCCGCTGCAATGCGAATTCTTTGCGCTCGAAGGCCTGTCGCAATTGCTGCAAACAGTGGAGCGCATTCGCGGCCGCTTCAACCCCGGCCTGTCGATCATGGGCGTCGCCTTGACCATGTATGACCGTCGCAATCGCTTGACGGATCAGGTGGCGGATGACGTGCGCGCTTGTCTGGGCGATCTGGTCTTTTCCACCGTGATACCGCGCAATGTCCGGCTTTCCGAAGCGCCGAGCCATGGCGTTCCTGCGCTGATCTACGACTTTCGGTGCTCCGGGTCGGAAGCCTATATGCGCTTGGCGCGCGAGTTGATCGCGCGCTTGCCCCAGGAGGAGGTTGCCGCTTGAGCGAAGATATGACGGAGAAGCCGAAAACAGCCAAGCGACCCCAAGGTCTTGGGCGGGGCCTGTCTGCCCTGCTGGGGGACGTCTCGCGCGAAGAGCCAGTCGCCTCGTCCGCGCCGCAGGTCAATGGGAAGGCGGTGCAGAGCATCGAAGTCGCGCTGATCCATCCCCATCCCGAACAGCCGCGCCGTCATTTCGACGATGGCGCCCTGCAGGAATTAGCGGACAGCATCGCCAAGCGCGGGGTGATTCAGCCGATCATCGTCCGTCCCCATGGTGGCGGTTTCCAGATCATCGCCGGTGAACGACGCTGGCGCGCGTCGCAGCGGGCACAATTGCATCGGATCCCTGCCATTGTGCGCGACTTTGACGAGCAGGAAACGCTCGAAATAGCGCTAATCGAAAATATTCAACGGGAAGACCTCAACCCCATCGAAGAGGCGGAAGCCTATCGCAAGCTGATCGCGGAATTTCATCACAGCCAGGAAGCGCTCGGGCGCATCGTTGGCAAGTCTCGCAGTCATGTCGCCAATCTCATGCGCCTGCTTGACCTGCCACAGTCGGTGCAGCAGCAGGTCGTGCATAACAAGATCAGCATGGGCCATGCCCGTGCGCTGATCGGTGCCCCCGATTGCGAGAGACTGGCGGCCCAGGTTGAAGAAAAAGGCCTGTCCGTTCGCGATACGGAGCAGCTGGTTCGCCGCGCGAAGACGGGTGGCGAGGTCCCCTCAAACCGATCATCACGAGTCGATAGCAGGGACAAGGACCCCGACATCGCGGCTCTGGAGCAGCATCTGGCGGATATTCTGGGATTGAAGGTGGAAATCGCGCATGGTGGCGCCGCCACCGGTGGCACATTGTCGATGCGCTACTCCAACCTCGATCAGCTCGACATGCTGTGCCAGCGGCTTTCAGGCGAGCGCATCTAGACCGCTTTTTTCGGTGGCTTCAATAAGCGCCAACTGCCCGATCATGCGTCGATCGTTGCTTCGAAGTGCTGGCTTTTTCCGATCCGATCCCTAGGTTGTGGCGATGGACATTCACGCTTCCACCGCCTCTCCCGCCGTCATTCGCCGTTCCGATTACCGCGCCCCTGACTGGCTCGTGCCCGACATCGCACTTCGGTTCGAACTGGACGCTGCGCTGACGACCGTGCGCGCCACCCTGTCCGTAACGCGCAACGGCCAACATGATCGGCCACTTCGTCTGGACGGTGATGGATTGGTGCCCTTGGAGGTCCGCGTCGACGGCCGCGTGCTTGACCAGGCCGAATGGCATTTGGAAGCCGGCGCGCTGATCCTCACCTTGCCGAATGACGCGCATCAGGTCGAAACGCTGGTAGAACTGGCGCCCGAGCGAAACAGCAAGCTGATGGGCCTCTATGCCAGTGGCGGATTACTCTGCACCCAATGCGAGGCGGAGGGTTTTCGCCGGATCACCTTCTTCCCCGACCGTCCTGATATCCTGTCTCGTTACAGCGTCCATATGAGCGCGGCCAAAGCGCGCTTCCCGATACTTTTGGCCAATGGCGACCCGGTCGAACAGGGGGAAGGCGACAATGGCCGGCATTGGGCCGTCTGGAACGACCCTTATCCCAAGCCCTGCTATCTTTTCGCCCTGGTGGCTGGCGACCTGGCCTGCAATGCCGACCGCTTCGTGACCATGAGCGGACGAGAGGTTCAATTGGGCATCTGGGTGAAGGAGGCGGATCTTCCCCGCACCGCCCATGCCATGCAGGCGCTCAAAAACAGCATGGCCTGGGACGAGCGGGTCTATGGTCGCGAATATGACCTCGACGTATTCAACATTGTTGCGGTCGCGGATTTCAACTTCGGCGCGATGGAGAATAAGGGGCTTAACATCTTCAATTCGCGCTACATATTGGCTGATCCCGACACGGCGACCGACATTGATTATGACGGTGTCGAGGGGGTCGTGGCGCACGAATATTTCCACAATTGGTCGGGCAATCGCGTAACCTGCCGCGACTGGTTCCAGCTGTCGCTGAAGGAAGGCTTCACCGTCTTTCGTGACCAGAATTTCTCGGCCGATATGGGCAGCCATGCGGTCAAGCGGATTGAGGATGTGCGTATCCTGCGCGCGGGCCAGTTTCCCGAGGATTCAGGCCCGCTGGCACATCCGGTCAGGCCCGAGTCCTATATGGAAATCAGCAACTTCTATACCGCGACCATCTATAATAAGGGCGCCGAGCTGATCCGTATGATCGCTTTGATGCTCGGCCCGGAGCGGTTTCGCGCCGGCTGCGACCTCTATTTTGATCGCCATGATGGACAGGCCGCGACCTGTGAGGATTTTGTGCGCGCCATGGAGGATGGCGGCGGCATCGACCTTGGCCAGTTCCGTCTTTGGTACGAACAGGCCGGCACGCCGCGCGTGCGGGCGCTGATGGCGCATGATCCAGCCAGCGGCACGGTCGAGCTAGCGCTAACGCAAAGCGTGCCGCCGACGCCTGGCCAACCGGAAAAACAGCCGATGGCGATCCCCCTGCGTGTCGCCTTGTTCGATCGCGCGACCGGCACGCATCATGGCGACGAACTTTTGAAGCTGACGCAAGCGGAGCAGCGCTTCACCTTCCCGGACTTCGCTGCGGCGCCAGTGCTGTCAATCAATCGCGATTTTTCCGCCCCGGTGATCGTCGACAGCGATCGCAGCCAGGCCGATCTCGCCTTCCTGTCGGCGCATGATGATGATCCGTTCGCCCGCTACGAAGCGATGCAGCAATTGATGGTCAATGTGCTGGTGGGACGGATCGGCGGCCAGTCCGCCGACGACGCAGCCGTGGTAGACGCCATCCGCCACACGCTGACGGACTCGACGTTGGACCCTGCTTTCGTGGCGGAGGCCATCCGCTTGCCGAGTGAGGCCTATCTGGGCGACCAGATGCACATGGTCGATCCCGACGCAATTCACGCGGCACGCGACGCGCTTCAGCACCGCATTGGTGCGGAGCTGGAGCCGCTTTGGCGCGATATCCACGCCCGTCTGCGCGCGAACGGCTTTTCCCTGTCTCCGGCGGCCAAAGGCGCGAGAAAGCTGCGCAATGCCGCGCTCCATTATCTGGTGGCGTCAGGCGCGGCCGATGGCCCGGCAATCGCTTTCGATCAGTTCAGCCAGGCCGATAACATGACCGAGCGGCAAGCTGCACTGGGCACGCTGGCCAATGGTGAAAGCGCCGAGCGAATAGCGGCGCTGGATATTTTCTATAACCGCTATCGCGCCGATCCCCTCACGCTCGACAAATGGTTCCAGACCCAGGCGTTCGCCTTCCATCCCGGTACCGTCGACCTGATCGAGGAATTGGGCCGGCACAAGGACTTCACCCTCACCAATCCCAATCGGGTCCGCGCGCTCTACGGCGCATTTTCGGGCAACCAGTGGGCGTTCCATCACCGGTCCGGCAAAGGCTATCGCCTCGTCGCCGACTGCATCCTCGCGCTCGATCCCATCAACCCGCAGACTGCCGCGCGGCTGGTGCCGCCGCTCGGCCGCTGGAAGCGTTTTGGCCCTGAGCGCGCAGGGCTGATGCAGGCGGAACTGCGTCGCATCCTCGACCGGCCGGGCCTGTCAAAGGATGTGCTGGAACAGGTGCGAAAAAGCCTGGATTAAAGGGGCGACGGCGGCACTGTTCCCGCCGCCTGTCGCTCAGTCCTTCATGGCCGCGACCCAGGCGGCAACGTCGGTCGCCACCTGATTGGCTGCGGCGTTCAGCGGCGCGCCGACATTGGCGGCGTCGATCTTGCCCCCCACCGGCGTGCTGGCGGTAAACCGCTGCCGCGCCAGCGCCACGCCACTGGGCGTCATGAGCATCGCATCATAGGTGACGACCGCGCTCTGTTGCGCTTCGTCGATGCCGAAATCGATCAGCTCTCCGGTCAGCCGCTGGCCGCCATCGCCGGAAAATTGCCCGGAATCCAGCACCACCCGATTGGTCGTCGCGGAAATGGTTTCGGCCAGCAGGCGACGGAATAGATGCCGGGGCGTGTCGGCCCATTGCACCTTGGTGACATAGGCCACCGACGTCGGGCTGGTGCGCACGGGGACACGCACCGTATCGATGGTCTTGGGCGCGTCCGGCTCGGTCACGATCAGCGTCCGCCCATTTCCAGCGACGCGCGGCGTTCCCGCCGGCACCTTATGCGCGGCGTCCAGCGACAGCAGCCGTTCCGGCGGCTTCCCGCCAAAGGATACGCAGCCTGACAGCAGGAACGCCGCGGCCAGCGCCGCCGTGACGCCATGGGGTTTCGCGTGAAACATGCGCCTCATCCTTATTTTCCTCATGGCTTATAATCCGGCAATTTGGGCGATCCGACGATCGACCCGGCGCCTTGCTGGTCCAGTTTTTCCGCGACGCCGCGGAACGCCCGCGACATTTCGCGCAGGTCACGCACCAGCTGGTTGACCTCCGGCATGGTCTGGGTGCTGAAACTCTTCACGCCCGGCTGCGCCGCGCTGATCGTCTTGTCCAGCGTATCGATGCTGCGGTTGGCCGACTGCACCGTCTTGCGCAGGTCCGCCATCAGCGGCTTGCCTTGATCGTTCAGCAACGAATCGGTCGTTGCGGCCAGCTTGCCGATCTGTTCGACGGCAACACCGGTGCGCTGAACCGCGATGCGGGCCTCTGCCAGGGTTGCGGCGATTTCGGGGCTGCGATCGGCCAGCGATCCCGAAATACGCTCGACATTGGCCAGGATGCCCGCGATCGACTGCTGATTCTTGTCGTCCAGCAATTCGGTCAGGCGCTCGGTCAGCGTCGACAGGCGCTCCAGCAATTGCGGCGCATTGTTGAGCAACTCGCCCAATGCGCCCGGCTTGGTCGGGATGACCGGCACGCCATCGGGGCAGGCGGCCGGCGCATTTTGCGCCGGGCACTGGATCGGCGGCGCGCCCTTCACCGCACCGTCCAACACGACCTCGCTGACTCCGGTAAAGCCCACGCCCTGGATGGTGGCGGTCGTGCCTTGCAGGATGGGGGTGCCGTCGCGCACGGAAATGCGCACCTTCACAAAGCTCGGGTCGCGCTTCCACAACTCGATCTTTTCGACCTGACCGGACGGCACGCCGGCATAGTTGACGCCCGATCCCTTCGCCAGGCCGCTGACCGACTGTTTGAAGAAGATGTCATATTCCTTGTTGTCGCCCTGCGACAGGCGCGAAAACCAGAAGGCGGCAATCATGATCGCGGCCAGCAGCAGCAGCGTGACCGTGCCGACCAGCACATGGTTGGAGCGGGTTTCCATATCCTATCGCCTTCCCTCGGGCGACGACGCCGCCGCCTTGTTCTTTTCGCGTTCCACCGCCGCCGTAGCGGCCCGGCCCCTTGGGCCGTTGAAATATTCCTGAATCCACGGGTGATCCAGCGCCAGCAACTCCTTGATGGTGCCGACGGCGATCACCTTCTTGTCCGCCAGCACCGCCACCCGGTCGCAAATTGAATAAAGCGTGTCGAGGTCATGCGTGATGAGGAAGACGGTAAGGCCCAGCGTCTGTTGCAGCTTGCGGGTCTGGTCATCGAAGTCCGCCGCGCCGATCGGGTCCAAACCGGCCGTGGGTTCGTCGAGAAACAACAGGTCCGGGTCCAGCGCCAATGCACGAGCGAGGCCCGCGCGCTTGCGCATGCCGCCGGACAGTTCGGCCGGATATTTCGGTCCGGCCTCGGCGGGAAGCCCGGTCATGCGGATCTTGTAGGCGGCAATCTCGTCGCGCAGCTGCGGCCCGATATTGGGATAATATTCCCGGATCGGCACTTCGACATTTTCCGCGACCGTCAGCGTCGAAAACAGCGCGCCGCCCTGAAACAGCACGCCCCAGCGCTTGCGGACGGCCAGCGCTTCGTCGTCCAGCCGGCCGACCATGGATTCGCCAAAGACGCACACATCGCCTGCATCGGGCATCTGTAGGCCGATGATGGACCGCATCAGGACGGATTTGCCCGTGCCCGACCCGCCAACGACGCCCAGTATCTCGCCCTTGCGGACATCGAGGTCCAGATTTTCGTGGACGACCTGGTCCCCGAAGCTATTGCGCAGGCCGCGCACGCGGATCGCGACCTCATCCTGCGCAATGGCGTCATCGACGCGCCGTTCCTCGGCCAGCTGCATTTCCTCCTCGCTCATCAGTTCCACCCGATCCAGGTGAAGAAGACGGCAAAGAAGGCGTCGATCACGATGACGAGGAAAATGGCCTGAACCACGGCTGCGGTGGTGCGCAGCCCCACTTCCTCGGCACTCGCCTTGACCTGCATGCCCTGATAGCAGCCTGAAAGAGCGATGATGATGCCGAACACCGGCGCCTTGATCAGTCCGACCCACAGGTCCGTGATCGGCACGACCTCGCGCAGCCGCTGGACGAAGGTGATGGGCGGAATGTCGAGCGCCACCGCGCAGAGAAAACCGCCGCCGATCACTGCGACGATGGATGCATAGAAACCCAGCAGCGGCATCATGACCACCACGGCCAGCGTGCGTGGCATCACCAGCGCCTCCATTGGCGAGACGCCGATAGTGCGCATCGCGTCGATTTCCTCGGTCAGCTTCATCGTGCCGAGCTGCGCGGCGAAGGCCGAACCGGACCGGCCAGCGACCATGATCGCCGTCATCAACACGCCCAATTCGCGAAACGTCAGGCGGCCGACCAGGTTGATGGTCAACATCTCCATGCCGAACTGGCGAAGCTGCACGGACCCCTGCTGCGCGATCACGATGCCGATCAGGAAACTCATCAGGCCGATGATGCCCAGCGCCGACACGCCAACCACTTCGAACCGCTGGACGACGGCATTGACACGGAAGCGGCTGGGATGGCGGATCAGCCCCCAGGCCGCGACGAGGCTCGCGCCGAAAAATCCCAATAACCCTACAAGCGTCGTCCCGGCACTGATGACCGCGTCGCCGATCTGGCCGACGACGCGCGTAAAGGGCGACACCTTGTCGGGCCGCACGGCCATGGGTTCGTCCAACGCGCCGACAGCCTCGACCAATCGCTGCGCATCGCCATCGGCGCCGATGATCTTGGCGTCCAGTCGCTTCGCCGCGCTGTGCACGGTCCACGCGCCGATCGTGTCGATATGGTCGACCTGTGACAGGTCGATGGCATCGACCGGCCCCTGCACGCCGTCCAGGCGCGCGGGCAGATCGTGAAGGCACGCTATGGCCAGGTTTCCCGAAAGCCGTATTACCGTGCCGCCATCGCGTTGCTCTTCTGTGAGTTCGGCGGCTTTGTTCATCAGGGGGATTTAGTGGTCCATTATCGGTTGCACGGCAAGCCGAAACGGCCCATCCGCAAGTCAGAACGAAGGGCTGGGGCAAAAGTTTCGGATACGGCATGACGCATCATCTGGCGATCTACGACATGGACCGGACGGTCACGGTCACGGGCACCTATACCGGCTTCCTGATCCATGTCGCGCGCGCCATGGCGCCGTGGCGGCTGATCCTGCTGCCCTGCGTCCTGCTGCTGATGCTGGCCTATGTCGCGAAGCTCATCAGCCGCCAGCGGCTCAAGGAGCTGAATCAGGCGCTGATGGTCGGCTACAACGTCGAACGCGCCCGGTTGATGCCGCATGTCGAAAGCTACGCCGACAGGGTGATCGCCACCAATGTGCGTCAGGGCGCGCTGGCGCAGATCGCGCAGGATCGGGCGGACGGTTATCGGCTGGTGCTCGCCACTGCCTCCTATCGCCTTTATGTCGAACCGATCGCGCGCCGGCTGGGGTTCGACGCGGTCATCGCCACCGATCATTTGAGCCAGGACCTGCGCTATGTGCGCGCCAAGATCGCTGGCGAAAACTGCTATGACACCGGCAAGCTGCGCATGATCAAGGCGTGGATGGCGGCCCACGCGATCGACCGGGGCGACGCGCATATCCGCGCCTATTCCGACCATGTGTCGGACGCGCCGATGCTGGAATTTGCCGACCGTCCCTTTGCCGCCAACCCGCACCGCCGCCTTGCTCTGCTGGCGCAGGTGCGCGGCTGGCCGCGGGTGGACTGGGACTGATCGTCAGGCGACCGGAGCCGGCAACGGCGTACCGGCGAAATGCGCGGCCAGATTGGCGCGCAGCGTTTCAAGCATCCGACCGACCGCTTCATGGGTTGCGCCGCCGGTATGCGGCGTCAGCACGATATTGGGCACATCCTGCCATCGCGCGGGATCGGTCGGTTCGGGATCGAACACGTCCAGCGCCGCGCCGCCCAGTCGCCCTGACGTCAACGCGTCGATCAGCGCGCCTTCCTGCACCAATTGCCCGCGCGCGACATTGATCAGCAATCCGTCCGGCCCGATCGCGTCCATGATCCTGCTATCGATCATGCCCCGATTGCTCTCGTCCGCGCGGCAGGCGACGATCACGATATCGCTCCGCTCAGCCAAGGTCATGAGGCTGTCGAGGCGCGGCCAGCCCAGGCCCGGCTTGGCGCGCGGTCCCCACCAGCTGACGTACATCTTCATCGCCTGCGCCCGCTCCGCAATGGCGATGCCGATCGCGCCCATGCCGACAATGCCCAGCCGCGCGCCGCCCAGGGATCGCGTGCGCGTCTTGGCCTCCATCGTCCATTGACCCGCGCGCAGATGCCGGTCGCCCCCGACGATCCAGCGGCGATGCGCGATCATCAGGCCGATGGCATGGTCGGCGACATCGTCGGCATTGGCGGCGCCCGCATGCGCCACCGCGATGCCGCGCGCCCGCGTCAGGTCCAGGTCCACGCCGTCATAGCCCACGGTAAAGCAGGCGATGAGGCGCAGCTTGGGAATTGCATCGATCAGCGCCCGGTCGAGCGGGAACTCCCCGGCCCACACGATCGCATCAACATCCGTTAGCGACGCCGGCTCAGGATGCTCCCACAGCGCGATCACGTCATAGTCGGCGCGCAAAACGGGCAGCAGCGGGGCGAGCAGGGGCTGCCCCACCAGCAATTTGGGTCTGGTCATGCCGGTCAGCCCACCTGCCGCAGCGCCTGGGCGAAATCGGCGATCAGGTCGTCGGCATCCTCGCAGCCGATCGAGATGCGCACCATATTGTCGCCGATCGCCAGCGCCTTCTTCCGCTCGGCCGGGACGGACAGATGGGTCATCGCCGCCGGATGGCTGGCCAGCGTTTCCGTCCCGCCCAGGCTCACCGCCAGCTTGGCGATCTTGAGCGCGTCGAGGAAGGCGAAGGCTTCGGCCTCTCCGCCTTTCAGATACAGCGAGAAGGTCGATCCCGCGCCGGTGCAATGACGCCGGTAGATATCCGCCTGCCGCTCGGTTTCGGGAAAGCCCAGATAGACGACCTTTTCCACCTGCGGCTGGTCGCGCAGCCAGGCGCACACCTTGGCGGCATTCTCGCCCGCCCGGCTCATCCGCAATTCCAGCGTTTCCAGGCTACGCAGCAGCATCCAGGCGCTGTGCGGGTCCAATATGGTGCCGATGGTATTGCGCATCAGGCGGATGGTGTTGATCAGCGCATTGCTGCCCAGCACCCCGCCTGCGACCAGATCGCTATGCCCGCCGGCATATTTGGTGAGGCTGTAGATCACCAGGTCCGCGCCATGGGCGATCGGCTTGTGCCACAAGGGGCCAAGAAAGGTGTTGTCGATGGCGATCGGCGGCACATGGACCGCCCCGGCGAAAATGGAGTCGCGCCGCGCAACTACCGCTTCCAGGTCGACCAGTACGTTGGTCGGGTTGGCCGGACTTTCCAGATAGATCATCGCGACGCGGCCCATGTCCTTGGCCTTCTCGACCACCGCGCCGATTTCGTCGGCGGTCGCACCGGCGGGGAAGTCGACCCATTGCACGCCGAACTTGCCCAAAATCCGCCCGATCAGCGATTCGGTCGCGGCATAGAGCGGCGCTGAATGGATGATCACGTCACCCGGCTGCACCAGCGCCAGCAATGTGGTCGCGATTGCCGACATGCCGCTGGAAAAGAGCAAAGCGTCCTCAGCTTCCTCCCACACCGACAGCCGGTCCTCGCAAATTTCCTGATTGGGGCCGTTGAACCGCGAATAGACCAGCCCCTCCGCGCCGCCGGGACGGATGCCGGTCACGCCCTCGAAATGCCGCTTGCCCGCTGCCGCGCTTTCGAAGGCGAAAGTGGAGGTGAGGAAGATCGGCGGCTTCAACGATCCTTCCGACAAGGTCGGGTCATAGCCGTGGCCCATCATCAGCGTCGCGGGCTTGAGTTTGCGGCCGTCGATTTCCAGGATCGACGCCTTGGGGCGACGGCGATTGCCGGAGGCTTCGACGCCGGTCAGGTCGGCTTCGGTGACGGGGGGCGGGGTCTTGCCGGTCATGATCAGGTCTCCTGCTGTCGCGGCGTCTCGGGCGCCGCTGATGATGGAGACGAGTGTAACGCAGGAGCTGGGGCGGGGGCCAGAGGGCAGAGACATAATATTTCGCTGCCAAGCATGTTAATTGCCAAGCCGGCCGGGTGGGGCGAGAGGGTGACGCAGGGCCTGGGCGACCCTACATTCCTCCTGATGTCCGTCACCCTTCCCCCGATCATCGCCGACTGGTTCGATACGCGTGGCTGGCGCGTGCGCCGGCATCAGATGGAAATGCTGGCGGCGGCGCGGCAGGGCGATCATGCGTTGCTGGTGGCGCCCACCGGGGCGGGCAAGACGCTGGCTGGCTTCCTGCCGACGCTGGTTGACCTGATCGAACATCCGGCACAGGGGCTTCACACCCTCTATGTCTCGCCGCTGAAAGCGCTGGCCGTCGACGTCCGCCGCAATCTGCTGACGCCGATCGAGGAGATGGGCCTGCCGATCCAGGTGGAAACCCGCACCGGCGACACGCCCTCCGATCGAAAGGCGCGGCAGCGCGCCCGCCCGCCGCATATCCTGCTGACCACGCCCGAATCGCTCTCCCTGCTGCTCAGCTATCCCGACGCGCATCTGATGTTCGCCCATCTGCGCACGGTGATCGTCGATGAAGTCCATGCCTTTGCCACGCAAAAGCGCGGGGACCTGCTCAACCTGTCGATGGCGCGGCTTCAGACGATCAATCCCGATCTGCGCCGCGTCGCCCTGTCCGCGACGGTGGCCGATGTCGACGCCTATCGCGCTTGGCTTGCGCCCGATGGCGATATCGGCGCGGTGACGCCGGTGCTGGGAGAGGAGGGGGCGGACCCCCATGTCGCCATCCTCATCCCGGAAGGGCGCGTCCCCTGGTCGGGCCATTCGGGCCGCTACGCCGCCGCGCAGGTCATGGCGGAAATCCAGTCGCGCGGCACGACGCTGGTCTTTTGCAACACCCGCGGCCTTGCCGAACTCATCTTTCAGGACCTCTGGTCGGTCAATGACGCCAATCTGCCGATCGGCATCCACCATGGCAGCCTGTCGATCGAAGCGCGACGCAAGGTGGAAAGCGCGATGGCGGCGGGCAAGCTGCGCGCATTGGTGGCGACCGCCTCGCTCGACCTCGGCGTCGACTGGGGCAATGTCGATTGCGTCATCCAGATGGGCGCGCCCAAGGGCAGCTCGCGCCTGTTGCAACGCATCGGCCGCGCCAATCACCGGCTCGACTTGGCGTCGAAGGCGATCCTCATTCCCGGCAACCGCTTTGAATATCTGGAGGCACGCGCCGCACTGGATGCGGTGGAGGCGGGCGAACGCGACGCCGATGATTTCCGTCCCGGCAGCCTGGACGTCCTTGCCCAGCATGTCATGGGGCTTGCCTGTGCCGGGCCGTTCCGCGCGGAGGATTTGCTCAAGGAAGTGCAATCCGCCACCCCCTATAGCGCGCTGACCACCGAAGCCTTCGACCATGTCCTCCACTTCATCGAAGGCGGGGGATACGCCTTGCGCGCCTATGACCGGTTCAAGCGGCTGACCAAAGAGCAGGACGGAACCTGGCGCGTATCCCATCCGCGCTTCGTCCAGCAGCACCGCCTGAACGCGGGCATCATCGTCGATCAGCCCGCGCTCGCGGTGCGCTTCGCCAATGGCCGAAAGCTCGGGACGGTGGAGGAGGGCTTTGCCGCGCAATTACGCCCCGGCGACAGTTTCTTCTTTTCCGGCATGGCGCTGGAGGTGGTGCGGATGGACACAAGCGACCTCACCGTGCGCGCTACGTCGAAGCAGGCGCGGGTGCCCAGTTGGGGCGGATCGCGCATGGCCATGTCCACGCGCCTGGCCGACCGGGTGCGCCATTTCCTGGCCGAGCCGCAGGAATGGCCCCGCTTTCCGCAGGACGTGCGCGAATGGCTGGAAATGCAGCAAGCGCGCTCCGCCTTGCCGCAGCCGGGGCAATTGCTCATCGAAACCTTCCCGCATGAAGGGCGGCATTATCTGGTCTGCTACAGTTTCGAAGGCTGGAATGCGCACCAGTCGCTTGGCATGTTGCTCACGCGCCGGATGGACGCGCAGGGGCTGATGCCGCTGGGCTTCGTCGCCAATGACTATGCGCTTGCGGTCTATGGCCTCAAGCCCATTACCGACCCTAAGAGCCTGTTTTCTGCTGACATATTGGATCATGAATTTATCGACTGGGTCGAACAGTCGAGCTTGCTCAAGCGCGCTTTCCGCGATGTCGCGGTCATTTCCGGCCTCATCGAACGGCAGCATCCGGGCAAGCGCAAGACGGGGCGACAAGTCACCTTCTCCACCGACCTCATCTATGATGTGCTGCGCAAATATCAGCCCGATCATCTGCTCATAAAGGCGGCCTGGGCCGACGCGCGCGCGCGCATGACCGATGTCGGGCGTCTGGGCGACCTGATCGACCGTGCGGCCACCACGATGCTGCATATCACGCTCGATCGCGTCAGCCCGCTCGCCGTGCCCGTGCTGATCCTGATCGGGCGCGAGCAGGTGGCGCAGCAGGCGGCCGAGGACGCGCTGCTGATGGAGGCCGAGGCGCTGGTCAACGAAGCGATGCGCGCCGACTAAGTCCGCTATTACAAGCCGTTGATCGCTGCGAAGGGATCGTCGCTCGCATCCTGATTCCAGCGATATTCGGCCCGGTCGGCAACCCATTGCGCCAGCACCTTGCCATAAAGTTTGGCGATCAGGGCCAGCGCCATGTCGGTGCCGGCGGACACGCCCGATGATGTGATGAAGCGGCCATCCTCGACCCAGCGCGCACGGGGCACCCAATGCACCTCCTTGCCCTGCGCGGTCGCCCATTGCCACGCCATCTTGTTGCTGGTCGCGCGCATACCGTTCAGCAGCCCGGCCTTTGCCAGCAGACCCGAGCCTGTGCAGATGCTCGCCACCTGCGGCGTCGCCTCCGCCAATTGTGTCATCGCACTCAGGAACGCCGGATTGTCGACCTCCCGCCGTGTGCCCGATCCGCCGGGCACCATCACGATGTCCAGCTTGGGCGCGTCGGCAAAGCTCACATCGGCAACGGTCTTGGGGCCGGTACGGCTTGCCACCGGTCCAGCCTTCTCGGCGATCAGCACCGTGTCGACGCGGTCATTGATCATGCCGAACATTTCCAGCGGGCCGAACACGTCGAGCAGCTCAAACCCCTCGAACACCACCATGCCCAGCGTCTTGCGCGGCCCTTCCGGCGGGACGGGCGGCGTGCCCGTCACGGGCGTGGCGGCGGTAGACGCGGTGGGCGCGGCGGCCATCAGCGCGGATCCGATGAGCAGGTCGCGGCGCGACGGGGTGATGGGAGGCATGGGCATGATCGCATCTCCTTTTCCTTTCTTAACGATTTGCGGATCAGAAACCCCGATCCTCTTCGCGAATGCCCCCGCATCCTTTCAGGACGCCTTGCGCAAAGGCGATCTGCACCCGGTCGGACCAGAGCGCGTCGCTCATCCCGTCGCTGCACGGACCCTCGCTGATCGCCATGGTGAAGCCGTCGCCCAGATAACGCAGCGACGTGCCGTCGCTGTCCTCCCGCACGCTGTAACGCAGGGCTGGCGCATCGGGCCGCTCCAGTATCGCCGTCGCCCCCCGGACGGTGACGGCCCAAAAGGGTTCGGTGCCGATGGCGCGGTAGTCGGGCGGAGCCGGACTGGACGGCGATGTTCCACGTGAAACCAAAGGCTTGGCCGGTTGCGCAACCGCCGTCGATCTGTCGCCATCGGTGTCGGACTTTGCAGGTTCGGGAACCACCGGTGCGCGCACCGCGTCCGCCTTCCGCTCGATTCCAGCAGCATTCACCACCGTCTTCGGCTCGTCCCCGCATCCGACTGGCAGTGCCAGCAGCAGCAGGGCCGCCAGCCTCATCCCGCCACCGCTTCGCGGCGGAAGCACTCGGCCGCATGGTCATTCACCAGCCCCGTCGCCTGCATCCAGGCATAGACGATCGTCGGGCCGACAAATTTGAAACCGCACTGCTTTAAATCCTTGGAGATGCTTTCCGATAGAGCGGTCTTGGCCGGGAATGTCCGCCCGTCATTGCGGATCGGTCGCCCATCCACGAAAGCCCAGGCGTACTTCGCGAAATCCTCACCTTGCTCGCGCATCGCGCAATAGATGCGTGCGCCCGTGATTGTCGCTTCTATCTTCGCGCGCGCTCGTACGATGCCGGGATCGCCCATCAGCCGCTCGACATCCGCAGGCGCGAACGCCGCCACCCGGTCCGGGTCGAAACCGGCAAAGGCGGCGCGAAACGCGTCCCGCTTGCGCAAAATGGTGATCCAGGACAGGCCCGCCTGAAACCCCTCCAGCATCAGCATTTCCCACAGCATGCGCGAATCGCGCTGCGGGACGCCCCACTCGTCATCATGATAGGCGCGATAGAGCGGATCGGCGCCACACCAGCTGCACCGAACCGGCTCCATCTTAGACGTCCAGATTGGCGACGTTCAGCGCATTGTCCTGGATGAACTCGCGCCGCGATTCGACGACATCGCCCATCAACTGGCTGAAAATTTCGTCCGCCACGTCCGCCTGCTCCACCTCGACGCGCAGCATCGAGCGATTGTCGGGGTCCAGCGTGGTTTCCCACAGCTGTTCCGCGTTCATTTCGCCCAGGCCTTTATAGCGCTGGATCGACAATCCCTTGCGCCCAGCGGCCAATATGGCCTCCAGCAAGTCGCTGGGGCTGGTGATGGTCGCGCCCTTGGCGGGGGTGGCGGGCAGATCATCCTCGCCCGCATCTTCTGCCGCCTGCGCCGCCTTGGCCGTCACCAGCCGCCCGGCGCTTTGGTAACTGGCCGCTTCCTCGCTGGCGATGGCGTGCAGCTTGCGCGCCTCGGCCGATCCGATGAAACCGCCTTCGATCATGTGATGGTCGGTGACGCCGCGCCACAGCCGCTCGAAGTGGAAACCACCTTCCTGCGCGATGCGGCCCGACCAGCGCCCTTCGGCATCATGGGCGCCCAGCCAGGTCACGGTCGCGGCCAGCCGTTCAGCCTGGCTATCTTTCGACAGTTCGGGATCGAGCGCGCCATTAAGGCTCAGCGCCTCGATGATCTGCGGATTATAGCGGCGCGGCACATAGCGCATCACGGCGCGCATCCGCCGCCCATGCTCGATCAGGCCGCGCAGATCATCGCCCCCACGCGCGCCGCCGCTGGTTTCCAGCACCATCGTGTCGACGCCATTGTCGACCAGATATTGCTCCAGCGCGGCCTCATTCTTGAGATAGACCTCCGACCGGCCCCGGCTCGCCTTGTAGAGCGGCGGCTGCGCGATATAGAGATGCCCCGCCTCGATGATCTGCGGCATCTGCCGATAGAAGAAGGTCAACAGCAGCGTGCGAATATGCGCGCCGTCGACGTCCGCGTCGGTCATGATGACGATCTTGTGATAACGCAGCTTGTCGAGGTTGAAATCATCGCGGATCCCCGTGCCCATCGCCTGGATGAGCGTGCCCACTTCCTTGGAGGAGAGCATGCGGTCAAATCGCGCGCGCTCGACGTTCAATATCTTGCCCTTCAATGGCAGGATCGCCTGATTATGCCGGTTGCGCCCTTGCTTGGCGGAGCCGCCTGCGGAGTCGCCCTCGACCAGGAACAGTTCGGACTTGGCGGGGTCACGCTCCTGACAGTCGGCCAGCTTGCCGGGCAGGGATGCGATGTCCATCGCGCCCTTGCGGCGGGTCAGTTCGCGTGCCTTCTTGGCGGCCTCGCGCGCGGCGGCGGCGTCGATCACCTTCTGCACGATCATCTTGCCGTGCGCGGGATTTTCTTCCAGCCACTCGGCCATCTTGTCGGCCATCAGGCTTTCCA
Source organism: Sphingobium lactosutens DS20 (assembly GCF_000445105.1). Lineage (GTDB taxonomy): Bacteria > Pseudomonadota > Alphaproteobacteria > Sphingomonadales > Sphingomonadaceae > Sphingobium > Sphingobium lactosutens. Next base: position 8,628 of record NZ_ATDP01000094.1, on the reverse strand, counting down.
GAGGCTGACGCACCTCGGAACTGACCAGCTTGTCCTTGGTCTGGCTGCTGAATTTGGGATCGGGCAGCTTCACCGACACGATCGCGGTCAGCCCTTCGCGCATATCCTCGCCGGTCAGGGACACTTTCTCTTTCTTGAGCGCCCCCGATTTTTCGGCATAGCTGTTGAGTGTGCGGGTCAGCGCCGCGCGGAATGCGGCCAGATGCGTGCCGCCGTCGCGCTGCGGAATGTTGTTCGTGAAACACAGCACATTTTCATAATAGCTGTCATTCCATTCCAGCGCGACATCGATGGTCACGTCGTCGCGCGTGCCCGCGATCGCGATCGGATCGGGCATCAGCGCATTCTTGTTGCGATCCAGATATTTGACGAAGGCCGCGATCCCGCCCTCATAGAACAGCTCGACCTCCTTTTTCTCCTCATGCCGGGCATCGACCAGGAACAGGCGCACGCCGCTGTTGAGGAAGGCCAGCTCGCGATAGCGATGCTCCAGCTTGTCGAAGTCATAGTCGGTCTGGTTCTTGAACGTGCCGCCGTCGCCCGGCGTCTTCTCGGTCGACGCCAGGAAGGTGACGCGCGTGCCCTTCTTCCCTTCTGGCGCATCGCCGATCACCTTCAGCGGTGCGGTCGCGTCGCCATAGGCGAAGCGCATATAATGTTCCTTGCCGTCCCGCCAGATATTGAGGTCCAGCCATTCGGACAGCGCGTTGACCACCGATACGCCCACGCCATGCAGGCCGCCCGACACCTTGTAGGCATTGTCGTCCGACGTATTCTCGAACTTCCCGCCCGCATGCAGCTGGGTCATGATGACCTCGGCCGCCGACACGCCCTCTTCCTTGTGGATGCCGGTCGGAATGCCGCGGCCATTATCCTCGACGCTGACCGACCCATCGGGGTTGAGCGTGATGACGATCCGGTCGCAATGGCCGGCCAGCGCCTCGTCGATCGCATTGTCGCTGACCTCGAACACCATATGGTGCAGGCCGCTGCCATCGTCGGTGTCGCCAATATACATGCCGGGCCGCTTGCGCACGGCGTCCAGGCCCTTCAGCACCTTGATGCTGTCGGCGCCATAATCATTCTTGTTGCTGGAAATCTGGGGTTCTTCGCTCATGCCAAGCCTATAGGGAATGCGCCTGTGAAACTAAAGCGAAACATGGCGTCTTTCCCCGGCGTCCCGCCCGGTCTATCACGCTTTCCATGCGCATTGTCCCTGCCCTGATGCTGGTGCTCGCCGCCTGTTCGCAAAGCAACGACGTCTATGAGCAGCTGCCCAACAGCTCGCTTGCCGGGGCGCCGCGGGATGTCGTGCCCGACAGCCGGATCGAATCCACGCTGGCGCGGCCGGTGACGATCGGGGAGGATGGCCCGCGCCTCGACGCTTGCGGCGTGATGGGGCAGGTGACGCGCGCGGGCGGCAACGGCCTGCCCCTGCGCGCCGCCCCCTTCGCCGAAGCGAAGAGCCTCGCGACCCTGGAGGAGGGCGCGCGGCTGCATGTCTGCACGCGCAGCATCGACCAGAAATGGCTGGGCGTCGTCGTGCGCCCGGCTCCGGCGGACGGAGATGGCGCCCCGACTGTCGATTGCGGCGTATCCTCTCCGGTGGACCGCAAACAGGTCTATGAAGGACCATGCGCCAGCGGCTGGGTCGCCAGCGCCTATGTCCGGCTGATCGCGGGATAGCGGCGCGCCGGGTGCGCGTCCCTTCGCCCAAAAGAGCCAGCACATGGCTTGTCCCGCCCCCCGCGCCTCGGCTAGAGCCGGGGCAACGGTTTTACGGAGACCCTTGTGGCCTACGCGCTTTATCAGATCATCGTCATCCTGCTCGACGTGCTGTGGTGGATCATCATCATTCAGGCGATCATGAGCTGGCTGATTGCCTTCAACGTCGTCAACATGGGCAATGACTTCGTGCGCACCGTCATGGTCGCACTCGACCGGATGACCGCGCCCATCTACAATCCCATTCGCCGGGTGATGCCGGACTTGGGCGCGCTTGACCTGTCGCCGATGGTCGTGCTGCTTGCCATCCTCATCATCCGCCAGGCCATATTGCCGCCGCTCTTCGGCTTCGTGTGACCGTCTGGAGCCGGTCGGGCGCGGATCTGCTGCTGGCGGTCCGCCTGACGCCCGGATCGGCCCGCCAGGACATTGGCGGCGTCTGGCGCGACGACAGGGACGCCTTGTGGCTTACCGCGCGGGTGCGCGCCGCGCCGGAAAAGGGCCGCGCCAACGCCGCGCTCATCGCCCAGCTGGCCCAGGCGTTGGATTGGCCGAAAAGCGCGATTATGCTGGAATCGGGTGATGGCAACCGGCTAAAGCGGCTGCGGATCATCGGCGGCGGCGGGGCGCAGGACCGGCTTGTCGCCTGCATCGAACAGTGGATGGAACAGATATGAGCATCGGCAAGATCATCGACGGCAAGGCATTCGCCGCGGGTCTGCGCGAACGGATCGCGCAGGCGGTGCCGACTTTCGTCGAGCAGGCCGGACGCAAGCCGGGCCTTGCGGTGGTGCTGGTGGGGGAGGACCCCGCCAGCAGCGTCTATGTCCGCTCCAAGGGCAAGATGACGGTCGCGGTCGGCATGGACAGTTTCGAATTCAAGCGGCCAGCGACGATCGGCCAAGACGATCTGCTCGACCTGATCGATGAACTCAACCAGGACGATCGGGTGGACGGCATCCTCGTCCAGCTGCCGCTGCCCGACCATATCGACGAAGCCGCCGTGATCGCCGCCATTGATCCGGCCAAGGATGTCGACGGGTTCCACGTCGTCAACGCCGGCCGGCTCGCCACGGGGCAGGAGGCGCTGGTTCCCTGCACGCCGATGGGCTGCATCATGCTGCTGAAGGACGAACTGGGCGACCTCAGCGGCAAGGAAGCGGTAGTGATCGGCCGCTCCAACATCGTCGGCAAGCCGATGGCGCAACTGCTGCTCGCCGAAAATGCGACCGTCACCATCGCCCACAGCCGCACGCATGATCTGGCCAGCGTCGTCCACCGTGCCGACATCGTGGTCGCGGCCGTGGGCCGCCCGGAAATGGTCAAGGGCGAATGGATCAAGCCCGGCGCGACCGTGATCGACGTCGGCATCAACCGCGTCCCCGATGACGAGGACACCGGAAAAAGCCGCATCGTGGGTGATGTCGCCACGGCCGAAGCGCTGGCCCATGTCGGCGCGATCACCCCCGTTCCCGGCGGTGTCGGGCCGATGACCATCGCGGTCCTGCTGCGCAACACGCTGGTCGCCGCCCACGCCCGCGCTGGCCTCACGAAGCCGGACGGCCTGTGAGCGCGCGGCTGGTCTTGCTGGCGATCGGCGCTACGGCCTTGGTCGCGGCGCGCCCGCCGATGCGCTATCAGCCCGATCCCAGCTCGGTGATCGCCGCCGAAATCGCCTTCAACCGGCTGGCGCAGGACGAGGGGCAATGGACCGCCTTTCGCGAAACCGCCGCCGACGATGCGGTGATGTTCGTGCCCGACAAGGTGCTGGCGAAGGACTGGCTCAAGAAACAGGCGGACCCGCCGGCATCGGTCAGCTGGTCGCCCTCCACCGTCTATGTCTCGTGCGACGGGCGGCTCGCGGCCAGCACCGGCAACTGGAAGCGCCCGGACGGATCGGTGGGCTATTTCACCACCATCTGGCGGCGCGACAAGAAAGGGCGCTGGCAGTGGATCCTGGATCATGGCGATACGCTCGCCAGCCCACGCCCCGCATCCGATATCCTGTCGGGCAAGGTCGCCACCTGCAAGCGCCCTGCCCGGCCAGACGGCCCGCCTGCTGCGGACGGCAAGGACGCGCCGCCCGTCGATGACAGCCTGCTCTGGACCGCCGAAGTCGCCCCCGACAAGAGCCGCCGCGTCACTGTCCGCATGTGGACGGGCGCGGCCTATGAAACCGTCATCGACGATAGCGTGGAGGCCGGATCATGATCGCCCTGTTCCTGTCCGCCTTCGTCACCTTGTTCGTGGTGATCGACCCGCCGGGCTGTGCGCCCATCTATGCCAGCCTCACCAATGGCGCCAGCGCGGCGCAGCGCCGGGCGATGGCGGTGCGCGCGGTAGGCATCGCCGCCGCGATCCTGCTGGTCTTCGCCTTATGGGGCAAGCAACTGCTCGGCATGCTGGGGATCGAACTGGACAGTTTCCGCATTGCCGGCGGCATCATGCTCTTCATCATCGCGATGGACATGGTGTTCGAAAAACGCACCCAGCGCCGCGAGGACAGGGCGCAGAAGATCGCCGACACGCCCGAGGTGGAGGATGTCTCCGTCTTCCCCATGGCGATGCCGATGATCGCTGGGCCGGGGTCCATCGCGACAGTGATGCTGCTGATGTCCCGCACCGATGGCCTTGTCGAACGCATGGTCGTGTTGGCCGCGGTGGTCGTGACGTTGCTGCTGATGCTTGGCGCGCTGATCGCGGCAGGGCCGCTGATGGCGCTGTTGGGGCACAAGATCGAAGCGGTCATCACCCGGCTGCTGGGCGTGCTGCTGGCGGCGCTGGCCGCGCAATTCGTGATCGACGGGCTGAAAGCCAGCTTCTGACCGCCGCGCTCGATCGCTGAATCGAAAAGGGCGACCCGTCAGGGCCGCCCTTTTTTGCGTCACCGCTTGGCTGCGAACCAGCTTGCGAGGGGCGCCTTCAACCTTTGCCGCGTTTCCACGCGCGTCTTGACCGACGCGATGGCGCGGTCGACGACCTTGCGCGATTCCGGCGTCAGATATTGGGTGGCATAGGCGTCCAGCTTGGTCGCCATCGCCGGGTCGGCCGAACCGCCACCCAGCCGCGCGAGCGCCTGGCTGCGCGCCGACACGTCGATCAGCGCCTCATATTGCGCCCGGTGCGCCAGTACGAAGTCCACCGCCTGCATTGGATGCTCATAGCCGACCTGCCCGATGATCGCGGCGCTGGTGGTCTTGCCCGGCTCGTCGGTCAGCGCCAGGTCCAGCGCCTGCGCGGCCAGCTTTTCGTCACGCGCACCGCCCAGCAATGCATAGAGCGTGCTCTTTTCCAGGTCGGTCTTCGCCCCCTTGGCCATGGCGCGCAGCTTGTCCCAGGTCGCCTGATCGGCATTTTTCGCGATGATGCCCAGCCACACATTGCGCAGCGGTCCGTCCAGCGCGGTCGGATCGCTGTCCAGCGCGGCAAAGCGGCGATTGGCCTCGGCCACCACCGCCTGGTCGCCCATGTCGCCCAGCGTCGACACCAGCGCGGAGCGCAGCACCGGCACCTGCGACCCTTCGCCCGCCTTGGCGTCATAGCCGATCGTGGTGAGCACAGGCGTCAGCTTGCGCGCGCTATAGGCGACGACGCGATCCTGCGCGGCCTTGTCGCCATCCAGCATGTCGTAGGCGCTGCCCAGATAGCCGGGCACTTCGGCCAGCACGGCGGGGCTGGCGCTCGCCGGCACCGCGTCGACCAGATCGAGCGCCAGCCCGATCGGCTGATATCCGCCCAGGCCCAGCGCGAAATTGTCGGCCAGCAGGCCGGTTTGGTCGATGCTCGCCAACTTGGTGAAGTCTTTCGCCAGCGCCTTCACATTGGCTTGCGGATAGAGCGAGCGATAATAGCCCGTCTGGCCCGCATTGACGACATAGGCGCCGCATTCGGGCAGCGTGACCTGCCCCTTGCCCTGCAGGATCAGGCGTTGCGCCTCACCACCGACCGTCTGCGCCTTGACCGGCACATTCCAGCTGAGCGGCGTTTTATTCTTCTGGTCGCGGCTATATTCACCCTGGCTCAGGGTCAGGACGGTCTGCCCGCCTTGGCACTGGGCGCTGTCCACCTTGACCAGCGGAATGCCCGGCTGGCTGGTGAAGTCATGGGCAATGCTGACCAGCCCCTTCGCGCCCGCGCCCTCGACCGCCTTCCACAGGTCGTCGGTGACGGTGTTGCCATAGGCATGGGCCTTCATATAGGCCTGAATGCCCGACTTCCACGCATCCTCGCCGGCATAGCCCTCCAGCATGGTGATGACCGCTTCACCCTTTTGATAGGTGATGGCGTCGAACGCCTGGTTCACCTGATCGACGGTGGTGATCTTCTGCACGACCGGATGGGTAGTGGCGAGCGAATCGAGGCTCATCGCCGCCTCGCGCCCGTCGACGCGCGTCAGCAGCATTTCCCATTCGGGTTGCAGCTTGTCCGTCACCTTGGTCGCCATCCAGCTGGCAAAGCCTTCGTTCAGCCACAGATCGTCCCACCACGCCATGGTGACGAGGTCGCCGAACCACTGGTGCGCCATTTCGTGCGCGACGGTTTCGTAGATGCGCCGTTTGGTCGCTTCCGACGTGAAGCGCGGATCGACCAGCAGCGCCCGTTCGAAGGTGAAGATCGCGCCCCAATTTTCCATCGCGCTGAAAAACTGGCTCTGGCCCGGCCCCGCCACATTGTCGAGCTTGGGCAGGGGGAAGGGCACGCCGAAATAGTCGTTGAAATAGGGCAGGATGCTGGCCGACGCGTCAAGCGCCAGCTGCGCCTTGCCCGTATTGCCCTTGCCGGTGATCACGCCGACTTCGGTCTGGCCGGCCATCTTGGTGGCGCGTTCCAGTTCGCCCAGGCCAAAGAACAGCAGATAGGTCGACATTTTGGGGCTGGTGCCAAATGTCACACGGGTCTTGCCGCCGCCCATGTCCGCCGTTGATTTGACCGGCATATTGCCGACCGCCATCAGCCCCGTGGGGATGACGGCGCTGAGGTCGAATGTCGCCTTGTAGCTCGGCTCGTCCCAGCTCGGCACGAAACGGCGCGCATCGGGCGCTTCGAACTGGGTAAACAGCGCGCGCTTCGCCTGGCCGTCATTATTGGTGTAGTCGAGCGCGAACAGGCCGTTCGCCTGTTGGTTGATGACGCCGGCATAGGCGATGGCCAGCCGGTAATTGCCCGGCGCAACCGGCTTGCCGAAATCCAGGCTGACGGTCTGCGCCTGTGCATCGACCGTCGCCTTGCCCTTCATGGCGCGGCCGCTCGACGGGGTCAGCGTCACGTCGCCAAAGGTCAGGTCGGCGGCGTTCAGCACCAGCTGCGGCATGGTCTGGCTGACGGTCACGTCGATGACGGTGTTGCCGGTGAAGCGCAGGTTGGCCGCGTCGGGCGTCACCTCGATGGTGTAGTGGCTGGGCGCGGCGCCGCGCGGCAATTGCGTGGTGATGCCGGCCGCCGGGCCAGTGGGCGCGGCGCCCTGCGCCAGCGCGGGTGTGGCAAGGGCGACGGGGGCGGCCGCGATCAGCAGCGGCAGGATTTTGGCAAGGCTCATGGGATGACAGACTCCGACACGTCTTGAAAGGCTGATGAGATTATATCTCTCGCCCGATGAACGCGAGATCAACCGTTTCGTCGCATCGGTCAAGCGATCACGCCGCTCAGCCCTGTCGTTGGTCGATGTCTGTTGCCCGTTCGTCAAACACATGAGCGCGGCCGTCAGCCCCGCCCGCGATAGCCCGGCACATCCTGCGGCGGCAGCCACATGCCCGCCGGCGGCTCGCCCGACTGCCAGAACACGTCGATGGGAATGCCGCCGCGCGGATACCAATATCCGCCGATGCGCAGCCAGACCGGCCGCATTTCCGCGAACAGCCGCTCGCCAATGCCCACGGTGCAATCCTCATGAAAACCGGCATGGTTGCGGAACGCACCTAGGAACAGCTTGAGCGATTTGGATTCGACGATCGTGTCGCCGGGCGCATAATCGATCACCAGATGGGCGAAATCCGGCTGGCCGGTCACGGGGCAGAGCGACGTGAATTCGGGCGCGGTGAAGCGCACCAGATAGGGGCGGCCGGGCCGGGGATTGGGCACATAGTCCAGGACGGCGTCCTGCGGCGAAGCGGGCAGGGCGCTGGTCTGGCCCAGATGAATCGGCGTGGTGGGAAGGTCGGTCATGACCGCGCATCTACGCGATCGCACGGCTGATGTCATCGCCGCGCATTGTTCACTTGCGGTTCAGTGCGTCTTGTGCCTTGGCTTAGCGATGGGGTCTCTTATTCGTTCGTTATGGATCGCCGCGCCATTGCTGATGGCCGCGCCGCTCGCCGCGCAGGACACGCAGCAGCCAAGCGGCGGATTTTCCCTGCCGCCGTCCCGCCCCGCGCCCGACCCCGATCGCCAAGGGCCTGAACTCGACGTCTACCGCGATCCGGTCACGCCGCGCGCAAGTCCTCCAGCAACCAGTGCGCCAGCAGCCAGTCCGCCCGTCACCGCGCCAACATTGACGCCGCCGCCGGCCACCGTGCAGCCGGTGCCCGCAACGCCCCGGCCACAGGCGTCGCCGCCCCGATCGCAAACGTCTCGCGCAGCGCCATCGACCGAGCGCGACGCCTCAACCCGCGCGTCGCCGCCGTCCGAACCCGTCGAGCCGGAACCGCAGACGACGCCAGCCCCGGCCAACGAGGCTGCGCCCGCCCCAGCGCCAGCGCCAGCGTCACCTCCTGCGCCCGTGGAAAATGCCGCGACACCGGACGCTGCCCGCGAACCATCGCCCTCGCTCGCGCCCGCCCCGCAGCAGGCGGCGTCGGCGCTATCGTGGATCATTGGCGTCGTCGTGGCTCTGCTCGCTATCCTTGGCGCCATCCTCCTGCAACGTCGCCGCCGGTCGTCCGACGCCGCGCGCGCTCCTCTCGCCCC
>NZ_ATDP01000093.1 GCF_000445105.1 Sphingobium lactosutens DS20 | reverse complement strand
CGCCGTCGCCCCGCCCCGACACCGCGCCGCCCGCTCCAGCGCCCCCGGCGCCTGCCAAAGCCGCATCCCCGCCATCCGCCCGTCCCTGGATCGCGATGGACATGGTCGTCAGCCAGGCGCGCTATTCGCTGATGGGCGTGACCGTCGCCTACGCGCTCATCCTCCATAATCGGGGCACGGTGGCCGCGCAGGATGTGCTGGTGCGCGGCGTCATCGGCAATGCCGGCGCGCAGCAACAGGCCTTGTTGCAGGATTTCCTCGCCGGGCAGGAAGGCACGCCGCTGCACAGCGTGGTGACGATCGCGCCCGGCGAAACGCGGCAGCTGACGGGCGAACTGCGTCTCACCCCCGACCGGATCGTCCCGGTGGCGATGGGCCAGCGCAGCCTGCTCATTCCGCTGGCCGCGTTCGACGCCGCCTATCGGTGGGACGGGCCGGACGGCGACGATCTGCCGTCGGGGCGCACCGCGCGCGCCTTCATCGTCGGCCAGGAACAGGAACCGCCGACCGACCGGCTCGCGCCGCTGCGCCTGGACCAGGGGCCGCGCCAGTATCGCCGTCCCGCCGCGCGCGCCGCCGCCGAACTCGCCCCGGCCTGACGCCTCTTTCCACGGCCGCTTCGTCGCCCTAAACCGGGATTGGCTTAGACACTCTTCCGGGAAAGGCGCCGCATGACCATTTTCGTGTCCACCGACTGGCTGGCGGGCGAATTGGGCAAGCCCGATCTCGTCATTCTGGACGCCAGCCTGTTCCTGCCCGGCACGCCGCGCGACCCGCAGGCCGAATTTGCCGAGGCCCATATTCCAGGTGCGGCTTTCATGGGCCTGCCCAGCCTCAACGACCCCGATGATCCGACGCCGGGCATGCTGCCACCCGACGCGATGATGACGCAGCGCATGCAGGCGCTGGGCGTAAACGCCGACAGCCGGATCATCGTCTATGATAACAGCCCGACGCACAGCGCCGCGCGCGGCTGGTGGATGATGCGCGTCTACGGCCTCGGCGCGTCGGCCGCGATCCTCGACGGCGGGCTCCCCAAATGGCGTGCGGAAGGGCGGCCGGTCGAAAGCGGCATCGCGACCCCCGCACCCGGAAACGCCGTCGCCCGGCTCGATCGGACCCAGGTCCGCACCAAGGCCGATCTGCGCGCCAATCTGGACAGCGGGCAGGCGCAGGTGATCGACGCGCGCGGCGCGGGCCGCTTCACCGGGGAAGAGGCGGAGCCGCGCCCCGGCATGGCGTCGGGCCATATTCCCGGCAGCCGCAACCTCCCATCCTCCGCGCTGTTCCTACCCGACAACCGCATGAAGCAGGGTGACGCGCTGCGTCAGGCGTTTGTGGACGCTGGCGCCGACCTTTATCGCCCGATCATCACCAGCTGCGGCAGCGGCGTCACCGCCGCCATCCTGCTCGCGGGCCTTGAAACGCTCGGCAAGCAGGATGTCAGCCTCTATGACGGCAGCTGGTCGGAATGGGGCTTTGATCCCGCCACGCCCAAGGCGACCGGCCCGGCATGAGCGGCAAGGACAAGGGAAAGGACGGGCGCAAGCCCCTGACGCAACTGGTGCAGGCGGGCCGCAAGCCGGAATGGACCAGCATGCCCGGCCAGCCCGGTGGCATCGTCAGTCCCCCGGTCTGGCGCGCCTCCACCATCCTCTATGACGATGTCGCGCATTTGCGCCAAGCCGCCGCCAGCAGCACGCACGAACGGCTCTTTTACGGGCGCAAGGGCACGCCGACCGCCTGGAGCCTGGCGGACGCGCTCACCGACATGGAGCCGGGCGCGGAGGGCACTATGCTGTTCCCGTCCGGCGTGGCGGCGATCGCCTGCGCGCTGATGGCGGTGCTGAAACCGGGCGACCGGCTGCTCATGGTCGACAGCGCCTATGATCCGACCCGCTCCTTCTGCACCCAGATGCTGAGCCAGCACGGCATCGAAACCGTCTATTATGATCCACTGGCGCCGGACCTCGATGCGCATCTTGCCAGCGGGCCGATCCGCGCCATCTTCCTCGAAAGCCCCGGCAGCCTCACTTTCGAGGTGCAGGATGTGCCGGCCATCACTGCCTGGGCGCGGTCGCATGGCGTCGTCACGCTGATGGACAATACCTGGGCGACGCCGCTCTATTTCCCGGCCATGGCTCATGGCGTCGACATCGCCATTCTCGCCTGCACCAAATATATTGTCGGCCATAGCGACGTCATGATGGGAAGCGTGACCGCCAATGCCGACTGGTTCGGCAAGATCCGCCAGACGGCCTATCTCTTCGGCCAGATGGTCAGTCCCGATGATGCCTGGCTCGCCTCGCGCGGGCTGCGCACGCTCGGCGTTCGCTTGGGCCAGCACCGGGATGGCGCGCTGGCGGTGGCGCGCTGGCTGAAGGATCAACCCGGCGTCGCGCGCGTCCTGCATCCCGCGCTTCCCGACTGTCCCGGCCATGCCCATTGGGCGCGCGATTTTTTCGGCTCCACCGGCCTCTTCACCTTCATCCTCGAAGGTGGGGATGACGTTGCCCGCGCCGCGCTGATCGACGGGCTGGCCCATTTCGGCATCGGTTATAGCTGGGGCGGCTTTGAAAGTCTGGCCTTGCCCATCGATCCCGCCCGCTACCGCAGCGCCACGCGCTGGCAGGCGGCGGGGCCGGCGGTGCGGCTGCATATCGGTCTGGAGGACCCGGCCGACCTGATCGCCGATCTCGACGCCGGCCTCGCGCGCTTCCGGGCAGCATCCTGATGCAGCTTGTCCCGCCCGAATTGCTGGCGCGGCTGGAACGCAGCGCGGACTGGATCGAAGCCGGCATCGCACTTGGCGTGGCGATCGGCCTCTATATTCTGTGCGCCGCGCTGGCGCGGATGATCGCACGGCGGATCGAACCGCATTGCGCGCATCTTGGCCCCACTTTCCAGCCGCATGTGCGCCCGCTCGTCCGCCACGGGCTGGCGACGCTGTTCGTCGGCATCGCGACCGCGGTCTGGCCCACCGGCACGACCGCCAACATCGTCCTCGCCTGCGTCATGGGCTGGGCGCTGGCGATGGTCGCCAACCATCTGCTGCGCGGCGTATCGATCCCGCTCTGGGCGACGGTGCCGCTCTCGATCCTGATCTTCGTCATGCTGCTGTCGGGCAGCACGGGGGGCATCACTCCGCTGGCGCAAATGATGGACAGCGTGGGCCTGCAACTGGGCAAGAGCCGCATCTCGCTACTCGACGTGACCTCGATCGCCGCGATCGGCGTCGGCCTCTTCGGTGCGGTGCGCCTTGCCAATCGCGTGCTGGCGCGCAGCATATCCCGCTCGCGCGGACTGGACGCGACCCAGAAGTTGCTGGCGGAAAAACTGGCGGGCATCGCCATCATCGCCGCCGCCTTCTTCTTCGGCATCGACGTGCTCGGCATCGACCTCACCGCCTTCGCTGTCTTTTCGGGCGCTCTTGGCCTTGCGGTCGGCTTTGGCCTGCAAAAAACGGTCGGCAATTTGATCGCGGGCATCATCCTGCTGCTCGACCGGTCGATCAAGCCGGGCGACGTCATCGTCGTGGGCGACAGCTTCGGCTGGGTGAACAAGATCGGCGTGCGCGCCGTCAGCGTCATCACCCGCGACGGCAAGGAACATCTGATTCCCAACGAAAATCTGATGACGCAGGAGGTGGAAAACTGGTCCTATTCCAACCGCAATGTGCGCATCCACATTCCCGTCGGCATCGCCTATGACAGCGATCTCGACCTTGCGCAGAAACTGATGATGCGGGCCGCGCTGGAAAGCCCGCGCGTGCTTCAGGACCCCAAGCCCAATGTCTGGCTGACCGGCTATGGCGACAACAGCGTCGACCACGAAATCCTCGCCTGGATCGCTGATCCCGAAGCGGGCGTCGGCAATGTCAAATCTGATGTGCTGGGCCGTCTATGGCACCTGTTCCGCGATAACGGCATCACCATCCCCTTCCCCCAGCGCGTGGTGCACATGGCAAAGCCGCCTGCGGATGAAGCCTGACCACCCGTCGCTTTCCGGGGTCGCATAGTGCGGCGGCCAGGCCTATAAGGACGCCATGTCGCCGCTGTTGCTCCTGCTCATCTTCGTCGCCACCGTCGCTGCGATGGAGGGTTTCGCTTATGCCATGCATCGCTGGGTGATGCATGGGCCGGGCTGGTTCCTGCATGCCAGCCATCACCGCCCGCGCACCGGCCATTGGGAAGCCAATGATCTCTATTTCGTGATCTTCGCCGTGCCGTCCATCCTGCTGCTGCTGGGCGGCGTGCAATGGAACTGGGGTGGCTGGGCGACGGCGGTCGGGGCTGGCATCGCGGCCTATGGCGCCATTTATCTCGGCTTTCACGACATCATCGTGCATCAGCGGGTGCGCAACCGCTATGTCGCCCGGTCGCGCTATATGAAGCGGATCGTGCAGGCGCATCGCCTGCATCATGCGGTGGAAACGAAGGAGGGCACGGTCAGCTTCGGCTTTCTGGTCGCACCCCATCCGACAGCGCTCAAGCAGGAACTGGCCCGCCGTTCGCGCGCCGGCGTGCGCAAGCCTGTCAGGCCGGCAGATCCAGTCCTGCCACGTTGAAGCGGAACCGGGTGGTTTCATCCTTGGTCCCGGTGACCAGGTCGACATCGATGGTCTTGGCGGCCTTGATCGCCTCATAGGCCTTTTGCGACGGCGGCAGTTCAATGCCGTCGTCGGTGGTGGTCATCCGCCCTTTCCATTCCATCGGTTCGCCGCCATCCGCGCGCGCCGTCACCGCGCAATCCGACAGGTCGCATTGGAAGGGCGCGCCGACCAGCTTCACCCGCACCGTCTTCTCGCCATTGCTCATCGGCTGGATCAGCAGCACGGAAAATGTGTCGGGGGCGGTCATCGTGGCGACGCTGTTGGCGCTGCCGATATAGGCCAGCTTCGTTCCCTCGGCCTCTTCATATTTCCAGCTTTGGCCGATCTGCTCGCGTTGGGTCGGGGCCTTTGCCTCTTCCCCGCCAGAACAGGCGCTCAACAGGGCGATGCCGGCCAATAGGATGCCATGACGCATGAGTACCGTCCTCCTTTTCACGAAAGGGAGGAACGCACGGGCCGCAGCCCTGGTTGCGCACGCCAGACCTTAAGCGGCGTAGCGCGCTGCGGTTTCCCGGATCAGGGCGATCATGTTGGGAATGCCCTGGGTGCGATTGGAACTCAGCTGGTTTTTAAGGTCGAATGGCGCCAGCGCAGCCTCGATATCCGTGTCGATGATCTGCGCCGCTGTGCTGTCCTGCACCGTCAGCAGCACCAGCGCGATGATCCCCTTGGTGATCGCCGCATTGCTGTCCGCCAGGAAATGCAGCCTTGCCCCCGTGTCGGCATCGCCATCCAGCACCGTGGGATAGACCCAGACGGCGGCCGAACAGCCCCGCACCATCGTCGCATCGGTCTTGAGCGCGTCGGGCATCGGCTCCAGCGTACGCCCCAGGTCGATCAGCAGGCGATAGCGATCGTCCGCGTCGAGAAATTCATATTCTTCCTGAATGTCGGCAAGGGCCGGGGGGGCAGCGGGCATATCGGTCATGGCCGCCCATATAGGCGCAAAAGCGGTCGCGGGAACCCCGTTTACAGGTCGACGCCCGCCGCGATCGCTTCCAGCTTGCGGATTCGTTCCTTGAGGTCCGCCACCTCGATCCGCGCGGCGGCCGATGGCGGCGCGGCCTCTTCGCCCTGCCGGCCAAGCTCCGCCCGCTTGAGGTCCAGCCAGCCATTCCAGCCGCGCAGCGCCGCTGTGGTCAGGATGGCGATGCCCGCCAAGGCCGTCGTCGCCAGCGTCAGATAAACATAGGGGTCCTGCATCTTAGCCTCCCTGTCGCGCCGCGCTCAGTCGCGGCTGCGCAATTTGTCGAATTCCCGCTCCAGCGCGGTCGAATCATCGGTGGCGAGCCGTTCCAGCACGGCGACCCGGTCCTTGAGTGCCTTCACCTCGGCGCGCAGCCGGTCGGCTTCGGGATCGGGGCCGCGATGGATGAAATCCTCGCCCTTGTGGCGGTTCACCACGCCCATCCGGGCCTTCACCACCTGCGCGATCATCACGATGGCGATGATGGCAACGACCATTTCAAACGGATTCATGTCTCTTGCTCCCTGTTGGCGCGTCCTGCCTCCGCTCGTCAGTTGGCGGGGCCGCGCAGCCTTTCGATCTCGCGGGTCAGCTGGTGGCTTTCGTCGGTGACGATGCGCTCGACCACCGCCAGCCGGTCCTTCATCGACCCGATTTCGGCGCGCAGCTGGGCATTTTCCTGGCTCAGCAGCTTGATGCGCTCGGCCATTTCCTCATTCTTCTGCGGATAGACCGCCTGGCCCCAGGCGCCGTCCAGCGGATAGCCGTGGCGCACGCGCAGCCATGTGGTGAAGATCCAGCCGCCGATCGCGATGATCGCGATGAACAGCCCGGCGCCGATGATCCACGGCAGGTTGGGCATGATGATGGCGTCCACCATATCGGTCTTGTCCATTGTCCCTTACTCCCCTTGCTCCGGCCAGTTCAGCGTAGTGCGTCGATTTCGCGCGCGGTGCGGGTGGCGGGATCGGTGGCGATCCGCTCCAGCACGGCGATGCGTTCCTCCAGCCGGCTGATCCGGCCCACCAGCTTTTCGTTTTCGCTGGACAGAAGGTCGATTTTTCGACCGGCGTCGGGATCGGTTCGATGAACGGTGTTTCCGTTATCATCCGTAACGGGATAGCCGTGCTTGACGCGCATCCAGGTTGTGATGACCCAGGCGCCCATGGACAGGGCGATGATGGCGATCACGAAATTGGGTCCGGCAAAACTCATTGGCTCTCTCCTCCCTTAAGGATGCGGCGCTCAGCGCAGACTGTCGATTTCGTCCGCCAGGCGCGTGTTGCGGCTGGTGTAATAGAGCTCGATGTCGGCGAGCCGGCGGTCGATGTCGCGGAATTTGGACCGCACGTCGCGGGTGGAACGGGCCGGATTGGCGCGCACCCCCTGCCAGAATTTCTCGTCGTCCCGGTCGCTGTAGAGGTCATTGGGCTTGGTGTCGGCGACAAAGCCGATCACGAAATAACCCAGCAGGGTCCAGCCGACGATGAAGAAAGACAGGACTATCGCGACACGGACCCAGACCACGTCGATCCCGGTATAGTCGGCGATGCCGGAGCACACGCCCATGAACTTCCCGTTCTTCTTATCGAGATAGAATTTGGTGCGGCGGGCGCTCATGTCAGTTCCTCCGGTCGAAGTTGTAGCTGTCGTCCTGTGCCGGACGTTGCGGGCGGAAATCGGGATTGTCGGCGGCGACGATCCGTTCGACCGTCTGCAGCCTGTCCTCTAGCCGGCGGGCGAGAAGGTGAAGCTCGTCCAGCAGCTTCTCGTCCTCGTCGGTGATTTTGGGGGCCTGCTTCCACTTGGTGACATAGTGGAAGATCAGCCAGGGCATGCCGATGAACAGCATGCCGCAGATCATGATGGGCAGGAACACCTCTTCCATCGGGTCAGCCTCCCTTGTTCATGCTGGCCTTCAGAGCGGCGAGATCGGCGTCGACCTTGTCGGCGGTCTTCAGCTCGGCGATCTCTTCTTCCAGCGTCTTGGGCTGCTGGCCCATGCCCATGGCGTCGGCGCGGCCTTCGGCCATGTCCACGCGGCGTTCCAGCATGTCGAACCGGGCAAAGGCCTCGTTGACCTTCTCACCGGCATAGGCTTCGCGCACCCGCAAGCGGTTCTGCGCGCTTTCCATGCGGCTCACCAGGCTGTTCTGGCGTGCGCGCGCTTCGCGCAGCTTGCCCTGCAACTTGGTGATATCCTCTTCCGAAGCCTTCAGCGCCTCGTCCAGCGTCTCGATCTCATGCGCCAGATGCTCGGCCATGTCGGCCGCCTTCTGCCGTTCGACCAGCGCCGCTTTGGCCAGGTCCTCGCGGTCCTTGCTCAGCGCCAGCTGCGCCTTTTCGGTCCAGCTGTCCTGCAACGCGGTCAGCTTGGCGATGTGCCGGCGCATTTCCTTCTGGTCGGCGATGGTGCGGGCGGCGGAGGCGCGCACCTCGACCAGCGTCTCTTCCATCTCAAGGATGATCATGCGGATCATCTTCGCCGGGTCTTCCGCCTTGTCGAGCAGGTCGGTGACATTGGCGGCGATGATGTCTCGGGTGCGGGAAAAAATACCCATGTCTTGGCTCCTGGTGCGTGTTCTTGTGGTTTGGCCTATGCCCTTACGCCAGATAACGGGCGGGGGCGGGCATGTCGCTCGACGCGAGGATCGGCGCTTCGCTGGCGCGGGCCGGGCCGACCGCCGACAGGATCATCGTGGATCCAAACAGGACGGCGGCGATGGCGACCGACATCAGCTGGCCGATTTCGCGCATGTTGGTGGTCTTTTCCATGTTTCTTGCTCCCTGAACCTTGGCCTTCATGTGATTTCCGCATCTTGCTGCGGATTGCCCATAGCCTTGCAGGGGGCGTGCCAATTTCGGAAAATGACGGAATTTAGCGATTTTCAGGCGATTTACGTCAGCGCCAATTTTATGCCCCTTGCCAAGGGGTGGGAAATTTCACCATAAGTTGGCGTATGGAGAAAAATACCCAATTTGTCGGCCAGAGCTTTGCCTTTCTCGACGCTGTGGAACAGGCCGGCCGCGCTGCCGAACTCAACCGTCCGGTGCTGGTCATCGGTGAACGCGGCACCGGCAAGGAACTGATCGCCGAACGCCTCCACCACCTCAGCCCGCGCTGGGGCGAACCGCTCATCACCATGAACTGCGCGGCGCTGCCCGAAACCCTGATCGAGGCGGAACTGTTCGGCCATGAACAGGGGGCCTTCACCGGCGCCAACCGCGCGCGCGCCGGCCGGTTCGAGGAGGCCGATGGCGGCACGCTGTTCCTGGATGAACTGGGCACCTTGTCGATGGCGGCGCAGGAAAGGCTGCTGCGCGTCATCGAATATGGCGAAGTCACGCGCATCGGCGCATCCAAACCTGTCCGGGTCGATGTCCGCATCGTCGCCGCCACCAATGAGGATCTGCCCACCGCCGCCGATGCCGGGCGCTTTCGCCCCGACCTGCTCGATCGCCTCAGTTTCGAGGTCATCACCCTGCCGCCATTGCGCGCGCGCGAAGGCGACGTCGCGGTGCTGGCCGATCATTTCGGCCGGCGCATGGCTGCGGAGATCAACTGGCCGCAATGGCCCGGCTTCACCGCCGCCTGCGCCGCCGAACTGGAAGGCTATGGCTGGCCCGGCAATGTGCGCGAACTGCGCAACGTGGTGGAGCGCGCCGTCTATCGCTGGGACGATCCCGCCCGGCCGATCAGCCGCATCACCTTCGACCCCTTCGCCTCTCCCTGGAAACCCCGCGCGATGATGCCGCGCGTTGAAACGCGCGACGAAGCCCCCGCCGCCCCGCCGGCCGCGCCCGCATCCTCGTCCTCCCCCTGTGACGGCATCAGCGACCTCAAGGCCGCGGTCGACGCCTATGAAGCCGCTATCGTCCGCGCCGCGCTGGAACGCTACCGCTACAATCAGCGCGCCACCGCCAAGGGCCTTGGCCTCACCTATGATCAGCTACGCCACTGCATGAAAAAACATGATCTAAGCGCGGGGTGAGGAGGCGTGCTCGCGGTAAAATCGGATTAACAAGGTTGGACGATACCAGAAACATCAAACTCGTTTCTCATCTTCGAAAATTAATCGCGATTTTAAAGCGTATGGTATTTGGTTTCCGATCATTAACGTGCCTTATGCCGAGTAATAGTTCCTTGCCTCAAAGAAGGTAGGACATTACCCAAACACCATGTTAACTCTCGTCATCTCGTTGCTCGTGGCAGGCGATCAGCCGGAGCCCTTTCCGGAGCGTTTTCCTACCCTGATGGAGGCGTGCCTCAACACCGCAGTTGCGGCAGGGGATGTGACCGAAACGGAAGCTAGCCACAAATATATATGTGGTGGCGATTCCGCCGCTCAGATGTGGGATTTTTTACAGGACGCACATATCACGTCCTATGAGCAGGACACCCCGCAGGGGCGTTGGTTGAGCCGGGATTTCCCACTTGGGGGATGTTTTAAACGCATTCTGAATCCTGACGGCGAACGCGCAACAAACGGCCTGTCTTGCTCGATCTGGATACCGCGAGCTATCGGCAAGGAAGCAACCAGCCCTTAAGTGCGCGACCTCCTGGATTGCTCGACATTGTGCAATCCATCAGCCCTACCAATTGATATGGCAGATTTTACGTTGCGATCGGTTTAGGCACACCCCCCTTTCACCCCAACGCCTTCACCCGCTCCCCGATCACCCGCAAATCCTCGACGAACCGCGCGCGTTCTTCCGCCTTCTTCGCTTCGTCGGGGATGCGCAGCAAATAGCTGGGGTGCACCGTCACCCATCCTTCCGCGCCATGGTCCAGTGCGATCGCGGCGCCGCGCGTGCGGCTGATCGTAACCGCCTTGCCCAGCATCGCGCGCGCCGCCGTCGCGCCCAGCGCCACCACCAGGCGCGGCCGCACGATGTCGAGTTCTTTGGTCAGCCACCATCGGCACGCCTGCACCTCGCCCGCGTCGGGGGTCTGGTGGATGCGCCGCTTGCCGCGCGCCTCGAACTTGAAATGCTTGACCGCGTTGGTGACATAGGCGCGTGCGCGGTCCACGCCCGCCTCGATCAACGCCTGATCCAGCAATTGACCCGCCGGTCCGACAAAGGGGCGACCGGCCTGATCCTCCTGGTCGCCCGGCTGCTCGCCGATGAACATCAGCGGCGCGTCGAGCGGCCCTTCGCCAAACACGGTCTGGGTGGCGCCCTGGTGCAGCGGGCAGCGGGTGCAGGCCATCGCTTCCTCGCGCACCGCCGCCCAAGCCGTTTTGCTGTTGGCGCCCGCACTACCCTTGCCGCCTGCCGGTTGCGCCGGCGCCCGGGGTGCGCGCGCGATCATGGCCGCCTCCCGCGCCTGCGCGCCGGCGACAAGGTCGGGGATAAGCGCCGCCTCGGGCAGGTTGCGCCAATATTTCTTGGGCATTTCCGACAGCATGGCCCCGGTCTTGAGCCGGGCCGGGTTGAAGATCGCGGCATAATAGCCCTTCCATAGCGCTTCGACCGGGTCGCCCTCCGGCGCGTCCGCGCGGGTCGCGCCCGGTCCTTCGCGCAGGGTCTCGCCATCCCAATGAATACTGATCTTGGGCGTCAGGATCGACCAGCGCATCGTGGCGAAACGACGCATGAAAAATCCGGCATTGGCGCGCACGATATGATGGTCCGGCTCGAACCAGGCGACGAAGCGCGCAGCGCCATCCTCCTCGACCTCCCGAAACCGCACGAAGGCGCGCATCTTGTGGATGTCGCGCCGCACCGCCTTGGCCAGGCCGTCGATCCGTCGCAGCAAGGGGTCGGCCTTGTCCTCCAGCAGACGCGGCTGATCGCGCAAACGCGTCAGCAATTGATACAGCAGGGCGAACCGCTCGGCATCGCTGTGCAATATCGTCGTTTCGGCCAAAGCGACGAAGGCGCGCGGGACGGAGAAGGCAGACCGCTCCGGCGCGGGGGGCAGGGGCGCGCCACCGAACAGGTCGCCGCTTTCGCCCTGCACCTGCCAGGTCACATGATCCGGCTCGACCCCCGCGATCGCCAGCCGCCGCGCGGCATCGCGCCAGCCATCAAAATCATCGGGCGCATCCAGCATCACGCGGTGCAGGGATGCGTCCTGATGGCCGGCCGGGCGAGACAGGGGTCAGTCCTCGGCCTGGGCGCGCTCCAGTTCGGCCGGTTTGCGCTCGGCAAACTTGGCGCCCAATGTCTTTTCTTCCTCGGCGCTCAGATCCTTCGCCGCGTCGGGGAACATCTCTTCCTCTTCCTCATCGATGTGATGCAGGTAACGCTTCTTCAGCTGCGCGAATGTTTCGCGCCATTCCTTGCCGTTGAAGTCCTGCTCTTCCATCTCTTCCAGATAATCGTCGATTTCCTTATGCTCGGACACGCTATGCTGGGCATCTTCACGTAGGTCGGGGCGAGCCAGCATCGTGGCGTAGAGCGTCTCCTCCTCCGCCGCGGCATGGGCGGTCACTTCGACCTTGAACTGGTCGAACAGCTTTTTCAGCCGCTCATCGTCCCCCTGCGCATCGTCCATCTTCTTGAACAGCTGGCGGTGGCTATCATGATCCTGCTTCAGACGGTGGAATATGGTGGCGTCGGCCATGGTCGCTTCTCCTCTTGTCGAGGGGGAGAACGACGCGCGCGCGGATTGGCTCCGCCTTTCAGCCGAAGAAGAAGCGGAAGATGATGGCGACGGGGATCCACAGCAGCGCGCCGATTATGCAAGCGCCCCAGAGCTGCATCAGGTCGCGGCGAAAGCGCAACGCAAGGCCGCTGTGCGACAGGCCGCTCGCGTCCAGCATCTGCCAGCGGCGCTCCAGCCCCCGCGCCGCCACCGCATAGCCGCCGATCGCGACGATGATGCCCAGATGCAGCGCCAGCGATCCGCCCATTTTCGCGACGATGAAAATCTGCGCCAGGCAAAAGACCACGAGCGCCGCCGCCAGATGGCTGCTGATCCGCTTGGCAAAGCCCTTGCGCTCCGCCCGATGGCCCAATGTCGTCGCCACGACCCGATCTCCTTTGTCCGACCTTGGCAACAGTATTTCGCACAGGCCGCTGTCAATCAACCCGAAATTACGTTGGCGGGTGAGCAAATTGGTGTTTGTCGGATGGCTGGGTTGGGTGGGTTGCGGACTGAGGGATCCTCGCACTGAATTTGCTTTAGCGCAGGCTCAATCGAGCGGCACTACGCGGTAATTACTGGTTTTCTTACTGAGCTATCCCGTCGTCTAAAATCTCAGGTTCGACCTTAGTCGCCACCTTCCGTGATCGCTTCCAGCTTCGGTGCGCCTTCCGCAAAAGCCCGAATTTAGCACTGACCGTTGCATCGATATGCATAGCGACCCGCATTGCATTTTCGGACAGAGTTACAAGCGCGTCCATATCAACGTGGAAAGTCTTGCCTTTGGCGTAGACAAAGCCTTCCACGGCGCCAACGCGACTAATAAAAATATCATTGACGACCCCTCCATTATGAACGTTGATATTTCTAACTTCGACAAAAAGCCGCAAAAGATCCCGTTGACGATCATCTGGGAACATACGAACCCCTAGTCGATCGCTAAAATACCTCTCCATATCAACGAGTCCACCATAAGAAAGTTCGTTTATCTTTCTATCTATTATAAACTCAATCAAATCCTTGTATTTATTGAAGCGAAGTATATCCTCTATTTTTATTGTTTGCGATGATGCAATTATATCCGGACGTTTTAAAGCTGCTGAATTAATAATAGCAGAAAAGTAGCGTTGGAACGCATTTACGATGCCATTAGTTAGGTTGTGCGACTGAACCGTAGAATGCTTTTTTAATTGATCCAACATCACGTCGGGCTGAGCTATGCTTCTCTCATATTGCTCCCGTTTTACCGGATCGCTTTCACCGGTCAGCAAAGCCTTAGAAGCTGTGACACGAGCGTCGTCGGCTTTGGCGACAAGATGGATAACGAAGAAAAACAGATCTAGATTGGTGAAATATTCGCCAAGAAAACGACTAAACGCATCGGTGCAAACCGTGTCATGGTCTGGATAAAACACATCCCCGAACGGCGCTGACTTTGATCGCTTTGGATTCTTCATTGAGGCTTGCTAGCACATTGCGGGGAGCGCGAAAGGCCATCCTGCATGCTTGGCCAGCCTATGGGGCCGCCTCGGTAATGCAGTGCCACGTCTTGACCGACTGCAAATGGTCGCTCCAGACCATCCTGTCCTGAACGAGGAGGTGGCTGGCTGTAGGCCAGACGGAGGGGTGTCCCCCTCTCGATAGGGTTATACTTTTCCATCCTTTCGTGGCCCCTCTCCCCTTGCAGGCGAGGACCCCACCGCCGCTCTTGACCGATTGCCGACCATCCCAAACTGATCTCCGCACCTACGCCGCAAACAGATCCAGTTGCTTGGCGGGCGGAGCCAGCCGCGCGCGCAGGTCGGCGCTGTCGGTCAGAGTCATCGGCCGCCAGTCCGCCGCCACCAGGAAAGGCCGCAATTTGGTGATGGAGACGGTCAGTCGCGCCACATCCTCCAGCCGCAGCCGCCGGTGCCGACGGCTGGCGAGGATGCGGTCCACCGCCTTCACCCCCAGCCCCGGCACGCGCAGCAGCGCCTCGCGCGGGGCGCGGTTGACGTCGACCGGGAAATGGGCGCGATGGTTGAGCGCCCAGGCGAGCTTGGGATCGATGTCGAGCGGCAGGCATCCGGTCGCCGCATCGGTCGCCGCCGCGATCTCCTGCGCGTCATAGCCATAGAAACGCATCATCCAGTCCGACTGGTACAGCCGATGCTCGCGTAGCAATGGCGGTCGCTTGAGCGGCAGCACCGCGCTGGGCGATGGGATCGGCGAAAAGGCGCTGTAATAGACGCGGCGCAGCCGATGCCGGTCATAAAGGCTGCTCGCGCGCGTGATGATGGCGCGATCATCCGCCGCATCGGCCCCCACGATCATCTGCGTCGATTGGCCCGCCGGCGCGAAGCGGGGCGCGTGCCGATATTTGCGCCGCGCCTCGCCCTTGTCCTCCATTTCGCTCCGCAGATGACGCATTGCGCCTTCGATCCGCGCGCCGTCCTTCTCCGGCGCCAGCCGCTTGAGCCCCCCTTCCGTCGGCAATTCGACATTGATCGACAGCCGGTCGGCGTGCAGCCCCGCCTGCCGCAGCAGGTCGGGGTCAGCGTCGGGGATGGTCTTCAAATGGATATAGCCGCGAAAATCATGATCTTCGCGCAGCGACCGGGCGACCTCGACCATCTGCTCCATCGTATAGTCGGACGACCGGATGATGCCCGATGAAAGGAACAGCCCTTCGATATAATTGCGGCGATAGAAATTGAGCGTCAGGTCCACCACTTCCCTGGCGGTGAACCGCGCCCGTCGCACATCGCTCGACCGACGATTGATGCAATAATGGCAGTCGAAGATGCAGCTGTTGGTCAGCAGGATCTTAAGCAGCGATATGCATCGGCCATCGGGCGCATAGGCGTGACAAATGCCCATGCCCTCGGTCGATCCGATCCCCTTGCCCCCGCGCGAATCCCGCTTCGCCGTGCCCGACGACGCGCAGGACGCATCATATTTGGCGGCGTCGGCCAATATTTCGAGTTTCTGCCGGGTGGACATTTGCGCCATGATGTTCCTTTTATGTTCGTGCGGCCGGCTTGTCCATGATCTGGGTTGTGTCGCGGCATTTTGTCGCGAACAGTGCGGCGGAATATGACCGGCTCCTTCGTTGATGACGGGGGCGCGACGAGAAGGGGTGATCATGGACAGACGGCATTTTCTGCGCGCGGGCCTGGGCGCTGGCGCAGTGTCGCTGATGGCCGCGCGGGCGGGGGCCGCGTCGCCCTTCAACGCCCTCGCCGGGGTCGAACCGATCCGCGCCAGCGTGGACCGCATCTTTCGCACCACTGTGTGCCTGCGACCTTTTCGCGCCGCCGGCCCGCGCATCGAGGTGGAGCAGGTCGGGCGCAAGCGGGTCGTCCACAATTACGGCCATGGCGGCAGCGGCTGGTCGTTGAGCTGGGGATCGGCGCAGCTGGCGGTGCCGCTCGCCATGGACGATGGTGTGCGCGACATTGCGGTCATCGGCGCGGGTGCGCTCGGCCTCACTGCGGCACTGACGGCGCAGCGGGCCGGTGCGCGCGTCACCATCTACGCCAAGGAGCAATTTCCTGATGTCCGCTCCGCCCGCGCCACCGGCACCTGGTCGCCCGACAGCCGCATCGCGATGGCGGGCGCGGTCGATGCCGGGTTCGCCGACCGGTGGGAGACGATGGCGCGCGCCTCCTTTGCCCACTATCAGAGCTTCCTTGGCCTGCCGGGCGCCCCGGTCGAATGGACAGACCGTTATATCCTTTCGGATGCGCCAGCCGCAGCTCCGACCATCGCGCAAGTGCCACCTGCGCCCGAACGCCACGACGATTTTCTCCGTCTGGACGGGCGGCTGCGCGATATCACGCCGCATTCGGTCGAGCTGCCGCGCGGCGCGCACCCCTTTCGCGCCGACCGTGTCCGCCGCAATTCGTCGCTCACCTTCAATGTCGCGGATCTTGCCCATCAATTGACCAGCGATTTCCTGATCGCTGGCGGACGGATCGAACCGCGTGTCTTTCACGCGCCCGGTGATCTTGCCGCGCTTCGGGAAAAATCCATCATCAACTGCACCGGCTATGGCGCACGGGCTCTATGGCGCGATGACAGCATCGTGCCGGTGCGCGGCCAGATCGCCTGGCTGATCCCGCAGCCCGGCGCGACCTTTGGCGTCTATTATCGCGGCATCGCGCTGCTCGCGCGGCGCGATGGCATCGTCGTGCAGCCGGTCGGTCAGGATGACTGGTTCGGCTATGGCGACGCCAATGAAACGCCCGATCCCGCCGCCGCGCGCGCGGCGGTGGAGGAGGTTGCCACCTGGTGGGCCTGACCGCTCCGGTCAGTCCTCGTCGGGCAGGCGACTGACGCGGATCGACTGTGCATTCATCTGCGCTCCGCCAAAGATGGTCATGAAGGCGATGTCGGTCGCATCGCGCCCCACCGCGATCCGCGCCATCGTCTCGACCGGAGCCAGCCCCGTCGCATCGATGAGGTGCCAGGCACCGTCCAGCCACACTTCCACCACCGCATGGAAATCGGGCGGGTCGAGATCGAGCGCATAGACCGACACCAGCCGCGCGGGAATGTCGCGCGACCGGATCAGGGCGGCGGTCAGATGCGCAAAGTCCCGGCACACGCCCTGCTGCGCGACGAAGGTGTCGGCTGCGGTCGTAGTGATCATGGAACTGCCCGACACATAGGCGACATTGTCGCGCACCCAGTCCACCAGCGCCTGCACCAGCGCGCCGCCGTCCAGATCGGGAAAATGACCACCGACGAAACTGCCGAAACGGTCGGCCTCGCAATAGCGGCTGGGCCAGATGAAGGGCAGCACGTCCTCGGGCAGGCTGGGCAGGGGACTGCGCGGCAGGTGGCGGATCTCGACCGGCGCGCGGTCGATGTCCAGCGTCGCACGATAGGTGCTGACCATGCGGCCCGTGCCGGTGCGGGTCCAGGTCCGCCGGCCGACGCCGCTGCCGCCGACCTTGTTGGTCAGCGGGCCTGCATTGTCGATGATATGCGACTGGTTCAGCACACGCTGGTCGGGCACGGCGGCGGCCTCGACGGCGAGCAGCACGTCGGTCGGGCAGGCAAAGTCATAGTCTAGGATCGCTTCGATCGCGATGCGCATGGGGGATGATCCGAATTTGGAGAGCGGGCGCGAATCGGCCCGTGCCGCGCAGCTTCGCCGTCCCGCAGGCATGGCGCAAGCGCATTAGCGATGGCAGGTGGGAGAGGGCGGTGACGGGCGTCCTCATTTTGCGGTTGGCGGTGTGCAAAAAGGGGGGCGACTGGAGCGTTGCCCGAGGGGACGAGGGCCGGCTTCGATTGCCAAAAGCTGGAACTGCGTCGAGCATGCGCCGCCGCCGCTATCCCAAGAATCTCTCGCCTGCGCCCGTAGGTGCGGCCGCTGACGCGAACACTACACCGTTCTTTCGACAAAAGTGGCCATCGCTTTGCCAAGTGCTGGGACATCGTCCGCCGGGCAAACGGTAAAAGGCCCGCAGCGCGCAGGGAAGCGCGGCGGGCCTTTTCGGTGCGTGATGCGCCAGGCGGGCGAGCATGGGCGAAGGGCGCGCGGGCTGATCCGGCCAGCGCCCCCATTCGGCTTATTCGCCATCATCCTCCGCATCGGGTCCGGTCATCATCCCGTCGGCCACTTCCTCGGTCTTGCCGCGGATCGCCTTTTCCAGACGTTCGGCCAGTTCGGGATGTTCTTTCAGATAGGTTTTGGCGTTTTCCCGGCCCTGGCCGATGCGGATCGAATCGTAGGAGAACCAAGCGCCCGATTTCTCGACCAGTCCCGCCTTCACGCCGATGTCCAGCAATTCGCCGATCTTGGAAATGCCCTCGCCATACATGATGTCGAATTCGACCTGCTTGAACGGCGGAGCGACCTTGTTCTTGACCACCTTCACCCGGGTCGCGTTGCCCACGACGTCGTCGCGATCCTTGATCTGGCCGGTGCGGCGAATATCGAGCCGGACCGAGGCGTAGAATTTGAGCGCATTGCCGCCGGTCGTGGTTTCCGGATTGCCGTACATCACGCCGATCTTCATGCGCACCTGGTTGATGAAGATCACCATGCATTTGGAGCGGGAGATGGAGCCGGTCAGCTTGCGCAGCGCCTGGCTCATCAGCCGCGCCTGCAAACCGACATGGCTGTCGCCCATCTCACCCTCGATCTCCGCGCGAGGCACCAGCGCCGCGACCGAATCGATCACCAATATGTCGATCGCGTTCGACCGCACCAGCGTGTCGACGATTTCCAGCGCCTGTTCGCCGGTATCGGGCTGCGACACGATCAGTTCGTCGATGTCGACGCCCAGCTTCTTGGCATAGGCGGGGTCCAGCGCATGTTCCGCGTCGACGAACGCCGCCGTCCCGCCGGCCTTCTGCGCTTCGGCAATAGCGTGCAGCGTCAGCGTCGTCTTGCCCGAGCTTTCCGGCCCGTAAATCTCGATGATACGGCCCTTAGGCAGGCCGCCAATGCCCAGCGCAATATCCAGACCCAGCGATCCGGTCGAAATGGATTCGATCTCGATCTTCTCGCGCGACCCCAGCTTCATCGCCGAGCCCTTGCCAAAAGCGCGGTCGATCTGGGCGAGCGCGGCATCCAATGCTTTTTGTCTGTCCATATTCCCCGTCTTCTTGGAATCGATAAGTTGGAGCATTGCGGTCATCGGCCCATCCCCTGTCAAGCGGATCGCGCCGAGTCTGCCGGCGCTGGACGATGATGTATCCCATTTGTTCTCATGGAACAAGAGGGGAACGGAATTTTCCTATCAGGCGGAGAGTCTGCGCCCTAATTCCCCACGATCCGGCCCAAGGCGCGTTCCACCGCGCCCATGGTGAAGGGCTTGGCCAGCGTCGGCCGATCGGCATGGGCGGGCGGCAGGTCGTCGGCCATGCCCCCCGTCGCAAAGGCGAAGGGAATGCCCGCCTGCGCCAGTATGTCGGCGATCGGCCAGCTTTTCTCGCCCTGCAAATTGCAATCTAGCAGCGCGCCGTCGAAACCGCCCTGACGCGCCTGCTCGCACCCTTCATCCACCGTCGCGACCAGCGCGTGCAGCCGGTAGCCGAGCGCGTCGAGATAATCTTCGAGCATCATGCCGATCATCGCTTCATCTTCGACGACGAGGATGGATTTTGCCTCGGACATGCCTGTTTCCTTTGTTCGACCGGGCGCTTCGCTAGCCCAATGGCGCGCGCTTGCCCAGCCCCCATGCCCTGACCGGTCGCAAGATCATTCCGCCGCCCGATGCATCGCCATCGTGTCGCGCGCCGCCTGCGCCAACTGATTGACGGAAAAAGGCTTGGGCAGGAAGGCGACATTGGCGATGTCGATCGACTTGCGCAGCTGTTCCTCGGCATAGCCGGACATGAACAGCACCGGCAGATGCGGGTGGCTGACGCGCGCGCGCGCCACCATCGCCGGTCCATCCATATTGGGCATGACGACGTCGGAGATCAGCAGGTCGATATCGTCATGCGCGGCCAGCACCTCCAGCCCCTGTTCCCCATCATTGGCGGTCAGCACCGTATAGCCCTGGCGCGTCAGCGCGCGCTCGGCGACCGCGCGCACCATATCCTCGTCCTCGACCAGCAATATGGTGCCCGATCCCCATGTTTCGGCGCGCTTCACCGGCTCGCGCGCCGGCGCCTCCTG
Organism: Sphingobium lactosutens DS20; assembly: GCF_000445105.1. Taxonomy (GTDB): domain Bacteria; phylum Pseudomonadota; class Alphaproteobacteria; order Sphingomonadales; family Sphingomonadaceae; genus Sphingobium; species Sphingobium lactosutens. The sequence continues at coordinate 8,147 of NZ_ATDP01000093.1, read as the reverse complement.
CTGCGCGTCGGCGCCCGAATAGACCGGCAGATAGATGACGAAGCTCGCCCCGCGGCCCAGTTCGGATTCGGCGAAGATATAGCCGCCCGACTGTTTGACGATGCCATAGACGGTGGACAGGCCCAGGCCCGTGCCCTTGCCCAATTCCTTGGTGGTGAAGAAAGGCTCGAAAATCTTGGCCAATATATCGGGCGGAATGCCCAGGCCCGTGTCCGACACGCGCAGCGCGGTATAGTCGCTGACGGGCAGGATCTGCTGACGCATCTCGCGCGCCTTGGCGGCGGGCACGGCATAGGTCTGGATGTTGAGCGTGCCGCCTTCGGGCATGGCGTCGCGCGCATTGACGGCCAGGTTGACGATCACCTGTTCCAGCTGCCCCGGATCGGCCCGCACCGCGCCCAGATTGCGGCCATGGCTGACCTCCAGCCGGACATTTTCGCCCAGCAGCCGCTTCAACAGGTTCGACACGTCCGACACGATGTCGGGCAATTGCAGGATTTGCGGCCGCAACGTCTGCTGCCGGGAAAAGGCGAGCAGCTGCCGCGTCAGCCCCGCCGCGCGATTGCTGTTCGACTTGACCTGCTGGATGTCGTCATAATCGCTGTCGCCCGGCACATGGCGCATCAGCATCAGGTCGCAATGGCCGATGATGGCGGTCAGGATATTGTTGAAATCATGCGCCACGCCGCCCGCCAGCTGGCCGATCGCCTGCATCTTGGTGGCCTGCGCCACCTGCCGCTTGAGCTTGCTTTCCTCGCTATTGTCCTTGAGCGACAACAGCACCGCCGCCTCGCCCAGGCCGCGCACCCCCGCCAGGCTGAGCGCGGTCGGTTCGTCGGGCTGGTCGCGCATGCGCACGACGATATCGCCCGACATTTGCGGGCCGACGGCAAAGCGCCGCACCGCGTCCGCCACCGCCGCCTGGTCCTCACGCGCGACCAGATCGCCGGGATAGCTGGGCTTGTCCCCGGATTTAAGGCCTGCGGCGCGGGCGAACGCCTTGTTGACGAACAGGATGCGCCCGTCGCGATCCGCCATCGCCAGGCCAAAGGGCAGCAGCGACAGCAGGGTTTCGATATAGGACAGCGCCGATGTGCCCCCGCCGCCGGTCGGCTCGTCGATCAGCAGCAACAGCATCGGTCCGTCCTGCACCGTCGCCTGCGTCGCGCCCGGCTGGCTCGCGCGGCGCAGCGGCACCTGAAGCAGCCGCAGCGGCAACCCGCCATTTTCCTCGCGCGCCAGGAACAACCGGCCCTTGTCGTCCACCCGCATATGCGCGGCGAAATCGCGACCGGTGATATTGGCGTCGATCCGGCCCGCCGCGCGCAGCAGGAAGGCGCCATTGGCCGCGCGAATGCGCCCTTCGCCGCCGATCATCACCGCCATGATGCCCGCTTCGCCCAATTGCCGCCCGGCTTCCCCGGCCAGGAAGCGATGGACATCGTCCAGCGCGCTTGGCTGCCGCACCGGGGTGAAGCGCCACAGCAGATAATCCTCGGTTCGCCCGGTGCGGGCAATGTCGACATCCAGCCGCAGCGCCCCCATCGCCAGCCCTTCCAGCTTGCCGTCGCCGTCGCGCCAGGCGGCGCGCGCGGCCTGCGAGAGGCTTTCGGTCAGACCTGCGTCATTGCTGACGCCCGGTGGCGTGGGATAGCCGGGAAACCATTCGCCGAACAGGTCGCTGGCGCACACCAGCCGGCCCGACCGGTCGGTGACGGCGATGGCGATGTTGGACGCGTCGGCGGCGGCGCGCGCGACCGTCCAGTCGGGCGTCGCCTCACGGTCCGCCAGCGCCGGCGCGGTGAGGTGGCGATACCAGCGCATCAGCGCTGCAATGGCGATCACGCTTGCGGCAAAGCCCGCCGCCAGCACCGCATCGCCCGCCGCATAGAGGATAAGGCCTGCCGACAGCAATGCCGCGCCCAGCAGCATCGGCAGGACAAAGGGCGACGGTGGCTGGCCCAGCCACGCTTCATCGTCCGTCTTCAGCCGTGCCGCCATGACCGGCCAACCCCCTGCATCGCCATCGAAACCTGCGGGCGCGACGTCAGACGCCGGCCGCCTTCTCCAATGGCCCGCTTTGATGGACCTTGCCAATCCTCAATTTGCGCGCCTGCCATTTGCGGCCCATGCGATGGCGCCAGAACCAGTCGGCCGCGACATAGCCGATCGCGGTGCACGCCAGCGAAATGATCAACAGGCCGATCAGCATGGCGGGCGCCGCTTCCGACACCAGCCAGGCGCTCCATTCGCGCACGCTCGCATGTCCATCGACCAGCGCCATGAAACCCGACGCGTCCGCGCTGCGCCCCAGCATCCAGTTGCCCAGCCACACCGACGCCATCAGGATCAGCGGCGTCGTCGCCGGGTTGGACAGGAATGTCATGGCGGCGGCGACCGGGATATTGGCGCGGAAAGGCAGCGCCAGCAGCGCCGCGCCCGCAATCTGCACGCCCGGGATCATCAGGAATATGCCGACGAACAGGCCCAGCGCCACGCCGCGCGGCACCGACCGGCGGGTAAAGCGCCACAGCGACGGCTCCAGCACGCGGTGCGCGACCGGGGCGAGGATGCGACTGCGCTCCATCGACTCGCGGGTCGGGCAATTGGCGTGCCACCAGCGGGTCAACCGGCTCATCAGCTATGCGCCTTCATGATGCGCTGTTGGTCGCGCTTCCAGTCGCGTTCCTTGATCGTCTCGCGCTTGTCATGGGTCTTCTTGCCCTTGGCCAGCGCCAGCTCGACCTTCACCTTGCCCCGGCTGTTGAAATACAGCGCCAGCGGCACCAGCGTCATGCCCTTGCGGTCGACCGCGCCGTGCATCCGGGCGATTTCCCGTTCATGCAGCAACAATTTGCGGGGCCGCTTGGATTCATGATTGAACCGGTTGCCATGGCTGAATTCGGGGATGTTGCTGTTGACCAGCCACACCTGGTTGCCCTTCACCTCGGCATAGCTTTCGGCGATATTGCCTTCGCCAAAGCGCAGCGATTTGACCTCGGTGCCTTGCAGGGCGATGCCGGCCTCGAACACATCCTCCAGGAAATATTCGAACTTCGCGCGCCGGTTTTCGGCGACGATCTTCTTCTTGTCGAAGGTTTCGGGGCGGGGGCGGGCCATTATTCTCTACTTCATTCCGTTCGGTTCGAGCCTGTCGCTTACCCTGTCATTCCGGTTCCCGACAGGTTCGGACCGAACGGATGTAGGGTTTTAGACCAGTCCCGCAATCTCCAGCGCCCGGTCCACCGCCGCCCGGCTCGATTCCGACGGCCAGGTGATGGGCAGTCGAACGTCGCCGGGCATGTCGGGGCGAACCCGCGTGAGGGCATATTTAACCGGGCCGGGTGAAGAATCGCTGAACAGGGCATCGTGCAGCGGATAGAGACGATCCTGAAGCGCCAATGCGCCATCCCAGTCATGGCGGGCCATCGCGGACTGGAAATCGGCGCACAGGCGCGGCGCGACATTGGCGGTGACGCTGATGCATCCCTTGCCGCCCATCGCGTTGAATCCCAATGCCGTTTCGTCATTGCCCGACAGTTGGCAGAAGTCCGGGCGGCAGGCCAGACGCTGCGCGGTGACCCGCCCCAGATTCCCGGTCGCGTCCTTGATGCCGATGATGGTCTGGAATTCCTCCGACAGGCGGTGGATCACCGGCACGCCGATGTCGGTGATGGTGCGGCTGGGCACATTATAGAGGATGATGGGCAGGTCGCAGCGTTCGGCCAGATAGGCGAAATGGCGATAGACGCCCTCCTGATTGGGCTTGTTGTAATAAGGCGCGACCACCAGCGCCGCATCCGCGCCCGCGCCCTGCGCTGCATACATATGGTCGAGCGCGATGCGCGTGTCGTTGGACCCGCAGCCCGCGATCACCGGCACGCGGCCCGCCGCCTGGTCGACGCAGATGGCGATGACGCGATTATGCTCCTCCACCGTCATCGTCGCGCTTTCGCCGGTCGTCCCGCACGGCACCAATGCGCTCGATCCTTCCGCAATCTGCCAGTCGACGAACGCGCGAAAGGCGGCCTCGTCGATCGTCCCGTCGCGGAACGGGGTGACCAGAGCCGGAATCGAGCCCGAAAACATGATGAAACTCCTTCAAATCTCCGGGCTGCCGGGGCATGATGGGACAAGCGGCGCGCTATAGCGCGTCATTCAGGGCCTGATAAGGACGCAAATGCGATTATGTCCAGCATGCGCACCCCTCCTCCTGTCGAAAGTTATCTGATCCGCATGCCGATTATTGCCTTGTTGCTGATGACCGCTGGCGCCAGCGCCCAGCCCGAAGACACCGCGCCTCCTGCGCCTTCGGGTGCGATGGTGCAGCCGGTGCCGCCCGAATATGGTCAGCCCAGCCAGTGGAACCGGGTTCAGGCGCAAATCGGGCAGCCCACCGACGGCTCGATCGCCGGAACGATCAGCCAGTGGCGCGCCCTGCAACAAAGCGATGGGCTGGGCTTTGCGCCTTATGCCAGCTTCATCATGGCCAATCCGGGCTGGCCGGGCGAAGACCGGATGCGCCGCCTCGCTGAAACCGGTATCAATCCCGATAGCTATTCGCCCGCGCAGGTCATCGCCTTCTTCGCGCAGTTCCCGCCGCGCACGCCCGTGGGCCATGCCCGCAACGCGGTGGCGCTGATGCAATTGGGGCGGATGGACGAAGCGCGAATCGCCGCGCGCAACGCCTGGACCGGCGGCACGCTGCAACCCAGCGACGAATCGCGGCTGCTTTCGCTGTTCGGATCGGCCTTCACGCCTGCCGACCATGATCTGCGCGCCGACATGCTGCTCTGGAATGGCGACATTGCCGGCGCGATGCGGATGCTGCCCTATGTCAGCGCCGCGCGCCGCCCGGTCTTTTCCGCGCGCATCGCCTTCAAGCGCAAGGCGCCCGAAGCGACCGCGCTGATGCAGTCGGCCGATGCGATGGGCGCGGCCGATGCCGGCTATGTGGCTGACAAGGCGGTCTGGCTGCGCGACAGCGGCAACTGGATCGCCGCGCGCCAATATCTCGCCAACCGCCCCGCCGCCACCTATCGCCCCGGCGATCCGGAGGAATTTTACGAAGTGCTGCTCAATCACGCGCGCAGCGCGGCGAATGACAGCCAGTGGAGCTTTGCCTGGGGCATCGCCAGCAAGATTGACGACGCCGTGCCGCCCGGCTCCGACGTCAGTGATCAGCCGATCGGCGTGCGCGACGATTATACCAGCCTTGCCTGGCTGGCGGGTACCACCGCCTTCTACAATCTCAACCGTCCCTCGGACGCGGTTGGCATGTTCCGCCGTTATGCCGACGCGGCCAAATCGCCCCAGACCCGGTCGAAGGGCTATTATTGGGCCGGCCGCGCCGCCCTGTCGGCGGGCGACAGCGCCAGCGCGAACAGCTATTTCGCCCAGGCCGCCAATTATGGCGACCAGTTCTACGGCCAGCTGGCGCTCGAACGGCTCGGCCGTCCGGTGCCCGCGCCCGCCACGGTCGAACGGCCGGTGGCGATCTCCGCGGCCGAACGCGCGGCGTTCAACAACCGCTCGGTCGTGCGCGCGGTCAAGGCGCTGGGGCAGATGGGCTATTGGGCCGACCAGAGCAAATTCGCCCGCGCCATCGCCAATAATGCCGACAGCGACACCGATCATTTCCTTGCCGCCGAACTGGCGCAGCAGATCAACCGCCCGGACATGAGCGTGATGGTCGGCCGCCGCGCCGTGTCCAGCGGCCTTACCGGCTATGGCGACAGCGCCTTTCCGCGGGTGCCGGTGCCCAGCCAGGCGCAATATAACTGGACCATGGTCCACGCCATCGCCCGGCAGGAAAGCCAGTTCGACAAGCAGATCGTCAGCCATGCCGGCGCGCGCGGCCTGATGCAGCTGATGCCCGGCACCGCGCGCGAACAGGCGGGGAAGCTGGGGCTGAGCTATGATCCCGCCTCCCTCAATGATCCCAGCTATAACATCATGCTGGGGTCGGGCTATTTCCAGCGCATGCTCGATTATTATGGCGGCAGCTATCCGCTTGCGGTGGCGGCCTATAATGCCGGGCCGGGCAATGTGAACAAATGGATCAGGGCCAATGGCGATCCGCGCCTGCCAGGGTCGGACATATTGCGCTGGATCGAGAATATCCCGATCTACGAAACGAAAAATTATGTCCAGCGCGTGCTCGAAAACGCTGTCGTCTATGAAGCCATGAACCCGGAACGCGCCAAATTCCGCGGCAGCAATGCAGTGCTCAGCCGCTATCTGGGCAAGCAGACGCCGGGCTGAAGCCTCTAGAAGGAGTCGGGACGCCCATCTCGACTCCGCTCCGCCCGAACGGCTAGGAGGGGGCGGCCATGGCCACCCCTTATCCCAATTACATCACGCCCGAAGGCTTCGCGAAGCTGCGCGCGGACTATGACCATCTGCTCGGCGTCGAACGCCCCCGCATCGTCGAAGTCGTCAGCTGGGCGGCTGGCAATGGCGACCGCAGCGAAAATGGCGACTATCTCTATGGGCGCAAGCGGATGCGCGAAATCGACGGGCAGCTAAAGCGCCTGTCAAAGAAAATGAAGGACGCCAAGGTCGTCGATCCCCGGCATCAGCCAGACAAGAGCCGTGTCTATTTCGGCGCGACCGTCACCATCGCGGATGAAGACGACAATCATCGCACCGTCACCCTCGTCGGCAATGACGAAACCGATGTCGACGCCGGCCGCATCGGCTGGGGTTCTCCCATTGCCCGCGCCCTGCGCGGCGCGGCGGTCGGCGACCTTCGCCGCGTGATGTTGCCGGCAGGCGAACGCGACTATGAAGTCATGGCGATCCGCTATCCCGACTGAATAAACGCCGATTTTGCGCGCGCCCGCTCTTTTGCGAAAGAGCATCCATTGACTCGCGCCGTTCCTGCGCAGAAAAAGAACATAACAGGAACATGCAATGGTCGAGTCGATTCCCAGCCTCGCCGCGCTCAGGCGGCATATCGCCTCGCTGGACCGGGCGCCAGCGCGGGACAGGTGCGTCCGCTTCGCCACCGGCCATGGTCCGCTCGACGCGATGCTGGGCGGCGGACTTGCGCGTGGGCGCGTGCACGAACTGTTCGGTGCGGGCGGGGAGGAGGGGGCGGCGACCGGCCTTGCGCTGCTTTGGGCGCAGCTGGCGGGTCGGGACGCGCCCTTGCTGTGGCTGCGCAGCGACGGCGCGGCACGGATCGGCGGCCTTCCCTATGGACCCGGCCTCGCCGCGCTCGGCCTTGATCCGGCGCGCCTGCTGCTGGGGGTGATGCGTGATGACGCCATGTTGCTGCGTGCGGCGGTCGATGCGCTGCGCTGTCCGGCGCTGGGCGGGCTGGTGATGGAATTGCGCGGCCGCGCGCCCTTGCTCGACCTGACCGCCAGCCGCCGGCTGGCGCTGGCGGCCGAAGCGTCGGGCGTCACCGCGCTGCTGCTGCGAATCGACGGCGCGCCGGTGCCCAGCGCAGCGGACACGCGCTGGCAGGTGGCGGCCGCCCCGTCCGCGCCGTTGCCGGGCAACGCGCCGGGACACAGCGCCTTTGACCTCACCCTGCTGCGCCGCCGGGCGGGACCGGACGGACAGGCATGGCGGCTGGTGTGGGACACGGAAAGACGATGTTTTGGAGATGCGGGCGATGAACGCCATGGCGATGGACGGGATCGGGCAGACGCAGCCACGCCGCTATCTGGCGCTGGGCTTCCCCTTCCTGCCGATCGACCGGCTGCGGGTCGCGCGGCCTGACCTCTGGGCCGCGGGCGAAGGGCCGGCGGTGGTGGCGGACATGGTGCGCGGCGCGATGCGGCTGGGGTGCATCGATGCGGACGGGCTGGCGATCGGTCTGACGCCGGGCATGACGCTGGCCGACGCGCGCGCGCGCGAACCGGATCTGCGCGTCTTTGAAGCAGACCCCCATGCCGACCAGGACTGGCTGGAACGGCTGTGCGACGGCTGCGCCCGTTATACCCCCAATGCCGCGCCCGATGGCGTCGATGGGCTGATGCTCGACATCAGCGGCTGCGGCCATTTATGGGGCGGCGACGACGCGCTGGCCGCGGACGTGGTAGAACGGCTGGAGCGGCACGGGCTGCGCGTCCGCCACGCCATCGCCTCCAGTCCGGAGGCTGCCCGCGCGCTCGCCCGCTTTCCCGGCCCACCCG
>NZ_ATDP01000092.1 GCF_000445105.1 Sphingobium lactosutens DS20 | reverse complement strand
GCATCGCCCGCTCGCGCCGCGCCGCGCGCGCGCCGCCGTGCGGATCGACCGGCGCTTTGCCGAACCGATCGGCAGCACCGCCTATGCCCTCAAAATATTGGAGGAGATGGCGGCGCAAGCGGGCGATCGCCTTGCCGAACGCGGGGAGGGCGGTCGCCGGTTCGAAGCGGTCTTTTTCCGCAGCGATGGCCTCGCCTTCCCCTTGCGCGTCGAAACCAGCCTGCCGGTGCGCGACGCGCCCGCCATCCTGCGCCTGATGCGCGAACGGATCGACGCCTTGTCCGACCCGATCGACCCCGGTTTTGGCTTTGACATGCTGCGCCTCACCGTGCCCCAGGCGGAAAAGCTCGCCCCCACCCAATTGGCGCTGGAAGGGGGGGAGGCACGGCGGCAGGACAGCGTCGCCGCGCTGGTCGATCGCCTGTCGATCCGCGCCGGGCGCGCGCGCATCCAGCGCCTCGCCCCGTGCGACAGCCATATTCCCGAACAGGCGCAACTGGCGTTGCCGGCGGTGGAACCGCGCGCGCCCGAACCTTGGCAGCAACCGGGCGATGCCGCCGCAGAGCCGGGCGACCCGCCGATGCGCCCGCTTCATTTGTTCGACCCGCCCCAGCCGATCGAGGTGGTGGCCTTGCTGCCCGACGGTCCGCCGCATCGCTTTCGCTGGCGCCGGGCGCTGCATGACGTCACCCGTTATGAAGGGCCGGAACGGATCGCGCCCGAATGGTGGCATGCCAGCGATGGCGCCACCGCCGGCGACGCCATCGGCCGCACGCGCGATTATTACCGTGTGGAGGATGCGCGCGGCCGGCGGTACTGGATCTTCCGTCACGGCCTTCAGGGCGCAGAGACGCCGCACCCCGTCTGGTATATCCACGGCCTGTTCGCATGAGCGGGGGGCGCAAAAGGCGCGGCTATCCCGATCCCGCCCGGCCCAAATCCATCGACCGGCACGAACTCGACGCGCTGGAGGCCGTGCGCGCGCAGCGCAAGGACGCCGGCCCGCCGCCTCCCCCACCGCTCCCCCCGGTGCGCGATCCGGCGCCCGCCTTTGCCGAACTGGTCGCCGCGACCAACTTTTCCTTCCTGCGCGGCGCGTCCCATGCGTCCGACATGGTCGCCCGCGCGATGGAACTGGGGCTGGCCGGCATCGGCATTGCCGATCGCAATACGGTGGCGGGCGTGGTGCGCGCCCATGTCGCGCGCAAGAAGGCGCAGGACCGCGCCCGCGCCGCCCTGCTGGAGGAAAAGGCGCAGGCGGGCCTGCCGCCCGATCTTAATGCCGATGAAGAGGCCGCCTGCCGCATCGACCTGCGCCTCGTCGTCGGCGCGCGGCTCGTCTTTGCCGATGGCACGCCCGACATCGTTGCCTATCCCGCGACCCGGCGGGGATGGGGCGAACTCACCAAATTGCTGACGGTCGGCAATCTGCGCGCGGTCAAGGGCGGCTGCATCCTCCATTATGAGGATCTGACCGCCTATCTCGACGACTTGTTGCTGATCGTGCTGCCCGCCTCCACCGCGACGCAGCAGCAGGCCCACCGCAATCCGGTGGACTATGATTTTGCCGACCGCCCGCCGGGGGAGTTGGTGCAGCATGGCCATCTCAGCCTTGTGCCGCCGCCGCGTCCGGCCGACCTTGGCGCTTTGCTGCAACGGCTCGCGCGGCTCGCGCCGGGGCGGGTGTGGCTGGGCGCGCCGCTGTGCCGCGACGGGCGCGACGCGCGGCGGCTGGCGCGGTTCCAGCGCCTGTCGGACCAGGCCGGCGTGCCGCTGCTCGCCACCATGGATGCGCTCTATGCCAGCCCCGCGCAGCGCCCGCTTCAGGATGTGCTGACCTGCATCCGTGCGGGCACCACGATCGGCAAGGCGGGGCGGCTGCTGGAGGCCAATGCCGAACGCCATCTCCATGATCCTGTGGAAATCGCGCGTCTTTATCGCGCCTGTCCTGACGCGGTGGCGCAGACCAGCGCCTTCCTGCGCCGCATCCATTTCACGCTCGACCAGCTGCGCTATGAATATCCGCACGAACCCGTGCCCGAAGGCTGGACCGCGCAGCAATGGCTGGAGGAACTGACGATCAGCGCCGCCCATGCCCGCTACGGCCCGCACATTCCCTACAAGGTCCGCCAGCTGCTGGATGAGGAATTCGCCCTCATCGCCAAACAACGCTATGCTTATTATTTCCTGACCGTCTACGACATCGTCGCCTTCGCCCGGACGAAGGGCATATTGTGCCAAGGGCGCGGGTCCGCCGCCAATTCGATGGTCTGCTTCCTGCTCGGCGTCACCTCCGTCGATCCGCAGAAACATGACCTCCTCTTTTCCCGCTTCGTGTCGGAGGAGCGGGACGAACCGCCCGATATCGACGTCGATTTCGAACATGAGCGGCGCGAGGAGGTGATGCAATATATCTACGACCGCTATGGCCGCCATCGCGCCGGCATCGCCGCGACCGTCATCCATTACCGCTCCCGCAGCGCGATCCGCGAAGTGGCCAAGGTGCTGGGCCTGTCCGACGATATCGTCACCCGCCTCTCCAGCACCATCTGGGGCAGCTATTCGCGCGACATGAACGAACAGCGTATCAGCGAAGCGGGCTTCGATCTCGCCAATCCGCAGATCGTGCGCCTGCGCGAGCTTGTCGGGCAATTGCTCGAAGCGCCCTTTCCCCGCCACCTGTCCCAACATGTCGGCGGTTTCATCCTGACCCAGAATCGGCTCGATGAAACCGTGCCGCTGCACCATGCCGCCATGGCCGACCGCAGTTTCATCGAATGGGACAAGGATGACATAGACGCGCTCGGCCTGATGAAGGTCGATGTGCTCGCGCTCGGCATGCTCACCTGCATCCGCAAGGCGTTCGACCTGATGCGCGACCATGGCCTTGGCGATCACCAGCTGGTGGTCGATCTCGATGCCGACGACCCGGCTGTCTACGACATGCTCTGCCGGGGCGACAGCATCGGCGTGTTCCAGGTGGAAAGCCGCGCCCAGATCAACATGCTGCCGCGCCTGCGCCCGCGCGAGCTGTACGACCTTACCGTCCAGGTCGCGATCGTGCGTCCCGGCCCGATCGAAGGCGACATGGTCCACCCCTATCTGCGACGCCGCGCGGGGCTGGAAAAACCCGAATTTCCCTCGCCCGATCCGCCGCACAATCCCAATGAACTGCGCGATCTGCTGAAACAGACCTATGGCGTGCCGCTGTTCCAGGAACAGGCGATGAAGCTCGCCATCGTCGCGGCCGAATTCACCCCGTCGGAAGCGAACCAGCTGCGCCGGTCGATGGCAACCTTTCGCCATGTCGGCGGCATGGACAAGTTCCGGGAAAAGATGATCGGCGGCATGGTGCGGCGCGGCTATAAACGCGATTTCGCCGAACGCTGCTACAGCCAGATTGAAGGGTTTGGCAGCTATGGCTTCCCCGAAAGCCATGCGCTCTCCTTCGCGCGGCTCGTCTATGTTTCGGCCTGGATCAAATGCCACCAGCCCGCCGTCTTCGCCTGCGCCCTCCTCAATTCGCAGCCGATGGGTTTCTACGCGCCCGCCCAGCTTGTGCGCGACGCGCGCGAACATGGCGTGGCGGTCCATGGCGTCGACGTGAATATGAGCCGGTGGGACAATCATCTCGAACCCCTGCTGCGCTCGCGCCGCAGCGACCGTGGCGAAGGAACGGGGCGGGCGCTGGCGCTGCGCCTGGGCTTTCGTCAGGTCGACGGATTTCGCGAAAGTTGGGCGACGCAACTGGTCGCGGCACGCGCGGATGGCGGCCTGTTCATCAGCATCGAGGATCTGGCGCGGCGGGCCGGGTTGCCGGCGCGGGCGTTGCGCTTGCTCGCCGATGCCGACGCCTGCCGCTCGCTGGGGCAGGACCGGCGCGCCGCTTTGTGGGAGGCGCGGCGCACGCCTTCGGACGAGCTGCCTTTGTTTGCCGCCGCGCGCCAACGGCGGGACGACGCGCACGAACTGGGCGCGGAGCCGGATGCCCAGCTGCCCGCCATGCCGCTCGCCGAACAGGTGACGACCGACTATGCGATGACGCGCCTGTCGCTCAAGGGGCATCCCATGCAGTTTCTGCGCCCCGTCTTCGCCGCCGAAGGCACGCTCAGCTGCGCGCAGGCGGGGGCCGCTAAAAACGGGGCGAAGGTCAGGGTCGCGGGCGTGGTGCTGGTGCGCCAGCGGCCGGGCAAGGGCAACGCCGTCTTCATCACCATCGAGGATGAAACCGGCATCGCCAATATCCTGCTCTGGGCGCGCCTGTTCGAAATGCAGCGCCGCCCGGTCATGGCCAGCCGGCTGATGCTGGTGGAAGGGGAAATCCAGCGCAGCCGCGAAGGCGTCGTCCACCTGATGGCCAGCCGCGTCCATGATCGCACCGCCGAATTCGACCGGCTCAGCGAAACGCTGCGCCCGCGTATCGCCCTGTCACGCGCCGACGAATTTCTCCATCCCCAGCATCCGCGCACCGGCAGCCATCCGCGCGACGTGCGCATCCTGCCCAAATCCCGCGATTTTCACTGACCGGACCAGAACCGGAAGAAAGCGAATACCTTATGTAATTAGGTAGCTAACTAATCATCTGGCACTATTTTTCGACCTGTCGCCTTTCCTGTCACACTTGCCGCGCGCCGGTCATGCCGCTAGGTTCCTGTTTCGTTCCCAAAAGGACCCTTATGGACAGTCTGGCCGCTCTCTTCCTCATCCTGGCGCTCCTTGTCGGCCTGGCCGTCGGCTGGCTGCTGCGCGCCCGCTCCACCGCGCCTCTTGCCGCTGAAAAGGCTGACCTCGCCGCCCGGCTCGAAACCGCGACGACGCAGCGCAACGCCGCCATCGCCGAACTAGCGGTGGAACAGGAACGAGTGGCCCAGGCCACGGCCCAGATCGTCCGGCATGAAGAGGCGCAGCGTGCCGCCGCCCAGCGTCTGGAGCAGCTCCAGTCCGCCGCCGACGCGCGGCTTCAGGCGGTGCAGGCCGAACGCGAAGTCGCGCTGCGCGACCTCGCCGCGCTGCAATCCGACATTCAGGCCCGCACCCGCGCCTTCGAGCAACAGATCACCGCGCTCAAGGACGCCAAGGAGCAATTGTCCGCACAGTTCAGCGAAATCGGCGGTCGCCTGCTCGAAACCGCCCAGTCACAATTCCTCACCCGCGCCGACCAGCGTTTCGCCCAAGCGCATGAAAAGAGCGAGGCCCAGCTCAAGACGCTGCTCTCTCCGGTCGAAACCACGCTCAAACGCTATGAGGAAGGATTGGCGCGCGTGGAAAAGGACCGGGTCGGCAGCTATGCAGAGCTCCGCGAAGCGATCGCCATGGTCCATGCGGGGCAGGGGCAGGTGCGCGAGGAAACCGCCAAGCTCGTCAACGCTCTACGCGCCGCGCCCAAGACGCGCGGCCGCTGGGGCGAACAGCAGTTCAAGAACCTCATCGAAACCGCCGGCCTGTCCCCCTTCGTCGATTTTCAGGAGGAAGTGTCGGTCGCGGTCGAAGACGGCCGCCTGCGCCCCGACTTCATCATCCGCCTGCCCGGCGACCAGCAACTGGTGGTCGACGTCAAATGCTCGCTCGAAGCCTATCTCAACGCCGTCGAATCGGTCGATGGCACGACCCGCGACCGATTCCTGGCCGACCATGCCCGCGCCGTGCGCACCCATGCCGACGCGCTCGGGCGCAAGGCCTATTGGGAGCAATTCGACAAGGCGCCCGACTTCGTCATCATGTATGTGCCCGGCGACAATTTCGTCACCGCCGCGCTGGAAGCGGACATGGATCTGTGGGAACGCGCCGCGCGCAACCGCGTCATCATCTGCGGCCCCGCCACCTTTCTGCCGCTCGCCCGCACGCTGGCCGGCCACTGGCGTCAGGCCAAATTGCAGGATCAGGCCAAGGAGGTCGCCGACCTTGGCAAGCAACTTTATGAGCGGCTCGCGACGGCGGCGACGCATCTCAAACGTCTTGGCTCGGGTCTCAGCAGCGCCGTCGACAATTATAACAAGTTCGTCGGCAGCTTCGATCGCAGCGTCCTCCCCGCTGGCCGCCGTTTCCGCGATCTCAACGTCGAAACCGGGGGCAAGGAAATCGAGGCCGTCGAGCCTCTCGAACTGCTCATTCGCGACTCACAGTCGGATGAGGCGCGCGCCCTTCCCGCCGCGGAGTAGGGTGGCAGCGATCGCCTGTTTCTGACCGTTCAGGTAGCCGTCGCGTCCGGTCAGAAGATGCCCAGGAACTTCTTGTCCTGGCTCTTCTTCTCCGCCTTGCTGCCCTTGCCCGCCTCATCCTTGGCGGTGGTGCCGCGGCCGACATCGTCGCGCGGCTTGCCGCTCTTCGTGCGCTGCGCCTGCGCCGTGGCGCCGGCAAGCACCGGTCCGCACGCCGCGCCCTTGGCATCGCCCACATCGACAAAGGCCAGCACCGCCGCCAGCGGCGTCGCCGCGACGCCCAGCGCCGCAGCCGCACCGCCGCGCGCCATCAGGTCGGGGCTGATAACGCTGATGCGCGGCTGCGCGAAATAGCCGCCAATGCCGACCGGCGACTGGCCGGAAAACAGGCTGATCTTCTTGCCGTCCGCGCGAAAGGCCAGGTCCAGCCTTTCGTTGCGGAAGGAAAATCCGCCCCGGCCGATCATGACATTCTTCTTGGTGTCGATCAGGATCGGGTCCGCCGCCGCCACGCCATTGCGCACGGTAAAGGCGATCAGCCCGCAGTTGATCTCGACCGGCTCCTTCAGCTTCTTCTCGAACATCTTGGTGATGAAGGTGCCGACGTCGATTTCCGACAATTGCACATTGCGCGCCCACATCGTGCCCGCAGGCAGGATCGCGGCGATGCGGCCATTGGCGGTGCCCAGCGAATCATGCAGCGAATCGCCGATGCCGGTCATCTGCACCCGACCCTTGATCGTGCCGTTGGTGCCCGATTCCGCCACGCCCCATCGCGCCAGCAACGTGCCCATGGGCGTTGGCGCCAGGCGAATGTCATAGTCCGTGTGCGCCGGCCTTTGCCGCGCGTCGATGCTGATGTCCGACGCGACATGTCCGCCCGCCATATCGAACGTCAGCGGCGATAGTGTCAGCAGGCTCTTGTCTAGCTTCACCGTCACCGCCGCATTGGAAATCGGCACATTGGGCGCGCGGACCGTCCTGACGCTGTAGCGGACATCGGCGTCGAAATTGCGGATCGCCTCGACCCTTAATGGCGTGTCCGGCAAGACACGCGGCGCGCCCGCTACCGTCATGATCGCCCCGCTGCCGCCCTGCGTCGCCAGCCGTTCCGGATCATAGCCGATGAACGGACCCACATCGATAATGTCCAGCTTTTGCGTCGCCAGATCGCCCTTGATCAGCGTGCGCCCGCCTGGCTGCGATACGGTGAACCGCCCCGCCAGATCACTGTCGCCAAACTTGCCCTTCAAATGGGTGAAGCGCCATTCCTCGCCTGCCTTGGTGAGGTCGCTGGTGAAGCGATAGCTGCGCGTCGGCGGAATGGCTACGCCCAGAAAGTCGAATAGCCGCGCCAGATTGCCACCCTGCGCCACCATCTGAAGGTCGCTGCCTTCCAATTGCGTCGCGCCCGGCAGCGTGCCCGAAACATCGACGCGCGTCTCCCCCGCGTCCATCCGCGCGGCCAGCTGGTTGCGCCCGCCCGTCACTGTCTGATCGGGGGACAGCAGCCCGCCCTTCACCCGGAACGGCAGCGCGCGCATCGTGCCATCGCCGGCAAAGCGCACTTCGCTCACAAATTGCGTATCGCGCGCCTTCACCGTCTCGAACCCGATATCAACGCCCAATTGCATGCGCGGATCGCGGAAGCGCAACGTCGTCCCGGTCAGCAAGGCCCGGCTCACCAGCGGCAGGTTGAGCGGCTTGCCCTTCTTCGTGGGATCGCCAAAGGTCCATGTATTGTGCTGATGATCGCGCGACCATTCCAGATCGACCGCGCCATTGCGCAATTCCAGCCAGCGCACGCGCACCTTGTCGCCGACGATCAGGCTCAGCGGCGCGATCCGGCTGTCGATGCGGTCGGCGCGAAACACATCGGGGCGGCTCGCCCAGCTGGTATTCGACACGCGCATGCCTTCGGCCAGAAACTTGATCGTGATCGGCGCGAAATAGAGCTGGAAATCCCCGTCCACCCGAACCTGCCGATTGAGGCTGTTGCCCAGCACATGCTCGAACGGCCGCTTTAGAAACCGCCCCTTGGTGACGAACAGGATCAGCCAGATGGCAAACAGCAAGCCGACGATCCCGATCGCGACGCGCGCGGGCAGGGGCAGGGCGCGCCAGCGGACCTGTGCGCGGCGCACAGGATGGCGCGCCCCGCCACCGGTCGCCACGGTCGTCACTGTCATGTGCGCGTCGGGTTCGGTATCGGCCATGGCAGCATCAACGTCATCGCCTCGCTTTGGGTCCGAATCGCTTGCCTTTTGCGCCGCAGGTCACTAAGGGCCGCCCTTCGCGATATTCAGTGTGACCGCCCGGCTAACGAGGGCTGCCGTGGCTGTCTGTAATCGTCGCGCCAGATAAGGAGACGAAAATGCCCAAGATGAAGACCAAGAGCGGTGTGAAGAAGCGCTTCAAATTCACCGCCACCGGCAAGGTCAAGCATGGCGTCGCTGGCAAGCGTCACCGCCTGATCAGCCACAACGCCAAATATATTCGCCAGAATCGCGGCACCAGCGTGCTGTCGGATTCCGATGCCGGTCATGTGCGCCTGTGGGCGCCGTACGGCCTGAAGTAAGAGGAGTCTGACCTATGGCACGTGTTAAACGTGGTGTAACCACCAAGGCGAAGCATAAGCGGATTCTGGATCAGGCGAAGGGCTATTATGGCCGCCGCAAGAACACCATCCGCATCGCGCGCCAGGCCGTCGAAAAGGCCGGCCAGTACGCCTATCGCGACCGCAAGGTGAAGAAGCGGACCTTCCGGGGTCTGTGGATTCAGCGCATCAACGCCGGCGTCCGCGCCGAAGGCCTGACCTATTCGCAGTTCATGCATGGCCTGAAGCTCGCCGGCGTCGAACTGGACCGCAAGGTCCTGGCCGACATCGCGATGCATGAAGGCGAAGCGTTCAGCGCCATCATCGCCCAGGCGAAGGCCGCGCTGCCCGCCGCCTGAGCGGATTGATCGCAAGATCGTCTAAAAGGGGCGCCGGGGCATCAGCCTTAGGCGCCCTTTTTCTTTTGGGTTTTGCATATCCACAACCGTTCGGGCTGAGCTTGTCGAAGCCCCGTTCTTCTCTTCAGGCAGAACCGCCCTTTGATCGGCTGAGGGCAAGCGGATACTGAGTCGACCCTTGATTGAAGGACAGTCCCATGTCGCTGCATCTCTGGTGGATTTACGTCACGGCGGTGTTCCTCATCTCGGCGACGCCCGGCCCCAACATGCTGCACGTCATGGCGCAGAGCATTGCCCATGGCCCGCGCAAGGCGCTGGCGACGATGGCGGGCCTGATGAGCGCGGTCCTGTTATGTCTCATCGCCTCGGCGCTGGGTCTGGGCGCGCTGCTCAAGGCTTCGCCGCGGCTGTTCGATGTCTTGCGCTATGCCGGCGTCGCCTATCTGGTCTGGCTCGGCGTCAAGGCGTGGCGCGCGCCCGTGGACATGGGCGATGCCGCGCGTCCCGCCAAATCCGACCATGCGCTCTTTGCCACCGGGTTATTGACGGGCCTCTCCAATCCCAAGCTCATCATCTTCGCCGCCGCGCTCTTCCCGCAGTTCATCGTCCTCGATCGTCCCTTCTGGACGCAGCTCGCCATATTGATCGCCAGCTTCGTGGTGATCGAAAGCTTCTGGTATGGCGTCTACGCCCTGGGCGGCGGTCGTTTGAAGCGCTGGCTCGCCCCCGCCAACCGCCAGCGCCTCTTCAACCGCGGCACCGGCCTGCTCTTCATCGGCTTCGGCGGCGCGCTGCTGGGGGCGCGGGCCTGACCCTTTCCATGCAGCGCTCGCGTCGCTAAGGCGCAACGCGACGCTTTGCCATTATGGCCCATGGGAATGATATGACCGAAATTAGCGCACTCAAGACCGGCCTGATTGCCGACATCGCCGCCGCCGATACGCTGGACGCGCTCGAAGCGTTGCGGGTGGGGGCGTTGGGCAAGAGCGGGGTCGTCACGGGCCTGTTGAAAACGCTCGGCCCCATGTCGCCCGAGGAGCGTCTTGAAAAAGGCCCGCCGATCCAGGATTTGCGCGAAAGCGTGACCGCCGCGCTCGCCGAGCGCAAGGCGCAGCTGGAGCAGGCCGCGCTCGACGCGAAACTGGCCTCCGAAAAGGTCGACATGACCCTGCCCGCCGACATCGGCCCGCAAGGCAGCGTCCATCCCGTCAGCCAGGTCATGGACGAACTGGCCGAAATCTTCGCCGACCTCGGCTTCTCCGTCGCCACCGGGCCTGAGATCGAGGACGACTGGCACAACTTCACCGCGCTCAACATTCCCGAAACCCATCCGGCGCGCGCGATGCACGACACTTTCTACTTCCCCGACGAGGAGGGGCAGAAAAAGATGCTGCTGCGCACCCATACGTCGCCGGTGCAGATTCGCACGATGATGAACCAGCCGCCGCCCATTCGCATCATCGCGCCGGGTCGCGTCTATCGCAGCGACAGCGATGCCACCCACACGCCGATGTTCCACCAGATCGAAGGTCTGGTGATCGACCGGGGCATCACGCTCGGCCATCTCAAATGGACGCTGGAAACCTTCCTCAAGGCCTTTTTCGAGCGCGAGGATATCGTCCTGCGCCTGCGGCCCAGCTATTTCCCCTTTACCGAACCGTCGGTCGAGGTCGACGTCGGCTACACCCTCGTCAACGGGCAGCGGATCATCGGCGGCGATGGCGACGCGGCGGACGGCGGCTGGCTCGAAGTGCTGGGCAGCGGCATGGTCAACCGCCGCGTGATCGAGGCGTGCGGGCTGAACCCCGACGAGTGGCAGGGCTTCGCCTTCGGCACCGGGGTCGATCGGCTGGCGATGCTCAAATATGGGATGAACGACTTGCGCGCATTCTTTGACGGCGATCTGCGCTGGCTCAAACATTATGGCTTCTCGGCGCTGGACGTGCCGACGCTGAGCGGGGGAGTGGGCGCATGAAGTTCACGCTGAGCTGGCTCAAGACGCATCTTGATACCGATGCCGACCTTGCCACCATCCTCAAGACGCTGAACGCCATCGGCCTGGAGGTCGAGGGCGTCGAAAACCCGGCCGAAAAGCTCGCCGGGTTCAAGATTGCCAGGGTGCTTACCGCCGACAAGCATCCGCAGGCCGACAAGCTGCAGGTGCTGACCGTCGATCATGGCGATGGGGAGCCGTTGCAGGTCGTATGCGGCGCGCCCAATGCCCGCGCGGGCCTGATCGGCGTCTTCGGTCTGGAAGGGGCGGTGGTCCCATCCAACGGCATGGTGCTGAAGAAGACCGCAATCCGCGGCGTTGAATCCAACGGCATGATGTGTTCGACCCGCGAGCTGGAGCTGGGCGACGATCATGACGGCATCATCGAACTCGCGCCCGACGCGCCGGTCGGCCGCGTCTATGCTGACTGGGCCGGGCTTGACGATCCGGTCATCGACGTGTCGGTGACGCCCAACCGGCAGGATTGCATGGGTGTGCGCGGCATTGCGCGCGATCTCGCGGCCGCCGGCCTTGGTTGGCTCAATGCCATCATCGTGCCGACGATCGAGGGCGCGGGTCCGGGACCGGACGTCCGCACCGACGATCCCGATGGCTGCCCCGCTTTCTACGCCCGCACCGTGCGCGGCGTCACCAATGGCGCCTCGCCCGACTGGATGGCGCGGCGCTTGAAGGCGATCGGCCAGAAGCCGATCAGCGCGCTGGTCGACATCACCAATTATATCATGATCGACCTTGGCCGCCCGCTCCACGTCTATGACATGGCAACCCTGAAAGGCGGGCTGGTCGCGCGCAAGGGGCGCAGCGGCGAACAGGTGCTGGCGCTCAATGGCAAGACCTACACGGTCGATGAGAGCATGACCGTCATCGCCGACGACGAAGCCGTGCACGACATTGGCGGCATCATGGGCGGCGAACATTCGGGCGCGCAGGACGGCACGAGCGACGTGCTGATCGAATGCGCCTATTTCACGCCGGAACGGATCGCTGTCACCGGACAGAAGCTGGCGCTCACCTCCGACGCGCGCGGCCGGTTCGAGCGTGGCGTCGATCCCGCCTTCCTGGACGACGGGCTGTCGATCGCGACCAGCCTGGTCGTGACCCTGTGCGGCGGCACGCCGAGCGAGGCGACGCGCGCAGGTGCGCTGCCTCTCGCCTTGCGCACCATTGCCTATACACCCGATCAGTGCCTCGCGCTTGCCGGCGTGGATGTGCCCGCTGACGAACAGAAGCGCATTCTCGAAAGCCTGGGCTTTGCCGTGTCGGGTGACGCAGACAGCGTCGAATATCAGGATGGCATGCCCGTCAGCGTGCCGGGCCACTGGACCGTCACCGTGCCCAGCTGGCGGCGCGATGTCGATGGCTGGCCCGACCTTGTCGAGGAAGTGGTGCGCATCGTCGGGCTGGACCATGTGCCCTCCACCCCGCTGCCGCGCACGCCCGGCGTTGCCCGCCCCACCGCCACGCCCGAACAGCTGGTCGAACGGCGCGTACGCCGCACCGCCGCCGCGCGAGGCCTGGCCGAAGCGATCAACTGGTCCTTCCTTTCCGAAAAGGAAGCGGCGGCCGTGGGTGGCGGCGACTGGACGCTGGCCAATCCGATCTCGGAGGATCTCAAGGTCATGCGGCCCTCGCTGCTGCCGGGCCTCCTTTCCGCAACGAAGCGCAATGTCGATCGCGGCGCCGCGTCGGTCCGTTTGTTTGAACTGGGCCGCCGCTATTTCAAACAGGGCGAGCGCGCGACGGTCGGCTTCGTGCTGGCGGGGGAAAAGGTCGCGCGTGGCTGGCAGTCGGGCAAGGCGCAGCCGTTCGACGCCTTCGACGCCAAGGCCGAAGTGATCGCGCTGCTGGCCGCAGCCGGCGCCCCGGTCGCCAATCTGCAAGGCTTTGGCGAAGCGTCCGCCGCCTATCATCCCGGCCAGTCCGGCACGTTGCGCCTGGGGCCCAAGATGATGCTGGCCGAATATGGCGTGCTGCACCCCAGCCTGGCGCGGCAGTTCGGCCTGTCGGGCGCCGTGGTGGCGGGCGAGATTTTCCTCGACGCCATTCCGCCCAAACGCAAGAGCGGGGCGCTGCGCGCGCCCTATGCGCCGCCTGCCCTGCAAGCGGTCAAGCGCGACTTCGCCTTTCTGGTGCCCGCCGATGTCGAAGCGGATGCTCTCGTGCGCGCGGTGCGCGGCGCGGACAAGAAGGCCATCGTCGACGTGCGCCTGTTCGACGTCTTTGTGGGACCCGGGGTCGAGGACGGGCAAAAGTCGCTCGCCATTGAAGTCACGCTGCAACCGGGGGACAAAAGCTTTTCCCAGGAAGAGCTGGAGGCGATCAGCGCATCGGTGGTCAAGGCCGCCGGCAAGCTGGGCGCGACCCTGCGGGGATAAGAGGCAGAGTGCTCCCGCCGGGGCGGGAGCACCGTTTCCGGCTTATTTCTTGTTACCGCCCTTCGCTGCCGGTTCCGGCGCGATCGGCGCGATCTTGCATCCCTTGGCCGCCGCCATGCCGCGAATATAGCCGCGGCGCGCAATGCCGGCGGTCACGGCCGCCTGCAACCGGCGCTCGGCGGGCGCGGCGCCGCTGATCTCGCGCACCAGGCCGCGAAACGGGATCAGCGAATTGACCACCGTCTTGCCGACCGCCTCCGCGATCTTGCCCGTGCGATTCTCATTGGCTTCCTTGCTCGCGGTGAAATCGTCGCCCAGCACGGCGTTCAATGCGCCCAGTTCCCGGTTCAGCCCCTTGCAGCTGCGGCTGGCCGGGGCGGCATAGGGATTGTCCACCGCCTCGGTCAGGATCGGCGGAATGTCATCCTTGTCGAGGCCGATGTCGCGCGCCGGCTGGCTCGCGATCCGCCCGGCCTTGTCCATCGTGTCGTCCCTTTTTTCCTTTTCCTGCGCCGACGCTGTTCCCGCCAGCAGAGTAGCGGTCATCACGGCCAATCCCATATATTTCATTGTTCGATCCTCCGGCTGCAGAACCGGCGATGAACCCCTCTGGTTCCAGAAGCGAAACGACATGATGGCAGACAGGTGGGCGGCGCATTGATATGCGCGTCCTGTCATTGCCGGAGGCCCGCTTGCCCGAAAATCGCTTCGTCATACGTTCAGCGTCGCTGACCGCGCAGATTGACCCTGTGGGGGCGGAACTCTGGTCGCTCACGGACCCGCAGGGTCGCGAGATGATGACCGACGCCGACCCACGCTGGTGGACGGGGCATGCGCCGCTGCTCTTTCCCTTCGTCGGGCGCTCGCGCGAGGATGTCTACCGTCTGGGCGGCCACGCATTTCCCATGCCCCAACATGGCTTTGCGCGTCGCGAATGTTTCGCGCTGGAAGAGCAGGCGGCCGATCATGTGCTGCTGCGGCTCGAAGCGGACGCGGCGACGCGCACCCTCTATCCGTTCGACTTCCGCCTCGACATGCGTTTCGCGATCGAAGGCGCAACCTTGCGCATGACCGCGACCGTCGGCAATCGCGGCGAAGCGCGCATGCCCTTTTCCTTCGGCTATCACCCGGCCTTCGCCTGGCCGCTTCCCTTTGGCGGCGCGGTGGAGGATCACCGCATCGTCTTCGAAAAGCCTGAGCCGGCGCCGATCCGCCGTGTGGGGGCAGAACCCGGCCTCATCGCGCGGGACAGCCAAGCCTCACCGGTCGAAGGCGACACGCTCGCTCCCACTTATGCCATGTTTGAAGGTGACGCGCTGATCTGGGACGATCTTGCCAGCCGCTCGCTCACCTGGGGCGTGCCGGGCCAACCGCACCTCAAAATCGACTTCCCCGACACGCCCTGGCTTGGCCTCTGGCAAAAGCCCGGCGCCCATTATCTGTGCGTCGAACCCTGGGCCGGCATGGCCGATCCGGTGGGCTTTGACGGCGATGTGTGGGACAAGCCCGGCATCATGGCGCTGCTGCCGGGCGACAGCCGCAGCTTCCGCATGGACGTGACGCTTGTTGCGGACTAGATAGCCCCGTTTCCGTTCGTCCTGAGTAGCCATTGAGCGAAGCCGAAATGGCGTATCGAAGGATCGGACTGGGCACGAATGCTTCGATACGGGCCTTCGCCATGCTCAGTCCCTACGCAGCACGAACGGCTGTTGTTTGTCTGGACCGAATATGACCATCCCCTCCCGCCGCACCTTCGCCATCATCTCGCACCCGGACGCGGGCAAGACCACGCTCACCGAAAAGCTGCTGCTGGAAGGGGGCGCGATCCACCTTGCCGGTGAGGTGAAGGCGCGCGGGGCCAACCGCCGCGCCCGCTCCGACTGGATGAAGATCGAGCAGCAGCGCGGCATTTCCGTCACCTCCTCGGTCATGACGTTCGAGCGCACGCGCGATGGCGAGACGATCACCTTCAACCTGCTCGACACGCCCGGCCACGAGGATTTTTCCGAGGACACCTACCGAACCCTGACCGCCGTTGACTCCGCCGTCATGGTGATCGACGCGGCCAAGGGCATCGAGCCGCAGACGCGCAAGCTGTTCGAGGTCTGCCGCCTGCGCAACGTTCCCATCATCACCTTCGTCAACAAGGTCGACCGCGAAGGCCGCGAAATCTTCGGCCTTCTGGACGAGGTCGCCGACCAGCTGCAACTCGACGTCTGCCCGATGAGCTGGCCCGCCGGCATGGGCGGCGAGTTCGAAGGCATCTACGACTTTGCCACCAACCGCCTGCGCCAGCCCACCGGCCCGTCGCGCGAGTTCGAAGGCAAGGAGGCGCATGTCTCGGGCCTCGACGATCCGAAGCTTGGCGAACTCCTCTCTGAACAGGCCCTCGAACGGCTGCGCGAGGAAGCCGAACTGGCGCAGGGCGGCTATGCGGAATTCGATCTCGACCGCTATCGCGCGGGCGATCTGACCCCTGTTTATTTCGGGTCGGCGCTCAAGCTCTTCGGCGTCACCGAACTCATCGACGCGCTCGGCCAGCACGCTCCCCCGCCGCGCGCCCAGCCCGCCGAACCCGCCGCCGTCGAACCCGACCAGAGCGAAGTCACCGGCTTCATCTTCAAGGTGCAGGCGAATATGGACCCGATGCACCGCGATCGCATCGCCTTCATGCGCCTCGTTTCGGGCAAGTTCCGCCGCGGCATGAAGCTCACCCCTTCAGGATCGGGCAAGCCGCTCGCCGTCCACTCGCCCATCCTCTTCTTCGCGCAGGACCGCGAACTGGCCGACGAAGCCTTTCCCGGCGACATCATCGGCATCCCCAATCATGGCGCGCTGCGCGTGGGCGATACGCTGTCGGAAAAACCGGGCCTGCGCTTCACCGGCCTCCCCAATTTCGCGCCCGAAATCCTGCGCCGCGTCGCGCTCAAGGACCCGACCAAGACCAAGCAATTGCGCAAGGCATTGGACGACCTCTCCGAAGAGGGCGTCATCCAGGTTTTCTACCCCGAAATCGGCAGCCAGTGGATCGTCGGCGTCGTCGGCCAGCTTCAGCTCGAAGTGCTGATCTCCCGACTGGAGGCGGAATATAAGGTCGCGGCGGGGCTTGAACCTTCGCCCTTCGATACCGCCCGCTGGATCAGCGGTGACGACGCCGCGATCAAGGACCTGGTCGCCTATAATGGCGCCAACATGGCCAAGGATCGCGACGGCAACCTCGTCTTCATGGCCAAGAGCGCCTGGGACATCGGCTACCAACAGGAACGCCACCCCCAAGTAAAGTTCAGCGCCACCAGGGAGCGATAACGTCCGCTCCGTTCGTTTCGAGCGACGTCGAGAAACGGTCCCTGCAGGGTTTCCCGTTTCTTGAGGGATTACGCCGCCACCCAGTCGCGACGCAACGCCTTGCCCGCCAGCGCCATGAACAGGCCGGCGAGCAGGTAAAAGCCCAGCGCCGCAACGATAGCGTAGCGCAGCGCCTCATTCCCATAGGCCGGCGTCAGCGCGTCCGACAGGCTGCCCACCGCCCAGCTGCCCAGGCCCAGGCCGACAAGGTTGTTGATGAGCAGGAAACTTGCCGCCGCGCTCGCGCGCATATGCGCGGGGACAAGGTGCTGGACCGCGGTCAGCACCGGACCGAGCCAGATATAGACCAAAGCCTGCGGGATCAGGAACAGCGCAAAGGCAAAGGAGACGCTGTCGGACAGCACGCCGATCACGAACAGCGGCATACCGACCACATAGCTGACCGCCGGCACCCAGGCATAATAGGCCTTGTCGCGGCCGCCCAGCCGGTCGCCCAGAAAACCGCCGAGCAAGACGCCGGCCACCCCGCCGATCAACAGCAATCCGCCCAGAAACTGTCCCGCGCCCATCAGGTCCAGGCCGAAACTGCGCATTAGCAGGCTGGGCAGCCAGAAGGCGACGCCATAACCGCACATCGAACTGCACGCCGCGCCCAGCGCCAGCAGCCAGAAGCCGCGCTTGGCCGCCAATATGCCGAACACGGCGCTGACCGGCACGGCGTCGGCGGCCTGAACCGGGCGGGCGGGTTCGCGCACGACCAGGCGGAAGACGGGCGCGATCAGGATGCCGAGCAGCCCCACAACGATGAAGGCGGTGCGCCATTCGACCACCTGCGCGATGTAGCCGCCCAGCAGCACGCCGCCCGCCGACCCCAGCGGGATGCCCAGCGAATAGATGGACAGCGCCCGCGCGCGCTGATGCGGCGGGAAATAGTCGGAAATCACCGCATAGGATGGCGCGACCCCGCCCGCTTCACCGACGCCCACGCCGATGCGGAACAGGAACATCTGCGCGAAGCTGGACGCCACGCCGCACAGCGCCGTAAAACCGCTCCAGATGGCAAGGCTGACGGTGATGACCCAGGTGCGGCTGGTCCGGTCGGCCAGCAGCGCCAGCGGGATCGCCAGCGTCGAATAGAGCAATGCGAAGGCGATGCCGCCCAAAGCGCCAAGCTGCGTATCGCTGAGCTTCAGGTCCGCCTTGATCGGCACCGCCAATATGCCCAGAATCTGTCGATCGAGGAAGTTGAACGTATAAACCAGCAACAGCATCGCCAGCACGACGGCGCGGTATCGGGGGGATGCGGTTTGTTCGGTCATGCGATCACATACTCTCATTCCGTTCGTCCTGAGTAGCCATTGAGCCTGCCGAAATGGCGTATCGAAGGAGGGATGCGCCTGTTCCTTCGATACGAGGCTTCGACTACGCCCAGCCTCTGCTCAGGCCGAACGGACATTTTCGACTTGCCAATCAAGCCAGATCAGAACTTGATCGATCCCGTCACGAACACCTGCCGCGGATTGCCGTAGAAAGCGGTCAGCGTGCCTTCGCGGCCCAGCGACGGGGTCGGGAATCCGGCCGCATTGTTGACGATCGCGCCTGTCGTCGGATCGGCGACGACGAAGGTGTAGCCCGACGTCTTATATTCCTTGTCCAGGATATTCTTGCCGTGCAGGCCGATGCTCCAGCGGTCGCTGGGCGCCGTGTAGACGATGCTGGCGTCCCACAGCGCATAGCCCTTCTGGTCGATATAGGGGTTGGGGATTTCGAACTGATAGGTCTTGGACCGCCACGACACGGTGGTCCCGGCGTAGAGGCTGCCGTCGCCCACGGGCGTCTGGTAGGACAAGGTGCCGCTCGCCGTCCATTTGGGTGTATTCTGCACCTCGCGATATCGTGCGACGTCAGTCGGCACGCCGCCGATATTGGTGATATATTCCTTATATTCCGCGTCAATGAACCCGATCGCGGTCTGCAGGTTCAGCCGGTCGCCCGGCGTCATCATGTCGCGGCCCAGCCGCGCATTGCTTTCGAACTCGACGCCCTTGAACGTCGCCTTGCCTGCGTTCGATACGACGCCGCAGAAGGACGGGATGCCCCCCACGTCGCAGGCGACCGATCCGGGGATCTGCACATCCTTGTAATCGGCATAGAAGCCGGCGAGCGCGACATAGAGCGCGCCGTCCATCAGATTGCCCTTATACCCCACTTCATAACTGTCGACTTCCTCGGGCGCGAAGCCCAAGAAAGATGCGACCTCGCTGTCCTGGCGGATGCCGTCGCCATTGAGGTCCGGCGCGTTGACGCCCACGCCGCGCGGGTCGAAGCCGCCGCCCTTGAACCCCTTGGACCAGCTGGCATAGATATTATGGTCTGGCGTCGGCTTGTAGCTGACCGACAGGCGCGGCGTGAATTTCTTGAATTCGCTTTCGCCCCGGAAATTGGTGCTGGGTGCGCCAAAGGCCGTGCCCGCCCCGCCAAAGACGGGCGATCCGCCGCCCAGATAATTTTGCCGCAAAATGTCGGCCCGGCGCTTGTCCCAGGTATAGCGCCCGCCCGCCGACACGCTCAGCTGCTGCGAAATGTCGAAGGTGAAGTCGCCGAAAATCGCATATGTTTCGGTATCGACATTGGCCTGGGTGAAGGCGGTGAGGCCCGGCACCGTGGTGAACAGGCGCACGTCGAACTGAGTGTCTGCGCTGGCGTCGAGATAATAGAAGCCGACCATGCCCTTTAACGGCCCGTTGTCGTAGAGCAGCTGGAATTCCTGGCTGAGCTGTTCGTTGAAATAATAGGCGGGCACGTCGACATCGACAGCGGGCAGGGCGTCGAAGTCGATCGGCGATGCGCTGTCATCCTTGCGCCAGGCGCTGATCGAGCGCAGCGTCACCGCGTCGGACAATTTGGCCGAAATATTCATCGAAAGCCCGTAGGACTTCACATATTGCCTGGGGTCGGCCAGGCCGCCGCGTGTGTCGAACACATCGTCCAGCACCGGCGCGCCCGAAACCTGCCCCGGGATCAGGCGGTGGCCGCCGCGCGCATTGCTGTTATCCTTGGTATAGTCGCCGGTGATCCGCATCAGCACCGGCTCGCCATAGCCGCCCATCTCGAACGTGGCGCGCCCGGCCCAGATATCCTTGTTGTAATTATCCTCGCCGGTGGTGAGGTTCTTGCCAAAACCGCCGCGCGACAGGCGGGCGAAGGCGCCGCCGACGCGGATCAGGTCGCCGATCGGCGCAGACGCGCTGATGATGCCATCGGCCTGGTCATAGCTGCCATAGGTCCCCTTCACCTTGAGCGAAAATTCCTGCGGCAGCATCCGCGTCACATATTTGACCGCGCCGCCAATGGTGTTGCGACCATAAAGCGTGCCCTGCGGCCCGCGCAGCACCTCGATCCGCTCGACATCGTAAATGTCCAGCAGCGCGCCCTGCGGCCGGTTGAGATAGACATCATCCAGATAGATGCCGACGCCCTGCTCGAAGCCGGACACCGGATCCTGCTGGCCCACGCCGCGAATGAAGGCGGTCAGCGTCGAATTGGTGCCGCGCGATGCTTCCAGCGTGGTGTTGGGCGTCACATTGGCGAGGTCGCTAATGTCGATCGCGCCGCTGCGTTCCAGCGCCGCCCCGGAAAAGGCGCTGACGGCGATCGGCACGCTGACCAGCGTTTCCTCGCGCCGGCGGGCTGTGACGACGATGGCGGCGCTGTCCTCTTCGCTGGCGGCGGCGGGCGGCGTCGCGGCGTCCTGCGCCAGCGCGGGAAGGGCAGCGAGGCCGCTCCAGGCGGCAGAGGCGAGCGCGAATGTGCGGATGGTCTGACGGGCCTTCATGGGGACTCCTCTCCTGAATATGGGGCGCCCGGTCTGCCGGATCGCGTCCTTGATCCGATTCGATAATGAAAGTTGAACCAGCTTTCAACTTCAAATAAGGAGGAGTCTGTCGGCGGGGCGTAACTGCGGCAAAAAGAACACAGGAGAGGGAGAGGCAGATGAGCGCAGGCGACGCCGCGAAGGATGACAAGGCTCCGCGCACCGCGCGCGGCGAACGCACCCGACGCGCCTTATTGTCGGCCGCAGCGGCGGAATTTGGCGAGAAGGGATTTCACGACGGGTCGATCAGCGGAATCACCCGCCGGGCGGGCTGCGCGCTGGGCAGTTTCTACACCTATTTCGACAGCAAGGACGATATTTTCCGCGCGTTGGTCAATGACATGTCGGGTCAGGTGCGCGACTATGTCTCACCCCGGATCGCGCAGGCGCGCGACGGCATCGACGCGGAACGCATCGGCCTGTTGAGCTTCCTGGAGTTCGCGCGGGCGCACAAGGAAATCTACCGCATCATCGACGAGGCGGAGTTCGTCGATCAGGCCGCCTACCGCGCCCATTATGAAAATACCGCCAGCCGCATGGCAGCGCGCCTTGCCAATGCGGCGGCGCGCGGCGATGTGCGGCCGGACGTGGAGGAAGTGCATGCCTGGGCGATCATGGGCATGAACGTCTTCCTTGGGCTGCGCTATGGCGTGTGGGACGATAGCCGCCCGGCCGATGAGGTCGCCGCCATCGCCAATGCGTTGATCGAGCGGGGGATCGGCCGGAACGACTAAGCGCGCTATTTCTCGCTGGCTGCCTTCCCCTCCAGCCGCTGGCTGAAATAGACCATCTGCATCGCCTGCAACCGCGCGCCCTGTTCAATGTCGGCGTCACCGGAATGGCCGCCGGCGGTATCCTCGTAGAAATGGTAGGGAATGCCATATTCCTTGAGCCGCGCGGCAAATTTGCGGGCATGTTGCGGGCCGACCCGATCATCCTTGGTCGTGGTCCAGATATAGGGCGTGGGATAGTCCACGCCCTTTCGGATATTGGCATAGGGCGAAATCGTCTGGAGGAACGCCTTTTCCTCGGGCACGCTGACGCTGCCATATTCGTCGACCCAGGACGCACCGGCCGCGATCTGCTCGTAACGGATCATGTCGAGCAGCGGCACCTGGATCACCACCGCATTCCATAGGTCGGGATGCTGGTTGAACTCGACTCCCATCAGCAGGCCACCATTCGACCCGCCGTAAATGCCGAATTTGTCCGGGCTGGACAGTTTGCGCGCGAAAATATCCTGCGCCACGGCCGCAAAATCATCATAGATGATCTGCCGCCTGGTCTTCAGGCCCGCCTCATGCCAGGCAGGGCCGAACTCGCCGCCGCCGCGGATATTGGCAAGGACGAAGCTGTTGCCCCGCTCCAGCCATAGCTTGCCGGTGATCGCGGCGTAGCTTGGCGTCATCGGAATCTCGAAGCCGCCATAGGCGGTCATGATCGTCGGCGTCGATCCGTCCTTCTTCATGTCCCTGGCGTGGACGATGAAATAGGGAATTTTCGTGCCGTCGCTCGACGTCGCCTCGAACTGTTCGACCACCAGGCCGTCGGCATCGAACCGGGCGGGCATGGCTTTCACCTGGCGCGGGGCCGGGTTGGCGGCATCCATTTCCCATAGCGTCGTGGGGGCCAGGAAACCCGCGACCGACAGATAGGCCTTGTCGCTCTTGTCACTGGCCGAAGCGATAGAGATGGTGGCATTATCGGGCAGGTCGACCGCCTTGCTGGTCCATCCCGCGGCGCCCTGTGTCAGCACCATCACCCGGCCGCGCACATTGTCATTATAGGCCAGGATGACATGGCTCTTCGTCGCCGCTACGCCGTCGATCGACTGGCGGGGGGATGGGGCGAAAAGGATTTGCGGCTTGAGCGTCTCGCCCGATTGCAGCGCCTTCAATGGCACGGCGACCAGCGCGCCCGTAGGCACGCTGACGCCGCCGCTTTGCCAGGCTTCGCTGGTCTGGATGAGCACCTGGCCATCCACCATGCCCTGCACATTGCTCTTTGCGGGCAGCGGCAACCGCTTCACCTGCGCGCCATCGACCAGATAGGTTTCGTTGCCAAAGAAAGTAACGCCGCGATAGAGGAAGGCGGCGCGATTGCCCGACCCGTCCGACAGGATGAGGGGGAAGGTGCCGACCTGATCGCTTTGCGCCCCGCGATAGATTTCCCGCGCGCTCGACAGCGGTTCGCCGCGCTTCAGGGCCTTGACCACGAAGGGATAGCCCGACTTGGTCATGGTGCCGTCCCCCCAGTCGCGCGCGATCAGGATGGTGTCGCGGTCCAGCCACGCCTCATTCTGCTTGGACGTCGGGATGGAAAAGCCGCCGTCCACGAATTGGCCCGTCTCCAGATCGAATTCGCGCAGGCTGACCGCATCCTCGCCGCCATCCGACAGGTTGACGAGCGCCAGCCGTTCGTCGGGGTCGAGGATCGACGCGCCCTTCCACACCCATTTCTTGCCGTCCGCCTTCGACAGGGCATCCAGGTCCAGCACGGTGGTCCAGTTGGGCGCTTCGCGCGCATAATCGGCTTCGCTGGTCCAGCGCCAGATGCCTTGGGGATGATCGGCATCGCGCCAGAAATTATAGACGCGGCCATGGATCAGCATCGGCATCGCGATCCGGTCCTTGGCTGACGCGATGGCAAGCGCTTGCGCGTAATAGCCGGCATAGCGCGGATCATTCTGAAACGCGGCCTCCGTCGCCTTATTCTCCGCCTCCACCCATTGCATCGCGCGCGGGCCGGTCCAGTCCTCCAGCCAGATATAGGGGTCATCCGACGGGTTGGGCGTAGATGCGGGCGGCACGCCCGCGCCGGTCAGCAAGGCAGCGGAAACCAAAGTCAAAATCCTCTTCATGCGCGGTCAGTCCCCCCCGGAGATGGTCATGCGTCCCCGACGATAGCGCCGCCGCAACACCGCAGCGGCGATCAGCAGGGGTAACGCGACAGCGATCAGCATGATCCCCAGCACGCTGGGCGACCAGCCGAAAATGGCGTGCAGGTCGAGCGCGGACGGCAGGATCATCAGCAGTGCGCCCGCCGTCAGCAGCCACAACCCCCACCGGCGCGGTCGCACCGCGACCATGCGCATTTCGTGGCGGAAAGCCTTGCGGCCGGCTTTGGTGCCAAGGTCCGGGATGCTGTCGTGGCTCATAAGCTGCTGGACCTTGTGCGCCCAAGCCCCTATCATGTCCAGCATCCCCGGGGGACCGTCCACAGACGGTTGAGAGGCGGCTGACGTGGCCGCGACCCGCTGAACCTGATCCAGTTGACACTGGCGTAGGGAGGGTAGCGAGCCTTCAACCCGCCCGCAGTCTCTCTCTCCGTCGCAAGGAGAGCATAGCATGGCAGACGTCCCCGCCCGCACCGAAATGCGCGTGACCACCGGCCCCATTCGCGGGTCGCGCAAGATTCATGTTGGCCCCCTGAAGGTCGCGATGCGGGAGATCGACCTTGAACCTTCGAGCGGCGAGCCGCCCGTGCGCGTCTATGACACGTCCGGCCCCTATACCGACCCACAAGCCCGCATCGACATCATGGCGGGCCTGCCGGCGCTGCGGCGCGACTGGATCATGGGTCGCGGCGACGTGGAGGAATATGACGCCCGCGCGGTAAAGCCGGAGGATAATGGCCTCAAAGGCCCCGACCGGACCGGCGGCGTCCAGCCCTTCCCCAATGTCATCAAGCGCCCGCTCCGCGCGAAGGCCGGCGGCAACGTCTCCCAGATGCATTATGCCCGCCGCGGCATCATTACGCCGGAGATGGAATATGTCGCCGAGCGCGAAAATCTGGGCCGCGCTCGCCTCGCCGAATATATCCGCGATGGCCAGAGCTTCGGCGCATCCATCCCCGACTATGTGACGCCAGAGTTCGTCCGCGACGAGGTCGCGCGGGGCCGCGCCATCATCCCTTCCAACATCAACCACCCCGAATCCGAGCCGATGGCGATCGGCCGCAACTTCCTGGTCAAGATCAACGCCAATATCGGCAATAGCGCCGTCGCGTCGGACGTCGCGGCGGAGGTGGACAAGCTGGTCTGGTCGATCCGCTGGGGCGCGGACACGGTGATGGACCTGTCGACCGGCCGCAACATCCACGACACCCGCGAATGGATATTGCGCAACTCGCCGGTGCCGATCGGCACCGTCCCCATCTATCAGGCGCTCGAAAAGGTCGGCGGCGTCGCCGAAGACCTGACGTGGGAGATTTTCCGCGACACGCTCATCGAACAGGCCGAACAGGGCGTCGATTATTTCACCATCCATGCGGGCGTGCGCCTGGCCTATATCCCGATGGCGGCCAAGCGCGTCACCGGCATCGTCTCGCGCGGCGGCTCCATCATGGCGAAGTGGTGCCTGGCGCACCACAAGGAGTCCTTCCTCTACGATCATTTTGACGAGATCACGGAGATCATGAAGGCCTATGACATCGCCTACAGCCTTGGCGACGGCCTGCGCCCCGGCTCGATCGCCGACGCCAATGACGAAGCGCAGTTCAGCGAACTCTACACGCTGGGCGAACTGACCCACCGCGCCTGGAAACAGGATGTGCAGGCGATGATCGAAGGGCCGGGCCATGTGCCCATGCACAAGATCAAGGAAAATATGGAAAAGCAGCTGCAGGTTTGCGGCGAAGCGCCTTTCTATACGTTGGGGCCGCTCACCACCGACGTTGCGCCGGGCTATGACCATATCACCAGCGCGATCGGCGCGGCGCAGATCGGCTGGTATGGCACGGCCATGCTCTGCTACGTCACGCCCAAGGAGCATCTGGGCCTGCCCGACCGTGATGACGTGAAGGTGGGCGTCGTCACCTACAAGCTTGCCGCCCATGCCGCCGACCTCGCAAAGGGCCACCCTGCCGCGCAGGTCCGCGACGATGCGCTAAGCCGCGCCCGGTTCGAGTTCCGCTGGCGCGACCAGTTCAACCTGTCGCTCGATCCTGACACGGCCGAACAATATCATGACCAGACGCTTCCGGCCGAAGGCGCGAAGACCGCGCATTTCTGCTCCATGTGCGGCCCCAAATTCTGCTCGATGAAGATCACGCAGGAAGTGCGCGACTTCGCCGCGAAGAAGAACCAGCCCGCCGATGGCTTCCTCGAAGCGGGCCTCACCGGCGCGGAAGTGGCGCAGGCCAGCAAGGACGCCGCGCTCAAGGGCATGGAAGAAATGAGCAAGCTGTTCAAGGAAACCGGCAGCGAGCTCTATATGGGTGCCGGTGGCCGCGACCATGACTGACGGGCGGTAACGGCTTGGCACGGGCGGGCGGCGCAACGCCGTCGGCCCAGCGCCTGCCACCCTTAAAAGTCCGACTTTTTCTGCTCCGAATAAACCATATGCCGCGCCCCCGCGTTCCGCCTTCAAATGACAGCAAGGAGCGTCCCCGATGGCCTATGACTTCTGGTACTGGCCGACCATTCCCGGCCGGGGCGAATTTGTTCGGCTGACGCTGGAAGCCTGTGGCATTGCCTATCGGGACTGCGCGCGGGAAGACGGGGGCGAGGCGCTGATGGCCGACATGGCCAGCCATGATCGAGGCCCCGCCTTCGCACCGCCCTATCTCAGCATCGATGGCGCCACCGTGTCCCAGACCGCCAATATCCTTCTCTATCTATCCGAACGGCACGAATGCGGCACGTTGGGCCTCAAAAGCCGCTACTGGCTGGCGCAGCTCCAACTCACCATCATGGACATGGTGGCCGAAGCGCATGACGTGCATCACCCTGTCGGCGTCCATCTTTATTATGCGGACCAGAAGGCGGAGGCGCTGCGCCGCGCCGAGGGATTTCGTGATGAGCGCATTCCCAAATATCTCAGCTATTTTAAGCGCGCGCTTGGCTCTGAACCGGGGAACTGGGTGGCCGGCGCGCGCTGGAGCTACGCCGACCTGTCCTTGTTCCAGCTGGTCGCCGGCCTGACCTACGCCTTTCCGCTGCGCATGGCATCGGTAGGCGGACGCTTCCCCGCCCTCATGGCCCTGCACGACAGGGTTGCGGCCTTGCCCGAATTGCAGGACTATCTTGCCAGCGACCGGCGGCTGTCCTTCAATGAAGAGGGCATCTTTCGCCATTATCCCGAACTGGATGCGGCATGACCTTCGACGATCTCATTGTTCAGACCATCACCCCCGTCAGCCATAATCTGGGCGACTTCAAGGTGCATCGTTCCCTGCCGTCCAAGGGGCGCACGATGGTTGGACCCTTCATCTTCTTCGACCAGGCCGGGCCGGCGCAGATCGCGCCGGGGCAGGGGATCGACGTGCGGCCGCACCCGCATATCAACCTCGCCACCGTGACCTATATGTATGAAGGCGCATTCCTGCATCGCGATTCGCTGGGTACGGAGCAGCTGATCGAGCCGGGCGCGGTCAATCTGATGACGGCGGGCAGCGGCATCGTCCATTCCGAACGATCGCCCGACGAAGACCGGGCAAAGGCATCCAAATTATCGGCCATCCAGACCTGGCTGGCGCTTCCCGACCGCGTCGAGGAAATGGACCCGGCGTTCGAGCATGTCGGCGAAGGCGGACTGCCGGTCATCGAGGACGGATCGGCGCGTGCGCGCGTCATCATGGGGTCGCTCTGGGGCGAAACCTCGCCCGTCACCACCTATGCCGACACCATCTATGCCGACATTCAGCTGGCGCCGGGCGGCCGGATCGCCATTGATCCGTCCGCCGACGAACGCGCCCTCTATGTCTCGGGCGGCGATGCCGCACTGGATGGCATGACGCTGACGCCGCAGACGCTCTATGTGCTGCGGCCCGGCACCTCCGCCACCTTGATGAGCGTCGATGGCGGCCGGATCGTCTTGTGCGGCGGCGAAGCCTTTTCCTCGCCGCGCCATGTCTGGTGGAATTTCGTGTCCTCGCGCCAGGATCGGCTGATGCAGGCGCGCGAGGATTGGGACGCGATGCGCTTCCCCCTCATCCCTGGCGACGATCAGGAATTCATCCCGATCCCGCAGGGCCGGCCCAAGACGGTCAGCTATCCCTGAGGGCCGACGACGCGCGCCGCCATGGCGCGACCGTTACTGGACGAAGGTCAGCGACAGGTTTTCGGCGTTCTTGGGAATGTCGATCCGGCTTTCGTTGATCGACGCTTCCTCGCCCGGTTTCAGCCGCGTCTTGTCCGCCTTCGTCGTCCAGCTGAACACCAGCCGGTTCTGCCGGTCGCGCAATTGCACCAGTACCGGCGGCACGGGCAGCGCCTGCGTCCCGCTGTTCACGATGCGCGCGCCAAAGGCGAAATATTCCTCCCCGGTCGGCAGCTTGCGGCGCTCGGCAGGCTTCGACAGGTAGAAAAGCAGGTCCGGGTCGCCCTCTTCGGGCACCAGCCCCATCGCCACCATCCAGGACGGTGGTCCGTAATAATATAGCGCGCCGCCTGCGGCCGCGACGATGAAGAAGAAGGCGGCGGCCGCATAGGTCCACAGCTTGACCGGATTGCGGCGCGCGCGGGTGGAAACCGGCGGAGCGTAGCTCTCCTCCGCCTCCCGGCTGACGGGCGCACCGGCATAGATGTCGTCGAAGCGATGATCGGGCTGCGTCGGTTCGGGCGCGGCGCTCGGCGGCACAGGTTCGGCGGTGTCTGCGGCAGGGGGCTCCGCCGTCGCGACGGGTTCCTCTGCGGCCTCGACCGCAGGCGCAGCGGGCGCTTCGGGGGCCGATGCGGGCGGAGGCGGCGGAACTGTCGCGGCGACAGGGGGCTCGGGCGGCTGTTCCGGCGCAGGCGCCGCTTCCTCGCGCACGGGCGGGGCGACCCCTTCCTGGAACCAGCTATGCTTGCACGCCGCGCAGCGGACCTGGCGCCCATTGGGACCGACGGCGCTGTCGGGCACGACATAGCGGGTCGCGCAATTGGGGCACAGCAGGATCATTTCGCTTCATAGGCACGGCTTGGACTCACGCGCAAGCGGCAAGACGCAGGGCATCGTTCGCGCCCGCGACTCGCGACGACAGGCGGGCGGGCTTTACGACGGCACGCCCGCTGTGCCATGGCTGCGCCTTCGCCAAGCAGGGAGCGCCACCGCGCCATCATCCGTCCATGTCGGCCATCGTCCAGTTCGAAAATGTCGGCCTGCGCTACGGGCTGGACAGGGAGACGCTTTCGGACGTCAGCTTTTCACTCGCCAGCGGCGGTTTCTATTTCCTCACCGGCGCGTCGGGCGCGGGCAAGACCTCGCTGCTGAAACTCCTCTACCTTGCGCAGCGGCCCAGCCGGGGCGTCATCCGCCTGTTCGGCGAAGATGTGGTGACGCTGCCGCGCAAGCGCC
Source organism: Sphingobium lactosutens DS20 (assembly GCF_000445105.1). Classification (GTDB taxonomy): domain Bacteria; phylum Pseudomonadota; class Alphaproteobacteria; order Sphingomonadales; family Sphingomonadaceae; genus Sphingobium; species Sphingobium lactosutens. The sequence goes on along the minus strand of NZ_ATDP01000092.1, from coordinate 229,379 downwards.
TGCCGGGTTTTCGCCGCCGCATCGGCGTCGTGTTTCAGGACTTCCGGCTGGTCCCGCATCTGTCGGCCTATGACAATATCGCGCTGCCGCTGCGCGTTGCCGGCATGAAAGAGGATGAGGTCGACGCGCCGGTCGCGGAAATGCTGAACTGGGTCGGGCTGGGCGATCGCGGCGACGCGCGGCCCGCCACCCTCTCGGGCGGGGAGCAGCAACGCGTCGCGATCGCCCGCGCGGTGATCGGCCGCCCCGAAATCCTCGTCGCCGACGAACCGACCGGCAATGTCGACGCTGACATGGCCCGCCGCCTGCTGACCCTGTTCGAAGCGCTCAATCGCCTGGGCACCACCGTCGTCGTCGCCACCCATGACCTGCCCTTGATGGCGCAGGTATCGGGCGCGCAGATGATGAAGCTCGACAAGGGGCGGCTCGCCGACCCCACGGGCACCCTGCGCTATCCTCCGCGCGCGCGCGCCGATCAGGACGGGGGCGAAGGCGCATGAGCGGTCGCGCCGAACGAAAGGCCGCGATTGCCGCGCGTCATCGCCTGCTGCCCGGTGGGCGGGTGGCGGGGCCGATGCCGTGGATCATCGCGATCATGATGTTCGTGACGGTGCTGGCCGCCGCGGCAGGCCTGGGCCTTGGCGCGGCGGTCCAGTCGATGCGCGCTGATCTGGCCGGACGCGCCAGCGTGCAGGTGGTGGAGGCCGACGCGCAGACCCGCGCCGCGCTCGCCGCGCAAACGCTCCGGATACTCCGCGCAGCGCCCGAAGTGCGCACGGCCGATCCCGTCCCGTCCGCCGTCCTGGCCGATCAACTGCGCCCCTGGCTGGGCGAAGAGGCCTTGAACGGCGACCTGCCGGTCCCCGCGCTGATCGACGTCATGCTGACGCCGGGAGACGCCGGGGCCAAGATCGATCGCCTGCGCCAGCGGCTCGCCGCCCTGTCACCCAAGCTGCGCGTCGATCCGCACGCCGCCTTCCTGACGCCGCTTGCTGGCCTGCTCTCCGCACTTGGCCTGCTGGCGCTCGGCGCTGTGCTGCTGATGATGCTGGCGACGGCGGCGGTCGTCGTGCTGGCGGCGCGGGGCGCCCATGACAGCCATCGCGGCACCATCGACGTGCTGCATCTCATGGGGTCGACCGATGTGCAGATCGCCCGCCTGTTCCAGCGGCGCATCGGGCTTGATGCGCTGATGGGCGGCGCGCTGGGCTTCTCCTTCGGCATTTTCGTCATCCTGCTGATCGGGCTGCGGCTGGGCGCGACCGGATCGGAACTGCTCGCGGCCGTCACGCTGCCCTGGCAGGGCTGGCTCATCCTCGCCGCGTTGCCGGTCGCGGGCGTGCTGCTGGCGACGCTGACCGCGCGCTGGACGGTGCTGCGCGCGCTGGGACGAACGCTGTGATCGTGCGCCTGGCGGCGCTGGCGCTGCTCGGCTGGGTGCTGGGCTTCGCCTGGTTCGCCATCTTCCTGCCCGAACCGCTCGACGGTCGCCGCACTGACGCCATCGTGGTGCTGACCGGCGGACCCGGACGGATCGACCGGGGCATCGCCCTCATGCAGCAGGGTGCGGCCAAGCGGATGCTGATTTCCGGCGTCGACCGGTCGGTCCGGCCGGGGGAGTTGGCGGCGCAATATGATACGCCGCAAGCGCTGTTCGATTGCTGCATCACGCTCGGCCGCGAAGCCATCGATACCCGTTCCAACGGCCTTGAAACCGCGCGCTGGCTGGCGCGGCGCGATTATCAGACGGTTCGGCTCGTCACCACCGACTGGCATATGCGTCGATCCGCGCTGGAACTGACCCAGGCGCTGCCCCCGCGCATCCACATCGTCTATGATGCGGTGCCCAGCCATCCCAGCCTGTCGGTGCTGATGCGCGAATATAATAAATATCTGCTGCGTCGCATCGCCGCGCTGATCGGGATCTGATCCTTATGACAGCCATCATGACCGCGCTGCGCTCCTTCGCCTTCATGCTGATCTTTTATAGCGGCAGCCTGCTCTTCGTGCTCGCCGCCATGCTGGTCGGCGGCCTCCATCCCGACATGGTGCCGCGCATCGCCACCGCGTGGAGCCGCTTTCACCGCGGCTGCGCGCGCTGGATCTTGGGGCAGACGGTGGTGGTGGACGGCGACCTGCCGCTTGGCCCCTATCTCTATATCATCAAGCATGAATCGATGTTCGAAACCATCGACATGCTCTGCCTGTTCGATCGGCCGGTGATCGGGGCGAAGCGCGAACTGCTGGACATTCCGCTCTGGGGCCTGATCGCCCGCCGCTACGGCCTCATCCCGATCGAGCGCAGCGCCGGAGCCAGCGCCCTGCGCGCCCTGCGTTCAGCGGCTCGCGCGGCGACGGAGCAGGGCCGCGCCATCTGCCTCTTTCCGGAAGGCACGCGCGTCCCCCATGGCGAAGCGCCCCCGCTCAAATCGGGCTTTGCCGGGCTGTACAGCCTGCTTGGCCTGCCCGTGGTGCCGATCGCGGTGGACAGCGGCCGCGTGTCACCGCGCGGGCGCTTCATGAAGCGCGCCGGCACGATCACTTACAAGGTCGGCGCGATCGTCCCCACCGGCCTGGACCGGAAGGAGGCGGAACGCATCGTCCACGCCGCCATCAACGCGCTCAATCCGCGCCGGCCCTGAACGCCAGCGACCCGGCCGCCCTCAGTGCGACCGGCCAAAGTCCGGCTTGGCGTCGTCCTGCCCCTGTTCGATGATCGACCGGCGAATGTCACGCGTGCGGGTGAACAGGCTGAACAGCGCATCGCCGTCATTCCACCGGATCGCACGTTGCAAGGCCGACAGATCCTCCGAAAAGCGTTGCAGCATTTCCAGCACGGCGTCCTTGTTGGCCAGGAACACGTCGCGCCACATGGTCGGGTCGGACGCGGCGATGCGGGTGAAATCGCGAAAGCCGCCAGCCGAATATTTGATGACCTCGCTCTGGGTCACATCCTCTAGATCGCTGGCCGTCCCGACGATCGTATAAGCGATCAGGTGCGGCAGGTGGCTCGTCACCGCCAGCACCAGATCATGATGCGCCGGGTCCATCACCTCGACATCCGCGCCAACCCGCCGCCACAATTCGGCGACCCTTTCGACCGCCGCCGGGTCGGCATCGGCGGGCGGCGTCACGATCGACCAGCGGCCCTTGAACAGCGTGGCAAAACCGGCTTCCGGGCCGCTATTTTCGGTGCCGGCGACCGGATGCGCGGGGATGATGCTGCGGCCGGGCAGGGCGGCGCTCAGCTGGGCGAGCACGTCCGCCTTGCACGATCCCACATCGCTGACGATGGCTTCGGCGGGCAGATCGTCGGCAATTTCCGCCGCCACCGCGCCCATCGCGCGGACGGGCACGCACAATATCACCAGGTCGGCGTCGGTCACGGATGCGCCCGCCGTGTCGGTAATATCGTCGCACAGGTCGATCCGCCGCGCTATGTCGCGCACGCCGGCGTCGGCGTCATGCCCGGTCACGCGCACGGTCGGCATGTCCGCCCGGATCGCGCGGGCGAGCGAGGAGCCGATCAGCCCCAGGCCGATGATGGTGACGCGGGCGAAGGGCAGCATGGCGTCAGGCGGCCTCCGCCATGGCGCGCAGCTTTGCCGCGACGGCGCGGGTCTGCTCCTCGGTGCCGATGGTGATGCGAAGGCCGTTGGGCAGGCCCTGACCGGGCAGCCAGCGCGTGGCAAAGCCCTCGTCCCACAACCCCTTCATCGCCGCTTCGGCGGTCAGCTTCCCCTCGAACAGGATCAGCAGGAAGTTCGTCTTGCTCGGGATCGCGCGCAGCCCATGGTTGGAGAGCGAAGCGACCTCCCCCGCCAGCCATTCGCGCCACTGGTTGTTATGCGTGCGGCTGCGCGCCACCCAGTCGTCATCGCCGATGGCCGCGATCGCCGCGGCCTGACCCACGGTCGTGACGTTGAAGGGCGCGCGGATGCGGTGGAGAATGTCGATCACCTCGGGCGACCCATAGCCCCAGCCGATCCGCTCGGCGGCCAACCCGTAGATTTTCGAAAAAGTGCGCGTCACGAATACATTGGACGCGTCGCGGGCCAGCGCCAGCCCGCCATCATCTTCGTCCTCGTCCAGATATTCGGCATAGGCCTGGTCCAGCACGAACAGGATGTCGGGGCGCAGGCCCGCATGCAGCCGCGCAATCTCCGCCCGGCTGGTCATGGTGCCGGTGGGGTTGTTGGGATTGGCCAGGAAAACGACCTTGGTCCGCTCCGTCACCGCCGCCAGCAGCGCGTCGACGTCCGTGGCATAATCCTTGTCCGGCGCGATCACCGGGGTTGCGCCGACGCGCCGCGCGGCGATGTCGTAAACGGCAAAGCCGTAGCGCACATAGAGGATCTCGTCGCCCGGGCCGGCATAGCCGCTTGCCGCCAGGTGCAGCAATTCGTCCGATCCGGTGCCATAGATGATGCGCGCGGGGTCCAGCCCGTGCTTCGCGCCAATCGCTTCCCGCAGCTTGGCTGCGGCGGGGTCGGGATAGGTCGCCATGTCCGCGGCGGCGGTCATGAACGCGTCGCGCGCCGCCTGGCTCGTTCCCAGCGGATTTTCGTTGGCGGACAGCTTGACCAGCGGCCGGCCGTCATCGGCTGCGGCCTTGCCGGGCACATAGGCGTGAATGCCCAAAATCCAGTCCTTGGGCGCGGGATATGCAGCGGGATATGCAATGGTGTCTGTCATGGCCGGGGGCTTTACCCGCTCGACGCCAAAAGGCCAAGCGGGGGAAAAGGCGGGATCAGTCACGGGCACAATGCCGCCCAAGCCAGGTAGGCGGCCAGAGCCATGTCTCATCAGGGATGATCTGTCGCGTCAGCGTCGGGACGGCGTTGGCATTACCCTATCGACCTTTTTTATTATCGTGCGCGCTCAATATGGAAGATGGGTGATAGTGGTCGATGAACCATAGTCGCGGGTGAAATTCGGACGAAGCGTGCTTCGTCATCATGTTCATCACGTCCGAACAATCCGCCATGCCGCACTATGTCGGACTTGGATAAGCCGGGAAGGAAAATTCGATGTTGTATCAAGTCAGCCCCGATAATTTACGGGTTGATGCCCTGATTGGCCAAGAGCGGCCTGCGATCGAGGCAGATATCAACAAGCCGGCGGATATTGTCAGATTGAGGGAAAGCTGGGCGACCGCAGAAGCGATCCCCGTATTGCTGATGAACCGGGACGAGGGGATCGTACGGGACTGGGGCAGGCTTGATGTCCGCACTTTGCTCTATGGCGAACAAAGTTCGGGCCGTTTTTCGGTGCATAGCATTTTGCTGGCGCCAGGCACGGAATTGCCGACACATTATCTTGTCGATTCCCATAGCTATGTCGTGCTGACAGAAGGCGAGGCCGTGCTGACCATCGGCGACAGGTCGCAGGCGGTGGGTGAATATGCGATGGGCTATGCGCCGCCCCGGACTCGACTCGGATTTCGCAATGAATCCCAGGCGCCTGCGACCATCATCCTGATCCAGTCGCCGGCGGGAACAGAGCGGGCCTTTGCCGAAGCGCATCGCCTTTGGAAAGCGACGGGCCAAGCGGATTTTGCGTCCTATGCTGCCATCTTCGAGCGTCATGGCATGTGCTTTGACGATACAGCGCTGCCGAGAGACGTGCTGGTCAACAAGGACCCCGAACCTCTCGATTTCGTCATCGGCAAGGATGGCGATATCGCCGCGCTGCGCGAGGCCTTTGAGCGTCGCGAGCCGCTCCCGCGGCTGGTGTCGATGCCCAGGGACAATCTTTCGACCAAGGCGACGGGCCAGAATGTCAGAAAGCAGGTCATGAGCGGAGACTTCAGTGCCGGCCACGCCATGTTGACGATGCTGGGTTTCACTCCCGGATTTGGTGCCGCGCCCCATCATCAGCCGACCGAGGAAGAGTTTTTCTTCATCTTTGAAGGCCTGCTGGAAATGACCTGCGCGACGGAAACCAGAATGCTCGCGCCAGGCGGTTTCGCCTTTTGCCCCCGCAATTGCACCCATGGTTTTCGCAATCGTCAGGAGGCCGAGGATACCTATTTCATGACCCTGAACTCGCCTGCGGGGCACGAACGGGCGATGGCGGTATTGCGGGAAATGATCCGGAATGGGGCCAACGAACAGCAAATCCACGACGTTGCAGTTCTGGGCGGCTTCATGCTTCATGAACCCACACTTCCGGTCAACGAAAAGACGTAAGACATTTTCCCATGGACGCCAGCCCGTGCGAATGACGGCGGGCTGCACGGTTACGGGCATCTGACCGGATCAGCGGCCGGTGAGCGTTCTCTCGCGCCCTTGGGACCGACTGGGGTCAAACTCATCCAGCGTGTGTTGTGACCGTGCGATAACCTCGCGCGCGGATTGCCCCGCCTATCTGTTCGCCCTCCCGGATCAGGAAGCGAAAGCCAGAAATGGCCAGAAGGGGATCACATTCCCTTGAGCATGGCGCCTGACGGCAATCGGGGGAGCTGTGTCCAACGTCTGGTGGACAAATGACGCGAGCCGCGTTGACGCCGTAGCGTCAGATCAACTCACTCAATCTTGCTGGCAATTTTGGTCGGGACGAGAGGATTCGAACCTCCGACCCCCACACCCCCAGTGTGATGCGCTACCAGGCTGCGCTACGTCCCGACCGGAGGGCGCCCAATAGAGCCATGATCGCCGTGATGCAAGGGTTCAATCGCAACGGCGCGCACGTCTCGCCGCGCGCCCTTATCATATTGCCTCCGCCCCCCTGTCTGTGTTAGCCGCCCGCCCTTGATCCGTGGGTGCGCCAATGGCCGCCCGCGACCGACAGACAACAAGGCAGTCCCACCCATGTTCATTACCCCAGCCTTTGCCCAGACCGCGGGCGGGCAAGCCTCCGGCGCCGGTATCCTGGTGCAGATGGCGCCGCTGGTCCTGATCTTCGTCGTCTTCTATTTCCTGCTCATCCGTCCGCAGCAAAAGAAGATGAAGGCGCACAAGGCCAAGATCGACGCGGTGAAGAAAGGCGATCAGGTCGTCACCGGCGGCGGTCTGGTGGGCAAGGTGGTGCGCGTCGATGACATCTATGTCGATGTCGAACTGGCGCCGGGCATGAAGGTCAAGGCGGTCAAGGCGACGCTGACCGACGTCATCGACCCGATGACCGCCAAGCCCGCGAACGACTGAGCGGCGTCATGCTGAACTTTTCGCGCTGGGCGATCGCCGCGATCCTCCTGCCGCTCCTGATCGGCGTGCTGTGCGCCGTGCCGAGCTTCCTGCCCGATGCCGCCGTCGCCAGGCTGCCCGGCTTCATGCAGACGCGCGTCAATCTGGGCCTCGATCTGGCCGGCGGCAGTCATTTGCTGCTCGAAGCCTCGACCCAGGACGTGGCCAGGCAGCGGCTGGTCAATATGGAGGAACAGGTCCGCACCGAATTGCGCCGGGGCGATCCGCGCATCGCGATCGGCGATATTTCCAGCCGCGACGGCAAGTTGAGCTTCATGGTGCGCAATCCGGCCCAGGTCGACGCCGCGGTCGAGCGCATCCGTCCGCTCACGCAAGGCGCGGGCCTCACCGGGCAGCGCGATTTCAATGTCGAGGTGGTCAATAGCTCGACCATCGTCATCACGCCGACGGAAGCGGGCATCGACAATGCGGTCAAGAGCGCGATGGAAGTCGCGACCGAAGTGATCCGCAAGCGCATCGACGAAATGGGGACGCGCGAACCCACGATCCAGCAGCAGGGCGACAACCGCATCGTCGTGCAGGTTCCGGGCCTTCAAAATCCCAAGGCGCTCAAGGACCTGCTGGGTCAGACCGCAAAGCTCGAATTCAAGCTCGTCGACACGACCGCCAATCCCGCCGAAGTCGCGCAGGGCCGCGCGCCGGTGGGCAGCGAAGTCCTGCCCTATCCCGACAATCCGTCCGGCGTTCCGGTGATCGCGGTCAAGCGGCAGGTGATGGTGTCGGGCGAGGACCTGACCGACGCCACGCAAGGCTATGACCAGAATAACCAGGCGATCGTCAACATCCGCTTCAATGGCTCTGGCGGCCGCAAGTTCGGGCAGGTGACGTCGCAGAATGTCAACCGGCCCTTCGCCATCATTCTGGACGGCCGGGTCTTGTCCGCCCCCAATATCAACGAACCGATCCTGGGCGGCAGCGCGCAGATCAGCGGCAGCTTCACCGTGGAAAGCGCCAACCAGCTGGCGATCGCGCTGCGGTCGGGGAAGCTGCCGGTCGCGCTCACCGTGGTGGAGGAACGCACGGTCGGGCCGGGCCTGGGCGCCGACTCGATCCGCGCTGGCCTCATCGCGTCGGTGATCGCCGTGGTCGCGGTCGCCGCCTTCATGTTTGTGAGCTATGGGCGCTTTGGCGTCTATGCGAACATCGCTGTCACCATCAACGTGCTGGTGATCCTCGGCGTCATGGGGATTTTGGGCGCGACCTTGACCCTGCCGGGCATTGCCGGCTTCGTGCTGACCATCGGCACCGCGGTCGATGCCAACGTCCTTATCTATGAACGCATCCGTGAAGAACGCAGGCGCGGCCGCAACGTGGTGCAGGCGATCGAGCATGGCTATAAGGAAGCCAGCCGCACCATTTTCGAAGCGAACGTGACCCATGCGATCGCGGGCGGCATCATGCTCGCGCTCGGCTCCGGGCCGGTCAAGGGCTTCGCCATCGTGCTGCTAATCGGCATCGCCACCAGCGTGTTCACGGCCGTCACCTTCACGCGCCTGCTGGCGTCGCGCTGGGTCCGCGCCAAGCGCCCGACCGAAATCACGATCTGATGCGCGCGCGTCGCATCTCCGTTCGCCCTGAGCTTGTCGAAGGGCTGTTCTTTCTTCGGAAGGGAACTGGTCTTCAAGAAGGACTGGGCTTCGACAGGCTCAGCCCGAACGGCATTAGGTTTTAAGCCATGAAACTGCTCAAGCTTGTCCCCGACAACACCAATATCGGCTTCGTCGCGATGCGGAAATGGGCGTTCGCGCTCACCGCGTTGCTGACGGTGCTGGCGATTGGTGCCGTGGCCCACAGGGGCCTTAATCTCGGCGTCGATTTCGTCGGCGGCCTGATGATCGAGGCGAAATTCCCGCAGGCGGTCGAAACCGACAAGGTGCGCGCCACCATTGGCCGCCTGGGCGTGGGCGAAAGCTCGCTCCAGCAATTTGGCGATCCCAAGACGGTGCAGATCCGCTTGCCCTTGCCTGAGCAGGGCGGCGCGGGAGCGGCCAATGCGGTGGTGGAAAAGACCCGCAACGCAATGACGGCGCAATTCCCCGGCGTCACCTTTTCCCGCTACGATACGGTGTCGGGCAAGGTGTCGGGTGAGCTGATCCAGAACGGCATATTGGCGGTGGTGCTGGCCGTGGTCGGCATCGCGATCTTTTCCTGGCTGCGTTACGAATGGCAATTCGGCGTCTCGACCTTTGTCGCGATCATGCACGACGTGCTGATGACGCTCGGCTTCTTCGCCATCACCCAGCTGGAATTTGACCTCAACATCGTCGCGGCCGTGCTGACGATCGTGGGCTATTCGATCAACGACAAGATGGTGATCGACGACCGTATCCGCGAAAATATGCGCAAATATCGCAAGATGGACATGAAGGCGCTCATCGACCTGTCGGTCAATGAGACGCTGCCGCGCACGGTGATGACGTCGCTGACCATCCTGCTGGCGCTGGGGTCGCTGCTGCTGTTTGGCGGTCATGTGCTGCGCGGCTTCACCGCCGCGATGATGCTGGGCGTGATCGTGGGGACCTATTCGTCCATCTATGTGTCGTCGTCGCTGCTCATCTCGCTCGGCCTCACCCCGCAAGCGTCGGAGAAAAAAGCGTCCAAGGCTGGCATCGCCGCGCAGGCGGAGCGTGTCGGGCCGCGCGACGACGGGGCGCGACCCTGACCGATTCGGGCATCAGGCTGCGCCGCGATGACAGCGGACAGGGGCCGATCGTCACCGGCTTTCAGGGGCGCGGCTTTCGCGTGCGCGATGATGTGTTTCCCGACGGCCTGTTGCTCAGCCCGCTGCGCGCCATGGCCTGGACCGATGCGCCGTCGGTCGACGCGCTGGATGCCTCGCAATTTGGCGATCTGTTCGCCCTTGATCCCGCGCCCGAATTTCTGCTGCTCGGCACCGGCGCTGGACTGCGGCAGCCGCCCCGGCCCTTCGTGCGCGCGCTGGAAGCACGGGGCATCGGCGTCGAGGCGATGGACAGCCGCGCCGCCGCGCGTGCCTGGGGCGTCCTGCGCGCCGAGGAACGCTGGATCGTCGCTGCGCTGCTGCCGCTCTAACCGTCTGCCGCTAGACCAGCCCTAACCGCGTGAGTTCACCCAGCAGGGCGGGCGGCATCGCCTCCAGATCATCCGCTTCGCCGCTGCCCAGGTCCGGCGGCGCGTCCTTGTCCTCAAGATAGCGCCAGCCCTGATGCGCGCGCTTGGGACTGGTGCGCACGGGGATGAGCCGGGGCGCCAGCCGCACCCAATATCGCCCTTGGCCCGTTTCCTCGAAACCCAGCAGCGGGCTGCGGCCGATGATGGTGTGGGCGTGAATCCAGTACAGCGATCCGCCAGTCATCTCCTCGACGCGCTTGGGCAGATAGCGGGTGGTGATCCGCGCCTCGCCCGATCCGGCCTGGCTTTCCAGCCAGGCGCGCAACGACGCGGGGCCTTCGCTGCGGAAGGCGATCTTGGTCATATGGAGTGGCATTACGGCCTTACATGGGCGCTCGGATCAGCCGGTCAATCCCGCCGCGGTCGCCAACCCCAGGAAAGCGAAGAACCCCATCGAATCCGTGATCATCGTCACGAAGATGGAGGAGGCCACCGCCGGGTCCAGGTTCATCCGGTCAAAGGCCAGCGGGACCGATGCGCCGGCCAAGCCCGCCGTGATGATGTTCGTGACCATGGCGGCGGCGATGACGCCGCCCAGCGCCATATTCTGGAACACCAGCGATACGCCGATCCCCAGCACGATGGCGACGGTCGCGCCATTGAGCACCGCGACGCGAATTTCCCGCAAGATGGTGCGCCGGGCGTTGGACCCGGTAATCTGGTTGGTGGCGAGCGCGCGCACGGTGACGGCCATCGTCTGGCTGCCGGCATTGCCGCCGACTCCTGCGACGATCGGCATCAGCGTCGCCAGCGCGACCATCTGCTGGATCGTCCCTTCGAAAATGCCGATGATGGTGGATGCGACCAGCGCCGTCAGCAAATTGGTGAGCAGCCAGCGGACCCGCGCGCGATAGCTGTCGAGCACCGGTTCGTTGATGTCGCCTTCGCCCGCGCCCGACAGGCGCAATATATCTTCGCCCGCTTCCTGGCTGATGATGTGGACGATATCGTCCACCGTGATCATGCCTACCAGCCGGCCCGAACTGTCGACCACGGCGGCTGAGATCAGCGCATATTTCTGGAAGCGCAGCGCCACTTCCTCCTGATCCATGTCGACCGGGATCAGCGTCTGCTCCCGCTTCATGAGGTCGCTCATGGGCACGCCGCGCGGGCAGGTCAGGATCCAGCTGAGCTGGCAGGTGCCGATCGGCCGATGGCCTTCATCGACGACGAAGATTTCCCAGAAATCCCGCGTCAGATCGCCGCTGTCGCGTAGATAGTCGATCACCTGTCCGACCGTCATATGCTCGGGCACCGCGACCAGGTCGCGCTGCATCAGGCGGCCGGCGGATTCCTCCGGGTGCGCCAGCGCGCTTTCGATCGCGGCGCGATCCTCTGGCTCCATCGCCTCCAGCACCGCCTGCTGGTCGGCTTCCTCCAGATCCTCGATGATCGCGACGGCGTCGTCGGTATCCAGTTCGGACGCGAATTCCGCCACCTGTTCGGGCGCCAGCGCGCCGATCAGGTCGTCGCGCACATAATCATTGAGTTCGGACAGGACTTCCGCGCCGACCAGGTCGCCCAGCGCCGCGGCAATATCGGCGCGCCGTTCGGACGGGGCCAGTTCCAGCAGGTCGGCAATGTCGGCCGGATGCAGCGGCGACACCAGGTCGCGCGCCTTTTCGCTGTCGCCATCCTCGACCGCGTCCAGCACGGCCGTCAGATATTCGGGCTTCAGCCGGTCATCTTCATCGTGGCTGGCCTCCGCCGCCTCGATCACCGGATCTTCGAAATCATCCCCATGCACCAGGGGTTCGGCCATATCGCCGCGCTCGCTCATGGCGCCCCCTACTGTCCGGTTCCTGTAACATATCGTCGCTTTCGCCCATGCCCACTGGAAATGCAATAAGGAGACAGCGCTTCCATCCCGGTCTTTAGCCTTTATATGGGCTCCATCCCCACGTCCCCGGCAAGAGAGGATTTTTCATGGCCGACGATACGCTTACCCTTACCCTCGACAGCGGCGGCGATGTCGTCATCAAGCTGCGCCCCGACCTTGCGCCCGGCCATGTCGCGCGCATCGTGGAAAATACCAAGGAAGGCTTTTACGACGGCGTCGTCTTCCACCGGGTCATCCCCGGCTTCATGGCGCAGGGCGGCGATCCGACCGGCACGGGCATGGGCGGCCACCCCGACAAGCCCGACCTCAAGGCTGAATTTAGCCGTCAGCCGCATGTGCGCGGCGTCTGCTCAATGGCGCGCGCGTCCAATCCCAACAGCGCCAACAGCCAGTTCTTCATCTGCTTTGACGATGCCACCTTCCTCGACGGGCAATATACCGTCTGGGGCGAAGTGACGTCGGGCATGGAGTATGTCGACGCGCTGCCCAAGGGCGAGCCGCCGCGCACGCCGGGCAAGATCGTCAAGGCGACCGTGGCCTGATTGTTGATGGGGGCGATGGCGGGTCATCCCGGCCATCGCCCCGCCACCGTCATTTCTGTTCTGCCTGCTTCCGGCGCGCCATGCCATCGGTGATGGAAATCGGCGCGCTCGCGCTGGACGCAACTTCCGCCTCCTCCGGGACATAGGCGCCGATCGACTGGATATGCCAGCGGCGCTGCTCTTCCGTCGATCCCGGCACATCATTGACGCGGCGCAGCGTCACCTGCCGCAACGCATACCAGGGCTTTCCGTTGGCGGCGATGCGGCCATAGACCTGCACCGGCACTGTCACATAAAGCGAACCGGCCGCCCCTTCGGGTTCCGATGGCGCACCGACATTGGCATGGATTTCGCTGAAACCCCGGAAACGCGCGGCAAAATGCGCGTCATCCTGCGCGCCGATCGCAGTCGCCGGATTCCACATATCCTGTGCGTCCTCGAAACGCTTTTCCTCCAGCAGGCCATAATAGCCCTGCACCACCTGCGCCGCGCCCTGCGCGCTGCCCGGGTCGATCGACCCCTCCTCGATCGGTGCAGGGTCGACCGGCAGGCCGCCCGGCGTCCCCGGTTCGGGCGGTGCGAGCGGCTCCATCAGCGCCATCGCTTCGGCCCGTACATTATTTTCCACCTGCGCCTGGTTGGCGCCATTGGCCAGATTGTCGATTGCGCTTTCCTCCCGACCATCGCAGGCCGCGACGAGCAGGAGGGTGGCCAGCGCGCTTGTCCTGATCGCTCCCCGCATCAGTTCGGGCGGACCCGATTTGCCGGCTCACGACCGCCGCCCGACCGCATCGGTCGCGACATGCGTGATCCTGGCGAGGGTCGTGCGCTCATGCTGCGCTGAGGGCGGGGCTGACTTGCCTGGGGGCGGGGCTGGGGCGATGGGCGGACCGCATTCGCGCCATCGCGTCCGCGCCCGCCATTCCAACGTCCACGTCCGTCCCCGCGGTCGTCATTACCGCCAGGGCGCGGTCGGACATAATTGCCCGGCCGGCCATCGCGATCGGGCCGTTGCCAGTTTCCGGGGCGTCCATCGCGATCGGGGCGGCCATCACGGTCGGGTCGCTGCCAGTTGCCGGGCCGACCATCGCGATCGCCACGCCATCCGGGTCGACCGTCGCGATCCCTGTCTCGCCACCGGTCATCGCGCCGGTCATTCCGCCGCGCCTGCCAATAGCGCCGCTGGCTGTCGGTCCAGCGGTGCCGCCGTCCGCCGCGGTCATAGACATAATACCCGGTGCCCGGATAATAGAAGTCATTATACCAGCCATAGCCGCCGCCATAATAGCCGGGGCTGTAATAGGGGTCATAATAGCCCCCGCCATAATAGCCGGTGCCGACGCCTACTCCGCCATAGCCATAGCCATCGTCATAGGCGCATCCGCCCAATGTCATCGCGCCAATCAAGCCGAGGGCGGCCAGAAACCTTCGTGCAGGTCCAGTCATCGCCTGTCTCCTTATCCTCTTGCTGTCAGGGGTAACGCGTGGAGTTTGAATTGGTTGTGAATGACCGTTCTGCCGCACGAATTTGATTTATCCGCCGTTCAGAAATCTTCCGCCTCGTTCATGTGCACGACAGAAACCGTGTTGTCGGTGCCACAATCTGGCGGTTTTCCGCCTTTTCGTCATTCCGCCGGGAAACCTTCCCGCCATCATGGTCATTATGATCCCTGCCGCTCCGGTCGCTTGAAGCACCCAGGAAGCGGCCCGGCGGGTCCAAACCGCCGCAAGCATCCAACAACAGATCAAAGGGTCACACCCATGAAGACACTGCTTATTTCGGCAGCCGCTGCCGCGTCCCTGATCCCCGCCGCCGCTATGGCCCAGAGCGGCCAGGCCGACGACGCAGGCGCCACCCGCCGCCTGGAACCTTATGTCGGCGTGATGGGCGGCGTGCATAATTTCGACAGCGAAACCGGCAAGGAAGGCATCCCGCCCGTCGGTTACAAGGGCCGCATGGTCGAAGGCGTCGCTGGCGTGAACTACAATGTCGCAGGACCGCTTGTGGTCGGCGTCGAAGGCACGGCTTCCAAGGGCGTCTCTGGCGATATTGATTGGGAATATGGCGTGGCTGGCCGCGCCGGGGTCAAGGCGGGCAAGGACAGCCTGATCTTCGGCAAGGTCGGGTATAAGTGGGTCAATTTCGACGCGCTCGGCCCGGACAGCCCGGACTTCCACGGCACCACCTATGGCGCCGGCGTCGAACTGTCGCCCGCGGACATGGGCGGATCGGCCCAGAGCAGCAACATCCGTCTGCGCGTTCAGGCAGACACGCTCGGCAATTTCCGCTCGATCCGTCCGATGGCGGGTGTCGTCGCGAAGTTCTGACGCGTTTTGACTGAGCTTCAGTGCTCGAGCGGGCGGGGTGGACCAGGGTCTGCCCCGCCCGTTTACGTGAATGGCGGCATCAACCCATCCCAATCCGCAGCGCCAGCGCCGCCAGGGTGACGATCAGGATGGGAATGGTGAGGCAAAAGCCGACCCGAAAATAATAGCCCCAGCCGATCCTGATGCCCTTCTGGCCGAGGACATGCAGCCATAATAAGGTCGCCAGCGATCCGATCGGCGTGATCTTGGGACCAAGGTCGCAGCCGATGACATTGGCATAGATCATCGCCTCCCTGACCGCGCCCGTGGCATCCGTCGCGCCGATCGACAATGCGCCGACCAGGACGGTCGGCAGGTTGTTCATGATGGAGGAGAGGAGGGCGGCGAGCACGCCCGTCCCGATCGCCGCGCCCCATATCCCGCCTTGCGCCATCTGGCTGATCAGCGCCGCAAGATGATCGGTCAGCCCTGCATTGCGCAGGCCGTAGACAACCAGATACATGCCGAGCGAGAAAATGACGACCTGCCAGGGCGCGCCGCGCAACACGGCCCGGGTCGCGATGACATGTCCCCGTGCGGCGATGGCCATCAACAGCGCGGCCCCGGCGCCGGCCACCACGCTCACCGGCACGCCGCGCGGCTCGAGCAGGAAAAAGCCCACAAGCAGCAGGGCAAGGACGACCCAACCCGCGCGGAAGGTGGCCATGTCCCGGATCGCCTCGCCCGGCATGCGCAAAGCCGTCACATCATAGGCCGCCGGTATGTCGCGCCGGTAAAAGAGAATCAGCGCGCCCAATGTGGCGGCGACGGCCGCCAGGTTCACCGGCACCATGATGCCGGCATAGTCCGCGAAGCCAAGGCCGAAGAAGTCGGCCGAAACGATATTGACCAGATTCGATACGACAAGCGGCAGGCTGGCGGTGTCGGCGATGAAGCCCGCCGCCATCACGAACGCCAGCATCGCCTTGTCGCCATAACCCATCGCCCGCAGCATCGCGATGACGATGGGGGTCAGGATCAGCGCCGCGCCGTCATTGGCGAACAGCGCCGATACCGCCGCGCCCAGCAGCACGACCAGGACGAACAGCGCATGGCCATTGCCCTTGCCCAGCCGCGTGACATGCAGCGCCGCCCATTCGAAGAAACCGGCTTCATCCAGCAGCAGGCTGATGATGATGATCGCCACGAACGCGCCGGTCGCGTTCCACACGATGTTCCAGACCACGGGCACGTCGGCCAGCGATATGACGCCAGCCAGCAAGGCGACGATCGCCCCGCCCATGGCGCTCCATCCGATGCCCAGGCCCCTGGGCTGCCAAATGACGAGCGTGATCGTGGCGATGAAGATCAATAAGGCCGGCAGCATCAGGCGACACGCTGACCATCGGCGTCCACGACCGGTTCGCCATCTTCCTTGGCAAAGGCGCCGCTCTGTCTGGTGGGCAACAGCTCCAGCACCGCCTCGGACGGACGGCACAGCTTCACGCCCAGCGGCGACACGACCAGAGGCCGGTTGATCAGGATCGGATGCGCCATCATCGCGTCGACCAGCGCATCGTCGGACAGCGTCGCGTCGTCCAGGCCCAGGGCGGCATAGGGCGTATCCTTCTGACGCAGCAGGTCACGCGCGGTCATGCCGGCGCGGACGATGAGATCGACCAGCAAGGCGCGGGAAGGCGGCGTCTTCAGATACTCGATCACATGCGGCTCGATGCCGGCGTTGCGGATCATGGCCAGCGCATTGCGCGACGTGCCGCATGCCGGATGATGATAGATGATGATGTCGACAGCCATGGCGCAGCCTTTCAGCACAGGGGGGTGAGTTCAGCGATCAGCGGCGCGCAAAGCTCGGCGCGCCCCGCGCAGCAATCCTGGAGAAGGAACAGGGTAAGCGCGCGCATCCGGTCCAGATCGGCGCGATAGATGATGAACCGGCTGTGACGCTCCGCGCGGACCAGCCCGGCCCGCGCCAAGATCCCAAGGTGCGACGACAGGCTGTTTTGCGGCACATCCAAATGCCGCGCGATGTCGCCCGCCGCCATGCCCGCTGGCTCATGACGCACCAGCAGCCGGAACGCATCAAGGCGCGTCCCCTGAGCAAGCGCCCCCAGCGCGGATATGGCCAATTCTGTATCCATATATCCAGAATAATGGATATAGTTTGATCTGCGCAACAGCTATTTTGTCCGCATACACGCCCATCGCCATCGACCTTGCCATATCCGGCGCGTGCGGCCATCACCCCGCCATGACCTGGCATTTCTGGATCGATCGCGGCGGCACCTTTACCGATGTGGTCGCGCGCGATCCTGAGGGGCGCTTGCACACGGCGAAGCTGCTTTCCAGCGATCCCGAACGCTATGCCGATGCCGCCGTCGAAGCGGTCCGCCGGCTGACGGGGGCGGGCGATGGCCCGATTCCGCCCTGTTCGCTGCGGATCGGCACGACCATCGCGACCAATGCCCTGCTGGAGCGCAAGGGCGAACCTGTCCTGCTTGCTGTCACGCGCGGCTTTCGCGACGCCATCCGCATCGGCACGCAGGAACGCCCGGACCTGTTCGCGCGCCATATCCGCTTGCCCGATCCCCTGCATCACGATGTCATCGAAATCGACGAACGAGTGAGCGCCGACGGCGAGGTGCGCGTGGCGCTGGACGAAGCGGCCGCGCGCGCCGCGCTGGAGGCGGCCTATCGTCAGGGATTGCGCGCCGTCGCCATCCTGCTGATGCATGGCTATCGCTACCCCGCGCATGAACAACGACTGGCGCAAATCGCCGCCGATATCGGCTTTACCCAGATCAGCGCCAGCCACGATGTCACGCCGCTCATCAAGCTCGTGGGCCGGGGCGACACCACGTTGGCCGACGCCTATCTCTCGCCCGTGCTGCGCGATTATGTGGATGGGCTGCATAAGGCGCTTGGCGGGCGAGCCGACATGCTGTTCATGCAATCCAATGGCGGCCTCACCCCCGGATCGCTGTTCCGGGGGAAGGACGCCGTCCTGTCGGGACCGGCGGGCGGCATCGTCGGCCTGGCGCGCACCGCCGAGCAGGCGGGTTTTCGGAAGGTCATCGGTTTCGACATGGGCGGCACGTCGACCGATGTCTCCCATTATGCCGGCGCCTACGAACGGGACAATGAAGCGCGGGTGGCCGGTGTCCGCCTGCGCGCGCCGATGATGCGGATCGATACGATCGCGGCGGGCGGCGGTTCGCTCTGCACCTTTGTCGACGGGCGTTTTCGCGTCGGGCCGGAAAGCGCGGGCGCGGTGCCCGGGCCGGCCTGCTATCGGCGTGGTGGGCCGATCACCATCACCGATTGCAATGTCCTGCTGGGCAAGATCCAGCCGGACTTCTTTCCCTGCCTGTTCGGACCCAATGGCGACCAGCCGCTCGATCGCGACGTGGTCGAGCGGCGCTTCGCTACCCTCTGCGAACAGGTCGAGGCGGAAACGGGCCGCGCCATGACCCCGCGCGAGGCGGCGGAGGGCTTTATCGCCGTCGCCGTCGCCAACATGGCCAACGCCATCAAGCGCATCTCGGTCGCGCGCGGCCATGACGTGACGTGCTATACCCTGGCCAGCTTTGGCGGCGCAGGCGGGCAACATGCCTGCCTCGTGGCCGACGCCCTCGGCATGGACCGGGTGATGATCCATCCGCTGGGCGGCGTGCTGTCGGCCTATGGCATGGGACTGGCAGACCGGCGGGCGGTGCGGGAATGCACGCTTGCCCTGCCGCTTGCGCCTGACGCCATGCCGCAGCTCAAGGACGCGCTCGCCGCCATGGAGGCGGATGCGCGCGCCGACTTGCCGCAAGCGGACCGGACCGAAATGCTGCTGCGCCTGCGCTATGACCGCACCGACAGCCTGTTCGATGTGCCGCTCGCCGATCTGGAGACGATGTGCGCCGATTTCTTGGCGCAGCATCGCGCGCGCTTCGGCTTTGACGGGCGCGGCGAAATCCTTGTCGATATGGCGCGGGTCGAGGCGATCGCTTCCACGCAGGCGGCGATGGACGATATCGTCGCCTTCCCCGATGCGGCCGCGCTGCCGCTGGCGCAGGTCGATTGCGGCGGCTGTTCCGCGCCCGTGCATGATCGCGCCGGCCTCAATCGCGACAGCGTCCTTGATGGTCCCGCCCTCATCATCGATCCGGTGTCCACCACCGTCGTGGAGTCGGGCTGGCGGGCGCGGGTGGACGCGATCGGCAACCTCATCCTGACCCGGCATCAGCCTCGCCCAGCGCCGCAGGCCATTGAGCAAGCGGGCGTCGATCCCGTGCGGCTGGAGGTGATGGGCGGGCTATTCATGGCGATTGCCGAGGAAATGGGCGCCGCGCTTCAGCATAGCGCCTCCTCCGTCAACATCCGCGAGCGGCTCGATTTTTCCTGCGCCCTGTTCGATGCCGCCGGCAATCTGGTCGCCAATGCGCCGCACATGCCGGTGCATCTGGGCAGCATGGGCGAAAGCATCCGCGCCATCCTGCGCCGGCGCGGCCCCGGTGCGGACGGACGGCCGATCGACGGGCGGGGTATGCAGCGGGGGGATGTCTATGCGCTCAACGCGCCTTATGACGGCGGCACCCATCTGCCCGACGTCACGGTCATCATGCCGGTGTTCGTCGACGGACGCGATGCACCCGTCTTCCACGTCGCGGCGCGCGGGCACCATGCCGACATTGGCGGCATCACCCCTGGGTCCATGCCGCCGGGCAGCCGGTCGGTCGAGGAAGAAGGCGTCATCCTCGACAATCTGCTGGTGGTCGACCGTGGCGACTTCCGGGAAGCGGCGATCCGCGACCTGCTTGGCTCTGGCCCCTATCCTGCGCGCAACATAGACCAGAATATCGCTGACCTGTCGGCTCAGATCGCCGCCTGCGCCAAGGGTGCTTCCGAATTGATACGGATCAGCAACGATTATGGTGTTGATAGCGTTTCCGCCTATATGGGCCATGTCCAGGACCAGGCCGAAGCGGCTGTGCGCCGGCTGATCGGGCGGCTCGACGATGGTCGCTTCACCTATGCCATGGACAATGGCGCAACCGTCGAGGTCGCCGTCACCATCGACGCCGCCGCCCGCGCCGCGACCATCGACTTCACCGGCACCTCCGACCAGCTGCCCGGCAATTTCAATGCGCCCCTGTCGGTCGTGCGTGCCGCCGTCCTCTATGTCGTGCGCACGCTGATCGATGAAGCGGTGCCGATGAATGACGGCTGCCTCAAACCCATCACTATCATAGTGCCCGAAGGGTCGATGCTCCATCCGCGCCATCCCGCCGCCGTGGTCGCAGGCAATGTCGAAACCAGCCAGGTCGTCACCGACGCGATCTTCGGCGCGCTCGGCGTCATGGCCGGGGCGCAGGGAACGATGAACAATGTCACCTTTGGCAATGACCGGCACCAATATTATGAAACGATCGCCGGCGGGTCGGGTGCGGGGCCGGATTTTGACGGCGCAGCGGTGGTTCAGACGCATATGACCAACAGCCGCCTCACCGATCCGGAAATCCTGGAAACCCGTTTCCCGGTGCTGCTGGAGGAATTTTCGATCCGCTCAGGTTCCGGCGGGGCGGGTCGGCATCGCGGCGGGGATGGCGCGGTGCGCCGCATCCGCTTCCTTGCGGATATGACGGCCGGCATCCTGGCCAACCGCCGTGTGGTGCCGCCCTTTGGCCTTGCTGGCGGGGCGGACGGCGCGCCGGGGCGCAACTGGGTGGAGCGCGCCGACGGCTCGGTCGAACCGCTGGGCAGTACAGCCACGGTCGATCTTAACGCCGGCGACGCCTTCGTCATCGAAACGCCCGGCGGCGGTGGGTTCGGCAAGGCCTGACCCGCCCCGTCCTTGCCTATTGCTTCCAGCTCGAATCGATCCGGTCGATCACCCGCACCATCGCCTGAAAGTCCGGCACCCCCGGCCCGACCGGCAATTGCACCCCGGCCAGGTCCCGCTGATGCACGGCGATCACCTCCGCCGGGATGTCGACCGGCGTGCCCGCCGCGCCGGCCGCGACCTGAATCTCGCAGGCGCGCTGCAACGACCAATGTTTGAGGAAGGCTTCGGGCAGGCTCGCCGCCATGACCAGCGTGCCATGATTGCGCAGGATCATCACCCGCTTGTCCCCCAGATTGGCGATCAGCCTCTCGCCTTCCTCCGGCCGGATCGTGACGCCTTCAAAGTCATGATAGGCGATCTGCCCCGCAAAGGCGGCGGCGTAGAAGCTGATCGGCCGCACTCCCTCGGCGCAGGCGCTCACCGCCATGCCCGCGGTCGTGTGGGTGTGGATGATGCAATGGGCGTCGGGCAGGTGACGGTGAAAGACGCTATGCTGGGTGAAACCGGCGCGGTTCACCGGATAGGGGCTGCCGTCCAGCACCTGGCCCTCAATGTCGATCTTGACCAGGTTGGACGCTGTTACTTCCTGATAGCCAAGACCGAACGGGTTGATCAGAAAGGCGTTATCCTCGCCCGGCACGCGCAGCGTGATATGGTTGTAGATCAGTTCCGACCATCCCATATGGTCGAATATGCGGTAGCAGGCGGCAAGCTGCTGGCGCGCCTCCCATTCCTGCGGCGTCATGTCGGGTTGTTGTGCGGCGCTGGCCATGGGCGATCCTCCTGTCTGTTATCGCGCCACTATCGGCTGGCCCGGCGCAAATGTCGAGATCATGGCCTTTAGGCTTGAGTTTGCGCGACTCTGCTGGTAGGGCGCCGCCCACATGGCGCAGGGCGACCTGCGACGACTCACTGGCTTTGCTATTCGGTCGAGCCGTCGGGAAGGACAGAAACGTCCCGGCGACCCGCCCGTTTTTGATTGGAGATTGACGGACTTATGCAGATCATCGTTCGCGACAATAATGTCGACCAGGCTCTTCGCGCGCTCAAGAAGAAGCTGCAGCGCGAGGGCGTGTATCGCGAAATGAAGCTGCGCCGTCACTATGAAAAGCCGTCGGAAAAGCGCGCCCGTGAAAAGGCGGCCGCCGTTCGCCGCGCGCGCAAGATGGAGCGCAAGCGCGCCGAGCGCGACGGCGTCCGTTAAGACGCTGTCCTGACGCGGGCGGCGTGCTGCCGCCGCGTTGGCTTACGACTTTCCTGCCCTGATTTTAGCGAGCTTAGGCCCATGTCCACGACGGCTGTTCCCCTTCGTCCCATCGCCAAGGGGTCGCTGACCCGGCTCTGGATCGGCGTTGCCATCGTCGCGCTGGCGGCCGGCGGGCTTGCCTGGGCGGGGCAGCAGGGCGTGGCGCCGTCGCCCGCCGCCTTCCTGGCGCAGAATTCGCATGAGGCCGGCGTGGTGACGACGGAATCGGGCCTCCAGTATAAGGTGCTGGAAGAAGGCACCGGCCCCAGCCCGACCAGCAGCGACGTCGCGCTGGTCGGTTATAAGGGCGCGTTGCTGGACGGCACGGTGTTCGATGAAAATCCGCAGGCGCCGATGCCGGTCGATGGCGTCGTGCCGGGTTTCTCCGAAGGCCTGCAAAAGATGAAGAAGGGCGGCAAGTATCGCCTCTGGATACCGTCGGAGCTGGGTTACGGGGCCGAAGATAATGGCCCGATTCCCGGCGGCTCGGTGCTGGTCTTCGACGTCACCCTGCATGACTTCAAGTCAAAGGCGGAATTGATGCAGCTGCAGCAGCAGATGATGCAGCAACAGGGCGCGGCGCCGCAGCCCGGGCAATAAGGCGCGCAGCCAGTGCGTTGATGAAAAAGGGGCCGCCTTTCGGCCCCTTTTTTGTCTTATCCGTTGTCGCCGCAGATGGTTTCGGGCGTCTCGCCAAAGGCAAGTGCACCAGCATCGCCGACCTTGGCCTGTCCGGCAAACAGCTTGTCGAGCCGCTCGCGCACATCGCGGCGATATTCGGGGCAGGCGACGGAGCGTGGTGCGGATATTTCGATATCGCAGGCGATGGCGTTCTTGATCCGGTCGATCGCCGGTTCGTCCAAAATACCCGATTCGCGCAGTTCAAGACAGAGCTGTAGCAATCCCGCCGCGGTCGCCTGCGCGCGCAATCCCACATTGGTGAGATCGAAATGCAGCTTCTTCTGCTTGTCCAGGTCCATCTTCATGATCCGCTCCTTTCAGTCTCTTCTATCTTACGCGGAAAGCAAGCGACGGAAAGCCTGTATGTTCCGCTGGGTCAGGATGCGGGAATCATGGGCCGGCGGGCTTGAGCGACGCTTGGTCGCCATGCTGCCTGTTCGCCTTGGATCGTTCCTCCAGATAGACCTTGATCATCGCGACGATCGGGTCGGCCAAGAACAGGCCGATGATGCCGAACAGCGCGCCGAACAGAATCTGCGCCGCCAGCACCAGCGCCGGCGCCAGGTCGACCGCGCGCTTGGCGACCATCGGCACGATCAGATAGCCGTCGACAATCTGCACGACCAGATAGACGCCCACGGCATAGAGGCCAGTATCCACGCCGCCGGAAAACCCCACCAGCACGATCAGCACGCCCGATATGATCGCCCCGATATTGGGCAGGAAGGCGAGCAGGCCTGTGAGGATGCCAAGCAGCCCCGCCATCGGCACGCCGAACACCCACAGCAGCAGCCAGGTGCCCACGCCTTCGACCGACATGCCGATGATCCGCCCGAACATCAGCCGGCGCAATGTCCAGCCCATCTTGTCGGCGATGGTGTAGAATTGCGCGCGCTTGTCCATCGGCAGCATCCAGGCGACGCCGCGTTCATAGAGTTTGGGTTCGGTCGCCAGGAAGATCGCCAGCACCAGCATCATCGCCCCGCCGGTGATCGCGCCGACGGCCGTGCCGAGCGCTGCCGTGACGCGCCCCATGGAACTCATCGCCTGCTGGGCCAGGCCTTTTAAATCGCTGGGCGTGGCGGTGATGCCCAATTGCTGCATCCAGCCGCCGATGCGCGTAACCTGCGCCTCGACGATGGTGCGCATCGCCTGCGCCTGTGCGGCCAGGCTGGACCCCGTCAGGTAGAAGGTCCACGCCAGGAATGCGACGGCGCTCAACAGGACGATGGCGAGGCGCCATCCCCGGCCGATCGGCAGGACCCGACCCAGCAGCCGCGATCCGCCGTCCATCATCGTGGCCAGCACCATCGCGCCCAGGATCAGCATCAGCGGCTGGGCCAGCAACGCGGCAAGGGCGATGGCGATCGCGACCCCGAACCAGACGCCGGCGCGTTTCAGTTCCTGCTGGACGAGCGGGCTGCGGACTTCGCTGGGGCCGGGTTCCTCGACATGCCTGTGCGTCTCGCTCAAAACCCCGTGCCCCTTTGGTCGTCAATCAGGGGCAGCAACGCTCCGTGGACGCAGGCTGTTCCCCGCCCGTCCGCTGCGGAAGGCATGGAACCAGCTGATCGGATTCCAGCTGGCATTGCCGTCCAGGCTGAAGGTGATGAATTCGGCCCGACCGCCGATCGCCTCCCACGGCACCGGCCCGCCCAGGCCATTTTCCGCCAACGGCGCGCGGCTGTCGGCGCTATTGTCGCGATTGTCCCCCATCAGGAAGACATGGTCGGCCGGCACGCGCACCGGGCCATACCAATCGAGCGCGCTCGGCCCCATGTCGATGGTGAGATAGGTCTTGCCATTGGGCAGGATTTCCTGCCGCACCGGCAATTCGCAATAGTCGCGACCGTCCGCGCCCCGCACGCGCGCGCCGGGAAACTGATCGGGCGAACAGGGCGCGTTGCCATCGACCGGCAGGCGCAGCGGCTTCATCGCCTTCTGCTTCACCGCCGTGCCGTTCAGGATCACCTGGCCGCCCCGCACCTCGATGATGTCGCCGGGCAGGCCGATCACCCGCTTGATATAATCCTCGCGCCGATTGTGGGGCGACACGATGACGATGTCGCCGCGCTGGGGCAGGCGGCCCAGCACCCGGCCTTTGAGGAAGGGCAGGGGGTGGAAGCTGGGCGAGACATAGGACCAGCCATAGGGGAATTTGCTCACCACCAGCCGGTCGCCGGTCAGCAGCACCGGCATCATCGATTCGGACGGGATATAGAAAGGCTTGGCGACGAAGCTATGAAATGCCAGCACCGCCAGGATGAGCAGCGTGATGCTGCGCAATTCATGCCACCAGTTGACGCCGTCCTTCTCCTGCTCCCCGGCGGGCGTGGCGCTGTCCTGGGGCGTGTCGATGGCCGGCATGGGCGAAGTCTCTTGGCGGTCGGCGGGGGGAAGGGTCACGAAGGCAGCGCCTCGATGATGACGAAGGCCTGGGCCCATGGATGATCGTCCGTGAGCGTCAGGTGAATGACCGGCCTATAGCCCGGCGGCACCATCGATTCCAGCCGCGCGAGCGCGCCGCCGGCCAACGCGAGAGTCGGCGCGCCGGACGGCGCGTTGACGACACCGATATCCTTCATGAACACGCCCGCCTTGAACCCGGTGCCCACCGCCTTGGAAAAGGCTTCCTTGGCGGCGAACCGCTTGGCGAGCGTACCCGCGCGGGTCAGCGGACGGCGCGCCGCCTTGGCCTGCTCCACCGGCGTGAAGACCCGCTGGATGAAGCGATCTCCGAAGCGATCGAGCGAATTCTGGATCCGTTCGATATTGCAGAGATCGGAACCAAGACCAATGATCACGCGAACATCCTCCCCTGGAAGGGGAGGTGGCAGCACGCAGTGCTGACGGAGGGGTGTCGCCCTCTCTGAAGCGGGATACCCCTCCACCATTCGCTTCGCGAACGGTCCCCCTCCCCTTGCAGGGGAGGATTTGGCTCTGCCATCACCGCGCCAAATCCATCTGCCGCCGCATTTCGCGGATGCTGCCTTCCAGCCCGCCGAAAATCGCCTCACCGATCAGGAAATGGCCGATATTGAGTTCGGCGATTTGCGGGATGGCGGCGACCGGGCCGACATTGTCGAAGGTCAGGCCATGGCCGGCATGCGGCTCGATCCCGTTCTTGGCGGCCAGCGCCGCGGCGTCAGCGATGCGGCGCAGTTCGCCCGCGCGCGCCGCTCCGTCGAGATGGGCATAGGCGCCGGTGTGAAACTCGACCACGGGCGCGCCAAGCCGAATGGCCGCGTCGATCTGCGCGGCGTCCGCCTCGATGAACAGGCTTACGCGAATACCGGCCTCGCCCAGCTTCTCGACGATCGGCGCCAGCGCCTCATATTGTCCCGCCGCGTCCAGCCCGCCCTCAGTCGTGCGCTCCTCGCGCTTTTCCGGAACGATGCAGGCGGCGTGTGGCTTGTGGCGCAGCGCGATCTCCAGCATTTCCTGCGTCGCCGCCATCTCCAGGTTCAGCGGCACGTCCAGCGCCGCCATCAGCATCGCGATATCCTCGTCGCGGATGTGACGGCGGTCCTCGCGCAGATGGGCGGTGATGCCGTCCGCGCCCGCCTTCACGGCCAGCAGCGCGGCTTTCACCGGATCGGGATGCGCCCCGCCCCGCGCGTTGCGGATGGTCGCGACATGGTCGATATTGACCCCGAGGCGCAGCGGCATGGGCATGGGCCTATTGCTTCCGGCTGCCGGGCTTGGTCGCGGGGATGGCCTCCAGTTCGGGCGGCAGCGCGTCTGCGTCATAGACCGGGAAATTGATCGACACGAGCGGGTAGAAGGGCACGCCCAGATCGACCTCGCCCGCCGACCGGTCGACCAGCGCCACTTCCCCGATCACGATGCCGCCCTCGGCCTCCACCGCCTCGATCGCCTGGCGTGACGACAGGCCGGTGGTCACGACATCCTCGACCATCAATATCTTCTGTCCCGGCGTGATGGCAAAGCCCCGGCGCAGCTCGAACGTCCCTTCCGGCCGTTCCAGGAAAATGGCGTCCCGGTCAAGCGCGCGGCCGACTTCATGGCCGATGATGAGGCCGCCCATGGCCGGCGACACCACCAGGTCGATCTCCTGCCGCACTTCGCGGGGCAGTTTCTGCACCGTGGCGCGGGCCAGCTTGCCGGCGCGCTCGGCGTTCATCAGCACCCGTGCGCATTGCAGATAATTGGCGCTGCGACGACCCGACGACAGAATGAAATGCCCCTCCAGCAGCGCGCCCGCCGCCCGGAATTCCGCCAATACGTCCTCGTCAGTCATGTCGCATTCAAATCCTGTCGCGCGGCCGGCTCCCTCTCGGTGGCCGGGCCGCCTTCATCCCATCGCCGCGCGCCCGCGCGCCGCCATGCCGCGCCCCTGTGCGCGAAGCAGCGAGATAGGCGGGCCGGGGATGCGTTGCAACAGCGAAGAAAATCTGCTCCATCTGTGCTTGAGGCGGCGGGAAAGCATCCCTATAAGCCGCCTCAGACCGAACGGGCGAGGACGGCAGAATGGATGCGTTTTCGTTGCAGCGGCGCCAAGGGGTTAGGGGTACGAAGACGCTATGATGAAGGTGAAATCGTTCATTCTCGCTGGTCTGCTGGCCTTTGCGCCGGCGATGGCGATGAATGGCCAGGCGCTTGCGCAGAATGAAGCGGCCGCATCGGTTGCCGCCACGCCGGTCGATGCCGATCCCAAATCCTCCGATCCCGGCGCGCCCGCCGATTCGGCCGACGCCAATGTCGCCAATGTCAGTGCGGCTGCCCCTGCGGCCAAGGTGGCGGCCCCGCCGCGCATGAAGCCGACCGAAGGCATTGGCATGCCGCGTCCTGGCGAAATCACGCTGCAGGAACAGTTTACCGATACCGGCAGGACCGCCCGCTGGCTGCACGACGTCATGCTGGTGCCGATCATCACCATCATCTCGATCTTCGTGCTGGTGCTGATGCTCTATGTGATGTGGCGCTATCGCCGCGCCGCCAATCCGGTGCCGTCCAAGACATCGCACAATACCGTGATCGAAGTCGTGTGGACGGTGGTTCCGGTGCTCATCCTGCTGGCGATCGCGGTGCCCTCGATCGGCCTGCTCGCCGACCAGTATCGCCCCGCGCCCAAGGATGCGCTCACGGTCAAGGTGACGGGCTATCAATGGTATTGGGGCTATGAATATCCCGACGCCGGCATTCCCGAATTCGTGTCGAACATGCTGCCCGAAGACAAGGCGAAGGCCAATGGCGAGCCCTATCTGCTGGCGCCCGACAATCGCCTGGTGCTGCCGGTCGGCCGCCCGATCAAGCTGATCATCACCGGCGCCGACGTCATTCACAGCTTTGCCGTGCCCTCGCTCTGGGTGAAGATGGACGCCGTCCCCGGCCGCCTGAATGAAAAGAGCTTCACCATCGACAAGCCGGGCGTCTATTATGGGCAATGTTCCGAACTGTGCGGCGCGCGCCATGCCTTCATGCCGATCGCGATCGAGGCGCTGCCGCCGGCTCAGTTCGACCAGTGGGTCCTCTCGAAGGGCGGCACGTTGAAGGGCGGCACCGCCGCTCCGGCCGGCCAGATGGGACCGCAACAGGGCAGCGCACTGCCCGGACCGCCGGCCAGCGACGCCGGCACGACGACGCTTTGAGAGGGGCAAGGCCATGACCACCATTACCGCAGATCATCATGGCGATCACGCCCATGGGCATGATCATGACGCCGATCACAAGCCAGCCTTCTTCCAGCGCTGGTTCATGTCCACCAACCACAAGGACATCGGCACCCTTTATCTGATCTTCGCGATCATCGCCGGCATCATCGGCGGCGCGATTTCGGGCTTGATGCGCGCCGAACTGGCGGAGCCGGGCATCCAGTATCTCCAGACCTGGGCGCGCTTCAGCGACGGGCCGTCGGCGACGCTGGATCAGGCCTATCATCTGTGGAACGTGCTCATCACCGCGCACGGCCTCATCATGGTCTTCTTCATGGTGATGCCCGCGATGATCGGCGGCTTTGGCAACTGGTTCGTGCCGATCATGATCGG
Source organism: Sphingobium lactosutens DS20 (assembly GCF_000445105.1). Classification (GTDB taxonomy): domain Bacteria; phylum Pseudomonadota; class Alphaproteobacteria; order Sphingomonadales; family Sphingomonadaceae; genus Sphingobium; species Sphingobium lactosutens. The sequence goes on along the minus strand of NZ_ATDP01000092.1, from coordinate 200,546 downwards.
CGCACCCGACATGGCCTTCCCACGGATGAACAATATCAGCTTCTGGCTGCTCATCCCTGCCTTCGCGCTGCTGCTCGGATCGACCTTCGTCCCCGGCGGCACCGGCAATGGCGCTGGCACGGGCTGGACGGTCTATGCGCCGCTCTCGACCAGCGGCTCGGCGGGGCCGGCGGTCGACATGGCGATCCTGTCGCTCCACATCGCGGGCGCGTCCTCGATCCTGGGCGCGATCAACTTCATCACCACCATCCTCAACATGCGCGCGCCGGGCATGACCCTGCACAAGATGCCGCTGTTCGTCTGGTCGGTGCTGGTCACCGCCTTCCTGCTGCTGCTCGCGCTGCCGGTCCTGGCCGCCGCGATCACCATGCTGCTGACGGACCGCAATTTCGGCACGACTTTCTACGATGCGGCGGGTGGCGGCGATCCCGAACTCTACCAGCATCTCTTCTGGTTCTTTGGCCACCCCGAAGTCTACATCATGATCCTGCCGGGCTTCGGCATCATCAGCCAGATCGTCTCGACCTTCAGCCGCAAGCCGGTGTTCGGCTATCTCGGCATGGCCTATGCCATGGTCGCGATCGGCGTCGTCGGCTTCGTCGTGTGGGCGCACCATATGTTCACCACCGGCATGTCGGTGAATGTAAAGATGTATTTCACCGCCGCCACCATGGTCATCGCGGTGCCCACCGGCATCAAGATCTTCTCGTGGATCGCCACCATCTGGGGAGGGTCGATCAGCTTCAAGACGCCGATGGTCTGGGCGCTGGGCTTCATCTTCCTCTTCACCGTGGGCGGCGTCACCGGCGTGGTCCTCGCCAATGGCGGCGTCGATGACGTGCTGCACGACACCTATTATGTCGTGGCGCACTTCCACTATGTGCTCTCGCTGGGCGCCGTGTTCGGCCTGTTCGCCGGCTTCTACTACTGGTTCCCGAAAATGTCGGGCAAGATGTATAACGAGTTCCTCGGCCAGCTCCATTTCTGGGTCTTCTTCGCCGGCGTGAACCTGTTGTTCTTCCCCATGCATTTCCTGGGGCTGTCGGGCATGCCGCGCCGCTACCCCGATTATCCCGAAGCCTTTGCCTATTGGAACGGCATCGCCAGCCATGGCTATGAAATCATGGCGGCGGGCATGCTGATCTTCTTCGTCAACCTGATCTGGTCGCTTGCGGCCGGCAAGAAAGCGGAAGGCAATCCGTGGGGCGAAGGCGCGACGACGCTGGAATGGACGCTGACCAGCCCGCCGCCCTTCCACCAGTTCGAAACGCTGCCCGTCGTCGATTGACGGACGGCACCGCAATGGACGGGGGGCTGGGACCTTCCGTCCATTTGCGCGACATCGGCGTGCGGGTGTATAGGCGCGCGCTGATCGCTTGAGGAGATTATGGCCAGTTCGCCTATATTGACCGGGGTTCACGCGCCCGTCCTGCCGGCTCATTGGCGTGACTTCGTCGCGCTGACGAAGCCGCGCGTGATGACGCTGGTCGTGTTCACGGGGCTGTGCGGTCTGCTGGCCGCGCCCGGCCATCTCCACCCAGTCCTGGCCTTCACCGCCATCCTCTGCATCGCGCTCGGCGCGGGCGCGGCCGCCTCGCTCAATCAATGGTGGGAAGCTGACATCGACGCCAAGATGAAGCGCACCGCGTCGCGTCCGCTGCCCGCCGGCCGCATGGACCGGCAGTCGGCACTGCACTTTGGCGTCGGCCTCTCCTTCTTCTCCGTCATCCTGATGGGCATGGCGACCAACTGGCTGGCAAGCGCCGTGCTGTCCGTGTCGATCCTCTTCTACGTCTTCGTCTACACCATCTGGCTCAAGCCCCGGACGGCACAGAATATCGTCATTGGCGGCGCGGCCGGCGCCTTCCCGCCCGTGATCGGCTGGGCGGCCGTGACCGGCGATGTCAGTGCGCTGCCTATCGCTCTTTTCATGCTGATCTTCTTCTGGACGCCGCCCCATTTCTGGGCGCTCGCCTTATTTGTGAAGACCGATTATGCCGCCGCCGGCATCCCCATGCTGCCCGTCGTATCGGGTGAAGTCGCGACCCGGCGGCAGATATGGTTCTACACCGCCATCATGGCGGTCGCGGCGCTCGCGCCCGTTCTGCTGAACCTCACCGGCGTCATCTACGGCACCACGGCGCTGCTGGGCACGGCGCTGTTCGCGCTGTTCGCCTTTCAGGTCTATCGCCGGCGCGAAAGCGATCCTGCGCGCATGAAGCCGGAAAAGCGCCTGTTCAAATATTCGATCCTCTACCTCTTCCTCCTGTTCGGAGCGGTGGTCGTCGACCGCTGGCTGCTGGCATGACGCCCGAAGAGCAGGATCTGGTGCGCGCCCGGCAAAAGTCGCGGTCGATCGTGACCGGCCTGCTACTCGGCTTCCTCGTCATTTTGTTCTTTGCCATCACGCTGGCGAAGATCGGCGCGAGCGACGCGATCTGATGGCCACGCTTCCGCCCTCGCCCTTTGATCGCGCCCGGCGCAACCGGCGGACCTTCATCGCCATGATCGGCGTCGGCCTCGCCATGCTGGGCCTCGGCTTCGCCTCGGTGCCGCTCTATCGCATCTTCTGCCAGCAGACCGGCTTCAATGGCACGACGCAGCGCGCCGACGCCGGCGTGGACGTGCAGCAGGCGACTGGCCACACGCTCTCGATCCGGTTTGATTCGAATGTTCAGCCCGGCATGCCCTGGCAATTCCATCCCGAACGCCCGACGCAGACCGTGACCGTGGGCGCCAAGTCAATGGCCATTTTCGTCGCCAGAAATATGTCGGATCGGCCCGTCACCGGCACCGCCAGCTTTAACGTCACGCCGACCCAGGCCGGCGCCTATTTCACGAAGATCGAATGTTTCTGCTTCACGCAGCAGACATTGCAGCCGGGGCAGGAAGTGCGGATGCCGGTGCTCTATTATGTCGATCCCAAGATATTGGCGGATCCCGACAATAAGGATACGCAAGAGATTACGCTGAGCTACACTTTCTACCCTGTTGAGCAGGGGCAAAAGGCGGGCTAAGGTCCGGCATAGAAAAGGAAACGGGGAAGATACGCATGGCAGGCGCCAAGAATCACGATTACCACATTCTTCCGCCCAGCATCTGGCCGTTCTTCGGCTCGATGTCGGCGCTGGTCATGGCGCTGGGCGCGATCATGTGGATGCATCCCGATGCCATGGGGCCGGGCGGCGGCTGGGTCTTCCTGATCGGCCTTGCCGGCGTGCTGTTCACCATGTTCAGCTGGTGGGGCAATGTCATCAACGAGGCGCATGCGGGCGATCATACCCCGGTGGTGCAACTGCATCTTCGCTACGGCATGATCCTGTTCATCGCGTCCGAAGTCATGTTCTTCGTCGGCTGGTTCTGGGCCTTTTTCGACTTTGCGCTTTTCCCTAGCCTCTTGCCGCCGATCGACGGGCTGTTCCCGTCCAAGGATATCGAGGTGATGAATGCGTTTGAGCTGCCTTTGCTCAACACGCTCATCCTGCTCTGTTCGGGCACGACCGTCACCTGGGCGCATCACAGCCTGATCCATGGCGACCGCGACGGCCTGATCAAGGGCCTGTGGTGCACCATCATCCTGGGCGCGCTGTTCAGCAGCATCCAGGCCTATGAATATATGCACGCGCCCTTCGGCTTCGGTGGCAATCCCTACAGCTCGGCCTTCTACATGGCGACCGGCTTCCATGGTTTCCACGTCCTGGTCGGCACGATCTTCCTGATCGTCAATCTGGTCCGCGCCTATCAGGGGCATTTCACCCCGCGCCAGCATTTCGGCTTCGAAGCGGCGGCCTGGTACTGGCACTTTGTCGACGTCGTCTGGCTGTTCCTCTTCGTCGCCATCTATGTCTGGGGCGGCTGGGGCGCACCGGTCCACGGCGGCTGAACCGGCACACGGACGATATCATAATCGGGATCGACGGCCGGCGCTTTACACGCCGGCCGTTTCTCTATCGGCAGCTATTGGGTAAGCATCCTGCATGACCGGACCGTCTCACCCTTCCATGCGAATCCCGATCCTGCCTACGCTGCTGGTCATCCTCGCCGTTCTGACGATGATCGGGCTGGGCCTCTGGCAACTGGATCGCCGCGCGGAAAAGCGGGACGCAATCGCTCTGGCGCAGGCCAATCCGCAGCGCCCTTCTGTCGCCTTTCCCATGCTGCCGCCGGTCGCGCCTGATCTACTATTCCGGCCATCGTCCGTCCATTGTCTGCGCGTCGTCGATTGGCGCGTGGAGGCTGGCCGGGCCGCTGATGGCAGCACCGGCTATCGCCATATTGCTGAGTGCGCCACCGGTGCGGAGGGGCCGGGTGTCCTCGTCGCGGTCGGTGTCGGGCAAAAGCCGGACCAGAGGCCGGACTGGCCCGGCGGGCAGGTTGCCGGCTGGATCAGCCAGGAGCCAGACCATCGCGCGCTGCTGACCCGCATCGGGGGGAAGGCACCGCCGCTCCGTCCGATGCTGATCGCCCGGTTCGCCCCGGCCGGTCTCAAGCCGCTCGCGCCGCCCAGCGCCGCCGACCTTCCCAACAATCATCTGGCCTATGCCGTGCAGTGGTTCATCTTCGCGGCACTCGCCATGCTGATCTACGGACTGGCCCTGCGCCGGCGCGGCACCGGGAAGCCCGCCTAAACGCTTGCTCCCCGCGCCCGCTGCCGCTACCGCGCATAGCCATCATGCAATATCAGAGCACCAGGGGGAGCGCGCCCGCGCTCGGATTTGAGGATGTGACGCTGGCCGGGCTGGCGTCGGACGGCGGCCTCTATCTGCCCACGCAGTGGCCGGCCTTCACCGCCGATCAGATTCGCGCCCTGGCGGGCCTCTCCTATGTCGAAACCGCCGTTCGGGTGATGACCCCGTTCGTCGCCGGGTCGCTTGGCGAGGACGAATTGCGGGAGCTGTGCACGGCCGCCTATGGTCGCTTCAGCCATCAGGCGGTGACGCCGCTGGTGCAGATGGACCACCGGCACTGGATGCTGGAACTCTTCCACGGCCCCACGCTCGCGTTCAAGGACGTGGCGCTGCAATTGCTCGGCCATCTGTTCGAACGATTCCTCTCGCGCCGGGACGATCATCTGACCATCGTCGGCGCGACCTCGGGCGATACCGGGTCGGCGGCGATCGACGCGGTGGCAGGACGGGCCAAGATCGATATCTTCATGCTCCATCCCGATGGTCGCGTGTCCGACGTGCAGCGTCGGCAAATGACCACGGTGCGCGCGCCCAACGTCCATAATATCGCGATCTCCGGCAGCTTCGACGATGCGCAGGCGCTGGTGAAGGCGATGTTCAACGATGCGGATTTCAAGAGCCGCTTCAACCTGTCGGCGGTGAACAGCATCAACTGGGCGCGGCTGATGGCGCAAATCGTCTATTATTTCTACGCCGCCGTGCGGCTGGGCGCGCCCGAACGCTCCGTGGCCTTTTCCGTCCCCACCGGCAATTTCGGCGATGTCTTTGCCGGCTATGTCGCCGCGCAAATGGGCCTGCCGGTCGCAAAGCTGATCGTCGCAACCAATGTGAACGACATTCTGCATCGCGCGCTGGGGGAGGGCGACTATAGCCAGGGCCAGGTCGTGCCCACCGCCACGCCCAGCATGGATATTCAGGTCAGCTCCAATTTCGAGCGGCTGCTGTTTGACGCGGGCGGCCGCGATGGTGCGGCGCTGGCTGACCAGATGCGCGGCTTTGAAACGAGCCGCGCCATGCGCCTTACCAATGCGCAGCGCGACGGCGCGGCGCGGCTCTTGTCGTCGGCGCGGATCGATGCCGACGCCATGACCATGGCGATGCGCTGGGCCTATGACGCGGCGGGCCATGTGATCGACCCGCACAGCGCGGTCGGCCTTGCCGCCGCGCGGGACGCGGACCTGGCCCCCGACATACCTGTGGTGACGCTGGCGACCGCCCATGCCGCCAAATTTCCCGATGCGGTGGAACGGGCGACCGGCCTGCGTCCGCCGCTGCCCGCGCGCGTGGGCGACCTGTTCGCGCGGGAGGAACGCTATGATCGCCTGCCCGCGACGTTCGAGGCGATCACCGCCTATGTCGCCGAACGCGCGACGCCGCGGCACGGAGCCGGTCCGGCTTGAACCTCACGACCCTCATCGGCGAGCCCTGGTCGGACTATGGCCTGATCGATTCGGGCAACGGCCGCAAGCTCGAACGCTATGGCCGTTTCCGCTTCATCCGCCCCGAACCGCAGGCGATGTGGCAGCCCGCCAGCGACGACTGGCGGGCGGACGGCGAATTCATTCCCGGATCGGATGAGGATGGCGGCGGCCGCTGGTATTATGAGCAGCCGGTGCCGGCCGATGGCTGGCCGCTGCACTGGAACGAGGTGACGTTCCAGTCGAGCTGCACGCCCTTTCGCCATCTGGGTTTCTTCCCCGACATGGCGCCGGTGTGGGATGATCTGCGCGGCGCGATCGCCGACAAGCCCGATGCCGAGGTCATGAACCTGTTCGGCTATACCGGCGTCGGCACGCTGGCCCTGTCGGCCGGCGGCGCGCGGATGGTGCATGTCGATGCCTCGAAGAAATCGGTGGCGCAGGCGCGCGCCAATGCCGCGCTGTCGGGGATGGAGGATCGGCCGGTCCGCTGGATCGTCGAGGACGCGGCCAAGTTCGTCGCCCGCGAAGTCCGGCGCGGCCGCCGCTATGACGGCATCCTGCTCGACCCGCCCAAATATGGCCGTGGCCCTGATGGCGAGATATGGCGGCTGGAGGAGGATCTGCCCGCGCTCATCGCCAATTGCCGCGCCCTGCTGGACGCCGACAGCCGTTTCCTATTCCTGACCGTCTATGCCGTGCGCATGTCGGCGCTGGCGATCGGTGAATTGTTGCGCCAGGCGTTCGCCGACCTGCCCGGCACGGTGGAAGCGGGCGAACTGGCCGTGCGCGAGGAACAGCGCGGCCTGCTGCTGCCGACCGCCATCTGGGCGCGCTGGCGGCGCTGATCGCTCCATCGGTCCTTTTCGGGTTGAGCCGTCCCGCCCGGTCCGGCATGACGCAGGGCATGCGTTTGTCCCTGACCTTTGCCACCGCTTCGTCCCTTCTGGTGCTGCTCGCGTCGTGCGTAGGCCCGCCCGCCTCTGCGCCAGCGCCGACGCGTGCCGCGCGCGCGCGCCCGGCGCCCGCGCCCCGGCCGGCTCCTGCGCCAAGCCCCTCACCCACGCCCGCCTCTGCGCCCGCGCCCGCAACGCAGGTTGCCGCCTCGACCGCCTGGGCCGATCGTCCGCTGACGCCGGGCAATTGGAGCTATCGCGCCGAACAGGGCGGCAGCATCGCGCGGTTCGGTCCGCCGGCCCAGCCGCTGCTGACGCTCCGCTGTGATCTGGCAAGCCAGCGCGTCGTCCTGACGCGCTATGGCGCAGGGCAGGGCGCGATGGTGATCCGCACCAGCTATGGCGCGGTCAGCTGGCCCGCCACCGCGCAGGGCGGCGCGCAACCGGCGCTGGTCGCCGCGCGCGCGGCCAGCGACGCCGTGCTGGACCAGATGGCCTATAGCCGTGGCAAGATCGCCGTCGACGCGCCGGGCCTTGCGCCTCTGGTCGTGCCGGCCTGGGCGGAAATCGCGCGGGTGGTGGAGGATTGCCGCGCCTGACGCGGGATCGGCGCCGCCCCGACGCGGACGCACAAGTATGATTCCAAAAAAGAATAATACAAGGCTTGAAGATCGCCTTCGTCTGATTCACATTCCGTCTTGTGGACGGATGCAGATAGGATTTTGCGGCGGCCACACGGGCTCAACATAGCGAAAGGAGGTGATCCGATGTCTCATGGTTCAGCAATGGGGTCGGTCAAGTCCATTCGGGGAATGCGCCGCTGATCGACGCGCAAGCGTCGGCAATGTCAGGGTGATTCCGGAGCCTTGCGTAGGCCGACATACAGGCCGCTCCTCCCCTGATAGAGCGCGATTCACCATTTCCCACTGGGCGGCGCTTCTGGCCGCTGACCATGTCAATGATGGGCCGTCGGGGATTATGTCGCCCGGCGGCCCCTCTCATTTTCACGGGCTGGACCTCACCGCTCGCTACCCCTGGCCTTCCCCCAGGCGCGCGCGGCGGTGTAGCCCAGATACCCCGTCCCAAACAGCGCATAGAGCGGTTCGGGCAGCGCGTTGAGATAGGCGCGCATCCCCGCCGTGATCGCGGCGGCCATGTCCGGGTTGATCCCCGCGATCAGCCCCATGGGAATGGACCAGAGCAGCAGCGCATAGATGACGTACAGAAAAGCCGGGCGCGCCCGCCGCGTCCATATGTCCGGCTGGGCCTCTCCTGTATCGCTCATGATCGCGCGCCCGAACCGATGCGGTTGGCGAGCCACCCATACAGAAACGCCTCATTGGCCGGCCGGCTTTCAGCGAGCGCGATATAGCGTTCGCCTTGCAGCGCCTCCATCGCCTTCAAAAGCACGATGTCCCCCGACGGCCCGCGCAGCGCCCGAAACGCGCGCAGGACGGCGAGCGTGCGCCCGCCCAGAAGGCGATCGACCTTGATGTCGGGATAATCCTTCTGGTTGCGATTAAGGGCATTGAGCGCGCGCTGCAAAAATCCCGTTGCGGTCGGCGGGCCCATATTGACGGCGGTGTCGAACAATTCGGCCGCCACCGGCCAGGATAGTTCCGCCACGAAGGCATAGCCCGGCTGCTCCCAGTACAGGCGGCGATACAGCGCTTCCGCCGTGGCGCGCGGCAATGCCTGCATCGCACCAAAATAGCCATTGTCGCGCGCGACCGCTTGCGTGATACCCATATTGGTGGCGCCGCCCCGGTCCGCGGGATGATCGCTATAGCCGCCTTCGCGCGCGATCACCTCGTCAATCAAATCCTGCACGTCCATGGGGGCCTCCTGCTTCGGTATGAGGCGGAGCATTTATCCCATATGGTTATCTGTAGGACAGCCGAAATTGGATTGACGCTCCATGTCCTTCATTTGTCCGCCTGGATGGCGCATTAGCCCACCGGAACGGAAGGCGTGCGCTTCGGTTTCTGCTGATTGGCATGAAAGGGATGGAATGATGTACAGGTCATTGGGCGAACATGGCCAAGTCCCCATTGCGGAAAGACGACCGCGATATGACGTCTGACCCCGAAGCCCTGGCTCGTTCCGTGCCGGCCGGCGAATTTCCCGACGGCATCAGCCCACGTAATTTTGTCGGCAGCCGCGCTGCAAACCCGTTGCCGCCGCTTTTCCTTGGCGCGATTTTGCTCGCGGGCCTTGCGGGTCTGTTTGGCGGCAAGCCCGACATGACGCGGCGGATCGACTCGGCCGATGCCAGACTTACCGTCAAGGCGCCCACCGTAATTCGTAATGGCATGTTCTTCGAAACGCTGGTCGAAGTGCGGGCGCGCCGGCCGGTCGCTCAACTCGTCATTGCCATGTCCGACCCGCTATGGCGGCAGATGACGATCAACACCATGATCCCGGCCGCCAGCGAGGAAAGCTATAGCGACGGCGCGCAACGCTTCACCTTCGCCCGCCTCGACGCAGGCGACACGTTCCGGTTCAAGGTCGATGGGCAAATTAATCCGTCGCTGCTGATCGGGAACCGGGGCGATATCACGATACTGGATGGAGAGCGCAGGCTGGTCTCCATGCCGGTGACGATGAAGGTGCTTCCCTGATGGACATCATCCTGCGCGCTACCGCGATGTTCTTCATCATGTATCTGTTGCTGCGGCTGCTGGGGAAGCGGGAACTCAGTCAGGTGACGCCCTTCGAACTGGTGCTCCTCATCGTCATGGGTGATCTGGTGCAGCAGGGCGTCACGCACAATGATTTCAGCGTGACCGGGGCGGCACTGGCGATCGGCACAATCGCCTTCTGGGCGCTGGCCTTGAGCTGGCTCACCTATTTGTCGCCCCGCGCCGAACGTGTGCTCGAAGGCGTGCCGCGCGTGCTTATTCGTAACGGCGTCATCGTTCAGGCCAATATGCGCCGTGACCGGATCACCGGCGCGGAACTGGAAATCGAAATGCGGTTGGCCGGTATCGCGCATATGCGCGATGTCGCCTGGGGCATATTGGAACCCAATGGCAAGATCAGCTTCATCCGACGTGAACGGGGCGGCGACACCGACAGCAAGCAGGAAGATGACGATGATCCGGTATGAGCACCGCCATCGGCCGTCGGCTCGTTCGGCTTCAATCGACCTGCCATACCGGTTCTGACCGGTCGATCAGTCCGCTGTCCAGCAGCGGCGCGGCGTCGATGTCCTGCGCGCCCATCAAGGATGACAACCGCTCGACGGACGCCAGGATCATCGCCTGTTCCCAGGGCTCCAATTTGCCGAAGCCATCGGTGAACTTCATCTGCAACGGGTCGGGCGCATTGGCCAGCGCCGCCACCCCGTCCGGCAGGATGCGCAAATGCGACTGGCGCTTGTCGCGTTCGCTGCGCTGGCGCTGGACATAGTTAAGCGCGACCAGCCGGTCGACGATCGTGGTGATCGTCGCCTGGCTGAAATGCAGCGCATGGGCGATGGCGCCCGGCGTCGCTGCATCGCGCGCATCAATCTCGCGCAGCACCAGCAATTGCGATGGCGTCAGGCCGGTGGCCGCCGCCAGCTGGCGGCTGCCAATCTCGGTAGCGCGCATGATACGGCGGAGCGCGCGCAGGGTCTGGGTGGCGATATCAGCATGCATATTTGGCTCCATAGCGGAACCAAAGCATGGCCACCAACATTGTCTTCGCTCCTTTTTACGCCGGCCAAAATACTTCGCACTGCAAAATAAAATTTCAACGGTGGGGTTGAAAAATTCGTCAAAAACGGCATATTCCGTGCCGTATCGAGAAGGCATCGAGTCCTTTGCCCAGAAAATAATTCGGGAGATGAACAATCTTCGACACCCAAGCTACAGCGGCCCTGCCGCCACGGGCTTCTGCGCGCCCTGATCCGGGCACGGGGCAGGATATCGGTTTCCGCAAGCCCGTCGCCACGGACGGGCCGGCCATCAGCGCGCTGATCGCGGCTTGCCCGCCGCTCGATCCCAATTCGGCCTATTGCAATCTGCTGCAATGCACCGATTTCGCCGACAGCTGCATCGTTGCGACACGCGACGGCTCGGTGGTCGGATGGGTGTCGGGCTATCGTCCGCCCGCCGCCCCGCACAATTTCTTCGTCTGGCAGGTCGCCGTGTCATCCGCCGCGCGCGGCCAGCGCCTCGCCAGCCGCATGATCGATGCGCTGCTGGCCCGGCCGGAACAGGATGGCGTCACGCATCTCACGACGACCATCACGGACGACAATGACGCGTCCTGGGCGCTGTTTCAGGGGCTGGCCCGCAAGTGGGGCGCGCCGCTGGAAAAGACCGCCCGTTTCGAACGCGAAGCCCATTTCGCCGGTGCCCATGCCACTGAATGGCAGGCGCGCATCGGTCCGCTGACCCCAAAGGGGCGGCCCCAACAGGAGGACATTTGAGCCATGACCACGACCCTTCTTCCCAAACCGACCTCGTCCATTCCCGACCGCGCTATTTACGAACGCCGTGAATCGGGCGTGCGCAGCTATGCCCGCTCGATGCCGCGCCAGTTCAACAAGGCGCAGGATGTGTGGATGCACGACACCCAGGGCGGCCGCTATCTCGACTTCCTGTCGGGCTGCTCGACGCTGAACTATGGCCATAATCATCCGGTGCTCAAGACCGCGCTGATGGATTATATCGCCAATGACGGCGTGACCCACGGTCTTGATCTTCACACCGACGCCAAGGAAGCCTTTCTCGAAACGCTCGAAGAAGTGATCCTTCAGCCACGAGGCCTGGACTATCGCGCCATGTTCACCGGCCCGACCGGCACCAACGCGGTGGAAGCCGCGATCAAGCTGGCGCGCAAGATTACCGGGCGCGAGCTGGTGATCGCCTTTACCAACGGTTTCCATGGCATGACGCTGGGCGCGCTCGCCTGCACCGGCAACGCTGCCAAGCGCGGCGGCGCGGGCGTGCCGCTCAATCACGTCGCCCATGAACCCTATGATGGCTATCACGGTCCGGACGTCGATACCGCCGAATTGCTGGAACGCCGCCTGTCCGACCCGTCAAGCGGGCTCGACGCCCCGGCCGCCATTCTGGTCGAAACCGTGCAGGGCGAAGGCGGTCTCAATGCCGCCTCGCCGGCCTGGCTGCGCAAGATCGCCGAGATCGCCAAGCGTCACGGCGCGCTGCTGATCGTCGATGACATTCAGGCGGGCGTCGGCCGCACCGGCAATTTCTTCAGCTTCGAAGGCATGGGCTTCACCCCCGACATCGTCACGCTGGCCAAATCGCTGTCGGGCATGGGGCTGCCCTTTGCCCTCACCCTGTTCCGCCCGGAACTCGACCAGTGGTCGCCGGGCGAACATAACGGCACTTTCCGGGGCAATAACCACGCCTTCGTCACCGCCACGGCCGCGCTGCGCCATTTCTGGAGTAACGACGCCTTTCAACAGGATATCGCCCGTCGCGGCGCATTGCTGGAGCGGCGGCTCGACGCGATGGCCGCGGAGCATGGCCTCTCGACCCGCGGCCGCGGCATGATGCGCGGCATCGACGTCGGGTCCGGCGAAATCGCCGGCACCATCACCGCCGCCTGCTTCGCGCAGGGGCTTATCATCGAAACCAGCGGCGCGCATGACGAAATCGTCAAGGTGCTGGCGCCCCTCGTGATCGACGACGCCGTCCTTTCGGCGGGTCTCGACATATTGGAGGAAGCCGTCCGTTCCGCCCTGACCGTCACCTATGGCGTCGCCGCAGAATAAAGGAGACAACAGCCATGTTCATCCGCAAGCTTCAGGACATCCGCAAGTCCGACCGCAACATCAAGTCCAAGGGCTGGGAAAGCGCCCGCCTTCAGCTGAAGGACGACAATATGGGCTTTTCCTTCCACGTCACGACCATGTACGCGGGCGAGGAATTGCACATGCATTATCAGAACCATCTGGAATCGGTCCTGGTGCTCAAGGGCACCGGCACGATCGAGGATCTGGGCGAAGGCGTGACGCATCAGCTGGCACCGGGCGTCATGTATGCGCTCGACAAGCATGACAAGCATATCGTCCGGCCCGAAACCGACATTTTATGCGCCTGCGTCTTCAATCCCCCGGTCACGGGCAAGGAAGTGCATGACGAAAGCGGCGCCTATCCCGCCGATACGGAGCAGGTGAAGGAACCCGCATTCGCCGAATGACCGGCGGTGCAATGGCCTTTCGTCCGTAGCGAGACCGGGCGAAAGGCCTGGCGCCTTCTTGAAAATCTCACATCAGCAAAAAAGGGGGAAGTCCCATGCAAGACGTCTACCCGTCAAGGCACGGCGACGTGGCGGAATTTCTGCCGCGTCTCGATCCTGTGGTCCACAGCGAATGGACGAAGGACGCGCCGCTCAGCCGCGAACAAACCGAACGCTTCGACCGCGACGGCTTTCTGGTTCTGGAGGATATTTTCTCCGACGCCGAAGTCGCCTTCCTTCAGCGCGAGGCCGGCAAGCTGCTGGCCGATCCGCAGGCGCTGGAAGATGAAACCGTCATCACCGAACCGGGCGGCAAGGAAGTCCGCTCCATCTTCAAAATCCACGCGCAGAGCGATGTGATTGGCCGGCTGGCCGCCGACAGCCGCCTGGCCGGCGTCGCGCAATATCTGCTGGGCGATCGCGTCTATCTCCACCAGTCGCGCCTCAACTATAAGCCTGGCTTCACCGGCAAGGAATTTTTCTGGCACAGCGATTTTGAAACCTGGCATGTGGAAGACGGCATGCCGCGCATGCGCGCTTTGTCCATGTCGGTATTGCTGGCGGAAAACACGCCCGATAACGGCCCGCTGATGCTGATCCCCGGCAGCCACAAGGCGTTCCTCACCTGCATCGGCGAAACACCCGACGATCATTATCGCCAGTCCCTGAAGAAACAGGAATATGGCGTGCCCGACGAAGACAGCCTGGCCGAACTGGCGCACAAGCATGGCATTGTCGCCCCGACCGGAAAGCCCGGTTCGGTCGTCATCTTCGACTGCAACACCATGCACGGGTCGAACGGCAACATCACGCCCTTCCCCCGCGCCAATGCCTTCATGGTCTATAATGCGGTCAGCAATCGTCTCGTCGCGCCCTTCGGCGTCGACAAGCCGCGCCCCGAATTCATCGCCGCGCGCGGAGAGCCTGCGGCCATTACGCCGGTCACGGGACTTTTGATGGAGGAGGCGCTGGCATGAGCGGCCAACATAGTGTGGAAAAAATCGGCGGCACGTCGATGGCGGCGACCGGCGTGCTGTTCGACAATGTCCTGATCGCGGGGCGCAAGGGCGCGGACCTCTATAACCGCATCTTCGTCGTGTCGGCCTATGCCGGCATGACCGACCTGCTGCTGGAACATAAGAAATCGGGCGAGCCGGGCGTCTATGCCCGTTTCGTCGCCGACGATGGCGCGGATGGCTGGCGCGATGCGATCGAAACCGTGCGCGATGCCATGCATGCGCGCAATGTCGATATGTTCGCGCGCGCCGAAAGCCTTGCCGAAGCCAATGGCTTTGTCGATGCGCGCATCGACGCGGTCGCCGCCTGCCTCGACGATCTGGCCCGCCTGCGCAGTCATGGCCGTTTCTGCGTCAAGGAGCAGCTGATCACGGTGCGCGAACTGCTTGCCGGGCTTGGCGAAGCGCATAGCGCCCATTCGACCGCGCTGCTGCTGCGCGATCGCGGCGTCAACGCCTGCTTCGTCGATCTGACATTGTGGGATCAGCAGGATATGCGCGGCCTCGACGAGCGGATCGAACAGGCGTTCGCGCCCATCGACCTTGCCACCACCCTGCCGATCGTCACCGGCTATGCCGGGTGCAGCGAGGGCATGGTCCGCCGCTATCAGCGCGGCTATTCCGAAATGACCTTTTCACGCATCGCCGTGCTGACGCAGGCGCGCGAGGCGATCATCCACAAGGAATTCCACTTGTCGAGCGCCGACCCCAAGCTCGTCGGCACCGACAAGGCGCGCAAGATCGGCCGCACCAACTATGATGTCGCCGATCAGCTTGCGAACCTGGGCATGGAGGCGATCCATCCCGGCGCCGGGCGCGGCCTGCGCCAGACCGACATTCCGCTGCGGGTCCGCAACACCTTCGACCGGGAAGATGGCGGCACGCTCATCTGCGGCGACTATGTGTCCGATACGCCCCGCGTCGAAATCGTCACCGGCATCCGCACCGCGCAGGCGCTGCAATTCTTCGAACAGGACATGGTCGGGGTAAAGGGCTATGACGCCGCCATCCTGGACGTGCTGACCCGCCATGGCATATGGATCGTCAGCAAGGCGTCCAACGCCAACACCATCACCCATTATCTTTCCGCCGACGCAGTCAAGGTGAAGCGGGTGATCGGCGACTTGCAGGATCGTTATCCCGACGCGTCCATTTCCGCCCATCCGGTGGCGATCGTCTCCGTCATCGGCAGCGACATTTCGCGCCCCGGCCTGATGCCCGATGCGCTCAAGGCCTTGGCGCAGGCCGATATCGACGTGATCGCGATGCAGCATCAGATCCGCAACGTGGATGTCCAGTTCGTCGTCGATGTGCGCCAATATGACGCCGCGGTCGCCGCGCTCCACCGCGCGCTGGTGGAGGATAATGACGAACCGGTAGCAGCGGAGGGCCGGCGCGCGGCCTGAGTGCCGCGCGCCGTCGGGCGCCTCCAGATGATAGCTGCGATCCGTCCCGTTCAAAGCCTGCTGCTCGCCATCTTCATGCTGATGGCGGGCAGCGGCTTTTTATCGACCCTCATCAGCCTGCGGCTGGAGCGCGCGGGCGCGGGCACCATGGCGATCGGCGCGGTCGCCACCGCCTATTTCGGCGGGCTGGTGGTGGGCGCGCTGCGCGCCGGTGGCATCGTGCGGCAGGTCGGGCATATCCGCGCCTTCGCCGCCTTCGTCGCGCTGCTGTCGGCCAGCACATTGTCCTATGTGCTCCTCGACCATCCCTTGCTGTGGACCGCATTGCGGCTGATCGACGGCGTCTGCGTGGCCGGCGTTTTCATCTGCCTGGAAAGCTGGCTCAACGACCGGGCGGATGTGGAAACCCGCGGCAGCATCCTGGCCGCCTATATGGTCGCGCTCTATTCCGGTCAGGCGGTCGGCCAGTTGCTTCTGGGCGCGAGCGGGACGCTGCCCGCCATTCCCTTCCAGATCGCCTCGATCCTCATTTCGCTCGCCATCATCCCGCTCTGCCTGACGCGATCGAGCGCGCCCGCGCCGCAGGCGGCGACGGCTTTTTCGCTGCGCTCGCTCTTCGCCGCATCGCCGCTGGGCGTCATCGGCGCAGTGACGACCGGACTGATGCTGGGGGCTTTTTACGGGCTGGCGGCCGTCCATGTCCGCCGCCTCGGCCTCAATCTGGGCGCGACCGCCAGCTTCATGATGATCGTCATTCTGGGCGGCGTCGCGATGCAATGGCCGCTCGGCCGCCTGTCGGACCGTTATGACCGGCGCGCCGTGATCGTCTGGAGCTTCGCCGCGACCCTGGCGGTCAGCATCGCCCTCTCGATGCTCAGCCGGGGCGGCCTGCCGCTGCTGGTGCTGGGCGCAGCCTTTGGCGGGCTGAGCTTCGCGCTGTATCCCCTTTGCGTGGCGCACAGCAACGACCGGTTGCTCGCGTCGGAACGGGTCGCGGCGAGCGGCCGGCTGGTGTTGCTCTATTCGGTCGGCGCGGCGCTGGGGCCGATGGGCGCGGCGGCGATGATGACGCTGGCGGGCGCCAGCGGCCTCTTCCTGTTCATCGCCTTGTGCGCCGGCGCGACACTGGGCTTTGGCCTGTGGCGTCAATTGTCCTCCGATCCGGTGCCCGCGCCCGAACAGCAGGATTTCCAGATCGTGCCGCGCACGACCCCGATGGCCTCGCTGCTTGACCCCAATACCGCAGATCATCTGCCTGATGGAGAGACGACATGACCGCAACCACCATCGCCGCGCCTCCCGGGGCGGCCGGGTCTGTCGATCAGGCGACGCTGCGCCGTGCGATCGCGGCCTCGGCGCTCGGCAACGCCACCGAATGGTTCGACTATGGCATTTATGCCTATGGCGTGACCTATATCTCCGCGGCGCTGTTTCCCGGCAAGGTGGATGACGCGGTCTTGTTCGCGCTCGCCACCTTCGCCATTTCCTTCCTCGTCCGTCCGCTGGGTGGCCTCTTCTGGGGGCCGCTGGGCGATCGCATGGGGCGCAAATCCGTGCTCGCGCTCACCATATTGATGATGTCGGGCGCGACGCTGGCGGTCGGGCTGATCCCCTCCTATGCCAGCATCGGTTTCTGGGCGCCGGCGCTGCTCATCCTGCTGCGCATGGTGCAGGGTTTTTCCACGGGCGGCGAATATGGCGGCGCGGCCACCTTCATGGCCGAATATGCGCCCGATGACCGGCGCGGCTTTTACGGCAGTTTCCTGGAATTCGGCACGCTGGCGGGCTTTTCCTTCGGCGCCTTGCTGATGCTCGGCTTCTCGCTGCTGCTGGGCGACGCGGCCATGCATGCATGGGGCTGGCGCATCCCCTTTCTGGTCGCCGCGCCCATGGGTTTGATCGGCATGTATCTGCGCGCCCGCATGGAAGATACGCCGATCTTCCGCGAGGATGGGCAGGCCAGCGGCAAGGCGGAAAGCCCCAGCCTTGGCCAGCTGCTGGAACGCCATTGGCGGCCGATGCTGGTCGTGGGTGGCCTCGTCGTGGCGCTCAATGTCGTCAACTATACGCTGCTCAGCTACATGCCGACCTATCTTCAGCGGCGCATCGGCCTCACCACCGACGAAGCATTGGTGGTGCCGATCATCGGCATGATGTTCATGATGCTCTTCCTGCCCTTTGCCGGGCATCTGTCCGACCGCGTGGGGCGACGGGCGATGTGGCGCGTGTCGCTGCTCAGCCTGCTTGTCGGGGTGGTGCCGCTCTATTTGCTGATGGCGACCGGGCTTGTGGGCGCGATCATCGGCTTCGTGCTGCTCGGCCTCTGCTATGTGCCGCAACTCGCGACCATTTCCGCCACCTTCCCCGCGCTGTTCCCGACGTCGGTGCGTTTCGCCGGCTTTGCCATCGCCTATAATGTCTCTACCTCGTTGTTCGGCGGCACCGCGCCCGCGATCGGCAGCGGGCTTATCTCCTGGACCGGCAACGAACTCATGCCCGCCTTTCTGATGATGGCGGCTTGCCTCGTCGGCCTTGTCGCCTTGCGCTACATGCCCGAAACGGCGGGCAAGTCCCTGCGCGACGACCCGTTCGCGCGACACTGACGCGCATAGGCAAAAAGGATGACAGGGGGCTGCGAAGCGGGTTAGCTGGCGGCCATGAACATCACATTGTCGCTCGCCTGCATCCTGCCCGCCCTGCTGGTTGCCCAGCCCGCCGCCGCCCAGCCGTCCACGGCGCAAGGCGACAGCGCGCGCTGGCAGGCGCAGGCGGCGCGGGTCACCATTCAGCGCGATGACTGGGGCATTGCCCATGTCCATGGCCGCAGCGATGCCGACGCCGTATTCGGCATGATCTATGCTCAGGCCGAAGATGACTTCAACCGGATCGAAACCAATTATCTGACCGCGCTCGGCCGCATGGCGGAGGCGGAGGGCGAGGACGCGATCTGGCAGGATCTGCGCGCGCGCCTCTACATGGACCCGCAAAAGCTGCGCGCCGACTATGCGGCCAGCCCCGCCTGGTTGCGCGCTTTGATGGACGCCTGGGCCGATGGGCTGAACTATTATCTCGCCACTCATGGCCAGGTAAAGCCGCGCGTCATCACTCGCTTTGAGCCCTGGATGGCGCTCAGTTTCACCGAAGGCAGCATTGGCGGCGATATCGAACGCATCCCGCTCGATCGGCTCAAGGCCTTTTACGGCGCGCCCGGCGGGCGTCCGATCGCCATGGCCGATCCCGACCCCGAACCGCGCGGCTCCAACGGCTTCGCCATCGCGCCGGGCAAAAGCGCCAGCGGCCATGCCCTGCTGTGGATCAATCCCCACACCAGCTTCTTCTTCCGCTCCGAACTGCAAATGACCAGCGACGAAGGGCTCAATGCCTATGGCGCGGCGACCTGGGGGCAATTCTTCATCTATCAGGGGTTCAATCCCACCGCCGGATGGATGCACACCTCCAGCACCGTCGATGCCGTCGACGAATTTCTCGAAACCGTGACGCGCCGGCCGGACGGCGCGCTGACCTACCGCTATGGCGCGGAGCAGCGCCCGGTCCGCGCCTCCACCGTCACCATCGCCTATCGCACGGCAGACGGCGGCCGCGCCGACCGCGGCTTCACCGTCTATCGCACCCATCATGGCCCGATCATCGGGGATCAGGACGGCAAATGGGTCGCCTTCGCCATGATGGACAAGCCCATCCCCGCGCTGGAGCAGTCCTTTTTGCGGACGAAGGCGCGCGATTACGCCGCTTTCGTCAAGGTGGCGACGCGTCAGGCCAATTCGTCCAACAACACCATCTTCGCCGACGCCAATGGCACCATCGCCTATCTGCACCCGCAATTCGTGCCCGTGCGCGATGATCGTTTCGACTATACCCGGCCAGTGGACGGCAGCGATCCCGCCACCGACTGGAAGGGGCTGACTCCGCTCGACGCATTGCCGGCCCTGCGCAACCCGGCGGGCGGCTGGATTCAGAACACCAATAATGGTCCGTGGTCGGCGGCGGGCAGGGACAGCCAGAAGGCGGCCGACTTCCCGCGTTACATGGACATGATGGGCGAAAATCCGCGCGGCGAACATGCGGTCATGCTGCTGTCGGCGGGGCGGGACTTTACGCTCGACACGCTCCGGGCGGCGGCGTTCGACAGCTATCAGCCCGCCTTCGCGCGGTTCCTGCCGCCGCTCGTGCAGGCCTGGGACACTCTGCCCGACACGGATGCGCGCAAGCCATTGTTGGCGCAGCCGATCGCCATGCTGCGCGACTGGGATTATCGCTGGGGTTTGGCCTCGGTTTCCAACAGCCTTGCGGCGCACTGGGCGGAGGATCTGCGCCAATGGACGCTGGACCATAGCCAGGGGGCGCCGCGCACCCTCTATGATCGCATGGCCGCCGCGTCCCCTGATGTGCAACTGACCCTGCTGGCGGACGTGGTGCGGCGGCTGGATCGCGACTTCGGCACCTGGCGCACGCCCTGGGGCGATATCAACCGGCTGCAGCGACTGACCGGCGCCATCACCCAGAATTTCAGCGATGCCGCGCCCAGCATCGCCGTGCCCTTCAGCTCGGCGCGCTGGGGCTCGCTCGCCTCCTTCGGCGCGCGCGCCTATCCCGACACGCGCAAATGGTATGGCACCAGCGGCAACAGCTTCATCGCCGCCGTCGAATTTGGCGACCGCGTCCATGCCAGGGCGGTCAGCGTCGGCGGCGAAAGCGGCAATCCCGCCTCGCCCCATTTCAACGACCAGTCCGCGCTCTATGCGCAGGGCATGCTGCGCCCGGTCTATTTCCATCCCGATGAACTCGCCGGCCATGTCGAACGCCGCTACCGGCCAGGGCAATAGGCGCCTGTCATGTGGGTCCTGCTCGGCATCGCCATCATCGTCGCGGGTTTCCTGCTGCGCTTCCATCCGCTGCTGGTGATCCTGGCCTCGGCGATCGTCACCGGCATCGCGGCGGGCCTCGACCTGCTCACCATCCTCGCAGCCTTCGGCAAGGCGTTCAACGAAGCGCGCTATGTCAGCATCATCTGGATCGTGCTGCCGGTCGTCGGCCTGCTCGAAGCCTATGGTTTACAGGAACGCGCGCGCGGCCTGATCGCCAAAATGCGCGGCGCGACCGTAGGACAGTTCCTCACCGGCTATATGCTGCTGCGCCAGGGGCTGGCGGCCGTCGGGCTCACATCGGTCGCCGGCCATGCCCAGACCGTGCGCCCATTGGTCGCGCCGATCGCCGAAGCAGCGGCGGAGGCCCAGGCAGGCGCGCTCGACGACCACCGCCGGGAAGAGGTGAAAGCCTGGGCCGCGGCGACCGACAATATTGGCCTGTTCTTCGGGGAGGACATCTTCCTCGCCATCGGCTCGATCCTGCTCATCAAGGGGCTGCTGGAACAATATGGCATCAGCCTGGAGCCGCTGCATTTGTCGGTCTGGGCGATCCCGACCGCCATTGCCGCCTTCCTGATCCACGGCTTCCGCCTATGGCGTCTCGACCGCCGGCTCAGGCGCGGCGCGCCGGAGGACCCGGCATGATCACCCTGCACTGGGTCTATGCCGTCGCTGGCGCGATGTTCGCGGCCTTCGCCCTGCTCGGCCTTGGCGACCGCACCAATCCGCGCCGCTGGACCACATCGGCCTTCTGGGCCTTGCTGGCGCTCAGCATGTGGGGCGGCGACAGTCTGGGCGACCTTGGCAATGGCGTCCTGCTGCTGGGCCTCGTCGCGCTGGCGGGGCTGGGCGGCATGGGGCGGGGGCAGTCCGCGCTGCCCGACGCCCTGCGCCGCGACCGGGCCGATCGAATGGGCAATCGCCTGTTCGTCATCGCGCTCATCATCCCCGCGACCGCGCTCATCGGCACCTTCGCCTTCAAGCAGGCGCCCGACTGGGTCGATGGCAAGCAGGCGACGTTGATCGCCCTGGCGCTGGGCGTGCTGATCGCATCTGTGGTCGGCTGCCTCTGGCTGCGCGCGTCTCCGCTCGAACCGCTCCAGCAGGGGCGGCGGCTGATGGATTCGGTCGGCTGGGCCGCCATCCTGCCGCAAATGCTCGCCAGCCTGGGCGCGGTGTTCGCGCTGGCGGGCGTGGGGGATGTCGTCGGCCAGATCGTCAGCATGGCGATCCCGCAGGGCAGCCTCCTGGGCGCGGTCATCGCCTATGGCCTTGGCATGGCGCTTTTCACCATGGTGATGGGCAACGCCTTTGCCGCCTTCCCGGTGATGACCGCCGCCATCGGCCTGCCGCTGCTCATCCGCACCTATGATGGCGACCCGGCGGTCGTCTGCGCCATCGGCATGCTGGCGGGCTTCTGCGGCACGCTGATGACGCCCATGGCCGCGAACTTCAACCTCGTGCCCGCCGCCCTGCTCGACCTCAAGGACAAGCATGGCGTCATCAAGCGGCAGGTCGGCACCGCCGTCCCGCTGCTCGTCGTCAACATCCTCCTCATTTACTGGCTCGCCTTCCCATGACCCTGCTCACCCCCGATATCGCCAGCCGCTTCGCCGGCCTCACCCTGTCGCATCTCGGCCGCGAATATCCCTTCAAGATGGATCTGGTGCTGACCGGGCCGCAGGACGCCCGGCCCCCACGCGCGCATCACCCGATCTTCCACGGCAGTTTCGACTGGCACAGCTGTGTCCATGGCTGGTGGCAGGTGATGCGGCTGATGCGGCTCTATCCCGACATGGCGCAGGCGCCCGCCATCCGCGCCCGCGCCGACGCGATGCTGACGCCCGCCAACGTCGCGGGCGAACGCGCCTATCTCGCCCGCCCGATGAGCGCCGGGTTCGAACGCCCCTATGGCTGGGCCTGGGCGCTGGCGCTGCACGCGGAACTCGCGCGCCACGATGCGCCTTGGGCGGCGGCGCTGGAGCCGCTGGCGCGCGATTTCGCCGCCCGCTTCCACGCCTTCCTGCCCAAGCTCACCTATCCGCTGCGCGTCGGCACCCATTTCAACATCGCCTTCGCCCTCATCCTCGCGCGCGACTGGGCGCAGGGGCGCGACGACGCGCTCGCCGCCCTGATCGACCAGCGCGCACTGGACTGGTTCGCGCAGGACCGCGCCTGCCAGGCGTGGGAGCCGGGCGGCGACGAATTTCTCTCACCCGCCCTGTGTGAGGCCCTGTTGATGAGCCGCCTCATGGACCGGCCGGATTTCGCCGCCTGGTTCCACGCCTTCCTGCCGGACCTTGGGAGTGGTGAGCCGGCGACTCTCTTCACCCCCGCCACCGTGTCCGACCGCAGCGATGGCAAGATCGCGCATCTCGACGGCCTTAATCTCAGCCGCGCATGGTGCTGGCGCGGCATCGCTGCGGCCTTGGGCGAACATGATCCGGTCCATGCCCTGGCGCAGCAGGCGGCGCGCGTCCATCTTGACGCCAGCCTGCCCCATGTCGCGGGCGATTATATGGGCGAACATTGGCTCGCCACCTTCGCGCTGCTGGCGCTGGAATGACAGCGGGGGAGGGGGCAGACACCCTCCCCGAAACCCGCCGCGTCAGTCGCGCAGCAATTCGTTGATTCCCGTCTTGGACCGCGTCTGCGCGTCGACGCGCTTGACGATCACCGCGCAATACAGGCTGGGGCCGGGCGCCCCGTCGGGCAGCGGCTTGCCGGGCAGGCTGCCGGGCACGACCACCGAATAGGGCGGCACTTCGCCCATGAAGATTTCGCCGCTGGTACGGTCGACGATCTTGGTCGACTGTCCGATGAAGACGCCCATCGACAGCACCGATCCCTTGCCGATGCGCACACCCTCGACCACTTCGGACCGCGCGCCGATGAAACAGTCGTCCTCGATGATGACCGGATCGGCCTGCAACGGCTCCAGCACGCCGCCGATGCCGACACCGCCCGACAAATGGACATTCTTGCCGATCTGCGCGCAGCTTCCCACCGTCACCCAGGTGTCGACCATTGTGCCTTCGTCAACGAACGCGCCGATATTGACGAAGCTCGGCATCAGGATGACATTCTTGGCGATGTGCGATCCCGCGCGCGCGAAACTGCCCGGCACGGCGCGGAAACCGGCGGCGCGGAACGCCGCCTCGTCCCAGCCGGCAAATTTGCTCGGCACCTTGTCCCACCAATGGCCCGCGCCCGGGCCATTGTCGATCATGACATTGTCATTGAGGCGGAAGGACAGCAGCACTGCCTTCTTCGCCCACTGGTTGACCTGCCAGCCTTGTGCCGTCGGCTCGGCCACGCGCAATGCGCCGCTGTCGAGCAGGGCCAGCGCCTTGTCCACCGCCTGGCGCACGTCGCCCTGCGTCTGAAGGTTGATGTCGGCGCGCCCTTCCCAGGCGGCGTCGATGGTGGCGATAAGGTCTTGGCTCATGGTCATTTCCCCAGAATGTCAGCCAGAAATGGCGTCAGATGGTCGGTTTCGAAATCGATGAAGTCGGGATGATGGTCATGATTGCCCGCCTCCGACCCGTTATTGACCCAGATGGTCGCCATGCCGATCGCCTTGGCCGGGCGCAGGTTGCGCGCCATATCCTCGAAGAAGGCGGCGCGCGCCGGGTCGATATCATGGATCTTGCATAGCGCATCATAGCCCGACGGGTCGGGCTTGGGCACATATTGGCAGGCATGAATGTCGTGGATCAGCTCGAACGCGTCGGAAAGGCCCAGTTTCTCCAGCACGCGCCCGGCATAATCGGCGTCGCCGTTGGTGAAGATCAGCTTGCGCCCCGGCAGCGCCTCGATCGCGGCATTGAGCGCGGGGTCGACCTCCAGCCGCTCCATCGAAATGTCATGAACATAGTCGAGAAATTCGCGCGGCTCGATGCCATGATGATGCATCAGGCCCGACAGCGTGGTGCCATGCTCGATGAAATAGCGTTTCTGCGTCTCGCGTGCCAGCACCGGGTCGCAGCCGAGCAGCCCCTGAATATATTCGCCCATCTTGACGTCGATCAGCGCGAACAGGTCCGCCTTCGCCGGATAGAGCGTATTGTCCAGATCGAAGATCCAGCTATCGACATGGGAAAGCGCCGGCAACATGGCCGCGCCCTAGAGCGATGCGGGTTGCAGGGCAAGGTCTCTGACCTTCTCCCCTAGGCGAAGTTGGAAGAGGGGGCTTAGCGTTGGGCGCACCCCCTCTCCGGCTGCGACTAGGCGGCATAGCCGCCAAGTCTCGCGTCCCCCTCCCCCGTGGGGAGAGGGATTAGTCGCACCCCGGCACGTCGCTATCCTCATAGAAACGCTGCACCGCGTCCCATCCTTCCTGCGCGCTTTCGACCCAGGTCAAAAGGTCCAGATCCTTGTGTGAAATCACCCCTTCGTCCGCCAGCGCCTCGAAATCCACGACGCGGTTCCAGAACTCCTTGCCATAGAGCAGGATCGGAATGGGCTTCATCTTACCGGTCTGGATGAGGGTCAGCAATTCGAACATTTCGTCGAACGTGCCGAACCCGCCGGGGAACACCGCCAGCGCACGGGCGCGCAGCAGGAAATGCATCTTGCGCAGCGCGAAATAGTGGAACTGGAAACTCAGCTCCGGCGTCACGAAGCGATTGGGCGCCTGTTCGTGCGGCAGGACGATGTTCATGCCGATGGTGGTCTGGCCGACATCCTGCGCGCCGCGATTGGCCGCTTCCATGATCGACGGGCCGCCACCTGAACAGACGACGAAATGGCGGCATCCCGCCTCGTTCACCGGATATTGGGCGGCGATGCGCGCCAGCTTGCGCGCTTCCTCGTAATAATGCGCCTTCCGACCCAGATTTTCCGCCAGCCGCTTGAGTTCGGGCGTTGGCGCGGCGTCGATCCGCGCCTGCACCTGGTCGGGTTCGGGAATGCGCGCCGACCCGTAGAACACGAAGGTCGATTCGATCTTCGCCTCGTCCATCAGCAACTGGGGTTTCAGCAATTCCAGCTGGAAGCGCACGGGCCGCAGGTCTTCGCGCAGCAGGAATTCGTCATCCTGAAAGGCCAGCCGATAGGCGGCGCTCTGCGTCTGGGGGGTGCCGGTCTGCTTGGCGGCGTCGCCTGCCTCTTCGCGGGCAGGGCGGAACTTGCGTTCCTCAATCTCTTTTCTTGTCATCCATGGCCAATTAGGCGTCGGCGATGACATTGCCAAGACGCCCGGTCACAGAATCGCGTCCTGGCGCGTGGGAAAGGCCGCGCCGACGCCTCAGCGGCAAAAACCGCCCCTCCCGCCCATGTCGAAATGGAAATGGTCGTGATGCGCGGCGTTATAGTCGGGGCTGAGCACGGTGTTGAACCGCTTGCACGCGCTGGCGTGGATCAGGCTCAGAAACTGGCGCGTCTGCCGGTCGCCATGCCAGCCCTGCTGCACCGTGATCCGCCTCCCGTCCGACAGGACGAAGGCCGACACGTCGATCGCGTTGCTGTGCGCATGTTCGCTCAGCTTCGCGCTGCCGGCGATCGGGCGGCAATTATAGGTGCCGAACGTTTCGATCTTCTCGATTTCCGCGCCCAGCACCAGCCGCGCCGCCGGTTGCACGGCATAGCGCGCCCAGGCGGCGAAATTGGCGGCCAGATTGCATGTCATCGCCCCCAGGCCCGTGGCGGGCACCCCGATGTCGAGCAGCTTGACGCTGCCGATCGCGCTGCATCCGCCGCCGAAATTGCGGTCAGGCAGGGGCTGGAAATTGACCGACTGGGATTGCAGTTTCGCGAAACATTGCCGCGTCTCCAGCGCCGGTTGCGATGGCGGGCGCGTCGCGCGCGCAGGTGCGCGGACCGGCTTCGACGCACGCGCCACCTTGCCGCGCGGCACCAGGTCGCCGCCGCACCCCGCCAGTGTCATCATGCTTGCCAATAGCGCAGCCGTGGCCGCGCCGCGCAGATTGCTCATCGCCCGCTTTTCCATGAATCGGATGTTTACCAACCCAATCCTTTACGAAAGTTAACCGCCCGCTCGGCTCGTCGCATTCCGACAATCGCCTTGACTCTTTCGCTGCGATCTTTAGGGCGGCCGACGGGCCACGCGGTCCCAACGCCGCGCGCGCTCTCTGCAAGGAGAAGCATGACATGACTGATCTGACTGCCGCCGACGCCACCATTGCGCCTGCCGCAAAGCCCGCCACCACGCCGGCACGCCCCTTTTTCTCTTCCGGTCCCTGCGCCAAGCCACCCGTGTGGAGCGCCGACAAGCTGAGCACGGACTCGCTCGGCCGCTCGCACCGCGCCAAGATCGGCAAGACCCGCCTCGCTTATTGCATCGACCTGATGCGCGAGATTTTGCAGCTGCCCGACACGCACCGTATCGGCATCGTCCCCGGCTCCGATACCGGCGCCTTTGAAATGGCGATGTGGACGATGCTGGGCGCGCGCCCCGTCACCACGCTCGCCTGGGAAAGCTTCGGCGAAGGCTGGGTGACGGACGCCGCCAAGCAGCTCAAGCTCGACCCCACCATCATTCGCGCCGATTATGGCCAGCTGCCCGATCTCACTCAGGTCGATTTCAGCACCGACGTGCTCTTCACCTGGAACGGCACCACGTCGGGCGTGCGCGTGCCCGATGCCGACTGGATTCCCGCCGACCGTCAGGGCCTGACCTTTGCGGACGCGACCAGCGCGGTCTTCGCCTATGACATCGACTGGACGAAGATCGACGTCGCCACCTTCTCCTGGCAGAAGGTGCTGGGCGGGGAGGGCGGCCATGGCGTCCTGATCCTGGGCCCCCGCGCGGTCGAACGGCTCGAAACCCATACCCCGTCCTGGCCGCTGCCCAAGGTCTTCCGCCTGATGGCCAAGGGCAAGCTTGCCGAAGGCATCTTCAAGGGCGAAACGATCAACACGCCCTCCATGCTGGCGGTCGAGGACGCGATCTTCGCGCTCGAATGGGGCAAGTCGCTCGGCGGCCTCAAGGGGCTGATCGCCCGCTCCGACGCCAACGCGGCCGCTCTGGACAAGATCGTCGCGGATCGCGACTGGCTCGGCCATCTCGCCGCCGATCCCGCCTCGCGTTCGAAGACCAGCGTCTGCCTGACGGTCGAGGGCGCGGACGAAGCCTTTATCAAGGCCTTCGCCGCGCTCCTCGAAAAGGAAGGCGCGGCCTATGACATCGCCGGCTATCGCGACGCGCCGGCGGGCCTGCGCATCTGGTGCGGCGCGACGGTGGAAACCGCCGATATCGAAGCGCTCGGCCCCTGGCTCGACTGGGCCTACGCCCAGACCAAGGCCGCTTAACCCCACGCTACGTTTCTCGTCATCCCAGCGAAGGCTGGGATCTCAGGCCTCTAGCTACGACTTCGCCGCCTGAGATCCTGACTTTCGTCAGGATGACGAATTGCAAAGAAAGGCAATTCGCCATGCCCAAAGTCCTCATTTCCGACAAAATGGACCCCCGCGCCGCCGCCATCTTCCAGGAACGCGGCGTCGACGTCGACGTCATCACCGGCAAGACGCCCGAAGAATTGAAAGCCATCATCGGCGACTATGACGGCCTCGCCATCCGTAGCTCGACCAAGGTGACGAAGGACATTCTCGACGCCGCGACGAACCTCAAGGTCATCGGCCGCGCCGGCATCGGCGTCGACAATGTCGACATTCCCTATGCCTCGGCCAAGGGCGTGATCGTCATGAATACGCCGTTCGGCAATTCCATCACCACCGCCGAACACGCCATCGCCCTCATGTTCGCGCTCGCCCGCCAGCTGCCCGAAGCCAATGCGCAGACGCAACAAGGCCTGTGGCCCAAAAACGGTTTCATGGGCGTCGAAGTCACCGGCAAGACGTTGGGCCTCATCGGCGCGGGCAATATCGGCTCGATCGTGGCGAGCCGTGCGCTCGGCCTCAAGATGAAGGTCGTCGCCTTCGATCCCTTCCTGACGCCGGAGCGCGCCGTCGAAATGGGCGTGGAAAAGGCCGATCTCGACACGCTGCTGGCAAAGGCCGACTTCATCACGCTGCACACGCCGCTTACCGATCAGACCCGCAACATCCTCAGCCGCGAGAACCTTGCCAAGACCAAGAAGGGCGTGCGCATCATCAACTGCGCGCGCGGCGGCCTGATCGATGAGGCCGCGCTCAAGGATGCGCTCGATTCGGGCCAGGTCGCGGGCGCCGCGCTCGACGTGTTCCAGACCGAGCCGGCCAAGGAATCGCCCCTGTTCGGCACGCCCAATTTCATCTGCACCCCGCATCTGGGCGCGTCGACCGACGAGGCGCAGGTCAATGTCGCGCTCCAGGTCGCCGAACAGCTCAGCGACTATCTGCTCGACGGCGGCATCACCAATGCGCTGAACGTCCCGAGCCTCAGCGCCGAAGAAGCGCCCAAATTGAAGCCCTATATGGCGCTAGCCGAAAAGCTGGGCAGCCTGATTGGCCAGCTGGAAGGCGACGCGATCACCGGCGTGGCGGTTGAGGTCGAGGGTCAGGCCGCGCAGCTCAATCCCAAGCCGATCACCGCCGCCGTCCTCGCCGGCCTCATGCGCGTCTATTCCGACACGGTGAACATGGTGAACGCGCCCTTCCTGGCCAAGGAACGCGGCCTTGACGTGCGCGAAGTCCGCCATGACCGCGAAGGCGACTATCAGACGCTGGTCCGCGTCACCGTCACCACCGCCAATGGCGATCGCTCGGTCGCCGGCACGCTGTTCGGCCATGCGCAGCCGCGCCTTGTCGAACTGTTCGGCATCAAGGTGGAGGCCGATCTTGGCGGCACGATGCTCTACATCGTCAATCAGGATGCGCCCGGCTTCATCGGCCGTTTGGGCTCGACGCTCGGCGAAGCGAACGTCAATATCGGCACCTTCCACCTTGGCCGCCGCGACCAGGGCGGCGAAGCGGTGCTGCTGCTCTCGGTTGACGGCACCGTCACCGAACCGCTGCGCTGGGAAATCTGTAACCTCACCGGCGTCAACCAGGTCAAGCTGCTCCGCTTCGCGTAAGGTTTCCCTATCCGTTCGTCCTGAGTAGCCATTGAGCGAAGTCGAAATGGCGTATCGAAGGAGATGCACAAGGCCATCCTTCGATACGGGTCTTCGACGTCGCTCAGCCCTACTCAGGACGAACGAAGTGGAATAAGCGGCAATTTCCGCTAAAGGGCCGTTCATGACTACCATCCCCCCCGGCCTTCTGCCCGAAGGGCTGTCCGATCGCCTGCCGCCCCAGGCCGAAGCCTCCGCGCGGCTGGTGCGGCGCGTGCTCGATACCGTCGCGACCCATGGCTATGAACGGGTCATGCCCCCGCTCGCGGAATTTGAGGATACGCTGACGCAACGGCTCACCTCCATGCGGGCGCAGGATCTGGTGCGCGTGGTCGATCCGGTATCGCAGCGGACCCTGGCCTTCCGCCCGGACATGACCGCGCAGGTCGGCCGCATCGCCGCCACCCGCCTTGCCGCCGCGCCGCGCCCGCTGCGCCTCTCCTATGCCGGCCCCGTCATCCGGCAAAAGGCGAGCCAACTGCGCCCCGAGCGTGAAAAGATGCAGCTGGGCGCCGAACTCATCGGCAGCGACAGCGTCCCGGCCGCCGTCGAAATCGTCAACATCGCGATAGAGGCGTTGCAGGCCGCCGGCGTCACCGGCATCACCATCGACTTCACGCTCCCTGACCTTGTCGACATGCTCGCCGCCGGCCCGTTGCCGCTTGGCGGCGCCCAGGTCGAGGCGGTGCGCGCCGAACTCGACGCCAAGGATGCCGGCGCGCTCGCCGCCCACGGCCCGGCCGCCGCCGCCTATCTGCCGCTCATCGAAGCGACCGGCCCGTTCCACGCCGCGATGGAGCGGCTGGAGGCATTCAGCGCCCGTGTCGGCGGCGCGATCGACAGCCGCATCGCGGGCCTGCGCGCCATCGCCAAACCCATTGGCTGGGACATCACCCTGACGCTCGATCCCACCGAACGCCACGGCTTTGAATTCCAGACCTGGTTCGGCTTCTCGATCTTCGCCGAAGGTTTCGTCGGCGAAATCGGCCGCGGCGGCAGCTACGCCATCGCCCGCGCCGATGGCGCCGACGAACCGGCGATGGGCTTTTCGCTCTATCCCGACCCGCTGATCGACGCGGGCTTTGGCGGCGACAGCCCGAAACGCCTGTTCCTGCCCCTGGGCCACGACCCTGCCCGCGCGGCGGAACTGCGCGGCGAAGGCTGGCACACCATCGCCGCCCTCAGCGAAGGCGAAGACGGCTCCGCCCAACGCTGCTCCCACTGGCTCGATGGCGCAGGCCCGCGCGCTTATTGATCGCGGGGAATCCCGGACGGCCCGCCAAGCGGCCTCAATGAACGGCGAGGTTGAGTGGATAGGGGACTGTCGGCTTTCTGATTGTTGCGAGGCCTCGTAGGCGGCGAATGGGCCAAGCACCGCTCTGTGTTCGGCCATTCGAGCATAAAACTCAGTCTGGCTGGGCAGCTCATGTGCAAGACCAGCCCAATTGTCTGCAACCAGATTTGCGAAATCCGATGCTTTCATATGATCTACTTTTGTTGGACTTTCTGGCACTGAATAACCCATAGTTTCAATGGCTTGAATAGCTGACCAAGCGGCAAGGTTCGGGTTTTCCGCTCGACAAATCACGCTAACAAATGCACCGATGAAGCGATCGGGGAGCGTTTCTGCACCGGCTTTCACATGAAGCGGCACTATCCATACATCCAAATCCGCAAGCGGGTGTGGAGTATTCTTCTTCCGGCGAAATAGACCCATCTGACTTTCTATATGGGAACAAGCGAGCGTCCGATAGTGGTCGCTTCCTGCCATTCCTACAGTCGTCATGCCGGGCTTGACCCGGCATCCCGCTTTTCTTCGCTCAAATGAAGAAGCGGGATCCCGGCTCAAGGCCGGGATGACGGTGAATGAGGGTCGTTTCTACATAACTCCGTTCGCCCTGAGCTTGTCGAAGGGCCGTCCTGTTCCTCCGACCCATGGCCGGCCCGCCGGGCGACCGCCAGATCCATCCACCCCCCCCTCCAATGTAGGATTTTCTCTGATCTATTGGGGGGATGACGCCTGCGTCCTTCACACACGGCCCCGCCGCCGCCAGCCCGCAACGCGCCGCTTCGCCGCGCGGCGCGCCCATCGCCGGGCCGCCGACGCCGTTTCTGCCAGGTGTCGCTTCGTGGTCGCCTCATGGTCGCGTCGCGGTCGCTTCATGGGCGCATAGGCCCTGCGACACTGTGAACTTCGGCCGAAGGCGACACGCCCGCGCGACCCTCTCTCCCGACGCTCCGGCGCGGCCAGCCTTGACGCGGCGGCCCCATGCCGCTACCCCGCGCCCCGCATTCGGACGCCCGCGCGTCCCTCATCCCACCGGCATGCCGAGTCCCGTCGAAGGGCATGGCCGGTCACCGCGGCGGGCGGAAGGATTGTATCCATGGCAAATGTGACCGTGATCGGCGCCCAATGGGGTGACGAGGGCAAGGGCAAGATCGTCGACTGGCTGTCGGAGCGCGCCGATGTCGTCGCCCGCTTCCAGGGCGGGCATAATGCCGGCCACACGCTGGTCGTGGGGGACAAGGTCTACAAGCTGTCGCTGCTCCCTTCGGGCATCGTGCGCGGCACCCTGTCCGTCATCGGCAATGGCGTGGTGCTCGATCCCTGGCATTTCCGGGACGAGGTCGCCAAATTGAAGGGGCAGGGGGTGGAGATCACCCCCGACAATCTCGAGATCGCCGAAACCTGCCCGCTGATCCTGCCCTTCCACCGCGACCTCGACGGCCTGCGCGAGGATGCATCAGGCGCGGGCAAGATCGGCACCACGCGCCGCGGCATTGGCCCCGCCTATGAGGACAAGGTCGGCCGCCGCGCCATCCGCGTGTGCGACCTTGCCCATCTTGACGATCTGGGGCCGCAGATCGACCGGCTGACCGCGCATCATGACGCACTGCGCGCCGGCTTTGGCGAAGCCCCGATCGACCGCGCGGCGCTGATCGCCGACCTGACCGACATCGCCGCCTTCATCCTCCCCTTCGTCAAGCCCGTCTGGCTGACGCTCAACAAGGCCAAGAGCGAGGGCAAGCGCATCCTGTTCGAAGGGGCGCAGGGCACCTTGCTCGATATCGACCATGGCACCTATCCCTTCGTCACCTCGTCCAACACGGTGGCGGGCACGGCGGCGAGCGGCACCGGCCTTGGCCCCAGCGGCGCGGGCTTCGTGCTTGGCATCACCAAAGCCTATACCACCCGCGTCGGCTCCGGCCCTTTCCCCAGCGAACAGGATAATGATATCGGCCAGCGCCTGGGCGAGCGGGGCCATGAGTTCGGCACCGTCACCGGGCGCAAGCGCCGCTGCGGTTGGTTCGACGCCGTGCTGGTGCGCCAGTCGGTCGCGGTATCGGGCGTCACCGGCATCGCCCTTACCAAGCTCGACGTGCTCGACGGCTTTGCGGAGCTGAAGATCTGCACCGGCTATCGCATCGGCGACCGCAGCTTCGACTATCTCCCCGCCCATGCGCAGGACCAGGCGCGCGCGGAGCCGATCTACGAAAGCATCGGCGGCTGGAGCGAAACCACGGCGGGCGCGCGCAGCTGGGCCGAGCTGCCTGCGCAGGCGATCAAATATATCCGCCGGATCGAGGAGCTGATCGGCTGCCCGGTCACGCTCGTATCCACCTCTCCCGAACGCGACGACACCATCCTCGTCCGCGATCCCTTCGCGGATTGATCGCCATGGCGGGAGAACGGTTCGAGCGTCACAAACAGCCCTGGACCCAGGATGAAATCCAGAAGCTGCACACGCTGGCGAAAAAGGGGATGGCCTTGAAGGCCATCGCCAAGGCGCTGACGCGCAGCGAGGAATCGGTCAAGGCCCGCGCCAAGCAGGACGGGTTGTCGATCGCGAAACTGCGCTGATCGGCGATGACTGTAATTTTTCGTTGCAGGGCCTGGGGCCGGGAGCATCGCCGCTGATGCTGCGTTGCGGCATTTCTGTTTTCGGAGAGCCGCATGATTGTTGATCCCATCCCCAGTTTCCGCCGGATCGCATCCGAAGTCTGGAAACCGCTGACCGTGCTGTTCATCTGGGATTGCGCGGTTACAGTCACTTATTATCTGCTGCCCTTCAAAGCGCCCGAACTGCCGCTCACCATTTTCGGGTCCGCGCTGGCGCTGTTCCTCGGCTTCCGGTCGAACAGCGCCTATCAGCGCTGGTGGGAAGCGCGAACCCTGTGGGGCGCGATGATCAACGCCTCGCGCAACCTCGCCCGCGCCACCCGCAACTTCATGCCGGACCCGGACTCGGCCGCACTCAAGCGCGAAATCGTCAAGCGGCAGATCGCCTATGTGAACGCCCTGCGCTGCCAGCTGCGCCGCCAGCCCATCGGCGATGATGTCACCAAATTCCTGACGGCGGAGGACAAGGGCAAGGCGCTGGCCCGCGTCAATCCCGCCAACGGCCTGCTCGACAGCACCGGGCGGCGGATCGACATCGGCCGGCGCAATGGGTGGCTCGACACCATCCAGCAAACGCAGATGGAGGCGGTGCTGGTCGACATCGCCAATGCGCAAGGGGGGATGGAGCGGATCAAGAACACGCCGCTGCCCGTGCAATATCGTTATCTACCGACCATCTTCACCCATATCTTCTGCATCGCCCTGCCGATTGGCCTGGTGGAAACCCTGGGCTTTGCCACCCCGCTGGGGTCGACGGTCGCGGGGTTGATGTTCCTGGCCGTGCTGCGGATCGGCGACGATCTGGTCGATCCCTTCGCCAACACCGTGCACGACAATCCGCTGACGGCCATGTGCCGCACGATCGAGATCGACCTACTCCAGTCGATCGGCGATCCCGCGCCCGACCCGATCAAGCCGGTGCGCGGGGTATTGTGGTAACGCGCGGCGGATCAGCCCTTGCGCGGGTCGTCCACCATGTCGGACGCCAGCTCCAGCCCGCGCCGGCCATCGGATGCCGTATGCGCCGGGGCCTTGGGATGCGGCACATCCTCCGGCTCCTCGACCTCCAGCATCCCTTCCCATTTGGTGATGACCGATGTCGCGATCGCATTGCCCAGCACGTTGGTCGCGGTGCGGCCCATGTCCATGAAGTGATCGACCGCCAAGATGAAGGCGATGCCCTCCACCGGCAGGTCGAACTGCCCCAGCGTCGCGGCGACCACCACCAGGCTGGCGCGCGGCACGGCGGCGATGCCCTTGCTGGTCACCATCAGCACCAGCAAAATGGTGATCTGCGTGGTGATCGGCAGGTCGATGCCATAGGCCTGGGCGATGAAGATGGTCGCGAAGGTCGCGTACATCATCGACCCGTCAAGATTGAAGCTATAGCCCAGCGGCAGCACGAAACTGTAAATCCGCCGCGGCACGCCGAACCGGTCGAGCTGCTCCAGCATCTTGGGATAGGCCGCCTCGGACGATGCGGTGGAAAAGGCGATCAGGATCGGTTCGCGCACATAGCGGACCAGCTTGATCATGCGCTTGCCCAGGAACAGCGACCCGGCCAGGAACAACAGGCCCCACAGGCAGAAGATCGCGATGTAGAATTCGCCGACCAGCTCGCCATAGGTCTGAAGCACGCCAAGGCCCTGCACGGTGATGGACGAAGCCAGCGCGCCGAAGACGGCGAGCGGCGCGACCCGCATGACATAGCCGGTCACTTGCAGCATCAGTTCGACCATCGCCTCGATCACCGTGACGATCGGCTTGCCCTTTTCGCCGATCGCCGTCAGCGCGACGCCCACGAACAGCGAGAAGACGACGATCTGCAGAATCGAATTTTCCGCCATCGCCCCGATCATCGAGGTGGGGAAGATATGCAGCACGAAGTCGCGGAAATTCAGGCCCTCTGTGCTGACGCCCGCATCCACGCCCGATCGGACCAAATTGAGGCCGACGCCCGGCTGGAAGAAGTTGACGAGGATCAGGCCCAGCGTCAGCGAAATCAGGCTGGCGATGATGAACCAGGCGAGCGCGCGCCCGCCGATGCGGCCCAGCGCCGCGCTGTCGCCCATATGCGCGATGCCCGCGACCAGCGTGGAAAAGACCAGCGGGGCGATGATCATCTTGATGAGATGCAGGAAAATGTCGGCGAGCAGATGGAAATAGCTGGCCACCTCCTTGGCGGTGGCGTCATCGCCCCCGACCCAGAGATTGGCCACATAGCCGGTCAGCACCCCCGCGACCATGCCGATGAGGATGAACGCCGTCAGTCTGTTTCGCATCAAATTCCTCTAAAGCCGCCCGCAGGCATGCCCCCGCCTTATTTTTCCGTCTGTCAGGCCAGACACCTAACAGGCGCATGGCCGCCCGGCAATTGCGCGCGTCCCGTCGCATCAGGCAAGACGAAGCAGGACCGCCTTTCCGCCCCTGCCGCGCGCCGCCATCCTGGGGCTAACGGCATTTGTCAGGGATAGAGCAGCCCCTCGCGCCAGGTCTGGCCATCCCGTTCGAACAGGCGCCGTTCATGCAGGCGATGCGCGCGATCCTGCCAGAATTCGATGCGCTCGGGCGTGACGCGAAAACCCGACCAGTGCGGCGGTCGCGGCACCGGACCGCCTTCGAAGCGCGCGCTCGCGTCGTCGAAACGGTTCATGAATATCTGCCGGTCGGGCAGGGGGCGGGACTGGTCGGATGCCCAGGCGCCAAGCTGGCTGTCGCGGCTGCGCGTCGCGAAATAGGCGTCGGCGGTCGCGTCATCGACCGCATCCACCTGCCCCTCGATCCGGATTTGCCGCCGCAGCGATTTCCAGTGAAACAGCAGGGCGGCATGCGGATTGTCCAGCAGCTCGCCGGCCTTGCGCCCTTCGAAATTTGTATAGAAGATGAAGCCGCCCGGCCCATGCCCTTTCAGCAGCACCATCCGCACCGACGGCCGCCCGCGCGCGTCGGCGGTCGCCAGCGCCATGGCATTGCTGTCGTTGATCTCGGTTTCCCGGGCTTCGGCAAACCAGGCGTCGAAAAGCGTGAAGGGATCGGTCATGCGCGCGTTCTAGGCGGCCAGCGCCATGCTGTCGATATGTGTCACCCGATCTCGCGCCTGCGCGCATGCCCGTCTTGAATGTCGGTGATGCATCGTCCACATAGGTTTCAAGTGATGCTTTTTTGCAACAGGTAGATGAATGGCCGATCCCTATTCCATTTTGGGCGTAGCGCGCAGCGCCAGCGAGGCGGAGATCAAATCCGCCTATCGCAAGCTGGCCAAGGAACTGCATCCTGACCGGAACAAGGATAATCCCAAGGCTGCGGAAAAATTCTCCGCCGCGACCAACGCCTATGATCTTCTGTCCGACAAGGATAAGCGCGCCCGCTTCGACCGGGGCGAAATCGATGCCGAAGGCAATCCGACGGCGCCGTTCGGCTTTGGCGGTGGCGGGGGCCAAGGCGGCTTCCGCGGCAACCCCGGCGGCCAGTCGGCCCATTTCGAATTTGGCGAAGGCGGCGCCGATTTCGGTGACATTTTTGAAGGGTTGTTTGGTGGCGCTGGCCGCAGGGCAGGCGGCGGCGCGGGTTTCGGCGGCGGCTTTGGCCGGCAGGCGCCACCGCCAAAGGGCGCCAATGTCGCCTACAGGCTCGCCGTCCAGTTCACCGACGCCGCGACGTTGGCGCCGCAAAGGATCACCTTGCAGGACGGCAAGACGATCGACCTCAAATTGCCGGCTGGCGTCGAAACCGGCACGCAGATGCGCCTGTCGGGCAAGGGGCAGGCCGGACCGGGCGGGGCGGGGGACGCGATCGTGACGATAGAGGTCAAGCCGCACCCCTTTTTCACGCGCGACGGCGACAATGTCCTTCTGGACCTGCCCATCACCCTGGATGAAGCCGTCAAGGGCGGCAAGGTCAAGGTGCCGACCGTGGATGGTCCCGTCATGCTGGGCGTTCCGGCGGGCACGTCGTCGGGGAAGACGCTGCGCCTGCGCGGCAAGGGTTTTACCGGCAAGGATGGGCGGCGCGGCGACCAGCTCGTGACGCTCCACATCGACGTGCCGGCTGATGATCCTGCGATCCGCGCGCTGGTGGAGGATTGGCAGGACGCCCGGCCCGTGCGCGCCCATCTGGGCGTGTGAGGCGTTAAGCTCGGCTGATGCCGATGCCGTCCCCCCTGTCGCCCGAATCGCGCCGCCGGTCCGGCCATGGTGCGCGGGCGCGCCTGCACCGCCAGATCGACAGGGTGAGGCCGGGGTCCCATGGTTTCGAAGTGGCCAAGCGGGTGCTCGTCGGCACCTATAGCGATGGCTTCATTCACGCCGGCAATCTCGCCTATCTCTCGCTGCTGACCCTGTTCCCCTTCTTCATCGTCGCGGCTGCGGTGGCGAGCATATTCGGCCGGACGGAGGATGGACTTCAGGCGCTCAACGCCTTTCTGTATACCGTGCCGCGCGGCGTGGCCGATGTCGTGCGCCAGCCGATCAACGATGTCCTGACCGCCCGGTCCGGGCCATTGCTGTGGCTGGGCGGCCTGGTCGGGCTTTGGACGGTAGGAAGCCTTATCGAAACCATCCGCGACATATTGCGCCGGGCCTATGGGACAAAGAGCACCAAGGCGTTCTGGCAATATCGTCTAAGCGCCATCGGCATCACGCTGGTCAGCGTCTTTGCGGTCATGTTCGCCTTTTCGATGCAGGTGATCATCGCCGGCATCGACCAGTTTCTGCTGCGCCTCCTTCCCTGGGCCGATGACGCCATTGCCCTGGTCGCGTCGGCCCGACTGGTGCCGATGGCGGTGGTGTGCGTCGCGCTCTGGTCCCTCTTCGTCGCTCTCACCCCTACCGCCTACAAGGACAGGCGGTTTCCCAAATGGCCTGGCGCTGTCGCGACCGCGCTCTGGTGGTATGGCACGACCCTGTTGTTGCCGCCCACCTTGGCGCTGCTGGGCGGGTATGGGCGCACCTATGGCAGCCTTGCCGGCGTCATGATCACCCTGATTTTTTTCTTTCTCGTCGGGCTTGGCGTGGTAATTGGCGCGGAATTGAACGCGGCGCTGGCCGAATTTCCCGATGAGGAAACGGACGCGACCGTGCAGGACAAAGGGAACGGAACGACGATATGACAGGCTTGATGGCAGGAAAGCGCGGCCTCATCATGGGGTTGGCCAACGACAAGTCGCTGGCCTGGGGCATCGCCAAGCAATTGCACGCACAGGGCGCGGAGCTCGCTTTTTCCTATCAGGGCGATGCCCTGGCCAAGCGCGTAAAGCCGCTGGCCGAGCAGGTCGGCTCCGATTTCCTGATCGATTGCGACGTCACGGACATGGACAAGCTCGACGCGGCCTTCGCACAGATCGAGCAACGCTGGGGCAGCCTCGATTTCGTCGTCCACGCCATCGGCTTTTCCGACAAGAATGAACTGCGCGGCCTGTATGTCGACACCAGCCTCGACAATTTCCTGCTGACGATGAACGTGTCTGCCTACAGCTTCGTCGCCGTGACCAAGCGTGCCCGCGCGCTGATGCCCAATGGCGGCAGCATCTTGACGCTGAGCTATTATGGCGCGGAAAAGGTGATCCCGCATTATAACGTCATGGGTGTTGCCAAGGCGGCGCTGGAAACCAGCGTCAAATATCTGGCGATGGACCTGGGACCGGAAAATATCCGCGTCAACGCCATCTCCGCCGGGCCGATCAAGACGCTCGCGGCCAGCGGCATCGGCGATTTCCGCTATATCCTCAAATGGAATGAACTCAATTCGCCGCTGCGCCGCAACGTCACGATCGAGGATGTCGGCGGCGCGGGCCTCTACCTTCTCTCCGATCTCGCGTCCGGCGTGACCGGCGAAATCCACCATGTCGACGCAGGCTACAACGTCATCGGCATGAAAGCCGAGGACGCGCCGGACATCGCGCTCGATAAATAGGGCGCGGGACACATGAGCTTCAACAGTTTCGGTCGCGTCTTTCGCTTCACAACCTGGGGCGAAAGCCATGGCCCCGCGATCGGCGCTGTGGTGGACGGCTGCCCGCCCGGCCTGCCGCTCACGGAAGCGGACATTCAACCATGGCTCGACCTGCGCAAACCCGGCACATCCAAATTCACGACCCAGCGGCGCGAAGCGGATGAAGTGCGCATTCTGTCGGGTGTGTTCGAGGGCCGCACCACCGGCACGCCGATCAGCCTGATGATCGAGAATATTGATCAGCGGTCCAAGGATTATTCGGACGTCGCCAGGGCCTATCGCCCCGGCCACGCCGATTATGCCTATGACGCCAAATATGGGTTTCGCGACTATCGCGGCGGCGGGCGCTCCTCGGCGCGCGAGACGGCAAGCCGGGTGGCGGCGGGCGCGGTGGCGCGGCTCGTCATTCCGGACGTCGATATTTTCGCCTATGTCAGCGAGATTGGCGGCGACGCGATCGATTATGCCAATTTCGATCCGGCGCAGATCGGGGAAAATCCGTTTTTCTGCCCGGACCGGCAAGCCGCCCAGCGGTGGGAGGCGCTGGTTGACGCGGCTCGCCTCGACGGTTCGTCCCTGGGCGCGGTCGTCGAATGCGTCGCATCGGGCGTCCCGGCTGGGTGGGGGGCGCCGCTCTATGCCAAGCTGGACAGTGAACTGGCCGCCGCGATGATGGGCATCAATGCCGTCAAAGGCGTCGAGATCGGCGACGGCTTTGCCGCGGCGCGGCTGCGCGGCGAAGACAATGCCGATCCGATGCGGCCGGGCGCCGATGGCCCGACCTTCCTCGCCAACCATGCGGGCGGCATCGCCGGCGGCATTTCGACCGGCCAGCCGATCAAGCTGCGGGTCGCCTTCAAGCCGACCAGTTCCATCCTGATCCCCGTCGATACCGTGACGCGCGAGGGCGACGCATCGCAGATCATCACCAAGGGGCGGCATGACCCGTGCGTGGGTATTCGCGGCGTACCCGTGGTGGAAGCCATGATGGCGCTGGTCCTGGCCGATCAGAAGCTGCTTCACCGCGCCCAGTGCGGCGGCGGCGCAGCCGACTGACGCGCCGAACCGCGCCAATCCTGCGCCGGACGTCCGTTCCATGCGAGACGACTCGCCCCGGTTACGCTATTATGACGATCAACGCCCGCGGGAGGGCGTGCGGCAGAGCGTAAGCCTGGGGAGCGTCACTGCGCGTCAAAGCGTTTTCTGCGGAAAGCGCTATGATGAAAAAGCGTGGATTGACGGTCAAAACGTCCCCTCAACGCCGCGACACGGGCCAGCCATGCAACCATGGCTGGCCCATTTCGTTGACCCGGGCTAAAACGCGGTTCCACGCGTTCCAGGGGGCCAACGCCAGATGCACTTCATGTCCGCGCTCTTGGGCGTCTATCGCGCGGAAATCGGCCTCATCATCCTTGCGCTGATGTTCGTGGAATTCGTGCGCGAACGCTATTCGCCCACGGTCGTCTCCGTGCTGGGCGCCTGCGCCTATGCCGCGCTGGGATTGCTGGATGAAAAGGGGCTTTTCTCCGTCTTCTCCAACAGCGCGCCGCTGACGATCGGCGCGATGTTCGTGCTTGCCGGCGCACTGATCCGCACCGGCACGATCAATCGGGCGGCGGATTTCGTTATGAAGCGCGCGGAAAAACATCCGCGCCTGGCGATCGTGGAGGTGATGCTGGGCGCGACGGTGGCGTCCGCCTTCCTCAACAATACGCCTGTCGTCGTCGTGCTCATCCCCATCATCTTCAAATTGTCGCAGGTCACGGGCGTCCCGCTCAAGAAGCTGATGATGCCGCTCAGCATCGTGGCGGTGCTGGGTGGCTGCATCACGCTGATCGGCACATCGACCAATCTGATCGTCGCGGGCATCGCGGCGGATCAGGGTATGACCCCCTTTGGCATTTTCGACATCGCGCCCTTCGGCATTGCCGGCACCGTCGCCGGACTGGCGGCGCTTGTCGGCCTGTCCTTCCTGCTGCCCAGCGATCCGCCGGCCATATCCGGCCAGGATGGCGGCAATGCGCAGGATTATCTGACCGAACTGGTGGTGCCCCATGACAGCGAATATATCGGTCGGGAAATCGGATCGCTGACGCTGTTCGGGCGATCGGCCGCGCTGCTCGGCCTCAAGCGGGCGGGGGAGATACGGCGCGGCGACCTGTCGCAGGAGGAATTGCACGCCGGCGATCGCCTGATCGTGCGCGCCGACGGCACGGCGATCATGACGCTGCGCGAATCAGGGCATTTCGAACTGGGCATCGCCGCGGATTCCGAAACATCGGGGCGCGAGGGCACGGTGATCGAGGCGATGGTCGCGCCCAGCCATCCATCGATCGGCGAACGGCTGATGGATATCCCCTTCCTCCACGCCCTGCGCGTACGGATCATCGGCATCAATCGCGCCCGGCATCTGCCCGGACCCAATCTCGCCGAAGCCCGCATTCGCGGCGCTGACCGCCTGCTGATCGCGGGCAGTGACGATGCGATGCGCTCGCTGCGCGACAATCCCAACCTCATGGGTGTGGACATCAGCCGCACCCGCGCCTTCCGCCGGAACAAGGCGTGGATCGCGATCCTGGCCATGGCGATGGTGATCGCGCTGTCGGCGCTGGGTATCATGGGCATCGGCCTTGCCGCGATCATCGCGGTCGGTGCGATCCTCGCCACCCGCTGCATCGACGCGGAGGAGGCGTGGGGCGCGATCGACGGGGATGTCCTGGTGTTGATCTTTGCCATGCTGGCGGTCGGCGTCGCGCTGGAGCAGGCGGGCAGCGTCACGATGATGGTGGGCTGGATCACGCCGTTGATGCAGGTGGCGCCGCCCTGGGCGCTGATCTTCATCGTCTATTTCGCCGCGCTGATCCTGTCCGAATTGCTCAGCAACAATGCGGTGGCGGCGTTGATGACGCCGATTGTCATCGCCCTCGCGCATCAATTGCAGGTCGACGCACGCCCGCTCGTCATCGCGCTGATGATCGGGGCCTCCGCCTGCTTTGCTACGCCGATCGGTTATCAGACGAATGCGCTGGTCTATGCGGCGGGCGACTATCGCTTTGCTGATTTCGTGCGCATCGGCGTCCCCCTCAACATCATCGTCGGCCTGGCGGTCTGCGGTGCATTGGTGTTGCTGGGCTGAACGGCCAGTCGGAACCGGCCGGCCCTGTCCAACGGCGCAGCAACCGGGCAGAAGGCCGCGCAACGAAAGGATGCCCCTGATGACCAGCCTGCCCTTCACCCAGGTCGACGCCTTTGCCGATGCGCCCTTTACCGGCAACCCGGCCGCCGTCATGCCGCTCGATGCCTGGCTGGACGACGCGACGCTTCAGGCCATCGCGCAGGAAAACAACCTCTCCGAAACCGCCTTTACCGTAGCGACGCCGGACGATCCGGATGCCGATTATGCGCTGCGCTGGTTCACGCCGACGCTGGAAGTGAAGCTGTGCGGTCATGCCACGCTGGCGAGCGGCCATGTGCTGATGGAGGGCGATGCGGTCCGCTTCCGCACGCGGCATGCCGGGATACTCACCGTATCGCGGGACGGGCAGGGCTATGCCCTGTCGCTGCCGGCCTGGACCATGACGCCGCGCGATTTGCCCGATCTTGCCGAAGGGCTGGGCGGCGCTCCCATCGAATCGTATTGGCGAGACGGCGGCTACAGCCTCTTTCTCTTCCCCGATGAAGCCGCCGTGCGCGCGCTGACGCCGGATTTCGCAACGCTACGGGGGCAGGGCGACGTCATGCTCATCGCCACCGCGCCCGGCGCGGATAGCGACATCGTCAGTCGCGTGTTCGTGCCTGGCGGCGGCGTGGATGAAGATCCGGTGACTGGCTCGGCCCACTGCCTCCTTACCCCCTTCTGGGCGGAACGGCTGGGCAAGACGCGGA
Source organism: Sphingobium lactosutens DS20 (assembly GCF_000445105.1). Taxonomy (GTDB): domain Bacteria; phylum Pseudomonadota; class Alphaproteobacteria; order Sphingomonadales; family Sphingomonadaceae; genus Sphingobium; species Sphingobium lactosutens. The sequence continues at coordinate 157,289 of NZ_ATDP01000092.1, read as the reverse complement.
TCAGCGCGGTGCAGGCGTCTGCCCGGGGCGGTCGGCTCGGCTGCGCGCTGGAGGGCGACCGAGTCATCCTGACCGGCGCCTGCCGCACCGTGATCGAGGGACGCTTTCTGCTTTAACCCGGAAACAACCCCATCAATCGCGCCAGCCCCGCGCGCACCGCGCGGCGCTGCTCCTTGCGGGGGGACATGCCGATGCGCACGACGGTCAGCCGCTGCGATGGCGAAATCAGGATATATTGGCCATTATGCCCGACGCAGCCGAACAGGCTTTCGGGGGCCTGGCCGGGCATCAGCGCGCTTTCGTCGCTGGCCCGGTTCAGCCAGATATGCAGCCCATAGGCCGGATTGCGCCGCGATGGCGTGGTCATCAGGTCGATCCATTTTTCCGGCAAAATCTGATGTCCCGCAGGCGTGCGTCCACGCCGGCGGAGCAATTCGCCAAAGCGCCCATAATCGCGCGCGGTCATGTGCAGGATGCTGCCGCCGATCATCGTGCCATGCGCGTCATATTCAGGCGTCAGGCTGGGCAGCTTGCCCGGTGCCTTCAACCGTCCGTCGATGAACATCTGCATCGCGCGTCGGCGCACGTCGGGGTCCTCGCTGTTTGTCAGCATCCGCGTCATCAGGTCCGACAGGATCATCGTGCTGCCGGTCGAATAAGCGAAGTTTTCGCCCGGCGCATGAGCCAGCGGCTTGGCTTCGGCATAGGCGGCCATGTCCTGCGCCCCGTCCTGGAACAGCATGCGCACCGTATCGCCCGCCGTGACCGGTTCGCCATCCTCGACATGGTCGATGCCCGAACTCATGGTCAGCAATTGCCGCAGCGTGATCCGCCCGCGCGGATCGCCCGGCTGGCTCCAGGCGGGCACGGGCACCGGCGCGTCGAGCGCCAACCGGCCGTCCGCGACCATCAGGCCTGCCAGCACGGCGGTTACGGTCTTGGCCATCGACCAGGCCAGCAACTTGGTATCAGGGCCAAAACCCGGCGCGTAGCGTTCCGCGACGATCTGACCGTCACGCATCACGATCAGGGCGCGAGTCTCACCCATGTCCGCATTGTCGAACAGCGGGTCGATCGCGGCGCGCAGCGTGCTTTCTCCCGTCACGACATCGGACGCGACAATATAGACAGGTTCGGCGGTCGGGGCCGCGCGCCCGGCCAGCGATCCGGCGGCGACGAGCGCGACGATGCCCGCGGTCAGGCCAAGACGCTTTACGATTCGGCTGTGGATCTGCATAAGCCGGCGCCTTTACAGGCGAGCGCGGGAAAGAGCCATGGCGGTTCGACGGAAATGGTGGATCGGGGCGATGCTGATCGTTCTCATATTTCTTGGCCTGCTTGCCTGGCAGTGGCCGACCTTGCATGCCCGCGCACAACTGGGCGCTGCCTATGGCGCGCGCATCGGCTGTTCCTGCCATTATGTCGAAGGTCGGCCGATGGGACAGTGCGCGGACGACAAGGAACCTGGCATGGCGCTGGTACGGATGACCGACGTGCCGGAGCAGCGGGCCGTGCGGGCCAGTGTTCCGCTGCTCGCCACACGCACGGCGCGCTACAAGCCCGGCTGGGGGTGCCTGCTCGATCGTCGCGACTGACGCGTGACACGTCGACTGAAATTTGCAGCGTCCATAACCTGCGGAATGGTTGACCCTGTCAGTCGAAGCAGGAAAAGCATCCCACCGTCTGTTGCTGAGGAAATCCACCCGTCATGTCCGTCGCCTATCTGAACGGAACCTATTTGCCGCTCGATGAAGCGCGCATTTCGCCGCTCGACCGTGGCTTCCTGTTTGCCGACGGCATTTACGAGGTGGCGGCGGTCATCGACGGAAAATTGGTGGACAGCGCGTCGCATCTCGCGCGGCTGGAACGTTCGACCAGGGCGATCGGCATCGACCTGCCGCTTAGCCTGGAAGAGATTGAGGCGGTGCAGAAGCAGCTGGTCGTCCGCAATGGCCTGACCGAAGGGCTGGTCTATCTTCAAGTGACGCGCGGGGCTGACACGACACGCGATTTCATCCCGCCGGCAGGTCTGCAACCCACTATGTTCCTGTTCGTGCAGGCCAAGCCGTTCCTCGACATTCCGGCGGTGCATGACGGTATCGCCGTCGCCACCGTTCCCGACCTTCGCTGGGCGCGCCGCGATATAAAGAGCGTGGGGCTGCTGGCGCAGGCCATGGCCAAGCAGGCCGCGAGGGAGGCTGGCGCGCAGGAAGCCTGGATGGTAGAGGATGGCTTCGTGACGGAAGGCGCATCCTCCACTGCGTTCATCGTCACTGAGGAGGGCATCGTCACCCGGTCCTACAGCCAGTCGGTGCTGGCGGGCTGCACGGGCGCGGCCATCGGCGCGCTGGCGCAAGAAAAGGGCCTTGCGCTGATCCGCCGCTCCTTCACCGTCGCCGAAGCCAAGCAGGCGAAGGAGGCTTTCATCACCAGCGCATCCACCTTGTGCCAGTCTGTGGTGCACATTGACGGAAGCAAGATCGGGGATGGCCGGCCCGGGCCGGTCGCCATGCGCCTGCGCGCGCTCTACATAGAATTTGCCCGCGCTACCGGGGTTTAAGCCAAATCATCCAAATCGGACATGGTTTTCCCGCAGCCGCTGAAGGCGCGGAGGCGCAAGCAAATTGGGCCATGATACCGCCGGGACGGACGGAAAATGGATGGAAGATGGTGCAAACCGGGAAAGACTCGGGGCTAAACGTCGCATTTCGCCTCCAAATCGGGTGAAGAGGGGGGTGATCCCATCCGTTCTTGCGCTAGGGTTGGGAACGAAGCTGGAACAGGGACCGCGCAATGACGGATGATTTCCCCCAATTCATGCCATCGGGCAACATCACCTTGCCGATAGGCGCGCCCGATGACCGGCAGAGCCTGCTCGTCATCGCCGATTGGGCGGATATGGAAGAGGTCGCGCCGATTGCGGACGCCGCGAAACTGCGTCTGCTGGGCGTGACGGGCCTTGCCGACGCTTCGGCCAGGCTGGATGAGCAGACGCAGTGCGATACGCTCCTGCTGTTCTGCCCGATCATGACCGCGACGCTGGAACGGCTGCTGGTCCAGGTGGAAACGCAGGCGATCCAAACCGGCATGGCGGTCGTGCTGGTGGCGGGGTGGGACACGATAGACCTTGTTTTTGCGTGCATCCGCAGCGCCCATACGCAGTTGCTATGCGATCCCGACCCGGTGGAACTGGCCGCTGCCCTTGTCGCGGCGGGTGAACATCGCCCCCTTTCCGGCAGCCTGCATGAGGTTGATCGCGAAGGCCTGCGCCTTCAGCAACTAAGCGAGGAAGTCGGTCGCCTGGCGCGTACGCTCGATGCGCTGACACAGCGGAACAAGATCGCCGCCGCGCCCAGTTTCGACCTTGGGCCGCGCATTTCCGACCGGCCGAGCGACTATATCGGCATGCCGGTCATTACATCCTTCACGGAGCCTGCGCGCCCCGCCCCGGCGGCGGCTTTGACCGGGCAACAGGTGCGCGACATGCTGCGCGCGCGGCGCATCCGGGCCGATTTCCTGCCCGGCGAGCTGTTCGCCGATCCGGCCTGGGACATGCTGCTCGATTTGCTTGCCGCCCGGCTGGAACAGGAACGCGTATCCGTCTCCAGCCTGTGCATCGCCGCCGCCGTTCCGCCCACGACGGCGTTGCGCTGGATCCGCACGCTGACCGACAAGGGCATGGTGCTGCGGCATGCGGACCCCCAGGACGGCCGCCGCGTCTTCATTTCGCTGGCGGACGACACCGCCGAAGCCATGACGCGCTGGTTCGGCGCCAGCCGTCGATTGCTGTGCGGCTGAGGCTTGACCGCCGCACCATTTCGCCGCAATAGGCGCCTTCCCCACGGGGGCGATTAGCTCAGTTGGTAGAGCGTCTCGTTTACACCGAGAATGTCGGCGGTTCGAGCCCGTCATCGCCCACCATAAGCGCCCTGGCGCAGGCACAACGTCCATAAAGGCGATGCCGTCCATCCGTTTTTCTACATCGATGCCGATCGTCCGGTGCCCCCCGCCGGCCATGAATCACCCGCCACGGCCATGCGTCATTCGTCGCTGCCTGCCGCGATCGTTGGAAAGCGCACGGTGACCGACAGGCCCGGCTCCTCGTCCTGCAAGAATACGACAGCGCCCATGCGCGACGCGGCGGACTGGACGATGGCCAGCCCCAGTCCGGTTCCATCCGGCCCGTTGGCGGCCCGCGCCCTGTAAAAACGTTCGAACACCCGTTCGCGGTCCTCCGGCGCGATGCCGGGGCCATCGTCCCGCACCCGCAGCAGCACCGCATCGGCTTGACGCGACAGCAGGACGCCTACGGTGCCGCCCCGCTGATTGTAGCGGATGCCGTTATCGACAAGGTTCGCCATTATCTCATAGACGAGCGTCCGATGCGCCGGAACGACATATGGCGCGTCGTCCGCGACCTCCAATGTCAGTTCGACCCCGCAATGGATCGCCTGGTTGATGAGCCGACCGATGACGGCACGGCTCACTTCGCGCAGGTCGACGGCTTCGAGCGGCGGCGCTTCGCCGCTTTCCTCGGCGCGCGCGAGCGCGAGCAATTGGGTGACGAGGCGTTCAAGCCGCTGCACCGCCTCATCGATTTCGTCCAGTGCCGCAACCGATCCTCGTCGCGCCAGCGCCACTTGCACCCGCAGGATCGACAATGGCGTGCGCATCTGATGCGAAGCGTCTGCGGTAAAGCGCCGCATGCTGCTGGTCGCCCGGTCGAGTTGCGCCAGCAGATGATCGAACGCCGTCGCCAGCGGGCGCAATTCATGGGGCAATGGGCCTGCGTCCAGCGGCGAAAAATCGGGTCGGCTGCTGGCGTCGCGGGCCTCGATCGTGCGGCGCAAGCGGGCCAATGGGCGCAAGCTCCATCCCAGCGCCGGGCGGAGCAGCAGGACGGCGACGCCCACCAGCGCCACCTCACCGACCAGCAGCGCGATGATCATCCGCCGTGTCAGCGCGGACCGGTTGTCGAGCGTTTCGGCGACCTGCACGATGACCGGCCGTTCGATGCGCGGCAGCATGCGTTTGACTTCCGCGATGCGTATGTCCTGATCGCGAAAGCGCGCAAAGCGAAAGCGGGGCTGATCGATCGCCAGTGTCGCCGGGTCCGGCGCTGGCAGGTCGGTATAGCCCGTCAGCAGGTCCGGCCCCACCGCGATCCTGTAATAGACATTGTCGCGCTCGCTATTTTCCAGCATGCCAAAGGCGGCCGGCGGCAGGTCAAGCGTCACTTCGCCCCGTTCCACCTGAACCGTTTCGGCGATCGCCCCCAGCGCGCCGCCCAGCACGCGGTCGTTTGTTCGGCGAACGACATCGGAAATCAGCGTCGCTCCGCCTATCCCGATGATCGCCGCCGCGCCCAGCAACGGCCCCAGCATCGCCGCCAGCAACCGGGTGCGCAGGGCGATCGCGTGCGCTTTGGGGCCGCCTTTACCCTGCATCGAGCATATAGCCGACGCCGCGCACCGTCCGGATCGTCGGTCCATCGGGCGCCAGCTTGCCGCGCACGCGCGTCACATGCACCTCGATCGCGTTGCCGCCGACCGGCTCGTCAAAACCGAACACTTCGCCGATCAGCATTTCGCGCGGCACCACCTGCCCCGCACGCGTGGCGAGCGCTTCGAGCACCGCCAGTTCCCGGCGGCGCAGGTCGATTAACCGTTCCCCCACCGCGACCGCGCCGGTCGACCGGTTGATGGTCAGCGACCCGACACGAATCTGCGGCGTCGGGTCGCCGCCGCGACGACGCCCCAGCGCGCGCACGCGCGCTTCCAGTTCTTCGGGATCGAACGGCTTGCGCAGATAATCGTCCGCGCCCAGGTCCAGCCCGCGCACGCGGTCATCCAGCGCGTCCCGCGCCGTCAGCATCAGGACCGGCACCTTTTCGCCGCGGCGGCGCAGATCGGCCAGCACGGCAAATCCGTCCATGCCCGGCAGGCCCACGTCCAGGATGATCAGCGCATAGGGTTCGCTGCCCACGATGGCGAGCGCATCCTCTCCGGTCGGGACATGATCGACGGCATGGCCGCTTGCGCGCAACAGTGCCGAAATGCTGCGGGCCAGGGCAGCGTCGTCCTCGATCATCAAAATGCGAATGGGGCACCTGCTGATGAAAGGTTGATGACAGCTTGGCTTCGTAACGAACCCCTGCATCTTAATCCGGCGACAGAAGCGGACGAAGCAAGGAGTGGATGATGCAACGGGTTATTCGGATCATGGCGCTGTTGGCAAGTCTGGTTGCGCCGGTCGCCACCGCCGTGGCGGAGCGGCCGACGGGCTATCCGCGCTCCTATGACCAATTGATCGCGGCGGCGCGCGCCGAGCGGCAGGTCATTGTCTACGCCAATGCCGACACGTCGGAAATGGCGCCGGTCATCGTCGCGTTCCAGCGGCGCTATCCCGGCGTCACCGTCCGCTATACCGACCTTGGCTCCAACGAGATGTATCGGCGCTTCGTCGCCGAAACGCGGGCGCGCAAGGCATCGGCGGACCTGGTCTGGTCCTCGGCGATGGACCAGCAGGTAAAGCTCATCAACGATGGCTTTGCGCAGGCTTATGCCAGCCCCGAAAAGCCCGCGCTCCCCGCCTCGGCGGTGTGGAAGAATATGGGATATGGCATCACGGCCGAACCCATCGCCTATGTCTATAACAAGAAAGCCGTGCCCAATCCGCCGCGCAGCCATGCCGCGCTGGAAACGATGCTGCGCCGGGATCGCCGTGCGCTCATGGGCAAGGTCGCGACCTTTGATCCGGCGCGGTCCAACACCGGCTATCTGTACCTGACACAGGATTACGCCATCACGCGCGATACCCAGTCGCTTGTCGAAGCGATGGCCGCCACCCGGCCCGTGCTCGCCACCACGACCGAACCGATGCTGCGCGGCGTGGCCGAGGGCCGGTTGGCCATCGCCTATAATGTGATCGGTTCCTATGCGCTGGAGCGGGCGCGGCGCGACCCGCGGATCGGCGTCGTCTTCCCGCAGGATTATACCATCATTCTCTCGCGCATCGCGTTCATCGCGCGCGAAGCGCGGCACCCTGCCGGGGCCAAGCTGTTCCTTGATTTCCTGCTGTCGCGTCAGGGCCAGTCCCTGCTTGCCCGGCACAGCCTCTGGCCGGCGCGCACCGACATCCGCGCGCGCCGGCTTCCTGCCGCGCAGGCGCGCCCCGTGCGCGTGGGGCCTCAGCTTCTCGTCAATCTCGACCGCCTCAAACAACAGCGCTTTCTGCGCCAGTGGCGCGAGACCTTAGCCTCTGGAGCCAGATAAAATGCCTGCTATTCCGCTACGGGCCGGCTGCGCCGCCTTGGCGCTCATCGCCGCAACCCCCGCCTTGGCGCAAACGCCCAGTGCGCAAGAGCTGGCCGCGCTCGTCAAGGCGCAGGCGGCTGAAATCGCCACCCTCAAGGCCCGGCTCGACCGGCTGGAGGGGCAAAACCCGCCAGTTGCGACGGCCGCGACCGCCGCAACCGCCGCGCAGCCTTCAACAGCGCCCGATCAACAGGTCGCGCAACAGCAATCGGCCCCGCCGCTGGTCATCACCCCGTTCGCGCCGCAGATCGTGCCGCCCGGCCCCGCCGACCTTGACGTGGCGCAGGCCCGCGCCGTCGCCGCCAACCCGGCCGGGGTGACGACCGAATGGGGCGCGGGCCTGCCGGTTTTCCGGTCTGCCGATGGCGTCTTCACCTACAAGCCGCGCGGCCGCATCCTGGTCGATGTCAGCTCGACCTACGGGTCGCGCTACAAGGGCCGTAATACCACGACGACCGGCATGCGCGCCTTGCGTCTGGGGCTGGAAGGCGGCGTCGGCCCGCATTTCTTCTATCAGTTCGAAAGCGATTTTTCGGAAAATGAGGTCGATATCGTCACCGCCTTCCTTGGCTGGCGCAATCGCCTGGGCAGCAAGGTCGACTATGACGTGCGCGCCGGCCATTTGTTCAACGATCGCGCCTTTGAAGGCAGCACCGGATCGGATTCGACGCCGTTCCTCGAACGCAGCACCGTATCGACCGCCATCATTCCGCAGCGCGGCTTCTATGGAATCGGGATTATGGGCCGGCTGTTCGGCCCGGACTGGCATGCCTCGGTCAGCGTGACCGGCGACCGGATCGATGGTCAGCAGGCGACAAATGACAGCCGCACCGTGGCCGCCCGCGCGCACTGGAATCCGATCAAGACCGACCGGTCCCTGCTCCATGTCGGCGCCTGGGGCTTTGACGAGGCGCTGTCGTCGGCAGCGAACACTCTGACGCGCAGCACCGTCATCGGCGGCCGCTTCAACGGCGCCGTGCGGGTGTCGACCGGCGAATTGCTCGGCGGTCGATCGACGACCGGCTATGGGCTGGAACTGGGCGGCTATGCCGGCAGCCTGTGGGTGATGGGCGAAGCGGGCCGACGCGTGGCGCGGCTGACCGGCGACCGGCCGGATTTCGGAAGCAAGGCGTGGAGCCTGTCCACTGGCTTTTTCCTGACCGGCGAATTGCCACCCTACAACCCGCGCCTCGGCAGCTTTGGCCAGCCCAATGTGCTCAGCCCCACTTTCGATGGTGGTCCCGGCGCGATCGAGCTGACGGCGCGGTACGAAAATCTGGATTATACCGACCTGGCGCTGGGCGGCGATGGCTGGGCCGCGACGCTGGGCGTCAACTGGTATCTCAACAGCTTCACCCGGCTTCAGCTGAACGGAATCCATTGGCGCACCCATAATCGCGCCGGCGACTTCACCGGCAGCGACGACGGCCAGACCGTCAGCGCCCGCGTCGGCGTCACCTTCTGATCCTCCTCTTGTCCCTTCCAAGGATGCAGCAATGAACCTTGCCCTGCTCGGCTTCCTGATGGTCGCCACCTTCATGACGCTGATCATGACCAAGCGGATGACGCCGCTCGTTGCCCTGATCCTCATTCCCTCCATTTTCGGGGTGATTGCCGGCCAGGCGGCGGGCCTGGGCGACATGATGATCGACGGGATCAAAAACCTCGCCCCCACCGGCGTCATGCTGCTGTTTGCGATCCTCTTCTTCTCGACGATGACCGACACGGGCCTGTTCGACCCGCTGGTCGGGCGGCTGGTGCGGATCGTCCATGGTGATCCGCTGCTCATCCTGCTGGGCAGCGTGGTGCTGTGTGCCATCGTCAGCCTCGATGGCGACGGCTCCACCACCTACATCATCACCATCGCCGCGCTGTTGCCGCTCTACAAACGCTTCGACATGAAGCGCATCTACCTCGTCTGCCTGCTGATGGTGACGAGCGGGATCATGAACCTGACGCCATGGGGCGGGCCGACCGCCCGCGCGGCAAGCGCGCTCAAGCTGGATGCCGCCGATCTGTTCCTGCCGCTCATTCCCGGCATGATCGCGGGCCTGGCCTTTCTGCTGGGCCTCGCTTTCTGGTTCGGTATCAAGGAACGGCGCCGCCTGGGGCATGTCCATGTGCCACAGCGGGAACCCGTCGACATCGCCGATCTGGGCGTGTCGCAATATCCCGAAGCGCGCCGCCCGCACCTGCGCTGGATCAATGCCGCGCTGGTCGTCGCGCTGCTTGGCCTGCTCGTCTGGGGCATCCTGCCCTTATCGGTGCTCATGATGATCGCCTTTGCGATCGCGATGGTGGTCAATTACCCCCGCGTCGCGCAGCAGAAGGAACGGATCGCGGCGCATGCCGGCAATGTGCTGTCGGTCGTTTCGCTGATCTTTGCCGCGGGCATCTTTACCGGCATCCTGGGCGGCACCGGCATGGTGGAAGCGATGAGCAAGGAAGTGGTCGGCTTCATCCCGCCTGCGCTCGGTCCCTATATGGCGCCGATCACGGCGCTGCTGTCCATGCCTTTCACCTTCTTCATTTCCAATGACGCCTTCTATTTCGGCATGCTGCCGATCCTGGCGGAGGCGGGCGCGCATTATGGCGTAGAACCGATGGCGATCGCGCGCGCCTCGCTCATGGGGCAGCCGGTGCATCTGCTCTCGCCGCTGGTGCCCTCGACCTATCTGCTCGTCAGCCTGGCGGGCATCGACCTTGCCGATCATCAGCGCTTCACGCTGCTACCGGCCGCCGCCGTCTGCATCGTCATGACGCTGGCGGGAATGATCGCGCTCGCTTTCCCCTTCGTCGCCTGACGGGGGGGCAGGCCATGACCCGGAGTCCCGATCGGGTCATGGCCTGACCGACATCAAAATAGCGCCGCGATCCCCGTGGCGGGATCGACAATGCCTTCGTAGATCATCTTGCCCGCGACATAGAGGATCACCAGCAGGCCGATATAGGCAATCGCGCGATAGCGTTCGATGACGCGGGCCAGCAGATTGGCCGCAACGCCCATCAGCGCGACCGACAGGACCAGTCCGACGACCAAGATGCCCGGATGCTCGCGCGCCGCGCCCGCGACCGCCAGCACATTGTCCAGGCTCATCGACACGTCCGCGACCGCTACGGCCCAGGCCGCCTGGGCAAAGCCCTTTGGCGCCGCGGGGCCGGCGACATCCCCGGCGTCTTCCGCCTCGCCGTCCGAGCGCAACTCGCGCCACATCTTCCATGCGACCCAGACCAGCAACAGGCCGCCGGCGAAGACCAGTCCCACCAGCTGCATCAGCTGCGTCACCATGAGCGCAAAGGCGATCCGCAGCACCAGCGCCGCGATCACGCCGATGGCGATCACCTTGCGGCGCGAAGCGGGCGGCAGTCCGGCCGCCAGCGCGCCCACCACGATCGCATTATCCGCCGCCAGCATGATGTCGATCAGCACCACCTGGCCGAAGGCGGCCAGCGCCGATGGCGATCCCAGCTGGGAAAAATCGGACAATATGGTCGTCCAGACATGGCTCATAAACAGCTCCGCTTCTTTTCAGGGAAAATGCGGCGGTGCTGTATGCGGGCTTGCTGTCATCAACCTTTCAGCCGTGCAAAGCGGCTATGCTCACCCCTCCGCGACGGCGGTCGACAGGCCCAGGCCCGGCAGGCCGATCGAGCGTTTGCCCGAAAAATCGGTGCGCGCGACGATGACGCCCAGTTTCTCCATATAGTCGATCAGCCGGCGTACGCGTCCGGGCGAACTGGTGCCATAGGCGCGGGCCAGCGCACCGTCGTCGGGGCAGGGCTGCCCGTCGATCGCCGCGCGCGCGATCAGCAGGAAAGGGGCCAGCATATCCTCTGGCACCGGCTCTGACGCGCGGATGGCGTCCTGCCAGCGCGGGTCGTCACCATCGGCCATGCCTGCCTGCGCCATGGCGAAGCGCTTGCGAAAGGCCGGCAGGTCGAGCGGCGATTTTTTGATGCCCTTCATCCGGCAGCGCACGCCAAAATCCTGATACAGGCTGGCGACGCCGGGCGTGGCGTCGCCCAAATCCGCGACCATTTCCTCCAGCACCGCGATCACGACCGGCTCATTTTCGCCGAAATCCAGTTCGGGCGCGGCGGGCTTGGCCTGTGGCGCGTCGGCCAGCGCGCGCATGATCTCCTCGGCCGGGCGGGGCGGGGGGTCGGCGCGCGGCGGGGGCGCGGGCAGCGCATCGGCTTCGGCCTTGGCGAACAACAGCTCCTGGAAATCCTCCGTCGCGGCGACCGGCGGCGGCATCAGCTTGTGGGCGCCGCCCCGCGATCCGGTCTTCACCGCGCCGATCTTCACATTGACGGGTCGCCGCGCGATCGCGGGGCCAAGGCCCAGGAAGCGGCCCCGCTCCAGGTCGCGAATCTGCTCCGCCTGCCGCCGCTCCATGCCCAGCAGGTCGGCCGCGCGCGCCATGTCGATATCCAGGAAGGTGCGCCCCATCAGGAAGTTCGACGCTTCCGCCGCCACATTCTTGGCGAGCTTCGCCAGCCGCTGCGTCGCGATCACGCCGGCCAGGCCGCGCTTGCGCCCCCGGCACATCAGGTTGGTCATGGCGGCCAGCGACAAACGGCGCGCCTCGTCCGATACGTCGCCTGCCGCGACCGGCGCGAACATCTGCGCTTCGTCCACCACGACCAGCGCGGGATACCAATGGTCGCGCGGCGCGTCGAACAGGGTGGACAGGAAAGTGGCGGCGCATTTCATCTGCGCCTCCAGCTCCAGCGAATCGAGGCTCAGCACCACTGAAGCGCGATGTTCGCGGATGCGGCCCGCCATGGTGACGATCTCGCGCTCATTATAATCGCCCGCGTCGATCACGACATGGCCATATTGGTCCGCCAGCGTGACGAAATCGCCCTCGGGGTCGATCACCACCTGCTGCACCATGGCGGCGCTTTCCTCCAGCAACCGGCGCAGGAGGTGCGATTTTCCCGACCCCGAATTGCCCTGGACGAGCAGGCGGGTGGCGAGCAATTCCTCCACATCGACCAGCACGTCCTTGCCGTGATGATCGGTTCCTATGCTGATGCTGGCGGTCACGGCAGCGTCTTTGGCCCAAGCGGGCGGTTCAGTGCAAGGGGGGGGGACAGCCTGTCCCCTGTCCAGCCCGTCCGCTGGCCATTAGGATCAGCCACGAAGGAGCGAGAGCATGCGTTACGGTGCGATGAAAATGGCCCTGATCCTGATGCTAGTCCTGGCGGGATGCGCGGACGACCGCCGGGCGGAAAGGCTGGCCGCCGCCGGCCCCGATCCTTCGCTCGATGCGCTTTTGACCGTGGCCGATGCCAATGCTGGCGCACGCAAATTCGCGGCCTGCGCCGCCTGCCATAAGGCGACGAAAGGCTCCCCCGACATGGGCGGACCCAATCTCTACGGCGTCTATGGCCGGCCGATGGCGCAGCAGAGCGCGCGCTACAGCTACACCGCCGCCCTGCGCGACGCCGGTGGCCGCTGGGACGCGCGGACGCTTGACGCCTGGATCGCCCGTCCGCAAACGGTCGTGCCGGGCACCAAGATGATCTATCCCGGCGTCGCCGACCCGCTCGACCGCGCCGACATCATCGCTTTCTTAAGGCGTCAGGCCGATTGACCGGCGCAGGCAGGCAAAGCCTTCATTCGCCTTGACGAGTCCCATACTGCAGTGCAGCATATTATCCATGGAGAGCCACGCACAGCAAACCGCCCCTGCGATCACGCAGAATCCCGATATCCGCTATCTCGGGCGGCTGCTGGGCGACGTCATTCGCGCCTATGGCGGGGAAAAACTCTATCAGCAGACCGAATATATCCGCTCCGCCTCGGTCGATCGCGCGCGCGGTGTGCAGGGCGCGGACCTCACCGATACCGGGCTGGATGCGCTCAGCCTCGATGATACGCTGAATTTCACGCGCGGCTTCATGCTGTTTTCGATGCTCGCCAACCTGGCGGAGGATCGCCAGGGCGTCGCTGCCGAACCGGGCGCCGATGTCGCCTCCGCGCTCGCGCGTCTCGAATCGCAGGGTGTGGGGCGCGACGCCGTGCTCGACCTTCTGGCGCACAGCCTGATCGTGCCGGTGCTGACCGCCCACCCGACCGAGGTGCGGCGCAAGAGCATGATCGACCATAAGAACCGCATCGCCGACCTGATGCACCTGAAAGATGCGGGGCGCACGGAAACGGCGGACGGGGAAAATCTGGACGAAGCGATTTTTCGCCAGATCGCGCTCCTGTGGCAGACACGCCCGCTGCGCCGCGAAAAACTGTTCGTGGCCGACGAAATCGAAAATGTCCTCGCTTATTTTCGGGACAGCTTCCTGCCCGTGCTGCCCGCGCTCTATGCCCGGTGGGAACGGGTGCTGGGGGCGCGGCCGCAAAGTTTCCTGCGCGTGGGCAGCTGGATCGGCGGCGATCGCGACGGCAACCCCTTCGTTCAGGCGCCCCAGCTGCAATATGCGTTGAAGCGCGGCGCGGCGGCGGCGATCGCTTATTATCTGGACGGCGTCCATGCGCTGGGCGCTGAACTGTCGCTGTCGACCGAACTTGCCCATGTGCCCCAGGCGGTGCTGGATCTGGCCGATGCCAGCGGTGATGACGCGCTCAGCCGCAAGGATGAACCCTATCGCCGTGCGCTCAGCGGCATCTATGCGCGCCTTGCCGCGACCTGTGTGTCGCTGACCGGGGGCCAGCCGGCGCGGCCATCGGCGCTCAAGGGCGAACCCTATGCCAGCCCGGCCGACCTGCGCCATGATCTGGTCGTCGTCGCGCAGGGGCTGGCGAGCGAAGGCAATGGCGCGCTGGCGAGTGGCGGCGCGCTCGGCCGCCTCATCCGCGCGGTCGAAACCTTCGGCTTCCACCTCGCGACGCTCGACATGCGCCAGAACAGCGCCGTGCACGAACGCGTCGTTGCCGAACTGCTCAAGGTCGCGGGCGTGGAGGCGGATTATCTCGCGCTCGACGAATATGCGCGCATCGCGCTGTTGCGCCGCGAACTCGCCAACAACCGCCCGCTCGGATCGCGCTTTTCCGCCTATTCCGAAGAAACCGCGTCGGAACTGGCGATCGTCCATGCCGCCGGCGAAGCACACCGCCTCTACGGGCCGCAATGCATCACCCATTATATCATTTCCATGGCGCAGAGCGTCTCTGACCTGCTGGAAGTGAACATCCTGCTCAAGGAAGCGGGGCTGTGGCGGGTAGGCGACAATGGCGATCCGCCGCACGCCGCGATCATGGCGATCCCGCTGTTCGAAACCATCGGCGATCTTGAGGCCGCGCCCAAGATCATGTCCGCCTATTTCGGCCTGCCCGAAATCGCCGGCGTGGTGAAGGCGCGGGGCCATCAGGAAGTGATGATCGGCTATTCCGACAGCAACAAGGATGGCGGCTACATCACCTCCACCTGGGGTCTCTACAAGGCGAGCAAGGCGCTGGAGCCGGTCTTTGCGGAGGCGGGCGCGGCGATGCAGTTGTTCCATGGCCGGGGCGGGGCGGTCGGGCGCGGCGGCGGCTCTGCTTTTGCCGCGATTCAGGCCCAGCCCAAGGGCAGCGTGCAGGGGCGTATCCGCATCACGGAACAGGGCGAGGTGATCGCCGCCAAATTCGGCACGCGCGACGTCGCCATGACCAATTTGGAAGCGACGACCAGCGCCACCCTGCTCGCCAGCCTGGAACCGGAAGGCATTTCGGAGCGCGACGCTACGCGCTTTGCCGGGGCGATGGATGAGTTGTCGAACAGCGCCTTCGCCGCCTATCGCGATCTGGTCTACGGCACCGATGGATTCCGGGATTTCTTCCGCCAGTTGACGCCGATTCAGGAAATTGCCGGGCTCAAGATCGGATCGCGCCCGGCCAGCCGCAAGAAAAGCAGCCGGATCGAGGATCTGCGCGCCATCCCCTGGGTGTTCAGCTGGGCGCAGGCGCGCGTCATGCTGCCGGGCTGGTATGGCGTGGGCCAGGCGCTCGCCGGGTTCGAGGACAAGGCGCTGCTGGCCGACATGGCGCAGCATTGGTCCTTCCTCAAATCCGCACTCGCCAATATGGAAATGGTGCTAGCCAAATCGGACCTGGGCATCGCCGCGCGCTACCTGCCGCTGGTGGAGGATCAGGGACTGGCCGACAGCATTTTCGGCCGCATCCGCGAAGGCTGGCAGGCGGCGCATGACGGCCTGTTGCAGGCGACGGGCCAAGGCCGGCTGCTGGAAAAGAACCCGTCGCTCGAAACCTCGATCCGCCTGCGCCTGCCCTATATCGAGCCGCTCAACCTGTTGCAGGTCGAACTGTTGAAGCGCCATCGTGCGGGCGAGGATGACCCGCGCATCAAGGAAGGCATCGAATTGTCGATCAACGCCATCGCCACGGCCCTGCGCAACAGCGGCTGACAGGCATGCGAAAGCAGGGCTGCTTGCGACCGGGGGCCTTTAGCGCCCCTGGTCCGCGATGATGTCTACGCTCGTGCGGCCGCCCGGCGCATCGGTGAACAGGATGAAATAGGCCGCGCCATCGGACGCGCGGGTGCCGCCCAGCACATGGTCGCCGCCCATGATCTTGTGTTCGCCATCATATCCGGCGCGGCGGGCAAGCGTATAATAATAATCCATCACCCCCTGGCGCGGCACCGGCGTCACGAAACTTGCCGCGCGCAGCGTGCAGCCATCGGCCTGCGCGCCCGCCGCCTCCATCAGCTGCGCGCCGGGATAGAGAGGGAACCCCTCGGGCAGGCGCTGCGCCCATTCCATGCCGTAATTCAGCTTCTTGGCGCAATTCGCATTGCCGCCCTTCGCCGCCGCCTGCTCGCGCGCCACCGCGCCCAGCGTGGCGGTCGACGCCATCGCTTCGCCCGTGGTCGGGGCGGGGGCCGACAGCAATTTGCCGCCTGCCTGTCGCACGGCCTGCGCCTGCGCCTTGGCCGCGTCCCCGCTCATCACCGGCACCGCGCCACTGGCGGGCTTGTCGGCGGGGCGTACCGCATCGCGATTGGCCTGCCCCACAAGCTGCGGATCGACCAGGATCGGATCGTTAAGCGCCCCCTTCATCGCCGAGTCCGCCGCATTATTGGTCAGCTGCGCGTCCAGCGCGGCCAGTTCGCCCTCCTTGTCCTTCTTGTTGCAGGCGGCGAGCGCCAGCAGCAGCGATGCGGCGCATACGGATCGAAACAGGGCCATTCTTCACTCCTTTGTAAATGAGCGATGAAGAGGGAAGGTTAAATCTTCGTTAGGACTTTTGGTGAATCTGCCGGTTTTTTTGCTTGAAGGCCAGTTTCGAATGACTGGCCCCGGTCCCCTGTCTTGCTCTGGCACAGGTTCGACGGCATGTGTTCACGATGCTCAATCTTCTGTCAGGCCTTATCGGTCTTGTCACCCTCATCCTCATGATCCCGGCAGTGTTGCCGCTTCTGGGTGCGCTCAACTGGATATTGGTGCCGATCGCGCTGTTCGGCGCCTTCATCGGCCTGATGTCATCGAAGAAGAGCGGCCAATATTTCTGCCTGATCGTCGCGGGCTTCGGCGCGCTGCGCCTGTTCCTGGGCGGAGGCATTGTCTGACGCAGGCCCACGCCGAAACGCGGCGCGGCCTGCTGGCCGCGACCGCCGCTTACGGGCTGTGGGGATTGCTGCCGCTGTTCTTTCGGCTGCTCCATCATGTCGATCCCACGGAAATCGTGACGCAGCGAATCCTCTGGTCGCTGCTGCTGATCCTGCCGATCCTTGCCTGGCGGGGCACATTGCCGATGTTCCGCGCCGCCTTTCGCAATAGCCGCTTGATCGCTGCGCTCGCCGGATCGGCGCTGATGATCGGGATCAACTGGCTGACCTATGTCTGGGCCGTCAACGACAATCACGTCGTTGCCGCCAGCCTTGGCTATTTCCTCAATCCGCTGGTCAATGTCCTGCTCGGCGTGCTCGTGCTCAAGGAACGGTTGCGCCGGCCCCAGCTGCTCGCCATCGCGCTCGCCGCCATCGGCGTCGCCATCCTGGCCGCCTCGGCGCTTACGACGCTCTGGATCAGCCTGACCCTGGCCTTCAGCTTCGCCTTCTACGGCCTGCTGCGCAAGCTGACGCCGGTCGCGCCGATGACGGGGCTGGGCGTCGAAACCGCGCTGCTGGCGCCGCTCGCCATCGCCTATCTGGTCTGGGAAGCGAGTCATGGCGGCATCGGTTTCGGGCAGGATATGTCCACCAGCCTGCTGCTGATCCTGTCGGGCGGCGTCACTACCGTGCCATTGGTGCTGTTCGCCACCGCGGCCCAGCGCTTGCCGATGGCCACGCTGGGGCTGATGCAGTATATCGCCCCGACGCTGCAATTTCTGTGCGGCGTCCTGCTGTTGGGCGAAACGCTGAGCATCGGTCAGATGCTGAGCTTTGGCCTCATCTGGGTCGGCCTTATCCTCTTTGCCGGCGACAGCATCGCCACCGCCCGGCGCAACCGGACGGCGGTGGCGGCCGCCTGACCCGGTTCAGCTATATTCGGTCGCCTCGAACCGCACCGGCTCGCCGATCGCGGCATTGGCCAGCGCATCCTCCCACATCACGCGATTGCCGCGGATGATGGTGCCGACCGCCTTGCCGGTCAGCCGATCGCCGTCGAAGGGCGACCAGTCGCAGCGCGACGCCAGCCAGTCCCTGTCCACCGTCCATTGTTTCTTGAGGTCGACGACGGTGAAATCCGCGTCATAGCCGACGGCGATCCGCCCCTTGCCCACCAGCCCGAACACACGCTGCGGCCCCGACGAGGTCAGCTCGATGAAGCGGCGCAGCGTCAGCCGCCCTTGCGCCACATGGTTGAGCAGCAGCGGGATAAGCGTCTGCACCCCCGGCATGCCGCTGGGGCTGGCGGGGTAGGGCTTGGCCTTTTCCTCGATCGTGTGCGGCGCATGGTCGCTGCCCAGCACGTCGGGCACCCCCTGATTGAGCCAGAACCACAGGCCGTCGCGATGGGCGGCGCTGCGGATCGGCGGGTTCATCTGCGCATAGGTGCCCAGCCGCGGATAGGCGTCCTCGGCCGCCAGCGTCAGATGCTGCGGCGTCACCTCGCAGGTGGCGATATCCTTGTTCTGGCCGATATATTCCAGCTCGGCCGGCGTCGTCACATGCAAGATATGTATGCGCCGCCGCGCCTTGCGGGCCAGCGCGATGATCCGCTTCGTGGCGATCATCGCGCTTTCATCGTCGCGCCAGACGGGGTGCGACGACGGGTCGCCCTCCACCCGCAAATCCTTGCGCGCGTTCATCCGCGCCTCGTCCTCGGCATGGATGGCGACGCGGCGCGTGCCGCTCGCCAGCACGCGCGACAATGCATCGTCATCGTCGACGAGCAGGCTGCCCGTAGAGGCCCCCATGAAGATCTTGACCCCCGACGTGCCGGGAATCCGCTCCAGCTCCTTCAGCTGCTCGGCATTGTCGGCGGTGGCGCCGACGTAAAAGGCATGGTCGCACCACATGCGATGATGCGCGCGCTTCAGCTTGTCGTGCACCTGCTCGGCCGTGTCGGTATTGGGATTGGTGTTGGGCATTTCGAACAGGGCGGTGATGCCCCCCATCACCGCAGCGCGGCTGCCCGATTCCAGATCCTCCTTATGCTCCAGCCCCGGTTCGCGGAAATGGACCTGGCTGTCGATGCAGCCGGGCAGCACGTCCAGGCCCGTGCAGTCGATCAGCTCGCCCGCATCGCCCAGATTGGCGCCGATCGCCGCCACCTTGCCGCCGCGCACACCCACATCGACCTGCTCCGCGCCGCCGGGCGTATGGACCGTGCCGTTCTTCAGGATCATGTCGAAAGTCTGGGTCATGGCAAATTCCTGTCTGCTCTGGCCGCGCGAACGGCTTGGCTTCGTCCTGTCGCCGTCCTACCTAAAGCCGATGACCGGCACCACCCTCACTGACCGCGCGCTCCTCAGAATTTCGGGGGAGGAGGCGCGCCCCTTCCTCCAGGGCCTGCTCACGCGCGACGTCCTGACCTTGCAGTCCGATCATCCGCGCTGGACCGGGCTGCTGACGCCGCAGGGGAAGGCGCTGTTCGACTTCATCCTGTGGGGGGATGGCGACGACGTGCTGATCGATTGCGAGGCGGCGCAGGCCGATGCGCTCGCGAAACGCCTCACCCTCTATCGCCTGCGCCGCAAGGTGACGATCGCGCGCGAAGCGGCGCTGGCGGTCCACTGGTCGCTGGAGGTAGCGGACAAGCCGCATGATCCCCGCCTGCCGGCGCTCGGCCATCGCTGGCTCGCGCCGGCCAGCCCCGACGCGGGGGCGGAGGCCGCTGCCGCCTTCCGCGCCCATCGTCTTTCGCTGGGCATATTCGAAGGCGTGGAGGAACTGGGCCAGGACCAGATCCTCTGGCTGGAAACCAACGCGCAGGAACTGGGCGGCGTCGATTATGACAAGGGCTGCTATGTCGGCCAGGAAAATACCGCGCGCATGCACTATCGCAACAAGGTCAGCCGCCGCCTGGTCGCCGTCCCGCTCGACCAGGCCGATGACAAGCGCCAGCGCGCCGCGCTGCGCGACCTTGGCCTGTCGATCGAACTGCGCCGCGTGGAGGGGCTGGACCCCGCGCTGCTGCCCGACTGGCTGGCCGCCGCGATCGCGGGGGAAGCGGCGGTATGATCCGCGCTTTGCTGGCGGTACTCGCCGCCTATGCCCTCATCGCCCCGGCGCGGGCGGAAACGCCCTGGACGCTGGTCAAAACCTATCCGCATGACCCGACCGCCTTTACCGAGGGGCTCTTCTATCATGACGGCGCGCTCTATGAGAGTACGGGGCTTGAGGGCCATTCCGATATTCGCAAGGTGGCGCTCAAGAGCGGCAAGGTGCTGCAACGCCGCGTCGTCGACCCGCCCTATTTCGGCGAAGGCATCGTCAACTGGAAGGACCGGCTGGTCAGCCTGACCTGGCGGCACCGGCGCGGTTTCCTCTGGTCGCTGGCCGACTTCGCGCCCCGGGGCGAATTCCGCTATGAAGGCGAGGGGTGGGCGCTGACGCAGGATGGCCGGCACATCATCATGAGCGACGGCACCGCGCAACTGCGCTTCCTTGATCCCGATAGCCTGGCCGAACAACGGCGCATCACAGTCACCTGGAACGGCCGCCCGGTGCAGCGCCTCAATGAACTGGAATATGTCCGCGGCGAAATATGGGCCAATATCTGGTATGACACGCGCATCGCCCGCATCGACCCGGCGTCGGGCGCGGTGATCGACTGGATCGACATAGCGCCCCTGCGCGCCAAGGCGGGCGTCACCGACAGCGAAGCGGTGGCCAATGGCATCGCCTATGACGCCGCGCGCGACCGGATTTTCGTCACCGGCAAATATTGGCCCAAACTGTTCGAGATCCGCGTGGAAACCCGGCCGCGCGGTTGACTCGGGCATGCCGAATCGCTAATGGCGACCCTCCCCAACACGCTGGCGAGCGGCAGTGCTTTTCGCACTGGCCGTCTTTTTTGCGTCTAAGGGAATAGGAAATCGGCCATTTCTCCTTGCCAGGGAGGCATGGCCCGGACGCTTTGAGATAGGGTTGCGCAAGCGGCCCTGTGGAGCAGGAGAATAAATTACCATGGCACGTATTGCGGGTGTCAACATCCCGACCAACAAGCGCGTGATCATCGCGCTCACCTACATTCACGGCATCGGCCGCCACACCGCCGTGTCGATCGCCGACAAGCTGGGCATCGACCATAGCCGCCGCGTGCAGGACCTGTCCGACGCCGAAGTGCTGCAGATCCGCGAAGCCATCGACGCCGACCTGACGGTCGAGGGTGATCTTCGTCGCGAAACCGCGATGAACATCAAGCGCCTGATGGACCTCGCCTGCTATCGCGGCCTGCGTCATCGCAAGGGCCTGCCGGTTCGCGGCCAGCGCACGCACACCAATGCGCGCACCCGCAAGGGCAAGGCGAAGCCGATCGCAGGGAAGAAGAAGTAAGTAAGGCGCCCGGAAAACAGTCCGGGGGACTGTTTTCAGCCTTACTCCGCCGGAGGCAGCCCTCCTTGGGCACAGCCTAGGCTTAGCAGATTTTGTAGGAAGAGCAGCAAAATGGCACGCGAACCTCAGCGCATCAAGCGCCGCGAACGCAAGAATATCTCGGCCGGCGTCGCGCACGTCAACGCCAGCTTCAACAACACCATGGTCACCATCACCGATGCCCAGGGCAACGCGATCAGCTGGTCCTCGGCCGGCATGATGGGCTTCAAGGGTAGCCGCAAGTCGACCCCTTATGCGGCGCAGGTCTGCGCCGAAGACGCTGGCCGCAAGGCGGCCGAACATGGCGTTCGCACCCTGGAAGTCGAAGTCAAGGGTCCGGGATCGGGCCGTGAATCGGCTCTGCGCGCCCTTCAGGCCGTGGGCTTCCACATCACCTCGATCCGTGACGTCACGCCGATCCCGCACAATGGCGTGCGTCCGTCCAAGCGTCGCCGCGTCTAACCGCAGCGTTGCCTGACATGCGGGCGGCGGACGCGTCGCCCGTTTTCCCGTTTGCATCGCCGGAACGTTCCTGTCGGGTCAGGATCATACAGCGTTTCGGCCCATCCCCAGGGGAAATACATGACTGTCAACATGAAGAACTGGCAGGAATTGAAGAAGCCCAACAGCCTCGAAATCAAGGCGTCGGGCGACGGCAAGCGCAAGGCGACGTTCGTTGCCGAACCGCTGGAGCGCGGTTTCGGCCTGACGCTCGGCAACGCGCTGCGTCGGGTTCTTCTGTCCTCGCTTCAGGGCGCGGCGGTCACCTCGATCAAGATCGAGAACGTCCTGCATGAATTCTCGTCGCTGACCGGCGTGCGCGAAGACGTGACCGACATCGTCCTCAACATCAAGCAGGTCGCGCTGAAGATGGAAGGCGAAGGCCCCAAGCGGCTTCAGCTTTCCGCCACCGGCCCTGCCGTGGTGAAGGCCGGCGACATCAGTGTCGTGGGCGATATCGAAGTGATGAACCCGGACCTGGTGATCTGTCACCTCGACCAGGGCGCGACGCTCAACATGGAACTGACCGCTGACGTGGGCAAGGGCTATGTCCCCGCCGTCGCCAACCGTCCGGCCGATGCGCCGATCGGCCTCATCCCGGTCGATGCGCTCTATTCGCCCGTGCGCCAGGTCGCCTACAAGGTGGATAACACCCGCGTCGGCCAGGAACTGGACTATGACAAGCTGTCGCTGACGCTCGAAACCGACGGCACCGTCACGCCGGAAGACGCGGTGGCCTATGCCGCCCGCATCCTGCAGGACCAGCTTCAGCTCTTCGTCCACTTCGAAGACGCGCTGCCCGCCGCTGCGCCCGCCGCCGGCCATGCCGCTGGCGCCGCCGCTTCGGAAAGCGAAAGCGACGCCAACCAGATCAACCGCTATCTGCTCAAGAAAGTGGACGAACTGGAACTGTCGGTCCGCTCGGCCAACTGCCTCAAGAACGACAACATCATCTATATTGGCGACCTGGTCCAGAAGACCGAGGCCGAGATGCTGCGCACCCCCAATTTCGGTCGCAAGTCGCTGAACGAAATCAAGGAAGTGCTCTCGTCCATGGGTCTGCGCCTGGGCATGGATATCCCCGGCTGGCCGCCGGAAAATATCGAGGAAATGGCCAAGAAGCTCGAACAGGAGCTGCTGGGCTGAAAAATCTCCGTTCGTCCTGAGTAGCCGCTGAGCTTGTCGAAGCGGCGTATCGAAGGACCGAGCGCGGCGCGAAGGGCTTCGATACGGGCCTTCGACTTCGCTCAGTCCCTACTCAGCACGAACGGTCAGGGATGAAGGGCGGCATCCATCACACCGCCTGGTCTGGGCTACCTCACACGGGCCCTTAACGAACGAAGGAAATGAACATGCGTCATAAAATCGGTCATCGTAAGCTTCAGCGCAGCTCCGGTCATCGCACCGCCCTGCTGCGCAACCTTGCCGCCTCGCTCATCAAGCATGAGCAGATCCTGACCGGCACCGCCAAGGCAAAGGAACTGCGTCCCTACGTCGAAAAGCTGATCACCCTCGCCAAGAAGGGTGGCCTGTCCAATCGCCGTCTGGCCAGCTCGCGCCTGCAGGACGAGGCGCAGCTGACCAAGCTGTTCGAAGTTCTGGCCGAACGCTACAAGGATCGCAACGGCGGCTACACCCGCGTCATCAAGGCCGGTTTCCGCGCGTCGGACGCCGCCCCGGTGGCGATCATCGAGCTGGTCGACCGTGACGTCGATGCCAAGGGGCAGGATTCCGGTCCGGTCCAGGGCGCTGACGAGGACGAATTCGAAGCCGCCTGATAATCGCCGGTCCTGCTGCGCGGGACGGGATGCTTTACCGACGGGCCGCGTTTCCTTAAGGGAAGCGCGGCCTGTTTCGTGATAGATAAAGACCATGGAAGAGAGGATGCGCGGCCTTGCCCTGATCCTGCTGTCGCTCTGGCTGGGCGCTGCCCCGGCCATCCTGCGCGCCAATCCCGACGACGCGAACATCGCGGCGAGCGACCCCGCGCTGCGCTATCCGCGCGCGCTGCGGCAGGACATAGTGGAGGATCATTTCGGCGTGTCGGTCGCCGATCCCTATCGCTGGCTGGAAAATGACCTGCGCGCCGACCCGGCGGTGCGCGACTGGGTGGCGCAGGAAAATGCGCTGACCCGCCGCTATCTCGATGCGCTGCCGGGGCGCGACGCGCTCAAAACGCGCTTGCAGGCGCTCTTCGCCCATGGCCGCTACACCGTCCCGCGAAAGGCGGGCGGCCGTTATTTCTACGGCTATAATCGGGGGCTGGAAAACCAGACGCCGCTTTATGTGCGCGAAGGGCTGACAGGCCCGCAGCGGCTGCTGCTCGATCCCAACCGCTGGGCGCAGGACGGCGCCAGCGCGCTCGCTGAATGGATGCCCTCGCCCGATGGCCGCATGCTTGCCTATGCCGTGCAGGACGCGGGCAGCGACTGGCGCACGCTGCGCCTGATCGACGTCGACAGCGGCCGCACGCTCGACGATGCCGTCCAATGGGTCAAATTCTCGCAGACCGCCTGGGACGGGCGCAGCGAAGGCTTCTTCTACTCCCGCTTCGCCGCGCCCGGTCCCGGCGAAGCCTTCCGCTCGACCAACCTTGGCCAAAGCCTCTATTATCACCGCATCGGCGCCCCCCAGTCGCAGGATCAGCTGATCTATGCCACGCCCGACCGACCCCGCCTCAGCCATCAGGCGCAGGTGACGGCGGACGGGCGCTGGCTGGTCGTCAGCTCGTTCGAAGGCATCGACCCGCACCGCGAAATCCATGTCGCGCCCCTGACCGGCGGCCCCATCGTCCTGCGCCGGCTGGTCCGCGGTCCCGCGCAGGACTGGCGGCTGATCGGCAGCCGGGGGGCGACGCTCTATTTTCTCACCGATCATCATGCGCCCCGCCGCCGCATCGTGACGCTGGACGCCGCCAACCCCCGCCGCAAGGCACAGGAAATCGTGCCCGAACGCGACCAGACGCTGGTGGGCGGCGCGCTGGTGGGCGATCGGCTGATCCTCGCCTCGATGAACGGCGCGCAGACGATCGCCGAGCTGGTCGAGCTGGACGGGCGCAAGGTCGGCGACGTGCCGCTGCCAGGCTTTGGCACGGCGGCGGGCTTTGGCGGTCGGTCGGGCGATCCGGAGACGTTTTTCAGCTTTTCCGGCTTCGTCACCCCGGCCAGCATCTACCGTTTCGACACCGCGACCCGCCAGTTCCAGCTTTTCGCCCAGCCCGACCTGCCGTTCGACCCGCAGG
The DNA here is from genome assembly GCF_000445105.1 of Sphingobium lactosutens DS20. Taxonomy (GTDB): domain Bacteria; phylum Pseudomonadota; class Alphaproteobacteria; order Sphingomonadales; family Sphingomonadaceae; genus Sphingobium; species Sphingobium lactosutens. The sequence continues at coordinate 132,282 of NZ_ATDP01000092.1, read as the reverse complement.
ATTATGGCATCGAACAGCGGCTCTACCCGTCGAAGGACGGCACGACGATCCCGCTCACCATCATCCGCAAGACCGCGCTGGCCGACAGCGCGACCGCCGCGCCGACCATCCTCTATGGCTATGGCGGCTTCAACATCAGCCTGACGCCCGGCTATTCCGCGACCCGCATGGCTTGGCTGGAGCAGGGCGGGGTCTATGCCATCGCCAATCTGCGCGGCGGCGGCGAATTTGGCAGAGCCTGGCACGATGCCGGGCGCGGCCCCAACAAGCAGAATGTGTTCGATGATTTCATCGCCGCGGCCGAATATCTCAAGGCCAATGGCTTCACCCCGCCCGGCGGCTTGGCGATCGAGGGGCGGTCCAATGGCGGCCTGCTGGTCGGGGCGGTGGTGAACCAGCGGCCCGACCTGTTCGCCGCCGCGCTGCCGGCCGTGGGCGTCATGGACATGCTGCGCTTTGATCGCTTCACCGCCGGCCGCTACTGGATCGACGATTATGGCTCGCCCGCCGACAGGCGCGCCTTTCCGCTGCTCTACGGCTATTCGCCCTATCACAATATCGCGATGGACAAGGACTATCCCGCCATCCTCGTCTCCACCGCCGACACCGACGACCGCGTCGTCCCCGCGCACAGCTTCAAATATGCCGCCGCGCTTCAGGCCGCTGACCTTGGCGCGCGACCGCGCCTGCTGCGGGTCGAAAGCCGCGCCGGCCATGGCGCGGGCAAGCCCGTCGACAAGCTGATCGACGAATATGCCGACAGCTATGCCTTCGCCGCCCATTTCACCGGCCTTGCGATCAGCCCACGCCCCGCCGCGGCGCCGCGTTCAGCCACTGGACAGCCGGCCGCGATTATGGCTCCTTCAGCCGCAGGAGGGCAGTGAGCATGATTGGGACCAAGGCACGCTGGATGACCGGAGCGCTGGTGAGCGCGGGCCTGTTGCTGGGCAGCGTTAGCGCCGCCGAAGCGCGTCCGCGCTGGGATCGGGGCTGGGATCGGGGCTGGGACCGGCATCACCGCCATCGCGGCAACGGCTTTGGTCTGGGCGATGCCATTGGCGTCGCCGCGCTGGTCGGCGCCGTCGCGATCGTCGCCAATTCCATATCCAAGGACCGCAAGCTGCGCGATCCGATCACCGGCGGCGAATATGACGCACCGCCACCCCGCACCGGCACCGATTATGGCGATGACCTGGGCAGCGATGCGCCGCCGCCCCCCGCCGACGACGCCGATTTCTCCGATATCGCCGCGCAGGACGATGCGCTCGCCGACAGCTGCGCCCGCGCCGCCCGCGACGAAGCCGAGCGCGACGGCGGCTATGCGGATGTCCGCACCATGGCCAGCCCGGTCGCTACAGCCGATGGCGGCTACAATATCGACGGCCAGGTCGAACAGCGCGCCAGCAGCCGCGCCGCCACCGGCCAGACCCGCCGCTTCACCTGCACATTGGACCGCGACGGCCGCGTGGCGCAGATTTACCTCAGCCGCGACTTCGTTTCGCGCTGAACCGAAGCGAGGTCTGATTCCTTGATGGGCTAAAAAACGGTGGGCATGGCAGGACTCAGATCAACTATCCCCAAAAAGCGCTTGTAGCTTCCTTATATCGCGCGAGGGTAAAATTGTCGCCGCATGGTCACACCCTTGAGAAAGATCACTAAATTTCGCGGCGACATGCCCTAGGTCATAGTACATGACCTTTATGTCATGGATGCTCAGTTTGAGTGCAACTGCTTTTCCGTTATGCACTCCTGCAACGCCACAATAATGGTAGTGGTTTCCATCAGGCTTGAGCATGACGCCGATGGACACTTGGCCATGGACAAGCAAATTCCTCTTCCAGTTAATCGGAGATGTTACATTCATCATGTCAACGAGGTACGATTTGGATTTAGGGTATAGCGAGAGATATTTATTCAATGCCTTCCTAAGAATTTGGGCCCGCTTTGAATAGTTCTCACGTTTCCATCTTTCATTAACGTTTAAGTCTGTGGTTTTTTGCAGCCTTTCAATTAGGTTGTTGACGCATTCTTCGATCATCCCCCACGCCAAAATTAAGTTCCCTACTGGTTCTATGAACGGAGGAGGAAGCGTAATCGACTTGAATGGCGATTTTAGGTAAGCGAGTTCTACCATTGGGACGGGTACGTTGATCAGAGTGTTGCCGTGCTCGTCGAGTTCATGAAGAGGTATTTCCGACAATGAAAACTTCCCCAAAAGAGGCCAGCTATCTCTACGTGGACACTGCGGCACGCGAGGAGGCAACTATGAGGCGGATGCTCGCCACTCTCCCGAGCCACAAGCCTATCAGCAAGCGCAAAATAGTCGAGTCTGAAAGAATGCATAACGCCGCTTCTTTGGCGTTCTGGTGATGTGCGGGATCGTCGCCAGTTTATGCGGCGATTGGGTCAGCCCGGTGATAGGTCAGACGCTTTGCGGCTATGCCCGTTAGGGCCATGTCAGCGCGCTCAACGTCATTCGTTTTTCAGGTGTTCTAGCGAAAATCAAACTCTGCCGTGTAGCGACCAAGAGTCAGCCTCGCCCATGTGGTGTGAGGTGCTAATCGTGCCGCGCTTGAAGATTGATAGGAAGTTTCCGGCGGTGTCGCTGCGCCCGAAGCTGCCGGTAGTGACGTATCCTCGACGCTTTGGTTCATAACCAGATGATCGGCAAACTCGCCACCTACACGGGCGTGAACCATGCTCTCGTCGGTCATCAGATGCGAGGCGCGATCGACGGTCGCGACGATTCGCGAGCGAAGGTCTTTCCCGTTAACGTAGGAGACGTAAAAACTGCGGACCTGACCGTCACCCTCGACCAGCATCATGAAGCCTTCTTAGCAGAGGGCTTGCGGATAGCGCGGTTCTCAGCCCGGCCTCCGACAAAGGTTCGTCTGCCTCGACACCGGTATTCGCGCCGTCAATTAGGCTACTTGGCCGCATCCAACACTCTTCCAATGTTGGAAAATAGCTGATCTATCCTGCCAGATGTCGGTCCATGCCTCCTTTCACACGTCGCCCCTCATGCCGCCTCGGCAACGCCCGTTCGCACGGCCATTCGCTGCCGAACCCCTGTCGCTCAGATGTCGCTTCGTGGTCGCCTTGTGGTCGCTTTCTGGTCGCTTCGGGCGTCAAAAGCCCGACGACACTGTGAACTTTGCCCCTGTCGCTTTTACCAACGGCCGTGCCATGCCCGCGGCCCGTCGCACGGGCATCGCGGCCACCCCGGTGACCGGGCGACCCCCTCGCGCCGGGCGCATGGCCCGCTCAACTGGACATTGCGCCAAGGGGCGACTAACCGGGCGCGAATCCCTTCCACCATTCGACATAAAGGCGATTCGATGACGCTGCCCCTTCAGGATACGATCCTCATCGTGGATTTCGGCAGCCAGGTGACTCAGCTTATCGCCCGACGCGTGCGCGAAGCCGGGGTCTATTCCGAAATCGCCCCCTTCACCGCCGCTGCCGAGGCGTTCGAGCGCCTGAAGCCCAAGGGCATCATCCTGTCCGGCTCTCCCGCCGGCGTTCCCGACGAAGGCAGCCCGCGCGCGCCGCAGGCGCTGTTCGACGCCGGCGTGCCGATCCTCGGCATCTGCTACGGGCAGCAGGTGATGAGCCATCAGCTGGGGGGCGAAGTGCGTCCCGGCCATGAAACCGGCGAGGGCGGCGAGTTCGGTCGCGCCTTCCTGACCGTGACCGAACCCTGCGCCCTGTTCGACGGGCTGTGGGAGGTCGGCGAGCGGCATCAGGTATGGATGAGCCATGGCGACAAGGTCACGAAATTCGCGCCGGGCTTCAAGATAGTCGCCGTGTCGGACGGCGCGCCCTTCGCGGTCATCGCCGACGAAGAGCGGAAATTTTACGGCACGCAATTTCATCCCGAAGTCGTGCACACGCCGGACGGCGGCAAGCTGATCGCCAATTTCGTCCGCCATGTCTGCGGCCTCGCCGGCGACTGGACCATGGCCGAGTTCCGCCAGGTCAAGATCGCTGAAATCCGTAGCCAAGTGGGCGACGGCCGGGTCATCTGCGGCCTGTCGGGCGGCGTCGACAGTGCGGTCGCGGCGGTGCTGATCCACGAGGCGATCGGCGATCAGCTCACCTGCGTCTTTGTCGACCATGGCCTGATGCGTCTGGGTGAAGCGGAACAGGTGGTGAGCCTTTTCCGCGAACATTATGGCATCAAGCTTGTGCATGTGAATGCGGAGGACCGTTTCCTTGGCGGGCTTGCCGGTCTCACCGACCCGGAAAAGAAGCGCAAGTTCATCGGCGGCGAATTCATCGCCGTGTTCGAGGAGGAAGCGAAGAAGATCGGCGGCGCGGACTTCCTGGCGCAGGGCACCCTCTATCCCGACGTGATCGAATCCGTCAGCTTCACCGGCGGGCCGTCGGTGACGATCAAGTCGCACCATAATGTCGGCGGCCTGCCCGAGCGCATGAACATGAAGCTGGTCGAACCCTTACGTGAACTGTTCAAGGACGAAGTGCGCGTGCTGGGCAAGGAGCTTGGGCTGCCCGACATTTTTGTCGGCCGCCATCCCTTCCCTGGCCCGGGCCTTGCCATCCGCATCCCCGGCGAAGTCACCAAGGAACGCTGCGACATATTGCGCAAGGCCGACGCCATCTATCTGGAGGAAATTCGGGGCGCGGGCCTCTATGACGCGATCTGGCAGGCGTTCGCCGTGCTGCTGCCCGTCCGCACCGTGGGCGTGATGGGCGACCACCGCACCTATGACAATGTCTGCGCCGTGCGCGCCGTCACCTCCACCGACGGCATGACCGCCGACATCTACCCCTTCGACGCCGCTTTCATGAGCCGCGTCGCCACCCGCATCATCAACGAGGTAAAGGGCATCAACCGCGTCGTCTACGACTATACGTCCAAGCCGCCCGGCACGATCGAGTGGGAGTGATTTTTAGTAACGCGCGGATCGGGATGCCGCGCTTCCAAATCATCTCCACTGATGTCTGGCGCCGCCCATCCTTGGGCAATTCGGCCGGATATCCTATCGACCTTGGCCCATCGGCCGTCGTTCTGGCAGCGTAAAAGGGGGTAGTCGGGGTGGATAGCAGCATGCGGAGCGGCGACCAATATCTGGCGCTCTCGGGCGACGAACCGTCGGCACACCCGCGCAGCCCCTTTGAAAAAACCTATCGCGGGATCGTGCGCGGCATTTATGAGGGGCGTTATGCGCCGGGGCAACGGTTGATCGCCCCCGACCTGATGGCGGAATTCCAGGTAGGGCGTGGCACGATCCGGGAGGTGCTGAACCGCCTGGCATCCGGTGGAATCGTCAGCATCATCAAGAACCGCGGCGCCAGGGTGCGAACCTTGTCTCGCGCCGAAACGCTGGGCATTCTGGACATTGTCGAACTCATGCTGGGACTGGCGGCGCGCAAGGCGGCGGATGCGATCACGGACCCGGACGCGGCGGCCCAGCTCCAAATTCTCGAACAGGTCGTGCAATCTCACAAGAGCTTGACGGATTTCGATGCCTTCCTGAAAGCGCGGGAAGCCTATTACCGCTATATTGTCGCGCTGAGTGGCAACGCGGAGCTGGGGCGGCTTTTCCCCGGAGCGCAGGTTCAAATTATGCGCCTGCAGTTGCGGACCTTCAATCGCGTCGCGGACTCCGTCCAGTTTGACGATTACGCCAAGATGACCTCGGCCATCCTCTCGGGTAATGGCGACATGGCTGAACAGGCGGTAAGACGGCATGTCCGGGAAACGGCCGCACAAGTCGCCGCACTGCCTGATCGGGCCTTTTCCTGACTGTCAGGATCAACTTAAATAGTGGCCTCCTTGCCGGGTGGCACGCTGCTTCTTCTCAATGCGCTGCGCCCCAACTTGGGCCGGTGCCGATTTCGACACCCAGCGGGACGCTGAGTTTCACCATCGGTTCGGCCGCCGTTTCCATCACGCGGCGGATGACCGTGCTGGCCGCCTCCACATGGCCCTCCGGCACTTCGAACACCAGTTCGTCATGCACCTGGAGAAGCATTTTGACGCCCGGCAGCCCGGCCGCCTCCAGCGCTGGTTCCACGCGCGCCATCGCTCGCTTGATGATGTCGGCGCTGGTCCCCTGAATGGGTGCATTGATCGCGGCGCGTTCGGCGCCCTGCCGCTCATGCTGGATCGCCGCCTTGATGCGGGGGAACCATGTCTTTCGGCCAAACAGCGTTTCGGTGTAGCCCCGCTCACGCGCCTTCTCGATCGTTTCATTGATATAGATGCTGATGCCGGGGAAGCGCTCATAATAGCGGCTGATCATGTCCTGTGCTTCATCCGCGCTGATTTCCAGCCGGCCGGCAAGCCCCCAGCGCGAAATGCCGTAGAGGATGGCGAAGTTGATCGTCTTGGCGCGACCGCGCGTGTCGCGGTTGACCTCGCCGAACAATTGCTCGGCGGTGGCGGCGTGGATGTCCTCGCCCGCGGCGAACGCCTCCTTGAGCGCAGGCACATCGGCCATGTGCGCGGCCAACCGCAACTCGATCTGGCTATAGTCCGCCGCCAGGATGACATGGCCCGGCTCCGCGACAAAGGCATGGCGGATTTGCCGGCCGACTTCGGTGCGGATCGGAATATTCTGCAAATTGGGATCGGTCGAGGACAGGCGGCCGGTCTGCGCGCCGGTCAGCGAATAGCTGGTGTGGACGCGGCCCGTATCCCTGTTGATCTGTGCCTGCAAGGCATCGGTATAGGTGGATTTGAGCTTGGAGAGCTGCCGCCATTCCAGCACCTTGGCGGCAATGGGCGCGCCTTGCGCCTTCAACTGCTCCAATATGGTGACGTCGGTGGAATAGGCGCCCGACTTGCCCTTCTTGCCCCCCTTATACCCCATCTTGTCGAACAGGATCGCGCCCAATTGCTGGGTCGAGCCGATCGCAAAGGGCTGGCCGGCGATCTCATGGATTTCGGTTTCCAGCGCGGCGATGCCGGCGGTGAATTCGGCCGACAGGCGCGACAAGGCTTCGCGGTCCACCTTGATGCCGCGATGCTCCATGCCGGCGATCACACCGACCAGTGGCCGGTCAACCAGTTCGTAGATCCGGTTTGCCCCCTCATTCGCCACCCGCGCCTTGAACCGCTTCCACAGGCGCAGCGTAACGTCGGCGTCCTCCGCTGCATATTCGGTCGCGCGAGGGAGCGGCACTTCGGCAAAGCTGATCTGGTTCTTGCCCGTGCCCACCACCTCCTTGAAGCTGATGCATTCATGGCCAAGGTGCGTGCGCGCGGCTTCATCCATGCCATGGCCGGACAGCGATTTGCCCGCTTCCAGGTCGAAACTCATGACGATCGTGTCGTCATAGGGCGCAACCTCGATCCCGTGGCGGCGCAGAACCGTCATGTCATATTTGAGGTTCTGGCCGACCTTGAGCACGGCGTCATCTTCCAGCAGCGGCTTGAGCTTTGCGAGGACCAATGCCTTGTCGAGCTGCCCGGGCCGCTCGGCGAACATGTCGGTGCCGCCATGGCCGACCGGGATGTAGCAGGCCGCGTTTGGCCCGACCGCCAGGCTGATGCCGACAAGGCCGCAGGATACGCAGTCGAGCATGTCGGTTTCGGTATCCACCGCCACCACGCCTTGTTCCCGGGCCGCCGCGATCCAGCGATCGAGCGCGTCCTGCGTCACCACCGTTTCATAAAGGCTCCGGTCGATCGCGGGTTCATCGGCAAAGGCGGGAGGGGGCGGAGCGGCCTCATCCGTCGCAGCGGCGGCGGCTGCCGCCACCGCGACCGCCGCGGCCGGTGCGCCCAGGCGATTAAGCAATGTCTTGAAACCATGATGCTCCAGAAAGGCCTGGAGCGGTTCGGGCGGAATGCCCTTGAGCGTCAGTTCCTCCAGCGGCTCGGGCAGGTCCATCGCATCGTGCAGCGCAACCAGCCGGCGCGACAATCGCGCCATGTCGGCATGGGCGATCAGATTTTCCTGCATCTTCGATTTCTTCATCGAAGGCGCGGCCTCCAGAGCCGCCTCCAGCCCGCCATATTCGGTGATGAGCTTCGCCGCCGTCTTGGGGCCGATACCGGGTATGCCCGGCACATTGTCGACGCTGTCGCCCATCAGCGCCAGCACGTCGCCCAATTGTTCGGGCTGCACGCCGAACTTGCCCATGACATAGTCGGCTCCGCGCCGCTCATTCTTCATCGTGTCGTACATGTCGACGCCGGGCTGGATCAGCTGCATCAGGTCCTTGTCGGAACTGACGATGGTGACATGCCATCCCGCTGCGACCGCCGCCTTGGTGTAGCTGGCGATGATGTCGTCGGCCTCAAACCCGTCTTCCTCGATGCAGGGCAGGGAAAAGGCGCGGGTGGCGTCGCGGATCATGGGGAATTGCGGAACCAGATCCTCGGGCGCGGGCGGGCGGTTCGCCTTATATTGGTCGTACATATCGTTGCGGAACGTGTGCGACCCCTTGTCCAGGATCACGGCCATGTGCGTTGGCCCCTCGGCTTTGCCCAGCTCCTCGGCCAGCTTCCACAACATCGTCGTATAGCCATAGACCGCGCCCACCGGCTGGCCATGGCGGTTGGTCAGCGGCGGAAGCTGGTGATAGGCGCGGAAGATATAGCCCGAGCCGTCGACGAGGTAGAGGTGATTCTGGGTCATGGGCAGCGGGATAGCCTGTATCCGCGCGCCCCTCCAGCCCGCTACCGCGTCTCGTGGTTCGCCGCGACCGCCTTCGACACCGCCTGCATCAGCGCCCAGCGTTCGGGGATCGGCACGGTGGTCGACCCGATCATGACCGCGACGGCATAGCTGGTGCCATCGGGCGCGGTCATGATGCCAACGTCGTTATAGCCGGTCGAGCGGGGCGCGAGATCCTGCCCGGTTCCGGTCTTGTGCAGATAATGCCAGCCGGCCGGTACGCCGCCCTTCACCCGTTGCGGCCCCGTCTTCGCTTCGCTCATGATATTGAGCAGCAGCCGCGTCGATGCGGGTGACAGCATGTCGCCCTGCTTCAGCTTTGCCAGCGCGGCGACGATCGAACTGGGGGCCGCGCCATCGGGCGGATTAGACAGATAATTGTCGAGCGCTTTCACCCGCACCGACATGGGCAGCTTCGCGCGCGCCGCATAGAAATTGCGGCCCAGCGAATAATCCTGCCGCCAGTCCAGCCCCGCCGTTGCCGATTGCAGCAATCGCTCGCCCGGGCCGAAGCGGATATCCTTGATCATCCGCCGCGCCAGGAACCCGCGCACCGCGTCCGGCCCGCCCCCCGCGCGCAACAACGCGTCGTTGCAGGTATTGTCGCTTTGCGTCATCGCCCGGCGCATCAGGTCGGAATAGCTGGTGGTCCAGCCGCCCTGTTTTGCAACCAGTGCCGCGCTGGGCTGGTGGAACAACGTCAAGTCGTTGCGCGTCAGCGTCGTCGTGTCGGTCAGGCGCAGCTTGCCCCGGTCGACCGCATCCAGAAACGTCATGCTGACCCACAGTTTCGACACGCTTTGTTGCGGGAACAGGGCGTTGCCGTTCCACGCGACGGTCCAGTCCGCGCCCACGCGGCGGACAGCGATGCCGACCTTGCCCTTGAAGCTTTGGCCAAGGTTGCGGATAACGCTGACCAGCGCCGGGGGCGGCGCCTCATTCTGGTTGATATCCTGATAGGGCAGGGGAGGGTTGGCGACCTGACGGATCGGCCAGCTATTGGTGGTGGGCTGCGGCTTTTGCGGGGTGGCTGCGGCAGCCAGGGCGCGTGGACGCTCGGGCGCGCTGACGCAAGCGGACAAGGCGGCGATCAACAGGACAAGGCGCGCCGTCGCCCCCCGGCTTTCTCTAAACGACATGAAATTCCCCGAACTTATGGTGATCATAGGCCGTTGGCTCGGTCCTCGCTTCAAGGCAGATGCGACGAATGAGTCCGCAAATGCGATGGGGGGAGGGTCGATGCCGCAACCTCTTGATCCTGGGCAGGATATGCGCAGTTGCGGTTCAGGGGCAACCGGGCAATAGCCGCGCCATGACCATGGGCATGAACAGACGCACGCTTCTGATGGGCGGTGGCGCGGCGGGGCTGGGATTATGGGCCGGGGGCGCAAGCGCCGCACCCTTCGTGTCGCGCCGGATAGACGTGGCCGTGCGGGGCAACGGTCGGGACGTGGTGCTGATCCCCGGTCTTGCCAGTGGGCCCGGTATCTGGAACGGTCTGGTGGCGGCATTGCCGGGCTATCGCTTCCACCTCATCCATGTGCGCGGTTTCGCCGGACTTGCCGCGCAGGCCAACCAAAGCGGCCCGCTCATCCAGCCGCTGGCCGACGAGATCGCGCGCTACATCACGGCCGCCGGTCTCAAACGCCCGGCGGTCATCGGTCATTCCATGGGCGGCACGCTCTCGCTGAAGCTAGGGTTGAGCGGCCGGGCAGGCCGCGTGATGGTGGTGGACATACTGCCCGCCGGCGCGGCGATGGTGGGTGGCACGGCAAGCGGGCTTGGCTTCCTGGCTGATCAGCTCAGCAGCTACCTTACCGGCACGGCGGCGGGGCGGCGCTATCTGGCCCAGATCGTCGCGCAGACGCCTGGCGCGAAAAACAGCGATCCGGACGTGATCGCCAATGCCCTGCGCGACCTGGCCAATGCCGATCTCGGCCCGCAATTGCCGCGTTTGACAGTGCCGCTTCATGTCGTCTTCGCCGTCGGGTCCGACGCGCAGCAGGCCGCCGCCATCACGCGCCGCTTCCGCGAGGCCTATGCCGGCGCCAAGGCGGCACTGCTCAAACCGATAGGTCCCAGCGGCCATATGGTGATGGCGGACCAGCCGGCGCGATTCCTGGCGCTGTGCAAGATGTTTCTGGCAGGCTGACTTGCTTTGCCAATGTGAAAACGGCCCGGCATCCTGTAGGGAAGCCGGGCCGTGTCATGCGTGTCGAGGCGTTCGCTAGTGGCGTTCACACCCCAAGGCTGTAGCCTGTCAGTCGTTCTTCAGATCGCGACCAGCATCCTGCAGTGCGTCGCCAACATTATCCTTGGCCTCGCCGGTTTCGCGCTTGGCATCCGCGGCCGCCTCATCGGCGGCGGCGTCGACGCGATCGGCTCCGCGATCAATCGCCTGACCGGCATCGTCCAGGCCGTTGTCGATGGCATCGCCCGCATCATCGGCGGCGCGGCTGATGTCGTTGCCCATGGAATCGCCGGTCCGCTCCAGATTGTCCTGGGTCTTTTCCGAGCAGGCCGACAGGCCCGCAGCGGCGATCAGGGTCATTCCAGCGATAATCGCAGTGCGCATGATGGTTCCTCTCTTCCATTGCGTAGACAGGCACAAGCGCAGCAGGGCCGATAAAGTTGCGTGACCGTCATCATCCACCGCGCAGGCCAAAGACCATGGACCGGTCTTCTTCGGGGATCAGACCCTCCAAGACCCGCCAAAATCCGGTGACCGATCCCTGTCCCGCCTGGGCATAGGCCGCCGCCATTTTCTCCCGCAATGCGCGAAACAACTCGGCTTCGAGCGCCGCGCCCTGCGGGCTGAGCCGCAGCAGCTTCTGCCGCCGGTCGCTCGCGCCGACGCGGGTTTCGATATAGCCCCGATCGATCAGGTCGTTCAGCACCCGGCCCAGCGATTGCTTGGTGATGGCAAGCAGGCGGAGCAGATCCTTGACCGTCAGGTCGGGCTGGCGCGAAATGAAATAGAGCGCGCGATGATGCGCCCGGCCCAGCCCCTGCGCCGCCAGCCCTTCGTCGATGGACCGCGTCAGCGCGCCATAGCCGAAATACAGCATTTCGATGCCGCGCCGTATCTCGTCCTCGCGCAGGAAAAGCGGCGAGGCCGGACTGATCTGGGAAGAGGAAGAAGGCGGAGCCATGAAAGCGAAGTTCCGAATAAAGGGGTACGCCCCATATTGGCGTTGTCAAACTGTGATGACTAGGCTTTCCTTTCGCGCAGCAACCGCTATATGGCGGTCCGCGCTGGCGTTGCCGGCGCTCTGCTGGGGCGTAGCCAAGCGGTAAGGCAGCGGTTTTTGGTACCGCCATGCGCAGGTTCGAATCCTGCCGCCCCAGCCAGTCTATCCGCGCTGCATATATATTGACCATATTGCGGTGCAGTGCGGCCGCTGCTAATTCCGTTTCATGATCCAGCCGCCCGAAATCATCCGAGTCTCGAAAGCCCGTGTGTCCTGTGATGGGTCGGGGGATATTCCCGCGGCGCTTGGGCATCCGCGGGTGTTCCTGGAAATTGACGAGCATGGCTATGTCGATTGCGGCTATTGCGACCGCCGCTTCGTGCTGATCGGTGGTGTGGCCGATACGCCCGATGTCGTCACGAAGCCGGATATCGCATCGGGCGCCAGCCTGTAAGCTTTTCGGTTGGGTTGCGGCCGGGCAGCGCCTATATCGGGCGCATGACCGATACCGCTTCCCTTTTCACCGACGCCCGTGGCCTTCTGTACCGTCCGGGCTTGCTCGATCCTGATGGCGCGCGCCGGCTGACGGCGCAGGCGCTTGCGCGCTGCGACGACGGTGAGCTTTATCTGCAATATCGCGCCAGCGAGAGCTTCGGGTTTGACGATGGCCGGTTGAAGACGGCCGATTATTCCACCGATGCGGGCTTTGGTCTGCGTGGCGTATCGGGCGAGATGACGGGCTTTGCCCATGCCAATGATTTGAGCGAGGCGGCCATCGCCAAGGCGGCGCAGACGCTGACCTTGCTCGATCCCGCCAAGGATCAGCCGGCCCCGCCGCCCCAGCGCACCAATCGCCATCTTTATACCGATGCCAATCCGCTCGAAATCGTGCCCTTTGCGGAGAAGGTCGCGCTATGTGCTGAGATCGACGCCGCTGCGCGCGCGCGCGACCCCCGTGTCGCACAGGTGTCGGTCAGCGTCGCGGGCAGCTGGTCGGTGGCCGAAATCGTGCGTGCCGACGGCTTCACCGCGACTGACATCCGGCCGTTGGTCCGCCTCAACGTCTCCATCATATTGGAGGAAAATGGCCGGCGGGAAACCGGCGTGTTCGGCATTGGTGGTCGTTATCTCTACGATCAGGTGATGGATAAGGCGGTGTGGAACCGCGCAATTGACGAGGCGCTGGCCCAGGCGCGCGTCAATTTGTCGTCCGTCGCCGCGCCGGCGGGCGAAATGACCGTGCTGCTTGGTCCCGGTTGGCCAGGCGTTCTGGTCCACGAAGCGATCGGCCATGGGCTGGAAGGCGACTTCAACCGCAAGGGCACTAGCGCCTTTTCCGGACGCATCGGCCAGCGCGTCGCGGCACCCGGGGTCACCGTGGTCGATGACGGGAGCATCATGGATCGCCGCGGATCCTTGTCCATCGACGACGAGGGCACCCCGACGCAGGAAAATATCCTGATCGAGGACGGAATATTGCGGGGCTATATGCAGGATCGGTTGAATGCCCGGCTGATGGGCGTGGCGCCCACCGGGAATGGCCGCCGCGAAAGCTATGCCCATGCGCCCATGCCGCGCATGACCAACACCTTCATCAAGGGCGGGCAGGATGATCCTGCAGAACTGCTCAGCCGCATGAAGAACGGGATTTTCGCCAAGAGCTTCGGCGGCGGTCAGGTCGATATCGTGTCGGGCAAGTTCGTCTTTTCCTGCACCGAGGCCTATAAGGTGGAAAATGGCAAGCTGGGCGATCCCATCAAGGGCGCGACGCTGATCGGTGACGGTCCAACCGCGCTGACCAAGGTCATCGGCATCGGCAATGACTGGGCGCTCGACGAAGGCATCGGTATGTGCGGCAAGGGCGGGCAGAGCGTGCCGGCCGGTGTCGGCCAGCCTACGTTGCTGATGGAGGGGCTGACGGTGGGTGGCACGGCGGCATAGGCTTTCCTGCGCCCAACCGAGCCGCCTGTCCCGCCAAGCGTGGGAACTACTGGTTCGGTGCGACATTTGTTCTGCATGAACATGCTGACCGACAGCCATGATGCCGTGACCGCCGACTGGGCGGCCGCGCTGCTCGATTTCTGGTTCAATCAGGTTGGTGAAGAAGGATGGTGGAGCCATGATCCCAGGCTGGATCGTGTCTGCACCGAAAAATTTGCCGAGCTTTGGCGCGACAAACAGGCTCAACCTGCTGAGGATTTTCTGGATCGCGCCGATGATGCTTTGGCGGCGATCCTTTTGTTCGATCAACTGCCCCGCAATATGTTCCGGGATAGCGCGGACGCCTTTGCAACCGATGCCCTGGCCCGCGACATTGCCCGCGGCGCGATTGCGCAGGGCTATGATGTGCAGATTGGCGGGGCGGGACGCTGCTTCTTCTACATGCCCTTCATGCATAGCGAAGATCGCGAGGATCAGGACCTGTCCCTGACCCTGTTCGAAGGAGCGGGCGACGCCAAATGGCTCGATTTCGCCCGGCAGCATCACGCAATCATCGCGCAATTTGGCCGCTTTCCCCATCGCAATGCCGTGCTTGGTCGCGAAACCCGCGACGAGGAACGGGATGCTGTCGCCAAGGGAGAGAATTGGTAGGCGGCTTGCCCAAAAAATAGGCAACATTCCTCCACTGCTCAATTTTGCAGCGGGTGCTCTGCTGCGAGCTGGCGTGAGGCCCGCATTAACGCGCCTTTAGCAATTTGGCACGCCCCTTGCTGCTATGTCCCCGCACACCATTCACAGGGGGCGACATGAAACTTGTCATGGCTATCATCAAGCCGTTCAAGCTGGACGATGTCCGCGAGGCGCTGTCCTCGCTCGGCATTGCCGGCATGACGGTCAGCGAAGTGAAGGGCTTCGGTCGCCAGAAGGGGCAGACCGAAATCTATCGCGGCGCCGAATATTCCACCAACATGGTCCCGAAAATCAAGGTTGAGGTCGTCTGCGAAGATGATCTGGCGCCGCGCGTGGTCGAAGCGACCCAGGCGGCGGCCAATTCGGGCGCCATTGGCGATGGCAAGATTTTCGTCCTCGATGTTGGTCAGGCCGTGCGCATCCGCACAGGCGAGACTGGCGAAACCGCGCTGTAAGAAGGGGGAAATGATGAGCTTTTCCAAGAAATTCTGCGGCGTGGCGGGGGCTGGCGCCCTGTCGCTATTCGCCGCTCTGCCCGCATGGGCGCAAGAGGCGGCCGCTGCCGCCCCGACGCCGGACAAGGGCGACACCGCCTGGATGATGATGTCGACCATCCTCGTCCTGGCGATGATCCTGCCGGGCCTTGCCCTTTTCTATGGCGGCCTCGTCCGCACGAAGAACATGCTGTCGGTCATGACGCAGATTGGCGCGGCGACCTGCTTCGCCATGCTGATCTGGGTCATCTATGGCTACAGCCTGGCCTTTGCCGGCCCGAGCAACGGTTTCATCTCCGATCTTTCCAAGGTGTTCCTGGCCGGCATCACGCCGGATTCGACGGCGGCGACCTTCACCGACGGCGTCGTCATTCCCGAATATGTGTTCGTCTGCTTTCAGATGACCTTCGCGGCGATTACGGTATCGCTGGTGCTGGGGTCCGTGGTCGAGCGGATCAAATTCTCCGCCGTCATGGTGTTCGCCCTCATTTGGCTGACCATCGTCTATTTCCCGATCGCCCATATGGTGTGGGCCGCTGGCGGCCTGTTCTTCGAAATGGGCGCGCTGGATTTCGCCGGCGGCACCGTGGTGCATATCAATGCCGGTGTCTCGGCGCTGGTCGCCTGCCTCATCCTGGGCAAGCGTATCGGCTATCCCAAGGAGCCCATGCCGCCGCACAGCCTGACGCTGACGGCGGTCGGCACCGGCCTGCTGTGGGTCGGCTGGTTCGGCTTCAACGCCGGCTCGGCGCTGGAGGCCAATGGATCGGCCGCGCTGGCCATGATCAACACCTTCGTCGCTACCGCTTCGGCCGGTCTGTTCTGGATGCTCGCCGAGCGTGTCAATGGCCACAAGGGGTCTGCTCTGGGCTTCTGCTCGGGCATCATCGCTGGCCTCGTCGCCGTTACGCCGGCAGCGGGCAATTCGGGTCCGTTCGGCGCCATCGTCCTGGGCGCGGCCGCATCGGTCATCTGCTTCTACACCGTCACGGTTCTCAAGCCGAAGCTCGGCTATGACGATAGCCTCGACGCCTTTGGCATCCACGGCGTGGGCGGCATGATCGGTGCGATCGGCACCGGCATCGTCTATTCGCCCTCGCTGGGCGGTCCTGGCGGCGCGGACTTCTCGATCGGCGGCCAGCTGGTGACGCAGATCCTGGCGACCGTCACCACGATCGTCTGGGCGGCCATTGGCACCGCCATCGCCATCTATATCGCCAAGGCCGTCACTGGCCTGCGGGTCAGCCAGGAGGTCGAATATGAAGGCCTAGACCTCGGCGAACATGGCGAGCGTGCCTACAACCCGTAAGTTTCACTGATTTGGCCGGGCGGCCACCCCTGACAGAGGGATCGCCGCCCCGCCTTCCGATGTTCCTCCTGCGAACATGCCTTGGGCCGGTGCGAAAGCATCGGCCCATTTTTTTTCGGGGGGGGCAGGGCGTGCCGATCGGCCTACTGGCGATCCCGTTCTGGCTCAGGCGGCAGGCCGACGCCAAAGGCTCTCAGGCCGGACGGTTCCCCCAGGCCAGCGCCGTGCGCGCCCGATCACCTGAAGCCCCGCGCGCGCGACCCACATCAGCTTGTCGCTCTTGCGCGTCACCACGCGATGATCCCACGCCATTGGTCCGCGCCGCGCTACTGTGCGAGCGATGTCGCCATAGATGCCGGCCGCGGCAAGCACCGCCCAGGCCGCACGGGGTTGCAGCGCGCCGGTGCCGTGCCGCGCGCTCGCCTCATAGGCGGCGGCCATGTCGGCGAGCCGGCGGCCAAGGATGGCAAGGCGGGGGCGAACCCACGGTTTCATATGCTCGCCCGGCGGAATGTCCATTTCCACCAGCCATTCCACGGGCAGGTAACAGCGGTCCGCCGCTTCATCCTCGCCAATGTCGCGCGCAATATTGGCCAGTTGAAAGGCAAGGCCCAGATCACAGGCGCGATCCAGCGTCGCGTCGTCCTGCGGATCGACCCCCATCAACACCGCCATCATGCAGCCGACCGCACCGGCGACATGATAGCAATAGCGCAGCATGTCATCCTGGCTGCGCGGTCGCCAGTCGCGGGCGTCCAGCGCAAATCCTTCGATGAGATCATGGGCGTAGCGATGGGGGATCGCGCATTCGCGCATCACCAAGCCAAAGCCGTCAAAGGCTGGATCGCCTGTGGGTTCGCCGCGCAAGGCGCGATCGGTCATCACCCGCATGTCCGACAGGCGGGCCTGCGCATCGGCAACGACGCTCAAAGCCCCGCCATGATCCTGGCCGTCGGCAATGTCGTCGCACTTGCGGCACCAGGCATAGAGCAGCCAGGCGCGTTCCCGCGTCTGCCGGTCGAACAATTTGGAGGCCATGGCGAAGCTTCTGGAACCGCGCGCGATGCTGTCGCGGGCATGGGCGACCAGAGCGGTGCGGTCAGGGACGGCGCGATCGGGAGCAATGGGATCGGTCATGGGCGTAACCCATGCCCGCGCGCATCGCCGGCGTCGAGGGGTTACAGCCGCGCGGCCTTCATCGCGAATATTGTTTCGTGGGGCTGATAAGCCGCCATCGCATCGACCAGCGCTTCGATACTGTTTTCATGGACCAGAATGCCGGCATGCTGCGGCCGGATGAAGCCGCTGTCCACCATCTGGCGGTTGAAGCCGATCAGCTGGTCGTAAAAGCCGGCGACGTTGAGTAGGCCGACGGGCTTATCATGATAGCCCAGCTGCGCCCAGCTGATCGCCTCCCACAATTCATCCATCGTGCCGACGCCGCCGGGCAGGGTCACGAACCCGTCCGACAGGTCGGTGAATAGTTGCTTGCGCTGATGCATGGTCTGGACGACGTGCAGCTGCGTGCAGCCCTTGTGCGCGACTTCCGCGCCGACCAGCGCTTCGGGAATCACCCCGATCACTTCGCCGCCCGCCTCCAGCGCCGCGTCCGCCACCGCGCCCATCAGGCCCAGCCTTCCGCCGCCATAGACGACGCCGATGCCCCGCTGCGCCAATGTGCGGCCGACATGGCGCGCCGCGTCGATAAAGGTGAGGTCGGCCGGGGTGGCCGACCCGCAATAGACTGCCAGTCTTTTCATTTAGGTCCTGCTCAAGTCATCCAGCATCAGCGCGGCGGTCGCCTTGGCGCTGCCCACCACGCCGGGGATGCCCGCGCCGGGATGGGTGCCGGCCCCTACCAGATAGAGGTTGGGAATGACATCGTCGCGATTATGCGCGCGGAAGAAGGCGCTTTGGGTCAGCAAGGGCTCCAGGCTGAAGGCGCTGCCCATATGGGCGGCAAGATCCCGGCCGAAGTCACGCGGCGTATAGTGGAACTGGGTGACGATGCGCGATCGGATGTCGGGGATCAGGCGATGCTGGATCTCGTCCAATATCCTTTCGGAATAGGCCGCGCCGAACTGATCCCAGTCGATCGGCAGTTTTCCCATATGGGGCACCGGCGCGAGGGCGTAAAAAGTCGAATGGCCATCGGGCGCCATCGAGGGATCGGTGACGGTCGGGTGGTGCAGATAGAGCGAGAAATCCTGCGGCAGCACGCCATGATCGTAAATATCGGTCAGCAACCCTTCGTAGCGCGGACCAAACAGGATCATATGATGCGGGATGCCCGGCCAGCTGCCCTTGATCCCGAAATGCAGCACGAACAGGCTGGGCGACCAGCGCTTCGCCGCCAGCTTTTCGCCCTGCTTCTGCCCGCGCGGATGATGGGCGAGCAAGTCGCGATAGCTGTGCATAAGGTCAGCGTTGGAGGCGACCGCATCGGCCTCGCCGCGCCAGCCCGATGCGGTGTGCACCGCCGTTGCCTTGTCGCCATAGGTTTCGATCCGCGTGACCGGATCACCCAGGCGAAGCATGCCGCCCAGCCGTTCGAAATGGGTGGCCATGCCCTGCACCAGGCGATTGGTGCCGCCTTTCGCAAACCAGACCCCGCCGTCTTTCTCCAGCTTGTGGATGAGGGCATAGATCGAGCTGGTTTTCATCGGATTGCCGCCGACCAGCAGGGTGTGGAAGGACAGTGCCTCGCGCAGCTTCTCATTCTTCACATAGGACGCGACGATCGAATAGACCGATCGCCAGGCCTGATGCTTGGCGAGCGCAGGCGCAGCCTTCACCATCGACGCGAAATCGAGGAAGGCAACATGGCCAAGCTTGCGATAGCCCTCTTCATACACACCGGCGGCATAATCGCAGAAGCGCTCATAGCCAGCGACATCGCCCGGATCGAGCTTGGCGATCTCGGCCCGAAGCGCGGGTTCGTCGTTGGAATAATCGAAATTGGTACCGTCGCGCCAGTTAAGCCGATAGAAAGGGGACACCGGCATCAGCGTGACGTCCTGCGCCATGTCATGGCCCGACAGCCGCCAGAGTTCGGCAAGGCAATCGGGATCGGTGATGACGGTCGGCCCCGCGTCGAAAGTGAAGCCGGCCTTTTCCCACATATAGGCGCGGCCGCCTGGGCGATCGCGCGCTTCCACCAAGGTGGTCTGGACGCCGGCCGACTGGAGGCGGATGGCAAGGGCGAGGCCGCCAAAGCCCGCACCGATGACGATCGCGGTTCGGGACATCAGGCGGGCGGGTTCAGCAAGGTGCGCATGGCGCTCCTTATGGGGACGGGCGGCTTGCCGCACAAGATGCGCAAACGGTCAGCCATGGTTGACTGGCCGGCATAGAATCTCTGGATGAGCGCGGGGCTGAGGCGGTAGAAGCGCGAGAATATCCGCCAGCGCTCCTCGGGCCGGGCTGCGCCGAACAGCATCTTGCCCAACATGCGGTAATAGCTGCCATCTCGCCAATGCGCCTTGGCATAGGCGCGAGTGGCGGCAGGCAGGCCGTCCAGCGGTTGACGGGCCAGCCAGAGCGCGAAGCGGACGGCGTCGGGCAAGGAATAGCCGGTCATTGGCTGGAACAGGCCGGCGCGCACGCCCGCGCGCGCGACGGGGTCGGATGCCGGCCAGTAGCGATCAAAATCGCCGCCATGGACGACCGGAAGCACGCCGTCTTCCCGATGGATGCTCTGGGCGGCCCATCCCTTCGCTTTGGCATAGGCGGCGATGCGATCGTCCAGCGCTGTGCCGTCGAGATCGGGCGTGTCGCTATAATAAGTGTCTTCGACGAAGATGGTGCGATCATCCCAGGGGAGCAGGTAGACGAAGCGGTAGCCGTCCATTTGATCGACGCTGGCGTCCATGATGACGGGCCGTGCGACGCCGTGCGGCGCAGCGCAGCGTAGCGCGTGCCCGACGAATTTCTGCCATCCGCAGCGCAGCGCGGCCAGGTCGCCTGGCCCGCGTGCGTCGAGCACCGCCTGTGCATGGATCGTGCGGCCATCGACCAGCGTGACATGATCGGGCGCAAGGGTTTGAACCGTCGCTCCCGCGAGCAGCCGATCGCCCAGCATCTTGCGTAGATGGACAGCGAAGGCGACGGAAGTCAGGCTGTTATAAGGGGTGGCCAGGTCGCGCTTGAAACCCGGGAAGACGACGGCATGGCCCTGTGCCCAGCGATGGGCGACCATGGGGTCCACCAGCCAGCGATCCTGCGGGGCGACGTCGCCGTCGAAGAAAGACCAGATATGATTGCCTCCCGGCTCTGCGTCGCGTTCGATCAGCAGCACGCGAAGTTCCGGCCTCAGGGCGGCCAGCGCGAGCGCAGCCAGGCCGCCGGCAAGGCCGCCGCCGATGATTGCGAGGTCACAGTCGATGGAATGCATAGGCCCCTCATAGGGGCTGGAGCGCGGCTGCGATAGCGTCCCTTCCGCCCCTTGTCGCAAAAGCGGATATAATATAGGGGGGTATAGTATGCATATTGTGGAAGACAGGGAAAAGCTGCTTGCGCGGACGCGTCGGATTGCGGGTCAGGTCGCGGCTGTCGAGCGGCAATTGGCGGGCGACGCCGATTGTTCGCAGACGTTGCAGCTGGTCGCGTCCGTCCGCGGCGCCGTCGGCAGTTTGATGGAAGAACTGATCGAACAGCATATGCGCGCGCATGTCGCGCGACCGGGGCTGAGCGACGCTGCCCGCGCGGCGGCGGCCGAAGAGATGCTGGCGCTTATCCGCCGCTACGGGAAATGATGATGCACGGCGATCACCATCACGACCATCACCATGACCACGCACATGATCATGACGCGCCGCCGCCTCTGCCCACCGCGACGCCGGGGGAGGCGGAGGAAAGCCATTATTTCGACCATATTTATCTGAGCGCGGGGCATGATCGTAACGCGCGGCGCACCATGTGGGTGGTGTGGCTGACCGCCGCGACGATGGTGGTGGAGATTGCCTTCGGCTGGCTCACAGGATCGATGGCGTTGCTGGCCGATGGATTTCACATGGCGACCCATGCCGGCGCGCTGGCGGTGGCGGCGGCGGCCTATGGCTATGCACGCCGCCACGCCCGCAATCCGCGCTTCACCTTTGGCACGGGCAAGGTTGGCGACCTGTCGGGTTTCGCGTCCGCTTTGCTGCTGGGCGTCACCGCCCTGTTCATCGCGGTCGAATCGATGCTGCGCTTCTTTGAGCCGGTGCAGGTGGCGTTCGGCGAAGCGACGCTGGTGGCGGTCATCGGCCTGGTCATCAACATCGCGAGCGCGCTGCTGCTGGGGCATGACCATAGCCATGCCGATGGGGACGCGCACGGCCATGTCCATGCGGACAATAATATGCGCGCGGCCTATATCCATGTGCTGACCGATGCGCTGACCTCGGTGCTGGCGATCGCGGCGCTACTGGCCGGGCGCTATATGGGTTGGTGGTGGCTGGACCCGGCGGTCGGCCTGCTGGGCGCGGTGGTCATTGCCCGCTGGGCCTGGGGGCTGATGCAGGACACGGCCGCGATCCTGCTCGATACCGCCGAGCCGGCGCTGATGGCGCGGCTGCGGCTGGAGGCAGAGGCCGAAGGGGCGATAATCCGCGACCTGCATGTCTGGCGGATCGGCCCGCATGCCCATGCCGCGATCCTGAGCCTTGCGCCGGGCGCCGATGGCGCAGCGGTGCGCGCGCGGATCAAGGCGCTGCCGCGCATGGAGCATGTTACGGTGGAGTGCGGATGAACCGCCCGCTTATTGCGGCTTGAGCGCGTCCATGATCTGGCGCACCGGGCTGATGTCATAGCCTGCCGCGGCCGCCTGCGCCGCCAGAACGTCGGGATGATCGCCCGCCCGCGCGCGGGTCAGCGCCCAGAGCAGCGTGCTGCGCGTGCCCGACCGGCAATAGGCCAGCATCTTGCCATCGCCGGTCTGGTCGAGCGCCTGCGCCATGCCATCAAGCTGCCAGGGGGCAAAGCCGCCATGGGCGACCGGCACGGCGACATAGGCGATGCCGGCGTCCTTCGCCGCTGCCTCGATCTCCGCGCCGTTGACCTGCCCCGGCTCCTCATCGTCGGGGCGGTTGTTGACGATGAGGGTGACGCCCTGCGCCTTCGCCTGAGCGACGTCCGCGATGCTGATCTGCGGGGATACGAGGATGCGGTCGGTCAATGGGCGGAACATGGGCGTCTCCTTTGCGGCTGAGCCATGCGACGCGGCGGGCGGGGTTGCAAGGGGGGAGTGTGCGATACGACTGAGAATGCGGCATAGTGATCAAAGCTTGTTCTTCAGCCGCCATTTGTTCATTTATATTGGATGCTACGCGCACTCGCAGGTCTCGTAACTTTAACTTTGATGACAGCAGGGAGCGTTGCTTACCCTGCAACCAAGTTAAAGCTTGCTCCGAAAGCAGTCGAGGCCTGTTTGGCGAAGGGTGGATCGGTGGTAAAGGTCGGGCTTACACAAGCTGAGGCTTGTATAAGAAACTTTCCTGACCGAGGTAAAAGATGCACCGGACCGTCCGACTGCGAAGGTGAGTGTCGATACTGGGATGATACCCGACCTCCGCCTCTGACGAATAAGTCTAGGCGCCATGGCCGGGTTCAGCCATCTCGAATGCCGGACATCGGAGCGAAGGTGTCAGGACAATGTCAGTGGACTTCTGATCCCTCCGGATGCCGCGCCACTGTCGTAGACGGCCGAGTTCAGGATCGTTTCTGCGCGGATTGAATTTGTGATCGCCAACGGGAGTCCACCTTCCCCCTTTGCGGCCCCCCTCACAAAAACGGCCGGATCGCCGCGAGAAACGCGTCGCCCCAGGCGTCGAGCTTTTTCTGGCCGACGCCGCTGATGTGGCTCATGTCGCGGATGCTCGACGGGCGCTGTTCGGCCATTTCGCGCAGGGTCGAATCGTGGAAGATGACATAGGGCGGCACGCCCGCCTCCTGCGCCAGTTCGCGGCGGCAGGCTCGCAGGGCATCGAACAGCGGATCGCCGACGGGGTTGGCGTCGCCGCCTGAACGGGCGTTGCGGCGGCGCTTTTCGCGTTTGGGGGGCAGGAGGATGCGGACCTCCTCCTCGCCGCGCAGGATGGGCCGCGCGTTGGGGCCAAGCATCAGGCCGCCATGCTCGGTCGTCTCCAGCGCGTCGCGGACCAGCAGCGCGCGCGAGACCGGGCGGAGCAGCGCGGTTTCCTCGCCATCGACGATGCCGTGGACCGAGATGCGGTCATGCCCGCGCTCGCGCACCTTGTCGTTGGGGGCGCCGGTCAGCACCGCCTCGATATGGCCCGCGCCGAAGCTCTGCCCGGTGCGATAGACGGCGGAAAGATATTTGCGCGCTGTTTGGGTGGCGTCGATGCTGGCGGGGGGGACGAGGCAATTGTCGCAATTGCCGCAGGTCGGCGGCGGGCTTTCGCCGAAGTGGCGCAGTAGGATGGCGCGGCGGCAGGTGGCGGTTTCGACGAGCGCGCCCAGCGCGGCGATGCGGGTGCGCTCCCCCTGCTGGCGGGCGGGTTCGAGTTCGGCGATCCGCATCCGGGCGCGGGCGAAATCCTCCGCCCCCCAGAAAAGATGCGCGACCGCTGGTTCGCCATCGCGACCGGCGCGGCCCGATTCCTGATAATAGCCCTCGATCGACTTGGGCAGGCCGGCATGCGCGACGAAGCGCACGTCGGGCTTGTCGATGCCCATGCCAAAGGCGACGGTGGCGACCATTACCATATCCTCGCTGGCGATGAAGGCGGCCTGGTTGGCGGCGCGGGTCGCCGGGTCCATGCCGGCATGATAGGCGCGCACGGCTCGCCCGCCGCGCCCCAGCGTCTCGGCGAGTTTTTCGGTCGCGGCGCGGGTCTGGGCATAGACGACGCCGGGGCCGGGGTGCTGGGCGAGAAGGTCGGCCAGCTGGCGCGTCAGCCCCTCGCGTGGGTGGACGGCGTAGCGGATATTGGGCCGGTCGAAGCCCGAGATGATGAGGCCGTCTTCGGGAATGCCGAGCTGGACCAGAATGTCGGCGCGGGTATGCGCGTCCGCCGTCGCGGTGAGGGCAAGGCGCGGGACGTGGGGAAATTCGTCGAGCAACGGCCGCAGCAGCCGATAGTCCGGTCGGAAATCATGGCCCCATTCGGACACGCAATGGGCTTCGTCGATCGCGAAAAGCGCGATCTTTGCCGAACGGAGCAGGTTGCGGAAATTTTCCTGGCTGGCGCGTTCGGGCGCGACATAGAGCAGGTCAAGATCGCCACCGCGCAACCGGTCCTGGGTTTCGCGCCAGTCTTGGTCCACGCTGGTCAGGCTGGCGGCGCGCAGGCCCACCGCATTGGCGGCGCGCAGCTGGTCGTGCATCAGGGCGATAAGCGGTGACACGACGATGCAGCAGCCATCCAGCGCGGCGGCGGGAAGCTGGTAGCAAAGCGATTTGCCCGCACCCGTGGGCATGATGGCCAGTGTCGGGCGGCCCGCCATGACGCGATCCACCACCTGTTCCTGAACTCCGCGAAAGGCGGTGAACCCGAAAATATCGTGGAGAAGCGTGGGGATGTCGCGCGCCATGGCGCGGCCTTAGCGACTGGGGAAGGCAAGGGCTAGAGCGCAGCGCGGGGGAAGGCCGGAATGTCCGCCGGGCGCGGGCGCGAGCTCTCAGGAAATGGTCAGGCGGCCTTGCCTTTGAGCGCCTTTTGCCGGCGGCGCTGCACAGACGATCCGATGCCCATGGCTTCGCGATATTTGGCTACCGTGCGGCGGGCAATGTCCATGCCCTTTGCCCGCAGCATGTCGACCAGCGTGTCGTCGGACAGGATCGCCTGCGGGTCTTCGGCGGAAATCAGCGCCTTGATGTGGCTTTTGACCGCTTCGGCCGACACCGCGCCGTCGCCGCTCGAGGCCGCCACGCCGCTGGTGAAGAAATATTTGAGTTCGTACAGCCCGCGCGGGCAGGAAAGATATTTGTTCGTTGTGACGCGGCTGACGGTGCTTTCGTGCATGCCGATCGCGTCGGCCACGGCCTTCAGCGTCAGGGGCTTCAAATGCGCGACGCCCTTTTGGAAGAACCCCTCCTGCTGGCGCAGGATTTCGCTCGCCACCTTGATGATCGTCTTCTGTCGCTGATCGAGCGCCTTCACCAGCCAGTTGGCGCTGGCCAGGCAGTCGGCGAGCCAGGCCTTGCTGTCCTTGTCCTGCTTGCCGGTCGACAGTTCGACATAATAGCTGCGGTTGATCAGCACGCGGGGCAGGGTGGCGCTGTTGATCTCTATCGCCCAGCCGTCGCTGGCCGGGCGAATGAAGAGGTCGGGCGTCACCGGCGCGGCGGTGGAAGAGGAAAAGCGCAAGCCAGGCTTGGGATCATAGCCGCGCAATTCGGCGATCATGTCGGCCATATCCTCTTCGTCCACACCGCAGATGCGGCGCAGCTGGGGCAGCGCGCCCTTGGCCAAAAGGTCCAGATTGACGAGCAGCCGCGCCATGCACGGATCGTGGCGATCCGCCTCCTTCGCTTGCAGCGCCAGGCATTCGGCCAGCGATCGCGCGCCAACGCCCGTGGGATCAAAGCCATGGATGACGTCCAGCACCCGCTCCACCTGATGAAGCGGCACGCCCAGGCCATGGGCGGTCGTCAGCAGGTTCGCTTCCAGATAGCCCGCTTCGTCGATCTGGCCGATCAGCTGCGACGCGATCAACAGGTCCATCCCCGCCAAAGCGGCGCGTGCCTGATCCATCAGATGCTCCTGCAAGCTGATATCGGGGGCAGCGAAGCTGTCGAAATCGGGAGCATCGTCGGCATAGCCGCCGCCAAGGGGTTCCACACCGCCGCTGGCGCCCATTGCCGACGCGATCCGGTCGCCCGGACCATCGTCTATGAAGGTTTCCGCACCATGATCGACGTCCAGCGGGCTGTCGGCCGCGCCAAGGCCCTGCGCGATCAGATCGTCGCTGGCCCCGCTTTCGGCCGCAAGCGCCGGGGCCTCGACAGCGCGGTCAATGCCGTCGGCCGGGATGGGCGCATCATCCGCGCCGGTGTCGAGCAGCGGGTTTTTTTCCAGTTCGCTTGCGACAAAGGCGTCGAGTTCCAGGTTGGACAGCGCCAGAAGCTTGATCGCCTGCTGCAATTGCGGCGTCATCACCAGAGACTGGCTCTGGCGAATGTCGAGGCGCGGCCCCAGCGCCATCAGCCGGGCGCCCGATCAACAAAGAGAGGCCGCCCCCGACCCATCTTACAACTGGAAATTTTCGCCCAGATACAGGCGACGGACTTCGGTGTTGGCGACCAGTTCGGTGGGATTGCCGGCAAACAGCACCTGACCGCCATAGATGATGCAGGCGCGATCGACGATTTCCAGCGTCTCGCGCACATTATGGTCGGTGATGAGCACGCCGATACCCCGGTTCTTGAGGTCCTTTACCAGATCGCGAATGTCGGCAATCGACAGGGGGTCGATACCGGCAAAGGGTTCGTCTAGCAGCACGATCGAGGGGTTGGCTGCCAGCGCGCGGGCGATTTCGCAGCGCCGACGCTCGCCGCCCGACAGCGCCATGGCCGATGAATCGCGCAGCCGGGTGAGGCCGAATTCATCGAGCAGCTGTTCCAGTCGCGCCGCCCGCGCCGCCTTGTCCGGTTCGGCCAGTTCCAGCACCGCGCCGATATTCTGCGCGACGCTCAGGCCCCGGAAAATCGACGTTTCCTGTGGCAGATAACCCAGGCCCAGGATCGCGCGGCGATACATGGGCAGGCCGGTGATATCCTGACCGTCCAGCACGATGCGGCCGCGATCGGGGCGGACCAGCCCCATGACCGAATAGAAACAGGTCGTCTTGCCTGCGCCATTGGGACCGAGCAGACCGACCACTTCGCCCTTGCCCACGGTCAAGGACACGTCGGACAGCACCACGCGCTTGTCGTAGCTTTTGGCGATCGAGATGACGGACAGGCCATCGCCCACTTCCTGCGGGGCGAGGGGGTGGGCCGGGGTCGGCCGGTCCTGAACGGTCACGTCATGCATCCTGTCATCCTTGGCGAGCCATGGGTTCGCGCGCATAGATTGGCAGTCCTCGCGCGGCTGGCAAGCTTTGTGCATGGTAACAGGATGGGAGCAAGAGTAAAATCCCGGCTCAGCGGATCGGCAAGGCTGTCTCATATTTGGTCGTCGACAGCGCAAATTGCGACGATGCGCCGGCGACCGACGGATGTTTGAGCAAGGTGCGCATCAGGAAATGTTCATAGTCCGCGACGTCGGACGCGACGACGCGCAGCAGATAATCCCATTCGCCCGACATCGAATAGCATTCCATCACCTGTTCGTGGGCGCGCACGAAATCCTCAAACGCGGCAATGGCTTCGGCGGAAAATTCCTTCATCCGGACATGGCACAGCACGATGACGCCTTGCCCCAGCGCGCTGGGATCGGCGATCCACACCGCGCGGCGCAACAGGCCCTGATCCTGCATCGCGCGGACGCGCCGCCAGCAGGACGGGCCGGTGCTGCCGACCCGTTCGGCGAGTTCCGCGTTGCTGAGCGTCGCGTCGCGCTGCAATTCCGAAAGAATACGGCGGTCTAGCAAGTCCAGGCTGGATAAATTCGTCATGCGATTGGCATATCACGAAAAAGGCTTTCAGTCAGGCCGAACGTGGTCGGGATTTTGAAAAGCATTTTCGCGCGTCATTTGCGATGATCATCATATGGAGAGGGACGCCCAAAATCCGCCCGCCGGCGCGGCAGCCGACTGGACAATTTTGCAGGATTGGACCGCCTATGGCGCGGGCGATCACGCCATGTGGGACCGGCTGTTCGAACGACAGGCGGCGATGCTGGAGGGGCGGGTGGTCCCGGAATTTCTCCAAGGCCTCGACATTTTGCGCATGGACCGCCCGGGCATACCCGAATTTGCCGCGCTCAATGAGCGGCTTCGCGCAGCGACAGGCTGGGAAGTGATCGCGGTGCCGGGACTAGTGCCCGATCGTGTCTTCTTCGATCATCTCGCCAACCGGCGTTTCCCGGCCGGGCGGTTCATCCGTACGCCCGAACAGGAGGATTATCTCCAGGAACCGGATATTTTTCATGACGTCTTCGGTCATGTCCCGCTGCTCGCCAATCCGGTCTTCGCCGACTATATGCAGGCTTATGGACGCGGTGGCCTGCGCGCGGACGGAATGGGCGCGATCGCGAAGCTCGCGCGGCTTTACTGGTATACGGTCGAATTTGGTCTGATCCAGACCGATGCCGGCCTGCGCCTTTATGGGGCGGGAATCGTGTCGTCCAACGCGGAATCGCATTTCGCGCTGGAGGACCCGTCGCCCAACCGCATCGGCTTTGACCTGCGGCGGATCATGCGCACCCGCTATCGCATCGACGATTTCCAGCAGAGCTATTTCGTCATCGACAGTTTCGAACAATTGCTGGAGCAGACGACGCAAACGGACTTCGCGCCGCTTTACGCCGATCTGGCCGCGCTGCCCGATCACGACACCGACACCATCGCGCCTGAGGATCGCGTGCTGACACGCGGAACCCAGGCCTATGCCCGACAGAAGGAAGAGGAGCCTTTATGACCGCCACCATGCTGGACCAGCAATCCGACATCGCGTCCGCCAACCCGCTAGGCCTTAACGGGTTCGAATTTGTCGAATTCACCTCGCCCGATCCCGAAGCGATGGCTGCGCAGTTCGAGGCGCTGGGCTTCACCGCGACGCATCGCCACCCGACCAAGAATATCACCCGCTACAAGCAGGGGCGCATCAACCTGATGCTGAACCGCGACGATGCCGGGCGCGTCGCGGCCTTTCGCGGGGTGCATGGTCCGTCCGCCAGCGCCATGGCCTTCCGCGTCGCCGATCCGCAGGCGGCGCTTGCCTGGGCGCTCGACCATGGGGCCAAGGCGACGGAAGAGGATGACACGGTGATCGAAGGGATCGGCGGCGCCTATCTCTACTTCATTAAGGATGGCGAGGACCTTTATGCCAATTGGGCGGAGATGCCCGGCTGGCGTGAGAAAGAGGCGGCCAACAGTGTCGGGCTGGAACTGCTCGATCACCTAACCCACAATGTCCGGCGCGGCCAGATGCGCGTCTGGAGCGAATTCTACCGCACGCTCTTCAATTTCGAGGAGCAGAAATTCTTCGACATCAAGGGGAAGGCGACCGGCCTCACCAGCCAGGCGATGATCGCGCCCGACCGTGCAATCCGTATTCCCTTGAATGAAAGCCAGGACGACAAGAGCCAGATCGAGGAGTTTATCCGCGACTATCATGGCGAAGGCATCCAGCATCTCGCGCTCACCACCGACAATATCTATGAGACGGTGGAAAAGCTGCGGGCGCGCGGCGTGCGACTGCAGGACACGATCGAAACCTATTATGAACTGGTCGACAAGCGCGTGCCGGGCCATGGCGAGGATCTGGAACGCCTGCGCCGCAACCGCATCCTCATCGACGGCGATGTAGAGAGCGAGGGCATATTGCTCCAGATTTTCACCGAAAATATGTTCGGTCCGATCTTCTTCGAGATTATCCAGCGCAAGGGCAATGAGGGCTTTGGCAACGGCAATTTTCAGGCCCTGTTCGAAAGCATCGAACTGGACCAGATTCGCCGCGGCGTCATCAGCGTCGATAGCTGACGCATGCGGTTCCCGCGCTGCATGGCGCGGGAGCGTGCTGCGCTGTTCTAACAAATAAAATGGCGGCCGGTTCGGGATTGGAGAAAATCCCGGTCCGACCGCCATTGGAGCAAAGCGCGATGAGGAGACACCGCGCTTTGCCGGGCACTCAGTCGAATTTAAAGCGGACACCTACGGCAAAGGTGCGATCGATCAGCAGCGTGTTGCTGTTGAATTCAGTTGGATTGCCGACATCCCCGAATTTGTAATAGTCCTGCTGCTTGGCCTTAGTCAGGTTAACGGCATCAAAGGTGATGCCGATGTCGTCATTGACGTTCCAAGTCAGCTGGAAATCCAGGCTTTTTTCCGGTGCGCGCCAGAAGCCAATCGGGTTGGCGAATGATCGGGCTTCGTTACGCTGCAGGAAGCCTTTGCGCCAGATATAGGACAGGCGCGCGCCGATCGGGCCATTATCATAGGCTAGGGTCGCATTATATGACAGCTTGGATACGCCGAAGAAGGCGGATTTGGTGGTGCCGGTGATTTCGCCAGCGTTGTTGACGACCGGGATGGTCTGTTCGGAATCCAGGATCGTCGCGCTGCCAGTAAAGCCGAGGCCGTCAAGCACACCGGGCAGATAGGACGGGAAATAGGTCAGCCCCAATTCTACGCCCTTGAGAGTACCGTCAGACGCATTTTCCGGACGGGTAATATTGAAAATTTCAGTATAGGTTTCGTTGCGCGGAAGATAATTGTCCGGGATGAATTCACGGGCTGTCAACGGTACGACAAGGCCGTCGATCTTTCGCTGGAACGCTGTCACATAGATCGCGCTATTGCGTTCGAAATACCATTCGAGTGCCAAGTCGATATTCTTCGAATGGGTGGCCCGAAGATTGGCATTGCCCGCAGTGCCCGTGCCAAACCCGACGCGCGACAGGTCGCCGCCCAGAACAGGGTTCGGATTGAGATCGCCAAAGGCGGGACGGCGCAGTGTTTCACCATAGTTGAAGCGAACGCGCAGATTATCGGTGATATTGTAGCGCGCGGTGAAGGACGGCAGGAATTTCTCCGACCCCGTCGAAACCGTGGTCCGGGCGAAATCATCGCCCCGATCGAAATAGTCATACAAGGTGTCGATCGCGACGAAGCGTACGCCGGCCTGCAGCTGGAGTGGTCGTCCGAAAAGCTCCAACTCCCCATCTGCAAGGATATAGGCGGCAAGGTTGGATTCGTTAATGCTGAACACGCGCCCGAACGTCATCTGATCCGACAGCAGAAGGCCCGGCTCGACGGCGCGATACAGCTGGCGAACGGCATCCTTGTTCATGCTGCGCGGATCGGCCAAGACCCAGCTGGTAGGAATGTCGGCGCGGCCGTCGAAGAAGCCGCTATTGGTAAACGGAGTGCCTTCGCCAAAAGCATTCAGGGGCACACCCAGCCCTCCCGCGCCCTGGTCGCGAACGAAGCTGTCGGCCTTGCGATCATCATAGCGGAAGCCCGCCTTGATGCGGCGCAGGAAGCCGTCATCCCACTTATACTCGCCATCAAGCATGAAGGTAAGCGCGCTGCCGGTATTCTTGGTGCCGCTGTCGAACAAATTGCCTACGGTCCACTGACTTGCGTCCGTCAGGACCTCCTGATTGCCGAAGCTGTAAGCGGGCAAGCCACCCCCGGCGTTGAAATCGACATCCAGATCAAGCGGACCGCGATCGGTGCGGATGGCGAAGAAGGAGGTTTCGTTCTTGCTGTCCTGATAGGCGACGTCGGCGGAAATCTTCCCTTGGGATCCGACGTCCCATTTCGCGTTCACGGCATAGACGTAGCTATCCGTGCGATTGGTTGCCATGTCGCCGCTGTTGAAGCCGGCGACCGAACCCATCCGTCGCGACTTGATGATGTTCGTGCCGTCATACAATTCGAAGCTGTTCGCTACGTCGGCCGGCAGGTCGCCCCACCAGTCGGCGAAGCTGAAATGCAGGCTGTTGAACGTTTCGCCGCGAAAGCCGGTGTAGAAAATTTCGGCAGTATAGACCGAGCTGTCGTTGGGCGCCCATTGCAGCGCGGCGTTGATCGATGGCCGCTCGCGCTTGCCATAGAGGTCCGATGCGATGACGGCGTCTCGCGAGAGATAATAGGGGGTTTCGACGCCATTGATATTGAGCGTCGATCCCGGCGCGATGGGCAAGCCGGCATCGAGGCCCGGTGTCCAGTTTTGGTTGCGATCCCCCGGGAAGATGCGCTGCAATGGGGTGAGGCCCGATCCCTCTGGCGGATTTTCCGTGGCGAAGGGCACCATCGCGCCCGCCTGGAGATTCTGGTTGCGATATTCTGCGCGGGTGAAGCTGGCATTCACCAGAATGCCGATGTCGCCAATCCCGGTTTCCCAGCGATCGCTGACCAGCAGCGCCACATTGGGATTCACCTTGTCCGCCAGCTCGGAATAAATGCCGCGCGCCAAACCGGAGATGGTGAAGCCGTCAAAGTCGAGCGGACGACGCGTCTGCACGTCGATCTGGCCCGCCAGGCCGGTTTCCAGCTGGTCGGCCGAACGCGTCTTATAGACGTCGACGCGGCTGACGAGGTTGGCCGAAATGTCCTGAAGCGCGAAGGACGTGCCGGCTGCCGTGAAGATATTGCGGCCGTTGAGGGTGGTGAGCGGATCAGTGAGGCCGCGGATGGTAATCGTTGCCGCCTCGCCACCTGCGCGATCGGTGACCTGGATACCGGTCACGCGCTGAAGCGCTTCGACAACATTATTGTCAGGCAGTTTGCCGACATCTTCGGACACGATCGAATCGACGATCTGGGTCGATTCCTTGCGGACGTTGAGCGCGCCCACGATCGAGGCGCGCACGCCGGTCACGACGATTTCGTTGACCTCGTCCTCTGCCTGCGGCGTAGCGTTTGCAGAAGCGGTCTGCGCCTGCGCAGCGCCTGCCAGCATCAGCGCGACCATCGAACTGGAACCGAAAATGAAGGGCTTCAAGGCCATCGAACAATCCTCCCCGGGGGCTGGCGCATACGCCATGCCTGAGCTTCAATTACTCCGACTAATTATTGCTCCGACAAATGGAGCGCAAGCGGAAAGTTGGTCGGCCGCGCAACTCAAGCCCGGGTTGTGACATATATGCTGCATTTTTTGGGAACGGTCGGCCCCATGGGTCGCAGAAATGGACAAGAAAGGGCAAGCGACACGGATGAGTCGCCAGCCCTTAGGACCATCATTTTGTCAGACTTTGTCGGGCGTCAATCCGCCCGCCAATAGGCGCCGCTGTCGCGACTTCCCACCAGCACAACCCGCCCGTCGACCATCCCGATGGCCTTGCCCGGAGCGGCGACGGCGGCGAACCGCAGCAATCCCTGCCCCTTTTCCTCCAGCCGCACAAACTGGCTGCGCAGCGAAAAGTCCGCACTTTTGCTGTCTGGCTGCAAGGTGACGGTGCCGTCCTTGCCGGCGACCAGATAATGGTCGGGCATCAGGATGGGCGAGAGCATGACGCTGTCCTTCCCCGCGCGACCCTTCGTCTGGCGAAACTGCGTCTGCGCCAATGAGGGGTTGCCGCCGACCAGTCGCGCGCCGTCATGCGCCAGCAGGGCGGCTGGATTGGCGGCGGACACGAATCGTTCGGGCAGGGGGCCGTTGCCGACCGGAACGCCGAAGTCGGGCGTACCGTCGGCTGTGTAATAGAGGCGCTGGACACGGGTGTGGCGGTCCGGGTTGAACAGGGGATCGCCCTTGATCGCCTCATAGTCGCGGCCGTGATAGACCAATATGTCGCGGCCCTGTTCGTCGACCGTGAAGCTGTTATGGCCGGGCCCGTAGACGCTGGTCTGGGCGTTGGTGACGAACACCGGTTGCTTGGACTTGGTCCAGCTTTTGGGGTCCATCAGATCGGCATTTTCGTCGGCGCTCAGCAGCCCCAGGCAGTAGCGCGCATCGGTCGCGCTGGCCGAATAGGTCATGAACAGGCGGCCGTTGCGATGAAGGATGGCAGGCGCTTCGGCGACCTTGTACCCGCGCACTTCCCAGTCGAGCGTCGGGACGGTGAGCCGCGCGGGCTGCGCACTGAACGTCAGCGGCGTCTTCATCGGCGCGATATAGAGATTGGAATTGGTGTCGATGCCGGGTTCGCGCTGCGCCCAGGCCATGTAGCGCACGCCCTTGTGCACGAAGATCGTGGAATCGAGATTGAAGCTGTCCCACGGCGTCTGCAATTCGCCCAAGACGCGCCATTTGCCGGTCATGGGGTCGGCCCCGTCGCATACCACGGCATAGGTGCGGATGCGGAATACATCGTCCCCGCCGCCGCTTGGGCCAGCGGCGAAATACATATACCAGACGCCGTCAATCTGTTGCAGTTCTGGCGCCCAGAGGAAGCCGGAGCGTGGCCCGTTGGCCTCATGCCGCCACAGCACCGCTTCCTTGGCGGTAGCGAGGCCTGCGATCGTCTTTGAGCGGCGCAGCACCAACCGGTCATATTCGGGAACCGAGCCGGTCATGTAATAATAGCCGTCCTCGTGGCGGAAGATCTGCGCATCTGCGCGGTTCTTGACCAGCGGATTGACCGGCACGGGCGCTCCCGCGTCGGCCTTGGCCGCGCGCACCACGGCCGGAGCGGCCGACAGGGCAGCAGCGCTGCCGATGAAGCCGCGACGGGACAGGGCGAAAGACATCAGGAACTCTCCAGTTAAGTCAGACTAATAAGGATCAATATTGCGCCACGGGCCAGCCGTCAGCCCCCCATGTCACCGGCGCTATGCGGAGCGTCGGCGCGCCATCGGCCTGCTTGTCATAGGCGTGATAGACGACATAGTCTCTGCCGTCCTCGTCATGCAGCCAGCCGGCATGTCCGGGGCCGCGCCAGCGCTGCTGTTCCTGCAAGTCGGCGCGCAGGAAGATGGTGCCGCCCCCTTCCATCAGCTTGCTGCCATCCTTGCCCAGATAGGGGCCGGTGATTGTCTTCGATCGGCCGATGACCGTGTAATAGGTGCTGTTCACGCCCTTGCAGCAATAATCATAGCTGACCATCAGCCAGTAATAGCCGCCATGGTCAATGATGAAGGGAGCCTCCACCGGGGCGGGGCCGCCGGCCGGCGCCGGGCGGCGGGCAATGCTGATGGGCGTGGCCTTCGGGTCCATGGGCTTGCCGGTCGCCGGGTCCAGTTCGAACAGCTTGATGCCACCCCAGAAACTGCCCAGCGTCAGCCAATGGCGGCCATCCCGGTCGATGATGAAATTGGGGTCGATGGCGTTATAGTCATCGTCCTTGGTCGACATGACCACCATGCCCTCGTCGCGCCATCCATAATCTGGTGAGGCGCGGTCCAGCGTCTTTGACGTAGCCAGGCCGATCGCCGAGCGGTTGGAACCAAAGGTGGAAACGGAATAATAGAGCCGGTAGCGGCCATCGACGAAGCTGATGTCGGGCGCCCACATGCCGTTGCTGCCGGGGATCGCCTCGCTGGCCCAGGCTGGCAGGGCGGTGAAAACGGGATCGCCGGCCTCCCAGTTTACTAAGTCCGTCGACATACGCGTTTCGATCAGGCGCTTGCCATGGCCCGTGCTGAATACATGATAGGTGTCGCCTTCGCGGATGATGACCGGGTCATGGGTGGGGACCAGATCGCCTGCCAGGCGGCTGTTGAGCGACGCCTGGGCGGGCTGCGCCGCCGGCTGTTGCGCCACGGCGGGCAGCGCGGCTGCGACCAGGGCAATGCCGGTCAAGGCAGAGATGATCCGTCGGGTCATAGTGACCTCTCCATTGGTAGCCGGCGTGCTCACGGCACTGGCCGGAAAGGGATGGAGCGGGCGGCGATTCCACCCTCCGCCCGCTCCAAACTGTCATTGCAGGTCGAGCACCACGACCGACTTGGGCGGCAGGGTGACGCTGAGCGTCCCGCCGCTGACCTGCGCCCCGGTGAAGGGGGCGGGCTTGATGGCTTCGGGTGCATCGAAGCTGTTGTGCGCATTCATCGCCGACGCCGTCAGGATGCGGCCGGACACGGTTGCCGCGTTGAGGCCATCCAGCTTGACGGTGACAGTGTTGGGCTGATTGGGGTCCAGGTTGGACAGGCCCACATGCACCCTGCCGTCCTTGCCGCGCACCGCCGAACCGCTCACCGCCGGCATGGTGAACTGCCCCTTGCCATACCAGGGCGTGTCAAGCTCGATCGGCAGCACGGTCGCGTCCTGCCAGGGCTTGTACATTTCAAACACATGATAGGTGGGGGTGAGCACCATCTTGTTGCCGTCGGTCAGGATCATCGCCTGAAGCACGTTCACCATCTGGGCGATGGCGGTCATGCGCACGCGGTCGGCATGTTTGGCGAAGATGTCGAGATGGACCGATGCGACCAGCGCGTCGCGCAGCGTATTTTGCTGCCGCAGGAAGCCGGGATGGGTGCCGGGGTCCTGCGCATACCAGGTGCCCCATTCGTCGACAGCCAGGAAGACGCGCTTCTTGGGATCATATTTGTCCATGATCGCGACATGCTTGGTGATAAGCTCGTCGATATGGACGGCTTTGGCCAGCGTATCGGCCCATTCGGCTTCGCCGAAATTGACCGGATCGGCCTTGGGGGGCCAGCCGCCCTGGGGCAGGGTGTAGTAATGCAGCGACAGGGCGTCCAGCTGATCGCCCGCAACCCGCATCATGGTTTCGGTCCAGCTATAATCGTCGGAATTGGCGCCGGCCGCGATTTTGAGGATTTTCGTGTCGCGCGGAGCCTTGATGAAGGTGGCGTAGCGGCGTGTCACGTCGGCGGCATATTCGGCGCGCATATTGCCGCCGCAGCCCCATAGTTCGTTACCGATGCCGAAATAGGGCACAGCATAGGGTTGCTTGTGCCCATTCTTCGCGCGCTCATCCGCCAGGGTGCCGGCGGGCGCGGTCATATATTCGACCCACTCGGCCATTTCCTGCGGCGTGCCGTTGCCGACATTGCCCGCGACATAGGCTTCCGCGCCGACCTGGCGCAGCAGTTCGAAAAATTCGTCGGTGCCCACGCTGTTGGGTTCGGTCACGCCGCCCCAATGGGTGTTGACCTTGACCGGGCGCTTCGCCTTGGGACCGACGCCTTCGCGCCAGTGATATTCGTCGGCGAAACAGCCGCCGGGCCAGCGGATGACGGGAACGGACAGGTTTCGCAGTGCCGCGACGACGTCGTTGCGAAAGCCGTTGGTGTTGGGGATGGATTTGTCATTGCCGACCCACAGGCCGCCATAGATGCCATTGCCAAGATGTTCGGCAAATTGGGTGAAGATCCGCCGGTCATAGACCGGGCCGGGCGTGTCGGCGTGGATGGTCGCGCTGGTCGGCGTGCCGTCGGTGTCGGCGACGGCCGAGGCCGCCAGCGCGCTGGTCGCCAGTAGCAGCGCGGCGGTCGCGCGGCGCAAATAACTGATCATGTCGGTCCTCTCCTGTTGCAATCAGTCGTGAAAAGGGTCGGTGGTTTCGCGGCGGCCGCGCAGGAAAGCGTCGGCGACGAGGCGGAGCGGCGCTGTATCGACGTCGCTGCGGCCGCCCCGGATCAACGTGGCGAATCGGCTATAGAGTCCGGCATATTCGATATCGTCGCCATGTTCGGTGCCGGTGGGCAGGGTCAGCACCGCGCCGCCTTGGCTGAGGCGGAGCGTGCCGGCGTCGGTTTCCACCACGATGTCCCAGCTTTGCGGGCCGGTCTGCCGCCAGTCCAGATCCATATGAATCGGCGCGCCGGCCGTGTCGCGAAAGACCAGATCGGCCGCGATCGGGGCGGCGCGGTTTTCCGGCAGCACCAATGTCGCGTCCTTTAGGAAGAAGGGGCGCGGCAGGATATGGGTGACGATGGAGAGGGCGTTGATGCCCGGATCGAAAACGCCGAGCCCGCCCGGCTGCCAGATCCATGCCTGCCCCGGATGCCAGACGCGCACATCCTCCCGCCAGATGATCGAAACCTTGTCGATGCGACGCTCGGCCAGCCAGGCGCGCGCGGGGGCGACGCCGGCGGCAAAGCGGCTGTGCCAGGCGGCGAACAATGTGGCGCCGACCTTGTCGGCCTGGGTCTTCAGCGCTTCCACTTCAGCGAGCGTGGCGCCGGGCGGCTTTTCGAGGAACACATGCGCGCCGCGACCCAGCGCCTGCGCGGCCAGATCATAGCGGACCTGCGGCGGGGTGCAGAGCGCGACCGCATCCACCGCCGGCCCCTGTGCCAGCAAGGCGTCCAGGCTGGCGTGATGGGGCACGCCGGGCAGGCCCGCATCATGCGGGCTGACGGTCGCGGCCAGGCTGAACGCGCCATTTCCCCGGATCGCCGGCACATGCTGGTCGCGCGCGATCTTGCCGATGCCGACGATGGCGATGCGGATCGGGTCCATGGGGATCAGAGCGTCTTGACGGCGACCTGGACAGGTGCAGCGCGCGTGAGCGCGTTGCGAACGGGCAGCGTGAAGGGCGCGGCGAGGATTTCGAACACGTCGCCTTCCTGGCAGGTCACGCCATCGCTGAAGGACAGGGTGGCGGTGCCGAAGAAATGGACATGGACGTCACCAGCCCGGCGGAACAGGTCATATTTGAAGTGATGATGTTCCAGATTGGCAAAGTTGTGCGACATATTGCCTTCGCCCGAAAGGAAGGGCTTTTCCCAGATCACCTCGCCATCGCGCAGGATGCGGCTTGATCCTTCGATATGTTCGGGTGGCGCGCCGACCAGCAATTCCGGACCCAGCGAGGCCTGGCGCAGCTTGCTATGGGCAAGCCAGAGATAATTATGCCGTTCGGTGACATGGTCGGAAAACTCATTGGCGAGCGCCAGCCCCAATCGATAGGGCGTGCCGTCTTCGCCGATCAGGTAGATGCCGGCCAGTTCCGGTTCCTCGCCACCATCCTGGGCAAAGGCGGGCATGGTGAAGGGCGCGCCGGGATCGACCAGTTGCGACCCGTCGCCCTTGTAGAACCATTCGGGCTGTTGCCCGACCTCGCCGGCCGCCGGCTTTCCGCCTTCCAGTCCTTCCAGGAACATGCGCATGGAATCGGTCTGCTTTTCCGCTGCGGCCGCTTCCCGGTGCATCTTGTCGCGACCTTCGGCCGATCCGAGATGGGTAAGGCCGGTTCCGGTCATCAGCACATGCGCGCCGTCGTCATGGTCGATCGGAGCCAGCAGGCGCCCTGCTTCATATTCCGCCGAAATGTCGATCGCACTGCCCTGACCGGCATTCGCCACCGCCTGCGCCAGGTCGATTCCCTGGGCGATCGCGTGGAGCGCCAGTGCGCGAATGCTGGTGAAGCCCGGAACGAAACAGGCGGTATCACCTTGCGCCGCGATGACGGCGCGCTCGCCCGAATCCGAACGATGCTGCAACAGACGCAATGACATGAAGCTCTCCTCCCGCGCGCCCTGCCGGCGCTGGTCCCGACCAAATAGCTGCTGCCCGAGCGACGCAACGCCGCCCGCGCAATGAAACTGAATTACTCCGACATATTGCAAGGCGATGGCAAAGGCAATGATTGTATTTTACAGCAAACTATGCCTCAAAGGATCGAGGTGGGAGGAGCCCGAATGGTGAAGCAAAGTCCGTCGTTGCAAGCGGAAGAGGCGGTTGGCAACGGCAGGGACCGGGCGACGCGAGGGCCGGGTCGACGGCTGCACGGCGCGATCGCCCACAAGCTGGGCACGGCGATCTTGTCAGGGCAGTATCAGCCCGGAGATACGCTGTCTGGCGAAGTCGCCTTCGCCGAAGAACTGGAAGTGTCGCGCAGCGCCTATCGTGAGGCGATTCAGGTGCTGACTGCCAAGGGGCTGGTGGAAAGCCGGCCCAAGGCGGGCACGCGCGTCCTGCCGCGCACGCGCTGGAACCTGCTGGACCCCGATGTCCTCGCCTGGGCCTTTGCTGGGGAGCCGGACATTCAGTTCGTGCGCGACCTGTTCGAATTGCGCGCCATCGTCGAACCGGCCGCGGCACGGCTGGCGGCGCAGCGGCGTGACAAGGATGACCTCAAGCTCATGAAGGAGGCGCTTGCCGCGATGCGTCGTCATACGCTGGCGACCGAGGCGGGGCGCGCGGCCGACCGGGATTTTCACAATGCGATCCTCAATGCGACGCGTAACGATGCGTTGCTGGTGCTGACCGCCAGCATCGGTGCGGCGGTCAACTGGACCACCCAGTTCAAGCAGCGCGCCCGCGCCCTGCCGCGCAATCCCATTCCCGACCATGTCCGCGTCTATGATGCCATCGTCGCGGGCGACCCGCAGGCCGCGGCAGAGGCGATGGGCGTGCTCGTCGATCTCGCGCTGGAAGACACGGCCAGCGCGATGGAGCGATAGAAGCGCAGAAAGCGGGACGAAAAAAGGGCCGGCGCATAGTCCTCGCGCCGGCCCTTTTTCCTGTCCGATGGTGCGACCCCTCGGCTCGTTACGCCTCGATTTGCTGGTCCGGCAGCGCGTTGGTCGTTTTTGACCCCCACAGCGCATAAAAGAGTACATAGAGTTCGCAGGCTGCGGTCAGCAGGAAGCTGGTCTGCAGGCCATAATGGTCGGCCAGCCAACCCTGCACCACCACCAGCGCACCGCCGGCAATCGCCATGATGAGCAGGCCCGATCCTTCCTCGGTCAGGGGACCCAGCCCCTTGATACCGAGCGTGAAGATGGTCGGGAACATGATGGAGTGGAACAGGCCAACCAGGATCAGCGACCACATGGCGATGGGGCCGGTGGTGAAGACGGTAACCAGCATCACGATGAACGCGCCGATCGAGAAGGCGGCCAGGACATGGCCGGCATCAAAGCGCTGCATGATCGCGGAGCCGGCGAAGCGGCCGACCATCATGCCGCCCCAGAGGAAGGTCAGATAGTTGCCGGCCTGCTCATGCGTCAGGTTGGCGATCTGCGGCTGGCTGACGAAGTTGATGAACAGGTTGGCAACCCCGATTTCCGCGATCAGGTAGATGAAGATCGCGGGAATGCCGAACACCAGGTTGCGGTGCTTCCACAGCGAATGCTTCTTGCGCTCTTCCTTGTTGTGGCGCTGCGTCGCATTGCCCATGGCGGGCAGGGGAAAGCGGGCAATCACCACGGCCAGCACGGTCAGCACGATCGCCACCAGCACATAAGGCAGGATGACCGACTGCGCATCGGCCAGCCGCTCGGCCTGGGTGAGGACAACCTCGCCCTGCGCGGTGCCCCCCTTTGACCGGCCCAGGATCAGATAGGCCCCGAACATCGGCGCCAGCATCGTGCCCGCCGAATTCATCGCCTGCACAAGGTTGAGGCGCGAGGAGGCGGTTTCCGGCTTGCCGACGACCGCGACATAGGGGTTGGCCGCGACCTGCAACAGCGTGATGCCGCTGGCGATCACGAACAGCATGACCAGCGTCACACCATAGGATGGGATAGACGCCGCCAGTGTCATGCCCAGCGCGCCCGCCGCCATGATGAGCAAGCCGATCACCATCGACTTTTGATAGCCCACCCGTTCGATCAACTTGGCCGACGGAATGGAGGCGAAGAAATAGGCAATGAACCAGACTGATTCGATCAGCGTCGTCTGGGTGTAGCTTAGATCGAACACGCTGCGCAGATGCGGCAGCAGCGTGTTGTTGATGACGGTGATGAAGCCCCACATGAAGAAGAGGCTGGCAAGCAGCGCGAGGGCGGGGCCGTAGCGCGTGCCGGGATTATGCGTTGCGGCCGGCGCAGCGCCAGACGAGATCGGTCCTGCCATTCATCCTTCTCCAGTGCAGTTCCAGGCGGCGGGCGACCGATCAAGGGTTGCGCACGCCAATTTTGTCGGAGTATATCCCGCGAAACCGCCCGTCAATGGGCGCACGTCACCGGGAGGAAGTCCAATGCGAAAGGTCGTCACGTTGAAAACAGCGTTGTCATATGCGCTCGCCCTCAGCCTCGCAAGCGGAACAGCGCTTGCCGCCGAAGCGAGCCGCGCGCCGGCCGGCACGATCGACGGCGCGGCCATCGAAACACTGACGCTGACCAACGGCAAAGGCGTGACGGCAAAGATCCTGACCTATGGCGCGACGCTTCAGTCGTTGATGGCACCGGGCAAGGATGGGCAAATCGCCGACGTGCTGCTCGGCTATGACGACGCCAAGGATTATGCCGACCATCCCAATTATTTCGGCGTCACGGTCGGCCGCTACGCCAATCGTATTGCTGGTGGCAAGTTCAGCCTGGACGGCACGTCCTATCAGCTGCCGGTCAATGACAATGACGTCAATTCGCTTCACGGCGGCGGCAAGGGCTTTGACAAGCAGGTCTGGAAGGTCGTGTCGATCAAGAGCGGCCCGACTGCCAAGGCGGTGCTGGCGCTCACAAGTCCTGATGGCGACGCGGGCTATCCCGGCAAGCTCGACGTGACCGTCACTTATACCCTCGACGAAAACGGCAATCTGGGCATCGCCTTCGACGCCAAAACCGACAAGCCAACCATCGTCAACATGACCAACCATGCCATCTTCAACCTGGCGGGCGAAGGATCACCCGAAGGCGCGCTGGGTCATGTGCTGACCATCCCCGCCAAGGCCTTCACGCCGGTTGACGCCAACCTCATCCCGACGGGCGAATTGAAGCCGGTCGATGGCAGCGTGTTCGATTTCCGCACGGCCCGCCGCGTTGCTGACGGCATTCGCGACGGTCGCGACCAGCAGATCGTCTATGGCCGGGGCTATGACCATAATTGGGCGCTCGACAAGGGCGCGACCCGGACGCCAGAATTGGCCGCGCGGCTGGAGGACCCGGTGTCGGGCCGGGTGCTCGAAGTGCTGACGACCGAACCGGGCGTGCAATTTTATGCCGGCAACTTCCTCGACGGGACGCTGGTCGGCAAGGGCGGTCATCTCTATCGCATGGGCGATGGCATCGCGCTGGAACCGCAGAAATTCCCCGACGCGCCGAACAAGCCGGCCTTCCTGTCGGCGCGGGTCGATCCGGGCAAACCCTACCATCATCAGATGATCTATCGCCTCTCGGTGAAGCGCTGATGCCGCAATGGCGGATGATCGCGCGGGAAGGCGCGGATATATTAGGGGAGGGGACATTGTGGTCGGCGCGGGAAAACGCCGTCTACTGGGTCGACATTCTTGCCCCGGCGCTCAACCGCCTGTCGCTCGATGACGGGGCCGTCACCCGAGTCGCCATGCCGGAGCCGCTCGGCTGGGTGACAGAACGGCAGGCGGGCGGTTTCATCGCCGGCTTCCAGAGCGGCTTTGCCGAAATCCAACTGGATCCGCTGACGATCACGCCGATCGGCGACCCCGAGCCCCATTTTCCGGGTAACCGGATGAATGACGGCAAGGCGGACGCGCAGGGTCATATCTGGTGCGGCACGATGGACATGGCGGAGGAGCATGACCGCGGCGCGCTGTACCGCCTCGCGCCCGACCGCAGCTGGACGTGCGTCGACAGTGGCTATCGCGTGCCCAACGGCCCCTGTTTCTCGCCCTGCGGACAATGGCTCTATCATAGCGATACGGCCAGCCGGCAGATGTACCGCTTCCGCCGGACGGAGGAAGGCGCCACGGATCGCGAACCCTTCATCCAGTTCGCAGAGGCGGACGGCTATCCCGATGGCATGACCGTCGATGCTGACGGACATATCTGGGTGGCGCATTGGGGCGGTAGCCGGATCAGCCGCTTCACGCCTGAGGGCCAGCTAGATCGCGCGATCGCCTTGCCGGCGCGGCAGGTGACCAATATCTGCTTCGCCGGCCGCGATCTTGATCGCATGTTTGTCAGTTCAGCGACGGTCGGCCTAGACGACCCGTCGGAGCATGATGGCGGTTTTTTTGAAGTCGACTGCGGCGTGAAGGGCTTGCCCACGCATCTGTTCGCGGGCTGAAAAAGGGGCAAATTTCAAGGGAAAATCGGGAGCGGCGGGCCATTGCCCACCGCTCCCTTTTTCATTCCATCCACAGCGTATCAGCAGACTTGCAATTTGGGTCAAATGCCTCTATCACGCTTGGACAACGTTGTCATTTCCCTCTCCAAGGCAGACGACGTTGCGCCCGGACAG
The DNA here is from genome assembly GCF_000445105.1 of Sphingobium lactosutens DS20. GTDB lineage: Bacteria > Pseudomonadota > Alphaproteobacteria > Sphingomonadales > Sphingomonadaceae > Sphingobium > Sphingobium lactosutens. The sequence continues at coordinate 88,432 of NZ_ATDP01000092.1, read as the reverse complement.
CCTTTGGCGAACTGCACGCGTCCACAGGCTGTCCGGGTCGATTTTACCTCCATCTCGATCTCCTCTTTGGCGATGTTGCTGGGCAAGCATTTCTGTCTGCGCGGCGAACATTGCTTGCCCGGCTTATCTCTATCATAATGATAGTAAGCCGCGACGAGTCGGCGCGAAGGAGAGCCATGACCCATATCGAGCCAGAGGCAGCCCCATCCTGGTGGACGCGCCTGACACAGGCCCTGATCCGCGATCCCGCGATCATCCTGCTCGACACGCATGATGATGATAGTGACGCGGACACCGTGCTGCGCGCGCCGTTGCATGTCGGTGAAAGCGTCGACTGAACGCTATGTTGCCAATTTAGGGCTTCGTTTCGGCGCGATGGCCGGGCATGGATGGCGCGACGTTCATCCTTATGAGGCAAATCATGGCAACAGACCCGCGCGCCGTTTCCCGTCCTGTCGACCCCCTGTTGCTGGAGCGCTGGTCGCCGCGCGCCTTTGACGGTTCGGCGATGCCGCAGGAGGATCTGGATACGCTGTTCGACGCAGCGCGCTGGGCGCCGTCCGCCTCCAATTACCAGCCCTGGCGGTTCCTTTATGCCCATCGCCACAGCGCGGACTGGCAGCGGTTTCTGGACTTGCTGGTGCCGGGCAACAGCGTCTGGGCGAAACAGGCGTCGGTGCTGATGATGGTGCTGTCCGACACGTTGACCTCAGCGCCGGGGTCCGATGAGGTGAAGCCCTCGCACAGCCACAGCTTCGACGCGGGCGCAGCCTGGCTGGCGCTGGCGTTGCAGGCGACCCGCATGGGCTATCACACGCACGCCATGGCGGGCGTCGATTTCGATCGCGCCCGCACCGAACTCGCGGTGCCCGACCGCTTCCGCCTGGAAGCCGCCGTCGCCATCGGCCGCCAGGCGGACAAAGGCATCCTGCCCGATCATTTGCAGGCCCGCGAAATGCCGAGCGGCCGCAAACCGATCGAGGAGTTCGCCTTCGCCGGCAATTTCCGCCACTGATGGCAGGACGGAAGGCAGGGATGTGCGCCCCGCCTTCCGGGCTTTAACCCTCCGTCCAGCCGCCGCCCAGTGCACGGAACAGGTCGACCTGCGCGAAGGCGACGGTGCGGTCCGCGCTCGCCAGGTCTGCGTCGGCCGCTGCTTGGGTGCGCAGCGCGTCGAGAACGGTCAGGAAATCGATCCGCCCCTCCCGCTGGCGCGCCGTGCTGATGCGCGCCGCCCGCGCGGCTTCGTCCCGCGCGGTCTGGAGCGCGGCGCGCCGGGACAGCGCTTGCGCATAATTGGATAGCGCCGTTTCCGTTTCCTCCAGTGCGCGCAGCACCGTGCCATCGAAGCTGGCGAGCGCGGCGTCGCCATCGGCGCGCGCCGCGGCGATGCGGGCGCGATTGGCCTCCTGGTTGGGGAAGGCCCAGCTGATCAACGGTCCCAGCAACCAGTTCAACGGGCCGCCGCCAAACAGATTGCCGCCGCCAATCGCCGTCGTGCCGACCGATCCGCCCAGCGTGATGCGGGGATAGAGATCGGCGGTCGCCACGCCGATCCGCGCCGTGTCCGCCGCCAGCCGCCGCTCCGCCGCCCGGACGTCGGGCCGTCGCGCCAGCAGCGCGCGGCCGTCGCCGACCGGAATTGGCTGTGTCAGGTCGGGCGTCTGCCGCGCCGCGCGCACCGCGTCCGGCAGGTCCTGCGGCGTGCGGCCGGTCAATGTGGCAAGGCGGAACAGGGCGGCGTTGCGATCGGCCTCCAGCGACGGGATGAGCGCGGCCTGCTGATCGCGCAGCGACGTCACCCGCACCACGTCCAGCCGGTCCGACCGGCCGACGTCAAAGCGGGCCTGGGTGATGCGTAACGACCGGTCGAGCAAATCCACCGTCTGACGGGCAACAGCGATCCGTTCGGCCGAGGCGGTGGCGTCGACATAGGCGCGCACCGTATCGGCCACCACTACTACCCGGACGGCGTCGGCATCGGCGGCGGCCGCCGCAGTGTCGCCGCGTGCCGCCTCGATCGACCGTTTGACCCGGCCGAACAGATCGACCTCATAGGCGACGTTCAGTCCCATATCGATGGTCCAGTTTTCCCGATCCATGCCGGGCAGCGTCTGAGCCTGGGACGCGCGGCCATAGGTCGGCGATCCGCTGAGCGTCGTGCTGGGCAGCCGGTCCGATCGCGCGCCGCGCAACTGGGCGCGGGCGCGCTCCAGCCGGGCGACCGCGACGCGGATGTCGGTATTGGCCGCCAGCGCATCCCGCACCAGCGTGTCGAGCAGCGGATCGTCATAGAGCCGCCACCAATGATCCTGCGCCGGGCTTTGTGCGACCGCCGGGTCCTCCGCTCCGATGAAAGGGGCGGCCGCACTGGTGCGCGTTACGGGCGGGCGATAATCCGGCCCGGCGGCGCAGGCGGTCAGCGCGCTGGCGCCAAGCAGCAGGGTGATGAAAGTCCTTGTCATGATTTACGTCCTCATTCGGCGGGCTGGATTGCGCTGGCGTCCGCCTGCCCGGGCCGGCGACGGGCGAAACGATCGCCCAGCGCGCGGCACACGACATAGAAGGTGGGGGTGAAGAGCAGGCCGAAGGCCGTGACGCCGGTCATCCCGAAGAAGACCGCCGTGCCGAGCGCCTGGCGCAATTCCGCGCCCGCGCCGCTCGCGATCACCAGCGGCACCGCCCCCAGGATGAAGGCGAAGCTGGTCATCAGGATCGGCCGCAACCGGGTCTGCGCCGCCTGAACTGCCGCCTCGATGGGCGACAGGCCCTGGTCTTCCTCCGCCTGTTTGGCGAATTCGACCACCAGGATGGCGTTCTTTGCCGCCAGCGCGATCAGCACGACCAGGCCGATTTGCGTCAGGATATTATTGTCCATCCCCCGCAGGTTCACGCCCAGCATGGCCGCGAACAGACACATCGGCACGATCAGGATGATCGACAGCGGCAGCGTCAGGCTTTCATATTGCGCCGCCAGCACTAGGAAGACGAAGAACACCGCCATGCCAAAGACGAGGCCTGCGGTATTGCCCGCGCTCTTCTGCTGGAAGGCGACGCCCGTCCATTCCGCGCCATAGCCGGACGGCGCTTGTGCCGCGAGCTTCTCCATCGTCATGAGCGACTGGCCCGACGAATAGCCCGGCGCCGTGTCGCCATCGATTTCCACCGCGGGCATCAGATTGTAGCGCACCACGCGATAGGGACCGGTCTTGTCCTCGAAAGTCGCGACAGACCCGATCGGCACCATCTGCCCGCTGTTGGAGCGGGTCTTGAGGTTCGCGATATCCGCCACTGATCCGCGATGGTCCGCATCGGCCTGCGCGGTGACGCGATAGGTGCGGCCGAGCAGATTGAAATCGTTGACGAAGGCGGAGCCGAGATAGACCTGCATCGCTTCGAAGATGCGTTCGGGCGGCACGCCCAGCAGGTCGGCCTTGCGGCGATCGACATCGGCATAGACGCGCGGGGTACCGACGTCGAACAATGTGTAGACCATCGACAGGCTGGGCGACTGGTTCGCCTTGGCAATCAGGTCATTGGCCTGTTTGTTGAGGTCGGCATAGCCGCGCCCCTCCCGGTCCTCCAGCATCATGCGATAGCCGCCGGCGGACCCGATGCCCTGGATGAGCGGCGGGGGGACTAGCAGGATGCGCGCCTTGTCATAGCCCGCGACAGCCTTGTTCGCCTGCTCCATGATGCCCGCATAGGTGACGCCTTCCTTCTCCCGCTCGGCAAAGCTGTTGAACGGGAAATAGATGGCGGCGCTGTTGGGGGCCTGCGTCTGCGACGGGCCATGGAAGCCGGCGAACATCACCGCGCCGCGCAGGCCCTTGATCGGCAGGATCTTCTCCGCGACCTCGCGCGTCACCTTGTCCGTGCGCTCCAGCGACGCGCCCGAAGGCAGCTGGACGACGGCCAGGAAATAGCCCTGATCCTGCGCCGGGATGAAACCGCCGGGCGTCACCCAGAACAGGGCGATGGTGGCGGCGATCAGGCCCGCATAGGTCAGCAGCATCTTCTTGGGCCGTGCGACCAGGAAGCGGGTTAGCCGGCCATAGCCCGCGCTCATCCGGTCGAACCCGCGATTGAACGCGTCAGCGCCCTGGCCCAGTTTCTGCCGCCAGACCGGATCGCCGCTGCGGTCGCGGGGGCCATGTTTAGGTTTGAGCAGCAGCGCGGCGGCCGCCGGCGACAAAGTGAGCGAGAGGATCAGCGAGATGACCGTCGCGGTCGAGATGGTGACGGCGAACTGCTGATAGAAGGCGCCTGAAATGCCGGTGATGAACAGCGTCGGCACGAACACCGCGCACAGCACCAGCACGATCGCGATCAGCGCGGTCGACACTTCGTCCATGGACAGGCGCGCGGCCTCCAGCGGCGACAGGCCGTTTTCGATATTGCGCTCGACATTTTCGACCACGACGATGGCGTCGTCGACGACGATGCCGATCGCCAGCACCAGCCCGAACAGCGACAGGTTGTTGAGGCTATAGCCCAGCCCCGCCAGGATCGTCGCGGTTCCGATCAGCGATACCGGAATGGCGATGATCGGAATGATCGCCGCGCGCCAGTTCTGCAGGAAGACGAGGATCACCAGCACCACCAGCAGCACCGCTTCGATCAGCGTGTGATAGACGGCGTCGATCGACTGGCTGATAAATTCGGTGGGATTGTAGATGACGCTATATTCCAGCCCCTTGGGGAAGCGCTGCGACAGCTGATCCATTTCCGCCTGCACCTTTTCCGCCGCGTCGAGCGCGTTGGAGCCGGGCCGCTGCATCACCGCGATGACGACGGTGGGCTTGTTCGACAGATAGGTGTTGATGCCATAATCCTGCGCGCCCAGTTCGACGCGGGCGACGTCGCGCACGCGCACTTGTCGCCCGTCGGCGTCGCTGCGGATGACGATGTCGGAAAATTGCTCGGGCGTCTTGAGCCGGCCCTGCATTTCGACACCGATCTGGAAGGCTTCGCCCCGGTCGTAGGGCGGCTGGCCGATTGACCCCGCGGACACCTGCACATTTTGCGCGCGCAGCGCCGACACGATCTCGCCCGCGGTCAGGTCCAGCGCGGCGGCCCGGTCCGGGTCGATCCAGATGCGCATCGCATAATCGCGTGACCCGAACAATTGCACATCGCCCACGCCGTCCAGCCGCGCCAGCCGGTCGCGCACCTGCGTCAGCGCGTAGTTGGACAGGTAATTGCGATCGAACGTGCCGTCGGGCGATTGCAGGTTCACGACCATCAGGAATTCGGGCGTAGTCTTGCGCGTGACGACGCCCAACCGCTGCACCTCTTCGGGCAGGCGCGGCACGGCAACCGCGACGCGGTTTTGCATCAGCACCTGCGCGGCGTCGAGGTCCGTGCCGATCTTGAAGGTGACGGTGATCGTCACCTTGCCATCGCCGGTCGACTGGCTGCTCTGGTACAGCATGTCGTCGACGCCGTTTATTTCCTGCTCGATCGGGGCAGCGACGGTCGATGCAACCGTTTCGGCCGATGCGCCGGGATATTGGGCGGACACCGTCACGGTGGGCGGCACGATGTCGGGATATTGGCTGACCGGCAGGCCGATGAAGGCCAGCGCGCCGACCACGGTGATGACCACCGCGATCACGGCGGCGAAGATCGGCCGGTCGATGAAGAAACGGGAAAAGCGCATCGGATCGTCCTTTGCGAGCGAAAGGGATGCCGCGCGATCCGGCGGGGCCGGATCACGGGCTTTGGAATATCGGGCAGTTACGGACGCTTATCGGGCGAACGTCGCCTGCGCAGCGGCCGGGGCCACGCTGTCGACAGGGGTCACGGGCGCCGGCGCAGGCCGGATCGTCGCAGGCCGGGTCGCGACCTTGGCGCCGGGCATGGCCGCCTGAACATTGGTGATGACGACGCGGTCTTGCGGGTCAAGGCCGCTGCGGATGATGCGCAGCCCATCGACAACGGGTCCCAATTCGACGGGCTTGGCGGCAACGCTGTCATCCTTGCCCACGACCAGCACCGTCTTGCGCGCCTGATCGGATTGGATCGCTGCGTCCGGCACCAGCAGGGCGTTCGCCTTCCCGCCATTGGCAAGGCGCATATTGCCGAACAGGCCCGGCGTCAGGAAATTGTCGGGATTGGCAAAGACCGCGCGAATGCGGATGGTGCCGGATCGCGGATCAAGGCCATTGTCGGTAAAGTCGAGCCTGCCCTTGTGGCGATAATCGGCCTCATGCTGCAATCGCACCTCGACCAGGCCACCATCGGCCTGATCCCGCTGCGACTTGAGGTAAAGCGCTTCGGACGCGTCGAAATTGAAGTAAATGGGATCGAGCTTGTTGATCGTGGTCAACAGAGTCGCACCATTGCCCTCCGCCCCCGACACCAGATTGCCGATATCGACGCGGCGATCCGACACGCGGCCGGAAATGGGCGCGCGAACCTGCGTAAATTCGACGTCGAGCGCGCGGCTGCGTTCGCGCGCCTGCGCGCCCGCCAGCTCCGCCTGGGCCGCCTGCAACCGGGAACGCAGGGCATCGACTTCGCTTGCGGAAACCGCTTCGTCGCCGGTCAGGCGCTGGACGCGGGCATAGTCATTCTGCGCCAGCAGCAGCGCGCTGCGCGCTGATGCGACGCTTGCCCGGGCTTCGGCCAGCGCGGCGCGGAACGGACGCTGGTCGATGGTGAAGAGCAGCTGGCCCTCGCGCACATAATCGCCGTCCTGAAAATGAATGGCGGTCACGGCGCCCGACACGCGCGGGCGAATGTCGACGGTCTGGCTGGGGGCGAAGCGGCCGACATAGTCGTCCCATTGCGTCACGGCGCGTTGCAGCGGCGCGGATATGCCCACCGTGGCGATCTGCGCCGCCTGCGCCTGCGCTTGCGGTTTGTCGACCAGCTTCCACACGCCGCCCAGCGCCACTACCAGCGCGATTGCGGCGATCCCTCCCTGACGGCGCGACCAGTGCCGGCGCGGCCCATGCGAAGTTGCATCGTGCGCGCCGTCCGTCGTGATTTTGGTCATCTGGTTCATGCAAAACTCCGGCGTGGGCGGGCATGACGGCCCGCGCTGATGGTGGCGAGCAGCAGTTCCAGCTGCGCGGTGGAAAAGCCGGCCGCGCGGAAGGCGGCCAGGGCAGAGAGCGATACGGCATAGCCGCGGTGCCAGGCTTCGACGGCCAGGCGGCGCAGCGCCTCCAGCCTTTCGCTGGCGAGCGTCAAATTGGTGTCTTCGCCGAAAATCCAGCGGCGCAGGCGGACGAAGCGCCCCGGTCCCTGCAGTGACCGTAGGCCATCGGTGCGGGCCAGCGCGACGATCTGCCATTCTTGCGGGGTGAAGTCGGTGGGGCCGGCAACCGCTTGCGCTGTTGACGCGACCGGAGCGGGGCCGGCCATGGGTTGGCTGAAATCAAGGAAAGCCATGAGGATGCTCCTTCCTGTCCCTGTTGAGAACCTGCCTGAAGCGGACGCGCGGCCTTATCCCGGGAATCACGCTGGTAGCGTCCCGCGGCTTGCGCCCGAATTTTGCGCAGACCGTCCCGTCTGACCGCGCGGCTGCACGTCAGGGGAACAGGCTGTGATGATGAAAATGGTGCGACCGGGCGGACCCGATGCGCGCCACTAGCCCGCCGTCAGCGACAGCGGATGATGATGGGAATGCTGTTCAAGATTGACCTCCCCGGGCCAGCGCCCAGTTCCTTCTATACCAGGCGGTATATATTAACCGGAGCTGTCCGGTCAAGAGGCTTTTCTGTACCGGTAGGTATTTTATTTGCGATGCGGCATGGGAGCGGACCTCAGCGTCCCGGCCACATCGACAAGGTGGTGTCGATCAGTGCTTCCAGTCGTTCGACCGCGACACCCGCGCCGGCCTGCACGGCCATGCCCTGCAACACCGTCGACAGATAACAGGCCAGAGCAGCCGGATCGACATGGTCGGGCAGGTCGCCTTCATCCCGCGCGCGTTGCAGCCGCGCGACCAGCGCACGGTCCGATGAGGCCCGCCGGGCCAGGATTTCGTCGCGAATACATTCGGAATGGGCAGTGCCGCCCACCGCGCTGATGACGCCCATGCACCCCTTGGGATCGGTGCTGTTGGTCTGGATCGCCAGGGATCCGCGCAACAACCGCTCGGCCACGTCCCGCGACGTCGGCGCATCCAGCGCGGATTTCATATAGCACAGCTTGTCGCGCTCGTAGAGGTCGAGCGCCTTGCGAAAGAGCGCTTCCTTGTTGCCGAAACAGGCATAAAGGCTGGGCTTGGTGATGCCCATGGCCTCGGTGAGTTCGGCCAGCGACGCCCCTTCATAGCCGCGACGCCAGAACACCTGCAACGCAGCCGACAGCGCTTCTTCGGGATCAAACTCCCGTGGTCTGCCCCTCCCGCTTTGTGTCACCGTTTCCATACCGATCGGTATATAGGTCGTCTGACCAAGATGTCCAGTGCCGCGGGCTTCGGGCAAATGGCTTCGACCTGTCGCTTTTGCTGTCGAAATATGTCGTCAGGGCCGGCGGCGTCAGCCCAGCACGTTGGGCAGATCCTCAAATCCCTTGCGCAGGGCGGCGCTCCAGCTTTGCGATATGCGGGCGAATTCCTCATTATCCGCTTCGATGCGGGTGCGGACGCGAAAATCGAACATGTCGGTCGGGATGACGACCAGATCCAGCGGCATGCCGACCGACAGGTTGGAGCGCAGCGTCGAATCCATCGACACCAGCACCGCCTTGGTCGCGTCCTCCAGGCTGGTTTCGCGGGCGATGATCCGGTCGAGAATCGGCTTGCCATATTTATGCTCGCCAATCTGGAAGAAGGGCGTGTCTTCGGTCGCCTCGATGAAATTGCCGGCCGAATAGACGAGGTAGAGGCGCGGCTTGCCGCCCCGGCGCTGGCCCGCGATCATGATCGACGCGCTGGCGCCCGATCCGCCCATTTCAATATTTTCGCGATAGCGCTGCTGCATCGCCTGCATCGCCGCGCCGACAATCTGCGCCACGCGATACATGGTGTCGCAATTGAGGATGGTTTCGACATCGGGGTCGAAGGCCGATTCCTTAATCGCCTTGCTCAGCATCGACTTCACCCCCTGGGTGATCGACAGATTGCCCGAACATAGCAGGGTGATCGCCCGCTCGCCGGGCACATGATAGGTAAAGCTCTTCCGAAAGCGTGCGATATTGTCCATGCCCGCATTGGTGCGGGTGTCGGACAGCATCACCAGCCCCTGGTCGACGCGCACGGCCACACAATAAGTCACGGCCCCCCGGCCTCCCGATGCAATTGACCCGATCGACGAATCGTCGGACCCTCCATCCGACGTGCGACCGCCATTTTCAACCTGCTGCTTGGGGTGGGGGTGTGCTTTGTTGCTGTTGCCGCTGCAATTGCCGTTCCTCCACGCCCTCGTGCGCCTGCGCGATGCGCACGTCGGCGTCGATCCAGATGTCGCCCGTGACCGTCACCGATCCGCGGATCGGCGCGGCGTCGTCGGCGTCCAGGCCGCTGGCGACGCGCAGATAGCGTTCGGTGACGCAGACGCGATTGGACGGGTCAAAGCCGATCCAGCCCAGGTCCGGAAGCCAAGCCTCCGCCCAGCCATGGGTTTCGTGCAGCGTGTCGCCTTCGCCCGCGAGCAGATAGCCTGTGACATAGCGGGCCGGCATGCCGATCGTGCGGGCGGCGGCGATGAAGACCTGCGCATGGTCCTGGCACACGCCTGCGCCCAGCGCGAAGGCGTCGGCCGCGCATGTGTCGGCGGTGGTGACGCCGGCGCGATAGTGAATGGCGTCGCTGACCGCGGCCGATAGCGCATGCAGAGTCCCAAGCGGAGTGCCGTCGGCCGGCAAGGACCTGGCCATTGCCGCTATCGCCTCGGACGGGCGGGTAAGGCGGGTGTCGCGCAGGAAATAGCGCGGATCGACCTTGCTGCCCAGATGCCCCTGCACGCCATGGCGCTCCTGGGTTTCGACCAGCCCTTCGGCCACGATGACGGCATGGTCCAGCCGGTCGTGCCGCACCCAGATCGCTTCCATTTCGCCATAGCTGTTGGAGCGAAAGCTGGTGAGCGGCTCCTCGTTCACGGATACCTGCCAGTCCAGCACGCGCTGCGCGGGCGTATCGACCGGCATCAGCTTCAGCCGCATGGCGACGCGGCCAGCGGCTGCGGCATAGCTGTAGATGGTCTGGTGGCGGACGATCAGCTTCATGATGGGGTCATCCGCGCTATCAGCCGAAATGATAGGTCTGGGCGATCTCTGCCCCCAGCCTGTTCGTCACCATCAGGCCATGCTGCACGGTCTCATGCAGACCCTGTCGGAAGATTTCGCCGCTGTCCTGGCTTTCCAGGCCCGCCACCATGTCCTTGACCGTGTCGTGACACGGCCCCTTGGCATCATGCCAGCCGGCCAGGCGATTGAGCCGGTAGGCCAGCTGGTCGTAGCAATAGGCGACGCTGCGCGGGAACAGGCGATTGAGCATCAGGAAGTCGGTGATCTGCCAAGGGGTATAGGTGCCGCCATAGACATGATGATAGGCGCGCGCGCCCGACAGTGCATAGAGCACCGAGGTCCATTGATAATGATCGCGATTGCCGCCGATGACTTCGGTTTCGGGCAGCAGGACATAATATTTGACGTCGAGCAGGCGCAGCGTCATCTGCGCCCGCTCCAGCGCCGATCCGCAGCGCAGGAAATCATGGCCTTCGTTGCGCAACTGGCCCGAATGGGCCGCGCCGCGAAAGGTCATGACGCGGGTCTTGACCCAGTCGATCAGGCTGGGCAGCTGTTGGCGCGCTTCAACCACGTCATAGCTGTCGAGCTTGCGCCAGCCCTCGTTGAGTGCTTCCCACATATCCTGCGTCAACATGGTGCGGGCGGACTTGGCATTGGCGCGCGCCTTCAACAAACAGGACCGGATCGAGCTGGCATTGTCGAGGTCCAGCATCAGATAGGCGACGGCGTCGCTCTCGGTCACGGTCGAGCCTTCTGGAAAGCGATATTCCGCCCCCGTCGCGCGCACCACCGACCGCCATTCGTCGCGATGATGCGCGCCCGGCAGTATCGCCATGCGCTGCCCCATGGTCAGCAGCCGCGCAGTGGCTTCGGCGCGTTCCATGTAGCGCGCCATCCAGAAAAGATTTTCGGCGGTCCGGCTCAGCATCGCATCATTCCTGCAGCACCCAGGTATCCTTGACCCCGCCGCCCTGGCTGGAATTGACCACCAGTGACCCTTCGGTCAGCGCGACGCGGGTGAGGCCGCCGGGCACGAGGCGGATCTGCTTGCCGACCAGGCAATAGGGGCGGAAGTCGGCATGGCGGCCCACGACCGATGCCGGGCCGAGCGTCGGGACGGTCGACAGGTCCAGCGTGGGCTGGGCGATGAACTCGCCCGGATTGGCCTTGATCCGCTCCGCATAGGCTTCCACTTCGGCATGGCTCGCCTTGGGGCCGATCAACATGCCATAGCCGCCCGATCCATGGACTTCCTTGGCGACAAGTTCGTGCAGATGGTCCAGCACATATTTCAGCTCGTCCGGCTTGCCGCACTGCCAGGTCTGGATATTGTCCAGGATCGGCTTTTCACCCAAATAAAAGCGGATCATCTCCGGTACATAGATATAGACCGCTTTGTCGTCGGCGATGCCGGAGCCTGGCGCCGAAGCCAGCGTCACGCCCCCATTGCGGTAGACGTTGAAGATGCCGGGCACGCCCAGCAGGCTGTCGGGACGAAAGACCAGCGGGTCGATATATTCGTCGTCGATCCGCCGGTAGATGACATCGACCGCTTTCGGGCCCAGCGTCGTCTTCATCCACACGCGATCATCGTCGACGAACAGGTCCGCCGGTTCGACCAGCTCGACGCCCATCAGATCGGCGAGGAAACTATGCTCATAATAAGCGCTGTTGAGCGATCCCGGCGTCAGAACCACGACGACCGGGTCACCCTTGCAGGCGGGTGGGGCGACTTCCTTCAGGCTCTTGAGCAGTTCGGCGGGATAATCGTCGACCGGCGCGACCACGCCCTGGGCAAACAGTTCGGGGAACATGCGCGTCATGATCTCGCGATTTTCGAGCATGTAGGACACGCCCGAAGGCGTGCGGCAATTATCCTCCAGCACTTCGAAGCTGCCCGGCCCGGTCCGCACGATGTCGATGCCCACTATATGGCTGTAAACTTTGCCGGGCGGCGTGAAGTCGGCCATTTCGGCCAGATAGGCGCTGTTCCTGTAAATGATGTCGGCCGGCATGATGCCCGCCTTCACGATTTCGCCGCGATGATAGACATCGTGCAGGAAGGCGTTCAATGCACGGGCGCGCTGGCGGATGCCCTTGTCCAATATGCGCCATTCATTGGCGGTGAAGATGCGCGGCAGCAGGTCGAAGGGGATGAGCCGTTCGGGATCGCCGCCTTCGCCATAGACGGCGAAGGTGATGCCGATGCGCCGGAAAATCGCCTCCGCCTCGTCCATGCGTCGGTTGAGCCCGGCGATGCCGGTGCGGTCCACCCATTGTTGCACTTCGTCATAACAGGGGCGGATCGACCCGTCGGGCTCAAACATCTCATGGAAGGGCAAGTGGACGATCCTCCCTCGGCCGGCGGCCGGTTGTGCATTGCAATATTAGTGCGCCGCGCCGTGGTGAATGCAAGGCAAAAGTGGCGAGCGGCAAAAAGGTTGCCAGAGCGTTGACCCTAAATGGCGGAAAAGTCGTTTATCTTCGTTTTTGCTCGGGATTTTGAGAAGCGTATTGCGTGCTGGCCAAATTTTTCGCGCGCCCCGTTGACCGGTCGACCGCCGCTGCGTATAGCGCCGCCTCACCGTCGGCCATGGCGCCGCGCGATGCCCATGGGGCGGAGTAGCTCAGCTGGTTAGAGCAGCGGAATCATAATCCGCGTGTCGGGGGTTCAAGTCCCTCCTCCGCTACCATTTCACCCGTTTTTTCGCATATCTTCCTTGCCAGCGCGGACAAAGCGGGCCAATCAGCCCCGCAAAAGGCGGCAAGGTGAAGAGGATTGCGGGCATATGAGCCTTTATGACGTTCTGATCGTGGGTGCGGGCCATGCCGGCGCCCAGGCGGCGATTTCGCTGCGGCAATCGGGGTTTGAAGGGTCGATCGGCATGATCGGCGACGAAAAGGACCCGCCTTATGAGCGTCCCCCGCTGTCCAAGGAATATTTCGCCGGCGACAAGCCGTTCGAGCGTATCCTGATCCGCCCCGCCGCCTTCTGGGAAGAGCGCAATATCGACATGCTGCTGGGCAAGCGGGTGAAGAGCGTCGATCCGGCGGGCAAGTTCGTGACCGTGGGGGGGAAGGAGATTGGCTATGACAAGCTGATCTGGTGCACCGGCGGCAGCCCGCGCATGCTGACCTGCAATGGCGCGGAAGCCGATAACGTTCATGCCGTGCGACGCCGCGCCGATGTCGATGCGATGATGGCCAAGATGGACAGCGTCCGCCATGTGACCATCATCGGGGGCGGTTATATCGGGCTGGAAGCGGCGGCCGTGCTGACCAAGTTCGGCAAGACGGTCGTGCTGCTCGAGGCGCTGGACCGTGTGCTGGCGCGCGTGGCGGGCGAGCCGCTGTCGCGCTTTTACGAAGCGGAGCATCGCGCCCATGGCGTCGACCTGCGCACCGGTGCGCGGATGGATTGCATCGAGGTCGCTGACGGCAAGGCCACGGCCGTGCTGATGGCTGATGGCGAGCGGATCGAAACCGACATGGTGATCGTGGGCATAGGCATCGTGCCTGAAACCGGCCCCCTGATCGCGGCGGGCGCGGCCGGTGGCAATGGCGTTGACGTCGATGAATATTGCCGCACATCGCTGCCCGACATCTATGCGATCGGCGATTGCGCCGCGCACGCCAATCGATTTGCCGGGGGCGCGACGATGCGGCTGGAATCGGTGCAGAACGCCAATGACCAGGCGAAGACCGCCGTCTCGCACATCGTCGGAACGGGCGAGCCCTATAATGCGGTGCCCTGGTTCTGGTCGAACCAATATGATTTGAAGCTTCAGACGGTCGGTCTTTCTACGGGCTTCGATGATGTGGTGGTGCGCGGCGATCCCGACAGCCGGAGTTTTTCCGTCGTCTATCTGAAAGGCGGGAAGGTGATCGCGCTCGACTGCGTCAATGCGGTCAAGGATTATGTGCAGGGCCGCGCCCACGTCCTGTCCGGCGCGGCGCTGGATAAAGAACAACTGGCCGACCCCACCATTCCGCTAAAGGAAGTGGGGCTGGCCTGACGCGCGACCTTCGGTCCAGGGGCGATGTCGAAAATCTTGCTGCCTCTACGCTGCAAGCCACATGAATATTTGGCAAATTCCGACGGTACTTAACAAAATGGGTCCTACAGCCGATGCAGCAGGACCCATTCTGAACCGGCTATTTTGCCGAACGAGCGATTTTGCGATTAACGATTGCACCCTCATCAAGGTACGAGGGCGGATTCCTGCTCAGCCGCTGCCATTCTGCTGAACATCCGTAATAGCTGAATGCCGCCCTTATCCGTCCTGATGATCTTTTCACGAAAGTCCGGGCGATGATCGCGCCTGTAAACTTCTTCGATATCCTCCAATACGACCTTGTCTTCTTCAAAAACTGCGGCGCCCACTTGCTGCATTGTGTTGGCGAACGTGTCGTCGTGAAGAACGGCGTCATACGCAATCGCCCAGAGATAATGCATTGTATTGGCGGTTTCGGGCGTCAATATATGAATGATATGCTGAACATCTTGTTTGGGTGGATTTGAATTGTCGGTGGTCCGGGTCAGCCCTTGATGCAGTCCCGGAATTTTGACAGTCTGACTGACAAACATGGTGAACGGGCCGGTCATTCCCAATTTCTCCATCCGCTCAGCAGGCGGCTCCGCATTTTCGTGAACCTCCTCCTGAACGATCATGTCGTCCTGTTCCTTGAGGACAGGGCGATCCAGGATGTGTTCCGGCTTTACGATGTTCCATTTTCCATGCGTGAACAAGAAATGCGTCAGGTCCATCAGGTTTTCATGAAGGCCGAGATAATTTGCCTTCACATACATGGCGCCTTTCACAAAAGCCCATTGCGGGGATGTGCACCATTCCATCCGGACGAGTCGGCTATAGTCCGGGGCAGAGGCGTCGCCCATCCATATCCATGTGAGGGGACCGTCTTCTTCCAGGGGGTATCGATCGAGGCGAATGGCGGGAGGAGCAGTTCCAAGAGAAGGCACATGGCCGCACGACCCATCCGGATTGAATTCGATGCCGTGATAGTTGCAGACGATGCGGTCGCCCTTGAGGAAGCCCTTGTGCAAAGGAAAAGACCGATGCGGACACCGGTTTTGCATGGCCACGGGCAAGCCGTCTTGCGTGCGGTACAACAGGATATCTTCGCCCAATATCGTCCGGCGGATCGGTGTCCGGGTAATCTCGTCCGAAAATGCCGCCACATACCAGTAATCGCGTAAAAATGGCGTGTTTCGGTCAGCAATTCCTGGCCCTTTGCTGGGGACATCCGCTCTGGGTGCTACGCTGTTGGTCATGATCTCTCCTCTCTTATTTTGCTATCGGATCGCGGATCGAGGGCAGGTCGTTCGATCCGCAGTCTTCACAGTGCGAAATATTGCGGATAGATTATGACGTCTGGGTCCAAAGCCGTCTGTCCCCCTTGTCGTGGGACAATGGGGCGATCACCATCCCTTTTTGCGATCAGCCAAATGCTCGTGTGTCCGCAGCATGTAAGCCAAGAGCCAGACGGCAACGGTTTTGTGAAGATACGAATGTCTTTAAGGTTCGCGCAGATGAGATTAGCATTTTTGGCGCGTGCTCAACATCTCTGCGGACTGCTGATTCGTTGACAAATGTCGAAAAAGGGGCGTTCAAGACGTGGAAGACAATTCCTTGATGCACTCTTCCCAAATCAGTGCGACCCCGGCCCCTGTTGCCAGCAACCTGATAATGGCATTGGGGACGCCATCCTTTTATTATGAACTTAGGTCAGCCCTCTCCGGTTTGTTTCGTGCCGATTTCTGTTCGGCATTCCTCATTGGCCAATCGGCAGCGCCACAATATCTTTTATCCATTGGAAGTGGGCCAGTTGTCGACGAAACCACCGCTAAAGCGGCTAGAGAGTATGCCGCACACTATTGTCATCTCGATTTCAATCTCAAGAAGGCCATACCATATTGCATGAAAAGCGATCAGGCCGTGATCGGAAGGCTTGATATTCCAAATATATTAGATCCTGAATTTAAATCTGTATATGATCGTTATAATGTCATAGAAAGAATATCGGTATACATTAGCCATTCAAATAATATAACAATGTTGAATTTTTATCGTTTTGATAAAAATAGTTGCTTTGAACGTGACCAAGTTGAATGCATTTCTGCATATGGCGATGTCTTTGCGTCGTTAATCAGTAAGCATGCAGAGTTTGAGGCCGCAAAAATCCCGCGGCATCCACCGGTCGCGCACATTGTTCAGAAATTGCTCGGTACCGATATGAGGCTTAGCCCACGCGAAGCTCAAATATGCGCACTGATTATCACGGGACGAAACACGAAACAGATCGCAAGGATAGCTGGTGTCAGTCCTGAAACAGTCATCACCTATCGCCGGCGCGCTTACAGCAAAGTCGGTGTTGCGGATCGTAATGGCATGGAACGGTTCTACGATGGCATTCAGCCGTGATGACCGATAACGGTGCGTGACGGCCCGCAAATGACAGGCTGGTCATGATGTGCGCACTGCATAAGCTTTCGCATGGTCGCGATCGAAACAACCGTTGGCCCTATTCCGCCGCCAGCAGCGCTTCGGCACCGTGCAGATTGACGGACACCAGGCGGCTGACGCCGGGTTCGACCATGGTGACTCCGAACAGGCGGTGCATCCGAGCCATGCTGACGGCATTGTGGGTGACGATGAGGTAGCGGGTGTTGGTCTGCGCGACCATCGCGTCGAGCAGGTCGCAGAAACGCTCGACATTGGCGTCGTCCAGCGGCGCGTCGACCTCGTCCAGCACGCAGATCGGCGCCGGATTGGTCAGGAACAGGCCGAAGATCAGCGCCACGGCGGTCAGCGCCTGTTCGCCACCGGACAGCAGCGTGAGCGCAGCGAGTTTCTTGCCGGGCGGCTGCGCCATGATTTCCAGCCCCGCCTCCAGCGGATCGTCGCTGTCGATTAGTTCCAGATGTGCTTGGCCGCCATTGAACAGGGTAGTGAAAAGGCGGCGGAAATGGCCGTCCACCGCCTCGAACGCAGCGAGCAGGCGCTGACGGCCCTCCCGGTTGAGGCTGCCGATCGATCCGCGCAGCTGGTGAATGGCTTGGGTGAGCTCGGCGCTTTCGGCCCGGCTGCTCGCCTGACTGGTTTCCAGCTCGGCCAGTTCCTGCGCGGCGACCAGATTGACCGGCCCGATCCGCTCACGGTCGGCGACGAAACGGTCATGCTCCGCCTGTTCGGTCTGGGCGATGCGGATGTCGGCGCTGGCGAAGCCAAGCTTTTCGGGCAGCACCGGGGGTGGGCATTCGAAGCGTTCGCCCGACAGGCGGTTGGTTTCCCGTCGGCGTTCATCGGCCGCTTCGGCGCGGGCGACGGTGGTGGCGCGCGATTCTCGGGCAGCGGCGAGCGTTTCGCCAGCCTGCGCCGCCTGGGCTTCGGCTTGGCGCAGCGCCGCCTCCGCAGCCAGTTCTGCCCCGCGTGCTTGGTCGGCGGCCTCGGTCAGCGCCGATCCTTGCGTTTCAAGCTCGGCAATCGCCTGGCCGAGGCGGTCGGGCATGTCCTCGATTTCCGTCCGTTCTTTCGCAATGTCATCGCCGCGCGCAGCCATGGCGGCGATGCGTTTGGCGGCCTCGCCAGCGCGGGCACGCCAACTCTTGATCTCCGCATCGGCGGCTGCCTGCCTGTCGCGATCGCTGTCCAGTGCGCGATCGGCCAGCGCCTGATCGGCCTGTAACTGGCTGACGGCGGCGCGCGCTTTCTCGCTGGCCTGGGTGAGGGCAGTAACAAGCTGACCGGTTGCCGCGCCATCGGGCATCGAAGTGCGCGCGGCCTGCGCCTTCTCCTGCTCGGCCTGTGCGCGCAGCAGGTCGGCGCGCGCGCCGGCGAGCCGTTCCTCCGCCGCTTCGCGCCGCCCGGCAAGCCGCTCCAGCGCCGTCGTGGCTTCATCGCCTGCACGCAGCGCCGCGCGAAGCTTCTGGTCGGCTTGGGCGAGCGCGGTGCGCCCGATCGACAAGGCAGCGACCGCCGCTTGCTCGCGCGCTTTGGCTTCATCCTGCGCGTCGGCGGCATCCTCCACCTCCACTTGCGCGGCGGGGCGCGCGAGGGCGATCGCATCCAGCCGGTTGAGGCGGATCAGCCGTTCGGCCGCCGCAGCTCCGCCTTCCAGCGCGACATAGCCGTCCCAGCGGCGCAACTGACCGTCGCGCGTGACGAGGCGCTGTCCGACCGCCAATGGCTGGCCTTCGTCGCTATCCATCACGGCAATCTGCGCAAGGCGGCGGGCCAGCGCGGCAGGGGCCGTGACATGATCGGCCAGCGGGGTCGCGCCGGTGGGAAGCGCAGGGTCCTGCGCGGAAGGCTCTGCGCCGGACCAGCGGCGCTTGCCCTCCATAGCGACCGGGGCTTCCAGATCGTCCCCCAGCGCGGCGGCAAGAGCGCGCTCATAGCCGGGCGCAGCCTTTACCTGATCCAGAGCGCGCGCCTTCGCGCCTGCGCCGCCATCGACCGCGCGCTTGAGCGCGGCGGCTTCGCTGTCCAGCGCGGCGAGTGTCGCGCGGGCCGATGCCAAGACGGCTTCCGCCGTCGCGCGCGCATCGGCGGCGGCCTGTCTATCCTGCTCAGCGGCCTCGATCGCGGCTTCGGCGGTATCGCGGTCATCCTGCGCCCGAGCCTGGTCCGCCTGCGCACTTTCGTGCTTGGCCATCAGCGGATCAGGATCGGGCAGGGCAGCCGCGTCGGCTTCGATCCGCGCCATCTCCCGTTCCGCCCGATCGCGCTGGTTGCGGGCAGCGGCGAGCGCGGCCTCGGCGACGCGCAGTTCGGCCTGTTCCGCCGCCTGCGTCGCCATGGCGCGGGCCAAATCGAGTTCGGCGTCGCGCGCTTCTCCTTCGGCCTTCGCAATGCGTGCGGCAAAATCGGGGCGCAGCTTTTCGGTTTCGGTGATGCGGGACTTGAGCATCCCAATTTCGGCGGTCAGCCGCGCGATCGCGTCGGCGGCGTCATTGGCAAGCGTGCCTTCGCGCGCGCGATCCTCCTCCAGCCGACTGGCCTGTTGTGTGAGATCGGCAAGGCGACGAAGAACCGATTCCCGTTCGGTGCGCAGGGCGGCGAGCCGGTGGCCCGCCTCGCTTGCGGCATCGCGGGCGGCCTGCGCCGCCACCCGGCATTCCCCCAGCGTGGCAAGGGCGGCCTGCGCATGGGCCGCGGCGGCGAGGTGTGCTTCTTGCGCGGCGGCGACGGCAGCGTCGGCTTGGCCTGCCTCGGCGCGGGCCGCTTCCGCGCTGGCATGGGCCTCTCGCCAGCGCGCGAAGAGAACACGGCCTTCCGCGACGCGGATCTGGTCGGACAGGCGGATATAGCGTTCCGCGGCCTTCGCCTGCCGCCGCAGGGCGTTGGCGCGCATATCCATGTCGAGCAGGATTTCGTCCAGGCGCGCGAGATTGGTTTCGGCCGCGCGCAATTTCTGTTCGGCATCCTTGCGCCGAACGTGCAGCCCGGCAATGCCCGCCGCCTCCTCCAGCATCGCACGGCGTTCCTGCGGCCGCGCCGCGATGACGGCGGCAATGCGCCCCTGGCTGACAAGTGCGGGACTATGCGGGCCAGTAGCCGCGTCAGCGAAGACCAGCGCCACATCCTTGGCGCGCACATCCTTGCCATTGGCGCGATAGGCGCTGCCCGCGCCGCGTTCGATCCGGCGAGTGACGTCCAGTTCGCCATCGGCACCGACGTCCACCGCGTTGAACAGCTCGCCCTGCTCCTGGATGGTCAGCAGCGACACTTCGGCAAAGTCGCGCCGGGGCCGGCTGGCGGTGCCGGCGAAGATCACATCCTCCATGCCCGCGCCGCGCATGGATTTGGCGCTCGATTCGCCCATGACCCAGCGAATGGCTTCCAGCAGGTTGGACTTGCCGCAGCCATTGGGGCCGACGATACCGGTCAATCCCGGCTCGATCCGCAATTCGGTGGCATCGACGAAACTTTTGAAGCCGGAAAGCTTGAGCCGCTTTATCTGCATGGCGGCGATCCAGGGCAGCGCGCCGCCCCGGCTCCCCTTCGGTCAGGCGGCGATGTCAGCCCCCCGCCGCGCAATCAGAGACCTGCTTCCTTGAGACGAGGTTCGAGCGAGGCCCAGTTGGCGGCGTTGTCCACCAGTACTCCGTTGATGAGGAAGCTTGGCGTGCCGGTGATCTGATATTGATTGTTCGCCGCCTCGACGCCCTTTGCCAGCTTTTCGGCGGTGGCGGTGTCGGCGAGGCACTGTTTGGCCTGATCTTCGGAAATGCCGCGCTGCTTGGCAAAGTCGATCAGCCCCGCGATCTGAGCAATGGCGACCGGGCGCTGCGCGGGCGACAATTGCTCCACGCCCTTGAAGGCGTCGTCCTGGCCCTGCACCTTTTCGAACATCGCGCCCTGATTGGCGAAAAACTGTTCGGACAGCGGATAGAAGACGTCCTTGCCGCCGCAGCGTGCGAGCAGGGCGGTGGTCAGGTCGATGGGATCGCGCACATAGGTAC
Source organism: Sphingobium lactosutens DS20 (assembly GCF_000445105.1). Lineage (GTDB taxonomy): Bacteria > Pseudomonadota > Alphaproteobacteria > Sphingomonadales > Sphingomonadaceae > Sphingobium > Sphingobium lactosutens. Next base: position 67,740 of record NZ_ATDP01000092.1, on the reverse strand, counting down.
GGAATTCATAGCTCATCTTGCCCGTATCGACGAGCTTGCGGATTTCCGGCGAAGCGGTTTCGGCAAATTCGGCGCAATGGCTGCAGGTGAAGGAGCCATATTCGACGAGCTTCACCTTCGCGTCGGGATTGCCCATCACGAAATTGCCCTCGGGCGTTTCGTTCACCGTCGCAGACCATGTCGTGCCGGCGGGCGCGGGTACGGCGGCCACTGGCGCGCCGCTGGGCTTGGCTGCTTCCTCGCTGCTGTTGCAGGCGGCAAGGCTGAGGCTGACGGCGACTAGGGCAAGACCGGTAAAGGCTTTCACGACGGGCAGGGCTCCGATGATTGGCGATGGGCGTGGTGTAGATCAGCGGGCGGCGGGGGGCAATGCGGCCTTGACCGTGGCCCAGTTCGACCCGTCCACCTTCGTCCCGTTGATGGTGAAGCCGGGCGTTCCGGTAATCTTCACCTTGGTCCAGGCCTCGTCGGTCATCGCCAGCACTTGCTTCATCGATTGCGGGTTGGCGATGCAGGCGTTGAGCTGGGCGTTCGTGAAGCCGCGCTTGTTCATCAGCGCATAGAGACCGGTCTTCTGGCCGATATCCTGTAGCGCGGGGATCTGATCGGCGGGCTTTTGCGCGTCGCGGTCATAGCTTTCGACCTGCGTGATCCAGGCGCTCTGGTTGGCGAAAAGCGCCTCATGATTGCCCATGAACTTCGCCGGTCCGCCGCAGCGCGCGAGCAGGGCGGCGGTCAGGTCATATTTGTCGCGCACGGCATTGCGCACCTCGACCCCGACCCTGCCGCCCTTCACATAATCGGTGCGCAGCGGCGCGCTCGCCTCACTGACGAAATGCGCGCAGTGCGAGCAGGTGTAGCTGACATATTCGACCAATTTGGTGGGCGCGGCGGGATTGCCCATATAATGGCCGCCGATCGGCGTCATGGTGACGCGGCTGACCCAGTTGGCAGCGGGCGCTGCGACAAGGGCGGCGGGAAGGGCAAGCAGGCTGAGCGAAAGAAGCTTCTTCATGGGCGCGCGTCCAAAAAAGGCTGACATAGACGGGGTAGGCTGAACCACGGCTAAACTAGCTGACCTTGGGCAGACCACTGCTGTTGGCGAGTCCCTGCGCCAGCGATTCAAGCACCGCGCGCAATTCGGGATCGCCAATATCGCGCAGCGAATCGCCCAGCTCCACCGGAATGGGCCGCAAATTGCGCGGCGGTGGCCGGCGTTCCGCACTGATCGAAGCGATCTGGCCCTGGCGCATCGCGACCTTGGCCACTGCGGCATAGCCGAAAAAGCGGTTCACCCGTTCGATGATGTCGGGCAGCACATGCTGGATCATTGGCGCATGGCCGCTCATCACGGTCAGTTGCAGCGTGCCGCCGGCCTTCTTGCCGACAGGGAAGCGAATCGATTCAGGCGCGGACACCGCCGCATAATGGGGGCCGACAATTTCGGTCCAGCGGGTGACGATGCTCGACTGGACGAAACCGAACTTGCGGAATGCGGCGCGCCCGATGTCGGGCATCAGGTCCGCGATCTGGCGTGGCGCGCCGACGCGCGGGCGTTCCTCGGCAGGCACTTTGCGCATTTTCATTTTCGGGCTGGCCGGGCGTTCCGTCATGGCCCGCTTAATGGCATAGGGCTGCCATGCGCGTCGAGGGTCGAGAGTCAAAAATCGCGGGCGACCTGCTTGCGCATTACAATGTTCATGCGCGCCGCCTGCCGTGGCGCGCGCCACCGGGCGCCAATGCCAGCGATCCCTATCGGGTCTGGTTGTCCGAAGTGATGCTGCAACAGACGACGGTGGCGGCCGTCGGTCCCTATTTCGCGACGTTCACTGCCAGATGGCCGACGGTCGAGGATCTGGCGGCGGCGCAGGACGCGGATGTCATGGCGGCATGGGCTGGCCTTGGCTATTATGCGCGGGCGCGCAACCTGCTGGCCTGCGCGCGGGCGGTGGTGCGCGACCATGATGGGCGCTTTCCCGATACAGAGGAAGGGCTGCGCGCCTTGCCGGGCGTGGGCGCCTATACCGCCGCCGCCGTCGCTGCCATCGCCTTTGGCCGGCGGGCGGTGGTGGTGGACGCCAATGTCGAGCGGGTGGTCGCGCGACTATTCGCCATCGATACGCCGCTGCCAGCCGCGCGACCCGCGATCCGCGTCGCTGCCGACGCCATCACGCCGGACGCACGGGCCGGCGATTTCGCGCAGGCGATGATGGATCTGGGCGCGACCATCTGCACGCCGCGCAATCCCGCCTGCGGCATCTGTCCGCTACGGCAGGACTGCGCGGCCCTTGCCACCGCCGACCCCGCCGCTTTTCCTGTCAAGGCGCCGAAAAAGGCGAAGCCGCACCGGCTGGGCCATGGCTGGTGGATCGAGCGCGATGGCCATGTCTGGCTGGTGCGCCGACCGGACAAGGGGTTGCTGGGTGGAATGCGCGCGCTGCCAAGTTCCGATTGGAGCGCCACGCCCGAATGGACGCCGCCCGTCGATGCGAAATGGACCGGCCTTGCCGAGCCGATCAGCCATGTCTTCACCCATTTCTCGCTGGCGCTTGCGCTTCATCGCGCCCATCTGGACGCAGGCATGGAGCCAAAGGGGACGGGCGAATGGTGGCCGGTCGAGCGCATTGGCGAGGCTGGGCTGCCGGCGCTGTTTGCGCGCGCGGCCGACGCAGTGAGAAAGGACAAGGATGCACGGAACGCAACAGATTGAACGGCCGCTGCCCGGCTTTGTCGGCGGCACGCTGGACCGGGTCGACCATGTCCGCACCAATCCCGCGCTGCTGGCGCAAGCCTTTGCCGATCCGGCCGCGCGGCGGCTGGTGCTGGAGGGGCTGGAGCCGGTCGAGGCGGAGGGGCATTTGCTGCTGGAGCCGATCGGCGCGGGTGCGCAGATAGCCGACCATGTGCTGCTGGGCGTTGATCCGCAGGCGCGGCCGATCTTTGCGCGGCTGGTGACGGATCTTGGCCCCAATCTGGTGCCCACACCGCGCAGCCGCGCCATAGCGGGGCTGATCCCGGCGGAGGAAGTGGCGCTTTATGGCGCGGCGCGCAGCCTGGTGCATTGGCATGCGCGACATCCTTTTTGTTCGGTCTGCGGCGGATCGACGCGGCCGGTCAAGGCAGGTTGGTCGCGCCGGTGCGAAGCGTGCGGCGCGGAACATTTCCCCCGCACCGACCCTGTCGTCATCATGCTGGCGGAGCATGAGGGGCGGGGGCTGCTGGGGCGGCAGCATAGCTGGCCCGAAGGGCGCTATTCCGCGCTCGCCGGTTTTGTCGAACCGGGCGAGACGATCGAGGAAGCGGTGGCGCGTGAAATATATGAGGAAGCGGGCGTGCGGGTCCATTCGGTCCGCTATGTCATGAGTCAGCCCTGGCCCTTCCCATCGTCGCTGATGATCGCCTGCGTCGCGCAGGCGCAGGACGACGCATTGCGGATCGACGCGACCGAGATCGAACATGCATTCTGGTGCGATGCCGATGGCGTGCGCGCGGCGATGGCCGGCGATTCGAGCGCGCCCTTTATCGCGCCACCGCAGATGGCGGTGGCCTGGCATTTGCTGGACCATTGGCTGGCCACGGTTGTGAGCGCTGGCGCAAGCGCGTAAGGCCGTGCCTTCCTTTCCCCCGATCAAGGACTATCTTTCCTCCATGCTCAGCCTAGAAGAAGCCCAGTCACGCGCGCAGGATCTTGTGAATGCAGCGCGGAAGGCGGGCGCGGATGCGGCCGACGCCATTTATGCCTGCAACGCGTCGACCAATGTGTCGGTGCGCCTGGGCGCGCTGGAGGATGTCGAACGGTCCGAAGGCGAAGAAATCGGCCTGCGCGTTTTCATCGGCCAGCGGTCGGCCAGCATTTCCGCGTCGGACATGAATCCCGCAACGCTCGATACGCTGGTGGAACGCTGCATCGCGATGGCGCGCGAAGCGCCGGAAGACCCCTATGCCGGGCTTGCGCCCGAGGATCGGTTGCTGAAGCGGCGGCCGCCTTCGCTGGATCTGACAGACGAGGAGGAGCCCGAACCCGCCGCCCTGCGCGAGCGCGCCTTGATGGCCGAGGATGCGGCGCGCGGCGTGCCGGGCATCACAAATAGCGAGGGCGGCGGCGCATCGAGCGGGCGTAGCCAGGTGGCGCTCGCGACCAGCCATGGCTTTGCCGGCGCCTATGCCGGCACCAGCCATTCGACCTGGGCCAGCGTGCTGGCGGGCAGTGGGTCCGACATGCAGCGCGATCATGCCAGCCATTCGGCGCGGCATCTGCGCGATCTGGACCATGCCGACGCCGTGGGCGCGCGGGCAGGGCAGCGCGCGGTCGCGCGGCTCAATCCGGTCAAGGTCGGCAGCGGCGTCATGCCGGTGATTTTCGATCCGCGTATCGGGTCCAGCCTGATCGGCCATCTGGTGAGCGGCATTGTCGGCCCGGCCATTGCGCGCCGGTCGAGTTTCCTGCTGGATCAGTTGGGCAAGGCAATTTTCGACTCCAGCATCACGATCATCGACGATCCCCTGCGCCCGCGCGGCTTGCGATCGCGCCCTTTCGATGGCGAAGGCCTGCCGGTCGAGCGGCGCGCGCTGATCGAGGACGGTGTGCTGACCGGATGGCTGCTCGACAGCGCTTCGGCCCGGCAATTGGGGCTGGAGCCGACAGGTCATGCGAGCCGCGGCGGCAGCGGCGCGCCCGGCGCCAGCATCACCAACGTCCATATGGAAGCAGGCACGACGTCGCCGGGGGATCTGCGCTATGATGTGAAGCGCGGCATCTATGTAACCGAACTGATCGGCATGGGCGTTAACCCTGTGACCGGGGACTATAGCCGCGGCGCGTCCGGGTTCCTGATCGAAAATGGCGCGGTCATGAATGCGGTGTCGGAAATCACCATCGCCGGCAACTTGAAGGATATGTTCCGCAACATGACGCCGGCGAGCGACCTCTATTTCCGCTATGCCATGAATGTGCCCACTCTCCGCATCGACGGGATGACCGTTGCCGGAGGCTGAACTGCCGCTGCGCGCGATCGTGTCCGCCGTGGCGGATGCGGCCGACCATGGGCTGACCTTATGGGCCAATGGCGAAACGCGCGTGCGTCAGTGGGAAAAGGTGCCCGGCCATCCGGTGTGTGAGGCCGATCTGGCGCTGGACGTGATGCTGCGCGACAGCCTGACCGCGATTGATCCTACTGCTGGCTGGTTGTCGGAAGAGACGGCCGATACCGTCCACCGGCTGGGCCTGTCGCGCGTATGGGTCGTCGATCCGATCGATGGCACGCGTGACTATTTGCGCGGGCGGCGCGGCTGGGCGGTATCGGTGGCGCTGGTCGAGGATGGCGCGGTGCGATTGGGGATATTGGCGGCGCCCGCGCGCAACGAATTATGGGTGGCGCAGGCCGGGCGCGGTGCGACCCGCAATGGCAAGGCGCTGAAGGCAGGCACGCGCACGATGCTGCCGGGTGCGCGGGTGCCTGCCGACCAATTGCCGCGCGCTGACCGCGATCTGGTTGCGGTGGAAAAGCCCAACAGCATCGCGCTGCGCATGGCGCTGGTCGCCGCTGACGAGGCCGATCTGGTCGCTACGGTGCGCTGGGGCAATGAATGGGATGTCGCGGCGGCGGCGCTCATCTGCCAGGAGGCGGGGGCGATCGTGACCGATGCGATGGGCGATCCGTTGCGTTTCAACCGGCCGCAGCCGACCGCCTTTGGCTTGCTGTGCGCCGCGCCGGGGATTCACAAGGCGGCGCAAGATCGGCTGGCGCCGCGCGCGCAGGAAATATTGGGCCGGGGTTAAAGCTTGCCATATTTCGCTTCAAAGCCGGCGGTGTCGCCAGCGGCGAGATATTTCGCCTGATCCACCCATTGGTCGCGCACCGGGCGGCCCTTGAAATTGCCGAGCCGGGCGTCGATCGCGGCGATATCCGCATCGGTCCAAGCGGCAATTTGTTCGTAACGGGTCACGCCCAGTTCAATAAGCAGTGCCTTGAGCTTGGGACCAACGCCCTTGAGGCGGAGCAGGTCGTCGGGTGCGGCATCGCCTACCGGCGGAGCAACAGCGGGGGAGACAGGGATGGGTTCGGCCGCAACAGGCGGGGCTGGCTCGACGCTCGGCTCTACAGCCGCCACAGGCTCTGTTTTCTCGATCCTTTCGGCGGCGACGGGGGCCGGCGGCACTGCGACCGGATCGGCCAGCGGCGGCGCGGCGGTGGGGTGAGGCGCTTCTGGAGGCGTGATTGTCTCTGCCGGCGTATCCACATCCGACGTGCGCTTGCCGGACAGCAAGAAAACAAGGCCGATAAGGACCAGCAGCGCGATCAGCAGCCACAGGCCATAGTCCATCAAGAATTCCTGCATCGCGCCACGTCTCCCCTGTGTGTTTCGTCCTGCTATTTAAGGATGCTTTTTGCCGCGCCGCAAGGGTTCACCCCTGCTTGGCTTCGCGCTCCACTTCGCGCCAGCCAATATCGCGGCGGCAAAAGCCGGTGGGGAAGTCGATTGCATCCACGGCGGCATAGGCGGCTGCCTGGGCGGTGGCGACACTATCGCCGGTGGCGGTGACGTTGAGAACCCGGCCGCCAGTGGCGACGATCGTACCGCTCCTCTCCGCCGTGCCGGCGTGGAAAATCTTGGCGCCGGCCTGCTCGGCAACGTCCAGCCCCGTAATGCGCCCGCCCTTTTCCGGCGTGCCGGGATAGCCGTTGGCGGCCATGACGACGGTCAGGGCCGTGCGATCGGCCAGCGCGACCGGTCCCTGTTCGGCCAGCCGTCCCTGCGCGACGGCAAGCAGGAGTTCGGCAAGATCCCCGTCGAAACGGCTCATCAATACCTGGCACTCCGGGTCGCCGAAGCGGGCATTATATTCGATCAGCTTGGGTCCCGCGTCGGTGAGCATCAGACCGGCATAGAGGACGCCTGAATAGGGCATGCCTTCGTTCGCCAGCGTATCGACCGTGGGGCGAATGATCCTGTCCATCACCTGCCGTTCCAGGTCGGGCGTCAGGACGCGCGCGGGGCTGTAGGCGCCCATTCCGCCGGTATTGGGGCCAGTGTCGCCGTCGCCCACGCGCTTGTGATCCTGTGCCGATCCGAAAGACAGGATTGCGCTGCCGTCGGTCAGGGCGAAAAAGCTCGCTTCCTCGCCGGACATAAATTCTTCCAGCACGACTTCCTCGCCGGCCGCGCCAAAGGCGCCGGAAAACATTGAATCAAGGGCATCCAGCGCCTCCTGGCGGTTTTGCGCGATGATGACGCCCTTGCCAGCGGCCAGCCCGCCCGCCTTGATGACGACGGGCAGCGCGAAATCATCCAGCGCCGCGATCGCGCCATCCTTGCTTGTTACCCGGACATAGGCCGCTGTGGGGATATTCGCGCGCTGGCACAAATCCTTGGTGAAACCCTTGGACCCTTCCAGCTGCGCCGCCTTGCGGTTGGGACCAAAGACCGGCACGCCCATGGTGCGCAGATTATCGGCCAGCCCGTCGACCAGCGGCGCTTCCGGGCCGATCACCACCAGGCCGATCGAATGACGGATGCAGAAATCCACGACCGCGCGATGATCCGCCGCATCAAGGTCGACCAGCGTGGCGTGCTGCGCTATGCCCGGATTGCCGGGCGCGGCATAGAGCGTGTCGAGGCCGGGCGATTGCGCCAGCTTCCATGCCAGCGCATGTTCGCGGCCGCCGCCGCCAAGCAGAAGGATGTTCATGTCGCCCATGTCCCCGGAATTTGATGCCTATGACAGTTCGGGCCGCCTGTTAGCCGAGGAACGCGCAGGCGACAACGCGCCGCCGCTCAGCGTCAGCGAATTGTCCGGAATGTTGAAGCGCACGGTCGAGGACCGGTTCGGCCATGTCCGGTTGCGCGGCGAAATTTCGGGGTTCAAGCGCGCGGCATCGGGACATCTGTATCTGTGCCTGAAGGACGACAACGCCGTCATCGACGGGGTCATGTGGAAAGGCGGGGCGCAGCGCCTGGCCTTCGCGCCGCAGGACGGGGTGGAGGTGATCGCCACGGGCAAGCTCACCACCTATCCCGGCCGGTCCAAATATCAGATCGTGATCGAACGGATGGAACTGGCGGGCGAAGGCGCGCTGATGGCGCTGCTCGAAAAGCTCAAGTCCAAGCTGGCGGGCGAAGGATTATTTGCGCCCGAACGCAAGAAGCCGCTGCCTTTCCTGCCACGCACCATCGGCGTCGTCACTTCCCCCACGGGCGCGGTCATTCGCGACATCCTTCACCGGCTGGCGGATCGATGCTCGACACAGGTCCTGCTATGGCCGGTGCTGGTGCAGGGGCAGGGCGCGGCGGAGCAGGTCGCGCGCGCGGTTCGGGGCTTTTCGGATATGCCCGCCGATGCCGCTTTGCCGCGGCCGGACCTGGTGATTGTGGCGCGCGGTGGCGGGTCGATCGAGGATCTGTGGAGCTTCAATGAAGAGATCGTAGTGCGTGCGGTCGCGGAATGCAGCATCCCGATCATTTCGGCCGTGGGCCATGAAACCGACACGACGCTGTGCGATTATGCCGCCGATCGGCGCGCGCCCACGCCGACGGCGGCAGCCGAAATGGCGGTGCCGGTGCGCGCGGAATTGCTGGCGGGGCTGACTGACATGGGGCTGCGCGCGGGTCGCGCCGTGCGGCGCGGCGCGGCGCAGGCGCGCGAGCGGCTGGACATGCAGGCGCGACTGATGCCGACGCCCGACACGTTGCTCAGCCCGCAGCGGCAGCGGCTGGACCAGCTATCGGACACCTTGGTCAGTGGCCTGCGCCATCGCCTCGCCGACGCGCGCGCGCATCTGGGGCAGGCGAGCGGCGCGCTGCGGCCGGCGTTGCTGCGCCAGCAACTGACGCGCGCGGGCGAGCGGCTGGATCGGTTGCGGTTGCGGCCGGAAAATCTGGTCCGCGCGCAGCGGGATTGCGCGACCGCGTTCGATCGCGTGTCGCGGCATTTCGCATCGCTCGATCCCGACCTGCCGTTGCAGCGCGGCTATGCCCGGGTGATGGCGGGCGAACGGCTGGTCCGGTCGGTCGATGCCGCGCGCGCGGCCGGGCAGGTCGTCCTGCATTTCCACGATGGCGCGGTGGGCGCAGTGGTCGGAGAGGCGGGTGCGCAAATGGAGCCGGCGCCGCCTTCGCCGGCCCGTTCCGCGCGCAAGCCGCGTGATCCCGCCCTGACGCAGCAAGACCTGTTTTCCTGACCCATGAAGAAAGGACCGACACCATGTTGATGTCCAGCCGCGACCGGATCGCCCGGCTCCATTACCTGCCCTACAGCTTTCGCGTATTGAAGGCGGGTGATCATGTCCTGTGTGCCGTGACAGGGGAGCGTATCGCTTTGCAGGATTTGCGCTACTGGAGCATCGCCCGGCAGGAACCCTATGCCAGCGCGCAGGCGTCCGTGGAGGCGGAGCAAAAGGCTACTGGCGGGTTATGAAGGCGATTTTTCTGGCGACAATGCTGAGCTTGGGCGCGACGGCCGCCGCGCAGCCCGTCGCGCGGCAAGGGGTGGTAGCGCCGGCCTTCCAGCTTGAAGGCGCAGCGGCGCAGGGCGGCAGGATGCTTGGCACGGCGCCGGCTGGAACAGTGGCTTTGACGCTCGGCGATCAGCCAGTAGCGGTCGACCCTGATGGCCGGTTCCTGATCGCCTTCGATCGGGATGCGCAGCCCGAGGCGCTGCTGACGGCGCGCCTGTCGGACGGCAAGCTACTTACCCGGCCGCTGACCGTCGCGCCGCGCGACTGGCGTCTGGAGCGGATCAATGCGCCGCTGCGCGCGGGCAAGAGCAGCGATGCCTTCATGGCGCTGCGCCGCCCAGAGCTCCAAGCGATCGCGGCGGCGCGGGCGAAGGTGACGGATGCGCAGGGGTGGCGGCAGTCCTTCATCTGGCCGCGTGTCGGGCGTATCTCCGGCCTCTTCGGCGCGCAGCGCGTCTATCAGGGTGAGCCTGGCTCCTATCATGGCGGCGTCGATGTGGCGGGCGCCACGGGCGAACCCGTGCGCGCGCCGGCCGACGGCGTCGTCATCCTGGCGGCGATCGACAAGCCCTTTACGCTGGAAGGGCATTTGCTGATGATCGACCATGGACACGGTCTCAACAGCGCCTTTCTGCACCTGTCGCGCATCGACGTGAAGATGGGCGATCATGTCGTGCAGGGGCAACAGATCGGAGCGATCGGCGCGACCGGTCGCGCGACCGGACCGCATCTCCATTGGGGCATGAAATGGCAGGATGCGCGCATCGATCCGCTGCTGATCGCCGGGCCGATGCCGCAGGGGCGGTGATGGCGCTTAACTGACGCGCTTCATGCGGATGGTGCGCCCGCCTTCGATCTTGCCCATGAAGCTGCCCATCGCCGCGCGCTTGATTTCGATCGACTGGCCAGCCTTCGGGTCACGTCCGGTCACCGCTTCGGTCGTCATCCATTGCGCGCCGTCTTCCAGCCCGATCTGCCATTTGCCGTAACCCAGGCTGCGCACGCTGGCGATCGTCGCTTGGATGTGGCTGACGCCTTCCTCTTCCTTGGCCGCGTCATCATCGTCGCCCCCGCCCAGGAAAGGCAGCTTCGGGAAGGAGAAGCCGAACAGCGTCTTGCGCGTCTTGTTAAGCTCGCTCTTGTCCAGAACCACGACTTCGTCGCGTTGCGATGCTGTCTCCATCGCGCCGACCTGGCGGTCGAAGCAGGCAAGGCGCTCGGCATCCGCTGCGATCGACCGGCATTGGAGCAGGTTGGTGAACAATTCCGCCTGTGGTGGGCGCGCCTTGGTCGCTGCCTGCCCGGGATTCGCCATCAGGACCAGCGTCACGACCCCCAGCATTTTGTATCCGCGTGTCATGCCACCTGTCTCCCTGTTCGTTCGATGCCGCCTTATCATGCCTTTTGCTGAAAATATGCGTCAAGAGATGGCCCTGTACCGCATGGATTGCACAGCACCATATTTTCCGACACTGTTCTGGCTAAGTGATGCACGAAAGCTGCACTGGCATGCTACGAGGTGAAATTTAATTGCAACAAGATCGTAAAACTGCCGCTCCCCGCCCTTGTTGCAATTATGATACAGCCCTCGTCAAAAGCGGCGCTGGACCTTTTCCCATGCTTTACAGCGCCCTGAAGCCCGCGCAGGTTCCACCAATCCATATGGGGGGATCGCTGTCGGGCACCATATCCCTCCGTACGGGCTACTAGGTGGCAGATAATCTGCCGACTCCAGAGCAAGGGACTGGACCGTGAAGACATTTTCGAAAAGGGCACTGCTGCGTGCCAGCGCCGCTCCGGCGATCCTGAGCGCGTCGCTGATCGCCAGCGCCGCCATCGCGCAGGACGCGCCCCAGGCAGCCGAAGCGGATATGGGTGATACTATTATCGTTACGGGGTCGCGTATTGCGCGTCCGGATCTTTCCAGCAGCAGTCCAATCAATATCGTTGGCGCTCAGGACATCGCTCTAAAGGGCGGTTCCGCGAATATCGAAAACGTGCTGAATGACCTTCCCCAGGTAACGGCGACATCGACGTCCGCTTCGAACAATCCAGGCGGTGGCGTCGCGACAGTCAACCTTCGTGGCCTCGGTTCGCAGCGGACACTCGTGCTGGTCGATGGGCGTCGCTACATGTCGTATGATGTGAGCCAGATTGTCGATCTGAACACGATTCCATCTGCCTTGATTGAGCGCGTCGATGTCGTGACTGGGGGGCAGTCCGCAGTTTACGGTTCCGACGCAATTGCGGGCGCGGTCAATTTCATTCTCAAGAAAGACTTTTCGGGTGTTGAGCTGAATTCCAGCTATGACATCACCAGCCGCGGCGATGGCGGAGTGTGGGATGTAAACGGCGTTATCGGTGGTAATTTCGATGATGGTCGTGGCAATGCCACCGTCTTTGCCGGTTACACCAAGCGAAAGTCAGTGTTCGCTGACGCCCGAGGTTTTGCCCGCAATGCTTTGGTCGATGATGGCAATGGCGGCTTCGTGTTTGGCGGTTCGCCCTCGGTCCCGCAGGGGCGTGTCAACGTGCCAGGCCTGGGCGCAGCGACTGGCCTGGGCTGCGACATTCAAGATTTCGCGGGTAATGTGAACACGTGCTATGACGGGGCTGCCGATGCATATAACTATGCGCCGGTCAACTATTTGCAGGTTCCGCAAGAGCGCTTTGTCCTCGCTGCTCAGGCGCGCTACGAAATCAATGACAGTTTCCAGCCTTATATTGAAACTCAGTTTGTTAATAACCGCGTAAGCGCTCAACTTGCGGCCACACCGATCAGCAATGGTACGCCGTATGGTGATGGCGTAATTGGTCAGATTCCGCTCTATGTCGATTCTCCTTACTTTACGGGAGATTTCCAGAACGCTCTACGCTCTCTGGACACGGATGGCGATGGCTACGTCAATGCCAACTTCAATTATCGTACTACGCAACTGGGTGGTCGTTTGAACTTTGACGACCGCAATGCATATCGCTTCGTAGCTGGTATGAAGGGCGACATCGGTAGCGGATTTAGCTACGACGGATACTATATGTATGCTCGTACGAAAAATACGCAGCGCCAGGCGGGCAACGTCGCCATTGATCGGTTCCTCAATGCGACCAACAATGTGCTTTTGAACGGTGAACTGGTTTGCGCAAGCGAATCTGCTCGCGACGCGGGTTGTGTGCCGGCCAACATCTTCGGTTTCAATAACCTGTCACCAGAAGCCGCCGATTATCTTGGCATCACGGCGACCAATGTCGAAACGTACAGCACGCAGGTCGCTTCCTTCGCCGTGACCAATTCGAGTCTGTTTGATCTCGGTGCTGGCGGTGTTGGTATTGCTCTGGGCGCCGAATATCGTAAGGAAGCGGGGTCGGTCGCGCCTGATACCTATCTGGCCAGCGGAAACGTTGCTGGTTTCAATCCTGGACAGGCCACGTCGGGTTCTTACAACGTCACCGAATTTTTCGGCGAAACGCGCATTCCGCTGCTGCGCGACAACATCGTAACTCGGTTCGAACTGACCGGTGCTGCTCGTTTCTCCAAGTATTCGAACGCTCCGGGCAATGTGTTCACATGGTCGGCAGGCGCCGAGTTGGAGCCGGTGCGTGGCATCACGCTGCGCGGTCAATACCAGAAGGCTGTTCGCGGACCGAGCGTCAACGAATTGTATCTTGGATCGACTGTTAGCTTTAACGGAAATGCTGACCAGTGCGGTACTGCGGCCGCCCTGCAGGGTCAGCTAAATGCCATCTGCCTAGCGCAGTTCGCGGCTGCTGGAGCGCCGACTTCCAACATCGGCAACGCAGCTATTCAAGATCCCAATAACGTCAACCCGCTCACTTTCATCGGTGGTAACCCGGACCTTCGTGAGGAAACCGCGAAGACATATACTGTTGGGATCGTGATTGCGCCGCCGAGCCTGTCGGGCTTCTCTGCAACTGTCGATTACTACAACATCAAGATCGACAATTATATCACCGCCGGTGTTGGTACTGATGCGATTGGAACGCTTTGTTTCACTCGCTTCAACCAGGATTATTGTGATGCTATCGCTCGTAATAGCATTGGTGAAATCGATACGTTCACTGATGGATATGTGAACAGCGGTGGTTTGAAGACCTCTGGTGTTGACGTCACGGCAAATTATCGGATCGGACTGGGTCCCGTTCTGGGCGCGGAAGATGCGCGTCTAACGTTTGGCTTTGATGGTACCCGTTTGATCAAAAATGACTTCACGCCAGTCGTTGGTTTGGATCTCACCTATAAATGCGCGGGTGCATTTGGTGCGAACTGCGGAGTTCCAACTCCGAAATGGCGGTCCACTTTGCGGACTACTTTTGAAACTGAGAAGTTCGAACTGTCGCTGCTGTGGCGCTATCTGGGTTCGGCAAATGATGATGATCCGGACACGGTCTACGCCTCAGAGCATTTTGACTCGGTCAACTATTTCGACCTGTCAGGTGCTTTCCACGTGAACGATAACTTCACGCTGAGAGGCGGTGTGGTCAACCTGTTCGATAAGAAGCCGCCGCTGTCCGCGAGCACGCAGAATGGTGGTAACGGTGAGCAGACCAATACCTTCCCGACGCTCTATGATGTCTTGGGTAGCCGCTTCTTTATGAGCGCAACCATGAAGTTTTAAATGCGTCGCATTCGGTTTGCGAATGCTCATAATGATAAAGAAGGGGGAGCGAGAAATCGCTCCCCCTTCTTTATCATGAGTAAGAACGGAACCATCCCGTGACCGATAATCTGCTGCTCGCCGCTGAGGGATTGACGAACGATACGCTATGCACGGACGGCACCTTGAAAAGATCAAGGCTGTTAAACGCCGGCCTGCGCCCTGCCAATTGATCTCGGCCTTCATGAAAAAGCAGGAGGCCTCCCCACTCAGCGCGCCAATTGTCGGTCAAGCCCATCACATACGCTGCGTGACGATGCTTGCCCTCGACGGCATCGTCATGCGCGGTAAGAAAGTGGCCCACATCGTATCTCGTGGCCTGTCCATCCGCGAAAGCAATTTGCTGCATGCCAATCGTCGTGCGCACGAGCTTTAATACGGACTCGGAGCGTAAGAATGCGACGAACTGCATCAACACATCCCCAGTACACAGGGTATCCTCGAAAAAGTCTGGCACCCGGATCGAACAATATCGATACTGAAATTCGTATCTGCTGGATTCTAAGACAGCCTTGTCGAGAGCAGCCCGATGATCCCGCCCCATGTTGCGGAGCATATCGGCGTCAAGTTCGAATACCTTGTCCCCGGAGTTTAGAACGAGTCGCCAATCCTTACGGGCCAATAGAGCCAAGCGTAATATGTTGGCATCGTCGGGATGAAGAAAAGGCTCAATCCGGACATGCCCATCCTTTAGAAAGTCCCTTCTCAACTGCTTTACGTCAATTCCACCAGCTAACCGCAGCGGTTTTGGGTATGGCATTTCCTGTGTCATCTCAACACCAACGCGCCGTCGCCTTCATCGACGCGCACGGTGGATCCGTCTGGCACGTCTCCGCGCAGGATCATGTCGGCAAGGGGGTCCTGCAAATAGCGCTGGACCGCCCTTTTCAGCGGGCGTGCGCCATAGACCGGGTCATAGCCCACCCGGCCCAGCCAAGCCCGCGCGCCGTCGGTCAGGTCGAGCGTGATCTTGCGGTCCTTCAGCAGCGTGCCGATGCGGGCGACCTGGATGTCGACGATCGGCGCCATATGGGCGGCGCCCAGCCGGTGGAACAGGATGATTTCGTCCAGCCGGTTCAGGAATTCGGGGCGAAAATGGGCGCGAACGACGTCCATCACCTGATCCTCGACCTTTTCGACCGGGTCGTCATCGCCAAGAGCGGCAATATATTGGCTGCCCAGGTTCGACGTCAGCACGATGATCGTGTTGGTGAAGTCGACGGTTCGGCCCTGCCCGTCGGTCAGGCGGCCATCATCCAGCACCTGGAGCAGGATGTTGAACACATCGCCATGCGCTTTCTCAACCTCGTCGAACAGGACGACTTGATAGGGACGGCGGCGAACCGCTTCGGTCAGCACGCCGCCTTCCTCATAGCCGACATAGCCCGGAGGCGCGCCGATCAGGCGGGCGACCGAGTGCTTCTCCATGAATTCGCTCATGTCGATGCGCACCATCGCGCTGTCATCGTCGAACAGGAAACCGGCCAGCGCCTTGGTCAGTTCGGTCTTGCCGACGCCCGTGGGGCCAAGGAACAGGAAGGAGCCGAGCGGACGATTGGGGTCCTGTAGCCCGGCGCGGCTGCGGCGCACGGCCGTAGACACGGCTTTCACCGCGTCGGCCTGCCCGATGACGCGCTTGGCCAGTTCGGCCTCCATCGCCAGCAGCTTCTCACGCTCGCCCTCCAGCATGCGGTCGACCGGGATGCCGGTCCAGCGGGATACCACGGCGGCGATGTCCTCGGCTGTCACTTCCTCGCGCAGCATGGCGCCGGCCGAGGCGGACTGTGCTTCGCTCAACCGCTTTTCGAGATCGGGGATGGTGCCATATTGCAACTCGCCGGCGCGGGCATATTCACCCGTGCGCTGCGCCTGTTCCAGCTGGATGCGCGCGGCGTCCAGCTGTTCCTTGAGCTTGGCCTCACCTGCAATCTTGTCCTTTTCCGCCTGCCAGCGGGCGGTGAGTTCAGCGGATTGTTGCTCCAGATTGGCAAGATCACTTTCCAGCGCCGCCAATCGGTCCTTCGACGCCTGGTCGCTTTCCTTTTTCAATGCCTCCCGCTCGATCTGCAACTGCATGATACGGCGGTCGAGATTTTCGATTTCCTCGGGCTTGCTCTCCACCTCCATGCGGATGCGGGATGCGGCCTCGTCCATCAGATCGATCGCCTTGTCGGGCAGGAAGCGGTCGGTGATGTACCGGTTGGACAGGGTCGCGGCGGACACGATCGCGCCGTCGGCGATGCGGACGCCGTGATGCGTTTCATATTTGTCCTTGATGCCGCGCAGGATGGAGATGGTGTCCTCCACCGTCGGTTCGCCGACGAAGACGGGCTGGAACCGCCGCTGGAGCGCAGGGTCTTTCTCGACATATTTGCGATATTCGTCGAGCGTGGTTGCACCGATGCAGTGGAGTTCACCGCGCGCGAGGGCGGGTTTCAGCAGGTTGCCTGCATCCATTGCGCCTTCGGATTTGCCTGCGCCGATCAGCGTATGCATTTCGTCGATAAAAAGGACGATCTGGCCCTCGGCCGCCTTCACCTCGTCGAGCACGCCCTTCAGCCGCTCCTCGAACTCGCCACGATATTTTGCCCCCGCGATCAGCGAGCCCATATCGAGCGCCATCAAGGTGCGGTCTTTCAGCGTATCAGGCACGTCGCCATTGGCGATGCGCAGCGCCAGACCTTCGGCAATCGCCGTCTTGCCGACGCCGGGGTCGCCGATCAGGACGGGGTTGTTCTTGGTCCGGCGAGCGAGAATCTGGATGGTGCGGCGGATTTCCTCGTCGCGGCCGATCACGGGGTCGAGCTTGCCGTCGCGCGCCGCCTCCGTGAGGTCGCGCGCGAATTTCTTGAGCGCGTCATAGCGATCCTCCGCGCCGGCCGTGTCGGCGGTGCGCCCTTGGCGCAACTGGTTGATCGCAGCGTTGAGCGCGTCGGCCTTGACCCCGGCGGCGGCCAGCGCCTTGCCCGCCGTCGTCGTGGTGGCGAGGGTGAGCGCGAGCAACAGCCGTTCGACGGTGACGAAACTGTCGCCCGCCTTCTGCGCCACTTGCTCGGCGCTGTCGAGCACGCGCACCGCATCATTGTCGAGGCCGGGCGTCTGCTGCGCGCCGCTGCCCGACACGGCGGGCACCTTGGCGAGCGCGGCATCGGTGTCGCGCAGCGCGACCTGCGGCGATCCGCCTGCCGCCTGGATAAGGCCCGACGCCATGCCCTGCTCATCCTCCAGCAGCGCCTTTAGCAGATGTTCCGGGCTGATCCGCTGATGGTTCATGCGGATCGCGACGGTTTGCGCCGACTGGAGGAAGCCCTTGGCGCGATCAGTGAATTTTTCGAGGTTCATGACATCCCCATGGAAGTAGATGGATCGGATGTAGTGTTGCTTAAAAACCACACAAGGGGCGAGGCGGGATAATCGTTATTTTGACGCCTTGCGCGCCTGCGGTGCGAAGAGATCGCCAAAAAAGTCGTTCTGGAACCACAGCGGCGGCGTGTCGGCGTCGGCCATGGCGCGGGTGATGCGGTAATTGGCCTGCGCAAAACGCGCGCCGGCCTGCCAGTCGATCTTCTGGCTCATATCGTCGCCGGGATGGTGATAGGCGCCGGACAGGAAATCGCCCCAGGCCTTTTCACCGCCATTGGCATAGCCGGTGGCGAGGAAAACGGCGGGGACGCCCTGCTTCACGAACATATAATGGTCCGATCGCACGAAGATGCTTTCCTGCGGCATCGGGTCGGGAGACAGGCTGACGCCCATGGGCTTGACCGCCTGCGCGACGATGGGGCCGAGCGTGGAGTGATCCGCGCCAAAGGCGATGACGTCGGTGAAGGGGTAGAGCAGCAGCGGCATGTCGAGATCGACATTGCCGACGATCTGGCGAATGGGGACGGAAGGGTGGCGGGCGAAATAATCGGCGCCCAGCAGGCCCTTTTCCTCGCCGGTCGAGGCCAGGAAGATGATCGACCGGCGCGGCTTGTTCGGCGCCATGGCCATTGCGCGCGCGACTTCCAGCATCGTCGCGATGCCCGCGCCATTATCGAGCGCGCCATTGTTGATGCGGTCCTTGTCCGCAGGTTCGCCCGGTTTTGCCGGGCTGACGCCGATATGGTCGAGATGGGCGGACAGGACGACATATTCATCCTTCAGCACCGGGTCGCTGCCGGGCAGGATGGCGACGACATTGGGGCTGGTGACGCGCTGGCTGGCGCTCTCGGACTGGATGCGAACGCTGGTCTTGAGCGCGAAGCCCTTGGGCTTGCCGCCCTTGCGATCGGCCAATTTGCGGATCGCGGCAATGCTTTGCGGCGCGCCGGCAAAAATAGCCTGCGCGGCCGGGTCGTTGAGCGCCGCGCCGGCGCGGATGCCCGGTGCCTGGTCGAAGGGCTGGCCTTCGGGCGATACCCAGGTGAAATCGGGTTCGTCGGCGAACTGCACCATGCGCGCCCAGGGCCGCGCCTTCATTGACTGGAGCGTGCCGATCGACAGCATGCCGATCGCGCCATGCTGTTCCGCGATCATTGCCTTGGTCGCCGACAGATGCGCGCCTTCCTCGCTCGGCAAGCCCTCGGGATAGCCGCGCAGGGTGACGACGATCTTGCCCTTCACGTCCAGCCTGGCATAATCGTCCAGGCCAAAGCGCTGATTTTCGAGGCCATAGCCGACGAAGACCAGCGGCGCGCGCACGTCCAGCCGCGGCTGCGCCGCATTCATGCCGATCAGCACGTCACCGGCATGGGTGAAACTCTGGTCGCCCGCGGGGCCGGAGACAGTGAGGGTCGCCGGCGTCGATGTCCGCTCCGTTTTCTGGAAAGTGATGCGCTGAAGCCAGCCGCGCCCCTGTCCATCGGCGTCACCGGCGGGTTCGAGGCCCAGGCCATCAAACTGGCTGGCGACATAGCGGGCGGCAATCTCATGCCCCTCGCTGCCGGTGTCGCGGCCCTGAAGCAGATCATCGGCGAGGAATTCGACATGGGCCCGCATCGCGGCCGCAGTGAAGACCGGATCGGTGGCGGCCGGTTGGCCGGGCGATTGTGCGGGGAGGGCGGCCGGCAGGATCAGGGCGAGCGCGGCGGCCGACAGGGACAGGCGTTTGATCAAGGGACAGGGCTTTCTGCTGAACGGATATGGCGCGCAGGATTGCCGTCCCGCAGGGTCGCTGTCCACCCTTTGCGTATTGCGCGCCTATCACGCCTCGCTATGGTGCAGGTCCTTCGGACGCGTCTGCGTCCCATGGTCCACATGCTCCTGCCAGAGGCCCTTCGATGACCCTATCCTCCCTGTCGCGCCGCCTGCCCCTGCTGATCGGCCTGTCGGCGATCGCGCTGATGCCCAGCCTGCCTGCCGCCGCGCAGGCGACCGCTGCAAGCGCCGCGCCCGCGCCCTTGTCCAGCCTGGTCGCCAAGGTCGATATTCCCTATGAGGAATTCACGCTGAAGAACGGCCTGCGCGTCATCGTCCATACCGACCGGAAGGCGCCGATCGTCGCGGTGTCGGTGTGGTATCATGTCGGGTCGCGCTACGAGCCGGCGGGCAAGACGGGCTTTGCCCATTTGTTCGAACATCTGATGTTCTATGGCTCGGAAAATGCCGACGGGCCTTTTTTCGGGCGACTGGAGGATATCGGCGCGACCGACTGGAACGGCACGACCTGGTTTGACCGCACCAATTATTTCGAAACGGTCCCGACTGGCGCACTTGATCGGGCGTTGTTCCTGGAGAGCGACCGCATGGGGCATTTGCTGGGCGCGGTGACGCAAGTGAAGCTGGATACGCAGCGCGGCGTCGTCCAGAATGAAAAGCGCATGGGCGAAAATGAGCCCTATGGATTGGTGGAATATGCCCAGCTGGCCGCGCTGATGCCCGAAGGCCATCCCTATCGCCATTCGACCATCGGGTCGATGGCGGATCTCAATGCCGCGAGCCTGGCTGACGTGCAGATGTGGTTCAAGACCCATTATGGCCCGAACAACGCCGTGCTGGTGCTGGCCGGCGATATCGACGCGGCGACGGCGAAGGCGAAGGTCGAAAAATGGTTCGGCAACATCCCGGCCGGCCCCGCGCCCCAGGATGTGGATGCCAGCGTGCCCACTTTGGCGAAGGACGCCGAGGTGATGATGCACGACAATGTCGCGGCCACGCGGCTGTATCGCAACTGGGTGGTGCCCGGCGTCAATTCCGCCGACCTGCCGCAGCTGGACCTGGCGCTGGCGGTGTTCGGCGGCCTGGGTTCATCGCGCCTCGACAATGCGCTGGTGCGGGACGAGAAGGTGGCTGTGGGCGTCAAGGCAAGCATGCAGCCGTTCGAAAAGCTGAGCCTCGCGGAGATCACGGTCGACGTGAAACCGGGCGTGGACCCGATCGCGGTGGGCAAGCGGCTGGACCAGTTGCTGGCCGATTATCTGGCCAACGGGCCAAGCGCCGACGAGGTGCAGCGCGCCGCGACCCGCCAACTGTCGGGCACGATCGGCGGGCTGGAAAAGGTGGGCGGCTTTACCGGCAAGGCGGTGACGCTGGCCGAAGGCGCGGTCTATTCCGACGATCCGGCCAAATATAAGAAGGACCTGGCGATCTACGCCGCCGCGACGCCGCAGAGTGTGGCGGCGGCCGCGCGCAAATGGCTGGGCCGCCCGGTGCTGCGCCTGACTGTCGCGCCCGGCGAGCGTAGCGCCGCCGACAATGCGCTGGCGGGGAATGTGAAGGCAGAAGGCGCCACGCACCAGCCGGCGCATTTTCGTGATCCCGCCGCGCCGGCTCCCGCCGCTGCGACGCCGCCGGCCCCCACTAGGATCGCCGAGCCACCGATCGAGCCGGTCAAGGATCTGGACTTTCCCGACGTCGAGCATGGGACGCTCAAGAACGGCATTCCGGTCGTCTTCGCCCGGCGCGACGCCGTGCCGACGGTTCGGGTGTCGGTGGCGTTCGACGCGGGCAATGCCGCCGATGACAAGGCGAAGCTGGGGACGGCAGGCCTGACCACCGCGCTGCTGGACGAAGGCACGACGACCCGGTCGTCGATCGAGATTGCCGAGGAGCAGGAACGGCTGGGCGCGGCGATCAGCGCGGCCAACAGCATGGACAGCACGACCGTCGGGCTGTTCGCGCTCAAGCCCAATCTGGATGCGTCGCTGGGCCTGCTGGCCGATGTGATCCGCAATCCCGCCTTCCGCCCCGAGGAGGTCGAGCGGCTACGCGGCCAGGTACTGACCCGCATCGCGGCGGAAAAGACCGAGCCGATGGCGATCGCGCAGCGCATGCTGCCGCCGCTGCTCTATGGGCAGGCGCACCCCTATGGCATTCCCTTCACCGGGTCGGGCACGGAAAGCGGCGTGAAAGCCGTGACGCGGGCGGACCTGACCGCTTTCCATAACGCATGGATGCGCCCCGACAATGCGACCATCTTTGTGGCGGGGGACACCACGCTGGCCGAAATGATGCCGCTGCTCGAAAAGCGGTTCGGTGACTGGAAGGCGCCGGCGGCGCAGAAGGGGACCAAGCTGTTCCGCATGGACAGGATGATGCGCCCGTCGCGCATCGTGCTGATCGACAAGCCGCAAAGCCCGCAATCGCTGATCCTGGCGGGGGTGCTGACGAACAAGGCGGGAACCGACAATCCGGTGACTCTGCTGACCGCCAACGAGGTGCTGGGCGGCAGCACCACGTCGCGCCTGACGATGGACCTGCGCGAAACGAAGGGATGGGCCTATGGCGCGGGCACGGCATTGCCGGGCGTCAAGGAAACGATCCCGCTGCTGGTCTATGCCCCGGTGCAGACCGACAAGACCGGCGAATCGATCATCGCCGCGCGGCAGGATGTGAAGGAGTATCTGACCACCAAGGGCACCACCCAGGCGGAGCGCGACCAGACGATCAACAGCCAGATCTTGTCGCTGCCCGGCAGTTTCGAAACATCGTCCGAACTGCTGGGCGCGATGATGCGCAACCATCTGATCGGCCGGCCGGACGATTATTATGAGACGTTGCCCAAGACCTATCGCGCGATGACCGCTGCCGACATGGACAAGGCCGCGCGTGAGGCGATCAACCCCGACAATCTGATCTGGGTCGTGGTGGGCGACGTCAAACAGGTGCGGCCGCAGCTTGACGCGGTGGGCCTGCCGGTGGAAATGGGCACATTGGCTGATTGACGCCAACGTAAAGGAGAAGGACTATGGCAGTGGATGGCGCTTATGATTGCGTGGCCAAGACGCCGATGGGCGACCAGAAGGGCGTCTTCACCGTCGTCAGCAACGGCGACCGGTTCAACGGCACCTTTGCCGGCATGATGGGATCGCTCGACGTGGTCGATGGCAAGGTCGATGGCGACAAGCTGACCTGGAAGATGGAAATGACCATGCCGATGCCGATGACGCTGGAATGCGAGGCGGAAGTGGCGGGCGACGCCATCACCGGCACTATGCAGCTGGGCGCGTTCGGCGCGTCGGCCTTCAACGGGACCCGCCGGGCCTGACATCATTTCCGCCGCCGGAACGGGGACCTTTTTCGCGTTCCGGCGGCGGATGTGCAAATCTTGCATCTGTGACAGCAAAATTGACAGGTGCAAAAATATCGCAAAGTCATTAGTTAGCTATCTAATGACTGACCCCCTTGATGATCCCCGTCGCGCATTGGCGCACAAAATGGCCCCGGTTGCGCGCCAATGGCGGCAATTGGCGGATGACGCGCTGGCCGAGTTCGGCGTGTCCAACAGCGCGGGATGGTGCCTGATCCATATCGACCGAATGGGCGCCGACGTACGGCAGGCGGACCTGGCCGAAGCTCTGGATATACGCCAGCCGTCGCTGGTGCGAACGCTGGACAATTTGCAGGCGAGCGGCTTCATCGCGCGCGCCGTGCATCCGGGCGACAAAAGGTCCAACATCATCACCCTGACTCCTGCCGGGCGCGACCTGGTGGGTGGCATCGAACAGAAGCTGGGCGTCTTGCGCGACCAATTGCTGCGCGACATTCCCGAAGAGGCGATCGAGATCATGGTCGAATTGCTGGACCTGATCGGACAGCGCATCGCCGAGAAACGCAGCCAGTCATGACCGGCCGTCCCCTGGGCGAAGCGATCGGCCTGCCGGCCGCGCTCTTTTCGCTCAAATGTCTGATGGCCGCGATGCTATCCCTGTTCCTGGCCTTTCACATCGGGCTGGAGCGGCCCTATTGGGCGTTCCTGACCAGCTATATGGTCGCGCAGCCCATGGCTGGCGCGGTCATTTCAAAAGGGGCGTTCCGCGTGATCGGAACCTTGGCTGGCGCGGTCTTTTCCGTGGCGGTCGTGCCGCCCCTTATCAACGCGCCGGAACTTCTGACGCTGGCGATGGCATCCTGGCTGGGCCTGTGCGTGTTCGTCTCGTTGCTCGACCGGACGCCGCGATCCTATATGTTCGTGCTGGCGGGCTATACCGCCTGCCTGATCGTGTTTCCGGACGTGGATTCGCCCCAGACCATCTTTACCGTTGCGTCGCTGCGCGTGCAGGAAATCACGCTGGGCATCCTGAGCGGCACCTTGGTGCATGGCGTCGTGCTGCCCGGCTCCGTCACCGGCGTGCTGCTGGGCCGGGTCGAGGCGATCCTGCGCGATGCGGAACGCTGGTCGCGCGATGCCATCGCCACCGATCCGGTGCCGGGGCTGGACGCCGAACGCCGCAGGCTGGCGCAGGACGTCACCGAGTTGCACCAGATGTCGGTGCATCTGCCCTTCGACATCAGCCGGCTGGCGCCGCGCATCCGCACGGTGCGGGCCTTGCAGGATCAGCTGTCGCTATTGCTGCCGCTCGGCGCGGCGGTGGAGGATCGGCTGGCACAGCTGAAGGCCGCCAATGGCGGTGTGGTGCCGGCGCCGGTCGAGGCGCTGATCGCCGATGTGCGGTCCTGGCTGGAGACGCCGGCCCCGGATAATGCGACGCGGGCGGAGCGGACGCAGGCGCTGATCGACCGATGCCATGCGATGGAACCGCAGGCGACGGGCGACATGGGGTGGGCCGACATGATGCGCCTCAGCCTCTACGCCCGGCTGGCGACACTGATCGCGGCGCACCGCGATTGCCGCGACCTGCTGGACCAGATGCTGACGCACCGCCGCAGCGCCGTGACGCCGCGCGTCGCCGAATTGCTGGAAGGGCGGCGCAACCGCGAACTGCATCGCGATTATGCCGGCGCGCTGCGCGCTGCGTTCGGCGCATTCCTGACCGTCGCCATCGGCTGTGCGCTGTGGATCGGCAGCGGCCGGAAGGACGGGGGGACGGCGGTGATGCTGGCGGGCGTGTTCCTGGCGCTGTTCGCGGCGCAGGATAATCTGATCGCGCCGCTCAAGGGTTTCATGATCGGCACCATCATCGCGTCGGGGCTGGGGGCGATCTATGGCTATGTCATCATGCCGCGCCTCGATGGCTTTGCCATGCTGGCGCTGGCCTATGCGCCGCCCTTGCTGGTTCTGGGCGCGATGATGGCGTCGCCCCGTTGGATGGGCATTGCGCTGCCGACGCTGCTGGGGCTGGGCAGCCCTGTGTTGCTGTCCGATCGCTATGTGAACGCCTTTGCGGCTTATGCGAATGGCGCAGTGGCGCAGCTGGTCGGCATCTGGTTCGCGATCATCATGGCGGGCCTGTTGCAGTCGGCGGGCGTCGAGCGCGCAATCCGTCGCACCGTCCGCGCCGGCTGGATCGACATTGCCAACCGCGCCAATGTGAAGGGCGCGCCCGATGTGCGCGCATGGATCAACCGGATGCTCGACCGCATCGCGCTGCTGGCCCCGCGCCTGGCAGCCACACGACAGGACAGCGGCGCGCCGCTCTACGATGCGCTGCGCGACCTGCGCACCGGCGCCGCCATCGGGGAATTGCGCCAGCTGCGTATCGACCTCGACCCGCAAGATGGCGCGCCGCTGACGCGGGTGCTGGCGGGCGTTGGCGACCATTATCGCGCGCTGGACCCGGATGCGCCAGCGCCCGCCGATCCGGCGCTGCTGTCGGCGATCGACGGCGCGATCGACGATCTGGGCGGCCATGCGCGGCCTTCGGTCCGGCGCGATGCCGTGCTGGCGCTGGTCAGCCTGCGCCGCAATCTCTTCCCCGACGCGCCCGGCCACAGGAGGGCTGCCGCATGACCGGAGAAATCGCTCTTGGCGGCGTCTATGTGCCGACGCTGTTGCTGCTGGCGCTGGTCGCGCTGGTCCTGACCTGGGTCGTGACCCGCCTGATCGGCGCGGCTGGCCTTTATCGCTTTCTCGCCTATCGCGCCGCCGTGGACCTCAGCCTCTTGGTGCTGATCCTCTGCGGCCTCTCCATCCTCGTCCCCACCCTTGGAATCCGCTTATGAACCGCATTCCCGCAACGCTGATCCGCAGCGCCGCCACCATCATCCTGGTCATCGCCGCCCTGTTGGCCGCCATATGGATGTGGAATCATTATGAGCGCAGCCCCTGGACGCGCGACGGGCGGGTGCGCGCCGATGTCGTGCGGGTGACGCCCGACATCAGCGGGCTTGTGACGTCGGTCGCCGTCCGGGACAATCAGCAGGTGAAGGCAGGCGACCTGCTGTTCGTCATCGACACGCCGCGCTACAGGCTGGCGCTGGAGGAAGCAGAGGCGCAGATCGCCAGCGCCAGGGCGACATTGGCGCAGGCGCGGCGCGAGGCGCGGCGCGACACGGCGCTGGGCGATCTGGTCGCAGCCGAAACCCATGAGCAGAATCTGGCGCGGGTGGAGACGGCGCAGGCGGCGCTGGCCGAAGCCTTTAGCGGGCGCGATGCCGCCGCGCTGAACCTCAAACGCACGCAGGTGCGCGCGTCGGTCAATGGCGTCGTCACCAATCTGGACCTGCATCCGGGCGACTATGTCGGCGCGGGGAGCCAGGCCATGGCGCTGATCGACAGCGATTCGACGCGGGTGGAGGGCTATTTCGAGGAAACCAAGCTGCCGCTCATCTGCATTGGTGCGCCGGTGACGGTGAAGCTGATGGGCGAGGAGCGCGAGATTCACGGCCGGGTCGACAGCATCGCCTATGGCATCAATGACGACAGCCGGTCGAATGCGGGCAATTTGCTGCCGTCGGTCGAGCCGACCTTTTCGTGGGTGCGGCTGGCGCAGCGTATTCCGGTGCGGGTGCGGCTGGACAAGGTGTCGGCGGGGCTGCGGCTGATTTCCGGGCGGACCGCGACGGTGACGGTGCAGCCGGCGGCGAAGGAGGCCAAGCCGGGGGATTGCCGTCATGCGTAAAGCGATGGGCGCGCCGCTGCTGGCGCTAAGCCTGGCCGCCTGCACGACGGCGGGGCCAGATTATCAGTTTCCGCAAGCATCCGTCGCGACCGCGCCGGCGGCAACGGGCGATTTCCATTCGGCACAAGGCGCGCAGTTCAGCAATGCGCCGCTGCCCGACCAATGGTGGCGGCTCTATGCCGACCCGCAGCTGGACGCGCTGGTCGCAGAGGCGTTGGCGGCCAACGCCGACCTCAGGCAGGCGCAGGCCAATGTCGAACGGGCGCAGGCGGTGCTGCGCGAGGCGGAGGCGGAGCGGCAGGTGACGACCGCGATCAGCGGCGGCGAGACGCTGTCCCGGCCATCGGGCGTGGCGCAGCATCTGCCCGGATTCGTCAGCTATGATCTGGGGCTGAGCGCGGCCTATCCGCTGGACCTGAACGGCCGGATCCGTCGCGCGATCGAAGCGAGCGCCGCTGACGTCGAGGCGGTGACGGCGGCGCGCGACTATGTGCGCGTCAGCGTGGCGGCGGCAACGGCGCAGGCCTATGCGCAGGTGTGCGCGGCCAATTACAGCCTGACCGTCAATCGCAGGGTGGTGGCGTTGCAGCGTCAGACGCTGGATGCGACGCGGCGGCTGGCCAGGGGCGGGCGCGGCACCGCCTTCGATGTCAGCCGGGCGCAGGCGGCGGTGGAGACGAGCGAGGCGGCGCTGCCCGGCTTTGTGGCGCAGCGGCAGAACGGCCTCTATCTGCTGGCGACTTTGCTGGGGCGGCCGCCTGCCGATTATCCCCGCGCAGCCGAAGATTGCGCCAACCTGCCGCTGCTGCGCCAGCCGATCCCGGTGGGGAATGGCGCGGCGCTGATCCGGCGCCGGCCCGACATCAGGCAGGCCGAGCGGGCGATCGCCGGCGATACCGCGCGGCTGGGCGTCGCCATGGCGCAGCTTTATCCGCAGGTCAGCATCGGCGGGTCGGTCGGCCTGTCGGGACCGCTTGAGGATTTCGGGTCGGGGTCCGCCTTCGGCTTCAGCCTGGGGCCGCTCATCAGCTGGACCTTCCCCAATCGCCCGGTGATCCGCGCCCGCATCGCCCAGGCCGATGCGCAGGTGCGCGGCGATCTGGCCGGGTTCGACGCGACCGTGCTGGAGGCGCTGCGCCAGACCGAAAGCGCGCTTGAAACCTATCGCCGCGATGCTGAACGGGCGGCGGCGCTGGACCGGGCGCGGGAAAGCGCGGGCGTGTCGGCGGCTCAGGCGGGCAAGCTGTTCCGCTTTGGGCGCGGCGATTTCCTGTCGCTGCTGGACGCGCAGCGCAGCCAGGCGAGCGCCGAGGTGACGGCGGCATCGGCGCAGGCGCAACTGGTGCAGGATCAGATCGCGCTGTTCCTGACGCTGGGCGGGGGATGGTGACTGGATCGACGCGACAAGAGCTCTATACACGGCACAGTGCAGCCCATCGATCCGACAAAGAAAGACATATGCCATGAAAGTCTGCCGCTTTGGCCAGCAGGGCCAGGAAAAGCCGGGTATCATTGGTCCTGACGGCGAGATACACGACCTGTCGGGCGTTGTGCCGGATCTGACGATCGACGCACTGGCGACCGTCAGGGAGGTCGATGTGATGACGCTTCCGGTCGTGGCGGGTGCGCCGCGTTACGGCGTGCCGATCAAGGGCATCGGCAAGATTGTCGCCATCGGCCTCAATTATGAGGATCATGCCATCGAATCTAACCTGCCGATCCCGACCGAGCCGGTCATGTTCATGAAGGCGCTGTCGGCGCTCAACGGCCCGAACGACCCGGTAATGCTGCCGAAAGATTCCACCCATAGCGACTGGGAAGTCGAACTGGGTGTGGTGATCGGCGAAACCTGCCGGTACGTCAGCGAGGATGAGGCCTTGTCGAAGGTGGCTGGCTATGTCCTGGTCAACGACGTGTCGGAAAGGTTCAACCAGAAGCAACGTGGCACGCAATGGTCAAAGGGCAAGGGACATGACACATTCTGTCCCGTGGGCCCTTGGCTGGTGACGCCGGACGAAGTGGGCGATCCACAGCAACTGGCCATGCACCTCGACGTCAATGGCGTGCGGATGCAGACCGGTAATACGAGGACGATGATCTTCACTGTGGCCCAGCTGATTTCCTATGTCAGCGAATATGTCACCCTTTATCCCGGCGATCTGATGATCACTGGTACACCGCCGGGCGTGGGCGAGGGCAAGAAACCACAGCCGATCTTCCTGAACGCCGGCGATGTGATGGAACTGGGCATCGAAAAGCTGGGCGCGCAGCGTCAGCACGTAATCCCTTGGCGTGATCTGGGTGACGCGCGGCTGGGCTGAACGGAGGAGGGCGGCCGTTAGTGCCGTGCAGGCACGGCATCGGATTGGCGCCGGATCAACTGATAATCGAGCCTGATTGTGGCAAGGCTGTCGTCGTCACCGCCTTCGTCGCGGCTGCGAAAATGCATGGACAGAAGGGCTATGGCCTCCCGGCTCATGTCGCGGATAGGCTGGCGGATGGTGGTGAGCGCTGGCCAGATGGCGCTGGCCAGAGGCGTGTCGTCGAAACCGCAAATGCTGATGTCGCCCGGCACGTTCATCTTGCGCTGATGCGCGACGGTGATGGCGGCAGCCGCCATGTCGTCATTGCAGGCGAAGATGGCGGTCGGGGGCGTCGCGTGGCCCAGCAACTGTTCGGCGGCGTCCAGCCCGCTGCGAAAGGAGAAGTCGCCTGGAGCGATCAGGTCGTCCTCGACAACGATGCCATGGTCGCCCAGGCAATCGCGGAACCCCTGCAGCCGGCGGGCGCTGGCCCGGTGGCGCGGGTTGCCCTGGATGAAGCCGATGCGGCGGTGCCCCAGGTCGATCAGATGACGGGCAAGGTCATAGGCGGCGTGGCGATCGTCGGTGCCCACTGAAAGCCGGTCGGGACCATCGCGATCAGGTGCGATCGCCACCACTGCGATGTCGCGGTCGGACAGCCGGTCGACAAGATCAGACCAGTCACAAAGTGGCGGCGGCAGGATGACGCCGGCGACATGCGCCTGCGCGACCTGATCGACAATTTCCTGCGCGAAGGCGCCGGGGGCGCATTGTTCGACCACCAGATGCAGGTGGCGTTGGGGTGCTTCCGCAAGCGCGCCCAGCAGCAATTCGCCAAGATAGGCCGAGGTGGTGCTGTTGCTGTAGAGCAGGGCAACGCGCCGGTCCGCACCGCCGGCGAGCGCGCGGGCCGACGCATTGGGGACATAGCCCAGCGCTTCCACGGCTTGCGCCACTGCCTGCCGTGCGCTGGGGCTGACCAGCGCCCTGCCATTGATGGCGCGTGATGCGGTCATGACGGACACGCCCGCATGGGCGGCCACATCCTTGATCGTGGGGGGCTTGCGGTCGTTTCTCTGCATCTTGCCCAACC
The DNA here is from genome assembly GCF_000445105.1 of Sphingobium lactosutens DS20. Taxonomy (GTDB): domain Bacteria; phylum Pseudomonadota; class Alphaproteobacteria; order Sphingomonadales; family Sphingomonadaceae; genus Sphingobium; species Sphingobium lactosutens. Next base: position 37,995 of record NZ_ATDP01000092.1, on the reverse strand, counting down.
CTTAGCCAATTTGCGGCGAAAGGAAAATTGGAGCGATCAGGGGTCGACCGGAGATCATCAGCAGCGTCCTGCCCGTGTTGTCGCCAGGCGAGAAACGGCATCAGGCAAATTGGCAGGCTTGTCAGCAGATTTGTTCGCGCAGAGAAAAAGGCCCGCCCGTCCTTTCGGACGAGCGGGCCTTTGGTCAGACCAAACCGGTGGTTCCGATCAATATTGGATGGTGACGGTCACGGCGCGGCGATTCTGCGCCCAGGCCGCTTCGTCGGAGCCCAGAGCGGCCGGGCGTTCCTTGCCATAGCTGACGGTGGTGATCCGGCCGGGATCGATGCCGAGCGAGGCGAGATAGTTTTTGGCGGCATTGGCGCGGCGCTCACCCAGCGCGATATTATAGTCGCGCGTGCCGCGTTCGTCGGCATGGCCCTCGATCGTGACGCGCACCGAGGGGTTCTGCTGCAACCAGGCGGCCTGGCTTTGAAGCGTCGCCTGGTCCTCGGCATCGACATCATATTGGTCGAGGCCGAAGAAGATGCGGTCGGACGCGACCGACGCGACGAAATCTTCCTGGCTGCCCTTGCGCGGGCCGGCTGGCGTGGCGGGGCCGGTGGGCATGGTGCTGCCGGCATCCGTGCCGCCCGGCGCGGGCGGCAGTTCGGCCGGCGGCTTCTTGGAACAGGCGGCAAGAGCGATGATGGCGCTCGCGGCCAGCACTGTGCGGGACAATTTCATCACAAGGTCTCCTTGTTGCGCTGTCTGCCGCCCGGCTTGAAGGGGGGAGGGGGCGGCGACAGGGTCTGTAAACATCGTTACGCTGTCAAGACGATTGGGTTCCCCGGACCCTGGTCAGGGAAGCAGTGGTCCCCAGGCCGGGTCGGACCCGCTGAGCGGCGTCGGGATGCGGCGTTCGTTGACGCCGGTCAGGTCGACCTGCCACACTTGGCTGGTGCCCTGGCGTCCGGGCGTGGTGCGGAAGAATTGCAGCACCCGGCCATTGGGCGACCAAGTGGGCTGTTCGTCCTGCCAGCCATTGGTCAATATCCGTTCATTGTCGCCATTGGGCGACATCACCGCGATCTTGAAGTCGCCCGACAGCTTGGTGAAGGCGATAAGGTCGCCGCGCGGGCTCCATTCTGGGGTCGCGTAACGGCCCCCGCCATGGCTGATCCGGCGCTGGTTCGACCCGTCGGCATTCATGACATAGAGCTGCTGGCCGCCGGACCGGTCGCTTTCGAAGACGATGCGGCTGCCATCGGGCGAATAGCTGCCGCCCACGTCGATGCCCGGCGAATTGGTGAGGCGCACCGGCGATCCGCCATTGGCGGAGATGCGGTAAATGTCGGTATTGCCCGCGACCGCCATAGAAAAGAGAATGTTGCGGCCATCGGGCGACCAGCGCGGCGCAAAGGTCGGATTGTTGCTTTCCGTTACCAGCCGCTGCTGCCCCGTGCCGATGTCATAGACATAGAGGCGAACCCGGCTGCCCAGATAGCTGACATAGACGATGGATTTATAGTCCGGCGAAAAGCGAGGGGTGAGCGCGATCGACTGGCCGTTGGTGATGAAGCGATGGTTCGCGCCATCCGAATCCATGATGGCGAGCCGCTTGGTGCGGTTCCCCTTGGGGCCGCTTTCGGCGATATAGGCGATGCGGCTGTCGAAAAAGGGGCTTTCGCCCGACAGGCGCGCATAGATGGCGTCGGCACATTTATGCGCGGCGCGCCGCCAGTCGCGCGGGGCGACGACATAGCCTTGTCGCGTCAGTTCCTGTTGCAGCGCGACGTCGTAGAGATAGCAGCCCACGGTAATGTCGGATTCGCCGCCGCTCGTGCGCACGAAACCCTGCACCAGCGCCTGATAGGCGCCCCATTTCTGATATTGGGGGAAGGTGACTTCGGGGAAGGGGATGGCGGGAAGGCCGCTTGGCCCGGACGGATCGAAGAGGCCCGAGCCTTTGAGGTCAGACGCGATGACTTCGGCAATCTTGCGGCCAAGGTCGCTGGCCGATCCTGCGGGCGTGTCTGCCTGCTGCTGCGCGGGCATGGGCGGCACCGCGATCTTGAGATTGCTGTCAATGTCGCCGGTCACGTCGACCGACAACTGCGCCATGGCGGGCGCGGCCAGGATGGCGGCAAGCGCGGCGGTCGCAAGCGACAAAGCGCGCAGGAAGGGGGTCTTCATCGGTTCAGCCTCGCGTCAAAGCGGAGTGGCCGGAGCCATTTCCATTGGTCGTAAAATTCAGGTGGCAAATTCCTGAAGGGGGCGGCGAGTTTCACGGCCTGGATCGCGCGTTCGGCGTGCAGCTTGGCCTGCGGCCGGTTGCTGGCCGTGACACCAAGCTGGTCGATCACCTGCGGCGTGCCGACAAGCGCGCCGCTCTTGTCCAGCCGCACCTCCAGCAAGGTGACGAGTTGGTCGGCGTCCGCGCCCGAAGGCGGACGCCAGTGCGGTTTCAACTGCCGACGGATTTCCGCGTCGAGCGCGGATTTCTGCGCCGGTCCCATGGCAGCCGCAGGGGGCGGCGCGGCCTTGCGCGGTGCGTCGGCGCTGGTGTCGATGCCCTTGAGGAAATCCTTGCCCAGCAGCGATCCGCGCGGCTTGTCCGCCTTGCCCGCGCCCGACGCCTTGGCCGGCGCGTCGCTGGTCTTCTTGGCTTTGCTCGATGATTTGGCGGGCGCGGCGGCGGCAGGCTTTGGCGTCGGCTTTTCGGGCTTGGGCTTCGCCTTGGCCGCCGGTTTTTCAGCCGCCGGCTTGGGCTTGGCAGGCGTTTTTGCGGTCGCCTTCTTGGGCGGCGCGGGCTTTTCTTTCGGCTTGGCCGGGGCTTCTTTGGGCGCGGGGCGCGGAGGGGCGGGGGTTGGCTCTAGCGGCGCGGGGGTCGGTTCCGGCGCCGGCGCGGGTTCAGGCGCAGGCGCGGCCTCTTCGGTCGGACCCTGGTCCGGGGCGACGCTGGGCGGGGGCGGCTGTGTCGATATCTGCGGCGCCATGGACTTGAGCGCCACCTCGTCCACCAGGCTCACGTCCATAGGCGGGCTGTTGAGCTTGAGAGGATTGGGGGTCGAGAGGAATCCGGCCGACAGCAAGCCGAACAGGAGGACATGTCCCGCCGTCGCGACGCCAAGGCCGATCTTTTCCGCGCGCTCCATATGACCGACCTATGGCCCCTATTCTGAACCGTCGCTGTCCGAGCCGGTGCTGACCAGCGCGACCTTGTTGAGGCCCGCACGGTTCAGCTCGCCCATGACCCGCATCACCCGGCCATAGTCGAGCGCGGTGTCGGCACGCAGGAAAATCTGCGGCGCTTCCGCCTTGCCGGCATTTGCGGCCATGATTTCGGCGAGGCGGTCGGGCAATTCAGCGTCACTGATCTGCGCGTCGTCGATGAACAGGCCGCCGTCGCGGTCGATCGACACGACCGTGGGCTTGGCGTCCTGGTCCAGCCCCTTGGCGCGGGTTTCGGGCAGGTTCACAGGGACGCCCGTCACCAGCAGCGGCGCTGTCACCATGAAGATGATGAGCAGCACCAGCATGACGTCGACCAGTGGCGTCACGTTGATGTCGGCCATGGGCGCGCGTCCGCGCCCGCGCCGGCCGGAGGGAGGCCCCGCCATCGCCATCAGCGCGCTCCCGCTCTTGCAGCGATGCCCAAGTTCATCGCTGGGCCTCCAGCTCGCGGCTGAGCGTCGAATAAAAGCCGTCGGCAAAGCGGGTCATCGCCGCTTCCAGCCGGTTGATGCCATGGCTGAACCGGTTGTAGGCGATGACCGCGGGGATGGCGGCGAACAGGCCGATGGCGGTCGCGAACAGCGCTTCGGCGATGCCCGGCGCAACGACGGCCAGCGAGCTATTCTGTTCCGCCGCGATCGAGGTGAAGGCGCGCATGATGCCCCAGACCGTGCCGAACAGGCCGACAAAGGGCGCGACCGATCCGATCGTCGCCAATATGTTGAGCCGGTCGGACAGGCGATCGACCTCGCTGGCGATGGTGCTGGACATGACGGTCGACAGGCGGTCCCGCGTCCCTTCGCGGTCGATCACCTTCTGCGCGGTCGAACGGCGCCATTCGGTGACGCCGGCGGCCATGACCTTGGCCGCCGGGAAGCTGCCCTTGCCCCGTGCTTCGTAGAAACGGTCGATATCCTCGGCCTTCCAGAAGTCCGCTTCGAACTTGCGGCTTTCCTTGCTGGCCTTGCGCAGCGTGACGCTGAAGCCGATGATCATCGCCCAGGTCCAGATGCTGGCCAGCAACAGGCCGATCATCACGCCTTTGACGACGATATCGGCCTGAAGGAACAGGGCGAGCGGGGAAATGGTCGCGGCGTCGGTCATCGCGCCGGCGGGCAGGTTGAGCGTCATGGGTGGATGTCTTCCCCTTGGCAAAGGCGGGTATAAATGTCGGTCCAGGCCTTTGGCTGGCGTTGCGGGCGGCCCTGCGGCGTCAGCCAGGCGACGGTGATGGTGGCGTTGGTCAGCTCTTCGTCGCCGCGCATGACGGATTGGTCAATGGTGCAGCTGGCCGATCGCACGGCGGCGACGCGGCTGACCACCATCAGCTCATCGTCCAGCCGCGCGGGCCGGCGATAGCGGATCGCAAGGTCGGTGACGGCATAGACGCCGCTCCCCCCTTCATGCGCGCTCCGCTGGTCGATGCCCGCGATGCGCAGCATGTCGGACCGGGCGCGCTCCATATAGCGCAGATAATTGGCGTGATAGACCAGGCCCGAAAGATCGGTGTCCTCAAAATAGATGCGCAGCGGAAAATGATGCACTGAGGACAAGAAGCGTCCGGTCGCTGGCGCTGGCATCGGGTCGGACAAGGACATGGCGGGCTTTTAACCATGGCGCGGGCGAGAGGCAAAGCGGGAAAATCGCCCAAAGCGCCATTCCGTTCGATTGGCCGCCTGATCGGTCCGGCTGCGCATAATGATAGGAACCTACCTCTGGTCTTGCCTGCGCCCTGCGATTAAGGGGTTGGACGAATTGATAGGGAGGATTGGCATGACGGATATTCGCACCGTGGGCGTCATTGGCGCGGGACAGATGGGCATCGGCATCGCGCAGGTGTCGGCGCAGGCCGGCTATGATGTCATCCTGTCGGACATCGACCTGCCGCGCGCGGAGAAGGGGAAGGCGAATATCGCCAAGCTGCTGGCCCGCGCGGTCGACAAGGAAAAGATGACCCAGGCCGAAGCCGACGCGGTGCTGGCGCGCATCACGCCGGTGGGCGAGCTGGCGCCGCTGGCCGACGCCCAGTTCGTGATCGAGGCCGCGACCGAGCGCGAGGAGGTGAAGCGCGCGATCTTCGGCAATGTCGGCAAGCTGCTGGGCAAGGACGCGATCCTGGCGACCAACACATCGTCCATTCCCATCACCCGGCTGGCGCAGGCCGCCCCTGACGCCGGGCGGTTCATCGGCCTGCATTTCTTCAATCCCGTGCCGGTGATGGTGCTCGTCGAAATCATCCGCGGGCTGGCGACCACGCCCGAGGTTGTGGCGGCGGTGGAAGCCTATGCCACGCGCATCGGCAAGACCGTGGTCCATGCGTTCGACGCGCCGGGCTTTGTCGTCAACCGCATCCTGCTGCCGATGCTGAATGAAGCGGTGTTCGTGCTGGGCGAAGGCGTGGGCAGCGTCACCGACATCGACCAAGGGTGCAAGCTGGGGCTGAACCATCCGATGGGGCCGCTGGCGCTTCTTGATTTCGTCGGGCTCGACACTGCCCTGGAAGTGCTCAAGGTCTTTCAGGGCACCACCGGCGATCCCAAATATCGCCCCGCGCCGCTGCTGGTCAAATATGTCGAAGCGGGCTGGTACGGCCGCAAGACCGGCCGGGGCTTTTACGATTATTCCGGGCCGGAACCCGTGCCGACCCGGTAAGCCGTCAGCGCGGATAAGCCTCGTCCATATGGGCGAGGCTTTTTATGATCAGCCTTTCCAGCGCCGCCATGTCGATGTCGCGCAGGCGTTTGACATAGAGGCAGCCCTTGCCGCGCCGGTGCTTGCCCAATGCTGTCATGTCCGCATCGTCGAGGCCCGCAAGATACAGGACCAGTTCCGCCTTGCGCGACGCAAATCCGATGCGCAGGCTGTCACCTTCCCGCCCGCTGTCATAGCGATAATGATAGCGGCCAAAGCCGACGATGGCGGGTCCCCACATCGTCGCCGGCTCGCCCGACAACCGGGCCATCAGCGCCGCCAGCACCCGCGCGTCGGCCTGGCGCTCGGGTGGTTCGATGCGTGAGAGCATATCCTCCACCGCCTCGCCCGTTGCGACCGTCTTGTTACCCTGCGCCATGGCTTGCCTTTCCCTTCGCCGCGCACTAGAGGCTAGCGCGTCATCTGGGGAGTAGCCAGCCGTTCCGCATCGGGACGGATCATGCGTCAACATAGTCGGCCGAGAGGTCGTGGCGTATGGGATGCGGCGTCAAGCCGCATCGGGCGAGACCAATGGCATCGGCGCATTCCTGTCCGGCCGGGCGGAGTGCGGCGGTGGCATTGTGTCTGTTGCAAAAGCCCGGCCCGGAGATTGCCTGATGGATGCTTTGCTGACATCCGCCGCGCTCGTCGCGCTCGCCGAAATGGGTGACAAGACCCAGTTGCTCGCCATGTTGCTCGCCACCCGCTTTCGCAAGCCGGTGCCGATCATCCTGGGCATATTGGTCGCGACCATCGCCAACCATTTTCTGGCCGCGCTGGTCGGCCATTCGATCGCGGGCGTGCTGACCCAGCCCTGGTTCCGCTATGCCGTCGCCGCATCCTTCATCGCGATGGCCGCCTGGACGCTGATCCCCGACGAGATCGACGAGGATGCCCCGCTCAAGGCCCCGTCGAAGGCGGGCGTATTCCTCACCACGCTGGTCGCTTTCTTCCTGGTGGAAATGGGCGACAAGACGCAGGTGGCGACCGTGGCGCTGGGCGCGCAGTTCGACAATCTGCTCGCCGTGACGGCCGGCACAACGCTGGGCATGATGATCGCCAATGTGCCCGCCGTGCTCTTTGGCGAGGCGCTGGCCCGCAAGGTGCCGATGCGCGCGCTGCAACTGGCGGCCGCGCTGCTGTTCCTGCTGCTGGGGCTGTGGATGATCGCCGACCTGCAAGGCTGGGTCGGCTGACCGGGGCTTGCCAGCCCCCGCACAGGCAAAAAAGGAACGTCGCGCGCGCGGGGCGGTTGTCAGCGCGCGGCGGCTGTTGCAAGGGGATGGGCAGAGTCATTCCCTTCAGCTTGGAAGATATGGGACGCGCGTGATGAAGGACAGTCTGGTTACGATCTTCGGCGGCGGCGGCTTTCTGGGCCGGCAGGTCGCGCAGGCGCTGATGGCGCGGGGCGCGCGGGTGCGGATCGCGCAGCGCGACCTTGCCAGCGCGGTCAAGGTGAAGTCGCTGGGCGCGCTGGGGCAGAGCCAGTTCGTCGCCGCGGACATTCGCAAGCCCGCCACGGTGGAGCGCGCGATCGCGGGCAGTGATGTCGTCGTCAATCTGGTCGGCATATTGGCGGGGGATTTCGACGCCTTCCATCATCAGGGCGCCGCCAATGTCGCGCAGGCAGCCGCCGCCGCCAATGTGCGCGCGCTGGTGCATGTGTCGGCGATCGGCGCGGACGCGGATAGCCCATCCGCCTACGGCCGGTCGAAAGCGGCGGGCGAGGCTGCGGTGAAAGAGGCTTTCCCCGGCGCGACGATCATCCGCCCCTCGATCATCTTCGGCCCGCAGGACCAGTTCCTCAACCGCTTCGCGGACCTCATCGCGTCCATGCCCGTCATTCCGGTGATCAGCGGCGCGACCAAATTTCAGCCCGTCTATGTCGGCGATGTAGCGGACGCGATCGTCCATGCCGCCGAGCGGCCCGACCTGCATGGCGGCACGGTCTATGAAGTCGCCGGGCCGCAAATCCTGTCGATGAAGGAGATCAACGGCTGGATCGCCAAGCAGATCGGCCGGGACAAGCCGATCGTTGACGTGCCGGGCGGCTTCGCCTCGATGCTCGCAATGCTGCCGGGCGGACCGATCACGCGCGATCAGCTGGCGATGCTGGGCCGCGACAATGTCGCCGCCGCGGGCGCGCCGGGCCTCGATGCGCTGGGCGTATCGGCGACGCCCATGGCCGCCGTCGCCGACAAATGGCTGGTGCGCTATCGCCGCCATGGGCGCTTCGCCGGGCGCGTGCGCGCCTGATCCACGCTGCCATCATCGGGGCGGGATCGGGCACGGCCTGTCCCGCCCGTTATGCTCCTCCCCGCAATCGGGGAGGATTTTTTATGCAAGCGCAATAGGGCGTCGCCATGGACCTTCATTACCTCACCGTCATCCTGCTGGGCATTGTCGAGGGGCTGACCGAATTTCTACCGGTGTCCTCGACCGGGCACCTCATCCTGGCGAGCGAGTTGCTGGGCTATGATGCGTCGACCTGGGCGATGTTCAATGTCGTCATCCAGCTGGGCGCGATCCTGGCGGTGGTGGTGCTTTACTGGCGCACCTTCTGGGCGGTGGCGATGGGATTGTTGCGGCGCGAGCCGGTGAGCTGGCGCTTCCTGCGCAATCTGGTCGTCGCCTTCATCCCGGCGGCGATCATCGGCCTGGCGCTCCACGACTATATCGAGATTCTGCTGGGCGCGCCGCAGGTGGTCGCCTGGGCCTTGATTGCGGGCGGCGTCGCCATCCTGCTCATCGAGCGGATGGTGAAGCAGGACCTGTTCCACGGCATTGCCGATATCCCCCTGGCCCGCGTCATCGGCATCGGCTTCATCCAGTGTCTGGCGATGGTGCCCGGCGTCAGCCGCTCCGGCGCGACGATCATGGGTGCGCTGACGCTGGGAGTGGAGCGGCGCACCGCGGCCGAGTTCAGCTTTTTCCTGGCGATCCCGACCATGCTGGGTGCGACCGCGCTCGAGCTTCTCAAGAAAGGGGACCAGATCATCAGCGCAGCGGTCGGCTGGGACAGCATAGCTTTGGGTTTCGTCGTGTCCTTCCTGGTCGCCATCGTCGTCATCAAGGCGTTCGTCGGGCTGGTGTCGAAACATGGGTTCGCACCCTTCGCCTGGTATCGAATCATTGCAGGCGCATCGGCTCTGGTCTGGCTGGCGCTGAGGTAGGTCCGACATGGACCTATATGGCGAAAGAAAATTCTAACGACCCGCAATCTTTGCTTTTTCAAATAAATAAATAGGTCATCTAACCTGACCTAAATGGCAGAATCCGCGTGACTGCGCGGGTTTTTCTGCTATGCGCATGGCCGACACAGACGTTGAGGACACGCTATGGCCGACAATCCGATGCTGAAATTCGTAGGACTGGGCCAGGCCTATCCCGACAAGCGCGCCGCAGGCGACCGCGCCGACGACTTTCTGGAAATCAGCCGCAGCTTCATTGTCGACAAGGCGGAGGAGCAGGCGTCGCGCTGCTCGCAATGCGGTGTTCCCTATTGCTCCACCCATTGCCCGCTGCACAATCATATCCCCGACTGGCTGCGCCTGACGGCCGAAGGGCGGCTGCGCGAAGCCTATGAGCTGTCCAACCTCACCAGCACCATGCCCGAAATCTGCGGACGCATCTGCCCGCAGGACCGATTGTGCGAAGGCAATTGCGTCATCGAATTTTCCGGGCACGGCGCCGTCACCATCGGCAGCGTGGAAAAATTCATCACCGACACCGCCTGGAAGGAAGGCTGGGTCGAACCGCTCGTCCCCGGCAAGGCCACGGGACAGTCGGTCGGCGTCATCGGCGCGGGCCCGGCGGGCCTTACAACCGCCGAATATCTGCGCGTCGCGGGCTATGAGGTGCATGTTTATGACCGGCATGACCGCGCCGGCGGGCTGCTGACCTATGGCATCCCCGGCTTCAAGCTGGAAAAGGATGTTGTCATGCGCCGCGTCCAGCGGCTGAAGGATGGCGGCATCGTCTTCCATGAAGGCTTCGAGGTCGGCCGCGACGCGACCATGGAGCAACTGCGCGAAAAGCATGACGCGATCCTGATCGCGACGGGCGTCTACAAGCCGCGCGATATCAAGGCGCCGGGCGTGGGTGCGGGCGGCGTGGTGAAGGCGCTCGATTTCCTCACCGCCTCCAACCGCGCCGGCTTTGGCGACGCCGTGCCCGAACATGATGACGGTTCCCTGCTGGCGACGGGCAAGAATGTCGTCGTCATCGGCGGCGGTGATACGGCAATGGACTGCGTGCGCACCGCCATCCGCCAGGGGGCGAAGTCGGTGAAGTGCCTCTATCGCCGCGACCGCGACAATATGCCTGGTTCCCAGCGCGAAGTCGCCAATGCCGAGGAGGAAGGCGTCGAGTTCGTGTGGCTGACCGCGCCAATCGCCTTTGAGGGTACGGACCATGTCACCGGCGTCAAGGTGACGAAGATGCGCCTGGGCCAGCCCGATGCGTCGGGCCGCCGCGCGCCCGAACCTGATCCGGGCAGCGAACATACGCTGGAGGCGGACCTGGTCATCAAGGCGCTGGGCTATGACCCCGAAGACCTGCCCAGGCTGTTCGGCGCGGACGACCTGTCGGTCACGCGCTGGGGCACGCTGCGCGTCGACCACAAAACGATGATGACCAGCATGGATGGCGTATTCGCCGCCGGCGACATCGTGCGCGGCGCATCGCTGGTCGTGTGGGCGATCCGCGACGGGCGCGACGTGACCGAGCATATGCACCGCTATCTGAAGGCAAAGGCCAAGGTTGCCTCGGGCGAAAGGGTCGCGGCGTGAGGCATAAGCGCGCCCGCCCCATAATGTCCTTCGTTGTGCTGTGCGCCGCTGCTCTTGGCAGCGTGCCATTGGTGACTGCTCAAACAGCGATGACGGCATCCGCTGAGGACCCGAAGGTTTCGGCGGCTTTGAAGCTGCTCGACCTTACCGGCTACGAACAGCAGTTGGATTTCATGTTTCAGACCTTGAATCCGTTGTTTGCTCAAAGCGTCATCGGCATTCTGCAAGCGGATCCTGCCAGTAAAGCGATGGTGGACAAGCTGATTTCTCAAGGAAAAGGTGGTCAGGCGCGGCTGACTGCCATCTTGAGCGAGGAATTCGCCAAATCGGTGAAGCTGCAATATCCCAGCATGAAGGCAAGTGCCGCGCGGGAATATGCCGCGGTTTTCTCGATGGACGAGTTAGAGGCGATGGCCGATTTTTATCGGTCGCCAGCTGGACTGAAAAGTCTGAAAGTTTTGCCCGACTTGCAGCGAAAGATTGGCGCAGCGGGGGAACAGTTTGGACGGGTCGCCGGCGAAGAGGCCGGGCGCAAGGGCTTTCAAAGAGCAATTGAGGAAATGCTGCCGGAGCAGGGCGGAAAGGCGAAATTGTGATGAATGAACGTGAACGTCTCCGCATCGCCGAAGTCGGCATGTATCACCCTGATCTCGAATCCGACGCCTGTGGCGTAGGCCTGGTCGCGGCGACTGATGGCAAGCCGTCGCGGCGCGTGGTGTCGAGCGCGATCGATGCACTGAAAGCCGTATGGCATCGCGGCGCGGTCGACGCGGACGGCAAGACTGGCGACGGCGCGGGCATCCATGTCGACCTGCCGGTGCGCTTCTTCGACGACGCGATCGCCGATGGCGGGCACAAGCCGCTGCCCAATCGCCTGGCGGTCGGCATGATCTTCCTGCCGCGCACCGACCTCAGCGCCCAGGAAACCTGCCGCACCATCGTCGAAAGCGAGATCATCGAGGCGGGCTACACCATCTATGGCTGGCGTCAGGTGCCGGTCGACGTGTCGGTCATCGGTGAAAAGGCGCAGCGCACGCGCCCGGAAATCGAGCAGATCATGATCGCCGGGCCAATGCCCGAGGAACGCGACGTCGCCGAGTTCGAAAAGGACCTCTACCTCATCCGCCGCCGGATCGAGCGCAAGGTGATCGCGGCGCAGATTCAGGATTTCTACATCTGCTCCCTGTCCTGCCGGTCGATCATCTACAAGGGGCTGTTCCTCGCGGAATCGCTGTCGGTCTTCTACCCCGACCTGCAGGACGAGCGGTTCGAAAGCCGCGTCGCGATCTTCCATCAACGCTATTCGACCAACACCTTCCCGCAATGGTGGCTGGCCCAGCCGTTCCGCACGCTCGCCCATAATGGCGAGATCAACACGATCCGCGGCAACAAGAACTGGATGAAGAGCCACGAGATCAAGATGGCGAGCCTCGCCTTTGGCGAGCAGTCGGAGGATATCAAGCCGGTCATCCCGGCGGGCGCGTCCGACACCGCCGCGCTCGACGCCGTGTTCGAGGCGATCTGCCGCTCAGGCCGCGACGCGCCCACGGCCAAGCTGATGCTGGTTCCCGAAGCCTGGCAGGGCGACAATGCCGAACTGCCCAAGGCGCATGCCGACATGTATGAATATCTCGCCTCCGTAATGGAGCCGTGGGATGGCCCGGCCGCGCTCGCGATGACCGACGGGCGCTGGGTCGTGGCCGGCGTCGATCGCAACGCGCTGCGGCCGCTGCGCTACACGCTGACCGGCGACAATCTGCTGATCGTGGGATCGGAAACCGGCATGGTCGTGGTTCCCGAAACCACCATCGTGCGCAAGGGCCGCATGGGTCCGGGCCAGATGATCGCGGTCGACTTGCAGGAAGGCGAAATATACGACGATCGCGCGATCAAGGACCAGATTGCGGGCGAGCGGCCCTATGGCGAGCTGATCAAGGACTTTCTGACCGTCGATGATCTGGGCGACGCGCCCAGCGCGCTGCCGGCCTGGGACAAGGCGGAGCTGACCCGCCGGCAGGTCGCGGCCAACCTGACGCTGGAGGATATGGAGCTGATCCTCAGCCCGATGGTCGAGGATGCGAAGGAAGCGATCGGATCGATGGGCGATGATACGCCGCTGGCGGTCATTTCCGACAAGCCCCGCACGATCAGCCATTTCTTCCGCCAGAATTTCAGCCAGGTCACCAATCCGCCGATCGACCCGTTGCGCGAACGGCATGTGATGAGCCTCAAGACGCGCTTTTCCAACCTGCACAACATATTGGAGGAAGGCGCGCAGAACAGCCATGTGCTGGTGCTGGAATCGCCGGTCGTCACCAGCGCGGAATGGGCGCGGCTGAAAGCCAATTTCGGCGCGGCGGTCGCGGAAATCGACTGCACCTTCCCGGCCGAAGGCGGGCAGGAACAGCTGCGCGCCGCGATCGCCCGCATCCGGCAGGAGGCCGAGCAGGCGGTGCGCGAAGGGCGGACCGAGATTTTCCTGACCGACGAGCATGTCAGCGAAACCCGCATCGCCATCCAGGGCATATTGGCGGCCGCCGCCGTCCACACCCATCTGGTGCGCAAGGGGCTGCGCAGCTACGCGTCGATCAACGTGCGCTGCGCCGAAGCGATCGACACCCATTATTATGCGGTGCTGATCGGGGTGGGCGCGACCACGGTGAACGCCTATCTGGCCGAAGCGAGCATCGCCGATCGCCATGCGCGCGGCCTGTTCGGCGACCTGAGCTTCGACCAGTGCGTCGAACGCTATCGCACCGCGATCAACGAAGGTCTGCTCAAGATCATGTCCAAGATGGGCATTGCGGTCATCAGCTCCTATCGCGGCGGCTATAATTTCGAAGCGGTCGGCCTATCGCGCGCGCTGGTCAATGACCTGTTCCCCGGCATGCCGGCCAAGATTTCGGGCGAAGGCTATCAGTCGCTGCACTATAGCGCGATGCTGCGGCATCAGGCGGCCTATGACGCGGCGGTCGTGCGCCTGCCGGTCGGCGGCTTCTACCGCCAGCGTAATGGCGGCGAAAGCCATGCCTATTCCGCGCAGCTGATGCACCTGCTGCAAACCGCGGTCGGGACCGACAGCTATTCGACCTATCTGCAATTTTCGCGCGGCGTGCGTGACTTGCCGCCGGTCTATCTGCGCGACCTGATGGAATTCAACTTCGCGCGCGAAGCCGTGCCGATCGACGAGGTGGAAGCGACTACCGAAATCCGCAAGCGCTTCGTGACGCCGGGCATGAGCCTGGGCGCCTTGTCACCCGAAGCGCATGAGACGCTGGCGATCGCGATGAACCGCATCGGCGCCAAGGCGGTGTCGGGCGAGGGCGGCGAGGACGCCAATCGCTTCACCCCTTACGAAAATGGCGACAACGCCAATAGCGTCATCAAGCAGATCGCGTCGGGCCGCTTTGGCGTCCATGCCGAATATCTGGGCAGCGCCGAAGAGATCGAGATCAAGGTGGCGCAGGGGGCAAAGCCCGGCGAAGGCGGCCAGCTGCCCGGTTTCAAGGTGACGGAATTCATCGCGAAGCTGCGCCATTCGACGCCCGGCGTGACGCTGATTTCGCCGCCGCCGCATCATGACATTTATTCGATCGAGGATCTGGCGCAGCTCATCTACGACTGCAAAATGATCAACCCGCGCGCGCGGGTCTGCGTCAAGCTGGTGAGCCAGGCGGGCATCGGCACGGTGGCGGCGGGCGTGGCGAAGGCGCATGCCGACGTCATCTTGGTCGCGGGCCATGTCGGCGGCACCGGTGCTTCGCCCCAGACCAGCATCAAATATGCCGGCACGCCTTGGGAAATGGGCCTGTCGGAGGCCAATCAGGTGCTGACCCTCAACGGCCTGAGGCATCGGGTGAAGCTGCGCACCGATGGCGGGCTCAAGACCGGGCGCGACATCGTCATCGCCGCGATCCTGGGCGCGGAGGAGTTCGGCATCGGCACGCTCAGCCTCGTCGCCATGGGTTGCATCATGGTCCGGCAGTGCCACAGCAACACCTGCCCGGTGGGCGTGTGCGTGCAGGATGAAAAGCTGCGCCAGAAATTCACCGGCACGCCGGAAAAGGTCATCAACCTCATGACCTTCATCGCCGAGGAAGTGCGTGAAATCCTCGCGCGGCTGGGCTTCCGCAGCCTGGACGAGGTGATCGGGCGCACCGAATTGCTCAAGCAGGTCAATCGCGGCGCAGAGCATCTCGACGATCTCGATCTCAACCCGATCCTGGCCAAGGTCGATGCGCCCGACGAGCAGCGCCGCTTCTCGCTCGACGCATGGCGCAACGAAGTGCCCGACAGCCTTGATGCGCAGATGATGAGGGATGCGCGCGCCGTGTTCGAACGCGGCGAAAAGATGCAGCTGACCTACACGGTGCGCAACACGCATCGCGCGGTCGGCACCCGCCTGTCTGCCCGCATCACCGAGAAGTTCGGCATGTCGGCGTTGGCCGACGGGCATCTGACCGTCCGGCTGCGCGGCAGCGCCGGCCAGTCGCTGGGCGCCTTCCTGTGCAAGGGCATTACGCTCGAAGTCTTCGGCGACGCCAACGACTATGTCGGCAAGGGGCTGTCGGGCGGCATCATCAAGGTGCGCACGACCGTATCCTCGCCGCTATCGTCCAAGGACAACACCATCATCGGCAATACCGTCCTCTACGGCGCGACCAGCGGCAAGCTGTTCGCGGCGGGGCAGGCGGGCGAGCGTTTTGCCGTCCGCAATTCGGGCGCACAGGTCGTGGTCGAGGGCTGTGGCGCCAATGGCTGCGAATATATGACCGGCGGCACGGCCGTGATCCTGGGGGAAACCGGCGCCAATTTCGGGGCCGGCATGACGGGCGGCATGGCGTTCATCCTGGACGAGGACGGCCGCTTCCCCTCGCGCGCCAATCCCGAAAGCATCATCTGGCAGCGGCTGGAAAGCGCCCATTGGGAAGCGCAGTTGAAGGCGCTGATCGCCGAACATGCGGTGGCGACGGACAGCCGCTGGTCCAACACCATATTGGATGATTGGGATCGCTGGCGGCGCTATTTCTGGCAGGTCTGCCCCAAGGAAATGGTGAACCGCCTCACGCATCCGCTGAGCGACGCACCGGCGCAAACGGTGGCGGCCGAATAATCTGCTGACCGCTTGGCGGCAGGGGATCAATAGGCGCTGGCAGTCTGGGTCCTGACGGGCTGGACCACGGCGGATCGCGGCGAAGCGGCCGGTATTGGCGCTTCGCCCATCGCGACGCGCTGCGCTACTGGCGGTGCGGCGCGTTCGGCGGCTGACGGACTATCGGCGAAGCGCACGACATTGGGCGGCAACTGATGGATGGCCGGGATCGGGGCCGTATTCATCGCAGTTCCGTCGTCCGTGCTGTCTTGCGCGTGCATGGCATAGTTCGGCGCGTCATACTCCTGCGCCATATAATCCCGCACGACCGGGTCGCTGCTGCCGCCGTCGATCATGGCATAGCTGTCATAGCCCGCCATGTCGGCGGCATAGCGGCGATCCGCCAGCGTCGGGCCACAGCCAGTGCAGTGGATGACCTGGGGGCCAGGATCGGGCATCGCGGCCGGGGCGGCGGCGAAATCGGAGCTGATCGGCTCTTCGTACGGCTGGTCCAGCGGTGATCTCTGGGGGCTGATGGCGTAGCTTCCCAGCGTCAGGCCCATGGCCGCAGCAGCGGCCACCGTGCCGCCAGACAGCATCCATAATCGCATGTCGTCCGCTCCCTTCCGCCCTGCTGGCGGATCCATCCTCGTTTCCCACGACAAAGCTAACGCAGACGCACATCACTTGTTGCATGGCCCAAAAGCCTTTGCTAAGGGCCGCCTCCTACCAAGGCACCGGCCCCGCCGGTTTCCCTGTTGATGTGCGGTCGTGGCGGAATTGGTAGACGCGCAACGTTGAGGTCGTTGTGGCCGAAAGGCCGTGGAAGTTCGAGTCTTCTCGACCGCACCATCATTTCTTTCAGCATTGTTATGCCAGACAGGCGACGGCGCGCGACCTGCGGCCGCGTCGCTATTCCAGCGCCCGGATTGCGCGTTCGTCGCAGCGGCGGGGAACGGATGGCACCGGGCTGATGGTCGGGATGGGCCGGGCCTGGCCGATGCGCAGCGGCGCAAAGCGGTCAACCGGGATGCCCGCGCAGCCCAGCGCCAGTTGCAGCATCCGGGGCGGCGTGTTCCACCCTTCATAGGACAGGCGGAACGTGCCCCAGTGAATCGGGATGGCGGTTGATGCGCCCAGCCGTTTGAATACCTCCGCCGCCTGGAGCGGGCCGATATGCGCGTCGGACTGCATCTGCCCCTTCCAGAAACGGAAGGCGCCGATCGGGATGAGCGCCAGTCGGATCGGGCCATAGCGACGCGCCTCGATGGGCCAGCCCATGTCGCCCGCACCCGTGTCGCCGGCAAAGAAGATGTTGCCGGCTCGCGTTTCGATCACGAAGCTCGACCACAGCGCACGGTTGCGATCGCTGCCCCAGCGGCTGCCCCAATGATGGTTGCGCGTCACATGGACGCGATAGTCGGGGCAATGTTCGTAATTGCCGCACTGGATCACCGCCTGGGGCGCAAGACCATTGAGCGCCGCGCCGCTGATCGACTGGCCCCAATCGAGCGCGGTCGCCGGGATGCCCTGATGCTTCAGGATCGTATCGTTGCCCAGGCTGGTGACGATCCTGGGTCGGTCGCGCGCCCAGAGCCGTTTGAGTGTCGGCAGATCCATATGATCATAATGATTGTGGCTGATCAGGACGAGATCGATCTTGGGCAGGTCGTCGAAGCGGATGCCCGGCTGCGCCACACGCCTGGGGCCAAGCGGCGGAAAGGGGCTGGCATAGTCGGACCAAATGGGGTCGGTCAGGATGTTGAGGCCCGCCGCCTGCACCAGCACCGTCGCATGCCCGACCCAGGTCGCGGTCATGCCGCGCGGGGCGGCGAAGGGCGCTGGGCGGGAGGGCTTGACCGCCACCGCTTCCGGCCAGGCCGGGCGATCATCGTCGCCCAGCAGTGTGCGGGTGATGAAGGTCGATCGACTGACGCCCGGCGGGGCAGGGGTGTCTATCTCTCCGTCGGGATTGAAGAAATGCGCGCCGTCATAATGGCGGCTGACCGGTCCGTCATAATAGATGCGGTCCAGAAAGGGCGGCAGGATCGTGATCGCCAGGCACAGCGCGATAACGAGGAACAGCAGCGCGATGCCCGCGCCCCGGACGATGGTGACAAGCCGACCCATATATGCTCCCGCGCTGGTGACGGCCCCGTGCATAGCGCAGCGGTCGAAGCGGGCAAGGGTTGGAATCCCGTCGCGTGTCGCTACATATTTTGCGATCTGTTCTCAATTGGGAGTCCCGCCGCATGGCCGACACGCGCACAGAAACCGACAGCATCGGGGCGATCGAAGTCCCCGCGACCGCCTATTGGAGCGCGCAGACCCAGCGCAGCATCGAAAATTTCCCCTTTGGCGCGACCGAGCGCATGCCGATCGGCATCGTCCACGCGCAGGCGATCGTGAAGCAGGCGGCGGCGCGGGTGAATGCGAAACATGGCCTCGACCGGCAGATCGTCCAAGGCATCGAGGACGCCGCGCAGGCCATCATATCGGGCGCGCTCGACGATCAGTTCCCGCTCGTCATCTGGCAGACGGGCAGCGGCACCCAGACCAATATGAACGTCAATGAAGTGATCGCGGGCTATGCCAATGAAAAGCTGGCCGGCACGCGCGGGGGCAAGAGCCCGGTGCACCCCAATGATCACGTCAATATGAGCCAGTCGTCCAACGACAGTTTCCCGACCGCGCTGCACGTCGCCACCGTGCTGGCGACGCGCGACCGGCTGATTCCGGCGCTGGAAAAGCTGACCGCGGCGCTCACGGCCAAGGCCAGGGCGTGGAGCCACATCGTCAAGATCGGCCGCACCCATACGCAGGATGCGACGCCGCTGACGCTGGGGCAGGAATTTTCCGGCTATGCCGCGCAGCTGATCAGCAGCAAGGCGCGGATCGAAGGCGCGCTCAATGGCAATATCCGCAAGCTGGCAATTGGCGGTACGGCGGTCGGCACCGGTCTCAATGCGCCCGAAGGCTGGGCGGATGACATGGTCGCGGCGATCAGCGACATTGCCGGAACGCCGTTTGAAGCGGGCCCCAATAAGTTCGAACAGCTTGCCGCCAAGGACGGGCTTGTCTTCTATTCCGGCGCGCTCAACACGCTGGCGGTGGCGCTGACGAAGATCGCGAACGACATCCGCTTCCTGGGATCAGGACCGCGATCGGGCCTGGGCGAGCTGGATCTGCCGGCCAATGAACCGGGCAGTTCGATCATGCCGGGCAAGGTCAATCCGACCCAGTGCGAATCACTGACCATGGTGGCGGCACAGGTGATCGGCAATCATCAGGCGGTGACGGTCGGCGGCATGCAGGGGCATTTCGAACTCAATGTGTTCATGCCCCTGATCGGCGCCAATGTGCTGCGCTCCATTCATTTGCTGAGCGTCGGCATGGAAAGCTTCGCCGAACGCTGTGTCGATGGGCTGAAGGCGAATGAAGAACGGATCGCCGATCTGGTCGACCGGTCGCTGATGCTGGTGACGGCGCTCGCGCCCGAAATCGGCTATGACAATGCCGCCGCCATTGCCAAACATGCGCATAAGAGCGGGCAGACGCTGCGCGAGGCGGGGCTGGAATTGGGGCTGGTGGATGGCCCGACCTTCGACCGACTGGTGCGGCCGGAAAATATGGTCTGATGCTGGCGGAACCAGTCGGCGCGCGATACATTGATCGTTCATGAAGAGGAAATCCGCGCCCCCCGCTCTTGTCCCCCCCAAATCGCACAAGAAGCGGGGGATATTGCGCAAGGCCGCCCGCGTCGGCGCCACGCTGGTCGCGGCGCGCGTCGCGGCGGACACGGGCAAGAAGGGCGTGATCGGCCTGCTCGCGGGCGCAGGGGCAAAGCGGTTGATCTTGCGCTATCCCGCCGGCGCGATGTTCGTGACGGGCGCCTATATGGCCGGCAAGCTGTTCGAGGCGAAGCGCGCGGCCGACGCGAAGAAGGTGCAGAAACTGCTGCCCGACCGCACCGGCGAGGCCATCCCGATCGAAAGCGCGCGCAAGACGAGCCAGCGCTGACCCCGTCTACAGCGCGGCCTGCCAGTCGCGAATGGCCTCGACCGGCCAGGTCAGCATCAGGATGTTGAGCGTCAGATTGTCGCGAATGACGACAAGTGCCAATAGTTCCAGCCCGATCGCCAGCGCCACCGTCAGCCACAGTGGCGCGCGCGCCGCGAAGACAAAGCCCAGCGCCATCATCGCAATATCGCTCATCGAATTGACGATGGAATCGCCCGAATAGCCAAGCGCGATCGTCGCGGTGCGATAACGGTCGATGATGACGGGCGAATTTTCCAATATCTCCCACGCCGCCTCAATTCCCACCGCAAGGGCAAGCCGCATGCCGAGGGGTTGCCGCCGCAGCAACCAGCGCGTCAGTGCATAGAATAGGAAGCCATGGATGACGTGGCTGAGGCTGTACCAGTCGGCGATATGCTGGCTGTTCCCGCTGTCGAGCGCGCCATGCCACAATTCCAACCGGCCGCAGGTGCAAAGCAGCGGCCGGTCCATCAGGACCAACAGCCCGAACGCCATGGCCGCTATCAGGACTGCCAGCAGGAAACCGCGCCTGTTCCGCCGCTTATGCGATGCCGCCAATCCGCCGATCCCCCGCCTCTTGCAAAAATGCGTCTTTCCGGCCACTAGCGGCCATGGCCGACACCATCCCAGCAGATATTCCCGATTTCAAGCGCCGCGGCGTGCTGTTCGTCCTGTCGTCGCCCTCTGGCGCGGGCAAATCGACGATCGCGCGCAAATTGCTGGCGGCCGAGCCGGATCTGTCCATGTCGGTGTCGGCGACGACCCGCCCGATGCGGCCGGGCGAAGTCGACGGCAAGGATTATCATTTCGTCGACCTGGAAGATTTCCGGCGCATGGCGAATGACCATGAGTTTCTGGAATGGGCGCATGTCTTCGGCCAGCGCTACGGCACGCCACGCGCACCGGTGGAAGCGATGCTGAAATCGGGCAAGGACGTCTTGTTCGACATCGACTGGCAGGGCGCGCAGCAATTGCACCAGATTGCCGGGGGCGATGTCGTGCGCATCTTCATCCTGCCGCCGTCGATGGAGGAACTGGAACGCCGACTGCGCGGACGCGCCACCGACAGCAATGACGTGATCGAAGGCCGCATGGCGCGCGCCGCGGGCGAGATCGCGCATTGGGACGGCTATGACTATGTGCTGTGCAATGTCGATGCGGAGGATTGTTTCCGCCGCGTCCAGACCATCCTGCATGCCGAACGGATGAAGCGCAGCCGCCAGACCGGCCTGATCGGCTTCATCCGCAAGCTCAGCCGCTATCATCAGGACGACTGAGCGGGCGTTTACGCCCTATTAGCCTTCGAATCCCGCCGGGTCGGCCCAGTCCGGGTGCGTCCACGCCATCGCCTTGAACAACGTGCCCATCGCGTCCTCATGGGTCAGGCGATGCGCTGCATCCTGCACCTCCTGCGCGCGGGCGGGCGTATGGGCGGCGAGTTGCTCGGCGCGGGCGTCTATGCCCAGCCGCCGCAGGAAGCTGCCCTGGCCCACCGGGCCATGCACGCGCAACCCCGCCTGCCGGGCCATATTGCCGAGCATGGTGAAATCGACATGGGTGGTGAGGTCCACCTCGCCCGGATCGACGAAGGGATCGGCGAATTGATGCGCCCGTACCGCCTGAAGCGTGTCGCCAAGCGCCGGCCCTTCATAGCCATAATCGATGATGATCGCCACGCCGCCCTGTCGCGCGATCCGCTGCGCCAGCGCATAGGCGATTTCCGCGCCGGCGATCGGCGATTCCAGGATCGCGCCATCGGGCGCATCCGTCGCGATCGGCGGCAGGCCCGATTCGATACGGCGATAGCCCGCGACCGCGATGAAACGCCCGGGTTCTTCCCGTGGCAGCAGTACGCGCTCCCGCCATTCATCGCCCACACGGATACATTGGCGCACGGGCAGCGCGTCGAAAAATTCATTGGCGACGACCAGCAGCGGACCTTGTTCGGGCAGGCTCGCGATCGTGTCATGGTGGGTGGCTGTCGGTAGCAGCGCCTGTTGGCGGCCGCGCAGTGCCGGGCTGGTTTCGACCAGATGGACCGGCGGCGTCAGGCTGGCGCGCAGCATGGCGCGCAGCGCATCGGACGCCAGCGTCCCGCGTCCGGGGCCTAATTCCACATAAGCGGCCTGGGCGCTGCGGCCCGACCGCATCCAGATGTCGGCCAGCGCCAGCCCGACCAGCTCCCCGAACATCTGGCTGATTTCCGGCGCGGTGGTGAAATCGCCGTCCGCGCCCAGGGGATCGCGGGTGGCATAATAATGCTGGTTGGCCTCGGCGATATAATGGGCGACCGAAATCGGCCCGCCAGAGGCGATCTGCCGCGCCAGCCTGTCGGCCAGCGGCAGCGGATCAGGCGACACTGGCGCTTCCCGCCACAGGCTCGACGCGCAGGCGACGGCCCTTGGCGGTCAGGATGAAATAGAGGCCGGCCAAAATCATCGGAATGCACAGCCACTGGCCCATATGCAGGCCCGTGCGCGCGGCGAACTCCATCAACTGCGCATCGGCTTCGCGGAAATATTCGACGGCGAAGCGGAAACAGCCATAGCCCAGCAGGAAGATGCCGACCAGCATGCCGGGCTTGTAGCGCGCCTTGGTCTTCCAGAAGGCGAAGGCCAGGATCAGGAACAGGACGATGCCCTCCAGCCCTGCTTCATACAGCTGGCTGGGATGGCGCGGCACGTCGCCGCCGGTGGGAAAGACGATCGCCCAGGGCACGTCGGTCGCCTTGCCCCATAATTCGCCATTCACGAAATTGGCGAGCCGGCCGAAGAAGAGGCCGAAGGGCACGACGCAGGCGACATAATCGTGGATGCGCAGCCAGCTGAGCTTTTCCTTGTGCGCCATATAGAGGATGCCGAGCGACACGCCGACCGCGCCGCCATGGAAGGACATGCCGCCATTCCACAGTTTGAAGATGTCCAGCGGATTGGCCAGGATTTCGGGCTGGTAGAAGATCACATAGGCCAGCCGGCCGCCGATGATGATGCCCAGCGTCGCGTAGAAGATCATGTCGTCGGCATGGCGGCGCGCCATGGGCGATCCGGCCTGCGCCACAAGCCTCAGCAGATACCAATAGCCGATCAGGATGCCGGCGAGATAGGCCAGGCTGTACCATTTCAGCTGAAAGAAGCCGAGGTCGAGCGCGACCGGATCAAGCCCCAGATCGTTGAAGTGGATGGCACTCGAAGCGGCCGCGGCAAGGTCCAGGATCAAATCGGCTTCCCTCAAAATGGACAGGCCTGCCCCCATAGAGCAAGGGCCGCGCCAGACCAAGAGGCTGCTGGAAAGGGCGGGCGCTTTGTCCGCCCCCTTCAGTCTTATGTTATCGAGGCAGGCCGAGCGCGCGGACGATGTCGTCCCAGGCGACGAGCTTGAAATTCTGCGCGGCGGCCGCGTTATGGCCGTCCTGCGCGACGAACAGGCCGCCCGGATAGGCTGGTCCGAAATCGCCCAGCATCAATTCGATGCCGTCGGTTTCCTCCGACCCGCCGATGGCGCCATCGACCACGCGAAAGCGGCCGACATAGGCGTCGTCGCGCAGGCGATAGAGGACATAGGCATTGTCGCCCTGGCTGGAAACGAGGACATAACCGTCCTTTTCGCCGATCGGGGCGATGGCCACGCCTTCGGCATCCATGACGAGATTCTTGCCGTCCGCCGCCGCGATTTTGGTCGGTATGGTCGCCCCATCGGCGCGCGCGTCGAAACGCCACAGGCCGACATCTTCCTCCGCGACATAGAGAATGTGCGTGCGATCATCGACCGCGCAGCCCTCGGCCTGGCTGCTCAATTTCAGGGTGCGCACAATGCGCCCAGCGGGCGTCGCGCCCGATGTGTCGAGCGCGATCTGGTGGATGGTCCCGTCCTTGAGCACGATATAGGCAGACAGGCCGCTTTCATCCCGGCCAAGGCACAGGCCATAGGCTTCGCCCGTGCCGCCATCGACCTTGCCGATGGCGGTCAGCTTCGCGGTCGCGGTATCGAGCCGGAACAGCGCCACCTTCGCATGGGCGACGTCACTGCGGTCTGACGCGGCGACCAGAACGCCCGGCGTGCCGTTGATGACGACGCCATCCTTCAGGTCGACATTGTTGACGTGCCCAGCGTCCAGAAAGTCGCGTGTCCCGCCGTCAAGGCCATAGACATAAAGGCCCGCCTTCTTGTCGGTGCCCACGATCAGGCTTTGCGCAGGGTCCGCGGCATTGCGCCAGATGGCCGGATCATCGGCGGCGTCGGCATTGGCGGTGCCAACCGGCGTGGTTTCGCCGCGCGCCGTCACCGATACGGCTGGCGTTGCATTGGCGATGCGGACCGAGACCGGCGCTTCCTGTTCTGTTGCCGCGCAGGCTGATAGCGCGAGCAGGCCGGTCAGGGGAAGGACCACATGTTTCATGGATGTGCTCCTTATTTGCCGCGCGCGACGCATGGGCCGCCGTCTGGGCCGATAGCGCCGGTGCAGGTGCGTATGGCGATGGTCGGCTCGGTCGTGTCGGTGAGATGATTGCCGTCGGCGCGCTTTTCCATATCGAAGCCGTCATAGAGCTTACCCGACGCGGTGAAGGTGCGGAAGGTGAGCCGGTCGCCGTCGACATCCACGACCTGATAAAGTTCGGTCGCCTCTGCGACCTTGTCGGGCTGGGTGCGGGCGCGGTCATTCAAGCCGTACATTTTCGACCCGGTGACAGAGACGACATAGACTGGCCCCTGGACCGCGCCATCCGCGCGCGCCGTGGCCGAGGCTTCGCGTCCCGCCTCCGACGTCAGGCGGCTGTAGCAATGGTCATGGCCTTGCAGCACCAGATCGACCCTGCGCGCGTCGAATATCGGCTTCCAGGCGGCCTTGATCTCAGCCGTGTCATCGGGGCGGGCGCAGGTGAAGACGGGCTGGTGGAACAGCACGACATTCCATGTCGCCTTGCTCGACGCCAGCGTAGCGTCCAGCCACCGGGTCTGCGCCGCCATGGTGCCCAGGTCCATGGCCGATGTGCCGTCCATGATAATGAAGCGCACGCCCTGATAATCGACGAAATAGGTTGTCTGGACGCCGGGCGCGCCATTGTCCGGCAGCGCGAACTGCAAGGGGAAATAGGGACCGAGCGCGCGGCTTTCCCGCCCGTCGGGCAACGTCACGTCGACATATTCATGATTGCCGGTCGCGGGCAGTTGCGGAACGATGGACCAGTTATAGCCGCCCGCCTGATTGAATTCGCCCCATTCGTCGTCATGGTCCAGATCGTCGCGCTGAGCGGCAAGGTCGCCGGCATGCAGGACGAGGTCAATGCCGCCATTGGCATGAAAGGCCTGACGGATGACCCGGCTGGCATAGGTCAGGATGCCGTTCTGAATGTCACCCAGATAGAGGAAGCGAAAGGGCTTTGCCTGCGTGGCGGCGGTGCGGAATTGCAGCCATTCGCTCCAGCCCGCGCTGCCTTTCAGCCGATAGGCGTAGACGGTGTCGGGCGTCAGGTCGGTGAAACGGATCTGGTGATAGAGCGCCGGGCCATTGGCGCTGTCCTTGCGCGTGCCGGGCTGGCCGCTGACCGTGCGGGCCTGCCGTTCGAGCGTGGGGCCATCGACCGCGACCGCGATCTGTGCCTCGCTCGCTGCCTGGGCGATGTCGGTGCGGAAGCTGACCGCCACACCGCGGGACGGGTCCGCCGCGGGCGTCAGCATGATCCGATCGGGCAGGCTGCGCGCGGCATAAGGGGTGCCGGCAGACCGGGGCACCGGGGGCTGAG
The DNA here is from genome assembly GCF_000445105.1 of Sphingobium lactosutens DS20. Taxonomy (GTDB): domain Bacteria; phylum Pseudomonadota; class Alphaproteobacteria; order Sphingomonadales; family Sphingomonadaceae; genus Sphingobium; species Sphingobium lactosutens. The sequence continues at coordinate 12,424 of NZ_ATDP01000092.1, read as the reverse complement.
GCGCGGATTGCGCCACTGCCGGCAGCGCCGACGCGAGCAGCAGCGCCGCGAAAGAAAGACGGATCATGCGCGTCCCTTCATGGAAACAGGACTGCCGGCCGCACGGGGCGGCCGGCAGAAAAGGATGAGGCAACGGATCAGAAGCTGGCAGTGATGCCGAACTTGGCTGTCCAGTTATATTCCTCGAACTGAAGCAGGCGCTTGCCGCCGGCGAAGTTCTGATAGGCGAAATACGGTTCGTTGCCGACGTTGATCCATTCGGCGAACAGGCGAACACCAGGCACCAGGCGATATTTCGCGCTCAGATCGACCTGGAAATGACTATCGACATAACGATCTTCTTCCGCACTGCCGCCCAGTTCGTCCAGATATTTGTCGCGATAGGTGCCCGCCGCACGCAGTGAGATCGGACCCTTTTCATACCCGAGCACGACGTTGAACGTGTTCTTGGACGAAGAAGCGAGCGGGATGCGGCGCGGATCGGCGATATCGCCATCGGTCAGGACCGTGCCCTTGGCGTCGGTATAGGTGTAGTTGGCATTTACCAGCAGGCCGTCGAACGGTGCAGGCAGGAAACTCATTACTTGGCTGTAGGACAATTCAAAGCCCTTCACCTTGGCTTTGTCCCCATTTATGAAGCTTGAGAGTTCCTCATATTGCACGCCGTAAAGCGTGCCAGCATCGCGGGTACGCTGTTCGACGACGAAATCTTTGATCGACTTCCAGAAAAAGCCGCCGGTCAGTGCGGCGTTGCTGCCGAAATACCATTCTGCCGACGCATCGATGTTCCAAGCGCGATAGGGGTTGAGTTCCGGATTGCCGGTTTCCGCTTCCAGATCCTCGTTAATGGTAAAGCGTGGCGTCAGGCTCGATAGATTAGGGCGCACGAGGCTTTTGTAGGCGCCGGCGCGCAGCACGACATTACGGACCGGCTCGTAGCGCACCGTGATGCTGGGTAGCCAGTCGGTATAGTTGCGCACGAACCGGTTTGGCGTAACGAAAACGGTGTCCTCATCCAGTTCCTCGCCCTGATATTCGCCGCCTTCTTCCACAAATTGCGTCAGCTTGGCGCGAATGTCGTTGCGTGTTTGCTCCATGCGTACGCCAGCGATAACGCGTAGCTTTTCGCTGTCCCAACGGCCCAACAGATAGGCGGCGAGGATGTCCTCCTTCACCGAATAATCGGACGAATTTGAGTTGATCTGCGTATCGATCGGGTTCAGTTCGAAATTATTACGATTGTCGTTGAAAAAGTCGGTCGGGCCGGTGTGGCTGGGCAGCGGCAGGATATCCTGGATGCGATAGGTTTGTCCGCCCAGAACATCGGCAAGCGAGTAGTCGCCATCATAGCCGTCATAGAGGGTTGATTCGAGATTATAGCTCTTTTTGCGCCAGCGGGCTTTCATGCCCGTTTGCACGGTAAAAGTGCCCGCGTCCGATGCAAAGGCGCGTGAGATATCGCCTTTGACGGCATATTCGCGGTCTCGCGCATCCGACAGGATGGTTTGCTCCAGTTCATTGAAGCCATAGGTCGTCGGATCGAAAAAGGCGTCCGAGCCGCTGCCGCTGACGCTGTAGAGAGGTTTGCGAGGGTTCGAATAATCGAAGCCGACGTTCAGGTTGTCGCCTTCCTCGAACCGGGCGCGGAAGCGAGTGGGGTCAATGGAACCATTTTCCCGTTCGCTGGCCTCAGACCAACTGCCCGAATATGTCATCTTCCATGGTCCGGTGTTGGTTTCACCACCCAGGGTCAGCGATTTGATCTTCTGCCGTTCAAACCGATCCTTCATGCGGCGTCGCACCTCGATACGACCATCCTCGGACGAGAATTCGGCACTGCTCGCGGTCGAGGCGCGGGGGGCCTCGTCCATGATGAAGATCACATCGCCGCGATATTCCTGATCGTCAAACTGGCTGTAGATGCCGCGCGCGTACAGCTTGGTAGTGTCTGTCGCCAGCCAGTCGAGGCTGAGGGTTCCGCCAATGCGCTTTCGCTCCACGTCATAGTCGCGATACTGCAGCTCGGCGGCGTAGGCGTTGCCATTGTCGTCGATCGCCCAGTCGGCGCCCTCGATATTGTCGCTCTCAAACTTGCGCTTATAATAGCTGGCGCCACCCGCGATGCCCAGGCGGTCGGTAATGCGGGTCGAAAAGTCAAAGCTGCCCTTGGGCGTCAGTGCGTCGGCGAATTCATTATAGCTGCCCTCCAGTTTGACGGAATAGAGATCCTTTTTCCGATCGAAGGCGCTGGTGGTGTTGATTTCGATTGAGGCACCAATGGTGTCGCCGTCCATGTCGGGGGTCAGCGACTTCTTGACTTCGATAGATTCGATGAGTTCGGATGGAATGACATCGAGTGCGACTTGGCGCGTGTCGCTTTCCGGTGCCGGCAGGCGGGTGCCATTGATCGAGGCTGCGTTCAGCGATGGATCAAGACCGCGCACCGAGACAAAGCGCCCTTCGCCCTGGTCGTTCAATATGTTGATGCCGGGCAGGCGGCGGAGCGATTCGGCGACATTCTGGTCGGGAAACTGGCCGATCGCGTCGCGGGTCAGCACGCTTTCGACGCCATCGGCGGCGCGCTGGCGCGACAGGGCCGACGCCTGGTTGGCGACCTGGCCGACGACGATGATGGACGCGTCGACATTGGAGCCGATGCGGATATCCGCGTCGACATCGCCGGTCGCCGGGACCACGACGGTGGTGCGGACCGGGTCTGCGCCGACATAGCGCGCCTCGATCGTGTAGGTGCCGGGCGCGACGTCGGGGAAGCGATAGGAGCCGTCACGGCCGGCTTCGGCGATGCGGCCAAGTTCGACGATGGTGAGCTGCGTCGACTGAAGCGCGCGGGTTCCGGTGCCGTCCGACACCGTGCCGCTGATCGTGCCGGCAAGGGCTGCGGCAGGCATGGTGAGCGCAAGGGTAAGGGCAACGCGGCTTGCGCCGCGTAAAAGGCGGTTCATTCTGGAATCTCCCTGTTGCCGTAGCGATGCGCTTGACATGCGCGCGCCTGCCGGCTGCCCGGCCCATGAGAGATTATTGCGACAGCTTCATTCCATCACGATGACGAAAAAGAGTCATTAAGATTGCAGCTGCGTGACCTTCTGCACGTTCAACCCCTTGGGTTCAGCGCCCGACATTGAGATAGGCCGCGACGGCATCGACATCGTCTCCGACGGTGTCGACGGCTTCGACCAGTTCGTCACGCGACACGCTGAACCGGTTGGCCCAGTAAAGACACTCCTCTTCCCGCTCCAACGACACGCGTGCCGGGTTCAGCGGCGTCCTGTGGCTTTCCTCTGGCGTCATGGCTCGGCGCGTCTCCCTGATTGCCTCTTCCTAAGAAGCAACGCATAAAAGGCGCGCCAAGTCCCCTTCCCTTTAGGACAGGGGGCTCTTTAGGACAGGGGGCGGCTGGCCCAGCCCCGCAGGCGGGCATAGAGGCCCGCGATCACGGCGGCGAAGATCAGGATGGCGAGCGGCACCGCCCAATGGCTTTCCCCGACCAGCGCCAGCGGCGCATCGCTGTCGGTGCCCGCGACGATGCCGGCGAAGGCGACGCCGAACAGGCTTTCGCCCACGATGAAGCCGGTCGCCATCAACACGCCCATGCGCTCGGCAAATTCCGGGTTCGCCTGTCGCAGCGCCCAGCGATTATAGACATGGCCGATGACCGCGCCGACCGGGATCAGCAGCGTCAGCGCCATGGGCAGATAAATCCCCATGCCCACGGCCAGCGGCGGCAGGCGCAGCTTGCCGGCGCGGCCCAATGCTTCGTCGACGATGATCACGACAACGCCGATGCCCGCCCCGATAGCGATCAGGCCCCAGTCGAGATCGCCGCCCAGCACGCCCTTGGCCAGCGCCGAAATGAGCGCCGCCTGCGGGGCCGGCAGGGCATTGGCGCCCGCGCCGCTCGCCCCGGCAAAGCCGAAGGCGCTGTTGAGCAGATCGAGCACCGGGGGGATCACCAGCGCGCCGAAAATGACGCCCAGCACCAGCGCCAGCTGCTGCTTCCAGGGCGTCGCGCCGACCAGCTGCCCGGTCTTGAGGTCCTGAAGATTATCATTGGAAATGGTCGCGATGCCAAAGACGATCGCGGTGGTGAACAGGGCATAGGCGATCAGCGCCTGTGTCTGGCCTTCGTCGCCGCCCGACCCGTAAATGGCGGCCAGCAGCAGCGAAGCGCCCAGCACGGCGAGGATGCCGACGCCCGAAATCGGGCTGTTCGATGCGCCGATCAGGCCCGCCATATAGCCGCAGACCGACGCGATGACGATGCCGGCCACCAGCACATAGGCCAGCGTCAGCCCGATGACGGGCACGGGGTTGAGGGCGATCGGCCCCCCTTTCGCGAAGACCCAGAGCAGAAGCGCAATGGGCAGCATCGCAGCGGCGATCGTGCCGGCGACGATGCCGATGGGCAGGTCGCGCTCGGTAATGTCGAGCAGCCCGGCATTGCCCGCCCTGCGCGTGGCATTGGCGGCGAGCGCGGAGCGGATGCCGCTGATGATGGGGCCAAGGATCTTGAGCAGGGTCCAGATGGCGGCGACGCCGATCGTGCCCGCGCCGATGAAGCGCGCCTTGGTGCTGAACACGGTTCCGACCACCGCGCTGAGATCAGCGCCGGCGGGGGTTGGCGCGGTCAGATAGGGGACAAGGCCGACCCAACTGATCAGCAGGCCGATGAACATGGCGACGCCCACCGACAGGCCGACCAGATGGCCGACACCGATCAGCGCCATGGAAAAGCTGGTCGATACCGACGTCGCACCCGCCCCCAGCTTGAAGAAGGTGGCGGCTTCCTCCGCGATCAGCCGGGTCTTGGCGACGATCGAGAAGGTGGCGGCGGACAGGGCGCTGGCGACGATGGCGGCCAGCCCGCGCTTGTTTTCCTCCAGGCCCTCGCGCGATCCGGCGCCGACTTTCAGCACTTCGGCCGCTGCCACCCCTTCGGGATAGGGCAGGTCCGATCCCGTCACCAGCGCGCGGCGCAGCGGCACGGAATACATGACGCCCAATATGCCGCCGGTCGCGATGGTGAAGGCCGACAGCCAGTAGGGAAAGCCCTGCCACCAGCCGATGATGACCAGGCCCGGCAGCACGAAGATGATCGCCGACAAAGTGCCGGCCGCCGACGCGATGGTCTGGACGATATTGTTTTCCAGGATGGTGCCAGTGGAAAACAGTCGCAGCACCGCCATGGAAATGACCGCCGCGGGGATCGACGTGGCGAAGGTCAGGCCGATCTTGAGGCCCAGATAGACATTGGCGGCGGTGAAGACGAGCGTGATGAGCGCGCCCAGAATGACGCCGCGCAGCGTCAGTTCGGCGATGCCGCTGGTCTGTGGCTGTTCGTTCGTCACCGCTTACCCCTTGTCGATCCTGCCAAGGTTCGGTCATAATCGTGCCGGACGGCGGATCAATCGCAAACTTGGGCGATGGTCGGGAAGGGCAGGCCCGGCATTAGTGGCGGTGCAGCGCGCGCAGCCGATATTTGCCCTTGGCATAGGTGCCGAACATGCCGGAAATGGCGGGATGGTCGACCGGTTCGTCGCTGTCGTCCGTCACCAGATTCTGCTGGCTGACATAGGCGACATAGCTGGATTCACCATTTTCCGCGAGCAGATGATAGAATGGCTGATGCTTGTCGGGGCGGGCTTCTTCGGGAATGGCCTCATACCATTCCTCGCTATTGGCGAAGACCGGGTCGATATCGAACACGACGCCGCGAAATCCGAACATCCGGTGCTTGACCACATCGCCGATGCTGAAGCGCGCATGGACGATCGGCGGGGCCGTCATGCCCGCGCCAAAAATCTGACTCATCTCTTTCATGAGGCTTAATTTAGGGCCGCGCTGCGACGACACAAGAAAAATACCCCGAAGGTCGCTTGGCAAGCGTGATTTCATCCGCTAATGGCCGCCGCTCGACCGGGAAAGCAGCGCCAACGGCGCTTGCCGGACCTTCTGCGGAGAGGTGGCAGAGTGGTCGAATGCGCCGCACTCGAAATGCGGTTTACGGGTAACCGTAACGTGGGTTCGAATCCCACCCTCTCCGCCATTTGACCCTCCGCAGGGGTCTCCAGAAGTCCACTGATATCGACTTTTTCTCCCTGATTACTGACGCTTGGCTCACCAGCTCGGCCGCAGTCGTCCACAGCCCTCCGCAGGCGTTTTGCGGTGATTGTGGTACTGATTCGTGGTCTCGGCGGTCGAAAAACGTGGTACTTTTTGGAGACGACGACCGATGCTCAGTGACGCCAAAGTCCGGGCGGCCAAGCCCCGCCCCAAATCCTACAAACTGACCGACACCAATCGCCTGTTCCTGCTCGTGACGCCGAGCGGGGGAAAGCTGTGGCGGTGGAATTACAGCTACGACGGCAAGCAGAAAACGATGGCCTTCGGCGCCTGGCCCCAGGTGGGATTGGCGGATGCCCGAGCGAAGCGGGATGAGGCCAGCGGACATCTGATGGAAGGCGACGATCCCACGATCCTGAGGAAACTCAAGGTTGTGGCCAAGCTCGAGGCCGGCAGGCAGACCTTCGAGCGGGTCGCGCGGGCGTGGCATGAGAATGCCAAAGCGCAATGGGCTATCGTACATGCCGCCGATATTATTCGCAGCCTGGAAAGGGATGTGTTTCCGGCCATCGGTGACATGCCGATCGCCCAGCTGACGCCCCCGCTCGTTCTGAGCGTCTTGCGGGAGATCGAGGCGCGCGGCGCGATCGAGACTGCAAAGCGCGTCCGGCAGCGCATTTCAGCGGTCTTCATCTATGGTATCGCAGAGGGTATCGCGACGAGCGATCCTGCCGAGAAGCTGGGAGCGGTCCTCAAGCCCCTGCGAAAAGGGCGTCAGCCTGCAATCACCGATCTCGTTCCCCTTCGCCGGATGATCCGCACGGCTGAGGAAGATTATGCGCGCCCCGTCACGCGTCTCGCCCTTCGTCTGCTCGCGCTGACCGCGGTGCGACCCAGTGAACTGCGCGGCGCGCAGTGGGATGAGTTCGAGGATCTGAACGGCTCGGAGCCCTTGTGGCGCATTCCGGCCTGGAGGATGAAGGGCGACGCCGATCGCAAGGATGAGCTCCACGGCGATCATCTCGTGCCGATCACGCCACAGGCATTGGCGGTATTGAGGGCAGTGTGGCCGCTTACGGGTGAAGGACCGCTGGTTTTCCCCAGCAACCGCCACGCCCATCGCCCCATGAGCGAAAATGCCATCGGCTATCTTCTCAATCGGGCCGGTTACCACGGCCACCATGTCCCTCATGGGTTCCGCGCCGCCTTCTCTACGATCATGAATGAGTGGGCCGAGCGCGAAGGCAAGGAACATGATCGCAAAGTGATCGACCTCATGCTTGCCCATGTCCCTACGGGCAAGGTTGAAGGGGCGTATAATCGCGCAGCCTACATGCCCCGTCGCAGGGAACTCGCCATGGCCTGGGCTGACATGTTGAGTGACGGCTTGTCCGCACCGTCAGTCCTGCTTGATCTGCCCGCAAAGGCAATGGGACCGCAATCGCGTCGACGGGTGCTACCACCTGTCGATATCGAGTTTCGTTTTCCCACCCGAAGGCGCAGCTCCGCTAAGATCATTGCTCGCTAGAGTAAGGCGGGTGCAGAATCCTTCATGACAGGAGGGGGCTGTCGGCCCCCTCCATTGTGCTCGCCACATTATGGAATGGCCGCTTGGATAGATGTCCTCGCCCAGGTAACACGCGCCACTGGCGAAGCGTCCTGCGATCAGACATCGCGCCGATCCGGTAATGTGCTGAGCAGTGCGCTGGCCGAGACGATATGGATATCATCGCCCGCCAGGCGACGAGCTTCGGCCTTCTTGAATTCGGCGTCATAACGCACATAGCCAAATGGCTCGTCCGCTGCGACCACCAGCATAGTCGTTGTTGCGCCGACTGATGCCATGATCCGACCACCATTGGCGGCAATTTGTTGCGCCAGGCGGCCGTTGCGAGACTCGCCAAGAATGGCAATGCGCTGACCTTTCAATGTGCCGTCGGGAGCGGGCGTGGGCGGTGCCGTTGCGCGTTTTCTTGGCTGGGGTGCCAGCCAGTCTGATAATTGCAAACCGGTATGATCGATCGCTTTCACGACGATCATGCCTGCCGCGCGGGCGTCGCTGAGCGCATCATGATGCTTGAGCGGGATACCCAGATGTTTCGCCACGATATTGAGCCGATGGCTGGGCAGCTCGGGCCAGGCGCGCTTGGCAACTCGGACACTATCCAGCCATGTGGTCTCGAGCATCGCGCGATCATTTATACGGCATGCTGCTGCGAGGGCGCCCTTGTCAAAATAGGAATGGGCCACGGTCGTGCGGCCATTCAGATGGGCTTGAAGGATGCCGTGAACGTCAGCGAAACAGGGTTGGCCCAGTACGTGGCTGGCAGCAATCCCGTGGATCCGCGTATTGAAGCTGCTGAAATGATCCTGCGGATCGACAAGGGTCTCATACTCAAACGCGACAGCGCCGTTGCGAAAGCCGACAATGCCTATCTGGCAGATGCTGCTGACACGCGAGCACGCCGTCTCGACGTCGATGACCACGAAGTCTGGTTCTTCGGTATCGCCATTTCGTGCAGTTGCCGCGGCGTTGGCAGAGAGGTTGGCGTGAAGGGGTTGGAACATATCAGGATCATACGCGGCGCTTAAAGCGTTGCACAAGGCCCTTGGCGCGGACAATCTTCGATGTGCATTGGCTTTTGGGAGCCATGCCGACATCGATGATGATCTGCTGTCCAACATCACACAGACGCTTTGGCAGGCGAGAAGCAGGGCGGTGGCAGCAAGATCAGCGGGCTCGTTCCTGCGGAATGACAAACTGGTTTCGGATCGCCGGAGAAATCGCACGGCATATGGCACGAAACATGGAATCCGATACCGCCCCGCATAGATCAGGCACATGAATATCGGTTCATATTTCCGCCTTGAAGGCATGCTGATTGCGGGCGCGACAAGCCTGTATGTCCAGGCTCGTGATGGCGCTTTCTGGGAGATCGGAAAGCTGAAGGATGTCGGGCATCTGCTGCAAAGCAATGTTGTCGTCGAGGGCATTCGCACAGGCGCACAAAGCGTGGCAGTAATTTGGATCGAGGCCATGAGGCCGATCCAGCATGCGATGAGTAGCATCGGCATGTAGCGTCCGGAAATCGCGCTTTGAGGTGCTCCTAGCCGGTTGGGTTGGGTCGCGAGCGGCCGAGGGAACAGTGCGACTGTGTCGACGTCGATTGCATCGAAGGAGCGGGCCAAGAAGACAGCTGTAAAAGCAGGGGCCGCGTAAACAACAAAGGCCCGCCCGGCAAAGCCGAGCGGGCCAGTAAAAGGCTTGAAGCCTTCGGGTCGCGCTATCCTGCTATGCTCATGCAATCGATTCGCATTGTATGAATCGGACATAAAGGAGAATAGTTCCGTTACGGAAAGCGTGAAAACAAACTGCCGAGATTGGCAGCTCCATCAAGCGACACAAGTCTGACCGGTGGTGTCCATATGGAGCGCAATCTTCAGTCGGGCATCATTGCCGAACGCACCCTGATTGAAGGGAAGGCTAGCACTACTTTGGCAGAAGTGTGATTTTTGGGATTCCCTGCAGAGGAAATGCGTGATTCATAGGAAGCCAGCTTTGATGGAGGCTGGCGGTGGAAGAGGATTGGCGGCGGGATCTCGAGCATTGGCTTGAGCCGTATCTGCAGAAGTTGGGTAACAAGACGCGGCGTCGGATGTGCCCAGCCTACATCGCCGGCTTGATTGGCCCCGGCGATCGCAAGAGCATCCAACCCATCGCGGCCCGCGCAGACGCGCTCAGCTATGACCGGCTGCATCATTTCATCGGTGCCGGGATCTGGGATAGCGCGCCGCTGGAGGCGACGTTGTGGGGGCAAGCGGATGAGTTGGTCGGTGGCGACAAGGCCTGGCTGTTGATTTCCACTGAGAAGTGACCCGGGTTTTCCATCGAGAAGTGACCCGTCTGCGGATTATGTTTCGGGTGTCACGGGTGGGTCAACCCGTGGTTTTCTCTTTTGGGTTCTGGCCTGCTTGGCAGAGCTGTTTTTGAAGCGGAAGCTATCGTTGCCGGTCTCCAGGATGTGGCAGTGATGGGTAAGCCGATCGAGGAGCGCCGTGGTCATTTTGGCGTCGCCGAACACGGTGGCCCATTCGCTGAAGCTCAGGTTTGTGGTGATGATGACGCTGGTGCGCTCGTAGAGTTTGCTCAGCAGGTGGAAGAGCAGCGCGCCACCTGAAGCACTGAACGGCAGATATCCAAGCTCATCCAGGATAACGAGATCGGAGTGCAGGAGGCGATTGGCGATCTGACCGGCCTTGCCCTGTGCTTTTTCCTGCTCGAGCGCATTGACCAGTTCGACCGTCGAGAAGAAGCGGACGCGCTTTCGATGATGTTCGATGGCCTGGATGCCCAGCGCCGTTGCCACATGGCTCTTGCCGGTGCCAGGACCGCCGACCAGCACGATATTGTCGGCGATGTCGATGAAGTCGCAGCGATGCAACTGACGCACCAGAGCTTCATTGACCTCGCTACTGGTAAAGTCGAAGCCGGCCAGATCGCGATAGACAGGGAAGCGCGCGATCTTGAGCTGATAGGCCACAGACCGAACCTCCCGTTCTGCTGTCTCGGCTTTGAGTAACTGGGAGAGGATCGGGATGGCGGCTTCGAACGCTGGAGATCCCTGTTCCATGAGATCGGTGACGGCCTGCGCCATGCCATGCATCTTGAGGCTGCGGAGCATGACGACGATGGCGCCGCTGGCAGGGTCATGACGCATGACGCTTCTCCTTGCGCAGATCATCATAGCGTTCGACATTGGCCATCGGTTCGCTGACCAGCTTGAGCGCCTGGGGCGCCGTCACCGGCGGCGTGGAGATCGGTTTTCCGTCGACCAGCCTATAGAGCAGATTGAGGATATGGGTCTTGGTCGGAACGCCAGCCTCCAGCGCCATGGTGACCGCCGTCAGCACCAGTTGCTCATCATGATGAAGAACCAGCGCCAGTATTTCGACCATTTCCCTGTCGCCGCCGGGATTGCGCAACAGATGTCGCTGCAGACGCTGGAACGCATCGGGTAGCTCAAGGAAGGGCGCACCGTTGCGCAGGGCGCCGGGCTTGCGCTGCACGACCGCCAGATAATGGCGCCAGTCATAAACCGTATGACCTGGACCGTCGTGAGAGCGGTTGATGATGCGCTGATGTGCGCAGATTGGCTGCCCCTCGGCGACGACCTGGAAGCGATCAGGATAGACGCGCAGGCTGACAGTGCGATTGGCGAAAGAGGCCGGTACGCTGTAGCGATTGCGCTCAAAGTGGATGAGGCACGTCGGCGATACCCGTTTGCGATATTCCACAAAACCATCGAAGGGCCTGCCCGCAACCATCAGACACTCAGATTCATCGGCCCAGGCATTGGCAACCGATCCGGGTTCGATCCCGTGAGGGATGTCCTCCCATAACGCCTTGCAGCGCTCCTCCAGCCACAGGTTCAGCGCATCAAGGCTTTCGACCTGCGGCGTGGGTTGCCACAGACGGTGCCGCGCATCCTGGACATTCTTCTCGACCTGCCCCTTTTCCCATCCCGCAGCCGGGTTACAGAACTCAGCTTCGAACAGATAGTGGCTGACCATCGTCAGGAAGCGTGCGTTGACGGTGCGTTCCTTGCCACGCCCGACCTTGTCGACGGCCGTGCGCATATTGTCATAGATACCCCGGCGCGGCACGCCGCCCAGCACGCGGAAGGCGTGATTATGGGCGTCGAACAGCATCTCATGGGTTTGCAGCAGGTAGGCGCGCACGATGAATGCCCGGCTGTAACTGAGCTTGAAATGCGCGACCTGCAGCTTGGTCCGAACCCCGGCGATGATTGCCCAGTCCTCACTCCAATCAAACTGGAAAGCTTCCCCCGGCGCGAACGACAGGGGCACGAATGTCCCACGCCCGCCAATCTGTTGCTGGCGCCGATAATCTTCGCGCCAGTCCCGAGCAAAAGCGGCAACCCGGTTGTAGGATCCTTCATAACCCAGGCTCACCAAATCGGCGTGAAACTGCTTGATCGTGCGCTTCTGCTTGCGCGATCGGCCCATATCGCGCCGCAGCCAGGCCGCCAGATGCTCAGCAAATGGGTCCAGTTTGCTTGGTCGATCAGGCACCTTGAACCGCGGATCGATCGTCTCGGACCGCAAATATTTGCGGATCGTGTTGCGTGATAGTCCGGTGCGCCGCGCTATCTCCCGGATCGGTAGATGATCGCGAAAATGCCAGCGCCGGATAACGCTCAATAACGCCATGTCCAACACTCCATATACCCTCGCTTGTCAAAGCCAGGGACGAGTTCAACATGGGTCAATTCTCAGTGGAAATTTACGCCCTACCCGGGTCACTTCTCAGTGGAAATCAACA